>NZ_PJJJ01000023.1 GCF_002929495.1 Cryobacterium sp. Y82
GCCGACAAACCCACCGAGAATGACCGACTCGAACTAGCCGCCTAAACTCCCACTGGCCTCATTCACCTTGACAAATTCCGCGGCAGCGTCTGACAGGATCTCACAATGACCCACTCTGAGCTTCACGCCATGAGTGTCGGGGAACTTATCGACACCTACTCCGAGATCCTTGACGAGCTGCGCCACCGCGGCCTCGTTCGCACCAAGAACGCCCCGGTCGGTGACCTTGCCGAATACGCGGCCTCGATCGCTTACGAGGGAAGGCTTGAGAAGAACTCTGCGAAGTCGTACGACCTGCTCGCGGGTGACGGTCGCCGGGTACAGGTTAAGGTGCGAAACGTAGTCCCGAGTACCAGCCCATCGCAGACGTTCTCCGCGATCAGGTCCGACGGTTATGACGTGTGCTTATTCGTCCTTGTCACAGACAACCGGGTCACCCTGGCCAAGGAATGGTCGATTGAAGACGTCAAAATGCATGGAAGGTTCCAAGCACACACGAACTCCGTCACCGTCCGGGTTGGGAAGGTCTTGGTGATCGGCACAGATGTCACGCCGATGTTGCAATCCGCTTGGACAGACATGCGAGGTATAGTCGCAACCGCCGATGTCAACGAAGTGCTCTGACTGATCGTTTGCTCAGGCCGGACGTCTCAGGGCTCTGCGTGCCGAAACACTTTCGCCGGCTTACCGACCAGGCCGGGCCGGTAGGCATCCGTTTCGACGAGCTGGCCCAGCATGTGCCGACGGAAGGTGTCCTTGCCGAGCGGTTCACCCGCAATCGCCGAGTGCAGGCGCAACAGTTCGAGCAGGGTGAACTCCGGGCCAAGCAGTCGCTCTGGGTCGGCCGAGGCCCGGTATGAAGTCCGCAGTGTGCCTACCGCCAACTCGAGAATCAGTTCGTGGTCATAGATCAGGTCACGAACCTCTGACACCGGTTTCAGGTCGTCGTGCGAGACGGATGCCGGCGGCACTACTACGAGGTGCGCCACTGAGATCACCCAACCACGATCATCCCGTTCTGGGGCGTCGAAAACATGCAACTGGCGCGGGTGCAGGCCCATAATATGGGCCTTGTCGCTCAGTGAACGGAGTACGGCATCGGCAAGGGTTTCGCGCTCGTGCACGAACGTTCCGGGCAGGCGCCACCCAGTCTGGTTCTGCACGAGCGCCACACAGAGCTTGCCATCTTTCACCGAGAGAACGGCCGTGTCCACAGCCACCGAAGGGCGCGGATAGTCGGTTAAGAGCTTGTCGGAACTGTCGCGGTAGATGGTCACTCGGTAATTATCTCAGATGTGATCTATATTGGTAATAGATCAAATATGATCTAAAAAACAGGGGAGACCAGATGAAGTAAACACGCGAACACCTCGACACCGCCCAACGCGACCGCGCCGCCGGCGTGCTCCTCGGAATGGCCTGCGGCGACGCGCTCGGCGCCGGGTACGAATTCGGTCCTCCTCTGTCGGCGAGCACCCCGGTGTTCATGAAGGGCGGAGGGGGCTTCGCCTGGGCACCGGGGGAGTGGACCGACGACACCTCCATGGCCGTTCCCATCGCCCAGGCTGCCGCGGACGGTCTGGACCTCCGCGACGAGAACGTTGTCGACGGCATCGTCGCCCAATGGGTTCAGTGGGCAAAGATGGCGCCCGACGTGGGGATTCAGCTGCGGGCGGTGCTGTCGAAGACCGAGCCCACGGCATCCGCTGTGCGTTCGGTCGCGAAGGCGCACCACGAACGCACCGGGCGCAGCGGCGGCAACGGCTCGCTCATGCGCACCGCTCCATCAGCAGCCTCACCCACTATGAGGCGGATGCCGGCGATGCCTGCGTGCTCTGGTGCCTCGCCATTCGGCACGCGGTGCTTGAGGGCGAACTTGACGTGCGCGTAGGCCTTCAGTTTCTGCCCGACGACCGGCGGGACCTCTGGGAAACCCGTATCGCGGTGGCCGAAATTAGCCAGCCGTCAGACTTCGCTCACAACGGCTGGGTGGTCGAGGCGCTGCAGGGCGCGTGGTCGGCGATCAGCACCACCAAAGCGACGGATGCGACGCACCTGCGTCTCGCACTCGAAGCCGCGGTGCGCGGTGGCCGCGACACTGACACCGTGGCGGCGATCGCCGGTGGTCTGCTCGGAGCGCGGTGGGGCGCATCCGCTGTTCCGGCCGAGTGGCGCCGGATCGTGCATGGCTGGCCCGCCTTGACCGCGGCCGACCTGGTGCGGCTCGGGAGTCGAGCTACCGGAGACGAGGCCGCCGTGTCGGACGCGGAGACTGAGCGCTTCGACGAGAAACTCACGGGTGTTTATATCCGTCGACTGAAACGAGAGGCTCAGGTGTCGTAGGACGGAATTCGCGGCATGATGGGCGCGATGACGAAACAGCCTTCGTCGTGGGCGACAACCCCGGCGACGCGACGATCAATGCAAGGCAACAAGGCGCGCGACACGTTACCCGAGCTGGCCGTGCGCAGAATATTGCATGCCCAGGGACTGCGCTACCGGGTGAACGTGCGCCCGCTTCCGGAGCTGCGCCGCACGGCCGACATCGTCTTCACGAGGAAGAAGATCGCCGTGCTGATCGACGGATGCTTCTGGCACGGTTGCCCCGAGCACTACACGCGCCCGTCGGCCAACCGGGATTTCTGGGATGCGAAGGTCAACAGAAACCGGGAACGTGACGCAGACACGGATCGTGCGCTCGAGAAGGCGGGTTGGACGGTCGTGCGGTTCTGGGAGCATGAGGCGCCGACGGACGTAGCTGAGTCGATAAGGGTTGCCGTGGAGTGCACGCCTAGGGCCGACGTCCAGGCCATTGGCACATCGGAATAAGGCGACTACTAAGCCGCAAACTGTTCGTATCGCGTGGCCAGTGCCTCTCGGGAAGGGCGATCGGCAGCGCGGCGGGGGAGCACGAGCGCTCTTCCGTGCATGTCCTGAAGCCCATGCCGCAGCATCGGTCCGTCGACCTCATCGAGAAGTGCATGGTCGATGCGAACGATGAAGTCGGGCGTGATTCCCAGAAGATCTCGGTCGTACGCGGCGTGGTGGATTTTGCAGAGCGCCAATCCGTTGGTCACGCGTGCAAAGCCATCTCTTTCGCCGTCAGGAATGATGTGGGCGGCGTCGAGGAGCGAGACATGCTTTAGGGAGCAAACGGCACAGCTGTCGGCATACGCATGCATGACCTTGGCACGAAATGCGGGTTGGTGAAGTCTTGCTCGCACGGTGCGTTCGGCGTACGCACGTTGGTCGGGTGGCAGCGTGGTGGGGTCACCGAAAAAGCGAAGAGACTCGTCCATCGTGATTGTGAATACCCGTGCGACGGGGTCATCCGCGACCACGTATACGGGGTAATGAGCTGCGTAGACGCCCGTGCGGATGGCTTCGAAATAGATGAGAGGAGCTTCAAGCTGATGTGCCCGCTGCAGCTTGACGTTGTCGCTGCTGTTCCCCGCTCGATAGTCGTACTTCACGAACGCTGCGGTATCGAGCACGTCTGCGTACGGACCGTCGACGGTCGTCATGATGCTCAGCGTGGAGCTGAATTCGGCGGGATTTCGGATTCCCCTGCCGCGATCGATCAATGGGAGCCGGAGCTCGCCGATGTAGAAATTTGCGAGCTCGTCACGACCGAATTCGTATTGCCCAGTGACCTCTCGCTCCTCGAGTAGGCGAAAGATCTCGAGGCGAAGCGCCTGCTCCTGTTCGTGCGAATACATACTGCAGTTCTACCAGCTCTCTGAGGGCTGCGCGCAGGGAAGAGCCATCGCCCGAAATTTGCTTATGCGGAAAGTTTGCGATCGCGCGAGCCACGTGGCGACCAGCTGGTTTGGGCACACGCGTTCCTCGACGGCCGGTATCGAGAGCGATCGCCGCACCTTAGGGCGGCGCGGAGCAGCCTGACGCCACTGAATTGGCGCCTCAGCGCCGTGCACGGAGCAGTGTCGGTGGCTCCTGCGACACTCATCTTGTTCCCGCCGGGAGCAACTTTGAAGGGGGAACACCATGACTGATCCGAACTACACCGCCATGCTGCTGGTCATCGATCGCAGTGGCTCGATGACAGGCATCCGCGATGACATGGTGGGCGGCCTCACCACGATGCTCGCCGAGCAGGCGGCCGAGCCGGGCATGCTCACCGTCGACATCGTCACGTTCGACACTGAGATTGAAACGCAGTGCTCGTTGGCCGACCCGAAGAACGTCACGATCTCGCTCGAGCCGCGGGGCGCCACGGCGCTCTTTGACGCCATTGGTCAGTCGGTAACTGGCTTCGGTCGGGTTCTGGCTGCGTTGCCCGAACACGCCCGCCCCGAAATCGTGCAGGTCGTGGTCGTCACCGACGGCGACGAGAACTCCAGCCGCGAGTTCGGCCTCGACGCCGTGCGCGCTCTCGTTACGCGCCAGAAAGAGCAGTACAACTGGGACTTCATGTTTCTCGGGGCTAACCAAAACGCAGTGCTGTCGGGTGAACGCCTCGGGTTTGACGCCGGCAGCTCTATGACCTTCATGGCGAGTACCGACGCGGTATCGAACATGAGTGCCTCCATGGGGCGTTACGTGAAAGACGTGCGCGGCAAGACCAAGCGCATGTTCGATGACGACGAGCGGTACGACGCGATGATGCCGGACCCGGAGGCGCCCATCCGCCCTTGATCTGCCCGGGTGTGATCAGCCCAAAGTGGGGGCGCGAAACGCGCCTAGGTAATTACCTAACCTGTCATTCTTGAAAAATATTGCAATCTATGGGGAGCCATAATGAATCGTCGCAGCCCGGCAGCACCGCTGCTTCTACCGATCGTCACTTTTGGCATTTATAACCTGGTCTGGTTCGTTAAAACCAAGAACGAAATCAATCTCATCGCCCAGAGCAGAATCCCCACTGCATGGCTCATCATTGTGCCAATCGCTAGCATCTGGTGGATCTGGAAGTACGCTGTCGGCGTTGAACAGACAACAAACGGGGGGATCAGTCGGCACGCCACCTTTTGGCTGCTTCTGTTGCTCGGCTTTATCGGTACGGCCATCGTGCAGAGTGCGTTCAATTCAGCGATTGACACTTCCGCACCGCACGGGAATCCCCTGGCGGAGCAGATCGCAGCCTGACCGGTATCGCGGGGAAGGCTACGACGACTAGCGTTTCTCGGCCCGAGTTCGGAAGCGCCTTGAGAAAGCCGATGAGCGACGATGGCTTTGGCATGTCTGCAACAATTCGCAGGTGCGTGACTTGAGTCGTGATCGCGAACAACTTCCGGTGTCGGGAGCGCACCAGCGCCCTCTCGACACCCCATGGACAGCCCCATCCGTGGGCCGCGCGCACGCTTCGTGTGTCGCTACAGTTCGAAGTGCCTGTCAAGGGCTCGGGTGGCTCGTCCGCTCTGTTTGCGGTGCGGTCTGGACCGTCCGCGAAATAACCGAGCCGACAGGAAAAAAGCAAGAAGAACCCGGGGGTCCGCCATTATTGGTTCAATGATTGCATCGCAATTCGCAGGAGTGGCAGCCGTGAAGTTGTGGGCGGGAATCTTGCCGTTCGTTGCCATGGCACTTCTCGTGCTCTTTCAACGTGCCCGTGCAAAGCGGATGGCGGCACGAGCGCACGCGGACGGCGCCTAACAGACGCCGTCTGGCCCTTGCCTTGCGCCCGGCTGCAGATCTGCACTGCACATGTACATCGCGATCACGCTGATGTACATTTGAGGCATGTCGAAGTCAAGCGTCACCGACGCCAGGGCGCGCCTACCCGAGTTGATTGCCCAGGCCAGCTCAGAGGCCGTCTTCTTGGAGCGTCGCGGAAAAGTCGCTGCTGTGCTGGTGAGCCCCGAGCAGTATGCACGCATGCAAGAAGCGCTTGAGGATGCTGAGGATGTCGCGGCGTTTGATGTGGCGATGGCCGACGAGGGCGACAACATTCCCTGGGAGCAGGTCAAAGCGGATCTCGGCTGGATGTGAGCAAATACCGGATCGAATTGCGCCCGGCAGCGGTCAAAGCGTTGCGTCGCATTGATCCGCAGGACCGCGGTCGGGTACAAGGCGCCATCGCCCTGCTGGGCGAAGACCCCCGCCCGCCGGGGGCGAGAGCGTTGCAAGGACGGGACGGCTATCGGGTGCGGGTGGGCAGCTATCGGATTATCTACACCATCCGCAACGACATCCTTGTGGTGGTCGTGGTCACCGTCGGCCATCGCCGGGACGTGTACGAGTAGCGCGTGGTGCAGTTGGGGATTGGGTAGGTCACGCAGACGATCCCTGCGCCGCGATGCAGCCGACCCACACCCCGTCACGAGCTCGGGTGATACCCACGAAGAGTTCGCGGCGGTCGCGCTCGTCGCGTTCGATCTGAGAATCGGTCCACCCCGCTCCGGTAATGCCCGGGAACATCAGGTGTTCGGCGATCCAGGGCAGCAGCACCTGCTTGAACTCCAGCCCCTTGGCGCGCTTGATCGTGCCGACCTTCACAGCACCCGTCGGGCCACCGTCGTAGTCGGTGAGTTCGACCACGGGAATCCCCGCGGTGCGAAGCAGCATTACCGCGTCACGCACCTGCCAGGTCGTGAAGCAGAGCACACCCACGTCACCCCAGCCCACACTCACACTCTGCGCGGCCCGGCGGATGTGCTGCACCAGTTTGCCATCGTGCTCGATTCGGGTGCGCGCCCGGGCGAAGAGGGGACGCTCGCCGTGTCGCGGCGAAATGATCGCGGCGGTGTCGGCTGCGGCACCTTCGATGTCGACGTAGCTGGCTCCGTCGACGACGCGGGTCGCCAAGGCGAGGATCTCGGCGGTGTTGCGGTAGTTCACGTCCATGACCACCCCGCGGCCGGCGACAGAGAGGCCGGCCTCGGCCAAGGTGTAGCCGCCGGGGTAGATGGTCTGTTGGCCGTCGCCGATCAGGGTGAAAGCATCCGCACCGTCACCGGCCACGGAGGCGAGCATGCGGATCATTGCGCACGACAGGTCCTGAGCCTCGTCGACGATGACGGCCGTGTACCCGACCATCGGTTTAGCGCGCAGAGCCGCTTCGGCGAGCAAAATCAGGTCGGCGTAATCATGTACGTTGCGGGTGCGCAGAAGTGATTCGTAGCGCTGATAAAGCGCCCAGACCGAGTGGCGCTGGTCGAAAGTGAGGCGGCGGCGCCGGCCAATGCGGGCGCAGTCGGCGTATTCATCGAAGGTGGTGAGACCTCGGCCCTTGATCACGTGATCAAGCTCCTCCCGCCAATACCGGGAACTGGTGTCGATCGCCATGAGCGGGCCGCTGGTCTGCTTCCAGGCATCGTTGAAGGCCTGATCGGCCAACTTTGGTTTGACGCGCACGTCGATGCCGCGCTCGTCGAGCACTTTGCGGGCGAACTGGTGAACGCCGCTGAACTCCACGCGACCCGCGACATCCGGTGCCATGCGGCCGAGCAGGTTGCTCAGCACATCGGGCAGCGTGCGCACGAAAGTGGTCACGAGCACGCGGGCGTTCGTCTGGGACCGTGCCAAGTAAGCGGCACGGTGCAACCCCACGACGGTCTTGCCGGTTCCGGCAGCCCCACGGATGCGGGAGGGCCCGTTGAAACTGCGGCGCACCAATTTGGCCTGGTCGGGATGCAGGAACGTCATCCACTCTTCGATTGGAGGGGCAAGAAGTCCCTCGAGGATCGCTGCCTCGATGTCGCTCTCGCTCGGAAGATGGTCTAGATTAAGAGCTGGTTGCGGGCCGATGATCGGTTCGGGCAGGGTCACATCGATTGGTGCCGGCTCGCCGATCAAGGGGAAGTACTTGATCGCAGCGGCCAACACCTGCTCGACGGCAGACGCGGTGAGCCGCTGTCCGCGGCGGGCGATGTGGCGCACGATGTCGCCTTCACCCACAATCTCGACGTTGCCGACAGACGCGTTCACCCCCTTGTGCCCGGCGAAAACGACCACGGGCCGCACCTCGCCTGGGGCGAGGCCGATCTCGGCCAGAGCCGCCTCCGTCTTCCAAGCGAGGTCGGCCAGACCGTCGAACTCGTCGGTGACATCGGCTTGCCCGCGGAATACCCGGCCCGCCGCGATGGTCGGGTCCTTCCAAGCTTTGGTGTCCACGATGAACAGGCCGCCGGGCCCGACGACGACCATGTCTACCTGAGCGCGACGGCTGCCGGGCCACTGGCGATCAGGCAGGAAATGGTAGCCAGCCGCGGCGAGTGGGGCGAGAACGTGGGCGATGCGTTTTTCGCTGTCGGCTGCGGCGAAGTAGTTGGCGGCCTTGGCCCGCGAGGATTCAGCGGCGAGCGCGTGCGCTTCTGAGAGCGCCAGCTGACGCGTCGCTTCGCTCCATGCCGATCCGCCTGCCGACATACGCCCCCCGCCTTTATATACACGTGAGCTTATCGGCATGTACTTGATCGGGGCGCCGCCTCGTTGCGGGGAGGCGGTGGTGCTGCCCCTGCAACGCACGGACTTCTCGCAACGGCGGCCGTGGGGCCTTGCTACACCTGTTTCTGATCAGTGTCTAAGTGTGGACGATCTCCCTGCCGAGCGGCATGCCCGCGACGGGAATCAGTTTGAAGTTGGCGATGCCGAACTGGATGCCGATAATCGTCAGGCATAGGCGATGCTAGAGATTGATTTTTCGAGAGCGACTAAGCAGACGGCATCCGCTTTTCTGGCTCGCAGCAGCGTGCGACTGCCCGAAATTAGCGGACCGGCCGAACACCAGGACTACCTTGCCCTGCTCGACCGCTGCCTGCTCGACCGCCACGGCTGCAAGCTGCTCCACGGCATCGACCCGTCAATATGTATCGCGACTCTGCCCTCAACTCATCCTGGCTCCGCTGAGAATCGCAAAATACGACGACGGTCGCGAGCGCGGCCGGGAGTCGATACCTCAATGGCCGGCCAGGCTGGCCAAGCGTTCTACTTTTCACCTGTCGGCGGTGATCAATGCCGTGGCGCTCTGATTCGCCAGAACCTCCCTAAATGAGCCCTGTCCGAGGGCCGTGGACGGGCTACGTGTTTACTAGAGTGCGGAGTACGGGCTGGAGCCCGCCTCGCGCACTCAGGACGATTGTTGGACTGCACGGCCATTCAGCCGTGGGCCCTGCAACCGGATCGAATTCGCCGAGCTAGCGAGAGGACAGCCAGCATGCCGCCGACTTGGCAGCCATCCGCCTGGGGCAAGGCACTCACACGCGCCGGCGACTGGAAACTCGCACTCCACGGCGACAAGGTCACGGTCACTCTCGGTGGCGTCGCTATTGTGACCGCGGTTGAGGATGTCGAGGCTGTCGTCGTCACCCGCGGCCTGTTCTGGAGTCATATCCGGATCGAGGTGGGGGAGTGGGTGAGTCGGCTCTACGGTATCCGCTCGAAGGACGCTGCCGCGTTTGAACAAGCCTTCGCCGCGTCACTTGAGGCGCTGCAACTTCGGCAGCGCATTGCGGAGTTCGATGCGGCGGCCCACCGAGCGAACCTTGACTGAACGGCTTCACTGTCGCGCTCGCGAAACACCTGCAGATCAAAGGGCGAATCACCGCCGGATTCAAGCCCGCACGATACACGTGGAGCTGTCTCGGGCTACGCGGGACCGGGCCAGCGCGTACACTCTTGCTATACGTATAGCATCAGCATACGGTTAGTCTGTGATCAAATCGTTTCGACACAAGGGACTCGCGCGGTTCTACGAGTCGGGCAGCAAGGCGGGAATTCGCCCGGATCACGCTGCAAAACTACAACGGCAACTCGCCGTGCTTGACAATGCCGTGTCGGTTGACGATGTACCGCCGTCCTGGCGGCCGCACGTGCTGCATGGGGACGGCGAGTCGGGTCGCGACGTGCACGGGCACTACGCGATTTGAGTTTCGGGAAATTGGCGCCTCACCTTCACGTTCGAGGGCACTGACGTCGTGCTCCTTGACTACGTGCACTATCACTGAATCAAATCGACACGAAAGGAATGAAGATGACCGGAATGTACAACCCGCCGCACCCGGGCCTGCTCCTTGAGGACTACCTCGGGGAGATCAGCCTGGCCGAGGCCGCGCGACGCCTCGGCGTCACTCGTGCGACGCTGTCTCGCATTCGCCATGGCCATTCTGGCGTGACCGCAGACATGGCGGTGCGGCTGAGTCTGCTACTGGGGACGAGCGCGGAACTCTGGCTGGGAATGCAGACCGCGTACGACTTGTGGAATGAGAAGCAGAAGCCGCGGCCGGATATTCTCCCGCTCGCAGGTTGATCGAATCGTCCGTTAGACCCAATCGCGTTCCTGATGTTCTCGGGGCCGATCTCACCTGGTCCAGTTCCTCCGGCCTGTAACGGGAGTTCGTGTCGAAGGTCTTCAGCGGCCTGCAGGTCTGCTCCCACCAGAGCGCTACGTGAGTCTCAGGAGTATGCTGCCTGCGTCGATTCGGATGGGAGCTGTGGCGATGGGTAACGTGGGCGCAGGCGAACCGAGCAACACTGCCCTCGCGAAATCCACCGGAGTTTCAGAAAGCACACTCGCGGGCTTTCCCTCTGAACGCGTCATCAGCGTCAATGTAGCCGAGGCCGGCGCCGCCGACGGAACAGGGCGAACCTACGATGTGGTGCTGGCGCCGGCTTCTGGCGCAAGCACTGACTTTGCCGAGACGATTTTCGCCACGCTGTCGACGGTCGTCATCGCAATCGTCGGCTTTTACTTCGGGCAGCGGGCCGCTACTTCGGGGGTTCAAGCCGCACAAGACCTACAGGCAAACGCCCAGCTGACCCGTGCGGAGATCGCATTAGAGCAGAAGAAAATGCAGACGACACCGGTGCCAGGATCGGGCTCAGGACTCGTTTCGGACGGTCTAGCCAAAGAGCGAGCACCGGCATCGCCGGAGAAACCAACGAATGGGGTGGGATCGACATGACACATGACAGCATCCGCTTAGCATCGCCCAAGCGGCCGCACGCCTCAGCCCGCACGTTCTTGGTGCTCGTACTTGCGGGGTTTCTCCTCACGGGCTCCAGTTGCGCTCGAAGTGGCACGAGCAGCCTCGATGATCTGGGGCGCATGCTCGGCCGATCTGCAAACGAGACCGAACTCATTGTAGGAGGCGGTTCTGCTGGTGCGGAGAAGAATGCCGCGCGTTGGCTCGAGGAAATGAAGGCCTATGGTGACAGCGATGTGCGGGCCGTCTGCAACCTTGCCCTGGCCATGTCGGGCTATGGAACACCGAAGACTCAGGCCGATCTTGAGCAGCTTCTGCAACTTACATCTGCCATCACGAATCCCACGGCTGAAGTGACAAACCTGCGGGACACGACGGCGTCTGCATTGATCGAGGGTTACGAATCAGCCTCCCTGGCAGCGGCAATAGTGGCGTTCGACGAGACCCTTTGCTGACCAGACGGGTGTGGTCAGGAGAACGTTGATCAACGTGATGAGTAGACGCAACTGAAGCAGAAACCGCGGCCGGATATTCTCCCGCTCGAAGGCTGGATGAGAGTTGCCGGGGCGCTGATGAGCACCGCCGCAGCTGCAGACTCAGGATCGGTGGAACGCGCCATAACCGGCCAGGTGCTGCTTACCGATATGGTTCGAGAAGGGGCTTGTCGCTGCGATTTGTTGTGGCCGTTCCACCGCGCGGTATTGCGACGGCGTTTCGACGTCGAATGACACTGGAGACTGAATAGTCATGATCTTTTTCAAAGCGCGGGTTCTGCTCTGGCCTCTTCTGCTGATCACCGTGCTGGTTGTCGCGGGGATGGGCGCCTCTTTCGCATTCGGGGGGATCAACGCTCTCGCTCTCAGCTCGCTGTTCAGCAGCAGCTCGAGCGAACGCGATTCGCAGGTGATTCAGTCCGTCACGCGCGTGCAAGAGATCACCTTGCTGAGCCTTCACATCGAAGGCATCAAGACGCGAGAAGACAATCGAGAGATTCTAGGTGTGGTCGTACCCGAGAGCGAGAAAACGACGATTCTCCAGTATGAGTTCGACGCAAAGTTGGGCTTCGATGGGTCACAGGTGAAGATCGAACCCACCGGCCCCGAGTCGTTTCGCGTGAGTATTCCTAAATTCATCGGCATCGGCTTTGACGATGTCGTGTTTAAAGACGCCCTCGAGAGCAACAACGCGCTGGGCTGGCTGGCACCGCGAGCCGCGCAAACTGAAATGATCAACAACATTCTCAGCGACGAGAACAAGCAGGAGTACATCAACCAAAACGAGGCAGAGCTGCAGGAACAGGCCACGGCGTTCTACTCCGGAATCATCGCAAGCATTGACCCTGAGGTCACCATCGAATTTGAGTTCGCAGGGTAGCTCCCTGCAGCGCGCCGTCGTCGCCGCATGAACCTAAGAGTGACGATGGCTGCCTTGTCTGGAGCGGTGACTACTACGCCGGAGAAAGTCTGTGGGCCGCTGGATGGGAACCCACCTAGTTGACCATCGCCATCGGGCGAAACGTACGACGGTTCTGAGGAGCTGCGGCACAACCGCTACATCAGCGCGCTGCCGCCATTCGTGGGAGCATGACGCATGCACAACTTCGTGAGCGAGATCGTCAATCAGGCACCGCAGCAGAACGGCTGGTGGCTCAACGGCGGCGGCTGGTTTGTGCTTGCCCTCGTCAATGCGGGCCTGGCCGAACAGAAGAACCGTTCCCGCTGGAACTGGTTTCTGGTCTCGTTGTTACTTGGGCCTATCGCCACGTTCTTCATCGTGGTCTGGGAACCCGTGACCGAGCCGCCACTAGAGCAACAGCTTGAGCCTATGCATCCGTTCAAAAGGCTGGACGACCGCTACCTCACCCTCGCCTTCTTGGCCTTGGTGCTCACGATCGGCGCGCTGCTCTTTGCGGCAGTCGGGAGTATCGGGTATATGTGGGTGGTTGCCGGTGTCGGTGCCGCGACTGTCGTGGTCTTTCTCGTACTCTTTCGTCGGGCACGTCAAAAGCGCATGGCGGCACGCACGCGCGCACTCAGCTCCTGATCGCCGACGGCATTACCTGAACGCTACGGCGTGTCGACGATCTGCTTACCGAGCGGCATCAGGGCCACCCGAATCAGCTTGAAGTTGGCGATTCCGAAAGGGATACCAATGATGGTGAAGCAGAGAGCGATGCCCGAGATCAAATGTTCGAGGGCGATCCACCAGCCGGCCAGAATGACCCAGACGACGTTGCCGAGAAGCGACGCGACGCCGGCATTCGGCGTCTCAACCACGGTCTTGCCAAACGGCCAGAGGGCGTAGACGCCAATGCGCGCGGCCGCAATTCCCCAGGGGATGGTGGCGATGAGCACGCACATGATGACCGCGGCCACCATGTAGCCGAGGAACAGCCAGAAGCCTGAGAGCACGAACCAGATGATATTGAGGAGGGTCTTCATGATGGTCCTATTCTCTCAAACCCCAACGCCGCCGAGATCAGCGCCGCGCACTCAACGACCGGCTCCGTATACCCTGGAACCGCGGTCGCCTCGTTGAGCCTTGAAAACGGGGCTACGATGCCCACCACGGCCACCACATTGCCGTGGTGGTCGAAGACGGGGGAGCTCACCGAGGCGACTTCGGGCTCGCGCTCCTCGAACGACGACGCCCAGCCCTGGGTGCGAATCTGATCCAGCAGCTCGGCGGGCAGCGCCTCCTCCGGCGCAACGGTCAGCAGCTCCTGTCGGGCGAATTCATCGAAGGCCAGAAAGACCTTGCCGGCCGAACCCAGGTGCAGTGGCATGACGGTGCCCACCTCGAGCACGCGGGAGATGGCGCGCGGCGAGCGCGCCGTGGCCACGACGGTTCGGTACTGCCGCCAGCGCACATAGAGCACCGATGACTCCTGGGTCTGTTCTCGCAGGGTCTGCAGCATCGGGCGGGAGGCCTGGATCACGTCGAGGCCCTGTGTGGCATTGATCGCCCAGCGCGCCACGCCCAGACCAATGCGGTAGCCGCTGCCGTCGCGGTCGAGAAAGCCCTCCGACACCAGGTTCTGAACGAGGCGCTGCGTGGTGCTCTCGGGTAGTCCGGCGCGTTTGCGAATCGCGCTCAGCGACAGGGTGGGTTCCTCCACGGTGAAGCAGTCCATGATTTGGCGAATCTTGCCCAGCACCAAAATGCGGTTGCCAGCTGTTTCAGTCACGAGGTGTCCTTGTCTGCGCTCTGCGAGCGAAACGTTCGTTTGTCACAGAGCCATTATTCATTGCGTTCGGGTGCAAAACGCCACTAGGGTTCATGTAACCACATTGCGAGTGGTTCACTCTCAATGCGAGTGAGCATCTCGACACCCGGCCTGTAAGGAATGCATGACGATGACGTCAACAGAAACAGCGCACGTACCGGCGGTTCAGCTCGATGCCTGCACCAAGGAGTTCGTGACGCCCCAAGGCGGCTCGTATTTCGCGGTGAAGGGCATCGACCTCACGGTGATGCCGGGCAAGTTTGTGTCGATCGTTGGCCCAACAGGATGTGGCAAGTCCACGGTGCTCAACATGGCCGCTGGGCTGATGGCGCCGAGCCAGGGCGAGGCGCGCAGTTTCGGCGCCCCGGTGGTGGGCGTCAACCGCCGAGCCTCGTACATGTTTCAGCAAGACGCCCTACTGCCGTGGAAGACCGTGCTCGACAACGTGTCGCTCGGCCTCATCATGCGCGGCGTTGGCAAGAAGGAAGCGGCCGCCGAGGCGCGCCGCTGGCTCGCCAAGGTGGGCCTGTCGAACTTCGAAGACCGCTACCCGCACCAGCTCAGCGGCGGCATGCGCAAGCGCACCTCCATCGCGCAGGCCTGGATCGTGAACCCCGACATTCTGCTCATGGACGAACCCTTTTCCGCCCTCGACGTGCAGACCCGCCAGATCATGGAGAACGAGCTGCTCGACATCTGGCAGGAGTCGGGCAAGGCCGTGATCTTCATCACCCACGACCTCGACGAAGCCATCGCCCTCAGCGACGAGGTCGTGCTGCTCAGCGCCGGCCCCGCGAGCCACGTGGTGGCCCGCTACGACATCACCTTGCCGCGCCCGCGCAACCTGCTCGAGATTCGTGACGACCCGCAGTTTGTCGAACTGCACCGGGAGATCTGGGGCAAGCTGCGCGACGAAGTGGCCAAGACCTACGCGGCAAAGGCGGCCTGACATGTCAACGACGACTACTCGAACGGATGCCGCGCCCGCCGCATCCGCTGCCCGCCGGCCCCGCAGCGGCGCGGCCCGGCCTCGCAGCGAAACGCCCGCGGCGCTGATGCGCTTCTACCAGCTGCTGCTCACCGCGGTGGTGCTCGGTGCCTGGGAAATTCTCGGCCGGGCCGGCGTGATCGATACGTTCTTCTTCTCGCTGCCGAGCGCCATCGGCGTGGCCGTGTGGGACTGGATCGTGACCGGGTTCATCTTTCCGCACCTCTGGATCACCCTGCAGGAAGCCCTCTACGCCTTCATCATCGGCACCGGGCTCGGCCTTATTCTCGGCTTTCTGCTGGCCAGGGTGCGTTTTCTCGAGCGGCTGTTTGAACCGTTCGTGCAAATGTTCAACGCCCTGCCCCGCGTGGTGCTCGCGCCCATCTTCCTCTTGTGGTTCGGGCTCGGCATCGAGTCGAAGGTGGCGTTCGGCGTCACCCTGGTCTTCTTCATCGTGTTCTTCAACGTGCTGCAGGGCGTGAAAAGCGTCGACAGGGTGTTGCTCGACAACGCCCGCATGCTCGGCGCCACCGAACGCCACCTCATTCAGCACGTCGTGCTGCCGAGCGCCCTCACCTGGATTTTCTCCAGTCTGCACATCAGCGTGGGCTTCGCCATCGTGGGCGCGGTCGTGGGCGAATACCTCGGCGCCGCCGCTGGCGTCGGCTACGTCATCGCTCAGGCCCAGGGCGTGTTCGACACCGAAGGCGTGTTCGCGGGCATGTTCATCCTCATGATCGTGGTGCTCTTCGTCGACCTCGGCGTGAACCGGCTCGAACGCTACCTGCTGCGCTGGCGCCCGGTTCCCGGCGCGTAAATACTGATCCTCCTAGAGAAAGAGAACACCGTGTCCCTGCCCAAAAAGTTCACCGTGGCCGCCGCAGCGTTGCTCACCGCCACCCTGTTCGCCGGCTGCAGCAGTACCGCAAGCGGGGGAGCGGATGCCGCAGCCACCCCCAAGGTCACCATCGGCATCGGCGGCCAGACCCTGCTCACCTACCTGCCCACCACCCTCGCCGAGCAGCTCGGCTACTACGAGGAGGAGGGACTCGACGTTGATCTGCAAGATCTGCAGGGTGGGTCGAAAGCCCTCACCGCGCTACTCGGCGGCAGCGTGAACGTAGTGAGCGGCTACTACGAGCACACCATTCAGATGCAGGCGAAGAACCAGAGCATCACCTCGTTCGTACAGATGGGCAAGTCACCCGCCATCGCCCTCGTCGTGGCTCCAGGATCAACCTCCGAGATCAAGTCCCTCGACGACCTCATCGGCAAGAGCGTTGGCGTCACTGCGCCGGGCTCCTCCACCCACACCATGCTTCGCTTTCTGCTCGAGGAGGCGGGCTTGAACCCCGATGGCGTCAGTGTCGTCGCGATGGGGGCCGGGGCCTCCGCTGTGGCCGCCATGGAGTCGGGTGGAGTTGTGGCCGGCGTGATGCTCGAACCCGACGTGTCCGTGCTCGCGGAGCGCACCGGCGCCGAAACCGTGAGCCTCGCCGACCTGCGCTCGCCCGCAGGCGTGGAGGAGCATTACGACACCGACATGTGGCCGTCGTCGTCGTTCTACGCGCAGAGCGACTGGCTCGCGAAGAATCCCGAGACCGCGCAGAAACTCGCGAACGTGCTCACCAAGACGCTCGCCTACATTGCCGAGCACACCGGAGCCGAGATCGCGGCCGAGATGCCGGAGACCTTCAGCGGCGGAAACCTCGAACGCTACGCCGCGCTCATTGAGGAGCTCAAGCCGCAGCTCACCGAAGACGGACGCAACAGCGAGGCCGGTGCCGAGGCCGTGCTCGACACGCAGCGCATCGCCAACCCAGAGGTCGGTGACGCCGAGATCGACCTCGCCGCCACCTACACCAACGAGTTCGTCGGCGGAAAATAACCACGTTGGGCGCCGCAGCATCCGCTTGGAAGGACTTGATATGACCAACGTGGCCCCGCTTGCCGGTGTACGTGTGCTCGAACTCGGCAACTTCATTGCCGCGCCAACGGCCGGGCGCATGCTGGCCGATTTCGGCGCCGAGGTGATCAAGGTGGAACGCCCCGGAACCGGGGACGAGCTGCGCAACTGGCGGCTGCACGCCGGAAGCACGTCGATGCTGTTTCGCACCATCAACCGCAACAAGAAGTCGATCGTGCTCGACCTCAAGACCGAGCTGGGGCGCGACACCGTGCTGGAACTCGTGGCGCACTGCGACGTGGTGCTCGAGAATTTTCGGCCGGGCACGTTGGAGAAGTGGGGGCTTGGGCCCGCCGAGTTGAACGCGGTGAATCCCAACCTCATTCTCACCCGGGTGTCGGCGTTCGGGCAGACCGGGCCGCTCTCGCAGCGCCCTGGATTCGCCGCGGTCGCCGAGGCGATGGGCGGATTTCGAGACCTCGTGGGCGACCCTGACCGGCCTCCCGTTCGGGTCGGCGTGTCGATCGGCGACTCGATCGCCGGGCTCTATGCGGCCTTCGGCTCGGTCATGGCCCTGTTTCAGCGCGAGGTACGACAGGGTCGAACGGATGCTGCGCTCGAGTTGCACGAACGCGTCATCGACGTAGCGCTCAACGAATCGATGCTGTCGATGATGGAATCGCTGATACCCGACTATTCCGCGTATGGCGTAGCGCGGGAACGTGTCGGCGGGCGGATGGACGGCATCGCCCCCACCAACGCCTACCTCTGCAGTGACGGCGCCAGCATCGTGATCGCCGGCAACGCGGATGCAATCTACCAGCGTTACATGCACGTGATCGGCCGCGACGACCTCGGGCGCGACCCGGAGTTGCAGAACAACGCGGCGCGGTGGCTGCGGCGGGATGAGCTCGACGCCGCCATCGGGGCGTGGACGTTGGGGCTTTCGGCGAGCGCGGCTTTGGGCGTCTTGGAAGAGGCGGGGGTTCCGTCTGGTCCTATATACACCGCCGCCGACATCTGCGCGGACTCGCAGTACGAGGCGCGCAACATGATCCAGCGCTTCGATGTCTCCGATGGGTCGCAGGTTTTGCCTGACGTGGGTTTCCCCGGCATTGTGCCGGTGATCGGCGAACGCTCGCTCGATATAAAGACCCTCGGGCCAGACCTCGGGGAACACACTCGAGAGGTGCTGTCTCGGGTTCTGGGCAAGACTTCTGCCGAGATAGACCACATCATGAGCGAATTGCAGCCCGCCTGATGTTCAGTTTCGAACCCACCGCGGTGCTGCGCGACGTCACCCTGCGCGACGGCCTGCAACTCACCGGCGGCATGCTCTCCACCGAGCGCAAGCTCGCGACCATTCGGTCATTGCTCGCGCTCGGAGTGGAGGCGCTGGAGGTCGGGTCGATGGCCCGGCCCGCCCTCGTGCCATCGATGGCGAATACCCTCGAGGTGCTCGGGGAGCTCACGCCCGCTGAGCTGGCGCGGTGCTGGGTATGGGTCGCCACGCCGCGGCATGTGGAGCGCGCCGCCGCCGCGGGCGCCCGCAACTTTCAGTACTGCTTCTCTGCAACGGATGCCCACAACCAGGCCAACATCGGCCGCACCACCGAGGCGAGTCTTTCCGCCATGCCGGCGGCCGTGGAGATCAGCCGTGATGTGGATGGGCAGATCCAATTGTGCATCGCGACCTCGTTCACGTGCCCGTTCGACGGGCAGGTCGACCCGTCGCGGGTAGTGCAGATTGCGCAAGACGAACGCGCAGCCGGGGCCGCGCACGTGGTGATCTGTGACACGCTCGGGCAGGCGGTTCCGGCTCAGGTGTCGTCACTCATTACGCGTGTGCGCCTCGAGACGCCGGCCCGCGAGATTGTTTTTCACGGGCACGACACGTGGGGGCTGGGCGTGGCGAACACGCTCGCGGCTATTTCCGCCGGGGCCACCATGGTGGACGGAGCGCTCGGTGGTCTGGGCGGATGCCCCTTCGCGCCGGGAGCCAGTGGCAACACCGCGAGCGAGGACATCCTCTTTGCCACACGCCCGCCGTGGCTGACACCCGACGTGTTCGGGTCACTCGTGCGCGTATCGGAAACGTTGCTGATGGAACTCGGCGAGCCGAACCGTTCGAAAGCCGCCCAGGGCGCCCGCTCACCCGCGAAGGCCTTCGACTGGGTGCTGTAGTTCGTCGAATACGTGGCTCGAAAATCCGTGGCGTCTAGCCGATCAGGGTGAGCATCAGTCGTGACTCTTCGCGCGCCTCGACCTCGTGCTCCAGGCCGGCATCGAGCCGCAGTAGGGCGCCAGGCACGAGGTCGGTGACCTGTCCGCCGGCGGTGACGCGTAGGCATCCGTCTAGGGCTTGCATCAGTAAAATCTTGGGCGCTGAGTGTTTCTTAAGAATGAAGTCGGCCTCAAAAGTGAGTACAACCACCCGCACCCCGGGAGAGGAGAGAACCGTGCTGTGACCGAGTCGACCGGGTTCCACCGCTGCGTCGGCTCGAACGTTCACGATGTGGGTGACGGGCAGTGTTGGATGTTCCATGATTCAACGCTAGACCCGCGCGCGCCTTTCTCTTGATCGACGCTGATTGCTAAAATTAACGATGTCTGGGAGCCAGCCCTGAGCATTCGTTTTAGGTGTATCGCTCGAAAGCATCGCTGGGTATCGTTGACGTATCGCTGTATATCGTTCGCAATACTTACAGGAGGCAATCATGGGCAATTCATATCCAACCGGCGGGTTCAACGCTGGCAACATCGACGGCATCTGGCAGGCGATGGAGCAGTTTCGTTCGCGGTTCGAAAAGCAGACCGGCACCCGCGCCGGCCGTGGTGAGGTGCGCACGGCGGTGCTCGCGCTGCTCGCTGAGCAGTCGATGCACGGCTACCAGATCATTCACGAAATCGAAGAGCGCAGTGGCGGTAGCTGGAAGCCCAGCGCCGGCTCTGTCTACCCGACCCTGCAGCTGTTGGCCGACGAGGGCCTGATCAGCGCCGAGGAGTCCAACGGCCGCAAGATCTACTCCCTGACCGATGAGGGTCGCGCCGCTGTCGCTGACGCTGACATGAGCGCGCCGTGGGAGACTACAGCGCCCAATTCTGGTCACGGACATGGTCATGCGGCATTGCCGAAAGCTGGGATCGAGCTCGCCCAGGCAGCGGCGCAGGTTGGTCGCACCGGCTCGCCGGAGCAGATCAAGCAGGCCGTCATGGTGCTTGACGACGCACGTCGTAAGCTCTACTCGATCCTCGCCCAGGACTGACGGGGTGCCACTGGCTCGTCGAGGTAGCTACGATTCGAATTCGGGCGCGGGCAACATGCGCGCCCGATACCGCCGCATTCTGCGTTTCGCCAGCTGGTATCTGGCCATAACGTGGTGGTTCGAGTTGTTCCTGCCTCGCATCGGGCTGGTGAAAATCGCGGAACGCACACGCTCCAAGCGGATGCGACACTTCGCCAAGGGTTTTCATGTGCTCGCGGCCGACCTGGGCGGTCTCATGATCAAGGTCGGGCAGTTCATGTCATCGCGCCTCGACGTGTTGCCGCCCGAGATCACCAAGGAACTCGAGGGGCTGCAGGACGAGGTTGCCCCGGTGCCGTTTGCGGCCATTCGCGCGGCCGCCGAGACAGAGCTGGGCATGCCGCTCGAGCGAGCCTTCTCCTTTGTCGACGAGACGCCGGTGGCAGCGGCATCGCTCGGGCAGGCGCATCGAGCGCGATTGACCGCCCTCGATGCCGCTGACACCGGGCTCGCCGACGTCATCATCAAGGTGCAGCGACCGGGAATCGATGAAATCATCGACGTCGACCTCGCGGCCCTGCGCAAGGTGGGCGGGTGGCTCAGCCATGTTCGGCTGGTGTACAACCGGGTCGACATGCCCGCGCTGGTCGAGGAGTTCGCGCAGACCAGCCTCGAAGAGATCGACTACCTGCACGAGGCGGCCAGTTCAGAACGCTTCGCGGCGGCCTTTCCCGACGACGACCGGGTGGGCGTGCCTGGCGTCGTCTGGGAGCGCACCACCCGCCGGGTGCTCACCCTCGAAGACGTAACGGCGATCAAGATCACCGACGTCGATGCCCTGCGCAAGGCGGGCATCGACCCGACAGAGGTTGCCCCGGTCTTCGCGGAGGTCATGTTCGACCAGATGTTCACCATGGGGTTCTTTCACGCCGATCCACACCCCGGAAACATCTTCGTCACCCCAGACGCCGACTGTGAGCGCGGCTGGAAGCTGACGTTCATCGACTTCGGGATGATGGGTGAGATCCCCACCAGCACGCGCACCGGGCTGCGCAAAATGCTAATCGCCGCCGCCTCGCGTGACGGGCGCGGTCTGGTCAATGCCATGAACGACGTGGGTGTGCTCCTTCCCTCAGCCGAGACGACGGAACTCGAACGCGCGATGACGACCCTGTTCGCTCGCTTCGGTGGCATGGGATTCGCCGAACTGCGCGAGGTCGACCCGCGCGAGTTTCGCGAGTTCGCCGTGCAATTCGGCGACGTTGTGCGCTCGTTGCCGTTTCAGCTGCCCGAAAACTTTCTACTCCTCATTCGCGCCATGTCGCTCACCTCCGGGGTGGCCAGTGCGCTCAACCCCGCGTTCAACCTCTGGGACTCGGTCGAGCCCTACGCCGCGCAGCTGTTGCGTGACGAGAGCGGCAACCTGGTGCAGGACATCGCCAAGCAGACAGTGGAGACGGTCGGGATCGCCGTTCGCCTGCCGAAGCGGCTTGACGGGTTGATCACCCGGATCGAAGACGGCAGCGTGGCGTTCGCCATCCCGGGCCTCGAGAAACGAGTCGCGCGCCTCGAACGCACCGTGCGACAGGCGGTCTCAGCTGTTCTCTTCGGCGTACTGCTGATAGCCGGCGTGCTGCTGCGAGCGGATGACACGGTGCTCGGCACCGTGCTGATGGTCGCGTCGGTAGCCCCCCTGTTGCACGCCCTGTTCGCGGGGCGCCGCGGAGTCTGAGCGAGGGCGTGGCCGCCGTCGACGTGGGCGGCGTGCCGGGCGCCATCCGCTTTGCGACCGCTTAGACCCGCCATGACGGCGGAGGCGATGGCTGGGTCGGCCGGACAGCGTCTCCGGTCCGTTAGCTTTCGCAGCCGACGCCGTCGCCGTCGCGGTCTAGGTGTCGTCCGTAGCCGGCGTCGCCAACGTGCACCGGAGCAGCACCCGCTGCTCGTGCCGCAGTGCAGTTATCGTAATACGCACTTGCCGGTGCCGGTGCCGGTGCCGGTGCCGGTGCCGGTGCCGGAGCAACCGGTGCGGCCGGTGCCGGTTCCACGACGACAGGTACTGGCGCGACGGCCACGGGAGCGGGCGCGAAAGCGGATGCCGTAGCCCGTTCATCGGGGCAAGCCTTGAGAATTCGGGTCATCGCGTCGTGCTCGGCCGGTGTCACCCACAGCCCGTATGTTGCCTTCACCGAAATCTGGCGTGCCACATAGGCGCACCGGTACGACTTCACCGGAGGTAACCATGTGGCTGTGTCGCCGTCACCCTTGCTGGAGTTCGTGCGCCCATCCACAGCGAGAAGGTTGAGTGGATCGTTCGCTAGGGACACCCGCTGAGCCTGGCTGAGTTGCTGAGCGCCGGTCTGCCACGCATTCGACAGCGCTACCACGTGGTCGATCTGTACCAGCGACGATGTCGAGTTTCCCCGCACAAAACTAATCGTTTTCCCCGTGTACGGCCCGATCAGCGTTCCGGTCAGAATGCGACAGGTTCCGGATTTTTCCGTGACAGTGAGGTCGCGAGCCAAGATATCGTTACGCGTGTCGCAGCCGTTCCGGTCGACATCGAGCCAGGCGGTACCGAAGCCACCGCTGCGGTTGTATCCAGTCTCGGGTGCCCGGCCCTTCACTGGCAGGGTCGCCAGCAGCGCGACGGCCGTGGTGTCGGTCGCCGCGGTATCGGCAAGAACGATGCTCGCGGCTTCCGATGCCGGCATCGTGGTGGCCGGATCGACCGGCGCTTCGTCGGTGAAGGCCAGGGGAGTTGGCTTCGGGCTATGCGTCCGGGTCGCGCTCGGTGTCGGTGCGGAAGTTGCTGTCGGTTGTGCACTCGTGCTCGCCAGATTTGTGTCGATGGATGCCGCTGCCAGCTACGATCCCGCGATGACCGCCACGAGCGCCCCGGCCAGAACTGCCCCTGCAATCCTGCGCGATGGGATGACCGCCCAGGACTGGCGGCCGGTGGCCAAAACATAGATGGCGGTGAGGGAGCCGATCGTGCCAGCCATCGTGAACAGGCCGGAGAATCCGCCGGTCGATGCGGCCACGAGCAGTAACACTTGTGACACACCGAGCATGATCCAGGTGAGTGTAGAGAATTTGGGTCCGTGGAGGCGAGCCCGCGAGGACCGCGGCTTCCGTTTACTGGCAGAAAATTCTGAACACAAATCAGTATTTTACTGATATTCTCTCGTGTTTAGGGATGATTCCGGCTATAATTGGGGGTGAAGGAGGCACCGACGCCATGACCCTCACCGCTCCACCCGCTCCACCCGCTGCAACCGGCCTCGTGCCGGAACCCGAGGGTTCCCGAGTTGAAGTCATTGGTCAAGCGGGTGCTTTGCTGGGCTTCGTTCTGGACGGAACACGGTTTGGTCACCTGGATGACGCTGAAGCCGTCGCGGTGTTGGCGGCGTTGGAAGAGCTCGGTCGCAGGGTCGATGGTGCCAGGCTACGGGCAACCACCGACATTGGTGTGCGCGCCGAAACCGACCTCGGCAACGGGTCGCTCGCCTACAAAAACGGATGCCGCAACCGGGTCGAGTTCATCACCCAACTCGCCGGCATCTCCGGCCGCGAAGCTAAACGGCGCCTGAAACTCGGCGAGACCGTCGTGGAACGCACCCCGATGGGCCTGCCCGTGCCAGCCCGATACCCGGTCATCGCCGACGGCCTGGAGAGCGGGGAGCTCGGGGTGGAGTCGGCGGAGATCATTGCCACCACATTGACCGCGCTGCACGGCAAGGTGATGCAGGACGATCTTGACCACGTGGAACGCGCCCTCGTTGCGTCGGCTACCGGAGCGATCACCCCGGAAACGGCCGGGCTACCGGGCGCGGGCATCCGCTTCGCCCCCGACCTGCTGCGGGCACAAGCCCTGGAATGGCAAGGACGGCTCGACCCCGACGGCACCGCCCCCACCGACGACCTCACGGAAGCGAAAAGCACGCTCACCTTCGGGCTGCTGCGCAACGGCCTCTACCCGCTGCGCGCCGACGTCACCCCCGAACTACGCGGCATCATGGACACCCTCTTCGACACCTACCTCTCGGCCCGGTCTCGCACACCGCGGTTTGAACCCACCGAATCCGGCGACGACCCCAGTGAGCTGGACGGCGTCGACGTTAGTGATCCGAACGCAGATGGTGAACGCTTCAGCGCCGACCCCTTCAGCGGCGACATCCGCTACGACGGCGACCGCCGCACCGCCGGCGAAAAACGCGCTGACATCCTTCGCTCGGTGTTCGAAGCGGCCGCCCGCGACCCGAAAACCCCGACCATGGGCGGTGCCGCCCCCACCGTCATGATCCACGTCAATGCCATCGACCTCGACCAGGAGCGCGGGGTTGGGTGGATCGACGGCATCGAAGCGCCCGTCTCGTTGCGCCGAGTGAAAGAAGCCATCTGCGCTGGCGGCGCCCAAAAGGTCATCATCGGCACCAACGGCGACATCCTCCGCCTCGGCGACACAGTGCGCTGCTTCAGCCCCAAACAACGAGCCGCGATCAGTGCCCGCGACGAAGGCTGCATCATCCCCGGCTGCACCACCCCCGCCCGCTGGTGCGAAACCCACCACGTCATCCCCTGGCGCAAACACGGCCCCACCACCATCGACAACGGCACCCTCCTCTGTTGGTACCACCACCACACCATCGACACCAGCGGCTGGAACATCCGCATGATCAACCGCCGACCCCAAATACGCGGGCCCCTCCTCTGGGACCCCACCCAAACCTGGCGCCCCGCACACACCCACCGCGCCAACACCCCCAGCCCCGAACCACCCTGGCGCACCTAATTGAACTTGGCGTAGTTCATTGAACCTGGCGTAGTTAGTCGAACCTGGCGCAAATAGTTGAACCAATTGAACCTGCGCAGCTAGCCGAACGTGGCCGCACCGTGTTCAGTCGTGGCAAGAGTGGCACGATCGGCACGGCGAGCGCTCGAACTGCGTCAGGGCAGCTGTTCAAGCCAGATGCGCATCAGGGCGATGTCGTCAACGGTGATGCCTACCGCGGAGTGCGGTGGAATGAGCAGCGACGGTGTCTCCAGCGTGGCGTTGAGCACCTTCTCCCCGTGAAGTTCCACGTCGGCATCGTCGATCCAGATAAACGGTGCAGGCACGTTCTGATCTTCTTCGATGCGCTGGGACTTCCACAGTCCCGTCTCGCCATCGGTTCGGCCGGGGCGTTTCGGAGGGGTCGTCACGTCGAGCATGCGCCCGCCGGCCAGTCCGTGCAGCTCGGGTACGAGCAGCTGCCGGGTGGCATCGAACTCGTTCCAGGAGGTGAGCCAGACCAGTTCTACTCCGTATTGCATCAGCAAGGAGTCGAGAGCCGTAATCAGGCGGGGAGCCCAGCGCACGTCACGGGTGGAAGCATGACCGTCGCCGTACTCGATGTTGATCGATGCCTTGGCCACGTCGCCCCAGGCCGGGTCTGGCTCGGAACGGGGGCACAGGCACCCGTTGACGGAGAGATAGAGTCTTGGAACGGTCATTCTGCCTGCCCATCGTGATAGGTGGCGCTGCCCGCATCGATGATGCGTGCTCGATCTGCCATATTGGCCATAGTGGTATCGCTGTTTAGCGTGAAATTATAAATTGTCGGACTCCCAAAAAGCTTCTGGATCCAGCTAAGCACGCAGGAGCGAGATGCGCCTCCCCGCGAACTGGGTGAACTTTAGTGCCGTGTCGCGCGGCTTATTCGTGGCATGTGTGCATGGCAAGCGTCCGCTTTTGTGCGCGCACCGACTACGTGCGCGAAACCGACGACGTGGTGGGTCCACCGAAGCCGGCCAAGGCCTTAAACCGCCAGTTCGGCCATGCGCGACAGCGCCAGCTGCGTGTACAGGGCCGTGCCATCGGCCAGGACACCGTCGTCAAAGGTTGCCGCGGGGGAGTGGTTGAAGGCGGCGGGGGCATCCGCTTGCCGCGGCGCGGCCGAGAGAAAGACAAAGGTTCCCGGTACCTGTTGCAACACTCGCGAGAAGTCCTCGGAGCCGCTGAGGGGGTTGACCATGCGTGTGAACCGTTTTTCGCCGAAGAGTTCGCCGACGACGCGCTCGGCCCGGCCGGTTTCGCCCTCGTTTGTGACGGTCAGCGGATATTCGGTGACGTAGTCCACCGTTACTTCAACGCCGTGCGCGGCCGCGATTCCCTTGAGCAGCCGAGGCACCACGCGCGCCAGCTTGGCGCGCGACTCGGGAGTGTATGACCGCACGGTCGCTTCAAGTCGCGCGGAGTCGGGGATGATATTGCGCTTGGTGCCGGCGTGCAGCACCCCGACCGAGAGCACCACCGGGTCGAACATGTCGAACTGGCGGGTGACCATCACCTGCAGGGCGGTGACCATCTCGGCAATCACCGTCACCGGATCCTGCGCCTGGTGCGGGGCAGAGCCGTGCCCGCCAGCCCCGTGCACCGTCACCGTGAGGCCATCGCTGGCCGACATCAGGGTTCCTGTGCGACTGGCGAATTGCCCGTTGGATGCGCCGGCCGACGTGACGTGCAGGCCGTAGGCGGCGTCGGCGCGGCGGCCGGCAGCGTCGAGCACGCCCTCGCTAATCATCACTCCCGCCCCGTCGTAGCCCTCCTCGCCGGGCTGAAACATGAGTACGACGTCTCCGGCGAGTTGGTCACGGTGGTGGGCGAGCAGAGTCGCCGCGCCCACGAGCATGGCGGTGTGCAAGTCGTGACCGCAGGCGTGCATGGCGCCGTCAATGCGCGAGCTGAACTCCAGCCCGGTGCGTTCCTGAACTGGGAGCGCGTCCATGTCGCCGCGCAGCAACACCACGGGCCGTGAAGCGGATGCCCCGACGCCGGTTCCGCGCAGCACCGCCGTCACCGAGGTCGTGTCGGTACCAAGACTGATCTCGTACGGAAGGCCCTGGAGGGCCTCGAGTACCTTCTCCTGCGTGCGTGGCAACTGCAGCCCGATTTCGGGTTCCTGGTGCAGTCGGTGGCGCAGGTCGGTGATGGCTCCGGCAAGTTCACGGGCATCTGAGAGTATGGTCACGGTTTCTCCTTTGAAGGCGACTGGTGGTTACAGTGTGAGCCGCAACGGGAGAGTTGTCGAATCAAACCAGGGTCTTGCGCAGAAACTCCCGGGTGCGCGGCTGCTGCGAGTGGTCGAAGACCTCGGTCGGCGACCCCTGCTCAAGAATGACGCCGCCGTCCATAAAGACGACCCGATCGGCGGCTGCCCGAGCGAAGCCCAACTCGTGGGTGACCACGAGCATGGTGGCGCCACTGGCCGCCAACGCGGCCATTACATCGGTGACTTCGCTGACGTTTTCCGGATCGAGGGCCGACGTCGGTTCGTCAAACAAGAGCAGAGCGGGTTCGAGGGCCAGTGCCCGGGCGATGGCGACGCGCTGCTGCTGCCCGCCGGAGAGCTGGCGCGGGTAGGCGTTGGCGCGATCGGCCAATCCAACCCGGGCCAGCAGTGTCATGCTGCGCTCGATGGCGTCGGCCTTGCTCAATTTGAGAATGGAGCGGGGGCCGTCGGTAATGTTCTGCAGCACGGTCCAGTGCGGAAACAGGTTGAAGTTCTGAAAAACCATTCCCACGTTGCGACGCTGCACGGCGATCTGGCTTTCGGTGAGCCGGCGCACGGTCTCTCCAGACCCTTGCCGATAGCCCATCAGCTCGTCGCCTACCCAGATCGACCCGCCGCTGGCAACCTCGAGGCAATTCACGCAGCGCAGCAGGGTGGATTTTCCCGACCCTGACGCACCGAGAATCGCGACCGTCTCGCCGATACGCACCTCGAGATTTATGCCCTTGAGCACCTCGACCCCGGAGAATTGCTTGCGCAATTCGCTGATGCGCAGAAGGGGCAAAGTCACGATTCCATACCTCGATTCAGGGTGCGCTCGGCGGCTCGTCGATCGAAAAACCTGGCGACCAGAGACGAACTGCTCTTGCGGCTGGCCCCCCGGCCATAGTGACGCTCAATGAAGAACTGCACGCCGTTGAGCACGGTCGTGATGAACAGGTACCAGATACTCGCGACAATCAGCAGTGGCACGGTTTGATAGGTCTGGCTGTAGATCTCCTTGACCGAGAACAACAGCTCGGCTCCGCCGATCACGCTCACCAACGAAGTTCCCTTCACCAGCGCGATGATGGAGTTGAAAGTGGGCGGAACGATGAAGCGCATGGCCTGGGGCAGCTGGATTCGAAAGAAGACCCGAACCGGCTTCATGCCCAGTGCTTGTGCCGCCTCGAGCTGCCCCTCGTCGACCGAGATCAGCCCAGCGCGATAGATCTCGGCCTGATAGGCGGCATCGTGCAGACCAAGACCGACTATGGCCGCCAACAGCGGCGTCACCAGAGTGTTGGACTCAATGGAGGCGAATGTCGGACCAAACGGAATCCCGATGCTCAAGACCGGCACGAGCAGGCCGATGTTGAACCAAAAGATCAGTTGCACGAGCTGTGGTGTGCCCCGGAAGAGCCAGATGTACGACGAAGCGAGCACGCGTAACAGGGTATTGTCTGACAGCCGGCACACCGCCAGAACGCCGCCGAGAACCAGACCGATCGTCATCGCCGTTACCGTGAGAAAGAGAGTCATCACAACGCCCTGGAGCACGGTTTCACTGTTGAGGTATTGCCCGACGACGTCCCATTCAAAGTTGGGGTTCGTCAGGAACAGGTGCACGATTTGCGCGGCGACGACCACGGTGATTATGGAGAGTACCCAGGTAGCGGGCCGCCGGGGAGCCAAGGCGTGTGCGACGTCCACGGGGTGTTGCGTGAGAGGCAATTCGAAGTCAGTCTGGTTACTCGGCAGGGTAGCCATGACTATTGCGGGTTCGCGGCGAGCCAGTCGGCGTAGAGGTTGATGCCGGGCTGTTCGATAATCTCTCGATCGAGACCGTACTTGGTCATGATCTTCTCGTAGTCACCATTGTCAAAGAGCACCTGAAAACTCGCGAGCAGGGGGTCAGAGAGCTCAGAATCTTTAGGGAGCAGAGCTCCCATGAACTGACCGGCGAACCCGTTGGCGAACTCGTCGCCGACGACTTCCAACTCGCCGTTTGATTCCCTGGCCGCGTAGAACAGCGAGGCGCCGCCGGTGAAGAAGGCATCCGTTCGCCCTGATCGCAACGCCAGCACGCCGTCGGGAACGCTCGCGACGCTCAGCACGGTGAGGTTCTTACCCTGCTCCTGGCACTTCACTGCCTGAGCCTCGGCGACTCTGTACGTGGCGGCGTTGGCGAGTGCTGCCACTGTGACATCACACAGTTCGTCCATGTTGGTGACGTTCTTGGGGTTGCCCTTCTCAACCAGGAAAGGTACGACCTCCTGCAGAACGTCAACGAATTCGGCGCCTGGGCGCTCCTTCGGTCCGCCGACCGAGTCGGCGTAGGGGAAGAAACCGAAGGCGTAACGTTCGGCGCTGATCGCGGCGAATGCGCCGGAAATGTCCGGCACGGTGGCGATCTTGATATCCACGCCCATCACCTCCGCGATGGCCTCCATCAGCTCGGCGCCGGCGCCGGTGTACTCGCCGGTTTTTCCGGGCGTCGTTACCCACCACGGTGGGTTTGCACCGCTCGTGACGACAGTGAGCTCGCCGGCGTCCTGAACGTTTTGGGGTAAAGCGTCGTGAATGGCTTGGTCCATGAGAGTGGAAACTGCGGGGTCTGCCGGTTCAACCGCTGCGCTACAACCGGCTAAGAGCGAGACCGAGAGGGCCAGGCAGAGGGTTATCGCGATCTGGATACGCTTCATTGATGGTGCTCCGTTGCTGTAGTTGATTAAGCTGAACTCAACATGCCTGCGTGAAATGTGGTGTGTTTTGCAGGCGATTGGCGACGGAGCGTTGGAGTTGCTCGGTAGAAGCGCCGCTATTTTTGGTGGTGGCCGAGCGTTGCAGAAATGCGGTGGGCGGCGCTGACGACCGAATCCCTCCACGCACCCTCGACATTGCCCGACACCCGCGACATGGCACCCCCAATTACCAAGGCCGCGATCATGTCACCAGAGTAGTCGTAGACAGGCGCGGCGACGGCCCCGGCCCCGGAATCGACCTCGCCGAGGCTGAGGCTGTAACCGCGTTGGCGAATTTCCTCTAATTGTCGGCGCAACTCGCCCTCGTCGGTGATGGTGTGTTCGGTGAACGCTGGCCCCCGATGTTTGAGTACCTGGGTCAGGTGTTGCTCGTCCTGGCCGGAGAGCAGCATCTTCTGCCCCGCCCCCGCAGTTAGTGGTCGTTTCTGGCCGACATTCACCGAGATGCGCAGGGAATGGGTGCTCTCAATGCGGGAGATGCAGATCGCTTCCATGCCCAACGGAGCCAGCAGGTAGACCGTTTCATTGGTCTGCGCTTGCAACGCGTCCAGCTCGGGCTGCGCGGCGGCACGCAATGCCTCGATCGGTTGGGCCGCCACTTCGCCGAGGGTGAGCAATCGACTGCCCACCCGGTAGTGGTCGCCTACGCGTTGGAGAAAACCGCGCGATTCGAGGGTTTTAATCAGTCGGAACGCCTTGTTTCGGGTCACGCCAATTCGCCGGGCGATGTCGGCAACGCGCAGTTCCCTTTGTCCACTCTCGAACTCGAGCATGATGTCGAGGGCCGCGGCGACCGGCCCGATCATGTAGTCGGTGGCCGGGCCTGCTGCGACGGGCGGTGCCGTCGACGTCTCCGGGGTGTCGGCGGTGTCGGTCGTCATGCGGTTACCGCGATCGTTCGGCGGCTGCGCGCATCCGCTATAGAAAGAGGTGAACCACTCATGAACTGGCCACCTTTCAGCACGGCGGTACGACGGCTCGCATCCTGTAGCAAGCGGATGTCCCGGTGCAGGTCGCCGTCCACGATGAGCAGATCGGCGAATTTGCCCGCCGCGACGGTACCGACATTGGCTGACATGCCCAGGCACTGGCTGGACTGGTCAGTGGCGACCGCGATCGCTTCTGCTTGGGTCATTCCGGCCTCGACCAGCAATTCCAATTCCATCCCGGTGCGCCCGAATCCGTGGAACGGGTTGGTATCGGTGCCCGCCGCGATGCGCACGCCGAGTCGCACGGCCCGAGCAATGCTCTCTCGATGGCGCGCAGGCATGTCGGCGGTGTGGGCGCGCACGCTTGCCTGGGACAGGGTGCTGTGCCAGTTGGAGATGCACATTGTTGGAACATACCATGTGCCGCGATCAGCCATTTCGCGCGCGCACTCTTCGGTGAGATAGGTTCCGTGCTCAATGGTATCGACGCCAGCCTGCACGGCCAGGATCGCGCCGGGGTCACCGTGGGCGTGTGCGCACACCGGGATCCCCTCGATGTGCGCCTCGTCCACGATGGCTGCGAGTTCTTCCTCGGTGAACAGCGGGCGGTGCTGTCGTCGTGCGGCGAACGTCATGCTGCCCGACATGGCAACCTTGATGACGTCGGCGCCCATGCGAATAACCTCTCGGACCTTGGCCCGGGCAGCCACCGGGCCGTCGCACCACGGTTTGGGCAGGCCAGGCCAGATCTCGTACCGCCCGCGGGAATTGATCGCGCCGCCCGACACCGGGTGGTGATCCATCAGCGAGTTCGTCGGCGACACAATGATCAGCGAGGTCTGCAAACGTGGACCGGGAATGACTCCGCGGTCAACGGCTTCGACGAACCCGCGTTCCAAACCCCCGAGATCGCGGGCCGTGGTGATTCCCGCCTCCACCGTCACCTTCAGGGCAGCCACGGTCTGGGACACCAGCAGTCCAAGCGGTTCCGGGTGCGCGACCAGGCTCTGCGCCCACCCGGCGTGGTGCGTATGGCAGTCGATAAGGCCGGGCATCAGGGTGGCACCGCCCAGATCGACGACCTCGACCGTGCTGGGAAGGGGGCGATCGTCGGTCACCTCGACAATACGTTCGCCATCGATAATCACGGTCGACCGTGCGCGGGCCGGGCCACCGGTGCCATCGATGAGACGAGCGTTGACAAGGGCACGCAGCTGGGGGGTCATGACGGGCTCGTTTCGGGAGGTTGAAAGAAGGGTAGAGGCGCGCACCTCGCGCACTCGCCAGCGCCGACCGCCGCACGGTTCCAGATTCTTCGCGGAAGTTCGTGGGACAGGCAGTTTTCAAATTGTATCGCTGCATAGACAGGACATCTATATGATGAACAGAAATGGCCAGTGACATTCGCCGTGAGGGGCTACCAAATGTTGATGACCGAAGCTGACCGGGAGGTTTTTCTGGGTCGTGGAAGCGGTGCAGCAAGTGCGAGGCCACGCCGGTATGCCGGGCCAGTGACGTTATGACCATGGACGATGTCTACGCCCACATTGATTCCGGGTTTGCCGCAGCGCTCGACGAACTCGCCTGTCTCGTTCGCACCGCCGGCGTGAGTGCTCAGCCCACAGACGACCTTGCCGTGTGCGCCCAGATCGTGCTGAACAGTGTCTGCACGAGTGGTCTGCGCGCGCACCTGATCGAGGGCTATGGACCGCCGGCGGTGTACGGCGAACGCGTCGTCGATCCCGGTCTGCCGACCGTACTCATTTACGGGCACTACGACGTGCAACCGGCGGATTTTGATGCGCGATGGCATGACGATCCGTTCAAGTCGACCATTCGAGCCGGTCGCGTGTTCGGGCGTGGCACCGGCGAGCTTCCGGTTAATGTAAAGGTGCTCATTGAGGGCGAGGACGAGATTAAAAGCCCGCATCTGGCCGAACTCGTCCGCGACAACCGGCACTTGTTGGCGGCCGATCTCGTCATTACGTCGGAAAGTCCCGTGCATCGCAACGGTACTCCGCAGCTCGTGCTCGGCACTCGCGGACAGCGCGGCGTTGAGTTGCGCACCCGCGGGGCGAACCGGGAGGCGCACCCTGGAAGCCTCGGCGGGCTGCTGCCCGAGAACTTTGACCTGTCGCGATTCACAGACGAGATGAGAATTTTTGCCACCATCCTCGGTATTTTTTAGCCTGAATCCGCGCTCTACTCCGTTCTCCCGCCGATCGATACGATCAGGCTAAACACCCCGTCGCGCCGGTGACTGACCGGTCAGCAGTCGCAAAGTATGCCACGACAGAACACACGTGACCGATAATCAGGGGTTTCGCAGAAAATCGTGAGGTTTTGTTCAATAAGACCGGGCATGCTGGCGGCCTCGCCCGCGCCACCCCGAAGTGCACGGGCCAAAAACCCAGCGAACGGGCGTACCTAGCGTCCATCATTCGCGCCAGATGAAGGACATGCGCCCAAAACACACGGAAACGCCCCATGCCCACGTTGCCCTCCCAAACACTCAAATTCACCGTAAGATGCGCAAACCACGAACCCGCCGACATGAGATTGCCGTAGCGACCGGTACCGTACTCGTTATTGCCGGCCTGGTCGCCAGCAGCGGATTCGTCGCCCAATCGGCCGATGCCAGGCAGGGCAGCGTCGCTGCCACGGCCGTACTCGCCGAAAGCAGGGGCCTGCAGGGCGATCAGCTCGACTTCTACGTGCAGCGCGGCGAGACCATCACGCGCGATAACGCATCCGCTGCGCTCAGCGAGGCCCACGTCGTCATCGCTGCCAGCCAAAGCAAAGTGGACGCCACCACTCTCAGCTCGGTAGTCAGCTCGCTGGCCAGCTACGCGATCCTGCCCATCGAACGGGTGGAATCGCTCACGGCCGAGGCGAAGGCAGAGACCGCGTCGGTCGCTGCCGCCACGGCTGAGGTCGACCGCGTCGCCGCCGAGGCTGCTGCGGCTGCCGCGGCCGCTGCGGCTGCTGAAGCAGCGGCTCAAGCCGCAGCGCAAGCAGCTGCCGAAGCCGCTCGCATGCAATCCCTCGCGGGCGGCAATTCCGTCGACGGTGCGCGCGCTACAGCTCGTTCGATGGCCGCCTCGCAGTACGGCTGGGCCGAGGACCAGTTCAGCTGCCTCGATCGGTTGTGGCAGAAGGAATCCGGCTGGAACTACGCGGCCCTCAATTCCAGCAGTGGTGCGACCGGAATTCCCCAGGCACTTCCCGGTAGCAAGATGGCGTCGGCTGGCAACGACTGGGCGACCAACGCCACGACGCAGATCAGCTGGGGCCTTGGCTACATCAAGGCCTCATCTTACGGATCGCCGTGCGCAGCCTGGTCGCACTCGCAGTCTGTCGGCTGGTACTAAAAGCGGTTGGTGTTGTCCGTTTATGTGCCGGTCACGACCGAATCGACGAGCAGCTGTCTATTTCCGGGTGGCCGGCCGCAGGTTCTGCGACGACGTTCCAGAGTGCAGGGCCCGGCGCTACGATGGGCGAGCAAGGGTTTCCATGATTGAGTTCGGCGAGGCACACCGACGTGCCCGTTGCAGGAGCCCGCACACGCAGTTCGTTTGTGTGCACAGTGCGCTGGTTGTTGTTCGCAGGTTTCCGGTCATTGCCGTGCCAGATTCCCACCCGGGAATGTCGGCGGTGACCGGTAGCTTGTGAGCGTAACCAAGCCGCACCCGCACGGCGATGAATTTGATGGAGGCGTTTTTTCGATGTCGTCTGGTTTCACCCGAACGGGTCTGTCCCCAGCGGGTCTATTCCCCTTAGGCCCAACGTTCGAAACGTTCATAGATGATTACTACGAGCATCTAACAGGCGAAGATGCGGCGAGCTATACCCCCGAGCTTCTCGAGGCTCGGGCGCGGGCCCACTGGCAGGTCGCGCAGCACCGGGTGCCGAAGACCGCGACCGTCGAGATTCACAGTGAAGCCGGTCGCAGTGTCGTCTATATCGTCACCGACGACATGCCTTTTCTCGTTGACTCGGTCACGGCCGAGCTGGTGCGCCAGCACTCCGCCATCCACCTGGTCGTGCACCCCCTGCTCATCGTCGCTCGCAGCAAGTCCACGAACGACCTCGTCGACATCAACCGCATCCCGACCAGCGTCGGCGTCTCCAGTGCCGGCGTCTCCAGCGGTGATACCTCTGCCATGCCCAATATCGCCCACCTCATCGCTACCGGTGATGATGCTTCACACCTCGAGTCCTGGATCGCCATCGAGATCGACAGCACGAGCGACGACGAGCAGGCCAGCCTTATCGCCGGGTTGAGCGCTGTGCTCAAAGACGTGCGGGCCGCGGTCGAAGACTGGCCGCTCATGCGCACCAAGGCCATGCAGATCGCCAAAGCGCTCGACACAATCGTTGATGCCGAGCACATCAAAGACCTTCACCAGACCCAGCAGCTCTTGCAGTGGCTCGACGAGGGCAATTTCACTTTTCTCGGCTACCGCGAATACAACCTTGAAACGCAGGGCGGCGAGGATGTGCTCACTCTCATCCAGGGCAGCGGCCTCGGCCTGCTGCGTTTTGCCGACGACCGCCACCAGGTTCAGCACCTGACAGATGCCGGCCGTCAAAAGGCGCGCGAGCGTACCGCCCTGGTGATCACTAAGGCCAACTCCCGGTCAACCGTGCACCGTCCCGCCTACTTCGACTACATCGGAATCAAGAGTTTCGATGCCTCCGGCCAGGTCGACGGTGAGCAGCGTTTTATCGGTCTGTTCGCCGCGAGCGCGTACACCAGTTCGGTCACCGCCGTTCCGGTGCTGCGCGAGAAGGTCACGGCTGTGATGACCGAAGTCGGTTTTCCGCCCGAGTCGCACAGCGGAAAAGACCTGCTCGGCATCATGGAAACCTATCCTCGTGACGAGCTGTTCCAGATCGAGGTGCCCGCCCTCGTCACGGCGTCGCTGGCTATTCAGCGTCTGCAGGAACGCCGTCGTACCCGCCTGTTCCTGCGACCCGACATTTACGGCCGGTTCATGTCGGCGCTGGTGTACCTTCCGCGTGACCGCTACAACACCGGCGTACGACTGCGCATCGAGAAAGAACTACAGGAGACGTTCAAGTCGGAGTCGCTCGATTTTGAAGCGCGGATGACCGAGTCTGCGCTCGCGCGCTTGTTCTATCGCATCCGCTTGCCCAAAACTGTCTCGGCGGAGTCCGTCGATGTCGCCGCGCTGGAGCAACGCCTGGCCAGAGCCGTTCGATCCTGGTCCGAGGGAATCAGTGACGAACTGGGTGAGACACACTCGGTTGAAGAAGCAAAGCGGTTGGCCGACGTGTGGGCCAACGCTTTTCCCGACAGCTACCGGGTCGACTACGAAATTACCGACGCGCTGGAAGACATTGGGCGATTCGAGGCTCGTGCCGCGGAGGTGGCGGCATCCGCGCAGGCGCACACCCGCCCTGGGCTGCACGTATACCTGCCCAGAACGACTGGTGACCCGGGCGAAGACGCCCGCATCAAGCTCTACATGACCGAACCGAAAAGCCTCAGCCAGATTCTGCCGTTTCTACAGAACCTCGGCATCGAGGTGCTCGATGAAGTGCCGTTCGACATACAGACCGCTGACGGGCGCCGCTTCTATCTCTACGACCTCGGCTTGCACTACCCGGCCGGAGTTGACCCGGTTGCGACCGGAACGTTGCTCGCCGACTCTTTCGGCGCGGCCATCAGCGGAGCCATCGAATCCGACAGCCTCGACCGCCTGGTATTGCAAGACGGCATGCCCTGGCACCGGGTCATCATCCTGCGCAGTTACGCCAAGTACCTGCGGCAGATCGGTAACACCAACTCCTACGGCTTCGTCGCAAACGTTCTTCTCGCCAACCCGGCCGTCACCCGCGGCCTCGTTGCCCTGTTCGAGGCCCGTTTCGACCCCGACCTCACTGACGACGAGCGGATGCTCCGCGTCGCCGACGTGCGCGAACAGCTGCGGGTCGCGATGGAGCAGGTCGTCACCCTCGACGCCGACCGTGTGCTGCGCACGTTCGTCACTCTGATCGAAGCGTCGCTGCGCACGAACTTCTTCCAGTACAAGCCCTATCTCAGTATCAAGCTCGACCCGTCACAGATCGCGCAGATGCCTTCACCCAAGCCCATGTATGAAATCTGGGTGTACTCGCCGCGGGTGGAGGGTGTGCACCTGCGCTTCGGCAAGGTAGCCCGCGGCGGGCTGCGCTGGTCCGATCGCCGTGAGGATTTTCGTACCGAGGTGCTCGGCCTGGTGAAGGCGCAAACGGTCAAGAATGCCGTCATCGTGCCCACCGGCGCCAAGGGCGGATTCTTCGCCAAGAAGTTACCCGACCCCGGTCTTGACCGTGCGGCGTGGATGTCCGAGGGTATCGACAGCTACAAGACGTTCATTCGCGGGCTGCTCGACCTGACCGACAACCTGGTGGCCGAGGCCGATGGCGAGCATGTCGTTGCACCACACCGGGTGGTGCGCCATGACGACAACGACAGTTATCTTGTGGTCGCCGCTGATAAGGGCACGGCATCCTTTTCCGACATCGCCAATGGGCTGGCCGCAGAGTACGGCTTCTGGCTCGGCGATGCGTTCGCCTCCGGTGGATCGGTCGGCTACGACCATAAGGAGATGGGTATCACCGCCAAGGGAGCCTGGGAGTCGGTCAAGCGCCACTTCAGCGAACTCGGTGTTGACACACAATCCGAAGACTTCACCGTTGTCGGTGTCGGCGATATGTCCGGTGACGTGTTCGGCAACGGCATGCTGCTGTCCAAGCACATTAAACTCGTCGCGGCCTTCGACCACCGACACATTTTTCTCGACCCCAACCCGGACCCAGCGCTTTCCTCCGTCGAACGCGCCCGGTTGTTCGAACTGCCGCGCTCATCCTGGGCTGACTACGGGGCCGACCTGATCAGCGCCGGTGGTGGCGTCTTCCCGCGTCAGGCCAAGGTCGTTCCGATCTCGCCCGAGGTGCGGGTCGTGCTCGGGCTGCCAGAGGGGACCACTCAGCTGAGCCCGCCTGAATTGCTGCGGGCGATTCTATTGGCGCCCACCGACCTGCTCTACAACGGCGGCATCGGCACCTATGTCAAAGCGAGTAGTGAATCGGCCGCGCAGGTTGGCGATAAAGCCAATGACAGCATTCGGGTCGACGGCAAGGATTTGCGGGTCAAGGTCGTCGGGGAGGGCGGCAACCTCGGGTTCACGCAACTCGGCCGCATCGAAGCCGCGCTCGCCGGGGTCATCCTCAACACGGATGCGATCGACAACTCGGCCGGGGTGGACTGCTCCGACCACGAAGTCAACATCAAGATCTTCGTGGACCGAATGGTCGCCGCCGGCAAGCTCGACCCGGCCGAGCGGGCAGGGTTCCTCGCCGAGATGACCGACGAGGTCGGGCGACTGGTTCTTGTGGACAACGTCGACCAAAATATTCTGCTGCTCAACGACCGTGTGCTGGTGAACAACTGGAGCCCGAGCTACGAGCGCCTCATGAACTGGCTTGAAGAATCGGGAGATCTGCAGCGCGAGCTGGAGGCCCTGCCGACGACGGCCACTCTGCGGGAGCGCCTGGACCGAGGGCAGGGACTGACCAGCCCGGAGTTGAGCGTGCTCGCCGCCTACGCCAAGATCGAGCTGGCCACCGCGCTGCGCGACAGCGATCTGGCCGACGACCCGTGGTTCGGCAGTACCCTGCGCCGCTACTTCCCGACGCACCTGTCAGAACGTTTCGATGCCGAGCTGGACACGCATCCGCTTCGCCGAGAGATCATCGCGACCGTCGTCGCGAACGACATGATCAACCTCGGCGGCATCACCTTCGCCTTCCGCGCGATGGAGGAAACCTCGGCTAACTCAGCGACGATCGCGCGAGCTTTCGTGGCTCTGCGCGAGGTGTACGACCTCGACTCGATGGTCGACGAACTCAACGCGCTGCCGTCGTCGTTCCCGACCGAGAAATGGACGGCGATCCACCTGGACATTCGCCGTCTGCTCGACCGTGCCGTGCGCTGGCAGGTCAATCACGGCAGCAACATGCCCGTCAGTGAGGTGATTGCAAAGTACAAGCCGCAGATCGCGCTGGTGCGCGCGCACCTCGGCGACTTTCTGCAGGGCACCGATCGAAAGCGCCTCGAAGTGCAGGAAGAAAAGGCCAGAGAATGGGGTTTGCCCGACGACCTCGGTCGCCGCTGGTCGGAATTGTTTGAGGCTTATGCGCTGCTCGACGTGGCCAAGATCGCGGCCAGAGCAGACGTGCAGGTCACCCAGGTCGCCGAAATCTATTACACGATCTATAACCGGTTCGGCATCGACAATCTGCTCGAGCGAATCACCAAACTGCCGCGCAAGGACCGCTGGCAGGCCCTCGCGCGCGCAGCCCTGCGCGACGACCTCTACTCAACCGTCGCAGACATGACTCGGTCCGTGCTGGGCGAAACGGATACCGGTGCTGCCGACGAGCGCCTCCTCGCCTGGGAAGAACTCAACGCCGAACAGCTCGGCCGGGCTCGCAGCGTGTTCGACGAGGTCAACTCGCTCGCGCAAGACGACATGGCGTCGCTCTCGGTCGCCGTGCGCCTGCTGCGTTCCATCGTGCGCCGCTAAGCATCGGGTGACGGGGGAATAACTCACCCGTTGCCAACACTGCCGACTGGTGTCTTCGGCTGTCGCGACAACGGCGCTCAGGTATCCCAGCCGCGCGCCGGGAGATTGTCGAGCCAGTCCTCGAGCGAGACCGAACTAATCGTGCCGCCACCGCGCGGGGTTCCGTGCGCTGGCGGAACGCGAGACGATGATTGCTGATCGAAATCGACGACCGGAAGGATGGTCACAGTCGTTGGCAGAAGGGCTATTCCACCGGAAGTCGATGCCTCGCCGGAGAGCCTGCTGATTGGATGTAGGAACGTGTGAAACATTGGGACCCCTGACTCGGTGCGGTCAAAAACTGCTACCGGGGTCCGGGGTAACACTTCGACGTTACGCGTAAAAGTGACTAAACATCAATAGCTCCATTATTAACGGTAGAAAAACTCTCCAGCAGAAAAGCCAGGGAATCTTTGCGCAGGAGCGAACCTGGTCGGCTAAGTCAGGGAGACAATGACGATGGCGGCGGTCATCCAGAGCGGCATCGCCAGGACCATGAGTCCGAGGCCGACCCACTGCAGCCGCGCGTACGCCACGTTGATGTTGCCGCGATTGCGGGTGCGCACGATATCGACCACCGAGATGACCATGCCGATAAACATGAGCGGAGACACCATGAGCAGCACGAGAATGTTGAGCGGCACGTCGCGCACAGACAAGCTCACTGCCACGCCTGGCACGCAGTAGACGACGAAAAGTGCCGCGCTGATCCAAAGCGAAATAGGAATGGGTCGCGTCGACGTAGTGTTTGTTGCGTGCATGATGCTACCCCCGTTAGTGCCTGCGATTTCTGACAGTAGCACGGGGTGAAGCTGGGTCAGCTGATACAGCCGAGTTGGGTGAGCCTGGTGCGTACCTCGGCGTCGCTCGGCTCGACCAGGTGCGTGTCGTCGGGAAATACGATGACGGGAATGTTGGTGCGCCCGCTGATCGCGCGGGCGCGGTCGGCGCCGTCCTCGACGAGCAACAGATCGACGTAGTCGTAGTCCACCTCGAGGCGGTCGAGCAATGACTTGGAACGACGGCAATCGCTGCACCACTGCGCTCCATACATCGTGATGCGCGGCGCAGGAGCAGTCGTTTCAGTCATAACGACAACTCTAGGCGGCGCACCTGAGTGTCTCGGTGGGGCAGTACCCGTACCCTGAATCCATGCCTTCTTATCGCGTCACCATGAGTATCGACTCCCTGCACTCGGGAACCGCGCCCGCCACGGTCGTGCCGAGGGCAGCTGCGGCCGTCGCCGAATTCACCACGGTGGAAGCCTCCGACCTCACGATCGTCGCCGGCGCAGCCCGAGTCGTCGTGCGTTTCTCAGCGGATGACGCGGCGTCGGCCCTACAGATCGGCGCCCACGTTGTGGCAGATCTGCGGGTTGTTGCCGAGCTGCGGGCGTCGCTGGTCACCGAGCGAGTCAAGGGAACCTGGGTGCCGGTGCACTGAACTCGATGTTCGTGCGTTAGCGCACACCGGTGCGGGCGACAACCGTCGCCCGCACCGGTGTGTTTTTTGCGAAGCTACTCGACGGGCGCGGTGACCGTGTTGCTCTGCAGCGTCACGGCCGTCTGGGCCAGGAGGCGGCCGTTGATGGTTGCTCCGGTCTTCATGGCGATCATCGTCTGGCTGAGGATGGTGCCTTCGAAGTGCGCGGTCGTGCCGATGGCGACGGATCCGGCAACCTGCCAGAACACGTTCTTCGCCTGCACGCCGCCGGCGAGAATCACGTCCTGAGCTGAAGCCTGTTCCAGATCCTTGGAGATCTGAAAGATGAAGACGTCATCCGCGGTGCCGGTGAGGGTGACGTCGGTGGAGATGTTCACGTCGGTGCCCCACTTGTAGAGGCCCTGGGTGAGGGTCAGGCCACCGATTTCGCCGGCGCCCAGGTTGATGAAGTCCGGGGTGGTGCGCCCGGCGGCATCGGTGTAGGCGATTTCGAGGTCGCTGACGGCCTCGGTGAGGTACGTGTCATCGGTCACGATGCAGGAGGGGCCCTCGGCGTCGACGCTGTAAATCGTGCCGTTGGTCACCTCCGGGCAGGTGACGTGAATAGCGGCTCCCGTGATCGGGCTCGCTCCGACGTTCCCGCTGATCGCGGATGTGTAGACATCCGTGATGCCGGACTTCGAGAGGATAGCAAAGGTGCCGGCCTCGCCAAGCTCGACCGCAGCGCGCGGGGTGGGCTCGGCGGCGACGGCTCCGCCGACTCCGATGCTGCCAACTCCGATGATGCCGAAGGCCAGCAGTGCGCCAAGAAGTCGCTTGCGCGACGGTGAAAGCTGTGTGAACGAACTCATGTTTTTTCCCCTCTTTCGAAAGACCCGCACGATGCGAGTCGGGACAGGGCCACGTGCTGGCGTGGCCGCCGATGTTGCACATCGGGTTCTCCCGTTGACCGGGCTCGCGAGTAGATGACGCCCCAAGCCCCCACTGTCGTGCCCTCCGGGCGCAATCCGCACATTCGTTCGTGCGCCCCCACGACAAAAGTTCCAACGAATAGAATCTGTCTAACCCCAGACTAGGGGTAGTCCGGCCGTTTGTAGTACGACTAAACGATCGGGTCCATCGAGCTCAGGTGCGAGGAGTCGTTCCACATTTGCAACACCCGGTTTTCGCGCTCCCAGCCGAGCGTTGACACGGTTGCGGTGCCGAGGCTCAGACTCTTGCCGGCGACGGCGGGTAAGCCCATCCAGCGTGCGGTCATGATGCGCAGAAAGTGGCCGTGGGCGAAGATGGCCACTCGGCCCTCGGCTGCGAGGCAGGCGTCGATGGCGCGATCGGCCCGTGCGCCCACTTCCTCCACGGATTCACCACCCACAATCGGATCGCCCCACACGGTCCAGCCGGGAATTTCCGAGCGGATGTCCACGGTCCGGCGTCCCTCATACACTCCGTAATCCCACTCCAGCACGTCATCGGTCGCCACGCCCTGCGCGCCGTAACCGGCCCGTTCCATGGTTTCCCAGGCACGCACCAGCGGGCTCGAGTAGACCCGATCGAAGTGTCGACCGTCGAGCATCTCGCCGAGAGCATCCGCTTGTCGGCGCCCGAAATCGGTCAACGGAACGTCGGTGCGCCCGGTGTGCTGGCCGGAGATGCTCCACTCGGTTTGTCCGTGGCGAATGAGAACGATGTCGTTCTGGGTCATGCGGCTCCCTCGCGTGCGCCGCAGGAACGCGGCGGCCGGTCAAGTCTACGTTTCGAGCGGTTGGAGCAGGCCCGAGCAGGAATGCCTCGGCGTCGCCTTCGTTTGGGGAAGTCGGCAGGCTGGATGCCACCTGCGCATGTGTCAACTGACCCCGGATGTTCAATTTCGACCCCGTCGAGAGTCGTAGGCTGGAGGCACAGCCATCAAGTCTGAGACGGGTGCCATGAGGGTCATTAGTTACAACCTCCGCAAGAACCGTGCCAGCGGCGAACTCGTCGCTTTGGCAGAACGTTACAGTCCCAACATTCTCTGCCTGCAGGAATGCAACACGATCGATCTGCCGGCCGAGGTCGGCAACCTGCACCTGGCCGATTCCACCCGGCGCAACCGGCTCGGCCTCGCCATTTACTACAACAAGGACCGCTTCACCGCGGTCAAAACGCAGGCCTTTGCGCTCAAGAAGTCGTTGCACGATCATCTCGCCGCGCCAGCGCACGAGCGGCTGATCGCCACCCGCCTCGTTGATAATGTCGCCCATCGGGAGTTCGTCGTCGCATCGTTTCACGCCGCGCCGCTGACCGCACTCAATTCCCTGCGCCGCAACCAAATTCGCACCGCCCACGAAGAGCTGAGCTTGCTCGGACCTGGCCTGCCGACCCTCATGGTCGGCGATTACAACTACCCGATCTTCCAGGGCAAGCTCGGCAATAAGGTGAACCAGTCCGGCTACGATCTCACGCTCAGCGACACGCGCACCTACACCCGTTACAAGTTCTTTCGCGGACACTTCGACCTGGCGACCTCGATGGGACTGATGGTTTCCAATGTCGAGACCCTCCCGCAGGGCACCTCAGATCACATGCCCATCCTGGTAACGGCTACCTATTCCGACGAGAACAGGATGCAGACGGATGCCGCGCAGCACGGTGCCCACCGGTCCGAGTCGGTCTCCGCCGAGGGCGCCGACTTCATCATCTGAGCTAATGGGTAAACCTCCGGCCGCCTTAAACGAGCAGCTCGAGTACTCCGCGCACGATGGTCGCGAACGATCCCAGATAGGCAACGACCACGAGTAGGCGTCGGGCCACGTGCGGCTCGATCACAGTGGCCAGCCGGTCACCAACGATCAGCCCCACGATGCAGGCGCACCCGATGAACACCCAAACCAGCACGGGCAACTGGGGCAGGTCGGCCGATCCCAGCCCGAATTTTGAGGCTAGGGACGCCAGCCCGATCGAGAGAAAGTACGGCTGCATGGTCGCGGCAAAGGACCGCTGCGGCCACCCCGTGGCAATCGCGTAAATGCTCACTGCAGGGCCGCCGACGCCAGCCGTCGTATTCATGAACCCGCTGGTCAGGCCGGCCATGACGCGAAAACCCAGACGGTCGCGCACTACGACCCGGCCGAGGTTGACCGATACGGTCAGACCGGCCGCCACGAGGACGCCGATCGAAATTTCGAGCCAGGCTGCCGAAACGAACTGCAGAATGTAGGAGCCGGGCACGATGCCGACGACGGCGCAGACCGCCAAAAGGCTGTAGCGCCGCCAGTCAACCTGGCGAAATACTCGCATCAGGATAATGCTCGCCGTGAGTGCCCCGCACGCGTTGACCACGATAACGCCGTCAACCGGCCCGAGCAGTAGAACCAAGAAGGGCGCCGCTACCAGGGCGAACCCCATGCCGGTGATGCGCTGCATGCTCGAGCCCACCAGCACGGCCGCAATCACCAAAACGGTCGTCCACACGTCAAGGTCTCCCAGCTCGGTTGTTGCTGTCCACGATACCGGCCGCGGCCGCACCAAATGGCGTGGGCAATCGTGGGTGGCCTACCGTTGAAGCATCGGCAACCAGCCGGCGCGACGAAAGGACAACGGATGCCTGACCCCAGTTTTGTCACCGAGAACGTTTTGCAGGGGCGCACCTTCGACGCCGTATTGTTCGATATGGACGGCACCCTCATCGATTCCACGCCGGCGGTCAACCGTTCGTGGGCCGCTTGGGCAAACGAATGGGGCGTAGCCAAGGACGAAACCGCCCACGGTCGCCCGGCGCGCGACATTATCGCCGAACTCGTGCCAGCCGCCCGCGTCGACGAGGCGATCGACCGCATTCTCGCTCTCGAAACCGCCGACACCAATGACATCACCGTGCTGCCCGGTGCAGCAGCGCTCCTGAACAGCCTGCCGGAGAGTCGACGGGCCATCGTCACGTCCTGCGCGCGGCCACTGGCGGTCGCCCGGCTGGCGGCATCCGCTTTGGTGGCACCGAGCGTGATCGTGACTATCGATGACACCCCGCGTGGTAAGCCGTTCCCTGAACCGTTTCTGGAGGGAGCTGCCCGGCTCGGCGTCGACCCGGGGCGGTGTCTGGTGATCGAGGATGCGCCTGCCGGGTTGCAGGCCGGCCGCGCCGCTGGCTGCACCACGATCGGAGTCGCCGGAACCTATCCGGCGGCCGAACTTGAGGCCGACCTGATCGTGCCAGGGCTCGACCATCTCTGCATCGAATCCACTGACGATGGACTCATTGTTCGCGTCGAGTTGCCGAAAAACTAGAGAACGGTCAGCGCTGCCACACAAATGAACGTAACGTTAATAAGCGGTATGCGCGTTCGGCTTTTCCGAGTGGCGCGAGCCGCGTAACGAAAGGTTTTTCCCTCTTGGACGACGAATGCATCCACGGGCTCGAGGGCCAATTGTGCGCTCTGTGCTTTCCCAAAGTTGTTACTGAGCCCCTCACTCCGGTGAAGAAGACGCGCGCCCCGAAGCTGTCCTCCCTGCGCGATCCACTACCGACCGCGGCCATGCCCGTGGCGCGCGCCGCTCGCCCGGTTCGCGTCGCCGGCGCACCTCGCCCGGTGCGAGCGGAGGCGGTCTCGACCGACAACGTCGACGAGCAGCGCGTGTACCATCTCACCCACATCAGCAACCTCAGTGCGATTCTGAAGGACGGACGCCTGCTCGCCAACGGCGCCCTCACCGCGCGGCCCGCCGTCGACATCTCCGCACCGGCCACTCGCGACCTGCGCCGCGTTGCTCACGTCTCCGGCGACGGTCGCAGTGTTGCGGAGTACGTGCCCTTCTTTCTGTCGCCGAACGCGACCGTCTGGGAGAGCGTGCGCGCCGAAGCCGCTGACCCGCGCCTGGCACTCGATGCCCACGGCTCCGAGGCCTTCGACTTCGTCATGCTCGTGAGTACGGTCAAGAAGATCAACGATGGGATTGCGGCGCGTGCCGCAGCTGAAACCGCGCAGGATGCTGACGCCGCAACAGAACCAGCCCCGTTCGTTTCCAGCGTGGTCGCCGTCACCAACGGTGACGCTGCCGGAGCGTTGACCAGGTTCGGCGCAACGCCGGCCACCGCTGAGCGTATGCTGCAGACCCTTCGCGCCGAAGCAGACGGCGCGATGATGCTTGAAGCCGAGCTGCTCGTGCCCGACGCCGTGCCGATGGACCTGATCACGCTGATCGGCGTGTGCAATGACAATGTGCGCGCAACTGTGCGCGGCATCCTGAAGGCAAGCTCGTATAAGCCCAAGGTTGCGGTCTACCCGCCGTGGTTCCACACCTCCGCTGACCCCCAGTAGCGCTTTTTTTCGACCCTGGGCCCAGAGAGCGGGCCCAGGGTCTGGCCTGGGGGTGAATCCAGACCTAGACGACGCCGAGCGGGAGATGCTCACCGACGGGCAGCTCCACGCGAATTCGGTCGCCCGGTTGCACGATGCCGCCGGTCAGCACGACGCCCATAATTCCGCCGCGGCGCTGAACTGCACCGGCGGCATCCGTTCTGATGAGCTGCTTCATCAGGCCTTTCCGGTAGCCGTTGATGAGCGAGCACGGGCTGCGCATACCGGTGATCGAGACCACGGCCTCGCTGCCGAGGTACAGGCGGGTTCCGAGCGGCAGGGTCATTAGAGCGATACCGATGGTTGTCACGTTTTCGCCGAGCTCGCCCGGTGAGACCGTATACCCGGTCGGTATGAGGTCGTCGAACAACTCTGCAGCCATAAAGTGAACCTGGCAGAGGTTGGGCGCCGTGGGATTACGTTTTTTGGCGTAGCGGTGCTGCACAGTGGCGCCCGAGTGAGCATCACCATCGACACCGATCCCAGCGAGCAAACGTATGCTTGCGACCACCGGCTTGCTGAAGCGGTGCGCGTCATCGCGGCTGACGGAAACGACCGCGCCGGGACGTCCCTCGATTGCCATGCCACCGATTCTGCCATAGCGCACGCACGTTCGAGGGGACGCATACAACGATGACTGCGCAGACGTCAAAATGTCTGCGTCAAGTGGTTGACGCGCAAGCACGCTGGGCCTACATTTCATCAGTGGAAAGGTTGCCGATGACCAGTGTTGCCCCCGACAGTCACGACCAAGTTGATGGGGGTATCGCGCAACCAGTGCCACCGCCGGCAGACGGCTCCGCCCCGCACATCGCCCGGCCCTACCGGGCTCTGGAGCGCGAGTTGGAACGCGCGGTGCGCGATCGCGTCGAAGTCACCCTGCGGGTCACCGCCGCGGTCAACGCCATGCGCGACGGCGGCTGTTCCTGGGCTGATATCGCACGCATCCTCGGTACCGCCCCGCAAACCGCACACAAGAAGTACAGCAAGCCGCGCCCGCCACGCGCCCCCAATGACGAGTGAAGGGGCGAGATTCGGCCGTGCCAGGCTCCGCGCGCCCGGGAAGCCCGGGGGCCGCACGTCGGGTCTGCGGCCCGCGGTCGGGTCATTATATTGTGGCCCAGATTGTGCGGCCATGATATGGTCTCGAGGCAAATTCTCCCCGATTGGAAGGACACCATGCACGCCTCCGAAACACTCAGCGACAACCTGCAGTCCGTTTTGGTTGACCTGATCGAGTTGCACGTGCAGGGCAAACAGGCGCACTGGAGCGTCGTCGGAAAGAACTTTCGCGACCTGCACCTGCAACTCGACGAGATCATCCTCGATGCGCGAGAATTCTCCGACCAAGTTGCCGAGCGGATGCGCGCACTCGACGCGATGCCCGATGGCCGCAGCGAGACGGTCACCAAAACCACCAACCTGCCGAAGTTTCCCGACGGCGAAGTCGACACGACCGAGACGGTCACGCTCATCACCGAACGGCTCGACGCCACGGTCGACACGATGCGTAAGGTGCACGATGAGGTCGACGAGGAAGACCCCACCAGTGCCGACCTTCTGCACGCTTTCATCGAGAAGCTCGAGCAGTATTCCTGGATGGTCAGCGCGGAGAATCGTAAGCCGCGCAAGCGCTCCTCGGGAAAATCCCCGCACCGCGCTTCCTGACACTCGCTCGACCCGACAAGGCTTTGTGAGTCGAGAGGGTTGCCATGAAGCGTGAAGCTAGCCCGCGGCCAGCTGAGCTTTTTAGTGCGCGTGGTGACCTCGCTGCCGCTGCCGCTGCCGCCGAGGTCAACGGTGATGCGCGGCGGGCGCTGGCGCTGGCGACGACTTTCGTATCCGTTCCCCGACCGGGCCATGCGCCAAGACCGGACCATGCGCCAAGACCGGACCAATCGTGGGGCGTCTTCACCCGAACGGTTGAGGACGTCATATTTCAGATCGGGCACGCGCTCGGGCCGGCCCCGCTCGCTCTCGACGCCCGGCACGCCCAGCGGGTGGCCGACCAGCAACTGTATGTGCGACAACACCATGCCGAACGCGACGATGCGGTCTTGGGCCGGATGCTTGTTACGAGGGGGAGTGCACCATGGTGACGTTCAATCATTCCGACAGCGGAACGCCCGAGAAGGCCTGGCAGGCAGCCCACTTGCCCGATCGGTGCACTTCGCTCGGCGTCAGCGGGCTGGAACGCTTGATTGTTGTGTCGGCGCATCCCGACGACGAGAGCCTTGGGGTCGGCGGACTCATCGCTCATGTGGCCGGGCTAGGACTGCCGATCATTGTGATTGTGCTGAGCAACGGTGAGGCGTCGCACCCGAACTCGTCGACCCACGACCCGGCTCGTCTCGCACAGCTTCGCCGCATTGAAGTGACGGATGCCCTCGCCCACCTTGCCCCCAACGCGCAGGTTCGCCTGTTAGAGCTCCCCGACGGCAAACTTACGGAGAACGTGGATATTGCCGAAGGAGCGATCAACGAGGCTATTGGCGATGCGGGCGACTCGACCTGGGTGGTGGCGCCGTGGCGAGCCGACGGGCATCCCGATCATGCTGCGGCGAGTTCGGCAGCAGAGCGGGCGGTGCGCACACATCGAGCACGGCTGTTCGAATACCCGATCTGGGCCTGGCACTGGTCGACGCCCGATGACGCGGTGTGGTCTGCCGAAACCGTGCGGGTTTTCGAACTGAAGCCGGCCGAACGTGAGGCCAAAGCTCGAGCCCTCGCGCTGCATCGCAGCCAAGTGCGGCCCTTGTCGGAATCGCCGGGCGATGAAGCCATCGTTCCGGCCGGCTTTCGGGCGCACTTCGCGCGAGACTTCGAAACGCTCATTGAGGTGCATGTTCGGCCGAAACCACAACCGGATGCCCACGCTGACCCGAACCAGAGCCTCCCAGCCGGGTATTTCGACACCGTCTACTCGTACGGTTCGGACCCGTGGGGTTTCGAGACGCGGTGGTATGAAAAACGCAAGCGGGCGGCCCTTCTCGCAGCACTGCCCCGGCAACGGTTTGGTGCAGCACTCGAATTGGGATGCTCTACCGGCGTGCTGACCGCCGAGCTGGCCGAGCGTTGTGACACCGTGCTGGGAATCGACCTGGTAGAGCAGCCTCTCGGCATCGCCAGGCAACGACTGGCCGGCCGGCCCGGAGTGAGTTTTGAACGCCGAGCGCTGCCGGGGGATTGGCCGGAGGGGGAATTTGGGCTGATCGTGCTGTCGGAGGTGGGATATTACTGCTCGGCCGCTGACCTGCGCCGCTTGCTCGAACGGTGCCGAGCCAGTCTCGCCCCGGGGGGTGCGCTTGTGGCCTGTCACTGGCGGCATCCGGTGGTGGATTATCCGCTCACCGGAGACGCGGTGCACGCGCAGCTCACCCACGTCGTTGGGCTGCAACGCACGGTGCATCACCTGGAACGCGATTTCGTCCTCGAAGTCTACGAGCAGCGGCCAGCCCTGTCGGTGGCTCAGCGTGACGGGCTGGTGCCGTGACCGGTGCGTCGAGCATCGAAGCTGCGCGGATCAAAGATGTGGTGATCGTCGTGCCCGTGCGCGATGAAGAGGTGCTGTTGCCGCGCTGTTTGAATGCGCTGAGCGTGGCGATCGACGAACTGTGCGCCGTACCCGAGCCGGAACGACCACGAGTGGGTGTGCTTCTGGTGCTCGATCACTGCACCGACCTGTCGTCACGGGGCGCCGCGAACTGGAGTGCCTTCCGGCGCCTGGAGATTAACGCCGGAGCCGTTGGTGTGGCTCGTCGCGAGGGCATTCGGCAAGCGCTGGGGTACGGGCCGACTGCTACCTCGCTGATTCCGGTGCTGACATCTGGGCGGCTTTGCCGGTTATCAACGAGACCACGTCGATGTGGAAAAGAAAAGTGGGATCATAATCAGATGACCTATCTTCCGAATGAATCCCGTTACGAGTCCATGCCCTATCGTCGCGCCGGGCGCAGTGGCCTCAAACTTCCCGCCATTTCGCTTGGTCTGTGGCAGAACTTTGGCGATGACAAGCCGCTCGCAACGCAGCGAGCTATTCTCCGCCGGGCCTTCGACCTCGGCATCACCCACTTCGACCTGGCCAACAATTACGGTCCGCCCTATGGTTCGGCCGAAACGAACTTCGGCCAGCTGTTTCGCGAGGACTTCGCGGCGCACCGTGATGAGGTCGTGCTCTCGACCAAGGCCGGCTACGACATGTGGCCGGGCCCGTATGGAAACTTCGGAAGCCGCAAATACCTGTTGTCGAGCCTCGACCAGTCGCTCTCGCGCATGGGCGTTGACTATGTCGACATTTTCTACTCCCACCGCGCCGATCCCGACACACCGCTCGAAGAGACGATGGGGGCACTGCACACCGCTGTCACGAGCGGTCGCGCCCTCTACGCCGGAATCTCGTCGTACTCGCCCGAACGCACCCGCGAAGCGGCCGCGATTCTGGCCGACCTCGGCACCCCGCTGCTGATTCACCAGCCCTCGTACTCGATGTTCAACCGGTGGGTCGAGGACGATCTGCTCAACACGCTCGACGACATCGGCGCGGGCTGCATCGCGTTCTCGCCGCTGGCCCAGGGGCTGCTCACCGACCGGTACCTCGGGGGCATCCCGGCGGACTCGCGCGTGGCGCGCGAGGGCTCGGCGAAAAAATCCATGGTGACCGCGGAGGCGCTGACCCATATCCGCGCCTTGACCGAGATCGCCTCCGGTCGTGGACAGTCACTGGCCCAGCTGGCCTTGGCCTGGGTGCTGCGCAATTCCGAGGTGACGAGCGCCCTGATTGGGGCGTCGTCGGTGGCGCAGCTCGAGGCGAATGTGGGGGCGCTGCACAACCTCGACTTCACCGCTGAGGAACTGACCGCCATCGACGAGCACGCCGTCGACAATGGAATCAACCTGTGGGCGGCATCGAGCGCGGTCTAGTCAGGGCTCCAGCAGGCCTCTAATGTCGTCGGCGGTGAGCGCGGTGCTAAACATGGCGTCGTCGTCGAGCACAGCGCTGAACAGTTGTGATTTTTGCTTCTGGAGCGCCACGACCTTCTCCTCGATGGTGCCGGTTGCGACGAGCCGGTACACCATGACGTTGCGGGTCTGGCCGATGCGGTGGGTGCGGTCGATGGCCTGCGCCTCGGTTTGCGGGTTCCACCAAGGGTCGAGCAGAAAAACGTAGTCGGCTTCGGTCAGATTGAGACCGAAGCCGCCGGCCTTGAGACTGATCAGGAACACCGGAGCCGCACCGTTTTTGAACCGGTCGATCACTTCGCTGCGCCGCTGCGTCGACCCGTCGAGGTAGCAATACGGAACGCCCTGCGCGTCGAGCCGGGCGGCGGCGAGCTTCAAAAATGACGTGAACTGGCTGAAGATGAGCGCCTTATGTCCCTCGGCGATGACGTCGTCGAGCTGTTCGAACAGGGCGTCGAGCTTGCTCGAACGCACGCCCGCATACTTCTTGTCAACAAGGGAGGCGTCGAGGCTCAGCAGCCGCAGCAGGGTGAGCGAGCGAAAAATGATAAACCGGTTCTTGTCGAGTTCTTCGATCAAACCGTAGAGCTTCTGCCGTTCCCGCTGCAGAAACGTATCGTAGAGCTTCTGGTGCGCCGGGTTCAGCGCGATCTGCAGCTCCTGTTCCTGCTTGGGCGGCAGGTCACGGGCCACGACGTCTTTGGTGCGGCGCAGAATCAGCGGGCGGATGCGTCGTCGCAGCTTCGCGAGCCGCTCGGGGTTTTCACCCCGGGTCACCGGTCGAACGTAGTCCTCGATGAATTTGCGGGATGATGCAAACAGGCCCGGTGCGACGACGCTGAACAGCGACCACAGGTCCATCAGGTTGTTCTCGAGCGGAGTGCCCGTGATGGCCAGTTTGAACGGTGTGTTCAGCTCCTTCGCGCAGGCATAGGCACGGCTCATGCGGTTCTTTATGAATTGCGCCTCATCGAGGATGAGGCCGGCCCAGGCCACCGCCTGGTACGCGTCGAAATCGAGGCGGAACAACGCGTACGACGTGATGAGCACGTCAACGTCGGTGGCGGCATCCGCTATGAGCGTGCCGCTTTTCACCTCCGTTGCTGTGAGGGTTCGCACCCGCAGTCCGGGGGCGAATCGAGTCGCCTCGTTTCGCCAGTTCGCCACAACGGATGTCGGCGCCACGACCAGAAATGGCCCCGGCCCCGAGACACTCGCGTGCACCAGCAGCGCCAGGGTCTGCAGTGTTTTACCGAGCCCCATGTCGTCGGCGAGTACCCCGCCCAGCTGATGCTTCCAGAGAAATGCGAGCCAGGCAAACCCCTCCTCCTGGTAAGGGCGCAGGGTGGCGCGGACGCCGCCCGGAAGTGGAGTCGGGTCAATGCCGGCCAGATCTTTGAGGCCCGCGGCGGCCGCCCGCCAGGACACCGCCGGCACTGTCTCGTCGGCGAGATCCTCGAAATCGCTCCATAAACTAGCCTGGTACCGGCTGATGCGCAGGCCGGTTTCCCACTCCTGCAGTGCGCGGGCCTCGTTGATGAGTTCGTGCAGCTGCTTGAACTCGGGGCTCTGCAAAGGGAGATAGCTGTTGTCGACCAGCTTCAGGCGGGTCAGCCCCTTCGCCAGCGCTTTGAACAGCGGGCCGAAGGGCACGGTGATCGCGCCGACCGTTACGATCACGCCAAGGTCGAACCAGTCACGCTGGTCGGTCTCCACCGTCGTGATCACGAGGTGCGGCGTTTCGGTGCGCTCGAAGTTGTCGGGCAGTACCTCGGGAAACCGTACCGAGGCATCCGTGCTGGTGATGGCGACCGTGCGCTGCAGCGTCGGGTAAATGGTGCCGAGAAACTCGGTCGTGTCGGCCGCTGGAACACTGGCCGCATCGACCTGCCCGACGAGGTGCCGCTGCTCGCGGTTCAGCGGGCCGGCGGTCGGTGCGAGCGTGAACACGGTCGGCAGGCCGAACCGCACACTGTAGAGGCCGTGGCCGGCGATGATTCCGGCGGCCTCGAGCGGATGGTCCTCCCCGTCGATGTGGAGGCGGGCTTGCAGGGTTACCGGGCCGGCGGCATCCGTTCGAGAGGCGTCGAGGCTGATCTCGGCGACCGAACCGACCCGAACGACGACGTTCTTTTTGGTGCCGACAAAGCCGATGCCGAGCTGTTCGGCTTCCCGCAGCAGCGGCCAGAGCAGCGGGCTGGTGAAGTTGTCGAGGTAGATCCAGTCGGTTTCCTGGCTCGTGTACACCTCGCGCACGGCCTTGTAGAGTGCGGCGAACTGCGAGATCCAGCGGTGGTGTTCGGGGTCGAGGTTGAACCGGTTCAGCTGAAAGGTGAGGTGGCTCCAGGTGACGTTGCTGCGCACCCAGTTGCCGTTCGCATTGTGAATGACCGGCCGCACGCCGAGCCGAAACTCGCCGTGGCCGGACTCGAGCGCTTTCACCGGTTTGGCGGTCGGCCCACGCCAGCGGTCATTCGTGCGCGGAGTCTGCTCGCGCAGCTCAAACTGCAGCCCCATCGGCACTTTCGGGCCGGTGGCCGGCGGTCGCGGTTGCCCGAAATTACCGATCCGGGGCAGAGCGGATGCTGGCTGCTCCGGCGCCTGCACCAGCCGCTTCCATGCCGGGGTCAGGTCTGGCCCGTTCGGCATTCCCCTAGCTGTCGCTCTCAGATGGATTCAGGCCAGCGGCGCCCAGCACCCAGGCGTAGTTGAACGCGCGCTCATGCCACGCACTGTAGCGACCGGAAACTCCGCCGTGGCCGGCCGACATCTCGGTCTTGAGGAGGGCATCCGCTCCGACTTCGCGCAGCTTAGCCACCCACTTGGCCGGCTCGACGTAGAGAACGCGGGTGTCGTTCAGGCTGGTCACGGCGAGAATTAGCGGGTAGGCGACGGCGCGCACATTCTCGACCGGAGAATATGACTTCATATAGGCGTACACCTCGGCATCGTGCAGGGGATCGCCCCACTCGTCCCATTCGATCACGGTTAGCGGCAGTGACGGGTCAAGAATGGAGGTAAGAGCGTCGACGAATGGAACCTCGGCGAGAATGCCGGCGAACAGCTCGGGCGCAAGGTTCGCGACGGCGCCCATGAGCAGTCCGCCGGCGCTGCCACCCTCGGCGACCAGTTGGTCTGGGGTCGTGAAGCCCGCGTCGATGACGTGCCGGGCGCAACTCACGAAGTCGGTGAAGGTGTTGCGCTTGGTCAGGGTTTTGCCGGTTTCGTACCAGGTTCGGCCGAGTTCGCCGCCGCCGCGCACGTGCGCGATGGCGAAGATCATGCCGCGGTCGAGCAGGCTGAGCCGGGCGATACCGAATCCGGGGTCGATGCTGTGCTCGTACGATCCATAGCCGTAGAGCAGCGTCGGCGCCGGGGTGCCGGGCGTGACGAGGTCGCGGCGGTAGACCAGTGAAATCGGTACCCGGGTGCCGTCTTTTGCGGTCGCCCACTCGCGGCGCTGTTCGTACAGTGTCGGGTCATAGCCGCCGAGCACCGGCTGCTGCTTGAGCAGGCGGCGCTCGCCGGTAGCCACGACGAGGTCGTAGACCGTTGACGGGGTGACAAAGCTTGTGAAGCCGAATCGAAGGGTCGGCTGCGTCCACTCCGGGTTGCCGGCGGAGCCGACGGCGAACAATGGCTCGTCGAATTCAAGCTCGGTGAGTCCTTTCGCGTCGTGCCGGTCGATGGCGAGGCGGGTAAGGCCGTCCCTGCGGTACTCCACGACGAGAAAGTCAGCGAACGCGTCGACGCTTTCGAGGCGGATCTGTGGGTCGTGCGGCAGCAGCATGCGCTGGGTGCCCTGCGGATCTCGTGCTGCAACACTGACCAGCTCGAAATTGACCGCGCCGCCGCCGTTATGCACGATCAGCAGGCGGTCTTCACCGTCGATGATGGCGTGCTCAACATCGTATTCGGTGTTGTCGTGCCGGGGCCAGACCACGGTGAAGTCACCGGTGGGGTCGCTCGCATCGAGCAGCCAGGATTCGGTGGTGACGCTCGAGCCAGCCTCAATCACGAGGAATTTGCGGCTGCGAGTGATGCCGACGCCGACCCAGAACCGTTCATCGGGTTCGTGAAAGATGCTGGTGTCGGTGTCTCGTGCGGCGCCGATTTCGTGCCGCCACACGGTGTCGGGGCGCCAGGCGTCGTCGACGGTGGTGTAGAAGAGGTAGCGTCCACTCGGGTCGAACAGGGCGCCGGCGCTCGTGTTCGGAATAGTGTCTGGCAGGTTCTCGCCGCTCGCGATGGTGCGTATCCGGATCGTATAGCGTTCGTCGCCCTCGATATCGACGGCGTAGAGCAGTTGAGTGCCGTCGTCGCTGAGGTCGAAGCTGCCGAGCGAAAAGAAGTCGTGGCCTTCGGCTTCGACGTTGTCATCGAGCAGGATCTGCTCGCCGGCCAGGCCGATCTGGTCGCCGCTGATGAGTGGCGCGGCCCAGTCGCCCTGGTCGTTGATCGGCGCGCGACAGTGAATGCCGTACTCCTGGCCCTCGACCGTGCGGGTGTAGTACCAGTAGTTTCCGCGGCGCACCGGAACACTTAGGTCGGTCTCCTGGGTGCGGGATTTAATCTCGTCGAAAATCTGCTGCCGGAGCGGTTCCTGATTCTGGGTGCGGGCCATCGTATAGCTGTTCTCGGCCTCGAGATGGGCGAGGACCTCGGGGCTGTCCTTATCGCGCAACCACTCGTAGTCGTCAATGTAGACGTCGTTGTGGTGAACGCGCCGGTGCGGCTTCTTTACGGCGAGGGGGGCGGTGTGCGGGGCGGCGACGGGGGGAGTGATCGGGCCAGAGGTCATTGCTCCAGCGTAGTTTGTGAGGCCGACACTCCACGCGCCCGTTTGCTCCGGGCGTTTCAAATCAACCGGTTGGCGGCTCTCTCGGATCGTAGACAACTCGTCAAAAACGTCAGTATAATGTCGAGTTTCTCTCGTGTTTAGGTGTGGTTTGGGCTATAATTGTGGGTGAAGGAGGCACCGCCGCCATGACCCTCGCCGCCCCGCCCGCCGCATCCGACTCCATGCCGGAGCCATCGTTTTCCCGGGTCGAGGTCATTCTTCAGGCCGACGCCTTGTTGGCCTCGGTTGTGGACGGGGTGCGGTTCGGTCAGCTCGACGACAGCGAGGCCGTCGCGGTCATGGCCGCCCTTGAGTGTCTCGGTCGCAAGGTTGATGGCGCAAGACTACGAGCCACCACCGACATCGGTGCCCGCGCCGAAACCGACCTCGGCAGTGGGTCGCTGGCTTACAAAAACGGATGCCGCAACCGGGTCGATTTCATCACCCAACTCGCCGGCATCTCCGCCCGCGAAGCCAAACGCCGCCTCAAACTCGGCGAGACCGCCGTGGAACGCACCCCCCCTTGGACCGCCCGTGCCCGCCCGCTACTCGACCATCGCCGACGGCCTCAGCAGCGGTGAGCTCGGTCTCGAGTCGGCGGAGATCATCGCCACCACGCTCACCGCGCTGCAGGGACGGGTCGGGCAAGACGACCTTGACCGGGTCGAACGCGCCCTCGTCGCGTCGGCAACCGGCGCCATCACTGCGGAAACGGCCGGGCTACCCGGCGCGGGGATCCGTTTCGCGCCCGACCTGCTGCGGGCGCAGGCATTGGAATGGCAGGGCCGGCTCGACCCTGACGGCGTCGCCCCCAACGACGACGCCGTCGAAGCGAAAAGCACTCTCACCTTCGGGCTGCTCCGCAACGGGCTCTACCCACTACGCGCCGACGTCACCCCAGAACTCCGCGGCATCATGGACACCCTGTTTGACACGCACCTGTCGGCCCGGTCGACCACGCCGCGGTTTGTGCCGACTGAGATGCTCGACGGCACGGCCGGCACCGGCACCGGCCTTGGCACCGGCACCGAGCCGTTCAGCGACGAACCATTCAGCGGCGACACCCGGTTCGACGGCGACCGCCGCACGGGCGGGGAGAAACGCGCTGACATCCTCCGCTCCATCTTCGAATCCGCCGCACGCGACCCACACACACCGACCATGGGCGGAGCCGCCCCCACTGTGATGGTGCACATCAATGCGGTCGACCTCGAACAGGGCCGTGGCGTGGGTTGGATCGACGGCGTCGAAGCCCCCATCAGCTTCCGCCGAGTGAGCGAACTCATCTGCGCCGGCGGGTACCAACAGGTACTACTCGGCGAGAACGGCGACGTGCTCTGCCTCGGCGACAAAGTCCGTTGCTTCAGCACTAAGCAGCGCGCGGCGATCGCCGCCCGTGACGAGGGTTGCGTCATTCCCGGCTGCACCATCCCGGCCCGCTGGTGCGAAGTACACCACGTCATCCCGTGGCAACAGAACGGGCCCACCAACATCGACAACGGAACCCTTCTCTGCTGGTACCACCACCACACCATCGACACCGCCGGATGGAAAATCCGCATGGTCGGTGGAAGACCCCAAGTGCGGGGGCCACTGCTCTGGGACCCCACCCAAACCTGGCGACCCGCCCACAGCCACCGCGCCAACATCCCCAGCGCGGATCCACCCTGGCGCACGTAGGTTCATATCGCGTGTAGCGTGGAGCGTGGAGCGGGTCGAGGTGCAGATCAATCGACGCGCACACCCCTCCGCCAGATCGCAGCGGTCAGCGGAACCCCGACACGGTAGGCCAGGTGCGAAATCGACGGAGCATTTAGAACCTGCAAGTCGGCGCGGCCGCCGACAAACAGTGAGCCGACGGCATTCGCTCCCTGATCGCGGCCAAGAGACCGTGCGGCACCGCGCGTCGCGGCCCAGACGGCTTCGCGCACGGTCAGGCCCATCTGCAGCACTGCGGTCGCTACACACAAGGGCATCGACGTTGTATAGGAGGTGCCCGGATTGCAATTGGTCGCCAGAGCGATGACCACACCGGCGTCGAGCAACCGTCGGGCTGGCGGAAAGGGCTGCCGGGTCGACAGATCGCAGGCCGGCAGCAGGGTGGCGACCGTCGTCCCGGCGGCCAGCGCATCGATATCGGCGGGTTCGAGGTAGTTGCAGTGGTCGACGCTCGCGGCGCCGAGCTCGACGGCCAGCCGCACGCCGCCGCTAAAACCGAGTTGGTTGCCGTGCACCCGCAATCCCAGACCGGCGGCACGACCGGCCAAGAGCACCTCGCGGGATTCCTCGACGTCGAACGCACCCTTCTCGCAAAATGCGTCGATGAACTGCACATAGGGAAGCACAGCAGTGAGCATCGGTCCGGTCACGAGGTCGATGTAGGCACGACGATCCATTCCGGCGGGCACAATGTGGGCACCGAGAAAGGTCACGACATCGGCGACGTTGGCTGCCGCGCGCGCCGAACGCTCTTCGCTCGCCACATCGAGCCCATACCCGGTCTTCGTTTCGAGAAAGGTGGTGCCCTGGGTTTCTGCCTCATGGCGCAGATTCCGAGCCGTGGCCACGAGCTGCTCCTCGGGCGCTGCCCGGGTAGCCGTGACGGTGGTGTTGATGCCGCCCGCAGCGTAAGCCTGGCCAGCCATCCGGGCTTCGAACTCCGCCGAGCGGTCCCCGCTGAACACGAGGTGGGTGTGTGTGTCGACCCAGCCGGGCAGAACGGCGCGACCGTCGACATTCGTTCGACGATCGGCAGCGGGCGCCTGGGCAGCCGGGCCGATCCACAGGATTCGGCCCTCGCCGATCACGAGGGCGGCGTCGTGCAGGCGTTCACCCGATTCATCGTGCGTGGTCAGTTCGCCGATTCCGGTGACCAGCTCGGTGCCGTTCATGTGCTGAGCCTAGCGAGAGCGTCGGCAATCAGTGTTGCCGGCCGAGCACCGCCGACCAGCTGACCGCACTCGGCCACCAGACGCCCGCCAACGACGACGCGCACCACGTCGGAAGCTGTCGCGGTCAGCGCAAGCTGCCCCGGCACGGACCCGATCGTGCGCACGCTGGTCGTGCTGATCTCGACAAGATCGCACGGGTCGCCCGGTTGCAGACGGTGACGTCCAAGCCCCAGGGCGGCATAGCCCGCACTCGATGCGGCGGCCAGCAGCGCGGCGGGGGCGAAGCGACCGCGTTTCTGGGCGGCGAGCCGCTCACCCATTTCGAGGCCGCGCATTTCCAGAAACGGATCGATAACCGCGTTCTGATCGGAACCGAGCGCAATCGAAGCGCCCGCTGACGCCAGCGCGAGTGCCGGGCCGATGCCGTCACCCAGGTCCGCCTCGGTGGTCGGACACATCACAACGGTCACCCCGGCGTCACCGAGTAGGTTTCTGTCGTCGTCCGTCGCGTGCGTCGCGTGCACGACGCTCAGCCGCGGCAAAAGAGCACCTAGCGAATCGAGCAGCCCGGTCGGCGTCAGGCCGTACGCCGCCAGACAATCCTCGTTCTCCTGCGTCTGCTCCGATAGATGGATGTGCATGGGGACCTCCGGGGGCAGCCCGTGTAACACCTCACGCATCGCGTCGGGCGGCACGGCCCGTACCGAGTGCAGGGCGGCGCCGAGCGTCACGAGCTCGTCGCCGGCAAGCCGTGCACGCAGGGACCGCCACCGGGCTAGCCAACCAGCCGCGCCACCGTCGCCGAACCCGCGCTGCTCCGGCGACAGTTCCCGCCCAATGCCGCCCTGCAGATACACGGTGTCGAGCAGCACCAGACGGATGCCGACCTCCCGCGCCGCCGCCGCGAGCGCTAGTTCCATCGCGTGCTCGGTCTTGTACGGCGCACCGCTCGTCCGGTGATGCACGTAGTGAAACTCGCCAACGGCCGTGTAGCCACTCACGAGCATCTCGGCGAAGACTGCCGTCGCCAGGGCCTGGTACCTCGACGGGTCCAGCTGCGTGGCAACCCGGTACATCCGCTTGCGCCAGAGCCAGAAATCACCGCCCTCACCATGAGTCTGACCGCGCAAGGCACGGTGAAAGGCGTGCGAGTGCGCGTTGCCAAACCCCGGCAGCACCGTTCCCAAGCGGATGTCCGCAGCCTCCGCCGCGACCCCGCGCTGAACCCGAGCGATGCGCCCAGCCGCGTCAACCTCCAGCCGCATCCCCGCGTTGGCCGTTCCGTCGATCAGCAGGGACTCGCACCAGTACCCGGCCGACACCTCAGTCTTCCCACATGGGTACGCGCAGACCGCGCTCGCGGGCCACCTCCTCGGCCCGCTCGTAGCCCGCATCGACGTGCCGCATGACCCCGGTGCCCGGGTCGTTGGTGAGCACGCGTTCGATCTTTTCGGCGGCCAATGCGGTGCCGTCGGCGACGATGACCTGCCCGGCGTGGATGCTGCGGCCGATTCCCACACCGCCCCCGTGGTGAATAGAGACCCAGGTCGCGCCCGACGCGGTGTTGAGCAATGCGTTCAGCAGCGGCCAGTCGGCGATCGCATCGGAACCATCTTTCATGTCCTCGGTCTCGCGATAGGGCGAGGCAACCGAGCCGGAGTCGAGGTGGTCGCGGCCGATCACGATCGGCGCGCTCAGTTCACCGGAGGCGACCATCGCGTTGAACTTCAGCCCGGCGAGGTGCCGTTCCTGGTAGCCGAGCCAGCAAATGCGCGCCGGCAGCCCTTCGAACTGCACCTTGTGCTGGGCTTTGGTGATCCAGCGGTGGAGCCCGGCATCGTTGGGAAACAGCTTGAGAATGGCCCTGTCGGTGGCCGCAATGTCGGCCCGGTCACCGGACAGCGCCACCCACCGGAAGGGGCCTTTGCCCTCGGCGAACAACGGACGAATATAGGCGGGCACAAACCCCGGAAACTCGAAAGCTCGCTCGTAGCCGCCGAGCTTCGCCTCGGCGCGGATGGAGTTGCCGTAGTCGAAGACCTCGGCGCCGGCATCCTGAAATTCGACCATGGCCTGCACCTGCTTGGCCATCGCGGCCCGGGCGCGCACGGTGAATTCTTCGGGGTTCTCGGCCGCATAAGCGTGCCACTGTTCGACGCTGACGCCCTCGGGCAGATAGGAGAGCGGATCGTGCGCGCTGGTCTGGTCGGTGACGATGTCAATCGGCACCCGGCGGGCCAGCAAGTCAGCAAACACGGTCGCGGCATTGCCGATCAGGCCGACGGAGAGGGCGCGGCGTTCCGACTTGGCTGCGAGCACTCGGTCGATCGCCTCGTCGATATCGTCGGTCATCTCGTCGAGATAGCCGTGGTCGACCCGGCGTTGCAGTCGCGCCGGGTCAACGTCGACAATGAGCACGACACCGTCGTTCATGGTGACGGCGAGCGGCTGCGCGCCACCCATACCGCCCGCGCCACCGGTCAACGTGAGGGTGCCGGCCAAGGTGCCCTTGAATCTTTTCGTGGCAACGGCGCCGAAGGTTTCGTAGGTGCCCTGCAGAATGCCCTGGGTACCGATATAGATCCACGATCCGGCGGTCATCTGCCCGTACATGGTGAGCCCGAGGTGCTCGAGCCGGCGAAACTCGGGCCAGGTCGCCCAATCGCCGACGAGGTTGGAGTTGGCGATGAGTACGCGTGGCGCCCACTCGTGGGTGCGAAAGACGCCGACCGGTTTGCCGGACTGCACGAGCAGGGTTTCGTCCTTCTCCAGCGTTTCCAAGGTGCGTACGATCGCGTCGTAGCACTCCCAGGTGCGGGCGGCTTTGCCGGTGCCGCCATAGACGACGAGGTCATCGGGCCGCTCGGCGACCTCCGGGTCGAGGTTGTTCATGAGCATGCGCAGTGGCCCCTCGGTCTGCCAGCTCTTCGCGGTGAGTTCGGTGCCGCGTGCGGCGCGAACGGGGCGTGCGGTGTGGGTGGTGCTCGTCGTCATGCGTATCTCCCTCGATTACAGACTTACCCGATCACTGAGATTATCCGCCCACGACACCGGCAGGCCGATGACTAGCGTCGAGTCCAGATCCTCGTTTCGCAGAACGCGGGGGAGCAGACCGCTTTCGGCGAAGATCCCGGCCGTCTGTGCGCCTTGGCGTTGCCCGGTTTCGATGAGCAAACATCCGCCGGGTGATAGCCACGGTGCTACGGCGGCGGCAATGCGGCGCTGAACATCGAGACCGTCGTCGCCGCCATCGGCCGATGCGGGCGGCTCGTGGGCGCGGGCTTCCAGGGGCATTAGCTTGATCTCATCGGTCGGCACGTAGGGCGCGTTCGCCACGACGATGTCAACCCGACCCAGAAGCATTGCGGGCAGCGGCGCAAATAGGTCCCCCTCGAACACCTCCCCGCGGTTCGCCACATTGCGGCGGGCGCAGGCAACGGCGATCGGATCAATATCGACTGCATACAGTCGCGCATCCGGCAACGTGGTGGCCAGCGCCATGGCCACCGCGCCCGATCCGCAGCAAAGATCGACAATGACCGCCTCGGATCGGCAGAGTTCCAGTGCCTGTGAGACCAGAAACTCGGTGCGCCGACGCGGCACGAACACACCCGGATCGAGCAAAATATGCAGGCCGCAGAACTCGGCCCAGCCCAGAATCTGCTCGAGAGGTAATCCGGCGAGGCGCCGGTCGATCATGGCGTTGAGCTCGTCCGGCGACTGCTGAACTGAGAGCAACAGCTCGGCCTCCTCCTCGGCGAAGACACAACCGGCAGCGCGCAGCCGCCTGATCAGGTCGGCCGTGGGTGCTGGCATGGACGTCTCCTGTCGAAGCCGGCGAAGCAGGGGCATCCTACGCCCGGGCATTGAAGGGTGCGCAAGCCTTGATTACCCTGAAGGCATGTGCCGAAACATTCATGTCCTAAGCAACTTTGAACCCGCCGCGACCGACGACGAGGTGCACGCAGCCGCGCTGCAGTACGTGCGCAAGATCAGCGGAGCGACGCACCCGTCGAAGGCCAATGAGGAGGCTTTCGACCGCGCGGTGCACGAGATCACTCACATCTCCCAGCACCTGCTCGAAGACCTCGTGAGCGCCGCACCGCCCAAAAACCGGGAGATCGAGGCGGAGAAGGCCAAAGCGCGCTCGCAGAAGCGTTTCGCTGCGGCTTAGCGGCTTAGCGGCTTAGCGGCTGAGCCGTTCTGCGTAGAGCACCATGACGGCCGCGACGACGCTGGCCGCCGCACCGAACGCCACGCCGAATGCGATGGTGATGCCGGCATACAGTCCGTCGTCCAGCAGCGAGAGCACAGCCGCGACGGCCACGGACAGCATCACCACACCGCCCATCGCGCCCAATGCGGCTACGGTGACTCGCCGGCGCCGCGATTTGGCTAGGTGCCGATCGGCAATCGCCACTGCGGCGAGTCCGCCCAGTAGCGCGACAGCCCCGATGACGAGGCCAATCACCCCGTAGCTCGCCATGGAACGCACGACGAACCAGAACCGAAATTCGGTTTCTCCACTGCCGGCGTTGGTCATCACGACCGCCACGCCCGCCGCGAGGAGAAACCCCACGAACGGGGCAAACACCGCGATGCGCCAGTAGCGCCGAATAACCATGTGCCCACCCTACGGTCTAGAAGTCCACCCAGCCGCTGGGGAACGCATGCTCAACTCGTTCCGGGCGGGCGGGCGGGCGGGCGGGTGCGTTTGCGTCGCTCAGCCCGGCAGACCAGAATCGCGGCCACGATGCCCGCCACACAAGCGAGTACCNGGCCACGATGCCCGCCACACAAGCGAGTACCACGCTGAATATGACCAGCAGGTAGGTCCAACCGCCGTCTCCAATCATCTCCTACACAATCGCCAACACGATCCCCTCACTCAGCACGCCGCCGGCCGCACCGAGAGCGGCCAGGACCGTGCGAGTGTCCGATGATTTCGTGAGGTGCCGGATCGAGGCAGCCGACCAGAACGAAGCCGCCGATCAGCGCGGGTGTCACCGACGATGCTGCGCCCGAGCGGCCTACTCTGGTCACATGGCATCCCCACGCGATTTGCTCCTGTTCGATGGTCGCACGCTGCGAGTGCACGACAGTGCCGATGCTCACAGTCCAGCGGATGCCTTCACAGTGCTTTGGCATCACGGCTCGCCCCAGACCGGGGCACTGCTCGAGCCGTTGGTGGTAGCGGCGGCCGCGCGGGGCATCCGTCTGTTGGCGTATGGGAGGCCCAGCTACGGCGGATCGACCGGGCAACGCGGGCGCAGCGTCGCTTCGGCAGCGGCCGACGTGGTGCAGTTGGCCGATCAACTCGGCCTTGACCGGTTCGCCGTGATGGGAGCGTCGGGCGGGGGACCGCACGCACTGGCCTGCGCCGCGCTGCTGCCTGAGCGAGTGTCGGCCACGGCGTGCCTCGCGAGCCTGGCCCCGCTGCAAGCCGACGGCCTCGACTGGTTCGACGGTATGGCGTCCGACGGTGAGTCGCTGCGCGCTGCGATGGTCGGCCGGGCCGCGCGAGAAGAATACGAACTGACGGCCGAATTCGACCCCGAGAGCTTTGTTGATCGGGACTATGCGGCGCTGGCGGGCACGTGGGCATCCTTGGGAATAGATGTCGGTCTCGCTTCCGCCGCAGGAACCGAGGGTCTCGTCGATGACGACCTGGCCTTCGTCCAGCCGTGGAGTTTCAGCGTTTCCGACATCGTGACCCCTGTGCTGTATGCGCAGGGGGGTCGGGACCGTGTGGTGCCGCCCGCGCACGCTACCTGGCTGCTGCAGAACACGCCGGAGGCGGAGTTGTGGCTGCGGCCTCGAGACGGGCACATTGCCGTTCTGGATGCCTGCGCGGTCGCGATGGATTGGCTGCGCGAGCACTCCGCAGATTTCTGAAACCTTGTCGGGTCGGATGAACCGCATTATGGTGACGATCACGTCGCGGCCAGCATTGGAAGGACACGAGGATGAAATTCGTTCGTGCTCCGATGCCGTCCCGCGTCATTCGTCGAACACTCGGCGTGCTCGCCCTGGGTCCCATGATTGCCACCCCGTTGACTGTACTGCCGACCAATGTCGCTGATGCTTCCAGTGTGCCCGCCTCAACGACGGGTATCGTGCAGACCGCCCCCGACCTGGCCGAACTCTGCGCCCGCCTGAAGATCACGGTCGCCAAGACCACCCTGTGCAGCCACGGACCCGACCCCGTCGACGCTTTCGGCGGTGCGGCCAAGCTGAAGCAGAGATCCGCTCTGGAGGAGCGGCGTGTGGCCGCCGCTCCGGCGTCGGAACTGACCGCGCTGTGCAGCGCGGGCGGGGTGAGCGGCAAGCGCATCGGGGTGATCTACGGCGTACCGCAGGATCGCACCAACCGGTTCGCCGAAATGCTGGCCCCCCTGCGTGACATCACGCGGCAGGTCAACAACAACCTCGAGGCAGCGGATGCCGCCACCAGCCAGAATTACCGCTTTCTGTGCACGAATGGTGCCGATGTGACGGTGCGCAACGTGACAATGGCACCGGTCGGAGCGGATGGCACGTTCACCTTCGACGACTATGTGGTCAGCATGCAGAACCAGGTCGAGTCGAGCCTCGGCCCGGTGAATTACGTCGCGGCCGCGCTATTCCATGTCGGCTTATCTGGACATGACTGTGATCGCCCACGAGATTGGTCACAACATCGGCGCCGTGCAGGATTCGGCGCCGCACTCCATTAAAGGAGGCCATTGCTTCGACGAGGACGACCTCATGTGTTACGACGACGGAGGCCCCTATTTCACCCTCGGGGGCCGGCTGACCTTCACCTGTGCGGGGCTCGCCTCGGCCGTCGACTGTCACAGCGAGGATTACTATTACCCGGGCACGCCGCCCGTGTCGAGCTATCTCGCCACCCACTGGAACACGGCCAACAGTGGATTTCTGACGCCGGTCGTGGCTGTGAGCCCACCACCAGTACCCACCGAAGTCCACGCTATCGCCGGTGACGCGCGGGTGTTTGTATCGTGGGTGGGGACGGGGCCGACCGACTCCTACCAGGTGGTCTTGCGCGGTGTGAATGCCGACGAATTCTACTGGAGCGGTACGGATAAGACGACCACGTTTAGCAATCTGGTCAACGGCCAGACCTACGCCATCACTTTGCGCGCGTTCACCGCGAGTGGGACCAGCGCTGTGGTTTCCCCACCGAATACGGTGACACCCCAGGCAGCGACCATTCGCGAACCCTTCACTTCGACGGCTGCGAACTTCACCGAAATCCACGGCGGCACCTGGACTGTCGCGTCGGGCCGGTACTCGCTCACCGCTCCGTCATCTATAGCCGTGCCGAATGCCAACCTCGCCCTCCAGAAGACAGTCATGGCCGGAAATTTCTCCGTCATGGCCACCGGATCGACCGTCGCAACTTCGTCGCCTTGGAACGATTTCTCGGGCATTTTTGACTACCAGAATGCCTCCAACTACTATTTCGTGAACTTCAGCGAAAGGCAGTATGCCGCGAGCAACGGTCTGTTTCGCGTCGTGAACGGCACCGCTACCCAGATCGCCGACATCGCCACGACCATCACGGCCGGAACCTACTACTCCATTCGCATCGAACGGCAAGGTTCGGCCATCCGTGTTTTTCGTGGCACAGTCCTGGTTGCCAAGGCGACGGACTCTACGTTCGCCGGCGGTAAGGTCGGCTTTGGCAGCAAGAACGATGCGGCCAAGTTCGACGACCTCATCGTGACCGGAACTGACAGCGATACGATACGTCCCACGGTTGTGACGAAGTTTCCGGTGAGTCTGGCTACGCGGGTGGCACTGACGGCAAACCCGACGGTCACGTTCAGCGAGGATATGCAGGGAGTATCGACGACGACGATGCGTATCAAGGATCCCGCCGGCAGGGTTTTGCCGGGCACGGTGAGCTACCGCACAGGTACGCGGATCGCGACGCTCTATCCCACAACTGTGTATACACCCGACACGAAATACGCTGTCAGCCTGACCGGGGGAGTCTTGGCGATCCGTGACGCAGCGGGCACTCCGCTCGCGTCGACCGGGTGGAGCTTCACGACCTGGCCGGCGCCCACGATCACCGTCCGTACCCCGGCCAGCGGGGCCACGGGCGCCAGTCGTACCGCGAGCGTCTCGGCGACGTTTAGTGAGGGGATGGCCGGAGTCGCTGCAGCCACTTTCACGCTGAAGAATGCTGTGACCGGCGCTCCGATCGCCGGCGTTGTGTCACGTAGTGGCACGACCAACACGTGGATCCTGAACCCTAGTTCCACGCTCGCGGCCAGGACCAGCTTCACCGTCACGGTTACTGGCGGTACCGCGATGGTGCGTGACCTGGCTGGCAACCCCGTCTCGACGAGCACCTGGAAGTTCACCACGGGAAGTTAGTGGCGGGGCAAGTTAGTCTGAAGCGATGCCAGCTTTACCTGACCTTGTCTGCTCCGAGTGCGCTGCAATCTACCCGGTAGAGAGCCTCACCTGGAAGTGCAGCTGCGGCGGTATCCTGGACGTGGTCGATTTGGCGCTGACGATGGATGCCGCGGCTCTGCCCGGCCGCGCTGCTTCGCTCTGGCGTTACACGGAAGCCCTGCCGATCGCGGTAGACCCTACGGTCACCCTGGGGGAGGGTTTCTCGCCCCTCGTGCCCTCCCGCGCGCTCCCTCACGTGCAGCTCAAGCTCGACTTTCTGCTGCCGACGCTTTCGTTTAAAGATCGCGGCGCGGTCGTGCTCGCGACCCTCGCCAAACGGTTGGGCGTCACACGGGCCATGGTTGACAGCAGCGGAAACGCCGGCACGGCGATGGCCGCCTACTTCGGTCGGGCCGGCATCAGCTGCACGGTCTACGTTCCAGAATCCACCTCGCTTGGCAAACTCGCGCAAATGCGCGCGCACGGCGCGACGGTTGAGCTGGTATCGGGTTCGCGGGCGGACACCTCCGCGGCGGCCCTGCAGGCGGCGGGGCAGGACGGCGTTATGTACGCGAGCCACGTCTACCACCCGTACTTTCTGCACGGCGTGAAAACGTACGGCTACGAGATCTGGGAGCAACGCGGGCGCTCGCTGCCCGAGACGGTGGTGGTTCCGGTCGGCAACGGAACAATGCTGCTCGGCTGCTACCTTGCCTTCAGCGAGCTGGTGGCCGCGGGTCTTGCCGAGCGGATGCCGCGGCTCTGCGCGGTGCAGGCATCCGCTTGTTCGCCGCTCGAACAGGCCATGGCGCAGGGGCTTGACGCGCCCGTGGCCGCTCAGAACGGCGCCACGATCGCGGAGGGCATCGCCATCGCGGCCCCGCCGCGGGGCAAACAGATCCTGGCGGCTGTGCGTGCCACCGGCGGCACCATCGTCTCCGTCACCGACCAGCAAACCGTGGCTGCACGCCAGGAGCTCGCAGACGAAGGACTCTTCGTCGAGCCGACCTCGGCGGTCTCGTACGCCGCTGTGCGAGCCGCGGTCGACCAGACGTTCGACGCCGCCAGCCCCACCTGGGCGGTCGCCGCGAGTCTGCTCACGGCCGGATCGGTGGTCGTGCCGCTGTGCGGTGCCGGCCTGAAATCGCCAGCACGGTGAACGACTTCCCCCTGTGTCCCGCCTGCGGCACCGAGATGATGGAGGATGGCGTCGACACCGCTGAAGGTCTCGAATCCTGTCATCGGTGCCCACGATGCCGGCTGGTTATCCTGGTACCCGGCCTGTGGCCGGAATAGGTGAATTCCTAGCGAATAACTTTTCATTTGCAGAAGAATCGTGTTTCTTCTGCGCAACTTTCCCGAGAAGACCAGTTGTTCTTGCGCCAATCTGGGTTTAGCAGCCGATACCGGCCAGTTGAGTCAGTTGTCCCGGCTCAGCCCAACTCATACGTCGAAGGAATGAACATGACTGTGTACCAGAAAGACATCGACGGCATCGAAGCCCTCAAGCAGCAGGTCGGAAGCAGCTGGGACGCCATCAACCCCGAGTCGGTCGCCCGTATGCGGGCCCAGAACCGGTTCAAGACCGGCTTGGAGATCGCTCAGTACACCGCAGACATCATGCGCAAGGATATGGGGGAGTACGACGCTGACTCCTCGATCTACACCCAGTCGCTCGGCGTCTGGCACGGGTTCATCGGTCAGCAGAAGATGATCTCGATCAAGAAGCACCTCAAGACCACCAATAAGCGCTACCTGTACCTGTCCGGTTGGATGGTTGCCGCGCTGCGCAGCGAATTCGGTCCGCTCCCCGACCAGTCCATGCACGAGAAGACGGCCGTTCCCGCACTCGTCGAGGAGCTATACACCTTCCTTCGCCAGGCGGATGCCCGCGAACTGGACCTGCTCTTCACCGCCCTCGACAACGCCCGCATCGTCGGAGACGACGAGAAGATCACCCGCCTCCTGGCACAGATCAACGCCTTCGAGACCCACGTCGTGCCGATCATCGCCGACATCGACGCTGGTTTCGGAAACCCCGAAGCCACCTACCTCCTGGCCAAGAAAATGATCGAGGCCGGCGCCTGCGCCATTCAGATCGAAAACCAGGTCTCCGACGAAAAACAGTGCGGTCACCAGGACGGCAAAGTCACGGTTCCCCACGAAGACTTCATCGCCAAGATCAACGCCGTTCGGTACGCGTTCCTCGAGCTCGGCATCGAAAACGGCATCATCGTGTCCCGCACCGACTCGCTCGGTGCCGGCCTCACGCAGAAGCTCGCCGTGACCTACACGCCCGGGGACCTGGGCGACCAGTACAACTCTTTCCTCGACGTGGACGAGATCACCGAGGCCGACCTCGGTAACGGCGATGTCGTCATCAAGCGGGGCGGCAAGCTTTTGCGCCCGAAGCGCCTGGCCAGCAACCTGTTCCAGTTCCGCGCCGGAACCGGCGAAGCGCGCTGCGTGCTCGACAGCATCACGTCGCTGCAGAACGGTGCCGACCTGCTCTGGATCGAGACCGAGAAGCCGCACATCGGCCAGATCGCGGCCATGATGAACGAGGTTCGCAAGGCCATCCCGAATGCCAAGCTGGTCTACAACAACAGCCCGTCGTTCAACTGGACCTTGAATTTCCGTCAGCAGGCATACGACGCACTCCTCGCCGAGGGCAAGGACGTCTCCGCATACGACCGCGCCAAGCTCATGAGCGTCGACTACGACGAGACCGAACTGGCCCTCAACGCTGACGAGAAGATTCGTACCTTCCAGCGTGACAGCTCGAAAGAGGCTGGTATCTTCCACCACCTCATCACCCTGCCGACGTATCACACAGCCGCGCTTTCAACGGATGACCTGGCCAAGGGCTACTTCGCCGACCAGGGCATGCTCGCCTACGTCAAGGGCGTGCAGCGCCGCGAAATTCGCGAGGGAATCGCCACGGTCAAGCACCAGAATATGTCCGGTTCTGACCTGGGTGACAACCACAAGGAGTATTTCGCCGGCGATGCCGCGCTGAAGGCTGGCGGTGTTAACAACACGAGTAACCAGTTCGACGAACCGGCTCTGAGCAGCCACTGACTCCAACGGAGTGAATAACGAAGAAGCCCCAGTCAATCGACTGGGGCTTCTTCGTGTCAGATAAGTTCGGACAAATCGCCGGCTGGCCCGTTCTGCTTGAGCAGACGCGAAATTCCAAAAACGATTGCGACAATGATCAGACCAAAAACAAGGCCGAACACGGCCGATAAGGCAGTGTCGATGACCCAGATGACGATGGGTCCGGCAGCTTCGACGGCCTGGGTGGCTGCGTGCAGCACGTCGTAAGGCGCGTGCCAGAACGTGTCGGCCAGGTTTGCGATCACCAGGTGGCCGCCGACCCACAACATAGCGACCGTCCCGATGATGCCAATCACCCGGAACACGGTGGGCATTGATTGCACGATGCTTGCGCCGGTGCGTCGCAGCCATCGTGCTGAGTTCTCCATCAACGTCAGTCCGACGTCGTCGATCTTGACCAGCAACGCGACCGCGCCGTAGACCAGCACCGTCATGCCGAGCCCGATCACCACTAGAGCGCCGAGCGTCATCCAGATCTCGAAATCAGGATTAAGGCCTGCCAGCGAGATGAGCATGATCTCTGTGCTGAGGATGAGATCGGTGCGAATAGCACCGAAGATGAGCTTGCGCTCATCCCGCGCTTCAGTCTTGTCAGCCTTATGGTGAACGCCGAACCATTCGGTGACTTTCTCGGCACCCTCGAAGCACAGGTATGTGCCGCCAAGGATCAGTAACCACGGCAACACCCACGGCGCGAATGCTGAGAGGAGTAGTGCCAGCGGGATGATGATGATGAATTTGTTGAACAGGCTGCCCAGCGCGATCCGCCAGACAACGTGAAGCTCGCGCGCCGGTGAGAGCCCCTGGACGTACTGCGGGGTCACGGCAGCATCGTCGATGACGACTCCCGCCGTTTTCGCGCTCGCTTTGAGGGCAGCGGTGAGTATGTCATCGACTACGGCGAGCAGGCCAACCGACATCTGGTTCTCCTTGGATCGGGGCGTCGTCCTGATTCAGGGCGACGGCATTGGTATCCACGATACTGCGCTGCACGAACGGGCGATTTCTGTGCACGGGGACGATCAACAAACGGTCGATTTCGGGCACCGCCCTCACCAGCGTCTAACGCCGGATCAACAAGATCTATTGGTAGTTAGCGAAGAACTTGGCGACGCCCACGGTTGGTTAGAAATTTGAGCGGGGTGTGCAGGTGCAGCGTTGACTCGTTGGGACGTCGGCCATAACCTCGTCGACGTGCATGCCACAGCCGGCCCAAGTGATTTTTCCGCAATTGTCGCATCGTATGGGACTGCACAAAATGACTCCTTAGTTGGTCAAGCTGAACTCCTCAGTATACCCCATGGGGTATGCTCTCACTAGGGCACAGGTGAAGCTCATTTGTCGACGACGATGGCCAGTCCTGTGGCGGCAGACGCGTCCGTGACGCCGCCAGCATCGGTCAGCGTGGCGAACCCGAGGTCGCCCATGCGGGTGACGGCTGCAGCGGATCGGTTTCCGGTCGCGCAGTAGATGATGTAATCCCCGTCGATTGGCAGTGCCGTGATCAGCGTGTCGAAGTCCGGAGATTGCACGTCTATGTTGACGGCGTCCTGAAGGTGTCCACCGACATATTCTGGTGCGGTGCGCACATCGATGATGACCGTGCTCGAGGTGACAGCGATGGAGGGCGCCGGCGCGGGGCTCGCGCAGGCGGCCATGCTGAGCAGTGCCGCTATGGCAATTGTGATGGCGGTGAATGGTTTCTTCATGGCTGAGTCTCCTGAACGGTGCGTGATGAGGGTGGCGGTGTGATCAGCTTGAGGGTGACTTTTCGGGAGCGAGGGAACAAAGGCGTGCAGGTGGCGCAGACTTCACCGTCAGTGGAATCTGACGATTTACTGCGGGTAGTGGCTCGGCGTTCGCTGGTCAGTCGTTCGCGCAGGGCCCAGATCAACAGGGTGAGGGCGGCAGCGGCCAGGAGAGGGCGAGCAGCACCACTCACGACCGGGTCGAGGGAGCGGACTTCGGTGGTCAGATAGAGCGCAACCAGACCCAGAGCCGGCCACCGCGCGTCACAGCGAGTTGCGTCGGCGCCGATGGGGGTGCCGATAAAACTAGCAACGATCAAGCCGATCAGACTCGCTCCAAGGGCAGTAGCCGCGACCGTCCACCAGGGCGCTCCACCTGCGCCACCCGCACTGGGTGCGTAGCCGGTGGCAAGAGTCATGAACGCGCCTACGGTAACGGCGACCACGATCATCCAGCGTCGCGCGGGCCAGGCTCTGAGGTCAGTGAACACGCTCGACAACTTCCGCCTCAGCATCGGCCCGAGCGGGAAGCCGGCAGGAGTTTTCTCGAGTCATGCGCGCATACAGAGCCCAGCCGAGCAAAATAATCGACGCGGCGGCCAGATACGGCTGGACCGGTTCGAAGAAATGCATCGCTCCGGTTGTCCCGAGAGCGAGGAGAACTAATTTGTTGCAAACGGGGCATCCCACCGCGAAAAACGTTACCAGCCAGCCGGCCATGCCCGCCCGTCCGGCCGCGCGGCCGAATGAAGCGCCTTCCGGGGGTGCCACATAGGTGGCGGTGACCAGGCCCGCTAAGACCGCGCTGAGAATGAGCACCGGCCACGACCACGCGGTCGGTTGGATCTCTCTGGAAAAGAATGGCGTGTCAATCAAGTCCGTCGGGATGGCAATGAAGACCACCGTAAATAATGCTGTCGCCAGGGCGACCCACCAGCGACGGGCGGGCCAGCGACGCAGGTCCGCGCCGAGCCCGGCCAGCGTGCCGCGCCACGGGGCACGCCGTGATGATTCGTCCCTGCTGGTGCGCTGGTCACGCATTTGAATAGCCCTCATTTACTTTTCATGGTGAAACGCTTGCTGTCATATTTCAGTATACTGATACCCTAAGGGGTATTTTACTCCCCAGTAAAACCAGCCGCGCATCCGCCTATCAACAGGAGTACACCCCTATGGGAACTACCGAACCCGCGACCCACGCCAGCGATGACCTGCGCAAGACCCTTAATCGACTCAAGCGTGCACAGGGGCAACTCGGCGCCGTCATCACCGCCGTCGAGTCCGGCGCTGATTGTCGTGCCGTGGTCACCCAGCTGGCTGCCGTCTCGAGCGCCATTGACCGGGCGGGGTTCACGATCATCTCGTCGGCAATGAAGGAGTGTCTCATTGACGGCGGTGCCGATGGAGAAAAAAAGCAGCTCAGTGTCAATGAGCTTGAAAAACTTTTTCTCTCCCTCGCCTGATCCCGCTCGCGGTTGCTAGCCCACGAGGGCGCGTACCGCGACGTACACGGCGATGCAGACCACAAGGATCGCGAAGCTCGTTTTGAGGACGCGATCGGGGAGCCTTCGGCCGAGTCTGCCCGCGATTAAGGATGCCAGCATGGCCGTTCCCGCAAAGGCGCCGGTGACGGCCCAGTCGATCTGCACGTCGCTCAGGTGGGCGCTGAAGCCGGCGACCGAATTGATGACGATGATCACGAGGGACGTGCCGATCGTGACGCCCATGGGGAGTCCGAGCACGAGGGCCAGTGCCGGAACAATCAGAAACCCGCCGCCGACGCCGAGCAGCCCGGTCAGGAACCCGACCACGGTGCCCGTGGCCAGCGCACGGGGCAGGCAACTGCGCCACCGGGTCTCGCCGCCGGGCAGCGCGCAGGGGCCAGTTGCAGCGGGGGTAGCAAAGAACATCCGCACACCGGCAATGACCATGATCGCGCTGAAAGCGATAAGCAGGAGCTGGGGGTCAACCAGCCGGTTTACGAGGGTGCCGAGGTAGGCGGTGGGGATTCCGGCGGCGCCGATGATGCCAGCCAGCCGCCAGTTCACGCCGGCGCGCAGCCGCGGGAGCACGGCGACCGCCGACGCCGCTCCCACGACGATCAGCGACGTTGGAATCGCCTCCTCGAGGGGCAACCCGACACCGTAGACCAATGCCGGAACGGCCAGGATTGACCCGCCCCCACCGATTAGGCCGAGGAGCGCACCGACGATCACTCCCAGAAGCAGCGCGGCCAGGATCATGCGTGCGGTGCCAGCTGAGCGAGGACATCGCTCTTCGTGGGCTCGGAAACCGGGCGGTTCCAGGGCATCCACGACAGAATTCGGCCCAGCGTGCAACTGTTGGTGGCGGCCGACACTGTGAGGCCGGCGCCGATGACGCCGGCGAGAAGACGGAACCGCGGATGGATAAACCTTCCGGCCAGCACGCTCGCCAAGACCAGGGATCCGGCCGTCATGCGTATCTGTCGATCCATGGCCCACGTGGAGCGGCCGGTGACGATATCGCCGCCGGCCGCGGCATAGCTCGCGACGCCACCGGTCAACACTCGAGCATCGGTCAGGCCAGCGGCGTCAAGATTCTTTCGCGCTTCTTCAGCGCGTCGACCCGACTGGCACACCAGCACAACCCGGGAGGCCATCTGCGCCGCAAACTCTTCAGTGTGTTCTTTGAGCAGGTGGAGCGGCACGTGATAGGAACCCCGGATATGCCGGGTTTCAAACTCGGAGCCATCCCTCACATCGATGATCATCAGGTCGTCATGATTGAGAACCCATCGGTGGACTTCGTCTGCCTCGATCGGTGGCAAAGTAGGGCTGACGGTGCGCGTGGTGTCAGAGATAGTAGATCCGTTTCAGTTTGGTGCGGGAGCGGAGCGATCCTAGGCAGCCTTGCGGCCTGCCACGCGGCCTTCCACTGAGGCATGCCGCTGACGATCGTGTCTGCCGTGAAGCCAGCTTTGGTTAGGTGTTCAGCCGCGGCGTTATCTCTATCAGGCTTTCACTGAATACTGGGCGGCCCATGCGTTGTAGCCGCCGATGAGGTCGGTGACGTCCGAATGGCCAAGGCCCCGCAGGGCACTCGCGGCGACGCTCGAACGCCAGCCGCTGGCACAGTGGATGATCACTGGTCCGGCGGGCACTTCGGCGTGGCGCTCGCTCAGCTCGGCGAGGGGAATGTGCAGCGAGCCCGGGATCGCGCCCTGCTCGACCTCGCCGGGGTTGCGTACGTCGAGGATTGTGGCGGCGGAGTGTCGGCGCAGAGCCTCGAAGCCGTTAAGACCGACCCGCGCACCGACCTGCACCAGCGGGCCGAGGTCGGTGAACGCCTGCACCGGGTTTGTCAGATATCCGGCGACCCGGTCGAAGCCGATACGGGTCAGCCGCATTCCGGCCTCGGCTTCGCGGCCGGAGTCGGCGATGATCACGATACTGTCGTCGTGCTGGATGATCATGCCGGCCGTCTCGGAGAAGCGACCGTCCAGTCCCACGTTGATGGATCCGGCCAGGTGCCCGAGCGCGAAGTTTTCGGGGCTGCGGGTGTCGAGAACGCGGGCTCCGTTTTCAACGGATCTGCGAACATCCGTCAAGGTGAGCGGTGCCAGTTCGCGGGTGGAACCGATGATTTTGTGCGCGGTGCGGTTGATCATCGCGTCAACGGCGAAATAGCCGGGGATTGCCGGCTGACCGCTGCGGATCATTGTCACGAAGTCGTCTTCACTCATCGGCTGAACCGATGAGTTGGTGAGGCGCTGGTTGCCCATGGTGGATTCGAGCTCATCGGAGAGGTTCTTGCCGCAGGCGGAACCAGCACCGTGCGCGGGGAGAACACGTACCGCATCAGGCAAAGCGAGAAGCGTCGTGTGGATCGACGCGTACAGGGCGCGGGCCAGTTGGTCGGGATCGGCGCCGACGGATGCGGCCAGGTCGGGACGGCCCACGTCACCGATGAAGAGGGTGTCGCCGGTAAGGACGGCGTGGGGCACGGCGTCGCCGGCGTGTTCACGAACGACGATGCTGATGGACTCCCAGGTGTGCCCGGGGGTGTCGAGAATTTCCAGTTCCACTTCACCGAGCGAGATTTTCTCACCATTGGCCAGGTGACGGATCTCGTACTCGGCCTCGGCGCGGGCCCCGTAGCCGATCCACGCGCCAGTGGCTGCGGCCAGCTCGAGGTGACCGGCGACGAAGTCAGCGTGGAAATGCGTGTTGATTACGCCGACGATGGTCAGGTTGTTCGCCTGGGCATCAGCGAGGTATTCGTCGATGTCGCGCCGAGGGTCCACGACAACGGCTTGACCGCTCGTCTCATCAGCGACGAGGTACGAACCATGGGACAAACAGTTGAGGTAGTACTGGGTCAAAATCATCGTGGCCTCCAAAGATCGGGGCCCACCACGCCGACACGAATGGGGCGTGTAGTGGGTATGCGCCTCAGTCTCGCACATACCCCGTACGGTATGCAAGATACCCCTAAGGGTATAGGCTTTGTGTATGGCTACTATCGATCTCACCGAGACCACCTTTGACGCGACCATTACCCAGAGTCCCATCGTGCTGGTTGATTTCTGGGCCGCATGGTGCGGCCCGTGTCGCAGTTTCGCCCCGACCTTCACCGCGGCATCTGAAAAACACCCCGAAATCACCTTCGGAAAAGTCGACACCGAAGCCGAACAGGGATTGGCCGCAGCCGCCGGCATCCGCTCCATCCCCACGCTGATGGCATTTCGGGACTCCGTACTCGTCTTCTCCCAGCCGGGCGCCCTGAACGCAGCCAGCCTGGAAGAGCTCATTACCGGTGTCGAGAACCTCAACATGGACGACGTGCGCGCCAGTATCGCCGCCAGCTAAGCCTCACGCTTCTTAAAAAACCGCAAGACCGCTCACAGCAGGGTCACATGAACGCATCCCTGGCTTCGCGTAGATAGAATACTCCCCGGGGTATAATTATTTTAGCAGTCCACCTTATTGAATGGAGATTTATTATGTGTCGTTCCGTCACCTGCAAAGTGTGCCAAAAGACAACGTGGGCGGGCTGCGGTCAGCACGTTGATCAGGTCATGCGCGGTGTGCCACGCAACCAGCAATGTGCCGGGCACGTTAAAGAAAAGTCGACTGGCTCCTTCTGGTCCCGGCTACTCGGGCGCTAACGCTGGTAACTGCTCCTGCTCTCGAGGCTTGACAGCGCACGGCCGGGGGCGAGGATATCCTCGTTCCGCGGTCGGGTATGTGCGCAGCCGTCATGTCAGAAAGAGCGCCGCCGCGCATTGTTTTGCGCAGCATCAGCGACACGGTCCTCACCGTGCTCTGGCGGGCGAGAGTGCGTATTAGTTGCTGCTGCTTTCTCCTTGGAGAGCGGCTAGCGCGGCGAGAAGGCGTTCATCGGCTTGATCAGCAACGTTCTGTATCCCTGAGGACTTGCTGAGCTGGACTATGGTTTGCGGGTTGATAGCTTGAATCGTGGTCGTATTCGCTGAGGGGCTGCGTCGGATGACGACGTTACACGGAAGTAGCAAGCCCATGTCGGGCTCTGCGGTGAGTGCTTGTTCGGCCAGGGCCGGATTGCAGGCGCCCAAGATCAGGTAGTCGCCCAGTGCCTGCGCGCTTTCCACGCCGAGTTTCGTTTCGAAGGTCGCGTGGACATCGATTTCGGTAAGAACGCCGAATCCCTGGTTGGCGAGTTCTTTGCGCACTCTGGAGACTGCTTGTTCGTAGGGCAGCGAGACCGTGATGGTGTGTGCATAGTTCATTGGTTTCTCCTGATTTATTTTTCTGAGTTAATGGTTGGTGACCACTGTTAGTTTGCGGTGATGACGCCCATCATGCCGCTGTCTTCGTGGTCGAGGATGTGGCAGTGGTACACGGTACGTCCGCTGAAGTCGTCAAACGCGATGCGCACGCGCACAGTGCTGTGTGCCGGGATGTTCACGACGTCCTGCCACATGATGGTTTTGACGGGTTGGCCTGACTGTTCGATGATCTGCATCGGCCACACGTGCAGGTGCATGGGGTGATCGAGCCGGCTGGTATTTGTTAGCAACCAGTCCTCCACGCTGTCGAATTGCACTGTCGTGTCGATCCGGGTGGCATCAAATACCTGGCCGTTGATCGTGGCTGACATCATTCCGCCACCCATTCCTCCGCCTATACCGCCCTCCATGTCTCCGCCCATTCCGCCGCCCATATTCCCGCCCATTCCCATCGCGAAGATGAACTCGCGTCGGGCGGTTACGGTAGCCGTGCGAAGGTCACGTGGAACGGGTTGGCCGGGTATAGCGGCGACCGCGGCGATGGTGTCACCGGCCACCGTGAGTGTCGCCAGCGCGATGTCGGCGGCGGCAGTGGAGCTTCCGCGACCCATCATCATTCCGCCGGACATGCCTCGGTCGTAGGCGTGGGCACGCAGTACGGAGGTGCCGGCTATGCCGGTGACGACAAGGTCGGCCCGGTTCCCAGGGGCCAGCACGACCTCGTCGACGTCGCGCGCGGCTTCGAAACGTCCGGAGTCGATTCCGAGAAGGGACATAAGCTGCCCGTCAAGGCGCAGCCGCAGGTAGCGGGACACGCAGGCATTGATGATGCGCCAGCGTTCCCGTTCGCCAGGGCGGGCAGTCATGCTGGGGGAGAGTTGGCCGTTGACGAGGACGAGGTTTCCCTCGCGTCCAGACATTTTCTCCATCGCTGTGGCGGCCGGAATTGTTCCCATAGAATCGAGGGTGATGTCGGAGATGACGAGGACGCGTTCCCGGCTGGCCGGGATGGGGTCAGGGTCTTCAACGATGATGGCGCCGTAAAGCCCGCCAAATACCTGATCGGCTGCGAAACCGTGGTGGTGCGGGTGATACCAGTAGACGCCCGGCGGGTGATTGGCGGGCAGCTCGTATTGGTAATCAAAGGAGTCGCCGGCTGCGACGGTGATGAACATGTTGTCGCTGTTATTCTCGGGCGAGACGTGGAGTCCGTGCACGTGCAGGTTGCTGGGGTCTGCCAGACCATTGCGTAGGCTCACGCTGAGGGTATCTCCCGCTCGAATGCGCAGTGTGGGGCCGGGCACGCCACCGTTGTAACTGAGCGCTCGTACGTCACGGCCAGCGATGGTCACCTGTTGGGGTGAAGACTCGAGGTCAACGGTGAGAGTGCCGTTGACGCTTTGGAGCACCGGGGGTTCCATGAGGTCGCTCCCGGACGGAGATGCCGGTGACGTAGTTGATGCGACCCGTTGATTGACGAAGAAACCCGTTCCACCTACAGCTGTGCCTGCAATTCCCACTCCACCGAGGATCAGGGCGCTGCGGCGACTGAGATTGGGCACTACCGGCCCTCCTCGAGCACCCGAAGCTGATCACGGAGCTGCTCCGCTGTGAGCTCCCCTCGAGCGAAACGCTCCTCAAGAATTTGCCTGGCACTGGCCGAATCAGCTTGTCTCGGAGCGGATCGCGTGTCATCGCTCGCGGATTTGTTCGACAGTAAACGCACAATGACATAGATGAGCACGGCGACGCCTGCAAGAGCCAGCAGGCCGAATCCCCAGGACCACCCCATTGTTCCGTTGTCCCACATCATGATGTAGTTCCTCTCGTTATTCGTGACCACTTGATTATACCTCTAGGGGTATCTTTTTCAGCTGGATATCAGCAACACACATTTAGATCAAATTGACGACCGGAGTTGGGGTCGGCACGCTAACGCACGTAGGAGAACAGTCCGATCATGCCGCGTTCAGCGTGGTACGCGTTGTGGCAGTAGGCGATCCATTGTCCGGGGTTGTCGGCGTCGAATTCGAAGGTGACCTTTTCCTTCGGGCGGACGATTACGGTGTCTTTGCGGGGGCCGTTGTTGGTCAGTTGGAAGCTGTGTCCGTGCAGGTGCGTACAGCAAAGGCTCGCGCGGGTCCTCGAGGATGAGCGCGCCGGAGAGGCCGCGTTCGCGTCGCATGTCGACGTGTGAGTGATACCAATAGGTGCCGGGCTTGTTGAGCCAAAATTGATAGTCAAAGTTGGCACCCAGTTTGATTGCGGGTTGGGTGACAACGGGAACGCCGTCGGCGTCATTGCGCAGAGCCGGGCCGTGCCAGTGCACACGCGTCGATTCCGCGAGCGTATTGGTGACCGGGACATCGAGCGTGTCCCCGGCTTTCGCGCGCACAACGGGCCCGTTGAGTGCTCCGTTGCACCCCCAGATACTGAGCGCGATACCGGCGACGGACGTGTCAAAAACCCCGGCGCTGAGCTTCTGTGTGGGGCAACGTGGGTCGACCGTCGCGTCCCGCTGTCACGGCCGATGATTCGGTGTCGCGAATGGGTGCTGACGGGGTCCAGACGCGGGCGGCAGTAGCCGCTGCTGCCGTTCCCAGCACGGCCAGCACAAGGGCCGTCGGGGCGAGGCCGAGCTGGGCGCCGGGCACTCGCAGCCGAGCAGCATGACGCGTCGGTCGGCGAAGCGGTCGAGTACCCGTGGCAATGCCAGTGCGACCAGCATCGACCCGAATCCGTCACACGCTAGGGCGATCGCAAAGGCGGACTGGGCGCGACCAAAGTGGCTCTGCACGAGCACGACGGTGTTCACGATGACCATGCCGGTCGAGGCGGCTACGACCATATTCATCGCGCGCAAGGCCCGCAGTTCCGGCGTGCGCCCAAAGACGCGGACGCCGCGGGTGAGGCGCTCCCAAAAGGGCGCCGGAACGGATGCCCGGTGGGCCGGCAGCGTGGCCGAGAGCACGAGCAGGGCGGAGCCGACGAATCCGACCAACGTTCCTACGAATAGGGAATAGTAGCTGATCACGGTCAATAGCGCGGCGGCCAGAATCGGGCTCAGCAATGACTCGAGGTCATACGCCAATCGGGAGAGCGACAAGGCCCGGGTGTACTCACTTTCCTCCGGCAGAACCTCCGGAATCAGAGCTTGAAATGCCGGGGTGAAGGTTGCCGAGGCAGCCTGCAGCACGATGATGAGTACATAAATCTGCCAGGCCTCGGTGACGAACGGTAGCGAAAGTGCGACGATCGCGCGGAGCACATCCGCTGAAACGAGCAGGGTCTTTCACGGCACGTGAGCGGTGAGTGCGGAAATCACCGGGGCGATGCCGACATAGGCGAGCATCTTGATGGTCAGTGCGATACCGAGCACGATGCCGGCGTCGCCGCCGGCCAAATCGAACGCGAGTAGGCCCAGGGCAACGGTGAGCATTCCGGTACCGATGAGCGCCACGATCTGCGCACCGAACAGTCGGCGATAGGTTCGGTTGCGCAAGACCTCAAGCATGACGGATCTCCTCCGGGGCGGTCGCCACCTGTTCTAGCGCGCGGTTCGGAGTCCGGGCCTGGCGCCATGCCTTTGTGCGAAGGAGTCGCAGACCGTTGAGGGCGACGATCACGGTGGAACCCTCGTGGCCGGCCACGGCGAGGGGGAGGGGCAGCGTCGAGATGGTCCCAGGTCACGAGTACGGCTATGAAAGTCCCCGCGATGACGAGGTTGGCCACGACAAACCGGTGCGCCTTCCGCGAGAGTTCGATGACGCTCGGGATCGCGGCGAGTTCGTCACGAATGATGACGGCGTCGGCGGTCTCGAGCGCGAGATCAGAGCCGTGGCGTCCCATCGCGATGCCTACGCTGGCCGACGCGAGGGCGGGGGGCGTCGTTGACGCCGTCACCGACGATCAGCACCGGGATGCCGTCGCCCTCGAGCCTCCAGACGATGGCCGCCTTGTCTTCGGGGAGCAGGCGGGAGTGCACGTCGGTAATACCAGTGCGGGCCGCGATATCGGCCGCGGTGCGCTGGTTATCGCCGGTGAGTAGGTGGACTGGGTATTGGGTGATGGCCGCCGTTCGAGCGACCGCTATTGCGGCGTCCGGGCGGAGCGCGTCCTGCAAGGTCAGGGTCCCCGTGAGTTGGCCGTCGACTTGTCCGTCGACAATGCCTTGGACGCCCTGGCCGGGAATGGCCCGAAAATCACTCGCCGGGGTCACCGTTGTTTCGGCAGCGCGCACGACGGCGCGACCTAGGGGGTGCTCGCTGTGGTGCTCGACCGCAGCGGCGAAATTTAGCACCGCCTGTGCGCTACGCCCAGCAGCGGGGGTGACCTCGACGAGGATAGGAGCACTTTCGGTGAGGGTTCCCGTCTTGTCGAAGGCAACTATCTGAGTACGCCCCATCGCCTCCATTACGGTGGCGGACTTCACGAGGATGCCGTGGCGAGCGGCGTTGGCGATCGCAGCCAACAAGGGAGGCATCGTTGACAGGACGACCGCGCACGGGGAGGCGACGATCATGAACGTAATCGCGCGCAGGAGTGCGTCGCGAAAGTCCTCGCCGGACAGCAACGGCAGGGCGAAAACGACAAGGGTCGCGATGACCACGCCGAGCGAGTAACGCTGCTCGGCCTTCTCCATGAAAGGCGCACGGATCGACTTCGTCTCGGATGCTTCGGCAACGAGAGACACCAACCGGGCAATAACCGACTCGCTTGCCGGGCTCGTGATCTGTACAGTCAGGGCGCCAGTGCCATTGACAGTGCCGGAGAGCACGTGATGACCGGGCTCGCGGCGCACGTGTCCACCACTACTCATACACTGCCTGCCAGTTGTGGGCAGAATGTGGGCAGAACTCGAGTCGTCCGCCTGAGCGTCAGAACACGCGGGGTTGCGTCGTTCGCCCGCCGTGACGCGGGCGAACTTACGGCGGTGTGCGAAGCTCGACATGGGAAGGGGGAGCGTTGAATGGGCGGTGACCGTCTGCAGGTGATGCACTTGGCCGAAAATCGCGTTGCTGCCTGGCCTGATCGGCTGTATGTCGGCCTGAAGCTCGTCGGCGGCCCGCACTGAGTCGTCAGGCCGTCGAACCGTCAGCGCCGGTGCGCGGTAACGACGCAGCTGCCCCGGTTAGTGCTCTCCGCCGAGGTTGCCGGCGAGGCGGGAATGCAGTTCGTGGCTCGCCTCGTTCAATCCGTCGATGACGACGCGCTTGTCGTGCCGCTCATACTTGTAGGTGATG
>NZ_PJJJ01000019.1 GCF_002929495.1 Cryobacterium sp. Y82
GACAAACCCACCGAGAATGACCGACTCGAACTAGCCGCCTAAACTCCCACTGGCCTCATTCACCTTGACAAATTCCGTGGCCGTAGTGAGGGAGGTGCAACGTGAGGCACCCAACGGGGTCATCCTCAGCGGTGCCAGCGCCGGCGCATGTTTGTCAGCCGGCGCAGTCCTGCGCCTGCTCGGAAACCGGAGGATTCAGGCTCCAACTACACCCTCAATTGTGAAGAGCCGGTGACATCCTGGAATTCAGGGACCCCGACAACGTGGCGCTGGAACTCTTCGTCCCTGCCTGAGGCGTGTTCGACCTGAGATGTGTTCGATCCAAGACATGTTGGTGCGCTGCCTAACGGCGTATCGCTGTGCCGTCGGGCCTCTGTCCAGATAACCTCTGGCCAGATATGTTGCACTGCGCCTACAGTGAAGTCATGTTGCACTCAACCCGGCAAGGCTCCGGTAAGCCACTCCTGCTGATCCATGGGCTCGGTTCCAGTATTGGCAACTGGGACCCGGTAATCCCGGCGCTGGCCGCTGAACGCGATGTCATCGCCGTCGACCTCCCCGGCTGCGGCGAATCCGCGCCGCTGACCGGCGAAACCACCATTGCCACGCTGACCGATTCCGTCGAAGCCTTTATCCGCGACGCGGAACTGGGTGACCTTGATCTGGTAGGCAGCTCCTTGGGCGCCCGGATGGTAATGGAAATGGCACGCCGCGGGCACGCTGGCGCCACGGTCGCACTGGACCCTGGTGGATTCTGGAATGACCGCCAGGCAGCGATCTTTGGTGCAAGCATCAAGGCATCCGTCGCACTGGTGCGCCGCATCCAACCGGCTCTCCCCTTCCTCACGGGCAACCCTGTGGGTCGCACGGCCCTGTTTGCACAGTTCTCCGCCCACCCCTGGAAGCTGCCACAGGATCTGGTCCTGCACGAGCTTCGCGGGTTCAAGACATCGACCAGCCTGGATCCGTCCCTCGACGCGCTGATTCACGGACCCCGCCAGGAAGGCGCACCGGCCGGTTCACTCAAGGGCAAAATGGTCATTGGATGGGGGCGGAAGGACAAGGTCACCGCTCCCAGTGAGGCGGCGCGGGCCACGGAGTTGTTCCCGGATGCAACGCTGCACTGGTTCGAAAACTGCGGTCACTTCCCGCACTGGGACCAACCAACGGAAGCGGCGCGCCTGATTCTCGATAGCACCGGCTGAGCTGCGGCTGAGCGCCCGGGCGGAGCCACCTACGGCTGAGTTGGCTTCAGAAAGGGGTGATGAGTACATCGACCGGGCAGCCGGCGATCGCGGCCGCCGCGTCATGGTCCGTGGGGATCTCGGCGAGCCACCATTCCTTGCCGGGTACGCGCAGCTCACAATCGACGGATGCTGCCCCGCCGAAAGACATATACGTCGCGCCTCCGAGGCTGAACCGCAGCCCACGTGGCAACACCCGCACATTTCCACTGATCTGTACCGGTCGCCCGGGGGCGCCCGCCAACCAGCCGTCGAGACGATTCCAATCCTCATGGCTTCCGGGCGCCACGAGTACTCGATCGATGCGGGTGTTCTTGCACCAGAAATCGACGCTAGCCGGGAAGCCCTTGCCGGAGCGTTCCGGCCGGATGCCAAAATCGCCGACGTGCAGAATGGTGCGCACGTCGGGGCTACCCGGGCGATGGCCGGAATGATTGTCACCTCAAGACCGTCGGTCGCATCCTTGAGGATCTTCCACCGGGTGCTGAAGGCACTCAGTGGATGCCTCAGCAGCCATGATCTGGGCTCACCTGTTGGAGAACGCATTTGGGCGGCGAACCACACACGTAGACGGAGACTTGATTCACACACTTAAATTCAACGAATTTCTGGCCCGATCGGCCGGGGCGTGGACGGATGGTGATTCCTGCAGAGCAGGCCCCAGTACTCAAAAGCCTTTTAGCCACCACCCTGTGACAGTTCTCGGCGCCGCGCTTCCCCTGTGCACGGTAACTTCCAATAGCGCTTGCCCGGGTTTTACCCCCTTCTGAGCGACCGCGGGTGACGTCCATTATGTTGGTGGACTGAATCGCCCCGGGTCTCGGGGCAGGTCTGATTCTTAGAGAGGATGATGACCGAGCCAGTACCGAGCGCTGGAGCTTCGTGAGCGTGCGATGCGGCTTGTTGCCGAGGCCGAGAAGGAAGAGCCGAAGTTGTTCAGTCGGATAGCGTGGCGGCGTCGAGTCAGAGGTCGGTGGGGGAGGGTGTTACGGTCTCGGTCAGGCCGAGCCGCTCCACGGCGCGGGCACGATGACCCACAGCACGACGGCCGGCTCGCCGTCCTCGACCTGCCAGGTGTGCGGCTCGCGACCGGGGAAGGTCAGCGCGTCGCCGGCGTGGACGGCCACAGTGCGACCGGCGAATCGCACGGTGAGTAATCCCGAGACGACGTGGAGCGCTTCGACGTCGCAGTTGATCGTGTAGAGATCGGAACCGCCGTGCGCGTCGGGTTCGAGTTCTGATCGCAGCAGCTGAACCCGCTCCTCGCTGCGCGGTGACATCAGCCGCTCGTCGGCGTGCACTCCGCCCAAGTTGATCCGCGGGGCGTCGGCGTACGAAACATGGTGCACGTCGGGCTCGGCGAAGAGCGCTCCGACGGGCAACGAGAGCACCTGACACAACTGGACAAGCGTTGCCACGCTCGGTGACGTCTCGTCGCGCTCGACCCGGCTGAGGAAGCCCTTGCTAAGGCCCGTCGTCTGAGCGACCTGGGCGAGTGACATGCCCTGAGCGGTACGTGCGGAGCGCAGCTTGGCGCCGATGGGTGTCGCGGTGCCTTCGGCGGTGGGGTGGATGGCGCGCACAGTTCCTCCTCAATGCTACTCACACATTCGTCCTTGACGATCTGCCCGGGGCAGCGTACCGTAAGCATAAGTTGTCTATAGCGTACCGAAAGTTGTCAAATATGCAACCGTTCAACAAAGATGCGACGGTTGAGCCCCGCGGGCCGGTGGACGCGAGTGTCGTGCCCCGGTTCGCCGGAATCGCGACCTTTGCGCGACTCCCGCGGCTTGACGAGGTTGCGCGTGCAGACATCGCGATCGTCGGGATTCCCTTCGACAGCGGAGTGAGCTACCGACCTGGTGCTCGGTTCGGCCCCGCGCATGTGCGCGAGGCCTCGCGTCTACTACGACCGTACAACCCTGCGCAGGACGTCTTCCCGTTCGCCGCCCAGCAGGTCGCCGACGCCGGCGACATCGCCGCGAACCCGTTCGACATTGCTGCTGCTGTGGGCGAGATCGAGGCGGGCGCGCGCCAGCTCAGCGAGCACGCCGACCGACTAGTCGCCATCGGCGGAGACCACACGATCGCTCTGCCGCTGCTTCGCGTCGCGCACGCGCAGCACGGGCCCGTCGCGGTATTGCACTTCGATGCCCACCTCGACACGTGGGACACGTACTTCGGGGCGCCGATGACTCACGGGACCCCCTTCCGGCGGGCGTCCGAGGAAGGCCTCATCGACCTGACCGCGAGCATGCATGTCGGAATCCGCGGCCCCCTGTACTCGAAGGACGACCTCGAGGATGACGCCCGGCTCGGCTTTGCGATCGTCACGAGCGAATTCGTCGAAGAGCACGGCGTCGCGGCCGCCGTCGAACGCATCCGCGCCAGAGTCGGAGACGCGCCCCTCTACATCTCGATCGACATCGACGTACTCGACCCCGCCCACGCGCCGGGAACAGGAACTCCGGAGGCGGGCGGGCTCACGAGTCGAGAACTACTCCGGATGCTGCGGGCCCTGGCCGATCTGCGCATCGTCGGCGCCGACGTGGTCGAAGTTGCCCCCGCGTACGACCATGCCCAGCTGACCGCTATCGCAGCCAGCCATGTCATCTACGAGCTGCTGAGCGCGATGGCGCCTGGGTGACCCAGCCGAACGACGAAGCCCCGACCAGACACAGAAGTCCCGAACCGACCGGCCAGCCTGACACAGGAGACACCCATGACACTGCCTACCCCGACGGACGAAGCAGTCCGTGCCGCGGCATCCGCCATCGTCGAGGCGTTCGCCGCCACCGACGGCCCGCGCTATTTCTCACTGTTCGCACCCGACGCAACCTTCGTCTTCCACACCGAACCTGCACGAATCGAGGATCGGGCTGCCTACGAAGCCATGTGGGAGGAGTGGGTGGGCGACGGCTGGAGCGTGAGGTCCTGCGCATCGAGCGCGCCCGCGGTGCAGACGTTTCCCGGTGGAGCCGTCTTCACCCACTCCGTCAACACGAGCGTGAGCACCGCGGACGGACCCAAGTCCTACCAGGAGCGCGAAACCATCGTATTCCGGTCTGAATCTGCCGGCCTCATCGCCATCCACGAACACCTATCACCCCAGCCCTGACCCGACCCCATTCATCGAGGAGCCCAAAGATGTCGCTCTACACCCGTATCGAAGGCCAACTGGACACCAAATCAGATGACGCGGGCCCGGTTCGCGGTACCTACTCGCTTGGCCGCGTGCTCATGATCTGGCTGGCCGCGAACCTTGTGGTCACCACCCTTCTCACCGGCACGCTCTTCGTGCCGGATGTACCGTTCGGCCTCGTCGTCGCCCTGATCGTCGGCGGAACCATCGTCGGAGCAGCAGTGCTCGTGACGATCGGCGCGATCGGAACGCGCACCGGCCTGCCGACGATGGCAATCACGCGCGGACCGTTCGGGACGCGCGGGAGCCTGCTGCCGGTGGCCGCCAACGTGGTCATCCTGATGGGCTGGAGCTGGGTGCAGGCAATGCTCGCCGGGATCGCCCTTAACTACATCGTCGCGTCGATGACCGGGTTCTCCAATCCCGTCATCTTCGCCGTGCTCTGCCAGACGATCGTCGTGATCCTCGCGGTCTTCGGCCACGCCGGAGTCGCTCGCGTGGAACCGTGGTTCGCCGCGGTCATCCTCGCGATCGCCGCCTATATCTTCGCCGTGGCGTTCTCTACGTTCTCGCCGGCAGACTTCGCGGGCATCTCGGCGCCGCTTGAGCCGTTCTACTCCCCGGGACTAATGTTCGATGTCGTGGTCGCGACTGCCATATCGTGGACGGTGCTCTCGGCCGACTTCAACCGCTTCGCATCGTCGACCCGCGCGGGCGTGATCGGCTCGGGAATCGGTTACACCTTGTCGACGGTGATCTCGATGTCGCTCGGCGCGAGCGCGATCGCTTACGTCGTCCTGCGGGGCGGCGACGCGATACCGTTCGACCCTGTGACGATCATCGAACCCTTCGGCGCCCTGTTCGCGGTCGCGATCTTCCTGTCCGTGATGGCGACGAACACGATGGTCGTCTACGGCATGGTCACGAGCGTCGTGAACGCGCTCCCCGGCCGCCGGGTGCAATTCCTGTCCACCGCGATCGTGCTCGGGCTCATTTCAATCATCGGTTCGACCTTCTTCGGTCTTCTGGCCCAGTTCACGACGTTCCTGGTCACGATCGGCGCCCTGTTCGCACCGATCTTTGCGATCATGATCGTCGACTACTACATCGTCGCGCGCGGCAGCTACAGCGCCGACATCCTGAAGGCTCAGGGCGGTCGCTACTGGTACACCGGCGGCATCAACTGGCTTGCTGTCACGTCGTGGGTGGTCGGTGCAGCGTCCGCCTACGCGTGGGCGTACGTGTGGCCGCTCCCGTTCGGTGCGACTGTTCCCGCATTCCTCCTGACCTTCGTCGTCTACCTGGCCCTCTCGCGTGCGCGCCGCAGCAAGACGCCTTTCGAGCCCAGCCGGCACCTCGCTGATGCCGACACCCCTCGCTGACGGCCCTGGAGTGTCGCCGCGCGCGGCGCTCCGGGACCTCAGTCACCCGATCACCGACGGGATGCAGGTCTACCCCGGCGACCCGGCGGTCCACGTCGTCGCTGCGCTGGTCCTCGACAGCGACGGGGTGGCCGTGACGCGGCTCCAAATGGGGTCTCATACCGGAACTCACATAGATGCGCCGTCCCACACCATCGCTGGTGGTCGAACAATGACCGATGTGACTCTCGACGAGCTCCTCGGCGATGCGTTGGTGGTGCGGGTGCGAGCGCTCGCCGAGGGCGAGGTATACGGATGGGACCGGCTGAATGCGGAGCATCCGCTACCGGATCGACTGCCCCCGATCGTCGTGATCGACACGGGCTGGGCGCGATGGTTCGGCGACGCGCGCGCAGTGCGGCATCCGGCCCTCGATGCCGGTGCGGCGCGTGAGCTTGTCGCTCGCGGGATGCGGATCCTCGCGGTCGACACGCTGAGTCCCGACCCGACCGGTACGTCGTCGGTCGCCTTTCCCGTGCACGAGGTTGTGCTGGGCCGCGGCGGGCTGATCGTCGAGAACCTCTGCGGACTGAATGACCTGCCCTCACAGGTGCGGATCGGCTTCTTCCCCCTGCGACTCGGCGGAGACGGGGCGCCGGTGCGAGCGGTCGCCTTTGTCTGAGGCCGCTGGCCATACGGGCGAACTCACAACGGCCGAAGACGCCGGGCCGATCGCTCACAATGTCAATTACTGGGCTGGCCCGCAGTCCCTACCGCTGTGGCTTCCCCGCATCGACGCCGCCTTCGCTTGGCGCAGTCGCAGCCGGTTTGTCGAGGCAGGCGGAACCGAGCATTCCCTGCAAGACACCCTCCAGGCTGTGCTGGAGGATGAACGGGCTCGTGGACTCGATCGGGAACGTCGATCTGGCCTCACCCAGCAAGAGCAGCGCGCTCTCCTCACCGAGATCGACGCGCAACCGCCCGGCGGAGAACTAGTCAATCCATCCCTCAGACGCCACGGTTGATCATCCCGTAGGGGATTGGTCTGGCGACACCGTGAACAGGGTTTCCCGCCAGGGGTCTAAGTAGAGCTATCGAGCGCAGTTCTGCTCGCGTGTAATCCTCCAATAACTCACGTCATCGGTATCGAATGGCAATTCAATCATCCCCAACTTTGCTGCAACGCGTTTGGAGACCTCGTTCTCCGGCTCGATCGTCGCCGAGATCGAGGCCAGCGACGAGATGCGGAACACGTGGTCGAGCATGCCGATTCCGACTTCCGTTGCATAACCCTTGCCCCAAGCCTTCTGATGAAAGACATACGTGAGTTCATCGAAGTCTCGATTCGGCGCTCGAATCACGCCACAGTAGCCTACGAACTCGCCAGATCGCGCGTCGAAGACGGCCGAGGTGCCGTAACCGCGATCGACATACTTTCGCTCGCAGATTTCGATCCACTGCGATACTTTGGGGCGGCTGAGGACGGTCCCGTGCCCGACAAATCGCATCACGTTCGGGTCCGCGCAGAGGGCTGAGAAGTCGTTGAGATCGTCGCGGCGAAACTGACGCACTGATAGGTGTTCGGTCTGGAAGAGCATCGGCCCAGCCTATCCACGCCCGCAGGTCGTTCCTCTTGCGGGTCCGCCTGAGCGACTTGCCCCAAGGCCCTACAGCAGTTCGACGGTCGCACAGCGTCCGTCCACCGGAAAGGTGTTGACATTGGACCTGGCCAACTTAGCTGCACAGGTGTGGTTCGATCAGGTATGAGACGAAGCTTCCAAACTGCACTGACCGTAATCCTCATCGCCGTCGTCTTGCTTTGTGGCATACCCGTTGCCGCTGCCGCCTATCAGGCAGGAGTCCCGGACTACCAGTGCGCCATTTCCCAACAGATACCGGATGGTGCCGTGCGCGAGCTCGGCGCTTCAGGAACTTTTTNACGATCGCTCCAATCACGCAGCCGTGTACTCGACCTGCCTGGTGGACACGAACCGTCTCACTGAGGGTTCCTCTTTTGAGACGCGGATTTTTTCGCCGATTACATGGGTGAGTGTCACACTTTGACCTCGGCCGGTCATGTTCTAGGTGTAAGGCTGACGATTGGATGAGGTTCATGGCAATCACTGATGATGAACTTGACGGGCGACTGCGGAGCGGTCGAGTAGAAAGACGGGGCGACACCCTTCCCTCTGGAGTGGTCTCCGCGCTTATTTCCGATACGCGTGCGACGGCTCAAGGTCGAAAACTGCGAACGCGCGTCACGGCGGTGACAGCGGCTGGTGCGATAGTGCTCGGCGGTATTGTGGCTGGGCCCGCGACTGCTGACATTGTGCAGAAGTTTCTGGCGCAGACTGTTTTGAATCCGTCTTTGGATAGTGTCGCTAGTCCGATCGACGAATGGATCGATACCGCTGCGGCTGATTTTCCCGAGTACGCGGCCTCAATCTATCCGCAGTGGCTGCCGCTCGCGCCGGGTCAGACGCAGCAAGGGGTTGTTGCCCGGGTCGTATCTCAGCAGGCGGCCACTCCTGCGCTGACCCCGGAGCTAAACGTGCAGCGCAGTTTTGAAAACGTCGTATACGCCGCGTGGATGGGTGAATGGATCGCCGCCCACGACGCGGGCGATCAAGCCCGGATGACGGCCGCCATTGCTGTGTTGGAGGACGCGCCGACCTGGCCGGCCCTGGTAGCCACGGACGGCGGCGGTGTCACTAGGTTGATGGCCGGATTCGTGGCTGAAATGGCCGACGGCGACGCTGAGGTCGCGCAGGCCGCAGCGCAGTATGACGGCAACCCGGCTTGGGATGGTATCGACCGTGATGCGCTCATCGCGGAGCTCTTCAGCAAATACATCCCCGAGGCCTTGTGAGCACCGTTGAGGGAACCGATGAGCTCGTATTCGTGGAGCAGGTCGCGCTGGCCGTGCCCATTGAGGACGTTATGCGGGAACTGATCCCGGACCTTCTCGGGTATTTCTTGAACCGGTTGGATGATCGTGAAGATGCCGCGGACGCGGTCGCTGAGACGTTGCTCATTCTGTGGCGGAAGGAGCGCGCGGTGCCGGCCGCCGCCGAAGATGCGCGACGATACGCATTCGGCGTGGCACGCAAGATTCTCCACACGACACGACGTGGTCGCCGCCGCCACACCGCCTTGGCCGACCGGCTACGCGTCGTCGTTCGCGAGGAGGCCATCCCCGGCCCTGAAGTCGACATCGAGCTTCGCACCGCGCTCGGCAGCCTGACCGATCACGACCGCGAGCTGGTTTTGTTGGTTGCGTGGGAAGGATTCTCGGTCGCCGACGCCAGCCAAATACTCGGCATCCGACCGGATGCCGCGCGAGCACGCTACTCACGGGCACGCGCCCGACTTCGCGAAATACTCGGCGCGACGCCATGACGTCACCGCGAGACCAGCCCACTCTGCCGAGCCGACCGGCATCACCAGACGCACCTGACACTGATTGGGACGGCCCAATTCGGCCGTGCTTCGTTAATTACCTGGCGTCCCGCCCCCGGGCAGCTGACTCGATGAGGTTGTCTCCCGCGACAGCGTTCTCGGATGTTACGGCTTCGGTCCACGCGCTCGTCGTGGCGACCGCAGCCCAATTGGAGTTCAGGACGGCCATGATTGTTTCGTGCACTCGCTTTGCCGGCGCAGAACCGGCGGAATTCACAATGTCGATGGCTCCGGTTGCATCCGACAGGACCTCAACAGTGAATCCGAGGGGTTCGGCAGCGGCGGCGGAACCGACAACGCAGTTGTTCGTCATGTAGCCCACGATGGTGATTGTGTCGATCCCGCGCTCGCGCAACCATTCCTCGAGGCCAGTACCCGCGAAGATGCTGGCAAATGACTTCGTGAAGCGATGTGCCACGTTGTCGGCGCGCTTGGCGATCTCCGGGCGCAATGCGAAGGTCGACGACTCCGGCGCGAAGACCGGGAACCCCGCAGGGGATTTATGTTGCCCAACGACGACCGGAATGCCAGCCTGCTCAGCAACGTCCATCGCCTCGGCGATACGAGTAAGTGACTCATCGCGTGCGGGGTATTGGATCGGCAGCAGCCCTTCGAAATACTCCTGTTGGGCATCGATGACGATCAGGGCGCGGCGGGGTGAAGACATGGGATTTCCCTTGGTTGATGTGGTGAGATGGGACTTCCGGCGGATGCCCGGAGGCCTTTCAAACAAAACATGGCACTGTCCTGACGACATTAGACCTCGAGCTGACCCGCAGTGAAGGACCGCCGACCCTCATGCTTCCGCGAAGGCGCTATTACATCGACCTCCCTGAAGTCGATGGGACAGGGCCTCGTGGGTCTGCACCGTACGCCGATCAGAATCTCGCAGCACGGCTTCATCCGCAGTGACTCTTGAGCTTAATGCCCTAGTTCGGGGGGAGAGTTGTAACGACCTGAGAGCCGTGCCTACTGCGACGATCGATATGAGGCGGTCCGTCGACTAATCGCTGCCGGCCCAAGAGAAGGAACCCATCTAACGTGCGCACTGCCCCCTCGATTGCAGCCCTCGCCCTTGCACTGGCTCTTGGTTTGGTCGGCTGCGCCTCTGCGCCGGCGACTCGCGAACCTGCCGAGAGTAACGCTTCCGCTAGCAGCGCGAGCGAGAAGGACTCGAGCTCAAAGCAAGATGCCACGATTGAGGCGTTCATCAGCGCCGCTTTCGGAGATGGCTATGAGGACGCGTTGCAGCATGCCTCCCCCGGCTCGCCCGCCGAGCGTTATGTCACTCACCAGCAGGCACTGTTCACTGGACTGAACGCGAATGGTGACGGCGAGACGGACCCAGCCGACGAGCCGACTCTCGCTTTCAAAGGAGGTACCGTTCAGGTTGTTCAATCTGACCAGAGCGAGTACGCCCTGACTGACTTCATCTTCGATGAGGACGGTCTCGTCGTCTCCTGGATAGGTAAGTCCGGCCCGGTCGCCGACGTGCTCTGGACCACTCCGTGGTCCGGGCAGACCGGCGGGAACACCATCGACCTCGTCTCTGCGTACCGTGCAAACGGTGGCGGGCTCTTCGTGGTCCTCAAAGTTACCGCAAACGAGCGCTCGACAAATGCCTTCGGCTACAGCGCCACGTACTCCGCGTCCGACGGAATCACCTATACCGCCGACGGCGCGTCGCAGCCGCAGCAGATCGCCGTTGGGTCCGCAGGCTATGTCATCCTTACCTTCCCCGGTGCCCCTTTCGGCGGCACGGTGCTTCTGGAAGGCACCAGTCCGGACGACTTCTCGATCTCGTGGGCCGCAAGCGTCCCCGTAAAATGACCTGGCCCCGTTTCCCCTGTTCGAAACTTCAGATGGGTGTGAATTTCTGAGGGCTCGGTGTGGAAGTCTTTTTTCCCACGACTTACATCGAGCTCGACGGTTTTGGTCGGCCTCGGCATAGAACTCAGCCTCGGCCCCGCGCCGCATTGCGACGTCGACGACGAACGCACGAAGTCCTCATCACGATCGCCGATGTCCACGTCTTCGACGGCGTCTTCCGCGGGTTCCCCTGGCCACAAGACTGCCGACTAGGCCAGTCGCGCTCCAGCTGCGTCACGAAGCCGCTGGCGGGCATCCGCAAAAATCGCAATGTCATCCGAACAGGGCGGAGCCGTGTTGGTCGGGGTCGTAGGCGCCGAGCCAGTGGAGGTGCAGCGCGCTAATTTCCCAGACGAGCTAGGGGTGCCGATGCCGGCACGGCGGCACAACGCATGCTAGCAGCCCGTACGTGCACCGCAGTCAGTTCACCAGCGGTTGAGTTCGATCCATTCATTCTCGGCGTCGTCGACGCTGAGGATGTTCCAGTTGATCGGATGCGGGCGGTCGGTTTCACCGGGGGCATTCGATGACGGGCGACTTTGACGGCTTGGGGTTAAAGCCATAATCTGAGTTTGTAACTTACATACTGAGTTCTCAACGATGAGGAGAAACGCTATGGACGACTGGGCAGTAATCGCGGTGACCGCTGGGGTGATCGCCGCAATGGTCGTGTTGATCGTCAAAGTGCACCTGAACCCGGCCGTGGCGCTGGTCATCGGGGCCGGCGCCATTGCTTTGGTTGCCAGCGGAGACGTAACGCAAACGGCGAGCATCGTCACCGTTGGATTCGGCGAGATCATGGCCGAGATCGGCCTGCTCATCGCCTGGGGCGTGCTGATCGGCGCCATTTTGAGCGAGGCGGGAGCCATCCAGCGCCTGGTAGACGGGCTCCTGCGCATCTTCGGCGCACGTCGGGTACCCTACGCGTTTGCGACAACTCTCGCTGTGGCCCTGCCGTCAATTTATATCGACGTTCTGCTCGTTATGAGCGCACCCTTGGGGCGACGGATGGCGGCACGCCTCGGTCGCACGGGTACCGCCCGAGTCGCTACCGCCATCGCCGTGGGACTCGAATGCGGCCTCGTCATGATCGTGCCAGGCGTGGGTGCCCTCGCCCTGGCGGGCCTTCTCGACGTGCCGTTGGGCATGATGCTGCTCGGTGGCGTGGTGGTCACCGTGCCGACCGTCCTGCTCACACTCCTCGTGATGTATTTCGCCTTCGACCGCGGCTTCTGGAATCCCGAGCGCGATGAATCTGTAACCATCACCGACACGGAGGCTGACGAAGACGCCGACGATGAGTATGCTACCCGGCCGGCGACGGGCTATACCTCGGCCGTCGCCATGGTTGGCGCCCCGCCCCGCGTGCGAACCCGTGTGCAGCAGCCGACACGTGAGCCCGCTTTGGCGCTGCTCTTCGCGCCCATGATCGTGTCACTGCTGTTCGTTGCCACCGGCGCGATTGTGCAGGCGACGGATGCTGACCTCGGCCCGATCAGCATCGTTTTCGCGCCGGTCTTCGCCCTGCTGGTCGGGTTACTCGGCACGAGCCTCGTGGCGCGGCTTACCATTGGTGCCGAACGAGTCAACAAGGCCGTCTCCCGCGGGTTTCGGGAGTCGGGCCAGATTCTCATTCTCACCGGTGCGGGCGGCGCCCTGGCAGCGGCCGTAGCGTCAACGGGCATCGGCGAGATCCTGGGGGCGCTGTTCACCACCACGACCGTCGCTCCGCTGCTGCTCGTCTGGGTCGTCGCTGCCGTGCTTCATATGGCCATCGGATCGGTGTCGATATCAGCCATCACCGCCGCGGGACTGCTCGCCTCGGTCATGAGCGAGATTGACGTTGCCCCGGTGCTCGTGGCTCTCGCCGCCGCCGCCGGATCGCTCTTCGTCGTTCACGTCACCTCGAACACGTTCTGGTTGCTTCAGAGCTCGCTCAACCAGTCCACGCGTGGCACCTTCAAAACCTGCACCCTCGCTGTATCCGTTGCCTCCGTGATCGCACTCGGCCTCACGATGCTGCTCAGTCTGGTGCTGTGACCGCCGAACCGAGGGCTCGGCTCAGATGGGCGCCGGCCGCGACCACCGACGGAGTGAGGTGGGTGACGACATCCGGTGTCATGCGCGAACTCGGACCGAGCAGGCTCAGGGCTCCGAACAGCGAGCCGCCGTGTTGGAATACCGGTGCGGCGACACTGCTCACCGACGACGTGCGTTCGCCGACGGTGTACGCAAAGCCGCGCTCGCGCACGGTGACGAGGGATCGGCGCAACTCGTCGACATCGACAATCGTCTCTTGCGTCAAGGCAGGCAGCGGATGCTCGAACACCCGGGTCGCGAGCTCGTCGTTCCACGCCAGCAGCACCCGGCCGGAAGACCCGACGTTCACCGGCGTCACTTCGCCGAGGGCGATCACGCGTCGCACGCTGTGCCGACTCTCCGCCATCGCAACGCACACGCGTAGCTCTCGCGTAGAGATGAACAGGCACGCGGTTTCACCGGTTTCATCTCTCAGCGCGGCGAGCACGGGCTGCGCCAACTCACCCACGTCGAGACCGTGGAATGCGGATCCCGCCCAGGTCGCCATGCGCAGACCGATGCGAAATTGGTCGCCGTGGCGGTCGAGAAACCCGCTCTGCACGAGATTGGCGACCAGGCGTTGCACCGTCGACGCCGGCAGCCCGGTCGCGGTGCGCAGATCGGCCAGCGACCGCTCCGGAGTCGAAAACGTGAACGCGTCGAGGATGGTGCTGATTTTCGCCAGCACGAGCAACGGACTGTTCGACGCTACTTTGCCTGCCATTCCGCGAGTTTATCGCTATCCCAAACCCCCCACTAAAGGAGAACTCATGGTCGATGCACGACACGACAGGATTGCGCCCCTCGCCGATAACGGCACCTTAGGGGAGGTCACCCATGTCTGAGTATTCGCTCGCGCTCATTCCAGGTGACGGCATCGGCGTTGACGTCGTAGCGGCCGCTCTCGTGCCGCTGGAGGCGGTGGCTGACAAGCACGGTTTCTCGGTGCGTCACACGAGCTTCGATTGGTCGTGCGCTCGCTACCTCGAGACCGGAGCGATGATGCCCGATGACGGCCTCGAGCAGCTGAGCTCGCACGATGCGGTACTGCTGGGGGCGGTGGGGTGGCCAGCGCAGGTGCCGGACTCGGTGTCGTTGCATGGGCTGCTGCTACCCATCCGCAAGGGATTCGATCAGTACGTGAACATGCGCCCGCACCTGCTGCTTCCCGGCATCACCGGGCCCTTGCGCAAATCCGAATTCGACATTCTGGTGATTCGTGAAAACACCGAGGGTGAATATTCCGGTGCGGGCGGACGCGTGCACCGGGGCACCCAGAACGAGGTCGCGGTTGAGACGGCCATCTTTACGCGGGCAGCGGTCGAGCGCATCCTTCGCTACGGGTTCGAGCAGGCTCGCTCGCGCTCGGGTCGACTCGCGTCGGTCACAAAATCGAACGCACAGAAACACACGATGGTGTTCTGGGACGACGTGACCGACGAACTCGCCGCCGAGTACCCCGACGTGACCGTCACGAGGTATCACGTCGATGCCATCGCGGCTCGATTCGTGACCCACCCGGAGACCCTGGACGTTGTCGTCGCGTCCAACCTGTTTGGCGACATTCTCTCCGATATCGGAGCGGCCATTCAGGGCGGACTCGGGTTCGCCGCTTCGGCCAACATCAACCCTGACGGCGGTTTTCCGTCGATGTTCGAACCTGTGCACGGATCGGCGCCCGACATCGCGGGCCAAGGCATCGCCAACCCGATCGCCACTATCTGGAGCGTCTCGCAGATGCTGCAGCACCTGGGGGAGCAGGACGCCGCAGCCGACCTGCTTCGCGCTCTCGGCACCGTCACGGCCACGCCCACGCGGCTCACCCCCGACTGCGGCGGCACCGGAACCACAGACACTGTCGCCGCCCAGGTCGCCGCAGCCCTCTGACCTGCGCAGGCGTCGGATCGAGCTTGTCGAAATCTCAACCAGCGGGAGGCATAACTCCGGCCCTTTTCAAGCAGCCGAGCTGCTCGGTGAGGTGGCGGATGCGGGTGTTCGTGCCTTCACTGCTGACGATTTCACCAAACGCATTTGGCATAGTTCTTCGGCGGCGCCGATACTGGATTTCGGCGTGGCCAAGGACCGGACGGCGGTGACTGCCCGGGCCGCGGACTCAGCATCAACGGCATCTGTTTTCCCGGCTTTGCGCCGCAGTGCTCGCTCTGGTTGATTCACCTCGAACACTTTCACGTTCTGAGCTTGGAGCTACTTCAGCAGCGCGGTGCTTTAGAACAGATGAGCTCATGGCTACCTTTGGTGGGGCGTTGACGAGCAATTCCATAAGAAGAAGTCAGTCAGGACTGTGACGATCCACGCAGGCAGCGAACGCCCACGGAAAGATCCCAATTGGGACATAGCAAGAACACCATTGTGCTCGAGCGAATCTTCGCGATCATGCGGGGGACCGGTATTCGAATGTATATGGAGGTCGATGACGGCGCCGGTGAGCCCCGCGACGACAGTTTGGACGAGCCCCGTGGGTGACTGGCGCGTGGAACTTTACGGCGAGCTGGTCGGGCATCTGTTCGGCACGGACCGTCGCACTTTTGATTTCGTCACGGCGAGGAATGCCATCGAGACTTTTAGCCTTGGCCTCGGCTGATGCGGACACGGTCGGACGGATGCTCATCAACACGCAGGCCGCACCCCTCGGGAACCGTCCGAGATCTGGGCGCACGTCCTTGGCCGGGGTGCAAGACAAGATCGTGCTCGCTCGACAGGTGGCCACTGGTTTCAGGTCCTCGAAGGGTATCCGTCGACCCACATCGTCAAGCCTCTGTCCGTGCGCTCCCCGACCGTCACCTTCGATGAGGAATACGGCTTCCGAGCGGCCAAAGCTGCCGGCCTCACCATGCTCGATTCGTGGATCGAGCACTTCGGCGAAGTCCCCATCTTTGCCCGGTGTACATTCCGTCGGGTCATGTCTTTGTAATCGGTGACAACCACGCTGTATCGATCGACTCGCGCGCGTTCGGCGGAGTATTTCTGGAGAACTTGGATGCGACACTGCTCTGGCCGTGAGCTTCAGGCTTAAAGACTCAGCCACGCCGCTGCATGGATGCCACAGGGGCATGCTCAAGTAGTGCACCGCTTGAGAGCCCAGTTCCCGCTGTGACGATGAAAAAGGCATACGCAAACTGCGGACAAAGTCGGCAACGACCACTGGAATCCCGATTTCCGGATACCCTTCGCCGCAGGGATGCGTGAGTGCAAGTGAATAGTGCCAATCCAATTGGCTTAGGGCTACGAACTGACATTGTCTCATCTAGCCTTCGGGATCGTCCCGATGTGCGAGGTCACAAAGGAGTGAAACGTGAAGAAGAACATCAAACTGGTGCTTGGCTTGAGTGCAGCGGCGCTAATCGCCGTGTCGATGGGTGCTGCGCCGGCGTCAGCGCATGTCCCAAAATCGGTGCGCGGTAACGTGGTGCTCACCGCGCACCTTACGGAACTGAACAATTCAGGCGCGTCGGGGAAGGCGTTCGCCGTCGTTCGCGGCGAGACAATCCGAGCGATCGGGATCCGAGCGAAGGGTTTGTCGCCCGATGCTCCTCACGCCCAGCACATCCACTATGGCGAACAGGCCGTGAACGAGTGTCCCACGCTGGCGTTGGACAAAAACGGAGATGGACGGCTGAACACCGTCGAGGGTGTTCCGGCCTATGGACCCGTTGTGGTGTCCCTGAACACCAGCGGAGACACCACGCCGGCCAGTTTTCTAGATGTTTCTCGGTTCCCCGTCTCGAAAAACGGTTCCTACAACTACCTCCGGACCAACATCCGCTTTACGGACGTGGCGGGAACCGGATATCCGCGAGCCGGAGGGCTCGGCACCGCCGCCCAGATTGCTGAAGCCATCCGTGATGGTGAAGGTGTTGTCGTGATCCACGGAATCGACTACGACGGCAACGGAACGTACAACCTCAGCGACCCCGAGGGTGCAAGCGAGCTTGACCCCACCCTCCCCGCCGAGGCGACCGACCCGGCTGCCTGTGGAGTCCTGCACTAGCGGCAGGCATCAGGCTCACAACTGAGGTCCAGGCCCGTGCGAGCGCTCACAGTGCCGCACGGCGCCTGGACCTCAGCCCTCGACAGAATGTCAGTATCACTAGGCCTGCTCGGGCGCCTAAGAGAGCAGTGGTGTAGTTGGCGTCGGTCGCGCATTATCAGAATGGCCATGATCTGAGTGAGGGAGATCGAGCCCTCGCTCTCAACCTGCTGAGAGCGGTCAGCTGCCAATCTGCGCGTAGCGGTGGGCCCAGGGGCGCACTTTTTCGACGGCAACACCGATTCGAAAGACCATGTCGTCATCGAACGGATGCCCGACTATCTGTATCCCGGTCGGGATGCCACAGCTGGCCATGCCGCTAGGCACAGCGAGCACCGGGCAGCAATTGGCGATGTTGAACGGCACCGTCATGTGCCCCTGCCAGTAATGCTCGAGGTGCTCGCCGCCGACCGAAATGCCGTCAAGATAGTCCCCGTCCGCGGTCAGTGCGGCCGCCGCCGAGGTCGGGCAGATGAGTGCGTCGAAGCCGTTCATTACCGCCGCGAGCTCGCTCTGCATCCGAGTTTCGGCGGTGAGGCCGTCGAGAAAGCGGGTGTCGGCGGCCGCAGCGCGGGCATCCGCCATGAACTGCACCGTGTAAGCGGCGAGCTGACTCTCGGCCCCACGGGTCGCGTCTTCCATCGCCGGACCCAAAATATGACCGTAGTGTGTAAACGAAATTCGGTGGATCTCCGCCGTGGTCCAGGGCAGCTCGACTTCTTCGACGATCGCGCCGGCACTCTGCAGCGCGGCGGCGACCGCGCGGGTGTTGGACTCCACATCGGGGTCGACCCGGTAGTTGCCCAAGCGAATGCAAAGCGCTATTCGCAGGCCCACGACCGATGCCCAAGCGCCGGGCAACGGTTCGGCGGCAGCGAGCGAGGCATGGTCGTCCGGGTGACGGCCGGTCATCACGTTGGCGAGCAGGGCGGCATCGGCTACGGTACGGGCCATCGGGCCGTCCCCGCGGTAGTGATCGGCGGAGAGCGGCGCGACGCCCGGGATGCGGCCGTACGGCGCCTTGAACCCGACCGTTCCGGTGAAGGCCGCCGGTAACCGGGTCGATCCGGCAATGTCCGAGCCGGTGGCGAGCGGCGCAAAGCCGGCCGCGAGGGCAGCGCCGGAGCCACCGGAAGAGCCGCCGGGGGAGAGCTCGAGGTTGAACGGATTGCGAGTGACACCCCAGAGCGGCGAGTGGGTCACTGTGGCACAGCAGAATTCGGGCGTCGCGGTGCGAGCGTGCACGATGCCGCCAGCCGAGCGGATACGACCGATCACCGGATGATCCGCGTGCGCCACAACGTGACGCTGGTCGACGAGCCCGTTGCTCAGCACATGCCCGGCAAGGGAATGCTTCTCCTTCGCAGCAATAGGAAGGCCGAGCAACGGGGCGAGGCTACCGCCGGATCGATACCGCTGCTCGGCGTTTCGGGCAGACTCGCGTGCCTCGTTTACCAGCTGTTCGGTCAACGCATTAATCTGCGGGTTGACCGCGTCGATGCGCTGTAGAACAGCTTCGAGCAGCTCGACCGGTGACAGGTCGCGCGACCGAAACAGGTCGAGGGCCTCGCTCGCGCCGAGGTAATGCAGGTCACTCAGCGTTGTCGTGTCGGACACCATCAGGCCCCAGCAGACGTCGTCGAGGTGAGTGCGGGCGAGCGTGTCGGATCGACCAAAGCCCCGTTGACCAGGTCAGTGGCGACTTCCGTTAGGAGCGCGAGTCCGGCGACCATGTCGGCATCCGTGGTGAATTCGCGTTCACAGTGCGAGACACCGTCGATGCTCGGAATGAACAGCATGATTGAGGGAACGCTGGTGTTCATCGCGACCGAGTCGTGGCCGGCCATGGTCTGAATGCGGAGGGTGGAGAGTCCAGAACGCGCGGCGGCCTGCTCAGCAAGTTGCAGGCCGTTCTCGGGGAAATACCTGATCGGACGAATATCGAAGTCGGTCACGTTGATCTGGATGTCGTGTTCAACGGCGAGGGCGGCGATCTTCTCGAGCAAGATTGCGCGGGCGGTCTGCACTATTTGCGGGTCACCACTACGCAGGTCGGCGATCAGGCGCACCCGACGGGCAACGACGATCGGGGAGTTGGGTTCGAGCGTCAGCTGCCCAATGGACGAGACGATGGCCTCGTCAGCGAAGTCGGTGGTGACTTCTTGCACCATGAGGATAATCTTGGCGGCGGCGACGAGGGCGTCGCGCCGGTCGACCATGGCGGTCGCCCCGGTGTGGGACTGCTCGCCGAGCACCTCGATGTCAAGTTTCTGGGTGTACCAGCTGCGGTCGACGATCCCGATCGCGATCTTCTCGCGTTCCAAAATGCGACCCTGTTCAATGTGAATTTCGGCGTAGCTCACCGTGACGGGGCGGGGGTCGGTGCCGAGGTAGCCGATTTCGGCGAGGGCGGCACGGGCGGTCACGCCGGCCAGGTCGGTCACGTCGAGCATTTTCTCCTGGTCGAAAAGTCCAGCAAACACACTGCTGCCCATGACGCTCGGCGCAAAACGGCCGCCCTCTTCGTTGAACCAGTTCACGACGGCGAGGTTGAATGGCGGCGCCGTGCCGCTGTTTGTGATGAGCTCGTCGACGTTGCGGGCGGCGTGTAGCGCCGCGAGCACGCCGTAGGCTCCGTCGAAGCGCCCGCCGAGCGGCTGGCTATCGAGGTGTGAGCCCACGAGCACGAAAGGGGCGTCGGGAGTCCACTCGATCAGCCCGAACATGTTGCCGATGCCGTCTACGTGCAGGGTGTACCCGGCGTCGGTGACCCATTTCGAGAACCAAGCGCGGCTCTGTGCATCTTCGGGTGTTGCCGCCTGGCGGTCGACACCGTGATGGGGCGTGGCCCCGATTGTGGCAACGTGGTGAAAGTCGGTCAGAAAGTCAGCAGATGACATTTGTGCTCCTTCAAAAGAAAACGGATAGGGCGTGGACGGATGCTGCAACGCTTTAGCCCAGACGCCCCCGCGTCTCCGGCACCTTGGTGAGGGTCACGAGCAGGAACACGATTACGGCGGCGCCGGCCATGTAGAAGCCCGGGGCGAACGCAACGCCCGAGCTGGCGACGAGGGCGGTACCGACGAGCGGTGCGGTTCCGCCGAAGATGGCGTAGCCGACGTTATAGCTCACGGCGGCGCTCGTGAAGCGGGTTCTGGTCGTGAAGATCTCGACGAAGAAGGTGTAGCAGCCGCCACCGTAGATGCACAGCGGAATCACGAACAGCATCTGGCCGAGGAGAGCAAGTGGCAGACTGCCGCTCGTGACGAGCATGAAGCTCGGGATGGCGAGAACGGCTATCGCGGCTGATCCGGCGATCAGCATCGGCTTACGACCGAACCTGTCACCAATGCGCCCCCCGATCGGCAACAGCACGGCATAGAAGGCGAGGGCGGCCGCATTGGCAAGGAGGGACTGCTCGCGGCCGAGATTGCCCGTTGTCTGCACGTACGCCACGAAATAGGCCGAGAGAAAGTAGAAGCCCATAGCGGTGAGGCCCATCACGAAGATGACCTGCACCATGCGCAGCTTATTTTCGCGAAAGGTTTCCTTGACCGGGCTGAACTCCTTGGTCTTGGTGGCCTGGGCCTCAGTGAACGACTTGCTCTCGCTGGTCTTGCTGCGGATCCATACGCCGAACAGAGCCAGCGGCAAGGCGAGCAAGAACGGCAGGCGCCAACCCCACGCGGTGAACGATTCGTCGGACATGCTCTGGCTGAGGATGAGGATCATCGTGCCAGCGAACACGGACGGAAGCGCGGTGGCTGCGATAGTGATGTTCAGCCAGAGACCGCGGCGGTCAATCGGTGCGTGTTCGAAGACGAACGAGGGGGCACCGACCGATTCGCCGCCGGCCGAGAAACCCTGCACGAGCCGCAGGAGCAGTAATAGCAGTGGGGCCCAGACGCCGATCTGCCCGAAGGTCGGCAGCAAACCCATGCACGCGGTCGCGGTACCGATGGCGAGCAGGGTGATGGCGAGCACTTTGCGTCGCCCGATCTTGTCGCCGAGAGCGCCGAAGAACAGGCCACCAAGCGGGCGCACGACGAACGCTACGCCGAAGGTCGCGAAGGTGGCCAGCAGGGCAAAGATCGGATCCGAACTCGGAAAGAAGAGTTGGGAGAAGATCACGGCTGTCAGGCCGTAGAGGGTGAAATCGTAGAACTCGATGAACTGCCCGATGCTGCCGCCGAGCAGCACGCGCTTTTGGAGGCCGGTAATCTTCTTCGATGGAGCGGTTTCGACCGGCGAACTGATCGTGGCGGCGGCTCGGTTCGTGGTCATGAAATCCACTGTACGAACACGACGATGCCGGCGATCGCCGCTGAGTTTCTGACTTGTAATCTCGGCAGGGGCCGCGTGCCGGTCATATTACGGCGCATCCGCTGGCATGTAACCGGGGCGACGCATGAATTGCTTGCTCAAGCACTGATCCTCCTTGATCACGATCAGTCATATCCCGGTCAAGAACGAGCGGTGCCGAGACTGCGACTGATTGTGGTCAAGCTTGCGCGTCTGGAAACACCCGTGTCCAATTGATTCTCATGGCCGAGCGCATTGATTTTGGTGATGACCTATGACCACGTCGCACCATACAATCGCCGGCAGATCTCCTCGAAGGCCAGCGCACGTCGGGTGGGCACGGCGCTGTCGAGACGCACGAGCATGACCTCACTCGGCGGAAACTCGTCGATCAGGCGCAAGGGAACGACACGGCCGCCGGAGTACGGCACATCGTTGTAAACCCGTTGGTTGAGCAGCGCATAACCGTGGCCTTGGGCTACGAAGGAACGCACGGTTTCGTACCCGGCGAACCGATGGCGCACAGCGGGCACCAGCCCGGCCAGGGTGAACAAGCCCTCGTAGTATTCCCGGCTGTGCGGCAGGTCTAGCAGTATTAGGGGTTCGCCGGCGAGGTCGCGCAGGGTAATCTCCTGACCCGGAATGTTCGCGGCCCAATGGCCCTCGGGAACGATGACGTGCGGGGGAACCCGCTCGAGCACCTGACTGGTGAATCCGGTGCCGAGGCCGTGACCGTACAGGAGCGCGAGGTCGCAGCGGCCCTCACGGAGCGCCGTCTGGAGCAAAGCGAGGTCAGCCTCCACAAAAGTCACGTCGACGCCGGGATGTGTAGCCTCGAACGCCTTGAGAATGGCCGGCAGCCGAAACGATGCCAGCGGCGAAAACACACCGACGGTCAGCTCGCCGGAGAGAGTCTCGGTGGCCCCGTAGACCGACTCGAACAAGGAATCGGCATGGTCGAGAAACCCCTTCAGGTCAAGCGCGAACGTGCGCCCAGTCGGGGTCAGCTTGAGTCCGGCCGAGGGGCTGCGCAGGAATAGTTGGGCACCGAGCGTTCGCTCCAGCTGCACCATGGCTGTAGAAATAGCAGACTGGCTCACGAGCAGCCGGGCGGCGGCCTGAGTCATGCTTTCCAACTCCGCGACGACGGCAAAGTACCGTAACTGGGTGAGGGTGAAGTGTCGCATCGGGCTCCAGAGATCAGTGAGGCAGCCGGGAGCTACGGAGCAACCCCAAACAGACGAACAACTTCATAATACTGACGCGACTGCCGGTGCTCCCGATGTGTCTCGGTGGCAGCCATAGGGACACGCATGGTTTCCCGTTTCGCCGGGAATCGAAAGAAGGCCACATCGGAGGGATCGTTCGGTGCCCGTCGTGGCGCGTGTCGCGTTCCGTAACCACGAGGGTCATATCTTTGACAGGGAACACGGTTTCCCGATCGTCAGTCGGCGCGACTTCGACCGCATCGAATTGACGGCGAAGCAAGGAAGTAGTTAGTGGCCGCCAGCATCGCCACATGTAGTGACGCGAGCGTCTCCCCTTCGCTCAAATTAGCGCCGAGCAGATCGGCTATAGGTACTTTTTAAGTGCGCGAATGAGCTGTACCATTTCGCGGCGCCCGAGCTCAGTACTTCGCACAATAGTTTCGGAGTATCGCTCACGGCGTTCTTTGCCTACCAGGACGTACTCGTTCTCTCTGAGCACTCGTATCGTCTTGGACATATCAGTGATGCTCAGGCTGGTGAACTCACCAAGCGATGCATAGTTCGATTTCTCAACCTGGCACAGGAAGCCCATCACCTTGAACCGCTGAAGAGGGTATAGAACTTTGTTGATGGACTCGTCGATCACGCGCGACGTCGCCGAGCGGACAGCGCGGACAGACGTGACTGAGCCTCACCAGATTGCATTATTCCAATCCTTTCTGTCAATTCATCCTCTACTTGCAACCTACGCAAGAGTCTCCGAAAACGCAATCTTGACGTCTGCAAACAGCAACATGCAGCCTGCACGAACGCCCCCGAAATTTAACCGGAATTCTACACATATAACGCTGCCAAGCCACGCGGTTGCAGGCTCTCTCTCGCACGATCCCCGGCGGTGAACTGTCGTCGGATCCGCCGTGACTTCGTCGACGCGCATGCAGTCCTCCATGCGGTTCGCGTCAACGCGTCGCGTCGCGCTTGCGACGGCGACTGCTACGAAGTTGGGCGGTCGCGGGATCCCGCAAATCGCGTTGCGTTCTGCGGCGTCCGGCGTATCGTCGAACGCATTACCGAGGAGGATTTCCAATGCGCAAAGTGACCTGCTCCATGAGCGTTTCACTGGACGGCTACATTGTCGGGCCGGACGGCAACTTTGACTGGACAGCGCCCGACGAGGAGGTCTTCCGTTTCTGGATCGATGATATTCGACAGGTCGGTGTCCACCTGCTGGGACGAAGACTGTACGAGACCATGCTGTACTGGGAGTCAGCCGACCAGGAAGCATCGCTCGTCGCTGCCGACCGTGAGTGGAATGCGCTCTGGAAGCCGCTCTCCAAAGTGGTGTTCTCCACCACGCTGTCGGCAGTGCAGGGCAATGCCCGCCTGGCCTCCGGCACCGTCGCGGAAGAGATCGAGCTGCTACGCGCCGAGCCGGGGGAGGGCGACATCGCCATTGGCGGCGCCACTCTCGCCGCCGAGGCCGCCGCTCTCGACCTGATCGATGAGTATCAGGCCATGGTCTATCCGGTGCTGGTTGGAGGGGGCATTCCGTTCTTCCCCCGTCGGGAGCGGCGCGTCGATCTCGAACTCGTCGATAGCCGCACCTTTGCGTCGGGAATCGTCTACCTCCGGCACCGCGTGGCCCGCTAGCCGTACCGCCGATCCAGATCAGGCCACATTGGCAGAGGGTCCACGAGTCGTAGACGGGCGCCGGCCGAGGAGAGATCTTGACCGACGCGGACGAGCCGAGTTCGGCCTCGGTATTCCGAGTGCTTAGGAAAATGATCAAGAGCAGCGCAAGGTGGAGCTCCAGAAGGCTTCTGGTGTCGGATGTCTCCCACGAATAGGCGTGGTCGCCTTGGCGCTGCGATTGGTTCAGGTAAATTTCAAGGCTCGGAATGACTCGGCGCTCGGCCGCTTCTGGGCGGAGGCACTCGGCTGGGGCGTGTCCAGTGAGGGTCCCGGCGTGAGCAACGTTGACCCCCCGGCGATGGTCATACCGGACCCGGCGTCCGTCGGTCGATGTGGAAAGTTCTCACCGACCCGGAGGGGAATGAGCTCTGCGTCCTCACGCCGGGCTGCCCCAGCGGCTCGACCCCAAGCACCGTTTCATTCGCAAGCGGGATAGGCGACGCCGAGGGATCCATCTTAAAATCCAACCCCTTTGTGCGACGTCATGACAAATGTAGCGGGACTTACCCGGGAGCGGGCATCCATCGGTTGCCGCGGTGGGGACTTCGCGAGGAGGGGGAGTTGAACCGCTCACGGCGAGTGGTGACAGAATTGGGTCAGGGGTCGAAACGGATTTCGCTGGCCCTGTGCAGAGAGGGAATACCATGGCGACAATCGAGCTACTCCACATTGCCGGCTGCCCGAACTCCGAGCTGACCCTCGATCGACTGCAGCGCGCCGTTGATAACGCGATGCCCTCGAACGCACAGATCACATACACCCTGGTCGATTCTTCCGAGACGGCCGCAAGAGTCCTTTTTGCCGGATCCCCGACGATCCTCGTCGACGGTGTTGATCTCTTCCCGACGGATGGCCGAACCACCGATCTCGCCTGCCGCATCTATCTCACCCCGAACGGCCTGGCCGGAGCTCCGACCCAGCAGCAAATCGAAGCAGCGCTCTCAGCGCATGGCTAACGCTTCAGACTTCTTCTGCTCGTGTTGCGGTCGCGTCTATCCGCGCGGCCGGCTACAAGCCCCTGAATGACACGGTTTTTATCTGCCGTCGACGTGGTCTGTGGGTCGCGTTCCGGCTCCGGGCCGATCCCTCTGGGGACGATCAGGACTAACCGACTTCAGCCAGATCTCAAATGCTTTTGTATGGCCGCTGGCGCGGAAGTCGAGGCTCGTCGATGCGTATTCGATCATTAGCCCCCTGCCTTTGGTGAGAGTGAATCGCCCAGCGTTATCAGAGTTGTTCCCCTTCTACGGGTATTCACGATCTCGGAGTCCCGCTGCATCGCCGTGGGCAATATTCGAATCGTCGTCAGTGGGCCTCACCTAGTCGCCTTCGAAGTTTTCCTAGACGGTATGTGGAAAGAAGGAAACGCGCGGGATAACTTCGTTCCCTTGAATCCGAAAGTGTCAGAGGAATCGGATGATCTCACTCAAGTAACGAACGCACTGCGACACCTCCTCGCCGAGTCAGCTCGAATAAATTCGAATTGTGCGGACATCAGCAATGGGTTCCACGCCGCCTGCGTTGCCAAGAGCGTTGCTGAACACTCGAGAAATGCGATTGCGGCAGTCAGAGAAGTTCGCTACGGCCTGGAGCTTCAGCTCGCAGAAACGAGCGCAAAGTCGAGTGTAAAAGGATCGCTTGTCTCTGCACTGTTGCAATTGGGGATAATTCTTGGACGGGGCGCCCTTACTGAAGCGATACTTCCTGCATTTAATCCTGCGAACCGAACTAGGCACGCTTCCGTGCGATTGCTTCATAAAAACCTGACAGCGTCTGGGATGAGACCATAAGTCATGGCTCTTTTCTCTGAACGTGACCGCCGGCCCATTGACGAACTGTGCGCTCGTTGGCGCGAGGGCTCGCTGATCGGGGACGCCTCTCTACTGCATCCCGATGAGTATCCGGACGCCTGGTCAGAGCTCGAGCTAACCGAGCTGAACACGAAGTTCTGGGGCAACGTTCTAGAGGGTGACGAGGGTGGCGGAAGCTTCGAGAGCAAATGGGAACTGCAACTCGAAGATGCCACCGACAAAGTCAGGTTGTTAGCGGCGGAGTGCCTGTTGGTCTACTACCTGGTCACGGTTTCGGTCGGCCCCGACCGAAAACTTGAGATGATCAATAAGACCATCGGACCTGATCATCCAGAGCTGCACGTGAATCGCGACAGCGGGGCGTACCAGGCGCTGCAGAGCTGGATTGCCAATCCTGGCCAGTACTACACCTCCCGTCAGGACATCCATGTTGGTTATCTGATGGATCTTGCGTTGCGTCTGAAGCAGAAGTCACCCGAGGAACGGGCCGGGCTGCTGCACGATAACCCCTGGGAGTTCGCACAGTTCACCGAAGCCGGAGAGCGACAGAGCGACGCGATGCGCCACATCGTGTGCCACCTGCTTTATCCCGATCACTTCGAGCGGATCGCCTCGAACCAGCACAAGGAACTCGTGCTCAAGGCGTTTAGCGAGCTCGACACCAGTGGCCCAGACGTTGGCCCAGACGAGAAGCTGTATTCGATCCGGCAGACGCTGAAGCAAAGACTGCCGGAGTGGGATGAAAGCCGCCGCGATTACTACAGCTCTGATCTCGAACCAATCTGGCGTCCTGCGGCCAGGTCCGGGGACAATGAGTCACTGAACCCGGCGTTCGCGCTGGAGTTCAAGAAGCAGATCGTCTTCTACGGGCCGCCCGGCACCGGCAAAACCTATCGTGCGGGGAAGCTGGCCGAGAGCTTGATCCGGACCGCGGCCTTGCAACGGTGGGGTGTGGGTGAGTACTTCAACGACCCCAAGGCTGTTAATCTGGCCGTCGCCGCCAATGTGACGCGCCTTCAGATGCACCCGTCCTACGGCTATGCAGAGTTCATGGTCGGACTTCGGCTCGATGCCGACGGTGGGACAACCCACCAGCTCGGCGCACTGCCACGGTTGGTCGAGCGGATGCGTACCGAGCGAGAGCAGCTTGGGGAACATGCTTTGCCGCACGTACTGATCCTCGACGAGATCAATCGCACTGACCTCAGCACAATGTTCGGCGAGGCGTTCAGCGCCATGGAGCGCGACAAGCGCGACACCGAGCTCGAGCTGTTCGCCGAGGATGACGACGGTCATCCGATCCGCTTTATGATCCCTGCAAACCTCTACATCATTGGCACAATGAACGAGATCGACCAGTCGGTCGAGGCCCTGGACTTCGCGCTGCGTCGCCGCTTTTTCTGGTTCGCCACGCCGTACGACGAGGAGGACCTGTTCTCGATCTGGAAGGCGCAATGGATCGAGCAGTCCGTGGCGGTTGACCGGGAGAAGGCTGAGCCCCAGCTCAAAGAGCTTGCCGGGTGTATCACCCGGTTGAACACACGGATCGGCGAACTGCCCGAGCTAGGGTCTGAGTACGAACTCGGAGCGGCCGTGTTCGGTGATTTGCCGTACTTCCTCGGGCGCGAATGGCGTAACAAGCGCCACGGCCGTAACGGCGGCAAGTACCTGTGGGATGCCAAAGACAAGCCGCTCGCGCCGCTGCGCTCGTTGTGGGCCTTGTCGATCCAGCCTGTGCTAGCACAGTACCTGGCTGGATCTGACCGGCGGACTGAGCAGTTGGCTGAGCTCGAACAGCTCCTGCTGGCCCGTCCGACAAACTGACCATGGCCGACAAGAAGGGCAGCACCGAGGCAGGAGAAGCCCCTGCGGATCGGTTGGTGATCCACGACTTGACCTCGGAGGCGTACTGGGATCGCCGTCCCACTGCTGAGGAACAGCTCTGGCTGGCCGAGATCGCCGGGCTTTCACCCGAGCCGTTCGTCTTGAACGCACAGCTGGAGGCTGACCACGAGCCGACGATCGAGCCGATCCTGAGCCGTGACATTGACGGATGGCGCGCCAACCGTTACATCGGCGAGATTCGCCACAAGGGCAGGACCTTGGAGATCAGGCCTCGCCTGGGCATCGAAACCATTACCGGCTGGATCAGCACGATCCTCAACGTTCAGGTGCTCCCACGCACCGCCACACACTCTAATGACGCGAGCAGTGCGGTCACGCAACTCTTGGCCGCCCTGTGGCGGGCTTCTGTGCTGACGGCGGGCCAGCACGCCCTGCCAAAGTCACGGGTAAAAGTCAGCTCGCACGGCCTGTCCGTTCATGGACGCCTCGATGTGGCGGCCACCACGCGTCGGCGGGCAGCAGGGCACCGCGATTTGGTCTCGACCCGGGTGGTGCGCAGCTACGACAACGCGCCGGCCAGCGCGGTGGTCCTGGCGGATCGATACTTCGACCAGCGACTGGCCGGAGACCGCTGGCGTGGATCCCGGCTCCACGAACAGGTGGCCGTGCTGCGCACCGCCACCGGAGCTCGGCCAAAGACGCCGACCCTGCACGAGATCCGGACCGCCCGCTACACCCCGATCACTGTCAAATGGCGGCGGGCAGCTGAGCTGTCGTGGCGCATCCTGAACGAGGATCCGCTGGGTGTCGCTGCCGACGACGAGTCAACCCACGGCGTGCTGATCGACGTCGCCGAACTATGGGAGCTGTTTGTGTTGCACTGTGCTGGTCTAGCCGCCAAAGAGCCCGTGAGGCACGGAACAAACGAGCAAGTTTCGGGGCACCTCGCACGCTCCACAGTCGATCCCCGTCGCACATTGGGCAGGCTATATCCGGATGTCTTGGTGGGGGAGGACCCGATCACGGCGCTACTGGATGCAAAGTACAAGAGGCTCGGCGGCATGCGTGGCGTCGACCGTGAGGATCTCTACCAGCTGCATGCCTACTCGTCAACGTTCGAAGCACCGATCGCAGCTCTGGCCTACCCGGCTACCAGTGTTGACCTGCCAATGGCTGAGCGAAACAGCCCCTGGCAGACCGGCGACGGGACGCTTTCGTTCCTAACCTTGCCGACCGATAAGGATCGTTGCGTCGCAAAGCTGGCGCAATGGTTTGGGCGCTCTGATGTCTCACTCTGACCCGCCCCCTGTCTAGGTCTGCTCGGGCGCCCCGAGTTGAACCGAGAGCTCCCCAGCGACGCGGGCCGCCAGCATGCCAGCTTCGTTAAGGTGGGTTCCCAGTCGGGTTTTGGGCGCGCTGACGTTGATGGCTGCAATGATGTTGCGTCGAAAATCGAAAACCGGAGCGGAGACGCCCACGACGCCCTTCTCGAATTCCTCGTCAACGGTGGCGTAGCCACGCTGACGAATATGCGCTACTTCGCTCAGCAGGCTCTCAAAGTCGGTGACGAGGGGTACTCCCTGTGACTCGCGCGAGTTCGCGTGGGCCATGTCACTTCGCATGAGAAGGGGAGTGACTGGACCCACGACTGGCTCGTCATGACCGTGGGCCTCGTACCAGCGCCGAAGATCGTCCTCGGCCCAGTCGCTGACAAGTACACGCCCTGAGGACGTGCGCCAGGCGGCGGTGCTAACCCCCTCCCAACCGAGCCCGCGAAAGGCATACTCACTCAATTCGCTTGCGAGCGTCAACACGCTTCCCCCGCGCAAGACGCAGAGGTGTGTGGTCTCGTGAGTGGCCGTGACGACTCGTCGAAGGTAGGGCACGGAAGCTCGTACCAAACGTGATTCCAGCGTGCGCGCTGCGAGGGCATAGAGCTGGTACCCCAGTCGATAATTTTGCGTGGCGTCGTCGCGGGAGACTAAACCGACCTCGGCAAGTGTCGCCAGGGTGCGCGACACCAGGCCCTTATCGCGGCCGGCTAATTGGGCCACACGGAGCACGCCGAGCCCACCGGCAGACTCGGCTTCGGGCGATCCGAGTATCTCTAGAAGCTCCAGATCCCGACGTAGGCCAGCGGAATTTCGCCGTGGCGCTGCTTTGGCCGCTTCGGTTTCCGAGCCATTGAACGCGGTCATCATGATTGCAGAATAGTTCAGGGTTGCCATTTGCACAACTATGGTTGTGCAAAAGGCCACGACCTCGTAGTCTCGCTGTATTCCACCGCTGATTCATTTGAATTGCGGTTCACACAGAGTTGAGTGAAGGAGGGCGCGCCCGTGACCCTAGACCTGAACGGACTACTGACGTTCTGGGCCCGCCGGTGGGACGACATCCTGGAACTACTCGGCGAGCACCTCACCGTTGTAGCCGTCGCGCTCGTGATCGCAATGGCGATCGGTGTCGGAGTAGGAATGTTGGTGTGGGACAAGCCCCTTCCCCGGTCCGCCGTCATCGCCACTGCGGGCGTGGCACTCACCATCCCGTCCCTCGCGCTGCTCGCACTGCTGATTCCCGCAGTCGGCCTGGGCTGGACGCCGACCGTGATCGCCCTCGTGATGTACTCGCTGCTGCCGATCGTACGCAACACCGTCGTGGGCCTTCGCGAGGTTTCTCCAGCAATCATGGAATCCGCCCTCGGCATGGGCATGACGCCGCTGACGGTGCTGTTTCGCGTGCAGCTTCCGATGGCTTGGCCGATCATCCTGACCGGGGTGCGCGTGGCCGCCCAGCTCACGATCGGCGTCGCGGCCATCGCAGCCTACGTCGCCGGCCCTGGCCTCGGCCAGTTCATCTTTCAGGGCCTCAGCTCCCTTGGGTCTAAAAACGCCCTTAACTTTGCCCTCACTGGAACGCTCGGTGTCGTGCTTCTCGCTCTCGTCGTCGACGCCGCCTTCGTGGGCATCACCCGTTCAACCACCTCAAGGGGACTCCGTGCCTAAACAACTCAACACCGCGCTACTGCAGATTGCCGGCAAGACCAGTGGTGCGCTCATCGAGCTCGACAGTGTCACCAAGCAGTATCCCAACCAGCCGGTCGCTGCGGTGAAGAACTTTTCGATGACCGTGCAGCCCGGCGAACTGATCATGTTTGTCGGGCCGAGCGGATGCGGCAAAACGACCACCATGAAGATGATCAACCGCATCATCGAACCCACGAGCGGCTCGATCTCGATTGACGGGCGCGACGTACTCTCGCTCGATCCGAGTGAACTGCGTCGCCACATCGGCTACGTCATCCAGCAGATTGGGCTGTTTCCGCACATGACCATTGCCGAGAACATCGGCGTCGTGCCCAAACTCTTGAACTGGAGCAAAGAGAAGACCTCCGACCGGGTGCACGAACTGCTCACCACGGTTGGCCTCGAACCTGGCGACTTCGCGCACCGCTACCCCAAGCAACTTTCCGGCGGACAGCAGCAGCGTGTGGGCGTGGCACGCGCTCTGGCTGCCGACCCGCCCGTGATGCTCATGGACGAACCCTTCGGCGCCACGGACCCGATCACCCGCGAAAAGCTTCAGGCCGAGTTTCTGCGGCTGCAGGCCTCGATCGGCAAGACGATCATCTTCGTCACCCATGACTTCGACGAGGCCGTGCGTCTCGGCGACCGCATCGCCGTGCTCAGCAATCGCAGCCAGATCGAGCAGTTCGACACCCCTGCGAACATTCTCGCAAGCCCCGCTAACGAGTACGTCTCGTCCTTTATCGGTTTGGGCACAGCGATCAAACGTCTCGTACTCATTCCCGTGACCACGGCTCAACTCGGCCCCGCAAGCGCTGCGGTTGCGAGAGGGACGACGGTTCGCACTACCGACTCCCTGCGGGATGCACTTGACTCGCTTGTGCTGACGGGACTTCCGGCGTTGGCCGTTGTCGACGAGCTGAACAAGGCCGTCGGGTCGATCAGCGTTGATCAGATCTCCGCCGTGCTCGGCGCCGAGGTGCCCATTCTCACCCCCACTGCGGAGGCGTGACCATGGTCTTCCCGAGCGCCACCACTGCGACCCCGGTAGTGCGGAGCCGCGTCGCCCGGCGCAGCGACGAAATCTGGTCGATCAAACGGTTTGTGACCCCCGCCGTGGTGCTGCTCGTTCTTGTTGCTCTCTTTGTTGCGCTCTCGAGCATGACGCTCGACTCGATCGAGTCCCGTACCCTCAACACGGATTACATCATCGCCCGCGTTCGTGAACACCTCGGGCTCACGGTGGTCGCGTCGGCGCTCGTGGCCGTGCTCGCTATTCCGACGGGCATTGTGCTCAGCCGCACCCGGTCCCGAGTGCTCAAGGCGATCGTGCTTGGCATCGCCAATGTGGGCCAGGCTACGCCGGCGGTCGGCGTCATCATTCTGCTGGCCATCCTCTGGCAGACCGGCTACTTGACCGCCCTGGTCGGGCTCGTCATCTACTCTTTCCTGCCCGTTCTGCGCAACACGATGATCGGCCTGCAGCAGGTAGATGAAAACGTGCGCGAATCAGCGTTCGGCATGGGCATGACCCAAAACCAGGTGCTCCTTCGCATCGAACTGCCCCTCGCCGTACCGGTGATCCTGGCCGGGCTGCGCACCTCGCTGGTCTTCTGCGTGGGGGTGGCAACAATCGCCACCTTCATCAACGCCGGCGGACTGGGCGACATGATCGTCAACGGCCTCAAGCTGCAGCGTTACCCCGTGCTCGTGACCGGCGCGGTGCTCGTGGCTTGTATCGCTCTGCTCATCGACTGGGTCGCGGCCACCGCCGAAGACGTGCTGCGCCCTCGCGGCACCTAAATTCTCGAATTTCCTTTTCACAGTCACCACACGCATCCACGATCTCATCCCGCATCCCCACGCACCCCACAAGAGGAGTCACCATGAAGAAACCCACCGTCCTGTCGATCCTGGCCCTCACAGCAGTCGGCGCCCTCGCGCTCACCGGCTGTTCCGCTGGAGGTGCGGCCGACGCCGGCGGACAAGGTGACGAAGTCGCCGGACTCACCGGTTCCGTGGGAGCCAAGGACTTCTCGGAGCAGTACATCCTCGCCCACCTCACAAGTGCGCTGCTCAACGCCCACGGCGCCGACACGGATGCCAACACGCAGGTCGTCGGCTCTGCCAACGTTCGCGCCGCCCTCGAAAGCGACGACTTCATGGGGTATTGGGAATACACCGGCACCTCGTGGATCACCTATAACAACAACACCACCCCGGTGAAGGGCGAGGAAGCCCAGTTCGACGCCACCAAGGAGGCCGACGCGGCCAACGGCATCGCGTGGCTCGACCCGGCACCGCTTAACAACACGTACGCTTTCGCCATTCGCGCCGACAAGGCCGACGAACTTGGGGTCAAGACGCTCAGCGACATCGCCGACCTGCCCGCGGATGAGCAGACCTTCTGCATCGAAAGCGAATTCTCCACCCGCGATGACGGCTGGCCCGGTCTCAAGACCGCCTACGGACTCGATGTGCCCGATTCCAACGTGGCCTTGCTCGACACCGGCGTCATCTACACCGCCACCGAAAAGGGCGACGACTGTAACTTCGGCGAGGTATTCCAGACTGACGGCCGCATCACCGCGCTCGACCTGGTCGTGCTCGAAGACGACCTCGAGTTCTTCCCGGTCTACCAGGGGGCATTCACACTCAAGCAGAGCACCCTCGACGAGTATCCCGGCATCGCCCCGGTCATTGCCCTGATGAGCGACAAGCTCACCACCGAAGAGATGCAGAAACTCAACGCGCTGGCCGACGTTGACGGCGAGGACCCCGAAGACATCGCCAACGACTGGCTGACCGAACAGGGGCTGATCTGATGACGCAGGCTTTACAAATCGGCGAGAGCTTCATCGGTGACGGTGTGAACGCCGCCCACGTCAACACCGTTTTTGGGCACCGTGACGGTCCGGCGGGAATCGCCTGGGCGACCGCCCTCGCGACCCCGAGCGCGGGGCACGTGCCCTTCGTCACCGTGCTGCGCCCCTCGCTTCCGGTCAAACCGCTCACCCTCTTCGTGACCAAGGCCGCCCCAGCAACGGACGCCCACGGCCTCTTGATCTGGGGCCCGGCACAGGCCGGCATCGCGGCCGGAGTCGCCGAAGCGCTAGCTGACGGCACCATCTCGCGGGAACAGGCCGATAGTCACGTCATCATCGCCGCTGTCTGGGTCAATCCAGGAGCCGATGACGCCGAAGCGGTCTACGCCCACAACCGCTTGTCTGTACACACCGCCCTCGTCAACGGGGCGGCGTCACTGCCGAGCACCGACGCCGTGATCGCGGCCCGCGACAGCCCGTCCAACCCGTTCTTCACCCCGGCAGGCACCTCGTCGACCGCCTCGAACCTGGTCCCATCCGGAGCGTCCGCATGAAGATCACGGCGATCCGTCTCATCCGCTTGAACCTGACCCTCGACCCACCGTTTTCGGCGGCTTGGGACCCCGTTCCCCGCCGCAACTTTCCAGCCACCCTGGTGCGCGTCGAAACGGATGCCGGCCTCGTCGGGGTTGGTTCCGGCGACACGATGGACGGTTTCGAAGCCTTCGAAGACCTCTTCATCGGAACCGATCCGCTGCAGATCCTCAACCAGGTGCGCCGCATCGAGACGATCAATTTTCACGGCGGCCGGTACTGGCCGCTGGAAGCGGCGCTCTGGGACATTATCGGGCAGGTCGCCCGTCTGCCGGTCAGCGTGCTCTTCGGCGGCGCGCGCGACCGCCTCACCGCCTACGCCTCCTGCGGCGAGCTGAAGCCGGCCGCCATTCGGGCCGAGTCGGCGCTCGCGGCTCGGGAACGCGGCTTTAAGGCCATGAAGATCCGCATCGCCCGCGACCAGATCGAGCAGGGCATCGCGGCTGTGCGCGCCACCCGTGAGGCGGTCGGCGCCGACTTCGACATCATGGTCGACCTCAACCAGATGTGGCGCATGAGCGGGGACATCGAGGCCGCCCTCCCGTTGGCCCGGGTACGCCGCGTCGCTGCGGAGCTGCAGGAGCTCGGTGTTCTTTGGCTTGAGGAACCGCTGCCGCAGGCCGATGTTGTCGGCGCCCAACGCATCCGCTCGGAGACCGGTATACAAATCGCCGCGGGCGAAATGGTGCGCAGCATGGGCGAAATGAGCGCTCTCATCGAAGCGGATGCCTACGACATCTACCAGCCCGACGTCGCGCTCTCGGTCGGCATGTACCGCGCACGCCAGGTCGCTGAATCCGCAAACCTGCGGCACCGGCTGTTCACCCCACATACCTGGAGCAACGGGCTCGGCCTGCTCGCCAATCTGCACGTCGCCGCTGGGGTCGATGCCGGGCCGTATCTCGAGTTTCCCTACGATCCGCCCGGCTGGACGCCGGAACGCCGTGACTTCTTTCTCACCCCGCTCGACATCAACCCATCCGGCGAACTGGTTGTCCCGTCCCTGCCCGGGCTCGGCGCGCAGATCGACTGGACCGCAGTGAAGAGGTACACCGTATGAGCACTGTGATCGAGACACCCGACTGGATAGGTCGGGCCGACACGCTCACCCCCGAAACCCGGCTTTTCATCAACGGCGACTTTCGGCCGGCCCGTGACGGCGGCACCTTCGACAGCTTCTCGCCGCGTGACGGGCGTCTACTCTGCACGGTCAGCTCTGCCGGAGAAACGGATGTCGACGACGCCGTTCGCGCCGCGGCCCGCGCTTTCGAGCACGGGCTCTGGTCCCGCGCCGACCGTCGGGAACGTGCTCGGGTGCTCACTCGGCTGAGCGACCTCATGCTCGAGAACCTCGATGAACTTGCCCTATTGGAATCGATCGACTCTGGGCATCCGATCGGTGATGCCCGTCGGGTCGACGTGCCGCAGGCTGCTCGAACGGTGCGCTGGTACGCGGAGGCGATCGACAAGATTTACGACGAAGTGGCGCCCACGCCCCAATCGGCCCTCGCTCTCATCACTCGCGAGCCACTCGGCGTAGTCGGCGCAGTGGTGCCGTGGAACTACCCGCTCATCATCAGCGCGTGGAAGATGGCGCCAGCGCTCGCGGCGGGCAACTCCGTTGTGCTGAAACCGGCCGAACTCACGAGCCTGTCGGCCTTGAAGCTTGCTGAGTTGGCGGCCGAAGCCGGAATTCCCGCGGGTGTCTTCAATGTGGTTCCCGGGCTTGGGCCCGTGGCCGGGCAGGCGCTCGGGCGGCATCCGCTCGTAGACAAGATCACCTTCACCGGTTCACCCGCCGTCGGGCGGGGCTTTCTCACGTACTCGGGCGAGTCCAATGGCAAACAGGTCGCCCTCGAACTTGGCGGAAAATCCGCGCAGGTCGTGCTCGCCGATACCGAAGACCTCGCCGCCTGCGCAGAATCAGTGGCCTGGGGGATCTTCTACAATGCCGGGCAGACCTGCCACGGCGGCAGCCGCCTCATCGTCGACGAGCGGGTGCACGACGAACTCGTCGACCGGGTGCTCGCTGTGGGGCGCTCGCTCGTGCTCGGGGATCCGCTCGACGAGGCCACTCAGATCGGCACGATCGCGAGCGAGAAGCAGCTCGACCGGGTGCTTGGGTACACCGATATCGCGCGCGCCGAGGGCGTAGTCGTGCACGGCGGTGGCCGGGTGCGGCCCGACGGGCTCGGCGACGGCTATTACGTCGAGCCCACGGTTTTCGATGGCGTCGACAATACCGGGCGAATCGGCCAGGAAGAGATTTTCGGTCCGGCCCTGGCCGTAACCACCGTGCGCGGAGCGGCCGAGGCCGTGCACGTGGCCAACGACAGCCCTTACGGTCTCGCCGCGAGCGTCTGGAGCAGCAACATCACGACCGCCCACGCCGCCGCCCGCGAACTGCGCGCCGGCACAGTGTGGGTCAACACGTTTGACGCCTCCGACATCATCACCCCCTTCGGCGGATTCAAGAACTCGGGCAGCGGCCGCGACCGGTCGCTTCACGCTTTTGACGCCTATACCGCGCTCAAAACCACCTGGATCAATCTGGGTGCTTCCAACCTCCCCACCGACTAAACCGACCACCACAGACTGAATTGAGAGAACTGCTATGACCGCTACTCCGTCGACGCGAGTCGGCTTTATTGGCCTCGGCAACATGGGCTCCGGCATGACCCGCAACCTGCAGAAGGCCGGTTACGCGCTGGTGGTGAACGATATCCGTCGCGAATCGGCCGCTGCACTCCTCGCTAACGGCGCAGTCTGGGCGGACACCCCGGCCGAGGTCGCCGCGCAGACTGACGTCGTCATCACTATGCTGCCCACGCCGCGGCACGTCGACAACGTTGTCAACGGCAAGAACGGAATCCTCGCCGGAATAGCGGATGGCGGCTGCTGGGTTGACATGTCCACCTCCGTTCCCGACGTGGCCAACGGAGTGCGATTCGAACACGCCGACCGCGGGCTGCGCATCTTGGACGCCCCAGTCAGCGGTATGTCGGTCGGCGCAGCCTCGGGCATGCTGCAAATCTTTGTGGGTGGCTCCTCCGATGACTTCGACGAGCTGCGGCCGATGTTCGAGGCGATGGGAGACCCTGACCGAATTTTGCACGTCGGTGCCGCCGGAACCGGCTATGCCGTGAAACTCATGATCAACCAGCTGTGGTTCTCACATCTCGTCGCCACGGCAGAGGTGCTGAGCATCGGAGTGAAGGCGGGGGTCGACCTGGGCGTTCTGCGGGCCTCGCTCATTGCGAGCCCCGCCAATAGCAACTTCGTGCAGCATGACGTGCTGTCGATCCTGGGCGAGGGCGACTACGACGAGGGTTTCTCCATCGCCCTCGCCTGCAAAGACCTTGGGCTGTCCATCGACCTGGCACGTTCGGTGGGAGTCCCCGCCGAACTCAGCGGCCTGGTGGAACAAATCTACCGCCGCGCCCGCGCCCAATACGGTGACGGCGCCGGAGAGATGAGCCCGGTGCGCCTCTACGAAGATCTCAGCGGCATAAACCTGCGCCTGAACGATTCCACTCCGACCAGCCCCGCCGATGTGATCGCAGCCGTCGCCGCGGCCGAAGAAGCCGCCGAAGTGTCCGCTGCGGCGTCCATCGCGGCTTCTGTTGCGGCATCCGCTGCGGCCGCCGCCGTCGCATCGTCGGTCAACGCTGAATTGGCCTCCGCATGAGTGCGGCCGAAACTGCGCGTGCAGCGGCACAGACGGCGGCAGCCGGGCTCGCTCCGTTGCCCCGGCCGCTCAGTGAGATGGCGCTCGTGCTCGACCCGAAACCGGTCGCGCACTTCGGTCGCGGCACGGTCACTGAGGTTGGCCGAATTACCGCGCAGAGCGGTGTCACACACGCGTTGGTGGTGACTGATCCGTTCCTGGCCACGAGCCTGGTTGTCGCCGCTGTACGTGAGGCCCTCGAAGGCGCGGGGCTCGCTGTGACCATTTACGGCGGGGTTACCCCGAACCCCACGACCACGTGCGTTGACGAGGGCAGCGATCTCGCGGCATCGGTCGGCGCGGATGGCATTGTTGCCGTCGGCGGCGGGTCGTCGATGGATGCTGCGAAGGGTATCGCCCTCGGTGCCCTGAACCCGCAGCGCGGCGTCGACCTCGACTATCGCAGCACTTTCAAACACCCGGCGCTGCCGATCGTGGCCGTGCCCACTACTGCGGGAACGGGGGCGGAGGTGAACGCCTTCGGCGTGATCACGGATGTCATCAGTCGCCGCAAGTTCTACGTGGGTCATGACAGCGCGCTCGCCCGCGCGGCGGTGCTCGACCCCGATCTCACCGTCGGCCTGCCGGCCGGAGCGACTGCGGCTACCGGCATGGACGCCCTCACTCACGCACTCGAGTCATACCTCTCCGTGCGAGCGAACCCGTATAGCGACGGCATCGCCCTGCAGGTCATCGCGACCGTCGCCGAGTTTCTGCCTCGCGCGGTCGACAACGGCGCGGACATCGAGGCTCGGGCCGAACTGCTGCTCGCAAGCCACCTGGCTGGAGTAGGTTTCTCGCACACCGGCCTAGGCCTCGTGCACGGCATCGCGCATCCGCTCGGGGGACAGTTCAATATTCCGCACGGGCTTGCGCTGTGCATCGTGATCGAGGGTGTGCTGCGGTTCAACCTAGCCGCGCGCGCGGCCCGTATCGCCCGGGTGGCTTTTGCGCTCGGCGTCGGGCGCACCGACCTGCCGGAGGCCGAGAACGCGCAGCGCGCCATCGAGGCCATCGCCGCGCTCGCCGTGAGGGTCGGTATGACCGGCCCGCTCTCGAAATTCGGGGTCACCGCGGAAGACTTGGCGTCGCTCGCCGCCGACACGCTCGCCGATGCCGTGACCGTCAACAATCCGATCCAGCCCACCGTCGACGACGTGGTGCGTATTCTGAAGGAGTCCCTGTGACTATCACCCCCGAGGCCGGCACGACCGAAGCGCGGCAGCCCGCTGGTGTCGCGCGCGCCGACGAACTGGCACTACTCGCAAGCCTGCCCACCGGCCTGTTCATCGGGGGTGAGTGGCGACCGGCAAGCGATGGAGGAACCTTCGACGTCTGTGACCCCTCGACCGGCAACGTTCTGATTCAGGTAGCGGATGCGACGCCGCAAGACGGCCTGGCCGCGCTGGCGGCGGCATCCGCTGCCCAAAAGCAATGGGCGAAAACTCCGCCGCGAGTGCGCGCCGAAATCTTGCGGGCGGCATTCGAGGCAGTGACTGCGCGGGCCGACGACTTCGCCCTGCTAATGACTCTCGAAATGGGCAAGCCGCTCGCCGAGGCTCACGGCGAGGTAGCCTACGGCGCCGAATTCCTGCGTTGGTTCTCGGAGGAGACCGCCCGCATCTCGGGTCGGTTTGCGGTCGCGCCTGACGGACGAAGCCGCTTGATGGTGACCCGGCGCGCGGTCGGGCCGTGCCTGTTCATCACGCCGTGGAACTTTCCGCTCGCGATGGCCACGCGCAAAATCGCCCCGGCCATCGCAGCAGGCTGCACAATGGTGCTGAAGCCCGCGGCGCTCACCCCGCTCAGCGCGCTTCTCTTTGCCCAGGTGCTGCAGCAATGCGGACTGCCGGCCGGAGTTCTTAACGTGGTGCAGACCACGAGCGCGGGCGCGGTAACGGGACCGCTGATCACGGACCCCCGGCTTCGTAAACTGTCGTTCACTGGATCGACCCCGGTTGGCATCAACCTTCTGAAAAGTGCGGCGGATCAGGTGCTTCGGGTGTCTATGGAGCTTGGCGGCAACGCCCCGCTCATTGTCTTTGAGGATGCAGACCTAGACGCCGCCATCGACGGCGCCATGGTCGCGAAGCTGCGCAACGGCGGCGAGGCCTGCACCGCGGCAAACCGCCTGCTGGTGCACGAATCCATCGCGGAGGAATTTACGAAACGCTTGGTGGAGCGGATGCGCACCCACACCGTTGGCCGCGGCACCGAGCCCAGATCATTGCTCGGACCTCTCGTTGATGAGGCCACCAGGGCCAAAGTGCACGAGCTCGTGACCGATGCACAGACAGCGGGCGCACACCTCGCCCTCGGCGGGGCGTACATCGACGGTGCGGGATACTTTTACGAGGCGACCGTACTGACAGATGTTCCCGCCTCGGCCCGCATCATGCACGAGGAGGTCTTCGGTCCCGTCGCGCCGATCATCACCTTCGCGACCGAAGAGGAGGCGATCGCACTCGCTAACGACACCGAATTCGGTCTCGTTGGGTACGTCTTCACGCTCGATCTCAACCGTGCCTTGCGACTGTCCGAGGAGCTCGAGGTGGGCATGCTCGGCGTGAATACGGGCATCGTTTCGAACCCGGCAGCTCCTTTTGGTGGAGTAAAACAGTCGGGGCTCGGCCGGGAGGGCGGCTTCGAGGGCATCGAGGAATACCTGGAAACCCGGTATGTGGGCATCGCCGATCCCTTTGCCGCCGTGAACTAGAGGTTGCGATGGGTCGACGGTGGTGTGACCCAACGGATGCCCTAGGCGGGTGCCGTCATCACCAGCCGCGTTGTTTCCACTCGGAGAGTTTGCTCCGCTCGGCTCCAAGCGTTGTGCCTACCCCATGGCCCGGGTGCACCAGTGTGTCGTCCGGAAGGTAGTCGAAGATTCGGGTGACGATGTCGTTGTACAACGATGCGAAACGAACGGCATCACCGTTGGTATTTCCAACTCCGCCTGGAAAGAGCGAATCGCCCGTGAACAGATGGGCGGGACCATACGGATCGCGGTAGAGCACGGCAATTGACCCGGGGGTGTGTCCGCGCAGGTGGATTACTTCGAGTTCAATGCCGTCGATGGACCTGACGTCCCCGTGGTGCAACGCGATGTCCGTAGGCACGGCAATGTCCGCGATATCGTCGAGCCCAGCCGCAGTTGGTGCCTTCGTGAGTTCCCTGACCTCGCCAAGTGCCCGCACATGATCCCAGTGCGAGTGTGTGGTGATTATGAGGGCCAGCCTGGTGATGGCACTCGTGTCTTTCTGTGCCTCTTCGAGCAGGGTGAAGATGGCGGGTGCATCATCTGCGGCGTCGATCAGTACCTGCGCGCCGCTGGATTTCGAGGTGAGTACGTACACGTTATTGCTCATCTCGGACACCGAGATGCTGCGAACCGTGAGGGCATTGAGATCGCGCATAGTCCTGTTCCTATAACCGGTTGCCGGTCTCGTTCGGTGGCGTCGCGGCGTTCGCGGTCAACAAACCCCGTTTGCCGCGGCGCTTTGAGCTCATTGGCCTCTGGGTGCACCTCTTTGCGGCGCGGGTGAAGAAATAGGTCGCTACTCGGGCATCGTCATTTCTCCCAATGGCCCCCACCCTTCAGCATCGATCTTCTCGCTGATGACCTCTGGAATCTTCACGAGTGCTTGAGGCATAGCCTTCATGGCCGCCGAGAAGTGAGTGCTGTTCACGTGAGATCCCGCGGCGTCATCGTGGAATGCCTCGACGAGGACGAACTGGTGAGGATCATCAACACTGCGCGACCAGTCAAACCACAGGTTGCCTGGTTCCTGGCGTGTTGCCTCTGTGAAATCCCGGGTGAGGTCCAGCCAACGATCGCTCCACTCTGGTTTCACAGTGAACTTGGCAACGATAAAAATCATGGGATGGTCCCTTTCCGTGGGTCGCGTCCCATTGAATGGTGACGCTTCCTGAAAAACCTGACGGTGAGTTGTTCTAGTTTAGGCGGCAGCGAGTTCAGGACGGATCCTCGCCCGACAGCTGCGCTCCACCTTTGATCCACCGGCAGGACACCGGGGCGACATCTTCACGCGCGAGCCTGAAAGCGTTCAACGCTTCCAACGCAAGGAGATCTCATGAGCACGCCCACTCTCACCGTTCCCGCCGTATCGTTTCGGCGCCGTCGCCTAGCTGGTGCTGCCGTTGCTGCTTCCCTGGTCGCGGGCCTCTCCGTCGGCGCGGCACCCAGCGCCTTTGCGAGCGAATTCGACGACGTGATCAACGCAGCGCATCGCGGCGCGAGTCAATCTACCCCCGAGAACACCCTCGCCGCCTTCCGTGCAGGAACGGACCAGGGCGCCGACTTGATCGAGATCGACGTTCAACGCTCCGCCGACGGAGAACTCGTGGTTATTCACGACACGAACTTGGCCCGCACCACGAACGCGGAGGATCTCTTCCCCGACCGGGCACCATGGAATGTGGGCGACTTCACCGCTGCAGAGATGCAAACCCTCGACGCCGGCTCGTGGAAGGGCGCCCAGTTCACCGGCGAGAAGCTACCGACGTTCGCCGAGGCGATCGAGGTCATTCGTAAGAGCCGCTCCGGCATGTTGCTCGAAATCAAGTCACCCGAGCTGTACACGGGAATCGAGGCCGAGATATCCGCCGCGCTTCGTGAGTCCCGCGGCTACGTGCAGTCCGCCGTTGGCCAGGACAAGCTCGTGGTGCAGTCGTTCAACTTCGACTCCATGAAAACCTTCACCGCGCTCGAACCGACCGTTCCGGTGGGCCTCCTTGGCACACCGACCATCGATCAATTGCCGGAACTTGCCACGTGGGCAGATCAGGTCAACCCGTACCACACGTCGATTGACGCAGCCTACGTGGCCGAGGTTCATCGTCTCGGCATGGACGTGCTCGTGTGGACGGTCAACTCGGAAGCAGACATGGTGCGGGCCATCGAGCTGGGCGTTGACGGCGTGATCACCAACCGCCCGGACGTGCTCAACACCCTGCTCGAGAACTAACCCGAGCGCTATCGCCGGGTGTCAGGAGTTCCACCGACACCGTAATCCACGTCTTACACGGCGCTGCAGGCCGAACATGAGTGGCAGTCGGGAACATTTTCGGCGCCGCCCTCGTTGTCGCCACTATGACAACTATCGGAATCATCGGTGCAGGAAACATTGGTAGCCAGGTCGCCCGCAAGGCGATCGAGAATGGCTATGACGTCGTAATCAGCAATTCGCGGGGACCGGAGACGCTTGCGGCCCTCGTCGCTGAGCTCGGCCCGAAGGCGACGGCCGGAACCGCGGCGCAGGCCGCTGCGGCAGCCGACGTGGCGGTTGTGACTGTGCCGCTCAAAGCGTATGCGGACGTGCCCGTTGAGCAGCTCGCCGGCAAAATCGTAATCGACACCAATAACTACTACTTCGAACGCGACGGACACATCGCGGCCCTCGACGACGGCGAGACGACCGTGACGGGTATGCTGCAGAAGCATTTGCCGACCTCACGCGTAGCGAAGGGCTTCAACCACATCACGGCCACCGACATCACAGCCGACTCGTTCCCCGCTGGCGACCCGGCGCGGCGAGCGCTGGCCACGGCGTCCGACTTCGCGGATGCGTCCGCCTTCGTTACGAAACTCTACGACGAATTCGGCTTCGACACTGTGAACATCGGCCCGCTCGAGGAGAGCTGGCGCGCCGAGCGCGACCGCCCCGCCTATGGCATCCGTCAGACCGTTGCCGAGCTCGAGGCTAACCTGGCGAAGGCACCGCGCACCGTCTAATTTCGTGGCACGTCCGCGAGCACACGGGACATCCGCATCATCGCGTAGGGCTAGCGAGCGGGTGACGATACGTTGTCTTTCGCGCGAAGGTGGACCGATTAGAGACATAACGAATTTCCCCTAGCGCGTTGTGCACGGTCAACCTAGGCTGTCCGCATGGCAGCTGGTCCTATACCTGCCGGGTTAGACGGAAAAGCGTCGGACACGATGTTGGCCCTTGGTCGTTTCTTCACCCGCTGGGAACACACAGATGACGGACGCGCGGTCTTCCGCGAGGGCGGCCGTAAGGGAGACGTTTTCTACCGTGACCGGTGGAGCCACGACAAAGTCGTGCGCTCTACCCACGGGGTGAACTGCACCGGGTCGTGCTCCTGGAAGGTCTACGTGCGCGACGGGATCATCACCTGGGAGGCCCAGCAGACGGACTACCCCTCCGTGGGGCCCGACAGCCCGGAATACGAACCGCGGGGATGCCCACGCGGTGCCGCATTCAGCTGGTACACCTATTCGCCAACGCGGGTGCGCTATCCCTATGCGCGCGGTGTCCTCGTCGAAATGTACCGCGAGGCAAAGTCTCGCCTGACCGACCCGGTCTTGGCCTGGGCGGACGTCGTGAATGACCCGGAACGTCGTCGCCGATACCAGCAGGCGCGCGGCAAAGGTGGGTTGATTCGCATCCCGTGGTCGGAAGCGGTCGAGATCACCGCCGCAGCGCACGTTCACACCATCAAGACCTACGGCCCCGACCGCTGCTCCGGATTCTCGCCCATTCCGGCCATGTCGATGGTCTCTCATGCTGTGGGAAACCGGTTCATTCAGCTCATCGGTGGCGTCATGACGTCGTTCTACGACTGGTACGCCGACCTGCCGGTGGCGAGCCCGCAGGTCTTTGGCGACCAGACGGATGTTCCAGAATCAGGCGACTGGTGGGACGCCACGTACCTCATGATGTGGGGTTCAAACGTTCCTGTTACCCGCACGCCGGATGCCCACTTTATGACGGAGGTGCGTTACCGAGGTACCAAAGTCATTGCCATCAGTCCCGACTACGCGGACAACACTAAATTCGCCGACGAATGGTTACCGGCCCAGGCCGGCACCGACGCCGCATTGGCGATGGCCATGGGGCACGTCATTCTTAAGGAGTTTTTTGTCGAACGCACGATCCCGTATTTCTCGGGCTACGTGCGCCGGTATACCGACCTCCCCTTTCTCGTTCGGCTTGAACCGCACTCAGATGGGCTCGGCCTGGTGCCCACTAAATTCTTGACCGCCGCCGACCTGCCGGATCAGGCCGCAGCCGAGGGCGCGGCCTTCAAGACCGTCCTGCTGGATGCGGCAACGGGGGAGCCGGTCGTGCCCAACGGTTCAATCGGCTTTCGCTACGGAGAAGCCGGACAGGGTAAATGGAACCTCGACCTAAAAGGGATTGACCCGGCATTGTCGCTGCTGGGGGTTGCCAATGGCGAGGCCGCCAGCATCCGGATGCCATGTTTTGAAGCGCCATCGGGCGAGGGTTCGATTCTCACCCGCGGCGTTCCAGTTTGCCGGGTCGCTGGGCATCTCGTAACAACGGTTTTTGACCTGATGTTGGCCCAGTACGGTGTCGGCCGCCCGGGGCTTCCCGGGGACTGGGCGTCGGGCTACGACGACGCTTCGACGCCGTACACCCCGGCCTGGCAGGCTGAAATCACCAGCGTTCCAGCAGCGGCGTGCATAAGGGTGGCCCGGGAATTCGCCCGCAATGCGGAAGAGTCGAAGGGCCGCTCCATGATCATCATGGGGGCCGGGATCTGCCAGTGGTTCCACGGTGATGCCACCTACCGCGCGGTATTGTCGATGCTCATGCTGACGGGATGCATGGGCCGCAACGGTGGCGGCTGGGCGCACTATGTGGGGCAGGAAAAGACCCGACCGATCACGGGGTGGATCTCGCTCGCCAACGCCATGGACTGGAGCCGGCCGCCGCGCACCATGATCGGCACCGGCTACTGGTACATGCACACCGACCAGTGGCGCTCCGACGGGTACTCGGCCGACTCCTTGAAATCCCCGCTGGCGGAAGGGCACTTTGACGGCATGCACACCGCCGACACCCTCGCCCAGTCGGCTCGGCTGGGGTGGATGCCGTTCTACCCGCAATTCGACCGCAACCCACTCGACCTCGCCGACGAGGTACAGGCGGCAATTGAGCGGGGGGAGGCGACGGATGCCCCCAGCTACGTCGCCGCGGCTCTCAAATCCGGGCACCTGAAAAGTGCCATCGACGATGTCGACGCCCCAGAGAACTGGCCGCGAACTCTGGTGCTCTGGCGCTCAAACCTGTTCGGTTCCTCGGCCAAAGGTAACGAATATTTTCTCAAACATCTACTGGGTACCCACCACAATGTGCTGGGCCAGGACCACGTGAATGCGGCACGGCCTCGCGACGTCGTGTGGCATGAGGATGCACCGGAGGGCAAACTCGATTTCTTGGTCTCGGCCGATTTTCGCATGACCTCCACGACGCTCCTGTCCGACATCGTCTTCCCCGCCGCAACCTGGTACGAGAAACATGATCTCTCCTCGACCGACATGCATCCGTTTGTGCACGCCTTCACCCCGGCCATCGATCCGCCCTGGGAAGCAAAAACGGATTTCGAGACGTTCCACCTGCTCGCCGAGGAATTCTCCAAGCAGGCCAAAACGCATCTCGGCACTCGGCGGGACCTCGTCAGCGTGCCCCTGCAGCATGACACCCCCGGCGAGATCGCACAGCCGGGTGGGGTGGTCAGAGACTGGCGCCAGACGGATATCCCCGCGGTGCCCGGCCAGAACATGCCGATCTTCCAGCTCGTCGAACGGGACTATACCCAGATTGCCGAGAAGCTGGCCACGGTCGGGCCATTGGCGGAACAACACGGTTTCACCGTCAAGAACGTCACGTTCCGCATGGAACATGAGATTCCGCGACTGGCTCAAAGTAACGGTGTGATGCGGGGTGGTGCGGGTCATGGGCGGCCAGCGATCGACACCGATGCAAAGTTCGCGCAGGCAATTTTGAGCTTTTCCGGCACGACCAACGGCGAGCTCGCCGTGCAGGGATTCCGCGAGCTCGAGAAGCAAACGGGAATGCGCCTGGCAGACCTGGCAGAGGGGTCCGCTGAGAAGCGGATCACGTTTGCACAAACCCAGGCCGCCCCGGTACCGGTGATCACGTCGCCGGAATGGTCGGGGTCTGAAACCGGAGGCCGCCGCTACTCACCGTTCACGATCAACGTGGAGAGGCTGAAACCGTGGCACACGCTGACCGGCCGAATGCACTTCTTCCTTGACCATGACTGGATGATGGACCTGGGCGAAGCCCTACCCATCTACCGGCCGCCCCTCGACATGCAACGCCTGTTCGGCGAACCCAGGTTAGGTCCGAACGGCGACACGGAGGTGACGGTGCGCTATTTGACGCCGCATTCCAAATGGTCGATCCACTCGGAGTATCAGGACAACCTGTTCATGCTCTCGCTCTCCCGCGGCGGGCCGACCGTATGGATGAGCCCCCAAGATGCCGACTCCATCAAAGTCCTTGATAACGACTGGGTCGAATGCGTGAGTATGAACGGTGTTCTGGTGGGCAGGGCGATCGTCAGCCACCGGATGCCGCAGGGTGTCGTGTACGTTTACCACGCCCAGGAACGCACCATCGATGTACCCAAGTCCGAGGCCACCGGCAGACGTGGCGGCATCCATAATTCGGTGAGCCGGCTGCTGGTCAAACCCACGCACCTCATCGGCGGCTACGCGCAGCTGTCCTACGCGTTCAACTATCTGGGCCCGACCGGTAACCAGCGGGACATCGTCTCGACGATCCGCCGGCGCTCACAGGAGGTAACGTACTGATGCGAGTGATGGCCCAGATGGGCATGGTGATGAATCTCGACAAATGCATTGGCTGCCACACATGCTCGGTCACCTGCAAGCAGGCCTGGACGAATCGCGCCGGTACGGAATACGTCTGGTTCAACAACGTCGAGACCAGGCCCGGGCAAGGGTACCCGCGACGCTACGAAGATCAAGAGAAATGGCGCGGGGGCTGGCAGCTGAACAAAAAAGGCCGGCTGGTGCTGCGGAGCGGCGGTCGGATCAGGAAACTTTTCGGTCTGTTCGCGAGCCCAGTCCAACCGGAGCTGAAGGATTATTACGAACCCTGGACCTACGACTACAAGACGCTTATCGATGCCCCGCTGGGCGATGACTTTCCGGTGGCCCGTCCGAAATCCCTGATCACCGGCAAAGACACCAAAATAACCTGGTCAGCGAACTGGGACGACGACCTCGGCGGCGCGCCCGAGATGGGACACCTCGATCCCATCGTAGAAAAAGTGCGCAAGGAATCCGAAGACAAAATCAAATTCGCCTTCGAACAGACCTTCATGTTCTATCTGCCCCGCATCTGCGAGCACTGCCTCAATCCTTCCTGCATGGCGTCCTGTCCGTCGGGTGCAATCTACAAACGAGTCGAAGACGGCATCGTGCTCGTCGACCAGGACAAATGCCGCGGCTGGCGGCAGTGCATCACCGGATGCCCGTACAAGAAGATTTACTTCAACCACAAGACGGGCAAAGCCGAGAAGTGCACGTTTTGCTACCCACGCGTCGAAATTGGCCTGCCCACGGTCTGTTCGGAAACCTGTGTTGGGCGCCTGCGCTATCTGGGCTTGTTTCTCTACGACGCCGACCGGGTCACCGACGCGGCTGCTGTCACCGACGTGAAAGACCTGTACCAGGCGCAAATGGATGTGCTCCTCGACCCGAACGACCCCGCAGTGGCGGCCGCAGCAACCGCCCAGGGAATCCCCGCCGACTGGCTGGACGCGGCCAGACGCTCGCCGGTGTACGCACTCGCCAAGGTCTACAAGGTGGCCCTGCCCCTGCACCCCGAGTACCGCACGATGCCCATGGTCTGGTACGTTCCCCCGCTCTCACCCATCGTCGACCTGCTCACAGAACAGGGTCACGATGGCGAAGACCGCGGAAACCTGTTTGGCGCCATCGACGCGCTGCGTATCCCCGTCGAATATCTCGCGGAGCTCTTCACCGCCGGGGACACCGACATGATCACTGATGTCTTGCGCAAACTCGCAGCCATGCGCGCATACATGCGCGGAATCACCATGGGGGAGGAACCCGACCGGTCCATCCCCGAAGCCGTAGGGATGACGCCGGAGAGCATGTACGAGATGTACCGGCTGATGGCCATCGCTAAATACGAGGAACGCTATGTCATTCCGAAGGCCCACGTCGAACAGGCACATGATCTCGAGGAAATGGGATGTTCCGTCGACTTCGAGGGCGGGCCGGGCATGTACGAGGATTCCCCATTCGGTGAGGCCAGCGGGCGGCCAACGCCAGTCGCTGTGGAAAACTTCTATGCGCTCAAGGACCGACAGACTTCGGATACCCCCAGCGGGGAGCGCAGCCTGCGCAACCGAGTCAACCTTCTCAACTGGGACGGAAATGGCAGCCCAGAGGGTCTTTTTCCCGACAGCAGGGATCAGCCACGCGCAGCGCAGCCCTCGCCAGCAGATTTGAAAGTCCGCGGGCCGGTCGACGATTTGACCGACGGTTCGGCGGGTAACCCGTCGGTATCCCCATGAAGCGCGATTATCGGGTTCTGAACCAGGCAGCCTCCTGGTGTTTGTCTTACCCCGATGCCGAACTCATCGGCCACATCGACCTCATGCGCGCCGCGCTCGCCGAACAGGGTCGACATACGCCCAAACTCGCCGAATTCTTTCGCTATCTGGAGGGAACGGAGCTCGCCGCGTTGCAGCGTTCCTACGTCGACACCTTCGATCTCAGCAAGCACCATCCGCTATATCTGTCGTACTGGACCGACGGTGACACTAGAAGGCGCGGGAACGTGCTGGCGGCGTTCAAGCAGATTTACCGCAACAGCGACTACCTGACGAACACGCATGGAGAACTGCCGGACTTTCTTCCTCTGGTACTGGAATTCGCAGCGATCGTCGACCCGGCAGCCGGACGGGAGTTGCTGCTGCAATATCGACCCAGCCTGGAACTGCTGCGGCTCGCCCTATCCGAACATGAATCGCCCTATGCCGAGGTCCTGGCAGCGGTGTGCGGCACCCTCCCCGGGGCTTCGCCATCCGATCGCGAAGCGGTGCAGCGGATGGCCGGCTATGGACCGCCCGCCGAATCGGTCGGGCTCGAACCCTATGACCCACGTCTGCTACCCCTGCAAGGAGCTTGAGATGGACCTGTTGCTTTGGGGCGTGCTGCCGTACGTAATGGTGGCCATTCTGATCGGCGGATCGATCTGGCGTTACCGCTACGACCAGTTTGGGTGGACCACTCGGTCGTCGCAACTGTACGAATCCCGACTGCTGCGCATCGGATCGCCAATCTTTCACTTCGGGCTGCTGGCGGTGATCGCCGGTCACTTTTTCGGCCTCGTCATCCCGATGAGCTGGACGCTGTTCGTCGGGATGAGCCAGGATTTTTACCACCTCAACGCGCTGCTGGTCGGGGGCATAGCCGGGATCGGCACGCTCGGTGGAATCGTCATCCTGATCTACCGCCGGCGCAAAACCGGGCCGGTGTTTATGGCGACGACCCGCAACGACAAGGTCATGTATATCGTGCTGGCTGCCGCGATTATTTTCGGACTCTGGACGACTCTTGCCAGCGTGTTCGAAGGCGAAAACGGACACAACTACCGGGAGACCGTCGCGCCGTGGTTTCGCTCGTTGTTCATCTTCCAGCCAGATATCGTAGCGATGGCTGCAGCACCGTTCTCGTTTCACATCCACACGCTGGTCGGCATGCTCCTGTTCACCATCTGGCCATTCACCCGGCTCGTGCACGCGTTCACCGCGCCATTGCACTACCTGTTCCGGCCCTACATCGTCTATCGTTCGCGCGATAAAGTGCCGGGTGAGGTCAGGCCCGTTCGACGTGGCTGGGCACCGATTGGAACCGAGGACCGAGCGCGGGACAAACGATAGCCATGACTTCGGTCACCGTGCGGGAACGGGCCCGAGCCAGTAAAGGGTTCAATCTCGTACTGGCGACCGTGTCGTCAGTGGTGTGTTTTTGGGCGTGGACGAGTATTGCCCCACTCGGGGTGCGATACAGCGTGCAACTGGACTTGTCGTCAGCGCAGGCATCCGTTCTGGTGGCCATGCCCGTTTTCGTGGGTTCAATTGGTCGTATTCCGGTGGGTGTGCTTACGGATCGGTTCGGGGGGCGGATCATGTTCACCGTGGTCTTGCTGGCCACCGTTCCGGCCCTGCTACTCGTGGCGCTCGCCGGAACGGTGGAGATCTACTGGATTCTGGTGTTCTGCGCGTTACTGCTCGGCGTCGCCGGAACGGTCTTCGCCGTTGGAATCCCGTTCGTCAGCAACTGGTACGAGCTCTCTCGGAGTGGTTTCGCGACGGGTGTTTTTGGTGCCGGAATGGGAGGCACGGCACTGTCCGCCTTCTTTACGCCGCGCTTCGTTGACTGGTTCGGGTACATTCCCACCCACCTGATTCTGGTGTTGCTGCTGATCGTTACCGCCGTCCTCGTCTGGACCTGCATGGGAAATGCGCCGAAGTGGGTGTCCAATGCCCAGCCGTTCATACCCAAGCTCGTCGCCGCTGCAAAACTCGGTGTGACCTGGCAGATGTGCTTTCTCTACGGCGTAGTGTTCGGCGGGTTCGTGGCCTTCTCGACTTACCTGCCGACCTACCTGCGCGATATTTACGATTTCGACCTGACCGCGGCGGGAACCCGCACGGCAGGATTTGCCGTCGCCGCGGTTCTGCTGCGCCCGGTCGGTGGAATTCTCGCTGACCGCATCGGTCCCAAGCCTGTCGTCATCGTGGCGCTGGCCGCGGTCGCTGTTCTGGCCTGGGTGGTGAATCTGCGCCCGGACGGCGAGATACCGGCCGGGCTGACTTTCGTGGCGATGGCGTCGGCCCTGGGGCTGGGCGCGGGGGGAGTCTTCGCCTGGCTGGGGAGAAACTCGCCGCCCGACAAGGTCGGATCAATCAGCGGCATCGTCAGTGCGGCCGGTGGCCTCGGCGGATACTTCCCCCCGCTCGTAATGGGGGCGACCTACAACGCCGCCGACAACAGCTATGCCATCGGCCTGATCCTGCTGGCGGGAACGGCCGCCGTGGCCCTGGTCTTCAGCATTGTCGCGGTGCACGAACGACCCACCCAAACGAAGGCCAATTCGGTCACCTGATAGCGACCCGTTACTTGGTCGACTCCGGGATGAGCTTCTCGGCGCGGTACCGGTCGAACAGGGCGGTGAAGGAGTCGATCGTGCGGTGGTGCGGGGTGAACCCGGCGAGGCGGCTCTTGGAAATGTCGGTGAAGACCTCGATGTTCCGGCCGAGGTCGGCGTCGGTGTGCCACCACGACGCGATGCGCCCCAGGTCGGATTCGACGAGGCCGTGTGCGGCAGCAAGGTCGGCCCAGACCGGCTCCATGCCGGCCATCTGCACGTCGAGGGGTCGCGACTGGTCTACGAAACCTTCCGGCTCGACGCCGAAGTAGGCGGCGATCTTCGGCCACATTGCTCGCCAGCGAAAAACGTCACCGTTGACCACGTTGAATGCTTCGTTGGCGCCGGCATCCGTTGTTGCTGCCCACACCATCTGCTCGGCGAGGATGGTCGCGTCGGTCATGTCGGTGACGCCGTTCCACTGGGTCGCGCTGCCGGGGAAGACAAAGGGAATGTCGAGGTGCTTGCACAGGGAGGCCTGGGCGGCGAGAGTGAGTCCCATGTTCATGAGGTTGCCGACCGCGTGGCCGATCACGGTGTGTGAGCGGTGCACCGACCAGGTGAATCCCTGGCGAGCGGATGCCGCAAACAGCTCGTCCTCCTGCGCGTAGTAGAAGTTCGCGACGTCCAGTCGCGGTTCGTCTTCACTGAAGGGAGTGTCGGGCATGGCGCCCTGTCCATAGGCTTCGAACGGGCCGAGGTAGTGCTTGAGGCCGGTGACGAGAGCCACGTGGCGCACCGGCGCGTGGGCGAGCGCGGCGAGGAGGTCACGCACCATGCCGGCGTTCACCTCGATGTTGAGTTCCTCGGTGGATTGACGTGACCAGGCGGTGAAGAAGACATGTTCGGGCATCTCGCTGGCCAATACTCGGTTGAGGTCGGTGGCGGAGCGCAGGTCCGCCTGGATCCAACGCACCCCGGGCAGATCGCGGCCGCTTCGGCGCGCGAGGGCGAGAACCTGCCAACCCTGCGCCGACAGCTGGTCGACGACGGCGGATCCGGTGATTCCGGACGCTCCAACGACGAGGGCGGTACCGGTGCGGGGTGCGAGTGAAATAGTCATCATTGGATGCAACCTTGTGGGGGTCGAGGTATTCCCCAGCCCGCTAAGGTACGAGCTCACGGCGATGGGCGTCACTATGACCGTCGAGATGAGCCGTTAGTAGCGTCCGAAAACGGAAACAGGCGTCACCTCTTCCTTGATCGTGCGGCCTTGACTGATCAACCGCGCACCGTTCAGGAGTTCAAACTTCAGGCCAATTGGGCTTCTAAGGTGATCAGCGCGAGGAATCCGCGCCCTACAATTTTCGGTGCCAGATCCTGGCCACGAACGGCATCGAATTTTCGGAGCTCTGCGCTCTGGATCCCGGCCTGACCGGCACCGACAGGCGCTCCGGTTACGGCGGCAGTGCCGTGAAGCAGCACGGCAAATTGATCCACGAAGACCGGCTGGGCACGACGTTTGGACAGCTCAACAATGGAAATATACGACTTGAACTTTCCGCTTCGTGCCATCACATTGAGGTCTACTGTGGTTCCGACCGGGAGAGCGGCGCTACTGGCGCTGTCACCCGAAAAGCGAAATGGACGATACTTCTCCATGGCATGCTCAACACCGTCGACGGTCACCACCAGAAGCTCACCCTCGATCACGGTGAGAAGGCGCTCCACGCCCGAGTAGATGGAGAAATCACAGGCCTGAGTGATCTCAGCGATGCTGACTCGCCAATCGAAGTCAGTCGAGCCACCGGGAAAAGAAGCCAGTTCGCGGGTCTGGCCGCCACCGTTGCGCCAGGCAGTCGGCCTTATTTCGTGGTACCGAATGATGTCCATAGTTTCGGAGTCAGGCTAGCACCTGAAGTCCCCGCCGGAACGCGCGAAGTCCGGCCACGACTAGAGGTGAACCGATACCCAGCGCCAGCTTCGGTCAATTTGCCCGGAGTGCTGAACCATTTATCGGCCTACCTCGTGGTAGCTCCAAGGACGCCCACACCCAGTTTCACTGCACTGCGCACCACCGCATCGAATGGCACCTCATCAGATAGCACCTCATCGAATAGCACCGAGAGAAGGAAGCAGTCATGAACAGCAGAATTTGGCTCAAGGCCGGACCAGTCGTCGGGGCGTTAGCGCTGAGCGTTCTCGCGCTGACCGGATGCTCGCAGGAAACGACGACCCCAGCAGCCGACACCTCGAGTTCATCCAGTTCGACGAGCGATACCGCGGTCAAGCCGGCCCTTGCGACCGCGGACAGTTCACTCGGCACGATCGTCGTCGACACCGCCGGGATGACACTATATGTCTTCGATAAGGACGTCGCAGATTCCGGCACGAGCACCTGCGAGGGCGAGTGCCTCGTCAAGTGGCCCGCCGTCGTCGCCGAATCGGACACCCCAACAGTTGACGGCGTGACCGGCACGGTCGGCGTCATCACCCGCACGGATGGCACCAAGCAGGTTACTCTCAATGGTCTCCCGCTCTATTACTGGGCCGGGGACTCTGCTGCCGGGGACACCACCGGAGAGGGTGTTGGGGGCGTCTGGTGGGTGGTCGCTCCGAACGGAGACAAAATCGCTGGCTAAATCCGCAATCCGGCCTTGTTGCAGATACCGTACCCATCCGCGCCGCGAAATGGATGGGTACGGTACGCATCGGCAGCGGGCAGAATGGAGGGGTGTATGTACTGGTGCGGCAGACAAGTGGTGGTGACGTGCTGGTCGACACGCTTGATGATGCCGGCCTCCCCAGCGAGGCAGCTCGCCTCACCCTGACCGAGTTTGCGGTGTTCGTGTCTACGCTCGAATCCAGCACTCGTGAGTCGGCCAGTGGAGACCCCGCCGCACCTCGCTGGGTTTGGGAGGACACCGCCCGCATCTATCCGGTGCTCTTGGCGGCCGGCATCCGAGTGCAGCGCTGCCATGATCTCCGTCTGTGCCACATGATCTTGAAGAATTCCGCGCTTACGATGACGAGCGAACTCGCGCTGGCGGCGCCAGGGCCCTGGGACGTCGCGAGCGTTGGAATGCCCGATCAAGCGGAGCCCCGAGCAACACTTTTTGATTTTGACGTTCACGCGGATGCTGATGGCAGCGGTGAGTCCGGGACGGCTCGGGAGTTTCGTCGGCAACTCGACGCGGTAGCATCCGCTCCCGACTCTGGACGGATGCGGCTGCTGCTGGCTGCCGAGTCAGCCGGTGCGCTCGTAGCCGCGGAGATGCGTTATGCCGGACTGCCCTGGCGCACTGATGTGCATGATCTCCTCCTCACGCGTGAGCTGGGGCCGCGGGTTGCACCCGGCCTACGGCCGGAGCGTCTGGAACTGCTGGTCCGGCGTATCCGCTCAGAACTCGGTGATGCTACCCTCAACCCGGACTCCCCACAGGAATTGGTCAAAGCACTTCAGCGAGCGGGGCTCGCCGTTTCTACGACGCGTGCGTGGGAGCTGAAAAAGCTCGAGCATCCGGTCATCGAACCGCTTCTGCAATACAAGAAGCTGTCCCGGCTGCAGAGCGCCAACGGCTGGATCTGGATGGAATCCTGGGTCATTGACGGCCGATTCCACCCGGACTATGTGCCGGGGGGTGTTGTGACCGGTCGCTGGGCAACCCGCGGCGGAGGAGCCCTCCAGCTACCCAAGCAGATTCGTGGTGCCGTCATTGCCGACGAGGGCTGGAAACTCGTCGTGGCCGATGCTGCTCAACTCGAACCGCGCATTCTCGCGGCGCTGGCCCAGGACATGAGCATGGCGCTGGCGGGTCGCGGCAGCGACCTGTATGCCGGCATCGTGGCCAGTGGGGTCGTCGAGACCCGCGATCACGCTAAGGTAGCCATGCTCGGCGCCATGTATGGGGCTACGACCGGAGAAAGCGGCCGGCTCATGCCGCGCCTGGCCCGTGCCTACCCACGGGCAATCGCTCTCACCGAGGCAGCTGCTCGTGCCGGAGAGCGCGGTGAGGTGGTGACAACCCGGCTCGGCCGGTCATCACCAATACCGGGACCAGACTGGCATGCGGCCCAGGATCTGGCTTACGAGCTGGCTGCAACGGCGACCGACGAGCGACGCGCCCGCAGTTTGGCGCGCGACTGGGGGCGCTTCACCCGCAACTTCGTCGTGCAGGGCAGTGCCGCCGAGTGGGCGCTGTGCTGGATGGCTGAGATTCGACGGGAGCTCACAGCTTTGCCGAGCCCGGATGCCGGTACCGAGCGTTCTGACGAAGCGCAATCGACAACGCTGGCTCCGGGTGCCCGCGCGCCCTTCGACGCAGCGCCACATCTGGTATTTTTTCTGCACGATGAGGTGATTGTGCACACGCCGGCCGCGCAGGCGGAGGCCGTTGCCAACATCATCGTGAACGCGGCAGAGGCTGCCGGTCGGCTGCTTTTCGGCGATTTTCCAGTTGATTTCATGCTCACCGTCGCCACCGTTGATAATTACGCCCAGGCGAAGTAGCCCAACTCCGGCACGTTGTCACTGTGAAGAGGAGAACGTTCACTAACGATGTTTGTGGTGGGGTGTGCGATGTGGCGGGCCTCGCGTGCTGTGTGCACGTGGGGCCCGCCTGGTTCCTGCGAGGGAATTCT
>NZ_PJJJ01000029.1 GCF_002929495.1 Cryobacterium sp. Y82
TGATGATTCCTGATTCTCGCCCTACGTCAAACGGCGGACTTGCTGTTAGCTACTGGCCTCACCCAACCCTGGCACGTAGGGTCCTCGCAAGTACAGACTGACAATCGAGGATGCTCGAGTCGCCGCTCGCATCGCGAGGCTGCATCTTGCGGTGTCGCTTGATCCTCGCCCTTCCGTGATTGAAGAAAAGGATCAGCAACGGTTTTTAGAATAAATGGCGGTAGTGGTGCACTGCGCCTCTCGGACACTTGGCTGTTGCTGTGTCGGGGCGGCGTGCCAGGCGATCCGCCCCGAATGCTGCGACGCGAGATCTAGGCTGTTTTCGACGTAGCCGAGGTGTTGGGCCGCGTCGTGAATGGCATTGGCCGCCCGGTCTGCGTGAGCAGATCCGGCGACACTATCGCCCGAGTCAGTGAAGGCCCGATCTTGATGCTCCAGATGAGCTGAGGCGACCTGGTCGAGCACCTGCTGTAGAGAACGGACAGCAGCGAGCAGGTTGCCGATCACGTCATACGTTTGCGCTGGGTCGTTGAACCTACGTGTCGCATGTGCCAAGGTGCGCAGAGCCTCGCAGGCTTCGTCGGCATCGGTGATGGGATCCTGGAATGTGGACACGCTTCCTCCTTGACGGATAGCTCTTCAAGGAGGTGCGCTGCGTCGATCCGTTTGGCTCCGGTTACCGCACCTAGTCGGGAGTGCCGCAACCGGTGTCTGGAACTTGGTCGGGGTCGGCCTGTCAGCCGTGGAATAGTTGCAGGAAGTCCAGAGGGGAAACTGCGTGAACCAACAACGGTGGATCTACGAGCGGGCAGCTGATGGTTCAGCACGATATGCGTTGGGAACGGTCGGGCGAAATCCACTGGTGTGCTTCGGGATCAATCCGAGCACCGCAGTGCCGAACGCGCTGGACCGAACGGTGTCGCGGGTGAACAATTTCGCTCTCGACAACGGGTTCGACAGCTGGATAATGCTGAACGTCTATCCTCAGATCGCGACGGACCCGAGGGACCTCGACCGTGTGTACCGCCCAGACCTAAAAGATGAGAACGAGCGCCAGATCGCCAAGATAATGGACGGCCGCCCGCTGACCATTCTGGCAGCCTGGGGAGGTCTCATCACGTCCAGGCCTTATTTGCCAGCGCTGCTTGAGGACATCCTTCAGCTGACGTCGGCCTCGGGTTGCAGCTGGATATCTCTGGGTGACCCAATCAAGTCCGGCCATCCACGCCACCCCCTGTACGCGCGGGGAGACGTGCCGCTCCAGGCATTCAGCATGGACAACTACCTGAGAGAGGCCTGTTGAGAAGACCACGATGAGGGCGTCGCCGACACGCGCGCCACTTGCGGCTCGACATCGGTCTGTTTCTGGAATCATGATGGATGTTCTCGGAATGCTTCAGTCTGGATCTCACTTTCGACATGGGCTGACAAAACGCTTCGAGTCAGGTTGGGTGTGGGGCCAGATTATGGTCAAGAACCTCCTCAAATATTGACGTGACCAGAAACTCGCCATAAACCCCATAATCTGACCAGAATCAGGCCGTATCTCGCCGTACTACGCGTACTCTAAACCCCATGAGAACCGCGGAATTCCGCGGAAGTCTGCCCCATTTGCAGGTGCGCACCACCACCCCGACGCCTATCATTTGTTCTTGGTTCGAGTCCAGGTACCCCAGCACTAACAGGCGCAGGATTCTGCGGCGAAATCACTTATCGCCCACCCTGACCGACAGGCCTGAAACAGGCTCTGTGACCAGAAACAGACCAAAAACCCCCTTCTGTAGTGGGTTATGCGCTCGGGTGCCCGGGCGAATACGCGCTCGTCGCGGCATAGGCGGGCTGTTCACGGCATTAGCCGCGCACCTGTTGCGTATGGACGCGACGACGCAAATCACTCAGACGTTTCTCACCCAGCGCGAGCTTTCCGAGCTGCTGCGAATGCCGGAGCGCACGCTCGAGGACTGGCGCCTGATGCAGACTGGGCCGCCCTATATCAAGCTCGGTCGGCTCGTGCGGTACGACGTGCAGGACGTGCTCACGTGGGTGCGTGAGCACCGACATGGTTAGACCCCAGATCCTCGCCGGCGAGCTCGTCAGCATCGTCATCGACGTGCTGCCGAGCGGGAGATACCGAGCTCGCGCATCCACTCGCGACGACAGCGGTCGCCTTCATCGCATCGGGGTCACAGCCAAAACCGAAGACCAGGCTCGCACCGAAGTCCACCGACAGGCTCGAGCGATGGCAACTGGTGGCGCCGGAGCGCTCTCGCCGTCGAGCACGATCGCCGATGCGGTGAAGCTTTGGCTATCGCAGGTGCTCGCCCGCGCCAAGGCCGGCAGCCTGTCGTACTCGACCTACGAATCGTATGAGACGACAGCTCGTGTGATCATCGTGCCGCGGTGCGGGGGAGTGCGGCTTGAGCACCTGACCGTCGGGCGCTGCGATCGCATCCTGCAGCGGATTTTGGAGGAGGAGACCATCTCGAAAGCGCGGCGAGCTCGCGCGGTGTTGAGCCTGCTCTGCGGCTACGCTGTGCGGGACGACGCGATGCCGCAGAATCCCGTGCGCGACGTTCAACGCCTGCCGATGTCACCGCGAAAGGAATCCGCTCTCACGCCCGCGCAGTTCACGAACATTCGCGGGCGCATGCAAGTATGGCGGCTCACCCGCGACGACGGGCCACGGCCCAACTATCGTGCCTTGATCGACGGCATGGACATCATGATCGGAACCTCGCTGCGGGTCGGTGAGTGCCTCGGCCTGCGCCGCTGCGACGTGGACATGACGACGTTGCCACCGACCCTCATCGTGAGCGGCACGATTGTGAGCACCAAGGCGCAGGGGACGCACCGCAAGAACTCTCCCAAGCGCTCTCGGCAACGGCGGAGCATTGCGCTGCCGTCGATGGCCGCGGCGGCGGTGCGCCGCCGGCTGGCGCTTACCGAGCAGGATCCGGAGGCATTCCTGTTCCCCACGAAGACCGGTCGCTCGCTGAGCGTCAGCAACTACGAGCGACTGCTGCGCGCATTCGTGAAGGATGAACGCGCTGAGCTAGTCAAGTCGGGGGTCGACGTCGACGAGTACACGACGCATATCTATCGGCGCACGGCCGCCACGCTGATCGAGCGGGCGGGCGGTATCACGCTGGCCTCGCGACTTCTCGGTCACGCAAACGAGCAGACCACCAGCAACAGCTACGTGGTCACGGCCGACATGGTCGACCCAGTGACGGCGGAGATCCTCGATGAGGTGCTCGGCGGTTGACTGCGGTCGAGTGCCTCGTCGAGAGGCGCATACGCGGGTTGCTGCATGGTGCCGGCCAGCCTTAGCCAGGACCTCAAACGGTTGACCGCCCACGCTCTACGAGATTCACCGGCCCGCTCGCATGACGCGGTCCCGGAACGCACTGACCCAGGGAGCCTTTGATTTGGCTGGCGAGATTGGAACCGTGTCAGTCGGGTAGCGGCACGTTGTAACCGTGCAACGCGGGCGCGGCTCCGAGCGTGATTGTGGTTAGCGCCACATTCAGCACACTCGGAAACGCGGAGCGGTAGCGGTCGAGGTTCATATCAAGCACGCGGCACAGGACGAGTCGCATCAGGGTGGAATGCATCACGACCAGCACGGGGCCGTCGTGCCCGTCGGCGATTTGCTCAAGTGCCGGCCACGCTCGGTCGACGGCGGCAACGCCCGATTCGCCCCCGGGCAGCGGACAATGGCCGGGACGTCGTTGAAAATTCTTGGCGGCCTCGGGAAACGCTTCGCGCATTTCGGCGCTCGTGAGGCCCTCGCCCTGGCCGAAATCCACCTCCCGTATGCGGGGGTCGATTCGAACGGTGAGTCCGAGCGCGTCTGCCGACGGAGTTGCTGTGATCACCGCTCGTGACAAGTCGGAGGAATAGACTGCCGAGAGCGGCTGCCCCGCCGCCCAGCGCCCGAGGGCAAACGACTGGGCGCGGCCCTGGTAGGTGAGGCCGACATCCGTTGACCCGGCATAGCGGTTTTCCGCGTGCCAGAGCGTCTCGCCGTGGCGGGCCAAGATGACTGTGCTCACGCGGTCAGCCAACCTTTCGCAACCAGGTTGGCACGGAATACTCCGTAGCAGTCGTCGAGTTGTGAGCGTCGAACCGAGTCTGGCTCGAAAACGCTGCCGACGAGCGACATACGCGCAGCGACGGCAGGGAGAGGGATTTCGGAGTCATGCCCCGCCGCCCAAGCGGCCAGGATCGCCATGCCGATCGAGCCCTCGGCTGAGACAGGCACGGTGATAGAGCGCCCGAGTAGGTCGGCGCGCAGCTGGGTCCACCAAGCATTCTTCGTTCCGCCCCCCGAGGAGCTAAAGGTCCCCGTCACGGGAACCCCGGCGCCTTCCATCGTGTCTACGGCGAGGCGCTCCACGCAGGCCACGCCCAGCAGAACTGACGCGAAGAGCGTGTCGGGGTCGACGCCGCCGGCGATCGCCTCGGCTAGCGGATGATCGACCTTTGCGCTGCGCACAAATCCGAGGGCGTCCGGGCGAATCACCGGAAACCGTTCGCCCGTCGTGACGAGCGGGTAGCTCGTCGGGATGGCATCGAGGCGATTGGCATACGTGTCAGCGATGCGGGCGGTTCTCGCTGCCAGATCCTCGCCGGCAAACAGGGCGCTCACGGCACCGGCGCCGACGCTGGAGGCGCCGCCGGGAAACCACAGGCCGTCGTGCGGTGCGCGGTGGGAGTACACGGCCCCGGTATCGTCGACGACGATGCGGTCGCTGACTCCCTTCACCACGAGGGTCGTGCCGATCACAGTGTGCCAGTCGCCGAGGGCGAGCGTTCCGGCGCCGAGCTGCGCGGCGCATCCGTCGGTCATTCCGGCGAAAATGGGGGTTCCGGCGGGGAGCCCGGTGGCCGTTTCCCAAGCCGCCGATGATTCCCCGAGCACGCTACCCGGCGCCACGACCGGCGGCAGGCGTTCCGGGTCGATGCCGAGCGTGTCGAGAACTGTGGTCGGCCATCGGAGCTCGAGCAGGTCGTAGCCAGATTTGAGGGAGTGGCTCCAATCGGATGCCACCGCCCGGCCGACCAGAGCCGCCGCGACGATGTCTGCCTGGGTCGCCACGTGGGTGCCCGAGGGAAGGAGGTCGTTGCGGGCGAGCCAGACGATCTTCGGCAGCGCCCACGTGGGCTGGATGCGATAACCCAGTCGGTTCCAGAGCGCGGGATCGGTGGCAGCGACCTCCTCGCTCAGAGAGCCGGCGCGCGCATCGTCGTACATGAGTCCGGGAGAGAGCGGGTGGCCCGCGGCATCCACCGTGGTGATGGTGCCGGAAGTTGCGCATACGGCGACCCCGCTGATGCGTGCCCTAGCGGCCTCCGACAGGGCGCCAATGGCCTCGGCCATGGCGGCTCGGGTTTGCTGAATCCACTGCGCGGGGATTTGTTCGTGGCGACCGTTCGCGCGGTCACTCGTGAGCGGTGCGTAGGCCGCGGCGTGCACGAGCCCGGGCCCGTCGGCGAGCGAGACCTTGACGCCCTGCGTGCCGACGTCAACGCCGAGCCAAAGCACTGATGCACTCATCGCGCCCCTTGGATGCGGGCGCTCACGGGAATGAGGCGACACTCGGCATAGGACCGCTCATAAAACGCGGAGCGTTGGACGTCGGGGTCGATGTGGCGATGCTTGAAGCGGCAAATGACCTCGTCGACCGGGGCGCCGAGACCAGCCCAGGCCACCATGGTGGCACTGCGGGAGCCGGCCGCGGAGTCGAGCGGAAGGTAGAGCGAACGGCCGAGGACGTTGGCAAAAATAGATGCGCAGGTATCGCACTTGAGCCTTATGAACGGGCCGCGCACCGTTGGGTCGACAAAGGGAGGGCGCTCGCCGGAAAGTGAAAGGAACGAGAGTGCACCGACGCCAGTACCAGCGGGCGGGCTCTGTTTGTACAGAGCGCAGCGGTGGATCAGCACCAGGCCGAACACGGAGAGCAGCCAACTAATGCTCAAGGTTACGACCATTAACGGCATCACGCGGAGAAAGAGGTTTGGCTCTTGCGTGCAGAGCCACATGCCGGCCCGGCGACGATGTAGCGTCACGTGCGGGGTGTGTAACGCTGCAGCGTCACAGACCGTGTGATGACGGCTCGCATAGCCTCGAGGCTGCCTGAGATGATTCGCCCGGTGCGCGCCTGCACGAGCACGTTGCCGAAGGCAGTTGCGCCGTCGCAGGACCAGGACGCTGCTCGCCGAGGGCGTTGAGCCTCTCGGTGAGCGGATGCTCGCAGGCTGACAACCGGGCTCGACTTGCCCTAGAATATGATTCAGCAGTCATATTGGAAAGTGAGGCTCTCATGGCAGTTTCATCCACTCTCGTGCGGGCCGCTCGTCGGAGTAAACATCTCACACAGGCGAGGCTGGCAGAGCTCACTGGCATCGATCAGGCCAGCGTCTCCCATCACGAGCGCGGACGAGACGCGGCATACAGCACGGTTGATCGGCTGCTCTCCGGCGCCGGGCACCGCCTCTATGCCGCTCCCACACGTCGAGACGACGCGGCCAGCGCGGCAGAAGCCATTCGTGAATACCTTCGGGTCGGCGACGCCGACCGAGCGCTCCGGGCTCTCCTCCAGCTCAACGATAACCTCACCGCCGAACACGGACTCGTTCGAGGAGTTCTTGGGCTGACGGAGCCCGAACCGACCGGTGATCGTGTGTGGGATGCCGCCATCGCGGCTCTCGTGGCGTGGCGGCTCAATGAGGAGCATGTTCCTCTCCCTGGATGGGTGCACAACCCCGATCGCACACTGGCCAAACCCGTCGTCTTCCGCGTCGACCCGGCCGACCCCGCGCCCGAGCGTGACCAAGTACCAAACGAATTCGCCGAACGCGGGGTCTTGGCGTGGGCGGACACCTTCGCGAGCGTCTGATGACAGCCTCTGCGCTGAATCGCAGCGATATCATCATCGGTCTTGGTGATCTTGTCGCCGAACTTCGTGCTGCGGGCGAGGTGGCTGGGATTCGGCTCGTGGGTGGGGCAGCACTCGCCCTGCGATACTTCGACCGGGGCACCACGCAGGACTTAGATGTCCTTCATGTTCATCCCGGCTCGGACGAGTCCGTCGCAGCCGCGGCTGGGCGGGTCGCCCGTCGAAACGGGTGGGATGCGCACTGGCTGAACTTCGAGGTCACGAACGCCGACGCCATCCCGACTCTCGGCCCGCCGTCGAATGGGAGACGATTTACGATCAGGATGGCATCGTCATCGAGGTGGCATCGAAAGAGGCGATGCTGGCCATGAAACTCCGAGCAAACCGGCCCGGGCGCGATACCCGAGACATCCGCCTCCTGCTCGCTCTGTGTAATATTCCCACGCTCGAGCGCGCGGAGCAGTTCTACGAAGAGTTCTATCCGGGCGACCTTCTCGTGCCCCGGGCAGAAATGATCGTGACGGCTATCCTCAGCGGCGAACCAACACCGGTTCCCCCGTCTCCTGGTCCGGTCGAAATCTGACCCAGGAGTCAATACTTATTGGCCACCGCTCGTGAAGGTTCTTGCATTCTCGTCTGGCCCCACCGCCCGACCTGACATGAACCGCATTTCTCGTCAGCGATGGCAAGAGTGGGCGCGTTGGAAAATGTCGTGGAGCCAGGAGCCAGGAGCCAGGAGCCAGGAGCCAGGAGCCAGGAGCCAGGAGCCAGGAGCCAGGAGCCAGGAGCCAGGAGCCCGAGAACGGACGAGCGCCGTCGCACGACGCGAGCGCGACTCGCTGACGGCGGGGGAGCCTTGACTGGCCGGTGCTCGCGACAAGTCGACACTGACAGCCCGTCACGGTCCGCGCACCTCCTGTTAGCGGCATGATTGGCTCACCCACGACCGCCCACAGGAGGCTTCACCATGACGATCCCGCAGGAGCAGTTCGACTACCTGCTCAGCCGCACCGCGCTGGCCGCGCTGTTCTACTATCCGGAGACCGCCGTCGACGATGACGGCCCGAACCTGCAGAACGACATTGCGTATTGCTTGGAGCCCGTGGCCGGGATCGCAAACGAGGATGCCGAACGGCTGCGTCTCGTGATCGGGCGTGTGATCACAAACCCGACGGCCCATCGCTCTGAACTGCTGTCCTTGGTCATTGAGCTGGCTCCGCCGCCTGCCGAGTAGCCGCGATCATGAACGACCCATCTGAGGAACGTGCCGCGGCGCGGAAGTCGCTGGCGGAGCATCCGTCTGCTGGTGATGCGGCGGAGCGGCGGCGTCAGTATGTGGCGGCGAATCGCGATCGGATCCGCGAGCTGAATCGGCTCTGGCGGTCGGAACACCTGGACCGTGCCCGGGAGCTCAATCGTGATTCGATGCGTCGGGCTGCGGCCCGTCGGCATCGTGAGGCGGAGGTGCGGGCGCGGGGGAGGGAGCGGGCGAAGCGCTGGCGGCTGGAGCATCCGGAGCGGCGGCGTGAGTATCAGCAGCGATGGGTGGCGGAGAATCGTGAGAAAGTGCGAGAGTACTACAACCGATATTACGAGGCCCACCGCAGCGAGGTGAATGCGCGGGCTGCGGCCAGGCGGGATGCGGACCCGGAGCGCACGAAGCAGATCACCCGGCAGTGGGCCGAGCGCAACAAGGAGCGCCGGGCTGAGTCGCAGCGTAACCGGCGCAGCGACCCGGAGATCTACCAGTCCGAGCTGGAGGCCAACGCTGCCGCGCGACGTCTCAAGCGCAGCCTCAGTCGGGCTGGCCTCCCGCCGAAGCGTATTCACGCTGCGACTGCGGCTGAGCGTCGGGCCAACGAGCGCGACGCCGACGACTATTTCAATGATCCGTCGCGCCCCGAGCATCTGCGGCAGTTCACGGTGTTCGCTGAGTCGCTGACCGAGCACATGCTCAAGAACGGCGCCCGCATGCGCGAGTTCGCCGAGGCATACGTATCGTCACGGACGCGTGTCGGGCTTCCGTCGGTATCGGTGGAGGACATCGCCTACGCCCGGGCCGTCGAGATAGTCTCAGATCGGATGCGCCGCGTCGACCTGCTGACCGGCCGCGACGTCGCTGCGGCCGTGCGTTCCACCAAAGCCGAGGTCGGCCGCGAAGAGCGTCAGCGGCAGTTCGACGGACTCGTGAACGCCGTCCTGATTTAGATGCACCGCAATAGTGCGAGGTACCGTGTCGACGCAGATAAGAGCCCCTCGGCTAATTGGTCAACGAGGCGCAGCCGAGGCACGGCTCAGGTCCGGAGGAGCGGGATGAAAAGCTTGGTGGCTGGACCGACATCGCCATGACCTCATCCCAGGGATGTGAAGCCGAACTGTCGGCCTAACCGCTGGATTGGACACCGCAGTCACGTGATGCCTGTGTCGTCGCGATAGTGGAGCGGCCGCAAGCCAGACTCTGACAAACAGCTTCGGGCGAGGACTCTAGTCGACAAGGGCCGAAATAGAGCAGCTCTTGCAGAGGCTTTGCGCAAACTGGAGGACCGTGAAATGGTGGACCGCACAGTGTTCACCGTCGTGTCCGTGCCTGCTTAGGGAAAAACGCGAACAAAGCGCTCGTTTATGTCTGTGGTTGGCCAAGGCAAGACCGGTCGGTTCACAGCAGCTGGTACATTGACCAATCTTGAGGAGTCCACCATGAACGCAGCCATGCCGGTGATAGTTTTTGATGTCAATGAAACCCTCTCGGACATGTCTCCGATGGAGAATCGTTTCGTAGAGGTCGGTGCCCCGGGCTACCTGGCTCGCATCTGGTTCGCAGCCTTGCTGCGGGATGGGTTCGCCCTCGCGGCGTCTGGGGGCAGCGAGAGATTCTCCGTGGTGGGCGCGGAAATCCTGCGTGCTTTGTTCCGCGACGTTACCTTGACCAGCACTGTCGACGAGGCGATAAGCCACGTCTTGGACGGCCTCGGGGCATTGAAGCTGCACCCGGACGTTGCAGACGGGGTGCGGGCGCTCAAGGATGCGGGATGTCGCCTCGCCACCCTCTCCAACGGGTCCGCGCAGCTGGCCCAGAACATGCTGACCGCGGCGGCGATCCGGACTGACTTTGACGCCCTCCTCACTGTCGAGGATGCGCCGCAATGGAAACCAGTCGGTTCCGCCTACCGCTTCGCGGCGGAAGCTCTCGGAGTTCGACCAGCCGACATGCTCCTGGTCGCCGTGCACCCGTGGGACATCCACGGGGCAGCTCAGGCGGGCCTGCGGACTGCCTGGCTGAACCGAAACGATGCACTCTACCCGAGCTATTTTGCGACACCGGATTACACCGTTCCGAAGCTCAGCGAGCTCGCCGAGCGCCTTTTGGCTTAGGAAGTCGTCGTCGTACGCGCCCTCGACGCAGTCATCGCACTCGTCTGAGGATAGTGAATCGGGTAATACACAGCACGGAATGCAGGCACAATGAACTATGGACTCAAAGCAGGAAAAGAATGCTGTCGACGATATGGTTCGACGGCTTGAGATCAGATACGCCGATTTGCCTGCGGATCGGGTGAAAGCGGTCGTGACGGCGTGTCACGCTTCCCTCTCTGACAAACCCATCCGGGACTTCATACCGGTACTGGTTGAACACGCAGCGCGGTCCCAGTTGCGCGCGGAGCGGAACGCACCTCCCCGCGCGGCCTAGCGTCGATTCGCTTCAGCGAAACGTCCTACTCGGGCTGTGAGCCGGGCTTGACCTTGGCCAAGGAGCGAACGTGTTTCCAGAGCTCGGCAAATACCCGCGCCGGCTCAGTGCTCGGTGCGTACGTTCCTACAGGGGCGCGTTCGGCCCCCATCCGTTCGATCACGACGGTCGCGGGAACGACGAGGTCGATCACTTCGGGGTGCTCGCGCGGCAGCGCCTCTGCGGCAGCTCGGTGCACAAGCTTGCGGCGATCCACCATCGAAAGGAATGCGAACACTTTGGGCGGCCGGTTTGATGTCGCGATGATCTCGTTGACCTGAGCCAGTGAACGGAGCGAAAGCGGCGACGGTACCAGGGGGACGAGGGCAAGGTCGGCTGCGTGGAGTGCGTTTTCAGCCACGAGGGACGCCCCGGGAGGGCAATCGAGGATCGCGACATCGTATTGGTTCGAGACCGACTCCAGTACCCTGGCGATTCGCTGCGTCGACTTCTTGGCTGAGTCAAGGAGCAGGTCGAGATTTCGGTAAGTGTCATCCGCCGGCAGCACATCGAGGTTTTTGTACGCGGTCGGCCGGATGACAGCATCCGCGTGGCTTTTGCCCCGAATGAGGGAATCCACGCCGCCCTTGACTTTCGCTTTGACGTTGAGGAGATACGTCGCGGCGCCCTGCGGATCCAAGTCCCACAGCAGCACCCGGCACTCGTGAGATGCCTCCCAGGCGAGATTGACCGCCGTCGTTGTTTTGCCGACCCCACCCTTGGTGCTGTACACCGCGACCGTCTTCATGAAAACATCATAGGAGTCAACCTTGTGGCGCCGGAGACAGTGTCAACTCAAGACCGTGTCGTGCTGGAGGCGCCCTCAGTGGCCACGTGCGGTGGGTTCCAGCAGGGTACGCGTCCAGGACTCTCCGCATTCTCCGTCTGGAGCTTTGAAGGAGCCGGTGAGAGGCGACTTCGGTGTGCAATAGGCTGCTAATTGCCATTAATTTCTCATCGAATACACAGGTGATGTTCACCCTGTGTTGGCACAAACCAATCTTGGGGAGATCACGACATTTATGTCGCTTGAAAACACGCCGTCGACCACGCCGCCAAATCCATTTCAGGCCGGATCGATACCGCCGACTCCGACTACGCCGAACCAACCCGTAGTGAATTCAGCGCCTGCTCAGCCCGTGCTTACGCAGGCCAACCCGTATTCTGGTGCGGCCGGGCAGCCGCTCGCTCAGGGGCCGAGCGGGCCGAACGCGTTTTCCGTGATCGCGCCGCGCGCGTGGCGGGGAGCCCTCGCATCCGCTGGAATCGGGTACGGGGCAGCGTTTGTTGTCGCGCTCCTGACCGTTGCCCTGACCGGGCTTCTTACCGGCTGGGAGATGTTCTCGGCTGGCTGGCTTGTCTCCGGTCCTGTGCAGTTGGTCGCAATGGCAACATTTGGCCAGCTTGGCGCCTCGGCAGAAGTCGAGTACATCATCTCCTTCGCCGGAAGTGTCACTGTGGGAGTGCTTCCGCTGCTGGTACTAGCCGCTCTGCTGGCTGGCAGCTATCTTTCCAGTCGTTTCGTGGGACGCGGCGTCTGGCAGGGCTCATCGGCCCTCATCCTGTCGGCCGTGTCCGGGCTCACACTCGCAGTCGGGGCGACAGTGCTGGCCGCGGTGCTCCCTGTGCAGTTCCCCGATCTGCAGTTGGGCATTCCTGTCGGCTCAACCTCCGCGGCATCAGTCGGTTCGTTCCTTGGCGCGCTCGTCATCGGATTCGTGGTCTCCTACGTGGCCCGGCTGCAAGCCACGGACGGATGGTCGCGTCTTCTCGTCCGCGCAACCTGGCTACCGTGGGGCACCGTGCGTATTGCTGGCCTGCACCTCGGCGCATTTATCGCCGTGCTGGCGGTCGTGCTCGCTATTATGACCCCGCTGTCTGCGGCCGACGAATATGTCGGAGTGCTTCCCGTGTTCTTGCTTACCTTCGCCATCAACGCCGTCGTGATCGGCATGTTGGGCGCGTTTTCCGCCGATCTGAGTGATTTGGACCGCGTGCTGGCCACTCTGGGCGGGGCGTCCAACGAGCAGACGCAGCAAAACCTCTCCGTTTTCAGTGACGGAGTCTCCGGCTATATCTGGCTTATCGTGCTGCTCGCCTTGATTCTGGCAGTCGTCGCCTCGCTGCTGCTCGCCGTTCGTCGCAATCGAGTGCGCCCGGCACTCCAGTCGTGGCTGGCCACCATCGCCACGTACATGGTCTTCGGTTTGGTGTTGCAGCTTCTTGGCAGCGCTCTAGTCACGGCATCGATGACCGCACCCGAGAATGCCTCGGCGTCGGGAACAATGGGGCCCGCTGCGTGGACCTTTCTGATCTTCGCCATCTGGGGTGCTGGTATCGAGGCCCTGACGCGCTTCGTCGCACCGGTTATCTTGGCCTATGCGACGCCAAGAGCAATCGGTGCCCTTGTCAAGTTATCTGGCCAGGAACGCTTGTTGCCCGTTGCGCCGACGGCACCGCTCGTGCCGGTTGGAACCGTTGCAGCTGGCGCGGCCTTGCCTGCGGCAGGGGCGGGGTACGGCATCGATCCCGCCACTGGCTATCCCGTCACTGTGGTCACCGCGGCCGGCCAGCCGGGTGCGGTACCGCTCGCGTTCGCGACCAGCACCATGTCTCCGGCAACGGCCAAACGAGTGAAGATCGGCGCCATCATCGTCGGTGCTGCTGCACTGCTCATCATCGCGGCAAGTGTGGCTGGTGGAATTGTGCGTTCGTCGGTCTTTGGCCCGCAGAATGTTGCGACCGCTTACCTCGACGCGTTAGAAAAGGGCAACGCATCGACGGCTCTGAAACTGCTCGAGTCTTCAGCGGATGCCGGCGACGGTATGCTCTCCAACGACATTTTCGGGCTGGCGACAGATCGCATCGAAGACGCCGCCATTTCGGAGGTCACCATCACCGAAGATGTAGCCCAGATCGAAGTGCATTTTAAACAGGGCGGAGTTTCTGACTCTGCCGTGCTGAAGCTCACCCGCACGAGCACCGACTGGCTGATTGCCGATAACTGGTCCGTTCTGAACGCCGAGCCTGGTCGGATCGACGTTTACATACCGACCAGACGGGGCGACGTGGAGCTCGAGGTGAACGGTATGTCGGTCGGTACAACGAAGGACGACGGGCTGACCCTGCCGGCTTTTCCCGGCACCTATGAAGTGGCCATTCCAGCCACGGACTACTTCGAAGAATCATCGGTGACCTATGTCGTGAGCGGGCTGCTCGGGGGGTACGGGGAGTTCGAATCGAGCGACGACGGGTTCACGGCCACCCCAACGGCCGAGTATGAAGCCGCCGCCTTGGACGCCGTTAACGCGCTGATCACGACCTGCCTCGCTGCGGGAGATGCCGCATCTGACGACTGCCCGAACATGGGGTACATCTCGTCCTACTACTCCAACGTCGCGTACACCCTCGTTACAGCGCCCGACCTTACCGTGGATCTGTCGTACGAGGACGGCGGCTTGACGGTCTCCACCGACACCTACGGTGTCGTGAGTATGGAGTACGACGTCAACTATGGTTTCTCTTCCGAGATCCGTCATGAGACCACTGAGAACTACCTCACGATTAGGGCTGAGGTCAACGTCGTCGACGGCGAGGTCGTGGTGACCTCAATCTACTAACCGAGCGGCAGGGCATTTGAGGTTCGGGTTCGGCTTGCGCCGAACCCGAACTTCTTGAACCCATGTGGGTATTCCTACCACCCCCAATCAGGGGGCATCCGAGGATGTTTCATGATATAGATTAAGGCGAGGGAAATTCTCCGGTCGACTCGCGGCAATCAAGCCCGTCGAACCTGCCAACCGCGTGTCTCTCGACCTAACTGCAAAACGTTCCACATCATTAATCGCCGTTAGCGTAGTGATAGGTCACGGAGGGCGTGATGGACATGACACAACCCCGACGTGAGGACGACGCCCGGTTGTCAAGCCAGGACGGAATGAGTGCTGAAGAGCCGACTCTGAGCAACGACAGTTATTCGAATGCGCAGAAGTATGTCGCTGACAAGAACATGTTGGAACAGACGGTGAGCCTGCAGCATGCCATCTTCAATAGTGCCAACTTTGCGTGCGTCGCTACCGATGCCAAGGGTGTCATACAAATCTTCAACGTCGGCGCGCAGCGCATGCTCGGCTACAAGTCCGAGGATGTCGTGAATACGGGCGTGCCAGGGGATATGCACGACCCGGACGAAATCATCGCCCGAGCGGCGCGGTTGAGCGCCGAGTTTGGTAGCACAATTCAACCCGGCTTTGAAGCCCTGGCTTACAAGGCGAGCCGGGGAATCGAGGATATCTACGAACTGACGACGATTCGAAAGGACGGGAGTCGCTTTCCGACAACGGTGTCGGTCACGGCCCTACGTGACGTCGATACGGAGATAATCGGTTATCTGTTGATCAGCACCGACGACACGGCGCGCAATCAAGCATCGATCGCCCAATCTCTACTCGATCAGCGGCTGCGCGACCAGCAGTTTTACACCCGGTCGCTGATTGAATCGAATATTGATGCGCTGATGATGACCGACACCAGGGGGGTTATCTCCGACGTGAACCAGCAGATGATTAAACTCACTGGGCGCACCAGGGACGAGCTCATCGGCGCCCCGTGCCGCAATTTCTTCACCGATCCGGCAAGGGCGGACACGGCCATCAAGCGTGCTCTGACCGAGAGTAAGGTAAGCGACTACGAACTGACGGTGTGCTCCATAGATGGCGTCGAGACCGATGTGTCGTACAACGCTGCGACCTTCTACGATCGAGATCGGGTTGTGCAGGGTGTATTTGCATCGGCCCGTGATGTGACAGAACGCAAGCGGTTCGAACAAGCACTCCAGAAGACGAACATCGAGTTGGAACACGCCAGCCGCATGAAGACGGAGTTTCTGGCAACAATGTCCCACGAACTACGCACTCCCTTGAACGCCATCATCGGCTTTTCAGAGGCTCTCAAGGATGGACTCATCGGGGAACTTACGGCGACGCAGCGCGAGTATATCGGGGACATTTATTCCAGTGGCCACCACCTTTTATCGCTGATCAATGACATTCTCGATTTGTCCAAAGTCGAGGCGGGGATGATGGACATTGAGCTGGAATCGGTCGATGTGCGGCGGTTGTTGGATCAAAGTTTGTTGATCGTGCGAGAAGACGCTCTGATCCGTGGGCTGCACCTCGTATTCGACGGAGCGGACGATCTGGGGACGCCGATGCTTGACCGACGCAAAACCAAACAAATCGTTTACAACCTCCTGTCAAATGCCGTCAAGTTCACACCAGACCTCGGTGCGGTCACACTCACGGCCAGAAGGGTTCCCCGCAGCGCGGTGGGCAAGATCGCCGGCTCCCGTCCGGTGCATGATTTTCCGTTGTCCAAGAGCGACGTCGATCATTTTCTGGAAATTCGCGTCGATGACACGGGAATGGGCATCTCGCGTGAAAATATGTCGAAGCTTTTTCTCGCTTTCAGCCAGATCGACAGCACCTTGGCGCGCAAGTTCGAAGGCACCGGACTCGGTCTCGCCACGGTCAAGCAGATGGTGGAGTTGCAGGGAGGCACCGTTGCTGTTGCCAGCGAGACCGGCGAAGGATCCAGCTTTGCCATCTGGCTTCCACTGGGTGCAACCGACGACCAGGCGCCAGCTTGGCCGGTTGAAACAAAAGCGTCGAGCTCCGACGGACTGCCAGAAGCATCGAAAACGTTGGAACCGGCTTCCGGCCCGGTCGGCCAGCCCAAAGCTTCGGCGCACCGCGACCCCGTTGGCGCGGCCAGTGTAGTGGGAACCGGAAGACTGCCCACTGTCGGCAACTTGGCGGAAGCGGCGGCGGAAGTGGCGAAGGAACGGGCCCTCACTGGCGGAGACGAAAGCAACGCGGTTGCTTCCGCGAATCAGATCAAAACTGACTCTGGGATCGAATCATTGGACACGGCGACAGAGACTCTTTCCGATGTAACCGAGAGTATTCAGCAAGCGCCCGCAGGTGAGGGGGAAACCGACAAGCACGTTGTTCTTGTAATTGAGGACGACGCCAAAGGGGCCGAGGTTCTTCGGCTTTTGCTGGAGGCTGAAGAGTTTCAGGTCATCATCGCGCGCAGCGGTGAGGAGGGTTTGGACCTTGCCCCGAAACAGCGTCTCAGCCTCATAACTCTCGACATCCGTCTGCCGGGATTGGACGGTTGGGGTTTTCTGATTCGCCTGCACGAGTTTTCAGATCTTGCAGCCGTTCCGATTGTGATCATTGCAGGGGAGACCGATGTGAGCCTGGCCTTGACGCACGGTGCGGCCGCCGTACTGGAGAAGCCGATCAGTCGACAGGCGCTGCAGCAGTCCTTGAAAGCGCTCGGCCTCAGCCCTGACGCCCGGCGCACCCGACGCGTTCTGGTCGCCGACGATGACCCCGAAACTGTTGACGTGATCGCACGCTTTCTGACTCGTCCGGAGTATGCGGTCGAGCGCGCTTTCACAAAAGACGAGGCCATCGAGATGGCGCAACGTTTGCATCCGGATCTGGTGTTGCTCAATCTCATGATGGAAGGGTTCAGCGGCTACGAGGTTGTGTTGGCGTTGCAGAGCGATGAAACCACCGAACATATCCCAGTGTTGATCGTATCTGGCAAGCCACTCACGAAGCAAGAATCAGCGGCGGTTGACAGTGACCCAACCCAGCCGGTGCGCGTACTCGGTACAGAAAAGTTTAACCGAGCGTCCTTTATCGCCGAGGTCAAGCGCGCTTTGAAGTCTGGCGAACTTCGCGACGACCTGAAAGGTGGGTAGCGATGTGGCCAGAATTCTTATCATTGAAGACAATCCCATCAATATGAAGCTCGCCACGCTGCTCGTGAACCGGGCGGGCCACACCACGTCGGAGGCCGTCGATGCTGAGAGCGGTCTATTGCTCGCTCGAGTTGAACTGCCAGATTTGATTCTGATGGATATCCAACTGCCGGGAATGGACGGGTACGCCGCCACGGCCTTGCTGAAGAGCGACCCCGCCACCGCCGAGATTCCGGTGATCGCCCTGACAGCGATGGCCATGTCTCGGGATCAGGACCGGGCGCGCCAGGCTGCTTGTGACGCGTACATCACTAAGCCGCTGCATTATCAGGAGCTTCAAGACGCAATCAACTGGCTTCTGCCGCGGGCTGACGATGAGGAAGCGTCGGAAGAAACGTCTTCAGTAATAAGCAACGGTTCGAGCCCGATGGAGTCGTCTTCTGGTTTCTCGGTGCGAGACCGGTTAACGGTCGAGGATTTCCCCGCAGGAAAAAGGCCGACGACACTTCGCGCCCCGGATGCCACTCGTATTCTCGTAGCCGGCGGTAATCCGACCAAACAAAAACTCATTTTATGGCAGCTGAACCTGCTCGGCTACGAGGCCGACCTGGCAGACAACGGTGCTCTAGCCCTCGAGTTGTGGACAACGGGCGACTACCATCTGTTGATCACTGACCTCCAAATGCCTCAGATGAACGCCTTCGAATTGGCTACGGCCATTCGAGCGGCGGAGGGGCCAGGTGTACATATGCCGATCCTGGCCATGACGGTTAGCGCGGTGCACGGCGATGCCGACTATGCCCGCAGGGTCGGTATGAACGATTACCTCATACGTCCCCTGCATCTGGCCAAGCTGCGCGCAGCTTTACTAAAGTGGTTGCCTCTGGAATCCGACCACCCGCATTGACGCCGTGCATCGATCACGTCTATGGGCCTGGGAAGATCAGGGTGCGGCGAAGCAGCTCGATCGTTCGGTTTAGCGACTCGGCCAAGGTGGCATCCGATTGTTGGTCAGTCGCATTCGGGCCGGCGTCGGCGTCGGCGTCGGACTCAGCCTCCGCGCCGGCGACAGACTTGGTCGGGCAGGCACGAGCGGGCATCCATTGCATGGCCATAAAACGTGCGACGCCCATCATGGCGTGGGTGAGCAATTCGGCCTGCCCGTGTCGAAAAGCCCGGGCAGCATCATTCTCGGTGTCGATGGCGGCACCGCGACCGAGGCGCAGGTAAACCAGCTCGGTGACCTCGGAGGTGACCCGGGCCATCCGCTCCATCTGCTCCTGCATGAGCTCTGGGTGTAGCCCGAAGATTCGCAGCCGGTCGGTGAAAAGACCGTCGTCGATGCCATCACGCGGGCCGATCGCGCTCATCAGGATCAGCACATCGGGCAGCAGATCATCTCCGGGGGCTGCGATAAATTCCCGGGCCCGACTTTCATCGACGGTGGGCGGTGCGGCGCCGATGATGGCTGCGTTCTTGGTTTTGAAATAGTTGAAGAAGGTGCGCTGGGAAATGCCGCTCCGGCTGCAGATCATACCCACGGTGACGTTGTCGAAACCGTATTCCAGAACGAGGCTGACGGCACTTCTTTCCACGCGCAGCCTCGTCTCATGATGCTTGTCTTCACGACTTTGCGGGCGTACGGGTATCTGGGTGCGTGGCGTCGGGGTGTCGGTCATGCCTCGTCCTATCAATCGGTACAGAGCTACTCGTACCGCAGCGACTCGATCGGGTTCTGCTTGGCCGCGCGCTGAGCCGGCAGGGTGCCGGAAAGGAACGCGATCAGCATGACCAGCAGAATGACGAAGGCCACAGATGCCGGCTCAAACAAGAGGATGTTTAATCCCGGTAGCCCAGAGAGCAACCCCTGCGACAGGACGGCGCTCAACGCGGAGCCGAGCCCGATCGCCACACCAGCACCGATGGCGCTGCCGAGGAATCCGATGACGATGGCTTCGAGGCTGAACAGGGTGTACACCTTGCCGCCGCTCATGCCCATGGCCTTCATCAGGCCGATCTCGCGGGTGCGTTCCTGCACGCTCATCAGCAGGGTGTTGATAATGCCGAATGCAGCCGCGATCAGGGCAATGACGGCGAAGGCGTTGAGTACCCCCACGATGCCGTTGATCACCGTCTGCACGGCGCCCAGCTGGTCTTCGATGGTGCTCGCGGTGTAGTTCTGCGTGGCGAGGTCAGCCTTGAGCGCGGTCACGGCATCCGCTGACAGCGTTGGGTCGAAGTGAGCCACGGCCACACCGTAACTTGTGACGGCGGTGTCGATGCCGCCCGACTGCGCGTCGGCCAGCTCGGCTATCAGCGCGTCGTTGGCCCCGGCGCCCGCAGCAAGCAGGCTCTCGAGCGAGACGCCGACGACGGTGGCGTTCACGGTGTGCTTCGCGCCGAGAATGTCGGTGATGCCGATCGACACGGATGCCCCCACCGCGTCGTCCGCCGACGCGAACCCAAGCGGGGTCACGAAGGTGTCGGGCAGCACGAGTTGCGCTTCACTGGCGCTGCCGTCGAGTTGCGCACCCGCGGTGAGGTTGGCCGTGGTGACGGCGGAGGTGGCGTTGATGCTGAACTCGTACTGCGAACCGGCGTACTCGATGTAGTCGGGCTGAACAGCGCGAATCGGATCGACCGACGTGATACCTGCAATCTCGCCAATCGTGGTGAGGTCGGAATCTGTCAGTGCTTTGGTTGTGGTGCCGGGCGGACCCTGTTGGCTGGAGACAGACGCTGAACTATTCGGGTCGTACCTGACCGGGCCGTCGCCGGCTGTCGTGGCGTCACTCGCCTGCGTGACGATAAACACGTCGGGGGAGCCGAGGGCGCCTACCTGAGCGTCGACGTACTGGCTGACGCCGGCGCCGACGGCGTTGGTGAGTGTGAGAGTGAAGGCGCCGACGAAGATGGCCAGAACGGTCAGCGTGGTGCGAAGCTTGCTGCGAAAAGTGTTGGAGATAGCGGTGGCGACGAGGTCTTTGGCTTTCATGCTGCGCCTCCGGCGGTGGTCGGTGCTGCTGCAGTCACCAGCGCGTGCGCCCCGGTATGCGTCGAACCGGCGTGCGCCACGATTAGTCCGTCGCGAATGTAGATCTGGCGGTCACAGCGGGCGGCGAGTTCCTCGTCGTGGGTGACGATGACGAGCGTGATGCCTTGGTTGTGATTGAGCTCGAACAGGATGTCTTCCACCACGGCACCGGTGGCGGTGTCGAGGTTTCCGGTCGGTTCGTCGGCGAAGATTACCCGCGGCGCATTCACCAGGGCGCGACCGATCACGACGCGCTGCTTCTGCCCGCCCGAGAGGGTCGTGGCCTTGTTGCCGGCTTTGTCGGCCAGTTCGAGCTGTTCGAGAACTTCCATGCCGCGGCGGCGACGCTCCTTGGAGCCCATTCCGGCGATCTTCAGCGGCAGGATGACGTTGTCGAGCACGCTCACGTTGGGGGTGAGAAAGAACTGCTGAAAGACGAAGCCGAACTCCTTATTGCGCAGTTCGTTGACCGCGCGCTTGGACAGCGACTTGGCCTCCCTGCCGGCAACCTGAAGACTGCCTTGGTCGGGCTCGTCGAGCAACGCAAGCAGGTGCATGAGGGTCGATTTGCCCGACCCACTCTTTCCGACGATCGCCACGGTCTCTCCGAACGCGACCTGAACGGATACTCCCTTTAGGGCGTCGAACCGGCTCGCACCCGACCCATAGGATTTCTCCAGGTCCTGTGCATCAATTACCCACTCGGAGTCCATCGCGCTTCCCTCGCTTCTGGTGACCTCACAGGCCACATTTGCAGTAACTGCACTCTAAGTTGCAGTGGCTGCACGTTGACTGAGGGTGGGTCGTTTCCGCATGGATACCTCGGCCTGAGTCGGTCTACAGGTCGAGGCTGTCACCCGGTTCGAGGGGAAAGAACTCACCACCATTGAGCCGGGTGACATTCTGGAATCTCGCGTTGGACAGGTCTTTCCCGGCGCGAGACAGGAGCATCTCATGGGTCGGAAAGCTGCGCTTGGGCTTGATCGCCAGGATGTAGTCCATCGCCTCGCTGATTTTCATCCAGGGTGCTGCGGCCGGGACGGCGAGCGTGCCGACCTCGACCCCTTCGGGGATGGTGAAGGCATCGCCAGCGTAGTAGAGCTCGTCATTCACGAAAACTCCGACGTTGTCGATCACTGGGATCGATTCATGGATGACCGCGTGGGTAGCGCCAAAGAAGCGCAGGGTGAACGGGGCGACTTCCATTACGTCACCGGCCTGCACCGTCGTCACGTCGAGATCAGCGTCGACGGCGGCAATGGCCCGTGCAACGCCGGCCGGCGCGAAGATGCGTAGGTCGGAGTTCATTTCGACGATGCGTCCCAGCTGTTCCGGAGTCCAATGATCGGCGTGTTCGTGGGTGATGACTACGGCCACGGTGCCCGCCGTGCCCGTGAGCACCGTGGTGAACGAACCCGGGTCGATATAGAGCTTCTTGCCGGAGAGTTCGACGATCAGGGCAGCATGCTCCAGCTTGGTCAGTTTCATGCCCTGAGCTAACCCCGATTCGAGTCGTGGCGCAACAGCATCCACTTTCTTGAATGATGTCAACAGCCGCTCCGGCGCGCCGCAGGCGCTCAGTTTGGAAGAGCGCTCCGGTGTGTGGCATACTCGGTAAGTTGCAAAAACGGCCCCATCGTTTAGCGGCCTAGGACATCGCCCTCTCACGGCGGTAACGCGGGTTCGAATCCCGCTGGGGTCACAATTGCCCGGCCGCCTACTCTCTTGAAGGCGCCGGGCCTTCTTGGTTCACGGTGTCGGTGCGCCTGTATAGGCTCGTAGGCATGGCCACAGTCATTCTTGTGCGGCACGGTCGCACCACAGCCAACGCCACCGGCGTGTTAGCCGGGCGAACCCCCGGCGTCGGGCTCGACCAAGTGGGTCGTGACCAAGCTGCACGCACCGGGGAGCGGCTTGCTGGGGTTCCACTGGTTGGTCTGGTCTCGAGCCCGCTGGAGCGGTGTCAGCAGACCTCGGCCCTGATTCTGCAGCACCAGGCCGGTTCCCCGGTGACCTCCGAGAATGTGGACATCACGGAGTGTGATTACGGAGATTGGCAGGGCCGATCGCTCAGTGAGCTGGCCCTGGAGAAACTGTGGCCGGTCGTGCAAACGCAGCCGTCATTCGTTGTCTTTCCCGGCGGAGAGTCGATGGCGACCATGCAGGCCCGGTCGGTTGCCGCCATCCGGGGCCAGGACGCGCTCTTTGAGGCGCAATTTGGGCCGGACGCCGTGTGGGTGGCAGTCAGTCACGGTGACATCATCAAGTCGATCCTGGCCGACGCGCTCGGTATGCACCTTGACCTGTTCCAGCGCATCTCCGTCGGTCCAGCCTCGGTGTCGATCGTGCGTTATGGGCCCAGCCGTCCGAACGTCATTGCCATCAACACCGATGCGGGGGACTTGTCTTGGCTGCGCTCGAGTGCCGGCGGGGCCGACGCGCCGGTCGGCGGCGGGGCCGGTCACGCTGCGCCGCAGACTGTGCGCTCATAAAATATATCCATGCCCACAATCGCCGGGGCCGGTCGACCCGCTTTGCAGGTGGTAGTGCAGAGCGCACTGCAATCGCAGTCCAGAGTGTTGAGCGCGGGAGTCAGCTGGCGCAGAGGCGCCAAAGCGAGGTGACCTCGCTCTGGCGCACCGCGTGCAGTGGGTCATTCGTGTCGGTCGCGCGAGTGTGCACGGCGGGCGCCTCGAGAACACCGATCACCCGCAGGCCGGCCGCATCGATGACCTTCAGAAGGTCGTTGCGGGAGCGCAGCCCCACCAATTCGGCGAAATCGGAGAGCACGAGCCACACCTCACCCCCGGGCATCAGATGGCCCAGCACACCGGCCAGAAATCCCTTGAGCATCCGAGAGCCAGGGTCATAGACGGCCGCGTCGAGCAGTGAGTGCGCGGTCGCCGGAATCCACGGCGGGTTGCAGACAATGAGATCGGCGCGCCCCTCGGGAAACAGGTCGCCCAGCTGCACCTCTATGCGCCCGGAGAGCCCGAGTTGCGACACCGTTTCTCGAGCGGATGCGACAGCTCGCGGCTCGATGTCCGTTGCGATGACTCGCGGCACGCCCCGGGTCGCCAGCACTGCCGCGAGCACCCCGGTGCCGGTGCCAATGTCGAAGGCTACCTCTGGTGCGGCCAGCGGCGCGTTCGCCACGAGGTCGACGTATTCACTGCGCACCGGAAAGAACGTGCCGTAATGGGGATAGATCGACGCAGTCAGCGCGGCGACGGGAATGCCCTTGGTGCGCCACTGGTGCGCTCCGATCGTGCCGAGTACCTCGTGCAGTGACACGACGGATGCCTCCGCGATGCTCCCATAGGCGTCGACGGTGGCCGCGACAACGTCGGGAGCCCGGCGCAATCCGATGATGTTGCCGGCCTGCAGGGGAACGAGCAGCAGACCAAGGATCCGGGCCCGATGCGAACGATTCTGCCGATACCGATAGAACAACTCGCCGGTCGTACGATCGGTTTTGTCGGGACGTGGCCGCGTGCGGTGTTCCAGGGCCGTCAGAATCTGGCGGGCGTTTTGAAAGTCCCCGTTCCAGAGCATAGCGACGCCCTGCGAGGCCAGCCTGTAGGCGGCATCCGCTGTGATGGTGTCATCAACGGGCACGACGTTCCGGGGGGCCGGCGCGCCATTGGCTGAACGCCAGAGTGCTGAGGCCGTACTGCCTTCCTGGGCCCAGCGAACGTATGCGCGGTCGTTGGCTGCGGAAGTCATCGAACCCGGTGCATAGTCATAGCCTTCAACTATAGATCGCCGCCGAGGGGTGCCCGCTGAATTCCGTACTACCGGGCGCCGCCGGCGGGGACGCACCCAGGGCTGACTTGTATATGTGATGAGTCACCCATCTGCGGAGTAGACGGACGTTTTTTCCTCTTAGTGGGTGATTTCGATTTTGGAGTAATGCCCATTGCATGCGCCAGTCTGGGAGTTCGGTAGTTCGACGACTCGAGGCTCTCCGTGAAACTCCATTGGGGGAATGGCGTACCTTGACGAAAGCACGCTCCATGCCATTTCGCACTTCACCGACCGGCAGGCCACCAGTTCGTCGTGCCAGACACTCCGCCCCAACGCGACGGACGACGATTGCGTTCCGATGGACCGGCGCTGTCGGGGTGGCCGTCCTGATCGGTTCAATGCTGGTCGGCGGCGTTGCTGCCGCCACTACCGCGCTGGGGACGTGGCCTGGGCCGTGACGGCGGGACAATTACCGCCTGGGATCACGCTGGATCCCGTTACCGGAACGGTGGCGGGCACGCGAACCGACTCGGCCAGCTACTCCTGGTCGATCACTGCCACGATCGTTGGCAATATGCGTATTACAAAGTTGTTTTCGACCGAGGACGTGAGCGTCCCGACCGTGATGATCGCCGGCGGGGCCACGCTCCTCACTAACGACCGGACACCGACGATCTCCGGTACGACCGACGCGGTGCTCGTGGCCGACCTTGGTGCCGATGGTGTCTACCCGGTCGTTGTCACCATTGCTGTCGGCGGCGTTGATGGACCAGGGAGTCAGAGTCTGACGTTGGATACGACGGATGCGGGCGATGGCACGATGGTCACTGTGCTCGTTGCTGACCAGCGTGTGGCCACGGTTGTTGCGGGTGGTACCTGGTCGGTGACGGCCGCGGCACTGGGCGAGGGCGAGCACACCGTCACCGTCTCGATTACGGACGTGGCGGGCAATATCGGAATGGCCACCCAGTCGTACCGCGTGGCCGTGGCTCCTCGGGTCACGATCACCGGGGGCGCCATGCGCCTGACCAACGACGCGGCACCGACGATCTCCGGCACGACCGACGCGGCTAATGGCAGCGTCGTTTCCGTGCTGATCGACGGCCGTACCGTCGCATCGATCGTCACGGACGGCGCATTCTCGGTGCCCGTGGCTGACCTTGGTTCCGATGGTGTCTACCCGGTCGTCGTCACCATCACCGCCGGCGGCGTTGCCGGAACGGGGAGCCAGACCATCACCCTGGACACCACCAGACCCTCGCTGGCCATAAACGCGGGTTCCACGCTGCAGTCACTCGCTGTGACCGGCGCCGATTTCGATCCAGGGGAGTCCGTTCAGGTTTGGATTCACTCCACACCCGTGCTGCTGTCAACCGTCACAGCTAATGCAAACGGCGCCATTGTAACCAGCGTTATCGTCCCCGCGGCGACAGCGGCTGGCGGCCCTGCAATCCTTCTGTTTCTGGCAGGTGTCCTCATGCTGATCCTGCGGCTCCGAAACCGGAACCGGACTATTCCCCGTCACATCAGTCACTGAGCAGACTGCGCACGCGTGCTTTTCCGACCGGTGCGCGTGGGGCGGCCACACTGATAGGATTTTTCAAGCGAAGGGGAGTATCCCTCTGGGCCCGATCGGGTTCTATGTCGCGATCGTCAATACGGGCCGCGCTGGCGGGGCCCCGGTCGCGGTGGTATCGATTGGTTCCGTTTGGACGCTATCGGTGCGGGAGAGACTTTCGGGTTCTGCTATACCCGACCCCCTCATCCTTTTGAAAGGCCCCTGTGGAACTCGCCCTGCCTCTCTGGTTCGAAGCTGGATCATTGGTCGTTTTGACCCTTATTCTGGTCGCCGACCTGCTCATCGTCTACAAGCGCCCGCACGTTCCAAGTATGCGCGAGGCCGGGCTCTGGGTGGCGTTCTACGTCGGTCTTGCGCTCATTTTTGCGCTCTTGATGCTGGTTCTCGGTGACGCCGAACATGCTGGTCAATTTCTCGCCGGCTGGCTAACCGAGTACAGCCTGTCGATCGATAACCTGTTTGTCTTTGTCATCATCATGGCCCGGTTCTCCGTACCGCGAAAATACCAGCAGGAAGTCCTGATGGTGGGTATCATCATTGCTCTCGTGCTGCGCGGGATCTTCATTCTGCTCGGCGCCCAGCTGATCGAAAGCTATGCCTGGATCTTCTATATCTTTGGCGCGTTCCTGTTTTACACGGCAGTGAAGCAAGCGTTCTCCTCTGAGGCAGAGACAGAAGAAAAAGAGAACGGCGTCATCCGCCTGCTTCGCCGCCGCATTCGCATCTCGTCAGAATTTGACGGCTCTAAGGTTCGCACGCTGGTCGATGGCAAGAAGATCTTTACGCCGATGCTCATCGTGTTCATCGCGATCGGCACCACCGACCTCATCTTCGCCCTCGATTCCATTCCCGCGATCTTTGGCATCACGACGAGCCCGTTCATCGTGTTCACCGCCAATATCTTCGCTCTCATGGGCCTGCGCCAGCTGTACTTCCTCCTCGGCGGACTGCTTGAACGTCTTGAATACCTCAAGTACGGCATCGCGGTTATTCTCGGCTTTATCGGCGTCAAGCTCGTGCTGCACGCGATGCACACCAACGAAGTCCCCTTCATCAACGGTGGTGATCCCATGTTGTGGGCGCCCGAGATCGGCACCTGGACCTCGCTCGGCGTGATTATCGGCAGCATGGCCGTTGCCACCGTGGCGAGCCTGATCAAGGCTGGTCACGATGCCAAAGAGCGTGGCCACACGCTGGCCGAAGAGATTTCGGTAAACGCCAACGAATGACAGGTCGAGGCCGGGCGTCGGCGAACGGGGGGCTCTCATGACTCTGCAGCAGCAGAGCAGGATTGAACTTTCCACCGCTGTCGCCCGTCTCTCTTACAGCGTGCGCACCGATGTCGGCAGCGTGCGCAAGGTCAATGAGGACAGCGTTCTCGCGCAGTCCCCAGTGTTCCTCGTGGCCGATGGCATGGGCGGGCACGCCCAGGGTGAGGTCGCCAGCCAGACGGTACTTCGGGTGTTTGACGAGCACATCGCGCGCGACCTGCCCTCGACGCCGGAGCGTATCCTCGACGCCATCCACTCTTCAAACGACGCCGTACGCGATTTGAGCGCAGCCGATGACTACGGCACCGCAGTGTCGGGCACCACCCTCGCCGGCATCGCCTTCGTCGATGCCGGCGATTCCGGCGGCTACCACTGGATGGCCTTCAACGTCGGCGATTCACGCGTATACACCTGGACCGACGGTGTTTTGGCCCAGTTGTCCGTTGACCATTCCGCAGTGCAGGAGATGGTCGACGCTGGCCTGATTTCAGTCGACGACGCCGAGAAACACCCCGAGCGCAACGTCATTACCCGGGCGATCGGCGCCGATGAGTTTGTCGATGCCGACGTCTGGCTGCTGCCAGCCCTGGCGCACCAGTCCTTTTTGATCTGCTCCGACGGACTGACCAAAGAACTCGACGACGCGGCGATCGCGCGAGTCTTGGCCATGGACATCCGTCTGGATGCCGCAGGGCGCAGCGTCGCTGACATTCTCGTTGATGAAGCCCTCGAGCAGGGCGGACGCGACAATGTGAGCGTCGTTTACGTGGAGTCTGCGTTCGACTGACCGTTCCAGCCCGCGTTTGCGAGCCGAGTGGCTGGGCGAGGTGTTACCCTGAAGCCGTGGTGCTGAGCCGACTTCTTCTGTGCCGCGACGAGTCCCTGTACTGAGGCCTCCCTCGTCGCGGAGTTCGGTGTGGCTGCCATCGATTCGTGAGGAAGACGCTCAAAATGACTAACGTAATATCCACTTCGCAAAGAGACTCCGGCACTGGCCTTCGTACCCTGGCCGAAAAGGTCTGGGACAAGCACCTCGTCACCAAGGGTGAGGACGGTACGCCTGACCTGATCTTTATCGATCTGCACCTGCTGCACGAGGTCACCAGCCCGCAAGCCTTCGACGGCCTGAGACTGGCTAATCGCATGCTGCGTCGGCCCGACCTGACCATCGCGACCGAGGACCACAACACTCCAACGCTCGCCATCGACAAGCCCATCGCCGACCTCACCAGCCGTACCCAGATCGAGACCCTGCGCCGTAACTGCGCCGAATACGGGGTGCGCCTGCACTCGCTCGGTGACATCGAACAGGGCATCGTGCACGTCGTCGGCCCGCAGCTTGGCCTGACCCAGCCCGGAATTACCGTGGTGTGTGGAGACTCGCACACGTCCACCCACGGTGCGTTCGGCGCAATGGCGCTCGGTGTCGGCACGAGCGAGGTCGAGCACGTCATGGCCACGCAGACTCTGCCGCTAAACCCGTTCAAAACCATGGCCATCACGGTCAACGGTACGTTGCGCGCCGGGGTAACCGCGAAAGACATCATTCTCGCCGTGATTGCCAAAATCGGAACCGGTGGGGGGGCCGGTTACGTGCTCGAATACCGTGGTGAGGCCATCAGGGCACTCTCCATGGAGGGGCGCATGACCATCTGCAACATGTCGATCGAAGCCGGCGCCCGTGCCGGCATGGTCGCCCCCGACCAGGTCACCTATGACTACCTTGAAGGCCGGGCCCACGCGCCCCGCGGCGTTGACTGGGACGCTGCCGTCTCTTACTGGGAGACGCTGGCCACCGACGAAGGCGCGACCTACGACGCCGAGATCATCATCGACGCCAACGAGCTCGAACCGTTTGTGACCTGGGGTACCAACCCCGGACAGGGCGTATCCCTGAGCGGATCTGTTCCGAACCCCGCCGAGATCGTCGACGCCAACGAGCGCTCGGCGGCCGAGCGGGCCCTGGAATATATGGACCTCGCGGCCGGCACCCCGATGAAGGACATTCGGGTCGATACCGTTTTTCTCGGCTCCTGCACCAACAGCCGGGTCGAAGATCTGCGCGCCGCCGCCGAAATCATCAAGGGCAAAACCAAAGCCGCGGGCTTGCGCATGATGGTTGTTCCCGGCTCTGCCCGGGTGCGCATCGAGGCCGAAGCCGAGGGGCTCGACCAGATCTTCCTCGACTTCGGAGCCGAATGGCGCTTCGCCGGCTGTTCGATGTGCCTCGGCATGAACCCCGACCAGCTGGAACCCGGCGAACGCTGCGCGTCGACCAGTAACCGCAACTTTGAAGGACGTCAGGGAAAGGGCGGGCGCACCCACCTGGTGTCGCCGCTCGTCGCTGCCGCCACGGCCATTCGCGGCACGCTCAGTAGTCCGTGGGATCTCGATCAGGCTGGAGACCAGTAACCATGCAGAAATTCACCACCGTCACCGGCATCGCGGTACCGCTGCGCCGTTCCAATGTCGATACCGACCAGATCATTCCCGCCGTGCATCTCAAGCGCGTTACGCGCACCGGCTTTGAGGACGCGTTGTTCGCGGCCTGGCGCCTCGACCCCGACTTCGTCATCAATAAGAAGGAGTATCAGGGCGGTCGCGTGCTCATCGCCGGGACCGACTTCGGAATTGGATCATCGCGCGAACACGCCGTCTGGGCGCTGCGCGATTACGGCTTCGACGTGGTGCTCAGCCCCCGGTTCGGCGATATCTTTCGCGGAAACTCCGGCAAACAGGGCTTGCTCGCCGGCCAAATCAGCGAAGCGGATGCCGAAACCCTGTGGAACCTCATCGAGTGCGCCCCCGGGGTGGAGTTGACCGTGGATCTGGTGAGTAAAACAGTGCGTGTCGGGGATCTGACCGTGAGATTCGAAATCGACGATTACACTAGATGGCGGCTGCTCGAAGGTCTCGATGACATCGGGTTGACTCTGCGTGACGAAGCGCGGATAAAGGAATTCGAAGGGACGCGCGAGTCGTGGTTGCCCCGCACCCTTCCGGCGCTCTCCGCAGATCCGGCCCGCGTCAATTTGCAGTAATTTGTATTGCACCAATTTGCACCAGGACAGGTATTTTGTGAGCACTCTCAGCGAAGCCCGGCGTGATCAAGAAGCGAAGAATTTGAACGGTGCCAGTCAGCACGACGACGCGAACGAGCGGGGCAGTGCTCAGAACCACGGGGCATCCGTCGGTCTCACCGCCGACAAAATCACCATCCGCGGCGGTATTCCGCTGGTGGGTCGCATCGAGGTGAAGGGGGCGAAGAACCTCGTCACCAAGGCCATGGTCGCAGCCCTGCTCGGTGAAACCCCGAGCGTCCTCAAGGACGTTCCGAACATCAGCGATGTTCGGATCGTTCGCGGTCTGCTCGAGGTGCACGGCGTCAAGGTAACCGAGGGTGACGAGCCCGGAACCCTCGTGCTTGACCCGGTCGACGTGGAAAGCGCGCACTTCGCCGCGATCGACGCCCACGCGGGTTCCTCGCGCATCCCCATTTTGTTCTGTGGTCCGCTGCTGCACCGGCTTGGCGAAGCCTTCATTCCCGACCTCGGTGGCTGCCGCATCGGCGACCGGCCGATCGACTTTCACCTTGAGGTGCTGCGCAAGTTTGGCGCCGTCGTCGAAAAGCAGCCCAACGGCATCCGTATGTCGGCACCGAACGGTCTGAAGGGCGCCAAACTCGAGCTGCCGTACCCGAGCGTGGGCGCCACCGAGCAGGTGCTGCTCACCGCAGTGAGGGCCGAGGGTCTCACCGAGCTCAAGGGCGCGGCGATCGAGCCAGAGATCATGGATCTCATTAATATTCTGCAGAAGATGGGTGCCATCATCACGGTCGATACTGACCGGGTGATCCGCATCGAGGGCGTCGAGCGCTTGGTCGGATACAATCATCGTGCCCTGTTTGACCGCAACGAGGCCGCGAGCTGGGCCGCCGCAGCACTCGCTACCGACGGCGACATCTTCGTCGGTGGCGCCCGGCAGGCTGAGATGATCACGTTCCTCAATGTCTTCCGCAAGGTCGGTGGCGCCTTTGACATTTGCGACGATGGTATCCGCTTCTACCACCCCGGCGGTGACCTCAAGCCCGTCATTATCGAAACAGGCGTTCACCCCGGCTTCATGACGGACTGGCAGCAACCGCTTGTCATCGCATTGACCAAGGCACACGGAACGTCGATCGTGCACGAAACGGTGTACGAGCAGCGGTTCGGCTTCGTCGACGCGCTCGTTGAGATGGGCGCGACCATTCAAATTCATAGGGAATGCCTCGGTGGGCACACGTGCCGGTTTGGCCAGCGCAATTTCAATCACTCGGCCGTCATTACCGGTCCGACGAAGCTGCGCGGCGCCGACATCATCGTGCCCGACCTGCGCGGTGGCTTCAGCCACTTGATCGCGGCACTTTCGGCCGAGGGCACCTCGACGGTCAGTAACGTGGGAATCATTAGCCGCGGGTACGAGAACTTCATCGGTAAACTGCGGCTTTTGGGGGCGGACTTCGATCTCGAAGGATAATAGGCGCGTGCCTGAAAATAACGACGTGCCCGTAACTGCCCAGTCATCCGCACCGCCGACTCGTATTCGTTCGGAGAAGAGCAGGCCAAGCGCGTTCTGGATTCTCGCCGGCCTGATCCTGCCGATCATGAATCTGGCCGCACGGTACGACATCATCGACGCGCACAAGTTTCCGCGCAGCGGCGCGTTCGTGTTCTCACCCAACCACTACAGCGAGATTGACCCCGTGGTCATGGGAGTCGTTGCCTGGAAGCTGGGGCGGTTGCCACGATTTCTGGCGAAAGCATCCGTTTTCGAGATTCCCGTCATCGGCGCTGTCCTGCGCAAATCGGGCCAGATCCCGGTGCAGCGCGGCGGATCGGTGCGCGGGAGCGAGCCGGTCAAAGCCGCCCAGCGTTTGGCCGAAAAGGGTCAGATCGTCGTGGTGTATCCGGAAGGTTCCCTCACCCGTGATCCTGACCTGTGGCCGATGCGCGGCAAGACCGGGGCCGTTCGCATCGCGCTTGAGCAGGGGATTCCCATCGTGCCGGCCGCCCACTGGGGCAGCCAGCACCTGATGGAACGGTATTCCAAGAAGGTCAGCCTGTTTCCGCGCAAAACCATCACCGTGAAGATCGGCGACCCGATCGACCTCTCCCAGTTTCGCGGGCGTAGCCTCGACACGGCAACGCTCAACGAGGCGACCGCCGTCGTGATGCTGGCCATCACCGCGCTGCTTGAAGACCTGCGCGGCGAGAAAGCCCCGGCCAAACGGTGGAATCCGTCGGAGCACAATCAGAGAGAGACCGGTCGTTTTGAAGCCTAGAACCCCCCAGCTGCCGAAGGTTCAACCAGGCACTCGGGTGGCCGTTCTTGGTGCGGGCAGTTGGGGAACGACCTTCGCCAAAATTCTGACGGATGGCGGAGCGGACGTCGTTCTGTGGGCTCGCCGACCCGAGTTGGCCCGCGAAATCTCCGAAGCGCGCCGCAACAGCGATTACCTGCCCGGCGTGAACCTACCCGTTGGCCTGCGCGCCACGAGCCGCCTCGACCTGGCTCTGGCCGGCGCCGAAATGGTCTTCGTCTCGGTTCCGAGCCAGTCCCTGCGCGAAAACCTGAATCAGGTCGAGCCGTACCTGGCTGAGAATGCGATCATCGTCTCGCTCATGAAGGGCGTCGAACGGTCGACCGGCATGCGCATGAGCACGGTGATCGAAGAGGTGCTGCGCATCGACCCCGCTCGCATCGCGGCGATCAGCGGGCCCAACCTTGCGCTCGAAATAGCCAAGGAACAGCCCACCGGGGCCGTCGTCTCGTCCTCGAGCCTCGAAACCGCGCAGGCCGTGGCCAAACTGGCCACCAACCGCTACTTTCGCTCCTACGTGAACACGGATGTCATCGGTACCGAGTTCGGCGGCGTGCTGAAAAACCTCATCGCGGTTGCCATCGGCATCGTTGACGGCGTCGGTTACGGCGAGAACACCAAGGCCTCGATCATCACCCGGGGCCTCGTCGAAATGACCGACTTCGCCGTCGCCTACGGCGCTCAGCCCGAGACTCTGGCCGGCCTGGCCGGCCTCGGCGACCTCATCGCCACCTGCCAGTCGCCGCTGTCGCGGAACAACACGGCCGGGCGGTTGCTCGGCCAGGGCTACAGCATCAACGACGTCGTCAAACAGATGCAGCAGACCACCGAAGGCCTCGCCTCTGTCAAACCCGTTCTCGAACTGGCCCGCGCCAAGGGCGTCGAGATGCCGATCGTGGAACAGGTCCGCCAGGTGCTCGAGGGCACACTCAACCCCCGCGACATTGCGCCGCACCTCACAACTGACTCCGGCGAACCGCAGGGCGAAAGGACACTTGACGATGGACAAGCTCACGGTGGTGCTTCTCTTTGGAGGGCGTTCCAGCGAACACTCGATCAGCTGCGCCACGGCGGGCGGAGTGCTGGCAGCCCTCGACCCTGAGTGTTATACCGTCATCCCGGTTGGAATCACCCGCGACGGCGCGTACGTCCTCGAAGACAACGACCCGGCCAAGTTTGCCCTCAACGCGCAGGCGTTGCCCGTTGTCGCCGACAATGGCACCCGGGTGCGCTGGCCGCAGAGCGCATCGAGCCGGGAACTGACCGTTGTCGACGCGTTTGGCGAGCGTTCGCTCGGTTCCGTCGATCTCATCTTCCCGATTTTGCATGGACCGTTTGGCGAGGACGGTACCATTCAGGGCATGCTCGACCTGCTCGGTCTGCCGTATATCGGATCGGGAGTTCTCGCATCCGCTCTGGGGATGGACAAGCACTTTGCCAAGACCGTCTTTCAGCAGGCCGCCCTGCCAGTGGCGCCGTGGCGCACCCTGACAGCGGATGACTGGGCGCGGGACCCTGGCATGGGTTACGCCGCCCTCGAGCAGCTCGGCCTGCCCGCCTTCGTGAAGCCGGCGCGCGCCGGGTCGAGCGTCGGCGTCAGCCGGGTGGCGACACCGGACCAGCTGGCCGAGGCCATGGCTGTCAGTCTCGCCGAAGACAACAAGGTACTCATTGAATCCGGCCTCGTCGGACGGGAACTCGAGATTGCGGTGCTGCAGGGACGCCCGGGGGAACCGACCCGTGCCTCCCTAGCCGGCGAGGTCGTCGTGACCGGCCGTGACTTCTACGACTTCGCCGCAAAGTACCTGGATGCTCCGGGAGTGGAGCTGGTCTGCCCCGCACCGCTATCAGCGGCAGAATTGGCTGAGGTGCAACGTTTGGCCATAGCCGCTTTCGAGGCGATCGGCGGGGCTGGCCTGGCCCGGGTCGACTTCTTCCTGACGGCAACCGGCTGGGTGATCAACGAAATCAACACCATGCCAGGGTTCACCAGCATCTCGATGTTTCCGACCTGCTGGCTGGCCAGCGGCTATACCTACCCGGAGCTGATCGACGAACTTATCTCTGTGGCCATCGCCCATGCCCGTCACGGCTCCTGACCCTTCGGGGACGCCGCCTGCGAGTTTTCGCTCGAGCTGCGCTGGACATGCGCCAGTGCACGGAAGTTGGCGTCTGGCCAGAACTCCAGCGCCACGCGCGACGCTGGACCTGCGCCAGTCCGTGGGAGTTTCGCCTCCCGCGTAGCGGCGCAACTCCCGCGTGGCCGCACCGGTCGCCACAGAGCGCGCGGGGGGCCGAGGTTCTACGGGGCGGTCGTGGCCCCGTCAGTGGGCAGCTGCACGTCCTCGGCGCCGACGCAGAAACCGGTGGCCGGCACATACGCGACCGCGTTGGCGACGTCGATGAGCGCCGTCGAGCCGCTCACCGCTTCGGAGTCGATCACGATTTCGATGGCCGGGTCGCGCCCATAGGTCGTGTAGCGGTAGGTCGGGGCGTCGGCGTCGTCTTCGATCCAGTCGATGCCGTTAATATTCAGGCATGGCAGCGTCGTGGGAGCCGGAACCGGAACACCACAGTGCAGCAACACGGCGGCCGGGTCACCCCAGGCGCCTGTCGCCTGAGCGTTCGTTTCCCGGGACGCCTGATCGGCGACGGTGGACGGCAGATGCACGATCACGTCGGCGCAGGCCACATTGTTCGCGTCGGCGGCCGGGGTCAGAGGTACGGCCGTGGCGCAGCCGGCCAGCAACAGCGAGGTCGCCAGCACAGAGGCGACGGCGACGGAACGAAACGGAACAGTGGAAAGGAGCAGGAATGGGTGAGACATCGTATTCAGGCTACCGTTTCTAACATGACCACTGCTGCGGATGCCCCGCTTTCACTTCCGCACTCCGGCACCACCGAAACTCTCGCCGACCTCAGCGAGGGGGCGGTGCTGGCACGGATCTTTCCTCGTCTACCGACAGCGTCGGCCCAACTTCTCGGCCCGGGCGACGATGCGGCGGTCATCTCGGCGCCGGACGGCCGGTTCGTCGTGACGACCGACATGATGATTCAGGGACCCGATTTTCGCCTCGCGTGGTCGTCGCCGCACGATCTCGGCTGGAAGGCCGCCGCCACCAATCTGTCCGACGTGGCCGCGATGGGCGCTCGCCCGACAGCTTTGGTCGTGGCGATCGCTGCACCGCCGTCGACGCCCATTTCGGTGCTCGAGGGCCTCGTCGACGGGCTGCGCGACTGCTGTGAGGCGCTCGCCCCCGGCTGCGGGGTGGTCGGCGGCGATCTGTCGGCTTCAGATGCCCTCACCTTGGCTGTGACGGCCTTCGGCGACCTCGAGGGGCGCGCTCCCGTGCTGCGATCGGGGGCGCGCGCGGGGGACATAGTGGCGCTTTCCGGCCGGCTTGGCGACGCTGGAATCGGCCTCGAACTGCTGTTTCGTCTGGGCGTCGATCGCCACGGAGTACCCGACCGTGCCAGAGCCAACGCACTCAAACTCACGCATCCCACCGAGGTGGCCGCCCAGCTCACGCCCGTGCCGCCAATTGCAAGCGGCCCGATTGCAGCGCTCGCCGGAGCCACGGCCATGCTTGACGTCTCCGACGGACTGGCCATCGATGCCGGACGCATTGCGCGGGCCAGCGGTGTGGGTATCGACTTCGACTCTCGCTGTCTGGGGGAGCGGATCGAGGTCGCCCTCGGTGGCGGGGAAGACCACGGGCTTCTCGCCACCTTCGCGCCCGACATTGTTTTGCCGCCCGACTTTCGCCGCCTCGGCACGGTCGTCGCGGTATCCGCTTCGAGTTGGGGCGCCATCACCGTCGATGGTGCCCCACACGACCAGGGTGGCTGGGATCCGTACCGCGGCTGGGACGGTGCAGCCGGCTAGATGAGCCGGATGCGGCACGAGCAGTGTGCCGCCGACAGTGCTACGGCGCCGGCTGTTCGGTAGGGGCAGCATACCAAACGGTCGTGTCGCCGTAGTCCTTGCGACGTTCGAGTTCGAGCCCCTGGCCCCACTCCGGCTCGGGCGAGCGGGAGCTGCGCTCAAGCACCACGAGCGCATCAATGGCCAGCAGGGGAGCCAGTGCGCTCAAATTGTGCCCGAGTTCAATCTCGCTGAGGTCGTACGGTGGGTCGATGAACACCACGTCGAAGCCCTCTTTGGTAGCGGCCAAGAACGACTGAACCGCCTGCGAGGACACGGCAATCTTCAGGTCAGTGCCCTTCGGCGCTGACCGTTGCACGGCCTCGGCGTTCCGGCGACACATGGCCGCTGCACCGAAATTGTTCTCGACGAGCGTTACTATCCGTGCACCGCGACTGGCGGCCTCAAGCCCCAAAGCTCCTGATCCCGCATATAGATCCAACACCCGCATACCGTGCAGAGCATCCCGTGAGTCGAGCGCCGAAAAGATGGCCTCGCGCACCCGATCACTGGTTGGCCGTGTACCCGACTTTGGAACAGCCAGGGAGAGGGAGCCGGCAAACCCGGTAATAATTCGCGTCATAACCCTTTCGAGCCTAGCCGCCCCACGAAGAACGCTCCGCGCAGAAAAAGCGGCGCCGGCGTTGGGTGTGGTGGCTCGGTCACAACACCATGTCAGTGGCCCGGTTTACGATGGAAACATGACCGGTTCGAGCGCTGCCAGTAGCCCCGGATTCGATGGCGTTGTCCTTCCGGCACTCCAACATGAGCCGCTGACGCTCGACACCCCTTTGAAAAAAGCACTGAGCGCATCCCAGGCGACGGCGCTCGGGAAAGCCTTTGGGTTTCAGACCGTCAACGATCTGCTCAGCCATTACCCGCGCGACTACGCCGACCGCGAAGTACTCCGGCCCCTGAACCAACTCACGCCCGGCGCCAACATCACGGTCATCGCCGACATCATCTCTGCGCACGAAAAGCGCATGTCATCCCGGCATGGAACGATCGTGGAGGTCGTCATCTCCGACGGGGGAGGTCAGTTCACCCTCACGTTTTTCGGCAAAAACAGCCAGCAGTGGCGTCTTGACCAGCTGCGACCCGGCCTGCGCGGCAGTTTCTCCGGCAAGGTGCGCATGTACCAGGGTCAGAGTCAACTGGCGAACCCGTCCTACAAGACTTTTGAAAGCGAAGAAGAAGAAGCGCGCGACGACCCGGCTCTGCGGTTGAAGCACAAGCCGCTCATCCCAATTTATGCCGCTACGGCCGCCGAAACCAGCTGGAACCTGCAGACCATGATCGACCAGGTACTCCGGCGCCTCGGCACCCTGCCCGACCCTGTTCCCGAGGATCTGCGGGTCGAACACAGCCTGCTCGACCACACCCAGGCCATCCGCTGGATTCACAGCCCCGACGATCCAGAACAGTGGATGGCCGCCCAAGACACACTGCGGTTCACCGAGGCCTGGGTGCTGCAGTGCGCCCTTATGCAGCGGCACAGTCTCGCGCGGGAACGCCGTACCCAGCCCCGCGTGCCAACGCCCGGCGGCTACCTCGAACGCTTTGACGCAGCGCTGCCCTTCGTACTGACGGTCGATCAAGAAATTTGCGCGGTCGAAATCGCCGCCGACATGGCCCGGTCCGGCCCGATGAATCGGCTGTTGCAGGGCGAGGTTGGCTCGGGCAAGACCGTGGTTGCCCTGCGGGCCATGCTCGCCGTGGCCGACACCGGCGGCCAGACCGCGTTGCTGGCACCGACCGAGGTGCTCGCCGGGCAACACCTGCGGTCGATCACGACCCTGCTCGGCCCGGATCTCGCGGCCGAACTGATGCCGACCTTGTTGACCGGAAAACTGCCGGTGGCGCAGAAACGCAAGGCCCTGCTGCGCACGGTCTCTGGCCAGTCGCGTATTGTGATCGGCACGCACGCCCTGCTCAGCGATACCGTGACCTTTTTCGACCTCGGTCTGATCGTGATCGATGAGCAGCACCGGTTCGGCGTCGACCAGCGCGAAACACTGCGGCTCAAGGGGGCCGAGCCTCCACACGTTCTCGTCATGACGGCAACGCCGATTCCACGCACCATCGCCATGACCGTGTTCGGCGACCTTGATGTGAGCACCATTCGCGTACTGCCGGCCGGGCGCCAGGGAATTCGCAGTGTCGTTGTTCCCATGGGTGAGAACGGGGCCTTATTCGGGCGAGTTTGGGCGAGTTTGGCGCAGGAACTCGCCTTGGGGCGTCAAGGCTTTGTCGTGTGTCCGGCGATTTCTCCGGCAGAAATCGAAGACGAAGCCGACATTGCGCCGCCGCCGGGAGACGATCCGCGTCCGCTGTTCAACGTGGAAGAAGTCCTTGAGGGAATGCGCGGAGTCGCGTCCCTGGGGCCGTATCGTCTCGAGGCACTACACGGGCGCATGACGAGCGACGAGAAAGACCGCATCATGCGCTCCTTTGCCGCCGGTGAGATCGATGTTCTCGTCGCCACCACCGTCATTGAGGTCGGTGTCGACGTTCCTAACGCCTCAGCCATGGTCGTTCTCGACGCAGACCGATTCGGTGTCTCGCAGCTGCACCAGTTGCGCGGTCGGGTCGGGCGCGGTGGAGTGCCAGGGCTGTGCCTGCTGGTTACTAATTCCCGCGCCGGGTCCCCGGCCCGTCAGCGCATCGGTGATGTCGCCGCGACGCTCGATGGCTTCGTGCTCGCTGAACTCGACCTCGCCCTGCGCCGGGAGGGCAACGTGCTCGGTGACGTGCAATCCGGTGATGGCTCGAAACTGCGCTTTCTGCGGGTGGCGGTCGACGGCGACATGATCGCCGAAGCTCGACAAGCGGCCTACCGTCTGGTCACGGGGGATCCGGGCATCCGCACCAACCCGGCGCTGCGCAATGCGATCGCGCGCCGCCTGAATGATTCCGAACGCACCTGGCTCAACAAAGGCTGACAATGTCGACGCAAAGCGGATGCATCGGGCAGCGTTCCGTCAGCGTGTGGCAGTAGGGTGTGATCATGCGCAGGATCGCCGTTGTCCCTGGATCATTTGACCCCGTTACCCTGGGCCACCTGGACGTGATCGATCGCGCGGCCGGCCTGTTTGACGAGCTTCATGTTCTCGTGGTGCACAACCCCGACAAATCGGCCCTCTTACCCATCAGTCAGCGCGTCTCGCTGCTGGAACAGGCCATTACAGAGGCCGGGCTGCCGACCAATATCGTGGTCGCCAGCTGGAGCATGGGATTGCTCGTGGACTACTGTATGGACGTCGGTGCGAGCGTGCTGGTCAAGGGCATCCGCTCGCAGGTCGATGTCGCCTATGAGACGCCGATGGCGATCGTTAATCGCAATCTGGCCGCGGTCGAGACAGTCTTTTTGCTGCCCGATCCGGCCAACGCCCATGTCTCCAGCTCTCTGGTGCGCCAGGTCGCCGGCCTGGGCGGCGACGTCTCGCCGTACGTGCCGCGAGCCGTTGCGCAGTATCTGGAGCGGTCGCGGGTATGAACCTCGAACCGACTCGCTCCTCCCCGCCGGCACAGGAAGTTTCGGCCGGCAACCTGCGCGAGTTGCAAGATGCGGGGCGCGCGATCATGCAAAACGTCGAGACGGTCATTGATGGCAAGCACGAGGCCGTGCAGATCGCGCTGACTGTTCTGCTGGCCGAGGGTCACCTGCTCATCGAGGACGTTCCCGGTGTCGGCAAGACCATGCTGGCCAAGGCGCTCGCCCGCTCCGTAAACTGCACGGTCGGGCGAATTCAATTCACCCCCGACCTGCTGCCATCCGACGTGACCGGGGTGTCCGTGTTCAATCAGGCCGAACGCCGCTTCGAGTTTAAACCGGGCCCGGTCTTCGCCAACATCGTCATCGGTGATGAGATCAACCGGGCGAGCCCGAAAACCCAGTCGGCGCTTCTGGAATCGATGGAGGAGCGCCAGGTCACCGTTGACGGCACCACCTACCCACTGGCCCTGCCATTCACGGTTATCGCTACTCAAAACCCGATCGAGATGGAGGGAACCTACGCCCTCCCTGAGGCGCAACGGGACCGGTTTATGGCGCGCATCTCCATGGGCTACCCCGACTCCGACTCGGAGCTTGCGATGCTCGATTCGCGCGACACCAACAGCCCTCTCGCACTGATCTCGGCCGTGGTATCGGAGGAGACCCTGCGTGACATGATGCACACAGCACGAGCAGTTTTCGCCTCCGGGGCGGTCAAGGAGTACGCAGTCAACTTGGTGCGCGCCACCCGAGACGATCGTGACCTGCGTCTCGGTGCCAGCCCGAGAGCGACGCTGCAACTCATCCGTGCTGCGAAAGCCCAGGCGGCATTGAACGGTCGGGACTACGTGCTGCCCGACGATATCGACTCGCTCGCCGTGGCCGTTCTCGGCCATCGGCTGGTCCCCACCAGCAGGGCGTTGGGTCACCACCACCAGGACAGCGGCCCGGTGATTGACGACATCGTGCGTCGAATTCTCGCTGAAACGCCAGTACCGGTCGGCGTCGCGGCATCCGATCGGTTTCCATCGAAGCCGTTCGAATCGGCGGCGTCCCCACCGGCGCCGTCCGTGCACGCCGTTTCGACGCGGCCCGTTGGTTCTACCGGGGCGTCGTAGTCATGGCCTCTGGGGTGAGAGAACCTGGGCCGGTGAATGCCGACTGGTTTACGCGGCTGGCGGCCCGATTCGCCACGCGTCTCACCCTGCGCGGCTGGGTTATTCTGGCGGCCGGAGTTGTGCTGTTCGCCAACGCTGTGCTGGTCAACAGCCGTGACCTGATGTTCGTGGCCAGCCTCTTGATCATGGCGCCGCTCATAGCGGCCGGTTACGTTTTGCTCCGCCCCGCCCGAGTCGAAGTGAGCAGGGTCTTTCGGCCGCCGATCGTGTCGGTCGGCGGTGAGAGTGTGATCTCCCTGCAATTGCGCAACCTCGCGGCGACACCGCTCAGCGGTGCCTGGTGGGCCGACACCCCGTCACCGGGCGTTGAGACGCCGGCCGCGGCCACCCTTCCCCTGGTTAGCCGGAACGGCGCGACCGGCGACACAGTGCGCCTGGAATACTCCGTGGTGCCGCGAAACCGTGGCGTCTACGATGTCGGCCCGCTCCGTGTGTCACGTCAAGACCCGTTCGGCCTCGCGCACAGCGACCGACATGCTGGTTCGCCCCACGACTTGATAGTGACACCGCGCGTGACGCCGCTGCCGGGCAGCGGCGTCGCCCGGTCCAGCAACGACGGCTCGATTCGAGAGCTGTTGCGCCAGGCCACTCCTACCTCCGACGAACTTATCGCCCGCGAATACCGCCCGGGCGACGCCCTGCGCCGAGTGAACTGGCCGGCGACCGCCCGGCAAGGGGAAATCATGGTGCGGCAGGAAGAGCAGCGCAGCAATCCGGAGGCCCGCATCGTACTCGACACGACCTTGACCGGCGCGGCGGGGCTCGGCGCCGGGCATGTTCCACCGCATCTTGTGGCCGGTTTTGAACTCGCGATCGAGCTGGCGGCATCCGTTGGTGTGCATCTGCTCGACGCTGGGTACCGCCTCGAGGTGATCGAGTTGGGCGCCAGCCAACTGCTGCCGGGCGACCAACAGACCCTGGGTGGGATGCACGGCGACGTGCCCGCCACTTTTCGTGCCCCCGGCGGTGATCGCGCCCTGCTGGAGGCCCTCGCCAGTGTGGTTCCGGTGCCGTGGCCTGCCCGCGGCGCGCGACTGTCCGCCAAGCGCCGAGCCCCGGTGCGTGCCGCCTTGCGAAACGCGCAGCTATCACTTCCGACATTCGCGATGCTCGTGACCGTGTCCGATGCAGATGTCGACGACCTCGTCGCCCTCGTGCGTCACTGTGAGCCCGCCATAGCGTTCGTGCAACGCACCGTCAGCGGTGTGGCCCGCGAACGTCTGCGGGACGCCGGCTGGCGCTGTCTGGAGCTTGCCGCGGCCGATGACCTGGAAGACGTGTGGAACGACGTGAGCGGTGAGCGAGGAGCCGACCATGACTAGTTTGGTCACCAAACCGACTCCGACTACAGTTTTGCTCGCGAAGGCGCGCGCGGTGCGCCCGCCTCGGAGGCCCCGCGGTCGCCGCGGCGGGCTCAAGGTCGCGGCCTGGCCGCTCGCACTCAGCCTGCTGTTTCTGCTGCTCGTTTGCTGTGCGGCGCTCGGACCTCTGCTGCGCGGCAACGCCTGGTGGTGGGTCTGTGCGGCGGTCGGGTGCGCGGTATTGCTGGGCGCGGCTGCGTTTCGCCGTCTCGGCTTTCCGCGCCCGATTGTTCCGGTGGCGAACATTGCGGTGCTCGTCGGCATGATGACATTGCTGTTCGGCGGCGGGACCGGCCTGTTCTGGCTCATTCCGACCCCGCAAACCGTCGGCATTTTCACCGGGCTGATCGAGGCCGGAGGGGCCTCGATCGTGCAGCAGAGCACGCCGGCCGAGGTGACGTTAGGCATCCTCTTTCTGCTGGCCGGCGGCACTGGACTGATCGCGATTCTCATGGATTTGCTGGCAGTGACTCTGCGCTGGCCCGCCATCGGTGCAGCGGGCGCACTCGTGCCGCTCCTCGTACCGGGATTCATCATCGACGACGGGGCTAATATTGCCGCGCTCTTGGCGGCGGCAGTTGCCTTTCTGTTGCTGTTACGCGTCGATGTTTCTGGTCGTCGCGCCCAGGCGACAACGCATCTTGCGACCGGGTCGCGCGTGCCTCGGACGTACCGATCGGAGCGGCCGCGCGACCGTGGGCCGATCGGCGGCGCACTCCTGGTGGGATCCGTGACTATCGTGGGCGCCCTGATTCTGAGTACGGTTGCCCCGGCCTTTTCTGCCGGGGGGCTCGTGACGGCCCGGCCCGATGGACTGTTGTTCGGCAGTGGGGTGAGCCCCATGATCGATCTCGGACAAGACCTGCGTCGGCCCAAGGCCGGGCCGGCGTTCCACTACACCTCGACCGCCACAGAGCAGCCCTATTTCACTCTGCTCACCCTGGACGAGGTCATCGAGTTGACCTGGACGGCACGTGTCGTTGGGGCAGACGTGCGCAATACCGTCGACGCTATTCCGAAGCCATTCGGACTTGGGGCCAATGTGGAAACAGTGGAAGCGTCGACGTCGGTCGTCATCGACGGCGTCAACAGCCAATGGTTACCCGCGCCGGCGCGGGCAAGCAGCATCGAGGGTCTGACCGGTCGCTGGTATTGGGATAGCCGTACCCGGGCGATCACGAGTGTCTCGGACAACACCCTCGGCCAGGAATACACGGTGTCGTCATTGGAACTGAAGCCCACCGCCGAGCAACTGCGACAGTCGAGCACCGACTATTCCGCGAGCGTCAGGGGCAATCTGCAACTCCCGGAGGGGCTGCCGCAGATCATCGGGGAGACAGCCCGAGAGGTGACGGCGGACACGACGTCGAACTATGACGCTGCGGTAGCAATCCAGAACTATTTACGAAGCAGCGCCTTCACCTACGACACTGAGGCGCCCGTTGAAGACGGTTACGACGGTGGCGGAGTGGGGGTTATCGGGATGTTCCTCCAAGAAAAACGCGGTTATTGCGTGCATTTCGCCTCCACCATGGCCGCGATGGCACGCACCCTCGGTATCCCTTCACGGGTGTCCCTCGGCTACCTGCCCGGGGTTAAATCGCAGGATCGCGAGCAGGGATTGGGGCAGTACATCGTGGACTCCCATGACCTGCACGCCTGGCCGGAGTTGTACTTCGTCGGCATCGGCTGGGTGAAATTCGAGCCGACGCCCGGCCGTGGCACTGTACCCAACTACGAGCGGGCAGTTGTGGCCGACACGCCGACCACAACTCCAGGGGAGGCCGGCGCCACGAGTGCTCCCGCCCTCAGCGCGGACCGGTTAGCGGACGATTCCGCCCTGGAACGCGGGGCCGCAACGCAAAGCGTTGAGTCTAGCAACCTGCTCGGAATTCTCGGACTCAGCACACTGGGACTGCTCGTATTACTCCTGCCGGCGGCCCTCAGACGGATGTTGCGTGGTTCGCGGGTGCGTCGCATCCGCTCCGGAAGAGCCGGGGCAGGGCTAGCCTGGACCGAGCTGCAATACACCAGCCTCGATCACGGCATACCGGTGCCTGTCACAGAAACTCCCCGGGCCTTCGCGGGCCGCCTCGAACGCCTCCGAGCCGTCGACCCCGCGGTGACGGAAGCACTCGAACGGGTGCTTCTGGCTCTCGAACGCTCGCGGTTCGATCGGTCGCAGGCGTCGTCAGGAACCCTCGCCGACGACCTGACCTTGGCCCTCCGCGGGGTGTACGGCGGTGCGAGTGCCGGCATCCGGTTGCGGGCAATTTTCGCTCCTGCCTCACTGTTCGCCACTCTGGCTGCGGTGCTGCGCGGAGAGCGACGGGCCCGTACGATCGCCCCCTGAACGGAGCACTCACCCAGAACGCGTACAATTTATGACCGTGACTAAGTTCAAGAAGACTCCGTATACGGTCGACGTGCGTGACCTCATCAACCGCCCGGGTACCATGCACGAACGCCACCTCGACATTGTGGTTCCCGACGATCTCGGTGCTGGCCTCGTAGCGGTGAAAGCCGGTTCGATTCTGTCGACCGAGCTGCGGCTCGAGGCAATGCACGAAGGAATCCTGGTCAGCATCGAGGTGTATGGGCGTGCACTCGGCGAGTGCGGCCGGTGCCTGAAAGACATCGACCTGCCGGTTCGAGTTCAGTTTGCCGAGCTTTTCGGTTATCCTCAGGAGGAAGCCTTCGAGTTTGAGATTCTAGACGACAATGTCGATTTGGAATCTTTGATCCGGGACGCGGTAGTGTTAGCACTTCCGTTCCAGCCGGTATGTCGGCGGGATTGCCCAGGTCTTGACAGTGAGACCGGACAACCGCTTGCCGAACTGCCCGAACTCGTTTCCGACGAGAGCTACGATCCCCGGTGGTCAGCGCTTGCGGGGTTTACGGCTTCCACAGACAAAGACATGGGTGCGGACATCCATGTTTCAGACAGCAGAGAAGAGAAGTAGTCATGGCAGTTCCGAAGCGCAAGATGTCGCGTTCCAACACCCACTCGCGTCGCGCGCAGTGGAAGGCCACGCCTCCCACCCTCGTGAAGACCATGGAGGGCGGCAAGGTTGTTTACAGCCTGCCGCACCGCGCCAAGGTCGTCACCGACTCCGCCGGCACCCCGTTGTTCATGGAATACAAGGGCCGTAAAGTCGCCGACATCTAAGTCACCCCTTCTGAAGAGACCGGAACGCGGTCGATGAAGACAGACAGATGAAGAGTGTGAGTGCCGAGCGGTCGCCCCTGTTGGCGACCCTCGGAGTGCAGATTGAACCGGTGATTCTGGAGCTCGCTCTGACCCACCGGTCTTTTGCGTACGAAAACGGTGGTATTCCTACGAATGAGCGTCTCGAATTTCTGGGCGACTCGATTCTGGGCCAGGCCGTCACGGTGATGCTCTACCGCACCTACCCCGACCTCGACGAAGGTCATCTGGCCAAACGCCGGGCCAGCCTGGTCTCCACGGCCGCCCTCGCGCAGATCGCCCGCGGTCTCGGGCTGGGCGATTACATTCGCCTTGGTCGCGGTGAGATTCTCACCGGCGGGCGCGATAAGGCGTCGATTCTGGCAGATACCGTTGAGGCGCTCATCGGGGCAACTTTTCTGGATGCCGGTGGCGAAGTCGCCACCGCGTTCGTGCTACGCCTGATCGAGCCCCTGTTGGCTGAACCCGGCCACTTTGGTGTGTCGATGGACCCGAAAACGAGCCTGCAAGAGCTCGCTGCGAACATTGGCGTGGAGGTTCCCGTTTACACGCTTGAATCGAGCGGCCCTGATCACTCGAAGATTTTCGTCGCGACCGTAGCGATCGGTTCCGCCGTGACTGCCCAGGGCGTCGGACCGAGCAAGAAGTTCGCTGAAATGGCCGCGGCACGCGAGGCCATCGACCAGCTCAGCGCGCTCTAAAGTCGCACGAAATGCCCGAACTGCCCGAGGTTGAAGTCGTGCGTTCCGGTCTCCAACCGGCCGTCACCGATGCTGTAGTCACCGGGGTCGAGGTCTTCGACGAACGTTCCCTGCGCCGACACGCTCCTGCGGGCGGGGCGTTCGCTGAGCAGCTCGTTGGGCGGCGAATTCTTGCAGCGGTGCGCCGCGGCAAGTTTCTATGGCTGCCGCTTGACAGCGGCCAGGCACTCGTCATTCACCTCGGTATGAGCGGCCAGGTGCTGCTGCGGGCTCCGGGGGCGGCCGACGATCGCATGTTGCGCATCCGCTTGACGCTGGAACAGCCGACCCACGGCGAACTGTGGGTCAATTTCGTCGACCAGCGCATTTTTGGAAGCATGGCCGTGGACACCATGATCGCCACCAGCGACGGGCTGCCGGGCGGCTATTCCGGCATGGCCACAGCGGATGCCGTCTGGCAGGACCGCATTCCCGGACAGGTTGCGCACATTGCCCGCGACCCGATCGACCCGTCGTTCTCGCCCCGCGCCTTCTTCACCGCACTCGCACGGAAGAACACCGGCATTAAGCGGGCGCTGCTCGATCAAAACCTGATTAGCGGCATCGGCAATATCTACGCGGACGAAGCGCTGTTCGCCGCGCGGATCCACTATGAGCAGCCCGCCGCGTCGCTGTCGCGCGCCAAGACGACAACGCTGCTCGCGGCCATGCGCACCATTTTGCACCGCGCTCTGGCCGAGGGCGGCACCAGCTTCGACGCGCAGTATGTGAACGTGAACGGGCAGTCCGGCTACTTTGCCCACAGCCTCGAAGCCTACGGACGGCAGGGAAACCCGTGCTCCCGCTGCGGCACCCTGATCGTTCGCGAACAGTTCATGAACCGCGGCTCGCACTTCTGCCCACGCTGCCAGCGCCTGCGTTAGCGGCTGGACGGTGTGGCGGGGGCATCAGGCCAGGGCCGCCTGCATACGCCGCCGCAGTGCCCAGCGCACGACCAGGCCAAGAACCATCACGACGACTGCGGGGATCAGGAGCGAGGCCGATCCGCCCTTCACACCCAGCGCGCTGACGAATACCTGCGCACCATAGTCGAGCATCTCGGCCGGGTAGGCGGCAAGGACACGAGTTCCCGCGGCTGCGCTCACGGCTGTGAACAGCGTCGGTCCGATCCAGAGGGCAAGAAAACTGACGATCGCCCCGGTCACCCGACCAATCGTTGCCAAGCCACACCAGGCCACGGCGAGCCCCACTATCACGGCCGAAACCCACCGGGCTGCGCCCAGCAGAGTCCTGGTCGTTTCGGTTGTCTCAAAGCTGAGCGGATGCGCGATGAGTCCGTTGACCCAGGCGCTCAAGGCCACGGCGGCCAGGCTCACGGCCACCACCGCGCCAGCGGCAGGCGCTCGGGCGATGAGCACAAGAATGAGTAGTCCGATCAGGCTGGCCGCCAGTGTTCCGGCGGTCAGAACGAACAGGTACACCTTCGCGGCCGGACTCTCCACGAGTCCGGTGGCGACGGTGACGGCGGTCTGCGTGATGGCAATGACCTGCACGAGCAGCACTCCGACAATGATCGCGGCGAGAGCGAATCGGGGGTGCTGCGCGCGCGTCACCCGGGCGAGGCCGCCGGCGAGCGCTGACCCGGTCACGACCACAGCGACGATGAGGATGATCGTGTACTGGCTGAATGGCAGCAGGACGATCGGCATGTCTTCTGCCCGGGAGGTCACCGCCCACAGATTCTGCAGCGGAAGGCGCATCCCGGTGACCAGCCAAGGCAATAGCCCGACGATCGCCGCGAGCATCCCCGCGACCAGATACAACAATGGACCAATCACTTTCATCTGGGTAAGTGCAACCACCAGAACCCCCTCAGTCTGAAACCGCAAGGCTAGCAGTACCTCGAAGAGGGGCCTCGATGATTTCGACCCGCTAATCAGAACAGAGCGAGAATTCATGACTCATGATTAGACAGCAGGTGGCACGAAGCGTTTCCAGGCACCCTCGGAGCCCATCGGCACGAAGCCGAGCGCCTCGTTGACCTCGAGCATGTGGCGGTTCTCCTCGGCGTTGAGGGTCGTGACCGGCGGATGCCCCGGGCTGTCCTGCGCGAGGAACTCCAGATTTGCGGTCTTCAGCAACATGCCCAGGCGGTGCCCACGGTGCTCCCGCAGCACGAGCGTATCTTCCTGACCAACTGACCTCTCGCGTTCTGCCAGCACCGACAGCTGGGTAAAGGCCACGAGATGAGCGCTCGGCTCGTGCAGTGCGGTCGCAGTGAGCATGCGCCGCGGACTGGCAGCTCCGGAGGCCTCTTCAGCCGCTCGGCGGTCCAGACGTCTTCCGGCTCCTCGAGGCCGACCGTTGGGGCATCGGTGCTCATGCGGGTAAAGAAGAGTGCGACGTCGGCGGGCAGCGAAAGTCAGCTACCGCGCTCCAGCTGCTCGAGGCGGTAGCCGTGGGCGAGCAGAAACCGCACCTCGGGCTTGTCGCGCGGAACCGAACCAAAACCGGTCGGGGCGGCCAAACGATTGCCAGCGGCTTCCGCCGACACCGTGTAGACAATGAGTTCCTGCCGGTTTTCGGTCGTCCCAGGAGGGCCAGCCGGGCGCACGTGCGGTCGCGGGAATGACGAGTTCGTCGATCGAGAAGTCGCTCATGCTTCGGAGAATACTCCGTGGGGCTGGTCCCGTGCATGTTGGCGGACACTTTCACTCACGCCTGTGCGGCAGCCAGTAATCGACCCGGCGGCGGTTACGTTCAGGAGGAGACGGTGACGGGGATTCACTACGGGAGGCGTCGCGTAGCGCCACGACCTATTCCGTGGGATCGATTTGCTCACCGGTAGGGGGAGGCGCGTCGAATCGTGCCCCGCCGACGAGCACAATTGTGGCACCCACTGCCACTCCCGTTTCGGCGAGCACGGCACCAACACCCAGCCCGGCCACCGCCACGCCCAGCGCTGCCACAGCGAGCATCACTGTAAAGGAAAGCGGCAAGGCAAGAACGCAGCAGATGTCCGGCGCCCGCGAGTGCATCGGCCAGGAGGATGCCCCAGATGGACGTGGAGAAGAGCAGAAAACAGGTGGCCGAGAACATGATGGTGAGCGAGCCCAAGGTCATCAATCGTTTCTCGCCCAGCCGGACTAAATAGGTGAAGATGTGAACAGTCAGCGAGTGAACGAGAACACCGATCGTAGAACGTCGGCCGATCCCGCTTGTCACCCCTGAAGGGTTCGGCCGGAGATTACCTTTAACGCGGCGTCGCGTGCCATGATCACGTGGGCGAACGCCAAGTCCCGTGACTGTTGAATATTTCCGGAGGCCACCATTTCACAGATGGCCCGGTGGTCTGCCAAGGCAGCCTCGCGGCGTTCTTGGGTCTGGTTGGTGAAACGTCGGTAACGTTCCATGTGACTGGCGATCTGGTTATGCAGCTTAAAGGCCCAAGAATTGTCGGCAATGTCCATGATGGCGTGATGCAGGCTGCTTCCCAAAATGATCGCTTCGTCTTCGAAATTCACCATCGCCGCATTTCGTGCAACGATTCCGCGCATCTTTTGGATGTCGACTTCCGTGACCTTGGAAGCGGCCTCCTGAGCCGTGAGCCCTTCCAGGGCAGCTCTCACGTCATACAGTTCGGCGATGGTCTTCGCATCCATCATCGGTACGACAACTCCGCCGGTCGGTTGCTGTTCCAGCAAACTTTCACTGATTAGCCGCTTAATGGCTTCTCGGAGCGGGGTTCGACTCACTTCGAATTTATTGCTGAGCGTGGGTTCGTAGAGGCGTTCGCCCGGAGCTAACTCCAGATTGAGGATTTGACGCTTTAGCTCGGTATAGACGTAAGGGCTGCCTGACGGGCGCACCCCTGGTTCGCTCATGTGATCTTCCGGAAAATATTCTCTTGTAAAAATACTTGTATACAAGTCGACAAATTTATCTGGTTTTCGATCACAGCCCACTATCAAGCGAATGACCGTCAATAATGCGGCATGCGACGTGGAAGCAAACAAGTGGAGATCGATGACGATGTCACCCCAATTTGGAATTCGACGGGGCTCCCGTTGGGATCGGACTCACGCTCGGTCCGATCGGTCTGGAGTCGCAGAGCAGAGCCTCGCGTTTCGACTTTGGAATTCCGCGACTTCTCCACGGAATCGATACGGTCATCATCATCGTTGCCCTTTTCGCTTTGGGCGAGGTCATCTATCTTGCCGCCAAGATGCGCCAGGGCAAGCCGGCAGTTATCCCGGTGAGCCTCTGCGTCAAGCTGGACCTGAGCCAGTGCCGCCGTGAGCGACAGGCCCAACGTTAGAAAACTAGGTGCGGTCCGGCACCGTGCCGCCGAAGTCGTCGCCGATCAGTCTCGCAGCCTGCTGCAGCAGCGGAACGACCGTCGTCTCCACCATGTGCGGCGAGGCCCGGTAGGTCTGTAGCGACACGTTGACCGCGGCCACCACCCGGCCAGCGCTCCAGACCGGCACCGCGACCCCGCGTAGGCCGGCTTCGAGCTCTTCCGACACAATAGCCCACCCGTTCTGCGCCACTCGGGCGATCTCCGCGCGCAGCTCGTCCATCGTCGCGATCGATCGCTCGGTGAAGTGCTGCAGCGTTATCGAGTCGAAGTACGCCTCCTGCTCCATCGGTGCCAGCCCGGCGATGAGCACGCGTCCCATCGACGTGATCCACGCCGGAAACCGCGTACCCACATTGATCGACACGGCCAGCAGCCTCGGCGACGACACCCGCGCCACATACACAATGTCCGTCCCGTCGAGAATGCACAGCGATGTCGTCTCGCTCAGCTGCGTCGAGAGTGACTTCAGGTGCGGCTCGGCGATCTGCGGAAGGCTCAGCGCCGACAAAAAGGATGCGCCCAGATCAAGGCAGCGCGGGGTCAGTTCAAACTGCCCGCCGTCGGCCCGCAGATAGCCCAAGTCGGTCAGCGTCAGCAGGAAGCGGCGAGCGGATGCCCGACTCACGTCAACTTTGGTCGCCACCTGCGTCATCGTCAGCCGGGGCTGCTCGGTCGAAAAGGCCAGCAGCACGGCGAACGCCTTTTCGACCGACTTTACAAAATAGTCGGGATGATCGGTCATCATGGCCTCTCAGTGCCGGGTGCCGCGCAGATGCTGCGCTGCCAACCGCACCGGGGCATTCGGCGCTCCGTAACCGTCGTAGTCGCCGAGTCGCTGCACGACCTCGAAGAACAGGCTGCCGACCGTTTCGGTGTAGAAGTGCAGAAAGTGTCCGCGGTCGTCGCGATCAAACAACAGATCGAGTTCCTGCAGGGTGGCGAGAAACTCGGGATCGAGTTCGAACCGGGCATCGATGTCTTCGTAGTAGTTCGGCGGAACCGGCATGGAGTTTAGGCCGCGCTGCCGCGCCTGGCGCGCCACGGCCACCAGGTCGGTGCAGGCAAAGGCGATGTGCTGCGGGTAGGCCGCGGCCTGTTCTTCGGCCAGTGGTGCAATGTTCAGCGCCAGCCTCACCCGGCCATCCTCGGTGCGCACCACCTGGCTGCGCACAAGCCCGCTCGGTCCGGGAACGTCCATCGACGCCTGCGCGGCGAGCGACAGAGTGCTCTCATAGAACAAGACCGCTTCGTCAAAATGCTGCCAGGCCTGGGCGAGGTTCACGTGGTCGATGTGGGTGATGGTCTGAACCGTCGGTGCGGTTGGCTTTTCCCGGGCCACTGTGAATTCCTGCGTCCACGCGGCCGAGCCGTCCACGAGAAAGACCTCGGTGCCGTCGGGCGCGTAGAAGCCCTGGAGTACTTCTTCGCCGGCCTGATTGGGGCGCGGCACGGCGGTCGCCTTGAGAGCGAGCGCGCGCGCGGCGGCGGCGACGGCATCCGTCACGGTGAAACCGAGCGCAGCGATGCCGGGCTGCAGGTGCCGGGCCTGCTGCTCGCTGATGATGATGCGGGCCTCGCCCTGGCTCCACAGCTGCACCGGCTTGGTGCGGTGATGGCCGTCGAAGCTAAACCCGAGCTGAAACGCGAGGTTCTCGACGGCGCGGGTGTTCTCGGCTTTCACCTCGGCGAAGTCGAACCCGGTCGGGTCGTCGACGCGCGGAATGGTGGTGAGCTGCATGGGATAGCTCTCGACGCCCTGCTCGGCGAGCAGCAGGGAGGTGCGTTCCTCCAGCCAGATCAGCGAGCGCATCGCGTCGACGGCGGTGCGACGCTCGTCGCCCTGCCGAAACACGTCGTTGAACACTTCGAGTGATACCGGCCCGCGATACCCCGAACGCACGACGTGCGCGAGAAATGCTGGCAGGTCGAAGTCGCCCTCGCCCGGGAACACTCGGTGGTGTCTGCTCCAGCTGAGCACGTCCAAGCTCAGCAGCGGAGCATCCGCCAGCTGCACGAAGAAGATCTTCTCGGCGGCGATCGTCTCGATTGCGGCCGGGCTCCAGGCGCGCGACAGAATGTGAAAGCTGTCGAGGCAGGTGCCGATGGCTGCGTGGTCGGCGAGGTCCACGATGCGTTGCGCGCGCTCGAAATCGTTGACGTATTTGCCCCAGGCCAGTGCCTCGTAGGCCACCCTCACGCCGTGGTCGGCGGCGACGGCGCCGAGAAGCTGCAGCTGCGAAGCGGAGACCTCGTCGTTGTCGATGGTGGCGGTGCCCACGTTGCTGCACAGCAGCATGGTGTCGATGCCGAGCCGGTTCATGATCGTGAACTTCGACGCGGCCCGGCGCAGGTTGGCCGCGAGCAACGGTTCGCTCACCCCGTCAAAGTCGCGAAACGGCTGATATAGGTCGAGCGTGAGTCCCAAATCTGCGGCCAGCGAGCGGATGTCCTCCGGGCTCGACGGCGAGACCACCAGATCGGGCTCGAAGATCTCGACCCCGTCGAAACCGGCGAACGCACAGGCGCGCAGCTTGTCTTCGAGGGTGCCGCTCAGGCATACCGTGGCAATGGATGTCTTCATGTTTGTTCTCCTAAGAGGCAGCGAGCCGAACGGTGTCACCGGTGCGCGACGATTCGTAGATAGCCAGAATGATTTCGAGGGACTTGCGGGCTTCCCGCCCGGTGACGAGCGGTTCGCGGTCATCCAGCACCGCGCGTACAAAGTCCTCGATCTGCAGGCGGTGAAACGGCACCAGATTGGTGTGAATTTCGGCCAGCTCGGGGTCGGAGTTGATCTCAGGCGAGTACACCTGCCGATACTTATCCTCACCGGAAAGCGTCCAGATATCGTTCTGACCAGCAGTTCCCTCGGGAAATTCGGCCACACTCGCGGTGTGACCGGCGCGGTCGCTCACCAGAATCTGGGCACCGAGACCCGGAGCGAACGTGGTGCTCACCTGCAGGCTGGCCAGTGCGCCCGACGCGAATTCGATCGTTGCCACCGCGGTGTCTTCCACCTCGATGAACTCGCCGAGCTTGAGCGTGGCGATGCGGCCGTGCACCGCCACCGCCGGCCCCATATAGGAAGAGAGCAGGTCCACGTGGTGAATGGCCTGCGTCATCAAAGCCCCGCCCGCCTCGGTGTCCCAACGGCCCCGCCACGGTTCGGCGTAGTAGTCGGCGTCGCGGCCGAGCCGAACGATAACACTGCCGACGATCGGCTGGCCGAGCCGGCCGTCGGCCAGCGCCTGCGTGATGCGCTGGGCGGCGGGCCAGAATCGGCGCTGAAACAGCACCCCAAACTTCACTCCGGCCGCGTCGGTCGCGGCGATCATGCGGTCGGCCTCGTCGAGCGTCACGGCGATCGGCTTCTCGCACAGCACGTGCAGGCCCTGCCGAGCGGCAGCGAGCACGACGGATTCGTGTGCTGGGTGCGGAGTGCAGACCGTGACGGCGTCGAGACCGCTGCCGAGGAGCTCGTCGAGATCGGTGTAGCTGTGCGGCACACCAAATTTGCGGGCGAACTCGGCGGCACGCTCCGCGTCGCAATCGCACGCCCCGACGACCTCTACCTCGGGCAGATCGTTCAGGGCGGTGACGTGGTTGATGGCAATCTTTCCGCAGCCCACAATGCCGACGCGCAGCTTCATGGCAGTGCCCTGTCAGCGGATGCCGCGGCATCCGCTCGCCGCTGCGCCAGAATTTCGATACCGAACCCGTACCCGACGATTCCGGCGCCGGCTATGACAGCAACCGCAACGCCGGATATATAGGAGTGATTACGAAACTCGTCGCGGGCGTGCACGTTGCTCACGTGCACCTCGACCGTGGGCAGCTCCGATGCGGTGATGGCATCGCGCAGCGCGACCGAGGTGTGGGTGAGCCCGCCCGGGTTGATGACCAGGCCCACATTGTAGCCGCGGGCCGCGTGCAGCCGGTCGATCAGCACCCCCTCATGGTTGGACTGCAGGGTGTCGACCGCATAGCCCAGGCGCGCGGCGGTGGCTTCCACGAGCACGTTGGCGTCGGCGAGGGTCGCATAGCCGTAGTGGGCCGGCTCGCGGGTGCCGAGCATGTTGAGGTTCGGCCCGTTCAGAACCAGAATGCGGGGGAGAGTCATGAGTCACTTCCTTGTCGACGTTTAAGCGGATGCGGCTACTCGCCGGCAGCGTCGCGGATGCTCGTGTAGATTTCGAGCTGCTCGCCTTCGAGGTTGGCGGTGAAGTAGGCCTCGGCCTTCTCGATGAAGGCGTCGCGGTCAACGTCCTCGATGACCTCGGGGGTGCCGGCTTCCTTCCACTCGGCCACGATGGCTTCTTCCAAGTCGAGGGCGCAGGTGAGGTCGGTCGCGCGGGCATCAGCCACGGCAGTTTCGAGCGCGGTCTGCTGGTCGGCGCTCAGGCTGTCCCAGGCGTTGCCGCTCATCACGACAAGCTGGGATCCCACGGAGTGCTCGCTCAGGCTCACGTATTCCTGCACCTCGTTGAAGCTCATCTGGTCGATGCTCGCGATCGGGTTCTCCTGGCCGTCGACGATGCCCTGCTGCAGCGCGAGGTAGATCTCTTCGAAGGCCACGGCTACCGGGTCGGCGCCCATCGCGGCGGCGTTGGCTAGGTGCACGGGGCTGTCGGGAAAGCGCATGCGCAGGCCTTCGAGGTCGTCGGGAGTGCGGATGGGCACGTTGGCCGAGAAGGTGCGGTTGCCGAAGTACCAGACGTCGAGCAGGTGGGCGCCGGTGGCTTCGGTGAAGCCGGTCTTCACCGCGTCAGCCGCCGGGCTGTCGAACCAGTTGAACAGGTGATCGACGTCGTTGAAGACGTAGGCCATGTCCATCACGCCGATGGCGGGGTAGGTGGCGGCGATGCCTGATGATCCCTGCAGGTCGATGTCGATGTCGCCGCTGAGCACCGAGGTGAATCGGGCTGCGTCAGCACCGAGCTGGCTGGAGGGGAACAATTCAATGGTGATGCCGGCATCCGCTACCGATTCGGCGACGATATCGGCGCCGCACAGGTTGTGCGGGTGGTCAAGACCGTAGCTGTTTGCGAACGAGAGGGTGACCTTGTCGCCCGAGGCGCCAGCGCCAGCGTCGGTGCCGCTGCAGGCCGCGAGCAGGCCGATGGCGAGTGGGCCGGCGACGATGCCGGTGAGCAGGCGACGGGTGGTCGTTTTGCGAGTGGATGTCTTACGCATGCGTTTCTCCGATGGTAGATGCTGGTTAGAGCCCGAGCAGGGTGGGAACGATCGTGACGATCTGGGGAAAAAAAGTAAGCAGGCCAAGCACGGCGAGCAGCGGAACGAGAAAGGGGAGCACGCCGCGAAAGACCTCGTCGACGGGTCGGTTGGTGACCGAACTCATCACGTAGAGCACGCTGCCGACCGGGGGCGTCAGCAGGCCGATCATGAGGTTGACGATCATGACCACGCCGAAGTGAATCGGGTCGATGCCGTATTGCACGGCCACCGGCAGCAGCACCGGAACGGTGATGAGCAGCACGGCGGTGGCGTCGATGGCCATGCCGAGAATGATCAGAATCAAATTCACGAGCAGCAGAAACACGATGGGATTGTCGGTGAGCGAGGTGAGGCCATCGGCGACGGCCTGCGGGGCACGTTCGCGGGCGAGGATCCAGCCGAGCAGGGCGGCCGCGGCGAGAATCAGGGCGATGGCGCCGGTGACGGCGGCGGTCTCCTTGAGCGCGTCGATGATGGCTTTAAGGTTGAGCGTGCGATAGACCAGCCCGAGCACGATCATGTACGCTACACCGACCGCGGCGGCTTCGGTGGGGGTGAAGAACCCACCGAGAATACCGCCCAGAATGATGATGGGGGCGCCGATCGGGCCTATCACGCGCACGCTGGCCCGGCCGAGAACCGACCAGCTGAACCGGATGGTGGTGAGGTTGGGGTTTTTGCGCACCAAGATGAAGACCGTGACGACCAGCCCGAGGGCGATCAGCATGGCGGGCAGTACCGAACCCGCGAAGAGTGCTCCGGTTGAGACGGTGGCAACAGAGGCGTAGATGACGGCCGGAATGCTCGGCGGCATCACCGGTGCAATCAGCGAGGAGGCACTGGTGAGGCCGGCCGCGAATCGAAAGCTGTAGCCGCTGCGCACCATACCGGGCACCTGGAGTTTTCCGAGGGCGGCGGCGTCGGCGAGGGCCGATCCGCTCATCCAGGCGAATCCGACGCTCGTGCCGATGTTGACGTAGGCGAGGTTGCCCTTGATTCGGCCGAGTACGGCGAGGGCGAAGTCGAAGATGCGGTCGGCGATGCCGGCCCGGTTGGCGATACTGCCGAGCAGAATGAACAGGGGCACGGCGAGTAGCGGAAAGCTTGAGACGCCGTCGGCGGCGACGCGCAGGGCGAGGCCGGTGGAGTTTCCCTCGATGATCATGTAGGCGAGTGACGGGCCGAGAAAGGCGAACCCCACGGGTACCCGCAGCGCCAGCAGTATGGCGATGAGGGCAATTAGAATCCACAGGCTCATGCGAGTTCTCCTTCGAGGTCGGCTTCGGTGCTGTCGGCTTCGGATTCGGGCACGATGATGGCCCAGGCAGCGCGCAGCCCGGCCAGCGCGAATCCGACCAGGGGAAAGGCATAGAGGTAGGTCATCGGCATTTGCATGGCGGCCGATACCTGGCCGCTGGTTTCAGTGACGAGAGCCCAGCCTTCACGGATGAAGGCGAGGCAGATCAGCAGGACGACCACATTCGCGAAGCGCTTGACCCAGCGGCGGGCGCGCCGGTAAACGAAGCGGTCGATCACCTCGATGGTGATGTGTTGGCCCTGGCCCATGAGGTAGCCGCACATGATGAAAGTCACGGCGACCATGGAGTAGCGGGCGAGTTCACCCGACCACACCCATCCGCTCACTGGCAGGTAGCGCTGAAGGGCCTGCGCAAAGACGAGCAGCGCAATGACGGAGATGAGTATGGCGCCGATGGAGTGTTCGACGGCGGAGATCCACCGCAGCACGCGGGGTTGCCGCACGGCTTCTTGAGGGGTGTCTTCAGACATGTCGTTCCTTCTAAAGTTAGAAACCGGCGGCGATCATCGTGAGAAAGTGCGCGCGCATGCGTGGGGCATCCGCTGTCTGGCCGGTGATGAGTTCGAAGGCGTCGACGGCTTGGCCGACCGCCATGTGACCGCCGTCAAGAACGCGGCAGCCGACCGCCCGGGCGGCGATGATGAGGGCGGTGTCGATCGGGCGGTAGATGACGTCGGCGACCCAGAGTCGGGCGTCGAGCAGGTTCGCGTCGAGCGGCAGGCCGGGGTGCATGTGCATGCCGATCGGAGTCGCGTTCACGAGGCCGTCGGCGTTGTTAAGGGCTGAGGGCAGGTCGTTGGCAGTGATGGCCTCGATGGTGCGATCGGGGAACAGGGCGCGCAGGGCTCTAACGCGCTCACCGGCTCGTTCGTGGTCGACGTCGCTGATGCGCAGGGTACTGACGCCGCGGTGCAGCAGTGCGTACGCCACGGCGGAACCGGCACCGCCGGCGCCGAGCTGCACGACCGAGTCGAGGGTTGCGTCGGGCAGCCCTTCGGCCAGGCCGGAACTGAACCCCGAAAAGTCGGTGTTGAAGCCGAAGAAGCGGCCGTCGCGAATGAGTACGGTGTTGACCGCTCCGAGTTGGCGGGCATCGTCACTGATCTCGTCGAGGTGTTCGAGCACGAGCTGCTTGCACGGATGCGTGATGTTGAAGGCGTTGAAGCCGAGTTCGCGGGCATTGCGCAGCAGCTCGCCCACAGCTTCTGCCGGGCGATCGATGACGTCGAGATCGATCGGACGGTAGATGTAGCGCAGGCCCTGGTGATCGGCTTCAGTTTCGTGCATTCCCGCGGAGAGCGTGGGCGTGACGCCGGAGCCGATCAGCCCGACCATAAATGATTCTGCGGTGGAGCTCACAGAAATTTCCTCCCATCGACGTTGACAGATGTGTTTGGCGTACCCGGGGTGGTGGGCTTGCTGGTGGGCGGGGATGCCGCGCTGCTGTCGACCCTAGCCCATTGTGCTTATTACGCACAAGTGTGCGCAATGCGTACAGACTTATGGCGGATCGGGTGCGCAAGCCGGGCCTACGCTACGAACTGTGGGGCCGACGCGGCCGCGCAGATAGGACCGATGATGTCTCCAGCTCCCACCCTGACCCTCAACAACGGCGTGCAGATTCCCGCAATCGGCCTCGGCACCTGGCCCATGAACAATTCAGACACAGCGGATGCCGTCACTTCGGCCGCCGACGCCGGCTACCGGTTGTTCGACACCGCTGAGAACTACGAGAACGAGGTCGGAGTGGGGGAGGGCCTCCGTCGTACCGGATTGCCGCGCGAAGAAATCTTCGTGACCTCGAAGTTCAACAAGAAGTGGCACAGCTATGACGGCGTGCACCGGGCGTTTGAGGCGAGCACTGGGCGGCTCGGCCTGGAGGTCATCGACCTCTACTTAATTCACTGGCCGAACCCGGAGCAGAACGGCTATCTGGATGCGTTTCGAGGCCTTCGCGCGCTGCAGGAGTCGGGGCAGGTGCGGGCGATTGGTGTGTCGAACTTCTTGCCCGAGCATCTGCAGGAGCTCTTTGATGAGGGGCTCACGCCACAGGTCAACCAGACCCAGCTTGACCCAACGCACAACCGGGCTGACCTGCGTTCGTTGCACCGTTCGCGGGGCATCCTCACCGAGGCGTGGAGTCCGCTCGGTCGTGACGGCGGGCTGCTCGCCGAACCGGTGATCACGGCGATTGCTCTGGCGCACGCACGCAGGGCGTCGCAGGTCGTGCTGCGCTGGCACACCCAGAATGGGATCGTGCCCACGCCCAAGTCGGGCAATCCCCGGCGCCAGCTCGAGAACATCAGCATCTTCGACTTCGACCTGTCTTCGGCCGAGCTCGTGGCACTATCCGCCCTCGACGTCGGGGCCTCCCTGCGCTATGACGCCGTTGCCTTCGGGCACTAGGTCACGCCTGCTCGAGGCGATAACCGCGGGCGAGCGGAAATCGCACCTCGGGGTTGTCGCTCGGAACCGAACCGGGAATGACGAGTTCGTCGATCGAGAAGTCGCTCATGCTGCGCCAGAGTAGTCCGAGCGACCGAAGTGTGCACGCCACACTTCGCGATCAGCGGATGTCCCGGCCAGTGTCGGTGGGTCACGGTACCGTTGAATTAGCGTGGAGACGAGTACTGGTGGCCGACAACCGAAAGGGTTTCTGTTGTATTTGAAGAGCCTCACCCTCAAGGGCTTCAAATCGTTCGCGCAGCCGACGACGTTCGCTTTTGAGCCCGGCGTCACCTGCGTTGTGGGCCCGAACGGCTCGGGCAAGTCCAACGTCGTCGACGCCCTGGCCTGGGTAATGGGCGAGCAGGGCGTGAAAACCCTGCGCGGCGGCAAAATGGAAGACGTCATCTTCGCCGGCACGTCCACCCGTGGTCCGCTCGGCCGGGCCGAGGTTATTCTCACCATTGACAACACCGACGGCGCCCTGCCGATCGAGTACTCCGAAGTCACCATTTCGCGCACCCTGTTTCGCAATGGCGCGAGCGAGTACGCCATCAACGGGCGCACGTGCCGGCTGCTCGACGTGCAGGAACTGCTCAGCGACTCCGGCCTTGGCCGGGAGATGCACGTCATCGTTGGGCAGGGACAGCTCGACGCTGTGCTGCGCGCGAGCCCCGAGGAACGTCGAGGCTTCATCGAAGAGGCCGCCGGCATTCTCAAACACCGGCGCCGCAAAGAGAAGACTCTGCGCAAACTTGATGCGATGCAGACCAACCTCACGCGGCTGAGCGACCTTGCCGGGGAGATTCGGCGCCAACTCAAGCCGCTCGGACACCAGGCCGAAATCGCCCGGGAAGCGCAGACCATCGCTGCCGTCGTCCGCGACGCGCGCGCCCGCCTCCTCGCCGACGACGTCGTGGCGCTGCGTACCGCCCTCGACGCCTGTGACCGCACCGAGAGTGAACGGCACACCGAGCGGGTCGTGCTCCAGGAACAGCTCTCGCAGAAGCAGGGGCGAGTGCAGCGGCTTGAGCTCACCCAGGTCGGCGATGCCGTCGACCTGGCTCGCCGCACCAGCCACGAACTGGAGTCGGTGCAAGAACGCCTGCGTGGACTGTTCACCCTCGCCAATCAGCGACTTGCCCTGCTGGGTTCGCAGGCGGAGTCGACCGGACTCGTGTCGAGTGTCACCCCGACCGTGCTGGCCGAGGCCGCCGCCGAGGTTGAGCAGTTGCGTGCAGGCCTCGGGACGGCCCAAATCGCCTCAGACATCGGCCGGGAGCAGAGTGCGGCGGCCCGATCGCGGCTTGACGCGGTCGACGAAGACATTGCGGCTCAGGCAGCACTCGTCTCTCGGCACGACCTCGAAATATCGCACCTGACCGGGCAATCCGAGACAGCGACGTCGCGGCTTACTGCCGTGCACGGTGAGCAGTTGCGGCAGCAGAATGCTCGGGGTGACGCCGTGGACCGCAGTCGAAAAGCGCAGGAACAGCTCAACGAACTGCCAGCCGACGTGCCCGCTGGCGAACCCGACTCGGGCGAGCTCTCCGAGGCATTCGAACTCGCCCAGACCGCGGTGCAGCGCGTTGAGGCCGAGGTGGAGCACCTTCGTGATGACCTGCACCGGCTCGAGCGGGAACGCGACGCCCAGGCAGCCCGACAGGGCGCGTTTTCCCTCGCGCTCGATCAGAAGGACGGCTCGTCGGCGGTGCTCGCGGCGCAGCTAGCCGGCATTCGCGGCCTCGTGGCCGACCATGTGCGGGTGCAGCCGGGGTTCGAGACGGCGATCGCTGCCGCACTCGGTTCCCTCGCTGACGCCGTGCTTGCCGACAACCGCGAAGCCGCACTAGCCGCGATCACGCAGGCCGAACGCGACGATTATGGAAGGGTTGAACTGATCGTGGCTGATGCTGATGCTGATGCCGATAACCCTGCAGCGCCAGTTGATGAACTGGGCGCGCAGCCGGGCATCCGCTGGGCGAACTCGGTCATCGACGGCCCGGCCGGAGTACGTGGTCTGCTCGCCCAGACCGTCGTGGCCGACGATCTTGCCGTGGCCAGCACCATACAGCTGCCGAACGGCCTCACCGTTATTACCCTCGCCGGAGAGGTGCTGAGCCCGTGGGTCGTCCGCGGAGGGTCCGGCGCCAGGCAGAGCAGGCTCGAACTCGTCGCCGAACGCGATACCGCCGCCGAGAAACTGGCGGCCGTGACCGCGCAGATCGAACGTGTGCGGTTTGACTTCACCGAGCAGCGCACACTGTTGCAGGCGCACAAAGAGCAGTCCGTCCGTGCGCGGGCGGCCTTGCGCGCCTGTGAAACGCGGCTCGGCACCCTGACCGAACGGCGTGGGCGACTCTCGGTGCAGGCAGACGCGGCTACCGCCGACGTCGACCGAGTCTCCGCCGCGCTGCAGCTCGCAAGCAGCGCCGTCACCGAAGCGGAAGCCGTCGACGCACGGGCCGCAGCCACCCTCGCCACCGCCCGGTCACGGCCACGCCCCATGCTTGACGCGACCCTGCGCGACGCGCTCTACACCGAACTCGAGGCCGCCCGCGAGACCGAGGTCGAGACTCGGCTGCAGGTGGAAACCGCCCGCGAGCGGGTGCGCGCTGGCGAAGTGCACGTCACGAGCCTCACCCATCAGCTCGAGGCCGACCGCACGGCCGCCACCGCCGCAGCCCGTCGCGCCGTCGTTCGTCGTCGCCAAGTGGATGCCGCTTCCCGGGTCGCCACGGCACTGCCGGCCGTGCTCGCCGCGGCGGATCGCTCCGTCGCCGACGCGAGGCTTCAGCTGGCGAGCGCCGAAACCGAACGGGCCAGCCAGAACACCGAACTACAGCAGCTGCGTCGTGACGAGAACGCCCTGCGCGAGCGGCTCGCCTCGATCACTGAGAACGTACACGGCCTCGAACTCGAGATCTACGAGAAGAAACTGCACCTCTCGGCCCTGCTCGAACGCGCCGCAAGCGAACTAGGGCTGACAGAAGACGTGCTCGTTACCGAATATGGGCCCGATCAGGTCATTCCACCCGACGGCACAGGTATCGTCTCAAGCGCCCTGGACAGTGTTATGGGCGACAAAGGCGACGGTATCCGCTTCGATCGGGCCGAACAGCAGAAACGGTTCGCGGCGGCTGAACGCAAGCTCGGTCAGCTCGGCCGGGTGAACCCGCTCGCGCTCGAAGAATTCGCGGCACTCGAGCAACGGCACCGGTTTCTCACGGAGCAACTCACCGACCTCACGGAGACGCGCAGCGACCTGCTCACCATCATCGCCAACATCGACGAAAAGATGCAGACCATCTTCTCGTCTGCATTCGATGACACCCAGGCGGCCTTCGCCGAGGTATTTCCGGTGCTGTTTCCTGGCGGCAGCGGCAGCATCTGGCTCACCCACCCCGATGACTTGCTCACGACCGGCATCGAGGTGTCGGTGAAGCCGGCCGGTAAAAAGATCGAACGGCTGTCGTTGCTCTCCGGCGGCGAACGCTCGCTCGCCGCCGTGGCGCTCCTGATCGCCATTTTCAAGGCCCGCCCGAGCCCGTTCTACATCATGGACGAGGTTGAAGCTGCCCTTGATGATGCCAACCTCGGCCGACTACTGACCATCTTCGAAGACCTGCGCGAAACCAGCCAGCTCATTGTGATCACGCATCAAAAACGCACCATGGAAATAGCGGATGCCCTCTACGGTGTCAGCATGCGGCAAGACGGGGTGTCTGCGGTTATCGGCCAGCGCCTGGGGGACCGCTTGCGTGATCAAGCCGGTGAGCAGTCGGCAGGCCGGGTCGAAGTCAGGGTCCAGCAGACGGGCTGACATTTTGATCGGCGTCATGTTCAAGAATGCTGTAAGCCGGCAGAAAACAAGAGCGCCGTGACCCACTGTGCCACGGTACTCCGCAGTCGTCGAACGCCGCGGCGGCTATTTGGTGGCGCCCTCGGTGAGGCCGCCACGCCAGAATCGCTGCATGATCACCATGGCGATCATGAGCGGGATGATCGACAACAGCGACCCCGTTACCGTGAGAGCGAACAACCCGGCATCGCGATCCTGGCCCGCCTGCCATGTGGTCATGCCGAGTGTGAGCGGGTACAGCCGCTCATCCGCGAGCATCACGAGCGGCAGGAGATAGTTGTTCCAGACGCCAACCACCTGAAACAGGAACACCGTGACGAGGGCCGGTGTCATCAGGCGCAGGCCGATGGTGAAGAAGATCTTGATCTCCCCGGCACCGTCGAGCCGTGCCGCTTCTAGCAGCGAATCCGGAACAGCCGTTTCGGCATAGATACGCGACAAGTAGAACCCGAACGGCGACACCAGCGTCGGCACCAGCACCGACCAGTAGGTATTGCCGAGTCCGGCCCAGCTAAACAGTAAGTAGAGGGGGATCGCCGTCGCAGTCGCTGGGATCAGCACCCCCGCGAGAACGGTTCCGAAGACCAGTTCTTTGCCCTTGAATTTGTACTTTGCCACGGCGTATCCGCCCATGGCCGCAAATAGTGTCGCGCCTACCGCACCAACGCCGGAGTACAGCAGGCTGTTGCCGAGCCAGCGCACGAAAATACCGTTGTTGTAGGCAAGGGTGTCTGCGATGTTGGTCCACAGCTGCGGGTTGGCGAAGAGAAAGCCGTTGCTGCCGAACAGGTCGGGGGTGGACTTGGTCGACGCGATGATCACCCAGTAGATCGGAAGTAGAAAATATACCGCCGCGACCAGCAGAATCGCGGTGATCAGGATTTTTTTGGCTCGCGCAGCGGGGGTCGGCTGGCGCTTGCTCGAATCCCGCGGCGGGGCAGCGGCTGTCGGCGCTACCGTGACGAGTGTCGTCTGCTGTTCATCGGTAGTCGTCATCGATCCGACTCCTTTCCGTTGGTCAGGCGCAGGAACGTGAACGACAGCACGGCCGCGGTGAGCGCGATCAAGACCGCCTGGGCTGCCGCCACGTTGAAGTCGTTATTGGTGAACGCCGACGTGTACGACGCCATGTTGGGCGTGTACTGCGTGTCGATGGAACTGGACACCTTGCGCAGCACCTGCGGTTCAGCGAAGAGTTGCAGAGTTCCAATGATGGAGAACACGACGGTGAGCGTGATCGCGGGGCGAATCAGGGGGAGCTGAATGTTGAAGAAGGTGCGGAATGCCCCCGCTCCGTCGATTCGGGAGGCCTCGTAGATCTCGGTCGGGATTGCCTTCAGTTGGGCGATGATGATGAGCATGTTATATCCGGTGTATGACCAGGTCACGATGTTGGCGATTGACCAGAGCACGGTCGTCTCGCCCAGGAAGTCGGGTGCGAATCCGAGCGCGGTGAGCAGATCCACAATGGGGGAGAGGCCGGGCACGTAGAGGAAACTCCACAGAATCGACGCGATCACGCCGGGTACGCCGTAGGGCAGAAAGAACATGGTGCGAAACAAGCCCGGCCAGCGTACCGAGGCCGATTCGAGGATCACGGCCAGCACCACGGCCAGCGCAATCATCAGGGGCACCTGCACGACACCAAAGAGCAGCATCCGCCAAATCGACGCGATGAAAGCGCTATTGCCAAGGGCCTGCACGTAGTTGTCCAGGCCGGCAAATTGCACCGTTCGGCCGTTCTCGCCAAACAAACCGAGGCGCTGAACCCGCGTGAAGCTTTGCACGATGGCGTAGACGATGGGGCCGATGAAGGTGATCAGGAAGATCACCAGGAATGGTGTCAGGAGCAGCCACGGTGCGCGTTTCTCCGCCTTGTTGTGTGTTATCCGGCGTGGGCTTAGTTCCTGGACGGGCGGGGTGTCGGACTTGATGGTCATGTCGCACTCCGCACGTTGAGACCCTTGTTTCTCAGGTCGGCGACCGTGCGCAGTTGCACTTCGCGCAGTGCAGCGACGAAACCGTCGCCGGTTTTCGGGGCAGCGGCGAGGGTATCCGCGAAATGGTTGCGGCTCGTGAGCACGGTGGGCCACCAAGTCCAATCGTTGGGTACCAGGGCGCTCGACGCGGCATACTCGGCTACGACGTGCTCGTTCGAGAAGTAGGCGGACCGTTCGGTGAGCTGGGTGTCGTAGTGTCCCTGTGCGCTCGACCAGCCGATTCCGCAGAACTTGGTCATGGCGTCGATTGCCTCCGGATCGGTGGCGAGCCAGGTGGCGAAGGCGAGGGACTCGACGGGGTGCTGTGAACCACGCAGTACGACCGACGATGACCCGCCCTGCGTCGCGGTGCGTGCCGACGCGCTATTCAAGGCTGGCCACTGCGGCATGGGCGCGACGGCCCAGGCATCCGCTTTGTCTGGATCGTTGCCCTGGATGATCGGGCCGGCCCAAGAGGCCGCCGTCCAGCCGAGCACGGTTCCGTCTTGCAGCCCGGAAAACCAGCTCGTCGCCCACGGCGGCCGCCGGGTGTCCAGCAGACCCTCGCCGACGAGGCCTCCCCAGAAGCGCGCGACCTCAGTGGATGCCTCGCTGGCGATGTCGACGACCCAGGTGTCGTCCTCGACGGATACCCACTTGCCGCCCGCCTGCGACATGAGCGACAGCAGGATTTCGGGGTCGTTAAGTGGGAATGCTTCGATGTACGACTTGGGGTCGGCGGCTCGCACCGCCCGGGCGGTTTCGGCGTATTCGGCCCAGGTTGTGGGCACTGTGAGGCCGAGTTCTTCGTACCGGTCGCGGCGATAGTAGCTGACCAGGGGGCCGCCATCTACGGGCACACCGTAGATGCCGCCGGCAAATTGCACGGCATCCGCTTGCCAAGGAACGAGCTTATCGACGATGGCCGTGCCGCCATGCGGCGACAGATCGACGAGCCCGTCTTCGATGAGGAATGCCGGAATCTGGTAGTTCTCGAGCTGCGCGAGATCGGGTGCCGCCCCCGCGTTAAGCGCGGAGAATACCTTCTGGTAGCCGCCGGATGTGCCGCCGGGGATAGTGGTTGCGGTGACCTGCACACCGGGATTGTGGGCATTCCAGATGTCGACGACGTTCGAGAACCCGCCCCACCAGGACCAGTAGTCCAGGTGCACGACCCCGCCGGGCAGCGTGGCAGCCGGGCTCGTGCAGGCAGCCATCGTTCCGCCGACCGCGATCATGCCGGAGGCGGCTGCCGCGAAGCGCAGTAGCGTGCGCCGGTCGATCGGCGGCATCACGGGGCAATCTCGACAGCCACGGAAACCGGAAGGTCGCGGCTGTGCGTGCCGGCGTGCAGTCGGTATCGGCCGGAAGGCGTCATCCACTCGTGGCGCGAAACGTCCCAAACCTGAAATGCGCGATCGCGAATCGGCACGGCAATCTTCACCGTCTCGCCGGGTTCAGCGTGCGCGGTCGCAAACCCGGCCAGGCTGCGTACCGGGCGAACGAGAGCGCCTAGCGGTGGCTCCAGATAGACCTGGGCCACGGCCGTTCCGGCCCGCGCGCCACTGTTGCGCACCGTGACCATAACGGTGCGGTCAACGGATGTCCCAGCGTCGTCGGACACCTGCACATCGGTCACCTGCCAGTCGGTCCAGCCGAGCCCGAAGCCGAAGGGGCGGGCAGGTTCCCGCTTGAGGGTATCCCAGGCGCGGTGGCCAACGATCACGCCCTCGGAGTAGTACAGGTGACCATCCGTCGGCTTGCTGGCCCGCTCGGGGATATCGATCTCGCGCGCCGGGAGCGTCCATGGCAACCGGCCAGCCGGTTCGACGAGCCCGGTCAGTACGTCGGCCAGGGCATGGCCACATTCCTGGCCGGGAAAGAAGGTCCAGAGCACGGTAGCGACGTCGTCAACCCAGGGCAGCAAGACGGGCGCTCCCGCATTGACGACGACGATGGTCGGGGTGCCGGTCGCAGCGACGGCGCGCACAAGATCGTCCTGGCCGCCGGTCAGGGCGAGACTGACGCGGTCGAAGCCCTCGCTTTCGACCTCGTCGTTGGTTCCCACGACGACGATCGCGACGTCCGAGCGTTGCGCATTGGCCACGGCCTGCTGCAGCCGTTCGGCGTCGCTCGGTCCGGGAGCTCCGTGTCGGATCACGACGACCGACCAACGCCCGAAATCATCGAGGTTGGGTATTTCAAGGTCGATGCACACGGCGACGGCGCGCGGGATCGTCACGTCAAGGTTCGTCGTGGCTCCGGGCGGGTTGTTGTTTGAGCTGGTCAGCACATCTTCGCCGGTCGCCGTCTCGGTCTCCATGTGCAGGGTTGCCCCATCGAGGGTGCTGGTGTGACGCCCGAGGGCGAAGACGCCGAGATCGTGGATGCCGGCCTCCGGCAACTGCACGATCCCGCGAATCACGACTCGGGTCACCGCAGCGCTGGCCGGTGTGATGCGGAGCTGGCCACCGGCGGGTTGCGTGGTCGTGGCGATCAGGCCGTTGTGAGCGTCAAAGTGCTCGAGGGTCCATTCCTCCGTGCGCGCGGCGTCGACGACGGGCTGGGTAAGCCGGGAGGAACATCCACTGTCGACGGTCAGGGTGACATCCGAGCCGAACGCGGCCCGCAGACCCTGCTCGGGGCTCACGACGTAGGCCGGGTTGACGTGTGCACTGCCGCCGCCCTGGGTGAAGGCTTCGACCGCATTCGGGCCGATCAAGGCGACCCGGCGCGGTGCGACGAGCGGGAAAATATCGTCCGAGCGGCGTAGTACGACGGTCGACCGGGCCGCGAGGCGCCGCAACACTGCCGGCACGTCGACGGATGGAGCCGGTCGGGTGACCGCGCCGTCGAGCGCCCCGACACGATGGGCCAGGCGCAGGATGCGCAGCACCTTGTCATCAAGCACCGATTCGGCCACGGTGCCCGTGCGGATGGCGGAGAGCAGGGCGGCGCCCCACGGCCCGAGCGGGCCCGGCATGGCAAGGTCGAGGCCGCCCAGCGCCGTTTCGACCGTGCGGCGGGCGGCCATCCAGTCGCTCATCATCACTCCGTCAAAGCCGAACTCACCCTTGAGTACATCGTTGACGAGGTGACCGTGTTCGCTCATCGGTGCCGCTTCGACGCCGTCATCTACTCCGTTATAGGCCGACATCATCGCCCAGGCCCCGGCGTCGACCGCGTCATTGAAGGGGGCCAGATAGACCTCCCGCAGGGTGCGCTCGTCAATGTGCGCCAGGTAGGTCGTGCGCTCGGTTTCGGTTTCGTTGCCGATAAAGTGTTTCGGTGTAGCCGCAATACCGTGCGACTGGATGGCCCTGACGACGGCCGCCCCGATGGCGCCGACCAGCAGCGGGTCTTCAGAGAAGTTTTCGAAATGGCGCCCACCAAAGGGCGTGCGTTGCAGGTTGATGACGGGAGCGAGCACGACGTCGACGCCCTGACCGTGCGCTTCGGCTGCGAAAGCGTCGCCGATCTCGCTGGCCGCAGCGAGGTCCCACGTCGCTGCGAGGGCGGTGGGGCTCGGAAAGCTGGCCGACGGTGTCGGGTCGATGTCGGAGACACCGCGCACTCCGGCTGGCCCGTCCGAGAGGGCGACGGCGCGCAGTCCGATCTGCGGTACAGCGGTGAGGAGCCATGACGTAGCCCCGGTAACCATTGACACCTTGGTCTGCAGATCGAGGCGCAGCAGCCGGTCGCGGAGGTCCTTCTCGACAATCGAAGTTGTTTCCTGGGGAGAACTCACGGTGCTAGTCATCATTGTCCTGTCCGTACGCGTCATCGTCATAGCTGACTGACCATATAGTAAGTTACGCGTTGGACGGAGCGCAAGTTCGCGCAGAACCGGCTAAGAACCGAGTCAGGGCCGAGTAAGCGAGCCGGGCGCCAAGCGCAGAAGCGCCTCGATGCCGTCGGCGGCATCCGTTGCCATGCTGATCGACCCGGGGGCGTGCAGCCACTGCACCTGCAGTCCGTCGAGCAGGGCGATGATGCAGGCAGCGGCGATGTCGGGTGTGACCGCGGGCTCGACGAGACCCGAGGCGGTCATTGCCACGATTTCGGCGCTCACCTGCTCTCGCAGGGTGGCGTAACGCTGGCGGAAGTAGTCCGATCCAGGGTGCCCGGGGATGACACTTTCCGCCGCGAGCACGGTGAAACCCTGCACGATCCCTGGGCGAGACTGGTTGGTCACGACCGTGTCGACGAGGTGCTGCATGAGGGCCAGCCCGTGAGCCGGTAGGGCAGTATCACGCTGGCTCAGCACCTCGATGAAGAGGTTGTCTTTCGACTGGAAATGGTGCAGCACACCGGCCTGGGTCACGCCGGCACGTGCCGCGATCGCGGCGAGCGGCACCTGCAGATAGCCCTGATCACGGAACAATTCCTCGGCTGCGCTGAGGATGTGATCGCGGCGGTTGGTGCGCCGCACCGGCGAAGAATTTGAAGGCAACACTGTGTCAGCTTAGCGCTGGGCCGCTTCACCAGAATATGGCCGCGCACCGGCGGCGCCCCGCCGCCGCCGGTGCGAGTCAGGCTGGCTCGGTGACCTGCGGGGGCAGTGCGGAGATGACGGGGTGGTCCTTGGCGAGCACGCCAATCTTGGCGGCGCCTCCCGGGGAGCCGATGTCATCGAAGAATTCAACGTTGGCTTTGTAGTAGTCGGCCCACTGTTCGGGCAGGTCATCTTCGTAGTAGATGGCCTCGACCGGGCAGACCGGTTCGCAGGCCCCGCAGTCGACGCACTCGTCAGGATGGATATAGAGCGAGCGTTCGCCCTCATAAATGCAGTCCACCGGGCATTCATCGATGCAAGCACGATCTTTCACATCGACGCACGGCAGAGCGATCACATACGTCACAGGGTCAACAACGCTTCCGTGCGCGAGATCCCAACCTGTTCCGCGCGGGAGATGACCTTCACCCGTTCGCGACCCGGAGTGACCTCGTCGAGGCTGCCGAGCATCAGTTCGTGGGCATCGAGGGCCTGCCAGCCGGCCCAGGTAGTGAACTCCACCCCGCGTTCGTCCAACAGGGCCAGAATTGCATCCACCTTGCCCACGACAGTGCCCCCGGCGACCAGCACCGGCAGGTCGGCCACGAGCCGCGTCACGGTTTCCAGCGCGTCTCCCTTGGTGTGGCCAATCAGCCCGATCGGGCCGCGCTTGATCCATCCGGTGGCGTACAATCCGGCGATCGGCTCGCCGGCCGCATCGAGCACCCGCCCGCCATCGTTTGGAATGACACCGCGCACGGCGTCGAACGGCACCTCCGTGAGGGCGCTGCCGCGGTAGCCGACCGCTCGATAGATGGCCTGCACCGGGTAGTCGATAATCTGACCGGTCGATCGCACTCCGCCGTCTCCGGTGTGTTCGGTGCGTTCAAAACGGATGCCTTCCACCCGTCCGTCTCCGTACACCTCGACCGGGGCGTGCAAAAAGTGTAGGTGCAAACGACGCGAGGCGCCGCTCGGAGCCTTGGTGAGCCATCCGTTCAGTGTGCGGGTCATGATCTTGACCTGGTTATTGCTGGCGACGAGCTGTTCACTGTACGAATCGGGGGTGAAGTCCTCGGCATAGACCACGAGGTCGACGTCGGGAATGTCGGCGAGTTCGCGCAGTTCGATCGGGGTGAATTTCACCTGGGAGGGCCCGCGACGACCGAATATGTGTACGTCGGTGACCGGAGAACCGGCGAGGCCGGCATAGACCGAGGCGGGAATGTCGGTGGTGAGCAGGTCGTCGGCGTGCTTGGCGAGAATGCGGGCCACGTCGAGGGCGACGTTGCCGTTGCCGATCACGGCCACGTCGGTTGCGTCGAGCGGCCATTCCAGGGGGACGTCGGGGTGCCCGTCATACCAGGACACGAAGTCGGCGGCGCCGAATGAGCCGGGCAGGTCGATGCCGTCAATGACGAGCGGGGCGTCGAGAATGGCGCCGGTCGCGAAGATAACCGCGTGGTACTGCTCGCGCAGGTCGGCGAGGGTCAGGTCGGTGCCGTACGTGACGTTGCCGATGAAGCGAATCGTACCTGCGTCGAGCATCTCCTGCAAGGACTTGACGATGCCCTTGATTCGCGGATGGTCGGGGGCGACGCCGTAGCGAATGAGTCCGTATGGTGCTGGCAGCGAATCGAACAGGTCGATGGCTACCTGGTGACCAGCCTCCTGCACGAGCCGGCCCAGAATATTGCCGGCGTAGATGCCGGCCGGGCCGGCGCCGATAATGGCAACGCGCAGGGCAGAAGAAACGGGAATCATGAAAAACCTTTCAACAGCAACGGACAAAAAAATGGATGCGCCGGTCAGCGCAGGCCAGCGGCCATCAGTCCGCGGCGGCGCAGCAGGCGACGCTCGATCGGAGCGAAGATGACGAGCTCGACCAGAATCCCGACGAACAGAATCACCAGGATGGTCGCGAGCACGCCCGCCAGATCGGCCAGTTCTCGGCTCTGGTTCAGCATGGTACCGAGGCCGAACCCGATCGTGCCGCCGGTCGTGATGATTTCCGCGGCCATCAACGAACGCCACGCGAAAGCCCAGCCCTGCTTGAGGCCGGAGAAATAGCCGGGCAGCGCGGCCGGCAGCACCACGAGGGTCGCCATTTCGAAGCGCGAGGCGCCCAGTACCGTGCCGACGCGGCGAAGCTGCGGCGGAATCTGGTCGACTCCGGAGACGAGTCCGTTGGCGATCGAGGGGACGGCGCCCATCAGGATGACGAAGTACACCGTTGCGTCGGTGAGGCCGAACCAGATGATCGCGGCTGGCACCCAAGCGACCGATGGCAGCACCTGCAGACCAGACAGCAGTGGGCCGACGGCCCGTCGTACCGGGCGGCATTCAGCGAGCAACAGCCCGATCGGGGTGCCGATGGCGACGGCGATCAGAAAGCCGAGGCCGCCGCGCTCGAGGCTCGTCGCAACCGCGAGCTGGAGGCGCTCGCTCGACCACGCGCTGGCCAGGGCGCCGAATACGTCGAACGGCCCGGGAATCAGGTCGGGGCGGGGTTTGGCGATCACAATGTAGATCTGCCAGGCTGCGACGAGAGCGATGAGCAGCAGAATCGGTGGCAGGACACCGTCGACGGTGCGGCGAAAGGCTCCGCGGGCCGTTTCGGGGACGGCCTGCAGGGAGTCCAGGCCAGCTTCGAGGCGGCGCAACTCGTCGTGGTCGGGGTCGTGCACCCTCGCGGTGGCAGTCTGTGATTCAAGCGGCATTGCGGCGAATCTCCTTTCGCAACTGGTCGGTGATCTCGTCGCCCAGACGAGCTACTTCGGGGGATTCGATTCGGCGGGAGCCGGTATCGGTGATGGTCCACTCGTTGACGATGCGGCCGGGGCGCGACGACATCAGGAGGATGCGCTGCCCGAGCCGGGCCGCTTCCCGCACGTTGTGCGTGACGAAGACAATGGTACGGCCCGTCTGGCGCCACACCCGTTCGAGCTCTTCGTGCAGCAGGTCGCGGGTGATGGCGTCAAGCGCCGCGAACGGTTCGTCCATGAGCAGTACTTTGCGGTCCTGCGCCAATGATCGGGCCAGGGCTACCCGCTGTCGCATACCGCCAGACAGCTCGTGCGGGCGTTTCTCGGCCGCATCGGCCAGATTGACCAGATCGAGCAGTTCGAGGGCTTCCCTCCGGCGTTCCTTGCGCGGCACACCGCGCAGCTTCAGGGCGAGCTCCACATTGCGGCCGGCGGTCAGCCACGGAAACAGGGCAGCGTCCTGGAACATGACCGCTGCCTTGCCGCTCGCCACGGTCACGGCGCCCTCGGTCGGCTTCTCCAGGCCGGCGATGATGTTGAGCAGTGTGGACTTGCCGCATCCGCTCGCTCCGAGCAGACAAACGAACTGGCCGGCTTCGATCGAGAGGTTGATGTCCTCGAGCACGAGCGGACCGGTGCCGTAGCGCTTGCCGAGACCGTCAATGGTGATCGCGACCGGCCCGGAGTCCGTCGCAGCGGCTTCCTCACCGGCCACGGGCGTTTCAGAAGTCTGCACCGGCGCGGTCACCACTGACGTGCGTGCGGGCGAGGTCACGGCGACACGTCCGATCCGGCGCCCGAGCCGTCGCCAGCCCGGGTGGGCTCGCCCGGCGCAGTGACGATGCCGGCGGCGAGGGTTGCGCCGTCCTGCGGGTGAATCACCAGGAAGGCGCCCGAGCGGCGGTTCTCTACGTAACGTTCCACGGGCAGATCGCGCGATAAGCGGATGCTCGCCTGCCCGATGTCGTTCACGGCGAGCGAAGTGGCCGGTTCAACGCCGAGGGTCGTCAGGTCGAGCCGGCCGGTAACCTCGCTGACCAGAGCCTGCACCACGGTCGTGCCGAACTTCACGAGAATTCGGGCGCCCGGAGCGAGCGGCCGCGGGTCGAGCCAGAACAGGTCGGCTTGGAGGGTGCGGGTGACCGGCGGCAGGGTGCCCCGCGCTGCAATGACGGCACCGCGGGCAATGTCGAGGTCGTCGGCCAGCCGCAGGGCGACCGACTGCGGCGCGAAGGCCTCGTCGAGGGCGACTCCGGCAAAGTCAATGCCGGTGACGGTGCTGGTGCCGCCGCCGGGTTCAACGCTGACGGTGTCACCCACCTTGATGCTGCCGCTCGCGACCTGGCCGGCGTAGGCCCGGTAGTCGCGAAAGGTTTCGGCTAAGTCCGGCGTAACGACGACCGCACCCTGCGGACGAAGCACAAGTTGGACCGGCAGGCGAAACGCCTCGGTGGCCTGGCCTCGTTCGTCGAGGTCGTCGATCACGGTGAGGGTTTCGAGCAGTTCGAGCAGGCTCGGCCCGGCATACCAGGGGGTGCGCTCAGAGCGGTCTACGACGTTGTCGCCGACCAATGCCGACACCGGAATCACGAGAACTTCAGCGATGCCCAGTTCGGCGGTGATGAGACGAACGGATGCCTCCACCTCCCGGTAGGCGGCCTCGTTGTAGTCCAGCAGGTCGATCTTGTTGACCGCGACGATGACGTGGGGTACTCGCAGCAGTGCGACGACGCTGAGGTGCCGGCGCGTCTGTTCGAGCACCCCTTTGCGGGCGTCGATGAGCATGATGACGGCATCCGCTGTGGTGGCACCGGTGACCATGTTGCGGGTGTACTGCACGTGGCCGGGGCAGTCCGCCAGAATGAACGAGCGGGCGGGTGTTGCGAAGTAGCGGTAAGCCACGTCGATGGTAATGCCCTGTTCACGTTCGGCGCGCAGGCCGTCGGTCAGCAGGGCGAAGTCGATGCCGCCGCTCTCGCCGCCGAAGCCGCGCTCGGTCGACGTGCGGGTGACCGCTTCGAGCTGGTCGGCCAAGATGGCCTTCGAGTCGTGCAGCAGGCGGCCCACCAGGGTGGACTTGCCGTCGTCGACCGAGCCTGCCGTCGCGAAGCGAAAAAGGGTGCCCTCGGGAGCGGCGACGGCGGCTTCGGTGGCGAGGTCCTGGGTATCAATGATGAGGGTCATGCGATTACTCCGTTCCGAGTCCGGCGGCCGAAATGGGCGCGCCTGATGCTGCGGCGAGAATGCCATTGAGCTGGGTCAGGTCAAACAAGCCAGTGAGGTCGCCGTCTTTCGCGGTGCCGGAAGCGACCGCCTTCTGCAGCGAGATCGAAAAAGTGTCGGCCAGGGGGTCATTGGTGAAGTGCAGGCCGCCCAGGGCACGTTCGATGACCGCGTCAGCGAGGGGCTTACCGGTGTCGGCGGCAAGTTTCTTGTTGATCACGGCGGCCGCTTCGGTGGGATGTTCGTTCAGCCAGGCAATGGATGCCGTATGGCCTGCCAAGAGGGCCCGCACCGTTTCAGGGTGGTCGCGGTTGAAATCGGCGCCGACGAGCAGCACGGTCGTGGGAAACTCGCCGTTCGGCCACAGGTTGGCCTCCTCGACGAGCACGTGGGCATCCGCTTCGAGCACCAGGCGAGACACCCAGGGTTCCGGCAGCCAGGCGCCGTCGATCTGCCCGCTCTGAAGCAGGGTGAGCGCGCGGGCGTTGTCGGTCGGCGCGACCGTCACATCGCCGCCACCGGTCGTACTGGTTTCATAGCCCTCGCTTTTGAGCCAGGAACGCAGGGCGACGTCCTGCGTATTACCGAGCTGCGGTGAGGCGAGAGTCGTGCCCGCAAGATCGGCGGGCGAGTCGATACCGTCGCGCACGACGAGGGCGGCGCCGCCGATAGTTGCGCCCGCCACGATGACCGCGCTCTGCCCGGCGCTCTGCACGAAGGTGTTGACGGCCGGGCTCGGGCCCACATAGGCGGCGTCGATCGCGCCGGCGCTGAGTGCCTCGATTGCGGCCGGACCCGCTCCGAAAGCCTGGGCGTTCAGGGTCGTCTCGCCGAGGGCATCGGCGAAGAATCCCTGCTCGAGGCCGACCAGGGCCGGGGCGTGGGTGAGATTGTCGAAATAGCCGAGGCGCAGTTCCTCGGCGGGTCCGGTGGCGCTTCCGGCGGAGGCCGCGCCGGAGCATCCGCTCAGCAGCAGCAGCAGCGTCGCCGCTAGGGCTGCGCCGATGGCGGCGATCGGCGTGCGCATCAGAAGTAGCCTTCCTTTTTGCGGTCTTCCATGGCGGCCTCTGAGATGCGGTCGTCGGCGCGGGTCGCGCCGCGTTCGGTGATGGTGGATACCCCCACCTCGCGTACGACGTCGGAAACGGATACCGCCGCCGAGTCGACTGCGCCGGTGCAGCTCATATCACCCACCGTGCGATACCGCACGGTGCGAAGTTCGATGGTCTCGTCGGCCCGTGCTGGGCTGACCGGGCCAACGGCACGCCACATATTGTCGCGGCGGTACACCTCACGCTTGTGGGCGTAGTAGAGCGAGGGCAGTTCGATGTTCTCGCGTTCGATGTAACGCCAGACGTTGAGTTCAGTCCAGTTGCTGATCGGGAAGGCGCGAACGTGCTGGCCGACGGTGTGGCGGCCGTTGTAGAGGTTCCACAGCTCCGGGCGTTGGTTGCGCGGGTCCCACTGCCCGAATTCATCGCGCAGCGAGAGGATGCGCTCCTTGGCACGCGCTTTATCTTCGTCCCGACGGGCACCGCCGAAGACCGCGTCGTGCCGACCGGCTGCGATGGCGTCGAGCAGCGGGAGGGTCTGCAGGGGGTTGCGGGTGCCGTCGGCGCGTTCCGCCAGGCGGCCGTCCGCGATGTACTCCTCGACCTTGGCCACGGTCAGGCGTACGCCGTGCGCGGCGACGGTCTTGTCGCGAAACTCGAGCACTTCGGGAAAGTTGTGGCCGGTGTCCACGTGCAGCAGCGAGAAGGGAATCCTGCCCGGCCAGAAGGCTTTCGCGGCAAGGTGCAGCACGACGACGGAGTCCTTGCCACCGGAAAACATCAGCACGGGGCGTTCGAACTCGGCGACGACCTCACGAATGATGTGGATCGCTTCACTTTCGAGCACGTCGAGTTCGGAAAGGCGGTGAGCTATTGCCGGTGTAGTGGTCATAGGTGGAGCCCGCATTCTGTCTTCTCGAGGGTGGCCCAGCGGCCGGAACGGGGATCGGCATCCGCCGCGACGGGCTGGGTGCAGGGGGCGCAGCCAATGGAGGGGTAGCCCTGGGAGAGCAGTACGTTCACGGGAACGTGGTGTTCGGTGGCGTAGTCCATGAGTTCGTCGTAGCTCCAGGCGGCAACCGGGTTAACTTTCACCAGGCCGTTGCGTTCATCCCAGGTGATGAGCGGGGTGTTGGCGCGGGTGGGTGCTTCGTCGCGGCGCACGCCGGTGAACCACAGCTCGTAGCCGCCGAGCGACCGCTGTAGTGGTTCGACCTTGCGCATCGCGCAGCAGGCGTTCGCGTCGCGGGCAAAGAGTTCGGCGCCGTGCAGGGCATTCTGCTCCGGCACCGTCGTCAGCGGCAACACGTCGACAACCGTCACCGGCAGGGCGGCAGCCACCGCGTCGCGGGTCGCATAGGTCTCATCGAAGTGGTACCCGGTGTCGAGAAAGAGTACGTCGACGCCGGGCAGCTGCTGCGAGACGATCTCGGGCAGCACCGCGTCGGCCATGGAGCAGGCGACGGCGACAGAGTCAGCGCCGAAATTGCGGGCGACCCAGGCAACGACCTCGGCGGCGGTGGCCTCACGATTGTTGGCGGCAGCGGCCGCGGCGAGCTCGGCCGAGCCAGCTTCGGCGAGGGCCTGCAGCTCGGCGCTCGGTCGACGCGGCGGCAGGTCGCGGGCAGTGGATGCCGCAGCGCGGGCGTTCAGGTTGACAGCGCTCATTTGAGGTCCTCCTCATCGGCGCGGTGTGCCCACTGCGCAAAAGTCTCGTCGCTGCTGCGGGCGGCCAGAAAGCGGAGCACGAGGCGTTCGACGTAGTCGGTGAGGTTCTCAGCGGTCACCTTGAGGCCGCGCACGGTGCGGCCGAGGCCGGCTTCTTCGCGATCGACCGAGGCGAGACCGCCGCCCAGGTGTACCTGGAAACCGGGGGTGGAACCGCCGTTGCCGTCTGGCAGCAGTTGGCCCTTCAGCCCGATATCCGCCGCCTGAATACGGGCGCAGGAGTTGGGGCATCCGTTCACGTGCAGGGTGATGGGGTGCGGGGCATCGATGGTGGCGAGGCGTTTTTCAAGCTCGAGGATTGCATCCGTTGCCGTCTGCTTGGTTTCGACGATGGCGAGCTTGCAGAATTCGATGCCGGTGCAGGCGACGGTGGAACGGCGGAACAGGCTCGGTCGGGCCGAAAGCCCGATCTCGTCGAGCGCCGCGATGAGGGGCTCCACGTGCTCCTCCGCCACGTCGAGCACCACGATTTTCTGATGTGGGGTCGTGCGCAGCCGCGTCGAGCCGTAGGCCTCGAGCAGGTCGGCAAGGCGGATGAGGGTCTGGCCGGAGACTCGGCCGACGAAGGGGGCCACGCCGATGTAGAAGCGGCCGTCCTTCTGCTTGTGCACACCAATGTGGTCGCCCTGCGTCTTCGGGCGCGGCGCGGCGGGGCCGTCTGGCAGGGGGTAGCCGAGGTACTCATCTTCGAGAATGCGACGGAATTTCTCGGTACCCCATTCGGCGAGTAGAAACTTCAGGCGTGCTTTGCCGCGGAGGCGACGGTAGCCATAGTCCCGAAAGATCGAGGTGACGCCGCGCCAGACCTCGGACACTCGGTCTTCGGCCACGAAGGCACCAAGCCGTTCGGCGAAGCGCGGGGTGGTGCTGAGGGCGCCGCCCACCCACAGGTCATAGCCGATGCCGAGTTCGGGGTGGTCGACGGCGACGAGGCCGATGTCATTGATTTCGTGCACAACGTCCTGGCTGGGGTGGCCCGTGATAGCGGTCTTGAATTTGCGCGGAAGGTTGGCGAATTCGTCGGTGCCGAGATACTTGCGCGCGATCTCCTGGATGACCTTGGTCGGGTCGATCAGTTCGTCTGCGGCAATGCCGGCCACGGGGGAGCCGAGGAAGACGCGGGGTACGTCACCGCAGGCCTGGGTGGTTTCAAGGCCGACGGCTTCGAGGCGGCGCCAGATTTCGGGCATGTCCTCGATCTGGATCCAGTGCAGCTGCACGTTCTGGCGGTCGGTAATGTCGGCGGTGTCGCGGCCGAAGTCGCGGGAGACCTCACCGATCACACGCGTCTGTTCGGTGGTGAGCTGGCCGCCGTCGATGCGTACCCGCAGCATGAAATAGCGGTCTTCGAGTTCTTCCGGCTCGAGGGTCGCGGTCCTGCCGCCGTCGATGCCGGGCTTGCGCTGCGTGTAGAGGCCCCACCAGCGAAAACGGCCGTGCAGGTCGGTTCCGTCAATGGAATCAAACCCCTGCTTGGAATAGATTTCTTCGATGCGGCCACGGACTGCGATGCCGTTGTCGACCTGCTTCCAGACCTCGTTGCCGTTGAGCGGTTCGGTGCCGTCTATCTTCCACTGGCCGTTCGGGCGGGTGGACGGCCGCGGCGGGCGGGCTGCGGGCAGTTTGGTCGCGACCGGTGCGTTTGCAGTCACGGCCGTTTCGCTGTGCACCGTCTCGGTTTCGTTAGGCACGTCTGCTCCCTCGGTTTGCGGCGCCGCCCCGGGGTTCACAAACCGAAGCAACGACACTCACGCTACTGCGGCGCACGAACAGAGGGCGGCGAGGGGGGTCACGTGCTGTCACACACTGTCACGCGACGTCACACAGATTGCGCGGAACCGGTCGAGTGTTTGGTCGGCCGTTGGCGTGCTGCGACCGGCCCGTGGTGCTCGCCGCGCCGAAGGCGGCGGCGTCCCCGTAGGCTAGGCACATGGCTGAACGAACCCCCTGGTCCCTCTCCGGCGCACTGCGCGGAATGTTCGCGAAGAAGACCATCGACGCTGACACCTGGGACGACCTCGAGGACGCCCTGCTGCAGGCCGACTTTGGTCCGAGTGTCACCGATGCGGTCATCACCGATCTGCGTACCAAGGTCGCCAAATACAACACGACCGACCCGACCGACCTGCAGCGGATGCTGCGCGAAGGCATCGAAGAGCGGCTCTCGGTTCTCGACTCCACCCTCACACTGTCCGAGCGCCCCGCCGTCGTGCTGGTCGTCGGCGTCAACGGCGTCGGCAAGACGACGACAATCGGCAAGTTCGCGAAGTTCTTGAACACCTACGGCCGCAGCGTCGTGATCGGCGCGGCCGACACCTTCCGGGCCGGGGCTGTCGAACAACTGTCGACCTGGGCCGAACGCGCCGGCGCGCAGATCGTGAAGCCACAGATGACCGGCCAGGATCCGGCATCCGTCGCTTTCCAGACCGTCGAGAAGGCGAAGAGCGAGGGCATCGAAATCGTGCTCATCGACACCGCCGGGCGGCTACAGACCAAGGGCGGCCTGATGGACGAGCTCACCAAGATTCGGCGGGTGGTTGAGAAGCAGGGTCCGATCGCCGAGGTGCTGCTCGTGCTCGACGCGACGACCGGTCAGAACGGGCTCGCCCAGGCCGAAGCGTTCATCGAACACGCCGGGGTCACCGGCCTCGTATTGACCAAGCTCGACGGCTCAGCGCGGGGCGGCTTCGTGCTGGCCGTGCAGGAGAAGACGGGCATTCCAATCAAACTGGTCGGGCAGGGTGAAGGCATCAACGACCTCACCGGTTTCACCCCGCACGTGTTCGCCCAGAAACTCGTCGGCTGATGAAGAACTTTAGAGGAGCACTATGAGCATTGAACACGATTTCTTCGGAATTCTCGGCGACGAAGACGAAGGAGAGGTGTACTGGTCGGACTCCGCCGAGCTCGGCGACCAGAGCGTCGAAATCGATCTCAATTCGCCCGATGAAGACTCGGTGACCGCCGAAGCGCTCGACATCGCTGCAGCGATGATCGGCTCGATGGAGGACCTCGACTCCCAGGTGCGCGAGTCCCTCGTGGCCGACCTGTCGGCTGAGGTGTCGGTGACGAGCCAGTACATCGCTGAGCAGCTCGACGAGATGGACCAGGAGGCGATCGAAAACGCCATCATCTGGGATTCCGGCGACCAGCAGATCGACTTTCTGCGCTCGCTGCGCCTACAGCGCATCGGTTTTCACCCGCATCACGCCAGCAACGAGGCGCACTTCGCGGTGCTCGAGTACGCCATCAGTCCCGACGACACCGACGGCCTGCTCGTCGTGACGATCGACGTGCACGGCGACACGGTCCTGGTGGCCCTCGACAGCTAACTCGACCGGGCCCGGGCCCGGAAAGCGGGCCCATGATCTATCATGGGCCCGCTTCCATAAGGTGAGCCGGGAGCGTGCGCGGGCTACGTGCCCGGCTACCCGAGGTGCACCGCGGCTCCCGCGCCGAGCAGCTCTTCCTCACGCGGGCGTACCAGAAAGAATGCAATGGGCGCCGCCGCGAAGATGATGATGGCCGCCCACAGAAAGACGGACTGGTAGCCGCTCACGAGCGCACCGAACTGTGCGGCCTGAGAGGGGACCTGGCCAACCGGATACGAACTCACGGCGGCCGTATAGAGCGCGGTGAACAGCGCGGTTCCAAGCGATCCGCCGACCTGCTGCATGGCCGTCACGGCTGCGCTCGCCGCGCCGGCGTCGTGTTCGGCAATTCCCGACAGGGCCACGTTTTGAAGCGGCACGAAGATCAGGGCGAGGCCCGCTCCGAGCAGAATGAGCCCCGGCAATACTTCCAATGCATAGTTGCCGTCCACAGTGATCTTAGTCAGCCAAAGTAGGCCAGCTGCGCCGACGACCGGTCCGACGGTCATCGGAATGCGCACGCCGGTGCGAGGCAGAAACTTTGACAGTAAACCTGCACCGATCATGATCGTCGCGGTCATCGGCAGGGAAGCGAGGCCAGACTGAATTGGCGAGTAGCCCAACACAATCTGAAAATAGAGCGTGAGAAAGAGCAGCCCGCCGAGCAGCGCAGCGCCGGAGAGCAAAGCGGTCAGAAAGGCCCCGCCGCGCACCCTGTTGACGATAATGCGCAACGGCAACAGCGGATGATTGGACCTACTCTCCACAAACACGAACAGCGCCAGCAGCACCAGTCCGAGCGGGAGGCAGACGAGCACCGGCCAGCTGCCCCAGCCATTTTCAGCCTGTGCGAAGCCGAAGACCAGGGATCCGAGACCGAACGCCACGAGAATAGCCCCCGGCACGTCGTAGCGCGTGTTGCCGTGTGCCTTACTCTCGCGGATCACTGGAAGGGCGGCCGCAATCGCGACGACGGCGATCGGCACGTTCACGTAGAGGCACCAGCGCCAGCTCGCGTATTCGGTCAGCACCCCGCCGAGAATGAGGCCGACGGCCGCGCCGCCACCGGCGATTGCTCCGTACACAGCGAAAGCCTTGATCCGGTCCTTGCCGCCGGGAAAGTTCACGGTGAGCAGGGCGAGCGAGGCCGGAGCGAGCAATGCCGCGAACAGCCCCTGCAGACCACGGGCAGCGAGAAGTTCCCACGTGCTCTGCGCGGCGCCACCAAGGGCCGACGCGATGGCGAACCCGGCCATCCCCACGATGAAGGAGCGCTTACGCCCCCAGAAGTCAGCGATGCGCCCGCCGAGCAGCAGGAGCGCGCCGAACACGAGTGAGTAGAGAGTAACGACCCAGGTGCGGTCGCCGTCGCTCATGCCGAGCGCGATCTGCGCCTGCGGAAGCGCGATATTCACAATGGTCCCGTCGAGCACGACGGTGAGCTGGGCGAGCGCGACAATGGCGAGCAGCCACCAGCGGCGCGGGTTGGCCTCGGCCCTCAGCGAGGCGTATGCGGCGCCCGCCGACGAGGGCGGCGTGGCCGGGGATTTAATCGTGTTGGCTGATTCGGGCGGAACGGTACTGCGTGGTGGGGTCGACATAGCTGCAACCTTATCGGCAAAACCGAACGAACTAGTTCGTTTTATGTGAATTGTTGGCTATAGTTGGGGGTATGGCACGCAATGGAGCAGACCCCCAGACCCGCATTCTTGAGGCTGCGCGCGCAGAATTCGCCGCTTACGGCCTCGCCGGGGCGCGCATCGACCGCATCGCCAAGAATGCGTCGGCCAGCAAGGAACGCCTCTACGCCTACTACTCCGATAAGAAACACCTCTTTCTCGAGGTTTTGGAGCTCAATCTGCGCGAGTTTACGAGCGACGCCGTACTGACCGACCACGACGTACCGGCCTTCGCCGGGGCCTTGTTCGACCACACCGTGCAGCACGGCGACCATCTGCGCATGATCGACTGGGCGCGTCTCGAAACCGACGGTACCTGGCTGCCGGCCCTTGAAGTCATGCTGGGCTATCGAGACGAACAGGTGCGCCGCATCCGGTTGGCCCAGGCCGCCGGCCGGGTCGACGCATCGTGGGAGCCGGCCGAGCTCATGACCCTCGTCTTTGGCATCGCCTCCGCCTGGGTGCACGAGCCCGGCGTGGCACTGACAAACGCCGGCGGTTCCGACTCGGTGGCGATAGCAGCCCGACGTGCCAACGTCATCCGTGCGGTCGAACGGCTGGTCGCCCCGAGTGCAACTCCTGCGATCAGCTGACGCCCGCCCGAATCGACACAACGTGCGCCGCAGCATCCGTTTAGAAGTAGCGGCGGCCACCGGTTAAACTAAACGCATCATGGCAACTTTTGGAAACCTCTCAGATCGTCTTGCCGAGACGTTCAAAAACCTCCGCACCAAGGGCAAGCTCAGCGCAGCGGATGTCGACGGCACCGTTCGTGAGATTCGCCGCGCGCTGCTCGACGCCGACGTCGCCCTCGAGGTCGTCAAGGATTTCACCGGCAAGGTGCGGGAGCGCGCCCTCGGCGACGAGGTCAGCAAGGCTCTGAACCCCGCCCAGCAGGTCGTGCAGATTGTCAATGACGAGCTCATCACCATTCTCGGCGGCCAGCAGCGCCGGCTGGAGTTCGCCAAGAAGCCGCCGACCATCATCATGCTCGCCGGACTGCAGGGAGCCGGTAAGACCACCCTCGCCGGCAAGCTCGCCAAGTGGCTTGCCAAAGACGGCCACACCCCGCTGCTCGTCGCCGCTGACCTGCAGCGCCCCAACGCGGTCACCCAGCTCGAGGTCGTGGCCAGGCAGGCCGGCGTCGCCGTCTATGCACCTGAGCCCGGTAACGGCGTCGGCGACCCGGTCAAGGTCGCCCGCGATGGTGTGAAGTATGCCCTGCAGAAGGTGCACGACGTCGTCATCGTCGACACCGCGGGCCGGCTCGGCGTCGACGCCGAGCTCATGAAGCAGGCCGCCAACATTCGCAAGGCGATCGATCCCGACGAGGTGCTCTTCGTCATCGACGCCATGATCGGCCAGGACGCTGTCGCCACGGCCAAGGCCTTCCAGGACGGCGTCGACTTCACCGGCGTCGTGCTCACCAAGCTCGACGGCGACGCCCGCGGTGGCGCGGCTCTCTCGGTCGCTTCGCTCACCGGGCGGCCGATCATGTTCGCCTCCACCGGTGAAGGGCTCGACGACTTCGAGCCGTTCCACCCCGACCGCATGGCCGGCCGCATCCTCGACCTCGGTGACATCCTCACCCTGATCGAGCAGGCGCAGGGCGCGTTCGATGAGGACGAGGCCCGCAAGGTCGCCGAGAAGTTTGCGACCGACACCTTCACCCTCGACGACTTCCTCGGCCAGATGCAGCAACTGCGCAACATGGGTTCGATCAAGAAGATGATGAGCATGTTGCCCGGGGCCGGCGCTATGAAGGCGCAGCTCGAGAACTTCGACGAGCGCGAGATCGTGCGCACCGAGGCCATCATCCAGTCGATGACCAAGCTCGAGCGCACCACTCCTAAACTGCTCAACGGCTCGCGCCGCCTGCGCATCGCCAAGGGCTCAGGCTCGAGTGTCACCGAGGTCAACCAGCTCGTGCAGCGCTTCGAGCAGGCCGCCAAGATGATGAAGACGGTCGCCAAGGGCGGAATGCCCAACATTCCCGGCATGGGACCGATCCCCGGCGCCGGCTACGGCGGCAAGCCCAAGGTGGCACAGAAGAAGAAGGGCTCCAAGTCGGGAAACCCCGCCAAGCGCGCCGCCGAGAACGCCGCGATCGCCTCGGGAGTCAAACCCGCCGGTGAGACCGCTTCAGCGGATGCGCCAGGCTCGGGTTTCGGTCTCGGCTCCGGCGCCCAGCCCGGCAAGGGCAAGGCCGGCGGCCCCACCGAAGAAGAAATGGCCGCGCTGCAAAAAATGCTCGGCCGGTAGCATCCGATCCCCGACCCCCGCACTTATTCCTGGACCGGGCCCTGGCCCGGAACGTGTATCCAATCTGCTAACTGAGCGCGCGCACCGCGCATAACTCCTGCAAATCGTGACCGTTAGAATGCCGGGCCCAGCAAATTACTGGGACCCGCGATGATCGGCGAAGAAATTGCAGGAGTTATGGGCGTGCAGCGGTCTTCGTTCGGCGCGGGCGGTCGCGGCACGAATCGGTGGCGGTCCTAGGCTGGGTACATGAGTTCAACGAGGAATCGGAAGGTGCGCATCGGCGTGCAGATCGCCCCGCAGCACGCCGAGTATGTCAAGATTCGGGACACGCTCACCGATGTCGAGGCGCGAGGCTTCGACGTCGCTTTCAACTGGGACCACTTCTTTCCGCTCACTGGCGCGCCCGACGGCCTGCACTTCGAATCGTGGACCATCCTCGCGGCCTGGGCCGAGCAGACGACGACAATCGAATTCGGCGCCCTGGTCAACTGCAACAGCTACCGCAACGCCGATCTGCAGGCCGACATGGCCCGCACGATCGACCACATCAGCGGCGCACGCTTCATCTTCGGAACCGGCGCCGGCTGGTTCGAGCGCGACTACCAGGAGTACGGCTACGAGTTCGGCACGCCTGGCACCCGCTTGAACGCCCTCGACGACAGTCTGAAGCGCATCGAGGCCCGCTGGGCCAAGATCAACCCGCCGCCGACCCGCGACATCCCGGTACTCATCGGCGGCGGCGGCGAGAAGAAAACGCTGCGCATCGTCGCCCAGCACGCCGACATCTGGCACTCGTTCTCCAACCCCGAGGTACTCGAACATAAGCTTGGTGTGCTGGGAGCGTGGTGCGACGAGGTCGGCCGGGATATCGCCGAGATCGAAATCTCTACCGAGCTGCGCGGGCGTACCATCACTGACGCGGACGCACTCTACGACCTCGGTACCCGCTTGTTCACCGTCGGAATCACCGGGCCGGACTACGACCTGGCCAAAGCCATCGACTGGCTGGCGTGGCGCGACAGCAAAAATGCCTGATTAATATTCGGCCCCGAAGCCAGATGCCGAGGATGACGAAGACCGCTCGTTACCGTAGCCGATTGCGTAGTAGGTTCGCCAGAGTTAGACCGCTCAGGGCGTGAGAGTCGAACGTTACCCGTGTAGGTCATCCATTGAAAGGAACATACCCATGAGCAAAACCTGGTTCATTACTGGCGCGTCCAAGGGCTTTGGCCGCGAGTGGACGGAAGCTGCGCTTGAGCGTGGCGACAGTGTCGCAGGCACCGCGCGAAAGCTGGAAACTCTCGCTGCTCTGGTTCAGAAGTACCCGGATACTTTTTTTCCGATTCGGCTCGACGTTACGGACCGGGATGCGGATTTCGCGGCCGTGCAGAAGGCGGCCGAGCACTTCGGCCAGCTCGATATCGTCATCAATAACGCTGGGTACGGTCATTTCGGCATGGTCGAGGAGTTGACCGAAGACGAGGCTCGAGCGCAAATCGAGACGAACCTGTTCGGCGCGCTCTGGATCACACAGGCGGCGGTGCCCGTCATGCGAAAGCAGGGTTCGGGTCACATTATCCAGGTATCGAGTATCGGCGGTATCAGCGCCTTTCCCACCGTCGGTATCTACCATGCGTCGAAGTGGGCACTCGAGGGCTTTTCACAGTCACTCTCCCAGGAGGTTGCGGGCTTTGGTATCAACGTGACGCTGGTGGAACCCGGCGGATTCTCGACCGATTGGTCGGGTCCCTCCGCTTCGCGGAGCGAGGAGATGGCGGAGTACGCCGATGTGCGACAGGCGGCGGCGAGCCGTCCCTCTGCAAACGATCCCGGTGACCCCAAGGCCACCCGGGGCGCGATCCTCAAGGTCGTCGATGCAGAGAAGCCGCCACTGCGCATCTTTTTCGGCAAGGCACCCCTGGGCATTGCGACGAAGGACTACGAGTCGCGACTGGCGACGTGGAACGAATGGCAGCCGGTTTCGATCGAGGCACACGGCAACTGAGTCTTTCGACGAGGTAGCCGACCGGAAGCGGGATTGTCAGGTGGAAGCCAGGTCGGCTGAGGTCTGTGCGGGATTCCAAACCGCTCGCTCGCGGTGGGCGAATTCGGCAAAGCGAATGGGTTTGCGGCCGAGCACCGCGCGCACCGTGTCGGTGAGCTCGGCCGCCATACCGAGGCGGGCCGTGGTGTAGGTCGCGGAAATGACTAAAACCATTCCCCATGGCATGCCGAAGGTGCGACGTGCGTGGCGGAGATAGCGCACGATGCCGGGCCGGGCATACCGAATGGAGCGGCCGAGTTCGGCCGTCAAGATCTGGGCGACCTGCTGGTAGATGAGTGCCTCACTCCCCGTTACGGTGTAGGCGGTGTCGGCGTGGGACGTTGGGTCGAGCAGGGCGACCGCGGCGATCGCACCGATGTCTTCCGCGTCGACAAATGCTGTCGCGCCCCGCCCGGCCGGAACGACGATCTCGTCACGATCACGAATGTCGGTCAGGTGAGTGGTGGAGAGGTTCTGGTGGAAAAACGAGGCGCGAACGAACGTCCAGGTGACCCCCGAGGCGCGAAGCGAGGCACGACGCGACCGACGTTGCCGTTCGCGCCGGTCACCAGGATGTGATCGTTCGACATTCGAAAACCTCTCGTGCTGCTTCCCTGCCCAAATGTTATCTGGCCTGGTCGCTCGCGCCGCCCGACTGAACAGCCCCTTAGCGCGCCCGCCGCAGGCGAATCGGACCCTTCGCGGTCGATGGATCGACCACGGCGCCGCCCTGGGTGATCTGCAGTTCACCGCGGGCGACCATGCGGCGGGCGGCTCGTCTGGCCGGTTCCATAAGATCGCGCCATTCCTCGTCGCCGACTGCCCTCGCCGCATCGGACGGACAGATCGTGGCGGTCTGCGCCCGGGCAGCGAGCAGCGTGGTGATCGATTCTTCCAACCGGAGATCGGTTGCGGTGACCCCACGGTTACGGCACGAGTCCGAGCAGTACTTCACCGAATCCCAGTCGCGCGCCCACTTCGCGCGCCACTCGATCCGGCGCCCACACGACGCGCAAGTCTTCTCCGGACCGCCATCCACAGGGGCCGAGTCGGCCCGTTGCCGGTGCGCCATGCTAGCTCCCGAGCCCCTGCGCGAGTTCGTGGCTGAGCGCCGCAACGACCGCGGGCAGGCTGCCGCCCGAGGCAGCGGCCACGGCGAGCTGTCGCTGGTAGCTGCCGCCGTCGTCGATTATGCGGTGGAGACCCTGCAGCTCCGGCAGGCAGCCGAGCCGCTCGGCCACGGGGGAGAGGATCTCGATGAGGCGACGCACGTCATCCGTTACGAGGCACTCGTTGCCGGCCGCATCGAGGATGATCTCGGCGCCCAGCCCGTAGCGGGCCGCCCGCCATTTGTTCTCGCGCACGAACCACGGTTGCATGCGCGGTACGTCGTCTCCCGCATCGAGGCGGGTGGACATCCACTCGACCAGGCACTGGATGAACGCGGCGATTGCGCCGAGCTCCACGGTGGTCGAGACGCCGTCGCAGACCCGAATTTCGATTGTGCCCCAGCGCGGTGACGGGCGAATGTCCCAACGCACCTCTGTCACGTCGTCGATGATGCCGGTCACCGCCATGTCGTCGACGTAACGCTCCCAGGCGTCCCAGTCGGGCAGGTCCCAGGGCAGGCCGGCCGTCGGCAGTTGCTGGAACATGAGCGAGCGGTTGCTGGCGTAGCCGGTATCGACACCGGCCCAGAACGGGCTCGAGGCACTCAGTGCCTGCAGGTGAGGAACATAGGTCAGCAGGCCGTTCATAATGGGAATGACCTTGGCCTTGTCCTCGATGCCCACATGCACGTGGATGCCCCAGATCATCATGTTGCGACCCCACCACTGCGTTCGGTCAATGAGCCTGTGATAGCGCGCCTTGTCGGTGACGGTCTGGTCGAACCACTGCGCAAACGGATGCGAGCCGCTGCAGATCACGTCAACGCCGCGTCCTTCCAGGGCGCGGCGTACCTCGCTGAGCTGGCCGGCAACATCCGCTACGGCATGCCCGACGGTGTCGTGTACGCCGGAGACGAGCTCCACCGTATTGAGCAGCAGCTCACCGGTGATGGTGGGATGGGCCGCGCCGTCGGGGCAGCGCAGGGCGTCGAGCACCTCGTCGGCGATATTGACCAGGTCGCCGCTCGCGCGGTCGACGAGGGCGACCTCCCACTCGATGCCCACGGTGGAGCGGGCGGATCGGGCGAATTCGAGTGACACGGGGTACTCCTTGGGTGGGCCGATGAAAGCGTAGACGGTCGATTATCACAATGCGGGCAATCTCTGACAGAATGATTAGTCGCGATCCGTTGTGCCCGACCCTCTATCTCGGTGCAACGTGATCCTATAGAGCTTATGCCGAGTGTGCCCCCACGCTCACGGCCCAAGGTTCGCCAAACACCGAATCAACACTGGAGAATTGTGGCTGTCAAAATCCGTCTGAAGCGCATGGGCAAGATCCGTGCACCGTACTACCGCATCGTCGTTGCCGACGCGCGCACCAAGCGCGACGGTCGAGTCATCGAAGAAATCGGCATCTACCACCCCACGGAGGAGCCCTCGGTCATCGAGGTCAAGTCTGAGCGTGCACAGTACTGGCTCAGCGTCGGCGCTCAGCCGACCGAGCAGGTAGCTGCACTCCTCAAGCTCACCGGCGACTGGGGAATCTTCAAGGGCGACAAGAACGCCAAGAGCACCGTCAAGGTGAAGGAACCGAAGGCTGCTTTCGTCGCTGACGAGAAGAAGAAGCCGGTTCTCAAGCCCAAGGCCGAGAAGCCGGCCGCCAAGGCCCCCGAGGTTGCTGCCGAAGCAACCGAAGAGGCGTAACTGTTGCTTGCTCCCGCGCTCGAACACCTCGTCAAGGGGATCGTTGATCACCCGGACGATGTGCACGTTGCAGAAAAGAACTCTGCAAGAGGCGAGGTGCTCGAGGTTCGTGTGAACCCCGAGGATCTCGGCCGGGTCATTGGTCGTGCTGGTCGCACCGCCAAGGCCCTGCGCACCCTCGTTGCAGCTCTGGCCGATGGTCGACGCGTTCGCGTCGACGTCGTCGACACCGATTTCTAGTTTAATGAACTACAAACAGTGAACGACAGCGAGAAGGACCGCACCCAGCAGTTACGGGTGGGGCGCCTGACCAAGGCTCACGGTCTCAAGGGAGCAATCAAGCTCGAACTGTTCACGGATGACCCGGGACGACGTTTCGTCCCGGGCGCCGTGTTCACCCTGCAAGTTCCGACCGGTTCGGCCTGGCACGGCAAGACGATCGAACTCGTCGAACTGCGCTGGTACAACCAGCACGCGGTCGGTTTTTTCAAGGATGTTCCCGACCGTTCCACGGCAGAAACGCTCGCCAAGGCGATCCTCTGGATCGACGCAGACGTCGCCGAGCAGTCGGATGAAGAAGACGCCTGGTACGACCACCAGCTCATCGGCCTCGCCGTTATGCGTGACGGCGTGCGTATCGGCACCATCGGTCGCCTCGAGCACATGCCCGCGCAAGATTTGTTGATCGTGAAGACGCCCACGGGCGACGTCATGATCCCGTTCGTGAAGGCCATCGTGCCGAGCGTCGACGTGAAAAACGGCCTGGTCACGATTACGCCGCCGCCCGGACTGCTCGAAGAGCTGCCAGAGGATGCGGCCGACGCCGCGGAAGCTGAAGCTGAAGCTGACGCTAAAACGGATGCTGCGCCCGCCTCCGAAACGGATGCCGCGGCATCCGCTCCCTCGACCGACCGCCCCTAACCACGGGATTCACGGCGCGCGGGAGTTGCGCCGCTGCGCGGGAGGCGAAACTCCCGCGTACTGGCGCAGCTCCCGCGCCGCTGGCTTCGCGGGACTTGTGGCCACGCCGGAACTCCCGCGTACTGGCGTACCTCCCGCGCAACGCGAGCAGCGGGGAAGCGTCGACACCCAAAGGGGCTACACGTTGAGCCGGTAGCCGCGCTTGACCACGGTCGCGACCAGCCCGGGAACTCCCAGCGTCTGCCGCAGCCGGCTGAGCGAAACCTCCATGGCGTGATCGTCGGAGTCGGCGGCCAGTGACAGGGTGAGGTCGTCGCGGGAAACGACCGCGCCGCGGGCCCTAACCAGCGCCCGCATAATCGCGAGCGCTGTCGGCGGCAGCTGCACGCGCTCCTCGCCAACCTGCACGATCGAACCGCGCAGCTGCACGAGCCCGTTCTGCGTTTCGACCCGTTCGATCATGTTCTGTTCCAGGTATTCGCAGACCAGCCGAATCAGCGCGCCCATGCGAAACCGGGTCGGCTGAATCGGGGCGATCCCGGCCGCAATGAGCGGGGCGCTGGTCACCGGGCCGACGGCGGCGGCGCACACCTGGGTCTGCAGCGCCGCGATGAGTTCCGGATAGACCTCCATGCCTTCCGCCGCAGTGAACAGGGCGTGCACGGCCGGGGCGCTCGTGAAGGTCACGCAGTCGAGCTGGCGGGAGCAGATAGCCTCGACGAGCTTGTACACGCGTTCGTCGCTGTCATCGACAGCGATCCAGCGATACGGCGCAACGACCAGCACGCGCTCGTGCACCGCGCGCAGCCGGTCGAGTTGCACCTCGTCGGTGGCGCCATGAACCTGAATGCCGACGATAAGTCCCGGCGGATACTCGGCCAATACCTTATCGACCAGCGAGGCGGTGGTCTCTGAATGACTCATGCCAGAGTCGTTCAGTCCGGTGGCGCGAATGCCGCCGCGTGCTTTCGGCCCGCGGACCAGAATCGTGGTGTCGGCGAGTGCGTCGGTCAGCTCTGAGCCAAGGCCGTCGGCCTCGGCTACTTCGAACCAGCGTCGCACGCCGTAGCCGGTCGTCGCGAGCAGAATATCGGGTCGCGCGGCGATGAGGGTTCTGGTGTCATCGAGCAGCGGACCGTCCTGCTGAGAGTGGTCGATGCGCAGCGTTGGCGCGTGGACAACCCGGGCACCGCGCCGTTCAAAGGCGTCGATCAAATCGCTCGAGCGGCGGTCGCTGGTCACGCCGATTCGAAACCCGTCCAGCTGGTTCGGCTGTAGAAAGGGAGCTGCCACCTCGATCGGCTCGGTCGCCGGCTTTGGCACGCGGTGCGTGGGCAGCTTCGCAGCGCATGCTCCCGGCTTCCTGTCCGAAACCGGTTCGGCCCCGCTGGCCATCAGGCGGTCACCGCGAAATCAGCGGCCCGGGCCACGAGGTCGTTCGCGGCAGTGTCGCCGCTGAAAGCGAGGCGCACGACCTCACCGATGACCAGCACAGCCGGGCTGCGCACGCCGGCCGCTGCGGCATCCGCCAGCACGGTAGCCAGCGTGCTCACGGTGGTGCGCTGGGTGGCACTGAACCCGCGTTCGATAATGGCTACGGGCATCCGCGCGGGCATGCCGTGGCGCAGCAGGCCCTGGCTCAGGGTGGGCAGCGTACCAACGCCCATCAACACGACGATGGTACTTCCGAGCAGCGTGAGGCCCTCGAGTTCGTTGTCGGTGAGTGGCGCGTGGCCGCTGATCACGGTGAACGCGTGGCTGATACCGCGGTGCGTCAGCGGAATTCCCGCCGCCGCCGGCACCGCGATCGCACTCGTGACACCGGAAATGACCGTGACGGCAATACCGTTGCGGTGGCAGGCAAGCACTTCTTCGCTTCCGCGCCCAAACACATAGGGGTCGCCGCCCTTGAGTCGCACCACGCGCTTGCCCGCGAGGGCATGCTCGAGCATCAGCTCTTCGATCCCGGCCTGCGAGACCGGATGGCTGCCGGCGCGCTTGCCGACGTCGACGAGGGTTGCGCCGGGGGCGAGCGAGCCGAGGTCGTCGCTGGGCGAGAGACGGTCGAACAGCACGACATCCGCTCGTTGCAAAGCGGTGACGGCGGCGACGGTCAGCAGCTCAGCAGCGCCGGGGCCACCGCCGACCAGAGTGACCGACCCGGCGCTGACTGACCCAGTCGCACGAGAATTCTGGGTTGTCATTTTCTTACTCTTTTCGAACGGGAATGCGGCTTCCACTTAGTAGAACAGTACTCGACGAGGCCCGTTCGGCCGGGGTCGCGGGCCGGATTTGGTCACGCTCCGTAACGAGTGCGATGCTCGGGTCGGGTTCGGTCGGCGCGTTCACGAAAGACCGGAAGCGGCGCAGACGCTCCGGGTCGGCGAGCGTGGCCGCCCACTCGTCTTGATAGTTGTCGACGTGGGCGAGCATGGCCTGCTCGAGCTCCTCGGCCAATTCGAGCGAGTCGTTGATGACGACCTCGCGCACATGCTCGAGGCCGCCCTCCAGATCTTCCATCCAGCGCGCCGTGCGCTGCATCCGATCGGCCGTACGAATGTAATACATCATGTAGCGGTCGATGTACTTGATCAGGGTTTCCTCGTCGAGGTCGGTCGCCAGCAGCTGCCCGTGCGCGGGCTGAAAACCACCGTTGCCGCCAACGTACATGTTCCAACCATTGTCGCTGGCGATGATGCCCACGTCTTTGGCGCGTGCTTCGGCGCACTCCCTGGCGCAGCCCGACACCCCGAACTTGAACTTGTGCGGCGCGCGCAGGCCGCGATAGCGAAGTTCCAGCCGAATGGCGAGGCCCACGGCATCCTGCACCCCGAAGCGGCACCAGGTCGAGCCGACGCAGGACTTCACGTTGCGCAGCGCCTTGCCGTAGGCCTGGCCGGATTCAAAGCCGGCGTCGACCAGGATGCGCCAGATGTCGGGCAGCTGCTCCAGCCGGGCGCCGAACAGGTCGATCCGCTGCCCACCGGTGATCTTGGTATAGAGGTCAAAGTCGAGCGCGACCTGCGCGATGACGGCGAGTTTAATCGGCGTGATCTCACCGCCCGGAATGCGCGGAACCACCGAGTAGGTGCCGTCCTTCTGCATATTGGCCATGGCACGGTCGTTGGTGTCCTGCAGGGTACCGCGGCCGGCATCCAAAATATAAGAGGAGTTCTGGCTGGCCAGGATCGAGCCGACGGCGGGCTTGCAGATATCGCAGCCGCGGCCGGTGCCGAAGCGGGAGAAGATCTCATCGCTCGACACGAGCCCGAGCACTCGTACAGAGTCGAACAGCTCCTGGCGACTCAGCTCGAAGTGCTCGCACAGCGCGCGCGAGATTGTTTGACCGGATGCCGTCAGCTCGGCCTCAAGAATCTTCTTGACCAACGGCACACACGAACCGCACTGGGTGCCGGCCCGCGTGCAGGCCTTGAGCGCCCCGAGTTCGGTGCAGGCATCGGTGTGCTGGTCGCCGAGCACGGCGCTTCGCACGGCGCCGGCCGATACCATGTTGCAGGAGCAGACCAGGGCGTCGTCGGGCAGCTCGTCTCCGCCCGGGGCTTCGGCACCGGCCGCGGAGAGGTAGGCGGCCGGCTCACTGCTGAGTTCGCGGCCGACCATCGGCCGCAGAGCCGAGTAGGGGGTGGCGTCGCCGACAAAGATGCCGCCGAGCAGGGTTTTGGCGTCGTCGGTCATGACAAGTTTCTGATAGAGCCCGCGCGCCGGGTCGGCGTAGACGATTTCAAGTGAGCCCGGCGTGCGGGCGAGGGCGTCACCGAAGCTGGCGACGTCGACACCGGAGAGTTTGAGCTTGGTGGCATCGTCCACGGTCGTGAACTCGGCGCTGCCGCCGAGGAGACGGTCGGCGACGACCTCGGCCATGGCGTTGGCCGGTGCGACGAGACCGACACAGCGGTCGTTCCAGCTGGCGACCTCGCCGATCGCCCAGATGCGGGGGTCGCTCGTTCGGCAGTCGTTGCCGATCGTGACGCCGCCGCGCGCGCCAACGGTCAGTCCGGCGGCGCGCGCCAGCTCGTCGCGCGGCGAGATGCCGATCGCGTAGACGACCATGTCGGCGGCAATGTCGCGGCCGTTGCCAAGCTGCAGGCCGGTGACCGCGTTGTCGTCGTCGCAGAGGATGGTTCGGGCCCTGGTGCCGAGGTGTAGTTCGATGCCCTGGGCGACGATGAGCCGACCGAGGGCCTGCCCGCCGCCCTCGTCGAGCTGGGCCGACATGAGCCAGCCGCCGGAATGCACGATGGCGGATTCCGCGCCGAGCTTGTGCAGTCCGCCGGCCGCTTCGAGGCCGAGCAGACCGCCGCCGGCTACGACGACTCGGGGGGTGCGGCCGAGGGAGACGGTGAGGGCGGCGAGCTCGTCGACGAGGGCGTCGACGTCGTCCACGGTGCGGTAGACCCGAATGTGTTCGCGACCCGGCATCTCGGGTACAGGAGCACTGGATCCGGTGGCGAGCACGAGGTCGTCGTAGTCGAGCACGGCCCCGGTTGACGTCGTGACGGTGTGTGCGAACCGATCAATGCTGGTGGCTCGCTCGTTCATGCGCAGTGCGACGCGCTCACTGTCCCACGGCGCCGTGGGCTCGAGGGTGAGGTCGATCATTCCCTCCAGACGCTGGCTCAGCGCCACCCGATCGTAGGGCCGTTGGTTCTCCTCGGCTAGCACGACGATCGAGAGGGCGTGCTCGGTATCGCGGGAGTGCAGGGCATCGGTGAGGCGGTGCGCGGCGGGGCCGCCACCGATCACGATGACGCGGCGCGGTGTGTCTGGATCGGTCATGGCGGCATCCCCTGGACTCACTGTTGTGACGGCGTGCGTCGCGTCCATAGCGGATGCTGTGGCGACTGGGGCAGAATACGCGGAGGCGGTTTCACGAGAAGCTGGCATCAGCATCCTTTCAAAGCGGGGCGATTGTGAGCGTAGTTCGGGGTAGTTTCCCCCTCGTGTCGCCCGTGTGTCCCGCACTGGTCGAAAGCCCCACAGCGGAGCGCACCCGCTGTGAGGCGGGTTTCACTCGGGGGAAACATGGTAGGCGCCTGGCCGAAATGTGGCCCGCCTACCGTGGGACCAGCGCACAAACGCGTCAACGCTTAAACCGAACCCCCTGGGAGCGCACGATGACGATGACACTGGCCGACACCCGCTTGACCGCTGCAGCGACCCGCCCCGCCCTGATCTGGGAGCGCGCCTGTGCCGTGGCCGATCTGGAACCCAGCTGGGGTGAAGCCGCCCTCATTCGCATGAAGCAGATCGCGTTGTTCCTGCTGTCGCCGACCGAAATCTACGCCGTCGATCACCGCGACCCACACACCGAGGCCAACGTCATGGCCCGAGGCATTGTCGGCTCCAAGGGCGACCGACCCACCATCGCCTCGCCGTTGCACAAAGAGGTCTACGACCTCGGCACCGGGGAATGCTTCACCAACCCGACGCTCGTGCTCAACACCTACGAAACCCGCGTTGTCGGCGGGTACATCGAGGTCGCGGTCGAGTCTGGACTGCTCGAGGCAGCATGACCCTCATTGGCGAACGGCCTCGCGCAACAGAGCACAGCATCGATTGGCACCGCACCTCCGGGCGCAGTGCCGAGCGGCGCAGTGCCGAGCGGAGCGGTGCTGAGCGTAGAACGCCGGCACCCGCCGCGCTCGTCGCCATCTCGCACGGCACCAACTCGGCTGACGGCCAGGCCGCCATCGCTGCCCTCGTCGAAGCCGTAGCCCTCGCTCATCCCGAACTGGCCGTGATCAGCGGTTTCGTCGATGTGCAACAGCCGAATGTCGCCGCGAGCCTCGGCGCGGTACCGCCGGAATCCGCCGCGGTCGTGGTTCCCCTGTTGCTCTCCGCCGGCTACCACGTGCACGTCGACCTCCAACGGGAAACCAGCGAGCACGACCGCGTGACAGCCGTGTCGCGGGCGCTCGGCCCGGACGAGCGACTCATCGACGTACTCGAACATCGTCTGCGTGCCGACGGCTTCGACAAACGGGTCCGCGGGCAGGAGATCGTGCTCGCCGCCGCCGGATCGAGCGACGCGCGCGCGGTGCACGACTGCCGCACGGTCGGCGCCCTGCTGGAACAGCGCCTCGGTGTTCGCGTCACCGTCGGCTTTCTCTCAGCGGCCACGCCCCGGCTGGCCTGTGCCGTCACCGGCGCCAGGCTGCGCAGCGAACACGTGACCGTGAGTACCTATCTCATGGCGCCCGGATTCTTCTTCGACTTGACGCGCGCCCAGAGCGTGGGCGCTGAGCTGGTCTCCGCTCCGCTGCTGCTGCCGGGTGAAACGGCCCCCGCTCCTCTGGTTGACGTGGTCATCGACCGGTACCTCGAGGCGAAAGAGCAAGCCCAGATCTTCTAGAATTTGACCATGCGCATCGATATCGTCACCATATTTCCCGAATTCTTCGATGTGCTCGATCTGTCGCTGCTCGGTAAGGCCCGCCAGGGCGGCTTGATCGAGTTGGGCGTGCACAACCTGCGCGACCACACCCACGACCGGCACCATTCGGTCGACGACACCCCGTATGGTGGCGGCGCTGGCATGGTCATGAAGCCGGAGCCCTGGGGTGACGCCCTGGATGCCATACTCGGCGCTGACCCTGAATCGGTCGACGACGGACCCATCGTCATCTTTCCTTCACCGGCGGGGGACCAGTTCACCCAGCGAATGGCCCGCGAGCTATCGCTCGAGCAGCACCTCGTCTTCGGGTGCGGTCGCTATGAGGGCATCGACCAGCGTGTCGTCGATCACTACGCGCAGCGCGGCCGGGTACGGCTCGTGAGCCTCGGCGACTATGTGCTCAACGGGGGAGAGGTCGCCGTCATGGCCATGATCGAAGCGATCGGCCGGCTTATTCCCGGCGTCGTCGGCAACCCGGAAAGCCTCGTCGAAGAATCTCACGAAGACGGCCTGCTCGAATACCCCAGCTATACCAAGCCCGCCAGCTGGCGCGGCCTTGATGTTCCGTCGGTGTTGCGAAGCGGCAACCATGGCGCCATCAGTACCTGGCGCCACCAGCAGCAAATTGAACGCACCGAACGGGTGCGGCCCGACCTTCTGCCGCCCGCGATTTCGTGACTTCAGCCTCCAGCGAACGCCAAGGTTAGTGTCAGCCCGCGTCGATAAACTGAGCCGATGATCATCCGCCGCGCCTTCTACCACTGGCAATTCATTGCAGCCGGAACCCTGCCGCTCTGGTTACTCGTCGGGTCCGCGATCTTCGGATCGGGCGCATGGGCGGTCCTGGGTATCTTCTTTGGAGCCGTTCTGATCGGCCTCGGGCTGTTGCTCGTTGCCCTCGTCGTTTACGCACGCAAAGAAGTGCGCGAAACCCGGGCGCTCTCCTACGCCGACGTCGGCGTGCTCGCTCTCTGGCACGCGCTCATCATCGCCATTCCATTTTCAACGGATGCCGCAGGCTGGCTCAGCGTACTCGTCATCATCGCAGGCTTCGCCGTATTCTGGTTCGCTGTCTGGGAGCTGTTTGACGCCGCCCGGCGCCGAGTTTTGGCGATGGTCGACTTAGTGGAGCAGCAGGCGCACGGACAGTCTGCCCCGGCCGGGGCCCAGCATCCACTGCCGAACCAGCCACGCCCCCACCAGGCCAGGCCGGCAGCGACCTTTGGCCGAAGTGCCAAGCCAGAGGTCATCGTCATCGAAGAAAAGCGCGATCGGCTCTGACCGACCGGCACCCGCTTTGCAACGGGTGCGAGTTCATGGCAGAATAGGCGCTTGTGCCGCTGCAGGATTCTGCCACAGGGGAACCTGCTCGTTGCGGCGCACATCCTCATACTGATTGCTTCGGATGAAGCACCTAGCGTAGTCGACCTGTGGCGGGTACAGAGAGCGAAACAACATGCATATTCTCGACGCGGTAGACGCCCCATCGCTGAAGAAGGATCTTCCTGACTTCCGTGCCGGCGACACCGTCAAGGTTCACGTCAACATCATTGAGGGAACCCGCTCTCGTATCCAGGTCTTCCAGGGAGTCGTCATCGGCCGCTCCGGCGAAGGCGTGCGCGAAACGTTTTGCGTTCGCAAGGTCAGCTTTCAGATCGGCGTCGAGCGTACCTTCCCGGTGCACTCCCCGGTCATCGACCACATCGAGATCGTGACCCGCGGCGATGTTCGTCGCGCAAAACTGTACTACCTGCGCGACCTGCGTGGCAAGAAGGCCAAGATCAAGGAAAAGCGCTAACTTTCGCGCTTCCCAAAGATCCAATCGGATTCTTCCCAGAGCTCCCCATCACCTAAACTGATGGGGAGCTCAGGCGGTTAAATGACAGATGAAGTGCTCGCCTCCAGGTCCGATCGTCGGGTATCAGAGTCGAAGAGGTTGCCCAGAAAGATGGCCCGAAGCAAGAAAGCGCCCAGCAAGCAGCGCAGCGTCTTGCTGTTCATCCGCGACCTCCTCATTATTTTCGTGGTAGCACTGCTCATCTCGTTTTTGATCAAGACCTTCCTGATCAGGTCGTTCTACATCCCCTCCGGGTCGATGGAAAACACGCTGCAGATCGACGACCGCATCATCGTGAATCAGCTCGAACCCGAGTTCATCCCGATCTCCCGTGGAGACGTCATCGTCTTCAAAGACCCGGGTGGATGGCTGCTGCCGCAGGCTGAGATCGTGCAAAATCCGATCGTAGCGGGGGCGGACTGGCTGCTCTCGGTCGTTGGCCTGTCCGCGCCCGACAGCAACGACCACCTGATCAAACGAGTGATCGGACTGCCCGGCGACCATGTCGTGTGCTGCAACGCCCTCGGCCAGATGAGCGTCAACGAAGTTCCACTTGACGAATCCGCTTACGTGCTGCTGCCGGCCGGCGATACCAAGGTCTCCAAGGACGACTTCGACGTCACAATCCCGGCGGGCTCACTCTGGATGATGGGCGACAACCGTTACAACTCCAAGGACTCCCGCTACAACGGCGACACAGCTGGCAAAGGATACGTCCCGATCGACAACGTCGTCGGTCGCGCGCTCGTGGTGAGCTGGCCGCTGGCGCACTGGGCGTGGCTCGATGACTACCCCGACGTATTCCGTGAAGTTGAGCAGGCCGACAAGGGCTCCGAGTAGTGGCGGTGTCCGACCCCACCCTTGAGGTGGAGTTCGATCTCCTGCGCACCGGCGCACGGTTTGTGATCGGCTGTGACGAAGTGGGTCGCGGTGCCCTTGCCGGGCCGCTGGCTGTCGGGTTTGCCGCGGTAGATGCATCCGTTCTGAGCATGCCCGCGGGACTTCGTGACTCGAAGATGCTCAGCGAACCGCGCCGGAAACTGCTCGCACCGCTCGCCGTTGCCTGGGCGACGTACTCGGCCGTGGGGCTCGCCTCGGCGGCCGAGGTCGATGAACTCGGCATCATCGCCTGCCTCGGGCTGGCCGGCAAGCGGGCGTTGGCCGAGCTCTACAGGCAGGGTGTCGATGTGGCCGGCAGCATCGTCTTGCTCGACGGCAGCGACGACTGGCTGAACAAGGCGCTGGCCACCCCGCTCAACGTCGTGACGCGCATCAAAGCCGACCGGGATTGCGGGTCGGTGGCGGCGGCATCCGTTATCGCCAAGGTGCACCGCGACCGCCTCATGATCGCTGCGCACGACGACGCGCCAGGGTACGGCTGGGCGTCGAACAAGGGCTACGGCAGCGCCGCCCATCTGAGCGCGATCAACGTGCTCGGGCCGACCCCCTTACACCGCAAATCGTGGCTCAAAATCTCAGCGTAAGATGAGATCACCATGGAAGAAGACGAATTCGAGGACTACGACCGCGAGGTCGAGTTGGCCCTGTACCGGGAATATCGAGACGTGGTTGGCCAGTTCCAGTATGTCGTCGAAACCGAACGCCGCTTCTATCTCGCCAACGAGGTCGACCTGGTGCGCCGGGACACGGAACACGATTTCTACTTCGAACTGACCATGAAGGACGTCTGGGTCTGGGACGTCTACCGCTCGGACCGCTTCGTGAAATCGGTGCGCGTGCTGACCTTCAAAGACGTCAACGTGGAAGAACTCGCTTCAAAAGACTTCGAACTTCCCAAGGAACTTGCGCTCGACGAATAAGCAATGACTCCGGGGCCTTGGGTGGCCGGACCAACCAACCAACCAACGAAGGTTAAGGAAGGCAACCCTGTGATCCAGGACGCTGATCGTGCCCGTGCAACGTGGAGTAATCGTGAGGCTCTCGCTGAGGCGATGATTCCCCTGATCGGGCGCCTGTACCGGGACAGCAACGTCGTGACAAGCGTCTACGGCCGCGGCCTGGTCAACAAGTCGGTCGTCGGCCTGCTCAAGGCACACCGCTTCGCACGCCATATAGCGGATGTCGAGCTTCCGCTCGAAGAGACCCTCCCGATTCTGCAGACCATCGATGGCCTCAATCTTGGAGCAGCCTCGATCGACCTCGCTCGCCTGGCCCTCGGCTTTCGCGAGCAGAACGACCGCGTCACCCTCGAGGAGTACTTGCGCGCCGAACTCGCCGACGTCGTTGGGCAGCACGGACTCGACGAGCGCACCAGCACCGACGTCGTGCTCTACGGTTTCGGTCGCATTGGCCGGCTGCTCGCCCGCATCCTGATCGAACACGCCGGCGGCGGCCAGGGCTTGCGACTGCGCGCGATCGTCGTGCGCCGCGGTTCCGCCAACGACCTGATGAAACGGGCCAGCCTGCTGCGTCGCGACTCGGTGCATGGCCCGTTCGAAGGCACGATCACCATCGACGAGGAGAACGACACCATCCTCGCCAACGGCACACTCATCCAGGTGATCTACTCCGGTGACCCGGCCAGCGTCGATTACACGCGGTACGGCATCCACGACGCCATCGTCGTCGACAACACCGGCAAGTGGCGCGACGAAGAAGGCCTGTCGCAGCACCTCAAGTGCCCCGGTATCGCCCGCGTTCTATTGACCGCGCCGGGCAAGGGCGCGCTGAAGAACATCGTGCACGGCATCAACCACACGGACATTCTGGCGAGCGACCGCATTATCACCGCGGCGTCCTGCACCACGAACGCGATCACTCCGGTGCTCAAAGCCATCAACGACCGCTATGGCATCGTCGACGGTCACGTCGAAACGGTGCACTCGTTCACCAACGACCAGAACCTCATCGATAACTTCCATTCCGGCGACCGCCGCGGCCGCTCCGCCGCGCTCAACATGGTCATCACCGAGACCGGAGCGGCCAAGGCCGTTGCCAAGGCTCTGCCCGAACTCGCCGGCAAACTCACCGGCAACGCTATCCGCGTTCCCACCCCCGACGTGTCGATGGCCATTCTCAACCTCAACCTTGCCCTCGCGACCGATAAGGACGAGCTCAACACCTATCTCCGCACCATGTCGCTGCACTCCTCGCTGCACCGGCAGATTGACTACATCGACTCGCCCGAAGTGGTGTCGAGTGATTTCCTCGGCTCGCGACGGGCCGGGATCGTCGACGGGCTGGCGACCATCGTCACCGACCAGAAGGCCGTGCTGTACGTCTGGTACGACAACGAATATGGCTACAGCTGCCAGGTCATCCGGGTGCTCGAAGAGATGTCCGGCGTGCACGCGCCCATCTTCCCGGCCATCCTCGCCGCCGAGCCCCTCGAGCCGGTCGCCTGACTCGTGGGACCGGACGGGGCCTCGGCCCCGTCCACGATTAGACGCGCGGCTCGCAGATGACCACAGGGATGTCGCGCTCGGTCTTGCCCTGGTAGGCGCCATAGCCGGGGTAGGCGGCGACGATGCGCGGCCACAGCTCGGCTTTCTCAGCGGATGACGCGGTGCGCGCCCGAAACGGCAGTGTCACGTTTCGTATAGTCAGGTCCACATCCGGCTGCGCGACGAGGTTGAGGTACCAGAACGGATGCCGGTCGTCGCCGCCCTTGGACGCCACGAGCACATACCTTCCGCCCTCGTGCACGGGCGCCGTCAACATCGTCGACCGGCGTTTCCCGCTACTGCGGCCCGTCGTGTGCAGTTCGACCGTCTGCATGGTGCCGATGGTCCAGCCGAGGCGTCCGCGCGAAAGAGCCAGCAGCATCCGGTGCATGCCGTTCATGGCGTGCATGCCGAAGTCAGTCACCCGGTTGCGCAGCGTCTTCATACGCCAAGCGTACGTGGCCCTGACGATAGGTTGGAGGAATGATTCCAGCAACGATGCTCAGCATGATTCTTCGCGGCGCCGGCTCGGCGCGTCCCTACGCCGACAGCCGCCCGCTGACGCTCGAGCAGATTCCGGTACCGAGCCCACGTACCGGCGAGGTGCTCGTACGCATCGAACGCGCCAGTCTGTGTCACTCGGATCTGTCGGTGATCGATGGCTCCCGCATTCGCCCCCTGCCGATGGCGCTCGGTCACGAGGCCTCCGGCACCGTTGCCGCCATCGGTGAGGGCATCGATGATGTTGCCGTCGGTGACCGGGTCGTGCTGGTGTTCGTGCCAAGCTGCGGCGAGTGCCGGGCTTGCCTCGCCGGGCGCCCCGCGCTCTGCCACCGCGGCGCCGCGGCGAACGGAACCGGCGACCTGCTGCACGGACCGGCGGTGCTGGAAAGCGACGTTGGGGAGCGTATCAACCACCACTTGGGCGTCTCGGCGTTCTCGCAGTACGCGGTCGTCGCCCGCGAATCGGTCGTCGTGATCGACCGGGACGTTCCCTTCGATGTTGCCGCCATGTTTGGCTGCGCGGCCCTTACCGGCATCGGCGCCGTGTTCAACACCGGCGCCCTCGCGCCCGGCCAGTCGGTAATCGTGTTCGGACTCGGCGCGGTCGGACTGATGGCCGTCATGGCCGCGGCACAAATAGTCGGCACGACCGTGATCGCGATCGATCCGTTGCCGCAGAAGCAGGCGTTGGCCCTTCGATTAGGTGCCCAGTATGCCGGACCGCCCGACCAGGCGGCCGAGCTCGTGCAAACGCACACCGGAGGGGGCGTCGACCTCGCCATCGAAGCCGTCGGCAGTGCCCGCGTGATGGAGGCAAGCCTCGCCCTGCTCACCCGGGGTGGTGCCCTGGTCTCGGTCGGCCTGCCGCATCCAGAGCAGACCATCACCACGCCGGCGCTGCAGTTTGCCGGGCTCGGCCATCGGCTGCTCGGATCGTACATGGGAGATTCGGTGCCGAGCCGGGACATCCCTCGTTACCTACAGCTGTGGCGAGACGGCCTCTTGCCGGTCGAACTGCTGCACACCGATACCCGCCCACTCGCCGACCTCAACGAGAGCCTGGATGCGCTCGTCGCCGGCGAGGTCGTGCGCCGCCTGTTCGTGATGCACGACGAGTAGCACCTCCTCCACAGGCACCCAGGTTGCGCCCTCCTCCACCAATTTTGCGACGGCCGGTGCCACACGGGCCCGGAGACGTCACTCTGGTCTTCGGAGGCACTCGTGGCGCGCAAAGACGAACTCGGCAAACTCGGCGAAGATCAGGCCGCGCGCTTTCTTCAGGGAGCCGGCTACACGATCCTGACCCGCAATTGGCGCTGCTCAGAGGGGGAGATCGACCTCGTCGTGCAACAGGGCGCTGCCGTTGTGTTTGTCGAGGTGAAGACGCGCAGCAGCGTGAGTTTCGGGCATCCGTTTGAAGCCATCACGGTGAAAAAGCTGGCCCGGATGCGCCGCCTGGCCGCCGCCTGGTGTGTCGAGGCTGAGCGCTGGCCACGCCAAATCCGGCTCGACGTCATCGCGGTGATCGGCCCGGTCGGCCGCGAACCGGTCATCGAACACCTTGAGGGCGTGTTCTGATGGGCATCGCCCGCACTCACGCCGTAGCAATGCTCGGACTGACCGGAGCGCTCGTCGAGGTCGAGGCCGATATCTCGGCGCAACTGCCCGGCATGATTTTGATCGGGCTGCCCGATGCGGCACTCGCGCAGGCCACCCAGCGCGTGCGTGCTGCGGCAGCCAACAGCGGATGCCCGCTCACCGTTCACCGCCTCACCATCAATCTGTCCCCGGCCGCGCTGCCCAAGCACGGTGCCGGATTTGACCTCGCGATTGCGCTGGCTTGCCTCGCCGCCGACAGTACCGTTTCGGGAAAATCGGTCGGTCAGGTCGTGCACTTTGGCGAACTCGCCCTCGACGGCAGACTACGGCCGACGCCGGGCATTCTTCCGGGTGTGATGGCCGCGGCTCGCCTCGGGAATCCAACGGTGATGGTGCCGATCGGCAACGAGGCTGAAGCACGACTCGTGCCTAATATTCGCGTCATCGGTGTCGCATCGTTGCGTGATGCGGCGATCTTCCACGGCGCCACACTCCCGCCGAGACCGGTCGAGCCCATTCTGGCGGCGACCGGGCCGGCCAGCCTGGCCGCCGAACCCGACCTGGCAGACGTGATCGGCAATGACGACGCCATTCTGGCCCTGCAGATCGCTGCCGCGGGCGGGCACCACGTGTTTTTGCTCGGCCCGCCAGGCGCCGGAAAGACTATGCTCGCGGCCCGTCTGCCCGGCCTGCTGCCAGACCTCGACCCGGCGAGCTCTCTGGAGGTCAGTTCCCTCCGATCGCTCAGCGGGCTCGGATTGGGCGGAGCCCTGATCACCCGGCCGCCCTGGGAAGCGCCACACCATACGGCGACCGCTGCGGCCATGGTCGGCGGTGGTAACGGACAAATTCGGCCGGGGGCGGCGTCGCAGGCCTCGCACGGAGTTCTCTTTCTCGACGAGGCCCCCGAATTCGCTACTCCGGTGCTTGACGCCCTGCGCCAGCCCCTGGAATCTGGCTGGATCAGCATTCACCGCGCCAACGCCGTCGCGCATTTTCCGGCTCGGTTTCAACTGGTGATGGCAGCTAATCCCTGCCCGTGCGGGCAGTACGGTGCGGGCGACCTCAGTTGCACGTGCCCGCCCAACGCACGCCGCCGTTACCTGGCTCGTATCTCGGGGCCGCTGCTCGACCGCATCGACATCCAGCTCAACGTCAAGCGCATCACCGCCGCCCAGCTGCGCCTTGCCACCGATACGCAGCGGATGACGAGCGTCACCGCCCGAAAGCGGGTGGTAGCTGCCCGCGCGGCGGCGGCCGAGCGGCTCAGCAGCACCCCCTGGACCCTGAACTCCCAGGTTCCGGGCCCGTGGCTGCGCGGCGCATCGACCCGATTGGCACCCAGCACCACCGCGGGCCTTGACCGGGCGCTCGAACGCGGCGGAATCACTATGCGCGGCTACGACCGGGTTCTGCGCATCGCCTGGACCCTGGCCGACTACGACGGTCTCAGCAGTCCCGGCCCCGACCAAATCGGTCACGCCCTCTACCTACGCAAAGGAATGACTTCATGACGCTGTTCGGCCTCGACGAGACCCGGGTAAGCGAGCTCAGCGCAGGCGTGCGCGGTGGAATGCGGGGCGAGCCCCCCGAGGGGGCCGGCGAGGTATTCGCCCGCGCGGCCTGGTCGGGCATCGCCGAACCCGGCGACGGTACGGCCGGCCTGCTTGTGGCGAGCCTCGGCGCGAGTGTGGCGCTGACGGCCATCCTCGAAGCATGGAGCCCGGTGCGCATCGGGGCCCTCGTGCGGGACGTTCTCGCTGATGAGCCGGGAGCCCCGGACGTCGTCTTTGCCACCAATCCCAGCTCCGATCACACCGAAGCGGATGCCGACACCAGCGCCGAGCTGGAACAGGCCCTCGACGCGGGACTCCAACGCTGGCGGCCGCGGCTCAATTCGGGTGACGTCATCCGCGCGCTGCAACAAGCAGCTCGCGTCGACGCCCGGTTACTGCTGGCCACGGACCCCCTCTGGCCCGCGACGATCGATGACCTTGAGCAGCATGCGCCACTGGCGCTGTGGTGGCGGGGTGTGCCCGGCGCCCTGGCCGCGCTGCCCAACTCGATTGCTTTGGTCGGGGCCAGGGCTGCCACCGGCTACGGCGAGCACATCGCTATGGAGGCGTCGGCCGGGCTGGTCGACCGTGGTTTTGCCGTGGTGTCCGGTGCCGCCTATGGCATCGACGGGATGGCCCATCGTGCAGCCCTGGCCAGTGACGGCATGACCGTGGCCTTTCTCGCCGGGGGAGTCGACCGGTTCTATCCGAGTGGCCACGACTCCCTGCTCACCCGCATCGTGGCCGCTGGCGCCGTTATCTCCGAGCTGCCCTGCGGTGCTGCCCCCACGAAATGGCGCTTTTTGCAAAGAAACAGATTAATCGCCGCAGCGAGCGCGGCAACGATCGTGTTGGAAGCGGGCTGGCGGTCGGGCTCGCTCAACACCGCCGGGCACGCGTCGGCGCTGGGCCGCCCGCTCGGCGCCGTGCCCGGGCCGATCACGAGCCCCACCTCGGCCGGCTGTCATCGCCTCATTCGCGAATTCGCCGCGGTCTGTGTGACCAACCCGACCGAAATGGCCGAACTGGTTGGCGAGCGGTCGATCCAGGTGCCCCTGGACTTTTCCGACACGGATACCGGCCCGGGCCCGATACCCCGCACGAGCGACCAGGTGCGCGTGTTCGACGCCCTGAGCGCTCGCTCGCCGCGCACGATCGCCGATCTGTCACGCCGCGCCGGGCTCTCAACTTCGGCCGTGCGCGGCGCCCTCGGCGGTCTCGATCTCGATGGGGCCGCCCAGGAGCGGGAGGCCGGCTGGGTGCGCCGGCTATAAATCACGGAGGTTAGGTCAGTCTCGATCGTGGGTCGCGCGTTCAAGGAGTCGGGGTGTGGGCGCACGGCGACGGGGGTAACGGGCCGGCCGAGAGTGCGGCGAGGGTGTCGGCGTCGACACGGGGGCCGATCGGGCGAGACGGTAGTGACGCAAGCCAGGCATGGGTGTGCAGCAGTGCACGGTCAAGGGCCTCGGTATAGGCGTCCGGCTGGGCAGACATGGCGCCATGATAGCCCGCCGGTCTGCCCTTGTCGCCGGTGAGCGATGGGGCTACTGTGACCCGCAGTATCGGCGACTGCCCTACCCCTTCGATTAATCTAATTTCCGGAGAAGTGGATGCCATGAGCGCACCAGTATCAGGCCAACGCAGAAGCCTCGGCTTCGCACTCTCCGTTCTCACCGGCGGAGCGTTTGTCCTGACCGCAGCGCCAGCGGCGCTCGCGGCCCCCGAGACGAGTGCGCTGGGCGCTGCGAACGTGAGTCAGCCTGCAGCGATTGAACGAAATGCGGTTCAGTCCACCGCGCGCACATTCACCGCAACCCCGGTTCCGACTATTACAGGCGTGCCACAGGCGGGCCGGCGACTGACGGCAGTGCCGGGTACCTGGAAACCGGTGCCGGTGGTGCTGTCCTACCGCTGGGCGGTGAATGGTGTGTCGGTATACGGTATCCGGTGCCACGTTCGCCACTTTCACACCCTCGAACACCCAAGTGGGAAAGCGCGTGACCGTGACAGTGACCGGCACGAAAGCCGGGTATAAAACGGTTTCGAAGACGAGCGCGCCGACCGGGCTGGTAAAGCCCGCCACCATTGCTGTCGGTACCAATCCCCGTGACCTGGTCGTGACCGCCGATGGTCGCTGGGCGTACGTCGCCAATTCCGGTTCGCGAACTGTGTCCGTGATCGCCGTCACGACCGGAAAAGTCGTCGCGACCATTCCGCTGGGCGGCACCCCACTCGCGCTGGCGGTGTCGGCCAACCAGAAACAGGTGTTCGTGAGCACCTGCAGCGATAAAAAGATCTATGCGCTGAACATCGCCTCCAACACGGTCGCCTACTCCTTCAGTGCTGGCGCTTGCGGTGATCTCGTAGCCACTCCTGACGGCAAGTCCCTTTACATCGGTGGTTCACCCACCCTGTTCGACATCACAGTGGCCACGATTGTGACGCGTTCCCTCGCCGAACCGATCTTCACCGGTGCCCCGGTGGGTGCACTCACTCCCAGCACCGACCGCAAGAAGGTCTATCTGAGCAATGGCGACGACTATGGTGTGCTCATTATCGACACTGCGGCTCCTCAGGGGCCAATTAATCGGTTCAACACCTCGCACCCGCCGATTGCATCGGTACCGTCGCCCGATGGCACTACGGTCTCCGCCAGCCTCGGACGAGACCTGATCACCGGGCCGTCCAACGCCGTCGAGGTCATCGACACTGCAACGAACCGGGTACGGGCCAGTATCGCCATCAATGCACCTGGTGCCCTGGCGGTCAACCCTGACGGGTCGAAGCTCTACGTAGTGTCCACGGAGAATAACACCGTCGTGACGGTCAGTACGGTTACCAACCGGGTACTCAGTCGAATAACGGTCGGGTTGCCCCGTCGAGTCTCGCCGTCACGCCGGACGGCAGCAAAGTGGGTATTACCAATTCCAACGACGGCACGGTGTCGGTGCTCTCGGTGTTCTGAGCCGGTTTGCGATGGCCTTAGCCCGGCCGTTCCCCTCGTCGAGTCAATCGTCGGGGGGAACGGCCCAATCACGGGTGGGGTCAGAGCGGTCCGTCTTCTGGCGCCTACACGAAACGGGTGTCAGCGGGTGCCCGTAGTCTGGAAACCCGACGAGAGGTGATCCATGGCAGCCGTGCAGCTGGGCCAGTACGCGCCCGCCGAGCAGATTTTGGTGCACCTGAGTGACACCCATTTTCTAGCGGATGGCGCGGCGCTCTACGGTTCCATCGACACCGACTACACCGTGCATCGCGCCTTCGAGCAGCTGCACCGCTCGGGTATCCGTCCCGACGCCCTCATTCTCACCGGCGATGTGGCCGATCGGGGCGAAGCGGATGCCTATCGCCGCATTCGCGGCATCGTCGAAACCGCCGCCGCCCGCTGGGAGGCCAAGATCATCTGGGTAATGGGCAACCACGACCAGCGCGAACCGTTCCGGACCGAGCTGCTCCGCGAAGCCGCTGCTCACGACCCCGCGCACCAGCACCCCGTCGACCATGTGTATGACCTCGACGGACTGCGCATCATCGCCCTCGACTCGAGCGTTCCCGGCTATCACCACGGTGAAGTCACCGACGAGCAACTGAGCTGGCTGGCCGAGCTGCTCACTCACCCGGGCCGCCGCGGGTCCATTCTGGCACTGCACCACCCACCGATTCCCACACCGTTGCCGCTGATGAGTGTGCTCGAGCTGCAGAACCAGCCGCGACTGGCGGCCGTTCTGGCCGGCAGTGATGTGCGGGCAATTCTCGCCGGGCACCTGCACTATTCCACTCAGGGCGTATTTGCCGGTATCCCCGTGTCGGTGGCAGCGGCTACCTGTTACTCAATGGATTTAAGCGCCCCCGACCGTGAGCTGACCGGGGTGAAGGGCGGTCAGACGCTGAACCTTGTGCACGTCTACGCCGATCAGATCACGCATTCGCAACTGCCGATCGGCGATTACGCCGCGGTGACGCAGTTTTCCGCCGACTACGTCGATGAGCTGGCCGCCCTCTCGCCCGAAGACCGCCAGCAGTCCTTTTCGCGGCAGTCATGACGGCGGCAGCGCGAACTCATGAGATCGAGCAACTAAACCCATGCGCGTGATCGACGACATCGACGAGTTTCTGCGCTACCTCAGCGCCGAGCGTGGCTACTCAGCGCATACGGTACGTGCCTATCGCACCGACCTGAACCAACTGGCTGCGTTTGCTGGCGACCGGGGCGTGACGGCATCCGCTGAATTGAGCCTTGAGCTCCTGCGGGAATGGCTCTGGGTCGCAACTCAGGCTGGCCTGGCCCGGGCCACGCTGGCCCGCCGGTCGGCGTCGGCTCGCAGCTTCACTGCCTGGCTCGCGCGCAGTCACGACGACAGCACAGACCCGGCGGCCCGCCTGCGCTCGCCGAAACCCGGTCGAACGTTGCCACGCGTGATCGCCCAGACCCAGATGAGCGAACTGCTCGAACTGCTGGCGGCCCGCGCCGCCGGAGGAGAGGCACTCGCCCTGCGTGATCTCAGCATCGTCGAGCTGCTCTACGCTTCGGCGCTGCGAGTCTCGGAGCTCGTCGGCCTCGATCTCGCCGACGTGGACCTGGAACGGTTGACCGTGCGGGTCACCGGCAAGGGGGCGAAGGAACGCGTGGTTCCGTTCGGCGTTCCGGCGAAGCGCGCCCTCGTCGGCTACCTGCGTCAGGGGCGGAACGTACTCGCCGCGGTGTCGGCAGACGTCGTGCAGACCGGGCCAACGACAAAAGCTCGATCAAACGCCGGGGCGCCCGCCGCCGCACCCATCAGCAACGCGTTAAATGCCACAGCGCTGTTCCTCGGCCGCCGAGGCCAGCGCCTCGGCGTGCGCGGCGTCTATCGCCTCGTAGCCGCGCTGCTGGCCGCGGTCCCCGGCACCGGTCCGGCCGGACCGCACGCCCTGCGCCACACTGCTGCCACCCATTTGCTCGACGGGGGAGCCGACCTGCGCGCCGTGCAGGAACTTCTTGGGCATGTCAGTCTCGGTACTACCCAGATCTATACCCATGTATCGGCGGAACGCCTCAAAGCCAGCTATGGACTCGCCCACCCTCGCGCCTAACCCGGCCGAGGAAGAAATCGTTTCGTGCAGACGTCACGGCCCCATCACGGCACGGACGGCAACAAAATCGCGCGCGGCACGGTTCCGAGAAAGAGGAGGGGCGACACGTACAGTCCGTGCAGTCGCACACCGAAGTGCAGACAGCCGGGAGGGCAATGACCGCCGCTCGCCACTGTCCCGATCACCTGTCCGGCGCGCACGCGGTCTCCCGCCGCGACAGTGGCGATCACGGGCTCGACCGTCGAAATTAGATCTCCCGGCTGGGTGATCGACAGCACAGGCCGGTCAACGACACGACCTGCAAACGATACGACGCCGTCGTGCGGCGCAAACACCGCGTCATTCGCCAGCGCGGCCAGGTCGATGCCGCGATGACCGCCCGTATATTGCGACTCCGGCGCTTCGAACGCCCGGGTCACCCGGTGCGGCGATGCGACCGGCCATACCCAGGCAGCTGCCCCGGTACGGGCTGAAACCGCCCTCCGTTCCAACGCGGCACCCGACGACTGTCCAGCGCCCACACCCACGATCACAATGATGAGAGCGGATGCAGCGAGTGCGCGTAGGGTCTGCATGCCCCTACCCTGCCGCTCGGCACCGACCTTGCCCGGGCATAGGGCGCATCCGTGCAGGTATCCATCGATACCGGACCTGTGCAGGAGGCGGTCGCAGTAGTGCGCCCGCGGTGATACGCTATCCCCAGCAGCGCTTTGTGCGCTGACTACGCGTGCCCATTTGGCCGCCATGTCCAATCGGTCCCGTCTCCCGCGAAACTTGCGTGAACAGGTCGGACGTGTGCCGGGCACCAGGAGTAGCGATCGACCGATCGTTACACAAACCGATTGGTGTGGCTTTCGAGCCCGCATCAGAACAGGAGTACGGCACATGGCCGTCGTAACCATCCGCCAGCTGCTCGACAGCGGCGTGCACTTCGGGCACCAGACCCGCCGTTGGAACCCGAAGATGAAGCGCTTCATCTTCACCGAGCGTTCCGGCATCTACATCATCGACCTGCAGCAGTCGCTCGGGTTTGTTGACAAGGCTTATGACTTCGTCAAGGAGACGGTCGCCCACGGCGGCACCATCCTCTTCGTCGGCACCAAGAAGCAGGCCCAGGAATCCATCTCAGAGCAGGCGCAGCGCGTCGGCCAGCCCTACGTCAACCAGCGCTGGCTCGGTGGACTTCTCACCAACTTCCAGACCGTCTCCAAGCGCCTGGCCCGCATGAAAGAGCTCGAAGAGCTCGACTTCGACGACACCGCCAAGAGCGGTTTCACGAAGAAGGAAATGCTCATCAAGAAGCGCGAGCTCGTCAAGCTGCACAAGAGCCTTGGCGGAATCCGCAACCTCACGAAGACCCCGTCTGCGCTGTGGGTCGTTGACACCAACAAGGAGCACCTCGCCATTGACGAGGCGCGCAAGCTCGGAATCCCCGTCATCGCCATCCTCGATACCAACTGCGACCCCGACGACGTGCAGTACCCGATCCCGGGCAACGACGACGCCATCCGCTCCGTTGGCCTGTTGACCCGCATCATCGCGGACGCCGCAGCCGAGGGCCTCATCCAGCGCCACGCCAAGCCGGAGGCTGAAGTTGAGCCCCTCGCCGCGTGGGAAGCTGAATTGCTCCAGGCCTCCGACGCCGAGACCACCCCAGCGCAGTCTTCCGCCGAAACCGAGAAGGTTGCCGACGCTACCGTCGCAGCTGACGAGGCCGTCGTTGCAGAGCCCACCATCGCCGACGCTGTCGCCGACAGCGACGTAGCAGCCGTACTGGCTGCCGTCGCTGACGAGCCCACCATTGTCGCCGAAGAGACCAAGTAAGGAACCCGGTATGGCAAACTTCACACTCGAAAACGTCAAGGCTCTTCGCGAGAACCTCGGCACGGGAATGGTCGACACCAAGAATGCCCTCGTTGAAGCCGACGGCGACATGGACAAGGCCATCGAGATCCTGCGTCTCAAGGGTGCCAAGGGCAACGCCAAGCGCGCTGACCGTTCCACCTCTGAGGGACTCGTCGCTGCCAAGGAAATCGGCACGACCGCGTACATGATCGAACTGGCCTGCGAGACCGACTTCGTTGCCAAGGGCGACAAGTTCGTCGTTCTAGCCGATAAGGTTCTCGACGCAATCGCCGCCGCTGGCGCGACCACGGTTGAGGCCGGTCTGGCCGCCACGGCTGGTAGCCAGACCGTCGCCGAGCTCATTGATGGCGAAGCGGCAATCATCGGCGAGAAGTTCGAACTTCGCCGTGTTGCCGCCGTCACCGGCGAGTTGTTCTCGATCTACCTGCACAAGACCAGCAAAGACCTACCCCCGCAGGTCGGCGTTGTTCTCGGCTTCTCCGGTTCCGACGTTGAAACCGCGCGCAGCGTGGCCCAGCACATTTCGTTCGCTAACCCCGAGTACCTCGCGGCGAGCGATGTTCCGGCTGACCTCGTGGAGACCGAGCGCAAGATCGTCACGGAGATCTCCAAGAACGAGGGCAAGCCGGAAGCGGCACTGCCCAAGATCGTTGAGGGACGCGTCAAGGCGTACCTCAAGCAGGTCGCCCTGCTCGAACAGGACTACGCCAAGGACAACAAGTTGTCCGTCGCCAAGGTTTTGGATGATGCAAAACTGACCGTGTCGGGCTTCGCCCGGTTCAAGGTCGGCGCCTAACACAAAATGACGGAGGCCGGATTGCGAAAGCGATCCGGCCTCCGTTTTGTGTGCTCCGTGTGGGTACACGCCCGCACTTGGTAGTTTGGTTTCACCCCCTCTCGGAAGGCCCCGCACGACATGACTGACACGGCCAGCACGCCCACGCCCCACACCAGCCCACTAAATCCCAGCGCGGTCGTCAAGAAGCGACGGGTGCTCCTTAAACTGTCCGGTGAAGCCTTCGGTGGCGGCGCCGTAGGTGTGAATCCCGATGTCGTCAGCTCGCTGGCCCGGGAGATCGCCGAGGGCGCCAAGCAGGTCGAAGTGGCCATCGTCGTCGGCGGTGGCAACTTCTTTCGAGGCGCCGAGCTTTCCCAGCGCGGCATGGACCGCGGACGCGCCGACTACATGGGCATGCTCGGCACAGTCATGAACGCCCTCGCCCTGCAGGACTTTCTGGAACAGGCTGGGGCAGAAACCCGCGTGCAGTCTGCCATCTCAATGACCCAGGTTGCCGAGCTGTACATTCCGCGGCGTGCCGAACGTCACTTGGAGAAGGGTCGCGTCGTCATTTTCGGCGCCGGCGCCGGACTGCCCTACTTTTCCACCGACACCGTTGCCGCGCAGCGCGCCCTCGAAATCGACGCCGACGTTGTGCTCGTGGCCAAGAACGGCGTGGACGGCGTCTATTCCGACGACCCCCGAACGAATCCCGACGCCCAGAAAATCCACCACATCACTTATCTGGAGGCCCTGCAGCGCGGCCTCAAAGTGGTCGACTCCACCGCGTTCAGCCTGTGCATGGACAACCACATGCCCATGCAGGTCTTCGGTATGGCACCAGAAGGCAACGTCACCGCAGCTATCCTGGGCACCGATCTGGGCACTCGCGTCTCCAACTAGAATTGTTCCACCACCAATAAAGGAGTCACCGTGATCGCGGATGTTCTTTCCGACGCCACTGCGCGCATGAACCGGGCCCTCGAGGCCGCCAAAGACGATTTTGGCACCGTGCGGACCGGGCGCGCCAACCCGCAAATGTTCGCGAAAATTCTGGTGAGCTACTACGGCACACTGACCCCGCTGGAACAACTCGCATCCCTGCAAAACCAGGAAGCGCGCACAATGTTGATCGGTCCCTACGATAAGCAAGCGCTGCGCGACATTGAGATCGCCATCCGCGACACTCCGAATCTGGGCGCCAACGTCGGCAACGACGGCACCACTATCCGGGCCACGCTGCCCGAACTCACCACGGAACGCCGCAAGGAATTTGTGAAGATCGTCAAGGCCAAGGCGGAGGATGCCCGCATTTCAGTGCGCAACATTCGCCGCAAGGCCAAGGACGAGCTCGATGCGCTCAAGAGCGAGGTCGGCGACGACGAGGTCGGTCGCGCCGAGAAAGAGCTCGAGCTGATCACCAAAAACCACGTGGACGGCATCGACGACGCGTTCAAGCGCAAGGAAGCCGAACTCCTCGAGATCTAGGAAGCGTTTAGATGACCGAGAAACCGGAAAACGGCCAGCCGCACAAACGCGGTCGCGGTGTCAGTCGCGCCGAGTTTCGGGCGCAGGTGAAAACGACACGCGCAGATTTCGAGCGTCAGGTGCAGACCACTAAGGCCGATTTTGAACGCCAGGTGCAGGCCACCCGGGCTCAACTCGATGCAACGAACGAACGCATCGCAGCGCGCACCGGGCGCAACCTCATTCTGGCCATCCTGATCGGACTTGTGCTCGGCGGCTCAATGCTGCTCAGCCTCATCATCATCAAACAGCTCTTCATGATCTTCGCGGTCGTGATCGTCGGATTCTGTGCGTTCGAACTGGCACAGGCCCTGCGACGCGCCGGACGCAACGTGCCGCGCATCCCCGTGATCATTTCGGCGGTCGCCATCGTTCCGGCTGCGTTCTACGGCGGGGCAACCGGCCAATGGCTCGTCATGCTCGGCGGCATCGCACTAATCGCACTGTGGCGTTTGGCCCTGACCGTGATTCCGTCGCACCGCGCCAGTGCCCGTTCCCTCGTCGGCGACGTCGGCGGTGGCATTCTAATTCAGGTCTACGTCGTCTTTCTCGCGAGTTTCGCCGTGTTGCTTGTCGCCCAGGACCACGGGCAGTGGTGGACGCTCGCCTTCTTGATCCTGGTCATTTCTGCCGACACCGGTGCGTACGTCAGCGGTCTGAACTTCGGTAAGCATCCGCTGGCGCCCTCGATCAGCCCGAAGAAGACGTGGGAGGGTTTTGTTGGCGCCGGACTGATCTGCATGATCGCCGGCGTGCTCCTCTCAATTTTTATGCTCGACCAGCCCTGGTGGTTTGGTCTGGTCTTCGGGGCGGTCATTCTGCTCACCGCGACCTTTGGCGACCTGGCCGAATCGCTTATTAAACGCGACCTAGGTATCAAGGACATGAGTTCGTGGTTGCCCGGGCACGGCGGTTTTCTGGACCGGCTCGACTCGATTCTGCCATCGGCCGCTGCCGCCTACGCCCTCTATCTGGTCTTTGCGTGAGCGCAACCGATTCTTCCCCCGCGAACCTGGTACGAGACAATGAGGGTATGAGCACCATATTTTCGCGAGTGGGCAAGAAGTCCCTCGGCTACAACGTCACCCAGGTCGATGCGTTTTTGGCTGCGGCCCGGCGCGCCTACGACCAGCCTGACCTCCACGACGACGAACTCGATGCTGATACCGATGCTGTGGAATCCGTAAACGAGATCGCCGCCGGTACCGAGACTGAAACCACGCTGCCGCCGACCACGGGCGACGAGTCGGGCGCCGCAAACGGAGCCGAGGCCATCCACACGCTGGTCGCAAAGCAGGCCGAGGCGGAAGACACCGGCACCGATGCGAGCTTGACGGCCGAGGGGATCCGTCACACCGCTTTCTCAATGCACAAGGGCGGATACTCACCCGACCAGGTTGATGCGGCACTGGAACGGCTTGAAGACGCATTTGCCGCTCGAGAACGCGATCAAGCGACCCGAGCTGGGGGAGAGCAGGCGTGGATGGTTGACGCTGAGGGCACCGCCGAGGTGATCGTCGCTCGGCTGAGCCGCCCCCCAGGTTACCGCTTCACGCGCACGAGCGTTCTGGCCGTCGGCTATAAACGAGTGGACGTCGACCGTCTCGCCAATAAATTGGTGAAGTATTTCCACGACGGTCGTGATTTCACGGTCGATGAGGTACGGACGGCCGTTTTTCGGCCTGAACGGGGAGGATACCGGGAAGCGCAGGTGGACCTCGTGCTGGACAGCGTTGTGGACGTCATGCTCGCGGTCCGCTGATTTTGGTTGTCGCTACTTGGCTGTCATCAAATATGTCGGCTAAGGTCGAGTAGTAATGGGTAGGCATCTGAAGCTAATCGACACTGTCCCGGCCGCGGTACGGCCGACTGTTCGTCGAACTCGTTCCCGGGTCAAGCCGGCTCACTTTCTTTTTGGGTTCACCGCCGCCTGCGCGTTCGTTCTCGTCACCGTCGTTGACCCCTACTCGGGCGCTACGGCGTCTCCATACTTTCAAATAGCTGGCAGCTCGACCGACGACGGGCCCGCTCAGGCCGTTCTCGTTGCCGGCGGCTACACGAATACCATCAGTCGTGACGGCTATGCCGTCACCGAAAAGCCCAAACCGGTGCCCATCGTGGTTGCGGTTGAAAAGAAGACCCAGAGCTTCAGCGCTCCATCGGCTGCCGTGCCGGATCCCGGCTCGGCCCAGGCGTACGCCTACGACGCTGTTGCCGGTCGTGGCTGGGGCGAAGACCAATACAACTGCCTGGTTTCGCTCTGGCAGAAAGAGTCACGCTGGAATGTGAGCGCTCAGAACGGTTCGAGTGGTGCCTATGGTATTCCGCAGGCCCTGCCCGGCTCCAAGATGGCTAGCGCCGGCGACGACTGGGCCACGAACGCTGGTACCCAAATTGAGTGGGGTCTTGGGTATATCACGGGCCGTTACGGCACGCCGTGTGGCGCTTGGGAGAAGTCCCAGGCTTCGGGCTGGTACTAGGCGCGCTCCGGCGTACCGAGCCTTTGGTGTTCGGCATCAGGCCCGCACTTTAGACTGGAAGCATGGCGCGCAGCAATCGACCCCGAGGCCGCAAGGCCCAGCCATCGGGCGACGACGAGGCAGACATTGGCCTGAATCATCTGCTCGCGGGGTGGCGTCGCAGCGAAGTTCGGCGTGACGGTCTCTGGCATGTTCAACCGGTTCCCGCCAAACAGGCAATCAAGTCCTACCTGTGTCCCGGATGCACCCAAGGCATTGTCCCTGGAATCGCGCACATCGTCACCTGGCGCGGCGATGGGGTGCTCGGTGACGATGCCGACCTCGCCAATCGGCGGCACTGGCACACCCACTGTTGGAAGATTAAGTGACCAACGATTCCGAGAGGTCAGGAGAACCAGCGACCGTGTCGGTTGACATTCGTGGCGGCATCGAACTGCCAGCCACCGTCGAACGCGTCGAGTTGCACACGAGCGACGGCCTCACCCTGGTGGGCGAACTGGCCACCCCGGTCGGTAGGGCACCGGTCGCGACGCTCGTTACGCTGCATCCGCTGCCCACCGCGGGCGGTTTCATGGACTCGCACATTCTTCGGAAGGCGGCGAACCGGCTGCCCGCCATGGCCGATTTGGCCGTGCTGCGGTTCAACACCCGGGGTACGGCATCGCCGCGCGGTACGAGCGACGGAATCTTCGGTCACGGACTGACCGAACGAGCCGATGTCGCCGCGGCGATGGCGCTCGTCGCAGCGCGTCACCTGCCCAACCCGTGGCTGGTCGGCTGGTCATTCGGCACCGAACTGGCCCTGAAATACGGCCTGGAGCATCCCATTCGTGGCGCCATCCTGTTGTCACCCCCACTGCACCGCACGACCAACGAAGAGCTGGCGGCGTGGGCGGAGAACGAACGTGAATTGGTAGCTGTGATCCCCGAATTCGACGATTACCTCAGGCCGGATGCCGCCCGCTTGCGGTTTGCCAGCGTGCCCGATCTTCGCTTTGTCGCCGTTGAGGGCGGTAAACACTTGTGGGTTGGCGAGACCTTGACCCGCCGAGTCCTCAGCGAGATTGTTGCTACCGTCAACCCGGGCGCGCTGCCCCTGCCGACGGAGTGGACCACCGGTCTGCGCAACGCTTCTTGAACGTGTCGAGGTACGGCTTCAGAGTTCGTTCTGGCGGGGGATGACGACCTGTTTGACGATCAGGATGATTGAAGCTGCGACCGGGATGGCGATCAGCGCGCCGAGGATGCCGAGCAGGTTACCCCCGGCCAAAGCAGCGATCACGACAACAACGCCCGGGATCGACACGGCCCGGTTCATGATCTTCGGACTGAGCACATACGCCTCTACCTGCATATAAATAAGGTAATAGATCGCTGCGGCCAGCGCTGTCTGCGGCGAGCTGCCGATTTCGGGAATCAGGCAGGTCAGCACGATGATGACCGAACCCGAAATCGTACCAATGAGCGGAATCAGCGACAGCAGGAAGGCGATGAAGGCGAGCAGCGCCGGAAACGGAGCTCCGATGATCGAGAGAAAAATGAAGCTCAGCACGCCATTGACCGAGGCCAGCGCGGCCTGCCCCACGATGTAGCGACCGACGGCCGTGGTGATCTGCTCACTGATATCGGTAAAGCGCTCCCGCTTGGATGCGGGAACCAGCTGATAGGTGGCGCGTTTCATGCCGTTCAGCGAGGCCGTGAAGTACAGCGTGAGAATGAGGATGATGAGGCCGCCGAAAAGACCGTTGACAATGGCGAGGCCAGACTGAACGACCGTCGTCGTAATGTTGGTGAGGTTGCCGCCGAGAAAATCGGTGATGGTCTTCGTGATTTCGTCGACGTTGAGACCGGGGAACTGTTTTTTCAGATCGTCCAGAAAGGTCGAGGTGTTCACCCCCCGCACCAGTTCCGGAACGAGCTTGGACAGCTTGGATACCTGGCCAACGATGATCGGCACGATCGCGAATATAACGCCGGTCAGAACACTGAGCACCGCTGCGACCACGGTCAGAATCGCCGCCCAACGCGGAAACTTCTTCTTCTCCAGCCAGGACACGGCCGGGTCGAGGCCGAGCGCGATGAAGAGCGCGGCCCCGACGTAGATGATGATCGTCTGCAGGGTGATTACCGAGGTGATGATCAGTAAGCCCAGCCCAACACCCAATGTTCCGACGAGTCCAAACCGGAAGGCATTTAGTATTTTCACGTGACGGCTCCAGGAGGGGGAATTACTCGGCTGCGACCCGTTCTGCCTGGGTCAAAACGCTGCGCAAACTTTCAAAGTACCCGGCCACGGCGTCGCGCTCAATTCTAATCTGGGACAGCCGGTCTTCGGCATCTGCCACGAGGCTGCGTGAGCGTGTTGTGGCGTCGGTCACCAGAGCAGTAGCGGTGGTGTGCGCGTCCCTGAGAATGCCTGCGGCGTTCTCTTCGGCAAGTTCCTTGTTTGCCTTGGCCTCCTCGCGGGCGCCGGCATCGAGTTGCTCGTTGAGGGTGCGCAGCTCGGTCGTGCGCTCGCTCGTCTCCGTAAGCTGCCTGGCGGCATCCAGTTGAAACTTCTGAGTCTGCGCCACGGCCTCCTGGTGCCGGGTGAGGTGCCCCTGCTCGGCCTCATCACGACGGGCTTTTAGCTCGACGTCGAAGTCGGCTCGCGCCTGATCGATCTCCCTGGCCAGGCGGCTCGCCTCGTGCTCACCCTTCTTGCGCGTGGCGGTGAGGTGGTTCTCCAGATCGATGCGAGCCTGCTCGGCCTCGGCTTCGGCGTCGATGCGGCCCTGCTGGTTCTCCCGAGCCAGGTCAGCGGCGGCCTGCTCAACTTCGGCGGCGAGGGCAGCGCGGCCTTGCTCGATCTCGCGGGCCAGAGCAGCGCGTTTGCGATCGAGCTCGCGAGCAAGATCGGTCTGGGCCTGCTCTCGTTCCACCTCTGTCACCGCGTGTGCCTGTTCGATCTCGCGGGCCAGATCGATTCGCCCTTGCTCGACCTCGGCGGCGAGCAAGGTGCGCGCCTGGTCTGCCTCGTGAGCGCCGGCCAGCCGCCCCTGCTCGGATTCCCGGGAAAGATCGACCCTGGCCTGCTCCGTCTCGGCGGCCAGATCGACGCGGGCCTGTTCCGTTTCGCGCTGCAGGTCAGCGCGCTGCTGATCGAGTTCCAAGGCCACTTCGGCGCGGGTGAGTTCGGTTTCGTGGGTGAGCCCCGCCGCGATCTCACGAGCCTCGGTAGCTTCCCGTTGGGCCACCACACGCACTTCTGCTGCCTCACGATCGGCTTCAGAGCGGATGGCCGACACCTCACGCTTGACCGTTGCCCGCGCTTCGGCAGCCTCGGTGGCGACAGCGCCCCGAATCAGCGAGGCATCGCGCACTGCATCCTGGACGACCTGTGCCTGGTCGTCCTGGGCGCGGGCGCGCACGTCATCAGCTTCTACTCGTACGTCATCGAGTACCCGACGTGCTTTGACGGCGGCATCGGACAGGGTGCGTTCGGCCTGCTCGAGGGCATTGTGGCGAAGCAGCTGCACCTCGTCGGTTGTTGCAGCGCGCAGCTTTTCGGCGTCGATATCGGCCTGGGCGATGACTCGGGTGGACTGCTCTTCTGCGACGCGAAGGGTATTCTCCAGTTTGGTCCCGAGGCCGGAGAAGGTGGGGCTGCCAACTTCTTCGATCTCAGCGTTGAGATCGTCAATGCGCACCGTCAGCCGTTTGACCTCGCGGCCGGCCTCGGCGTTTTGAGTGTTGGCCTGAATCAGTTCGCGACGCAGGGACTGGATGGCCTTGGCGACTTCATCCTTGTCGTAGCCGCGAAATACCTGGGTGAAATCAGCTTCGTCGTCAGACACGTATTACTCCTCACAAATGGGGCCCCGGCCCTCGATGGATCATGCATGACGGGGAACACCCCCAATTTTAGTGTGCTGGCACCACCGCGAGTCCCCTCCCATTCGACGGTGTGGTCTCTGGCGCTATTAGGCACCTCTCAGGAGAAGGCAGTAACGTAAAAGGTCTGTGTCTGAGCGCTTTCAGGCATAGGAGTCAGCCAAAGTGACTGAACAGTACCAAACCAGCCGCAAGCTGAAGGGTGATACGTGCGTTTTGTTCTTGCCATTGTGGCCTTCGTGCTTGCTGCGGTGATGATCGTTCTCGGCATTGCACAGCGAACCGTTCTCCTTGATCCTGCATTTACGTCCCTGACCTCTTCCGCCACCGGCGACACGAAATACACCGTGATAGATCCGAGCGCGCTGGCAGCGTCGACGGGCAGCCAGACAATCAACGTGCGCGGAGATGGCCCGATCTTCCTCGCCTACGGGCGTTCGGAAGACGTCGCGGCCTGGATAGCGGACGACGCGTATGCCACTGTCGGCCTCAGCGAGAAAACGGGCGAGCTCACCTCCACCGTCACCGACGCCGTAGCCGCCGATGATGGCAAGGGAACCGCGGGTGATGCCCCCACAGCGGATACCACCGCCGCGATCGTGAATCCGGCCGGCTCAGACCTGTGGCTCGAGGAGTACATCGGCACGAAGTCTGTGACGACCACGCTGACCCTGCCAGAGGGTATTTCGGTGCTCGTCGCGTCGGACGGGATCGAACCGGCACCGGCCAGCATCCGTTTGTCGTGGGCGTCCGACAATTCCACTCCGTGGGCGGGCCCGTTGCTTGCTGGTGGTGCCTTGCTTTTGTTGGCCGGCCTGGTGTTGTACGTACTGGCCCTGCTGCATCTGCGTCGCTCTCGCAGGCCGCGTCGCAATGTCCCCCGCGGTCCTCGCATGCCGCGTTTGCCGCGCGCACCACGTCCAAAGGCCATTAAGGCCAGTCAGATCACGACTTCGCGGCGGGGGATCGCCCGCCGGGTGGCCATTCTTCCCATGATCGTGGTGTCCGGCCTCGCGCTGAGCGGCTGTTCGGCCGACCTGTGGCCCGATTTCAGCACGGTTAGCACGACCACCGCGACGTCAACACCGACGCCTCAGCCCACCGATTCCGTCGAGGCTGCCGCCGAGCTGCCGCCGCCAGCCGTCACAGTCTCCCAGCTGGAAACGATCATGACCGAGATCTCGTTGCTCAGCGCGGACGCCGATACGAGCCTGAACGCTGAGACTATTGCGACAAGGTTCACCGGCCCGGCCCTGGAACAACGACTGGCCAACTACAAGATTCGTGCCGTCGATCCGGCAGTAGCCCCGCTGATTGCTCTGGCTGGTGCACCACTCACGTTTACACTGCCGCAGCAGACGAATTCCTGGCCTCGTGTTGTCATGACGGTCATTCAAGACGAAAACGATCCCAGCATCCCGACCATGGCGGTCATCCTCAAGCAGGAATCGCCCCGCACAAATTATCAAGTGGAGTATCTGTTCGCGCTAGAGCAGTCGGCGCATGTTCCCAAGGTGGCGCCGGCCATCGTCGGTGCCCCCGCCATCGCTCCCGACAACAAGTTGTTGTTGCTGCCGCCGGACGAATTGGCCGCAGCGTATGCCGACATCCTGTTGCAGGGCGAGGCGAGCCCCTCATTTGGACTGTTCGAGAGCGAGGGGGATAATTTTCGCGTTCAGGTTGCTGACCTGAACGCGGCGAAGATCGCCGCTTTGCCGTCGACCGCTTCGATCGAATTCGCGGCGGCTGCCGGCACCGACGAGGCCGTAGCTTTGGCGACCAACGACTCTGGCAGCATCGTAGCGGTGAGTATGACAGAGACGGAAACGGTCAAACCGGTCGATGCCGGGGCCACGGTGGGCCCGGCCGCCGATGCCCTTGCCACGAAGGCGCTCTCCGGCATCACCACCACGGCCAAGGGCTTTCAAAACACCTACCGCGACCAACTGCTGTTCTACGTACCCACGGCCGGTTCTAGCGACAAAATCGTGCTTCTGGGCTTTGCCCAGGGCCTCATCACATCAGCGGAGCTCCCATGACGAATATGCCCCCTCTCGGATCGAACCTGCGCGGAGCGGTCGACCTTTCCTCGCTCGTGAACCGTGCCCCGGCGGGTACGACCCCGGCGGCCAGCAGTGGCGCGCCCGTGGCCGGCGCGGCTGCTGCACCCTCCGGCGCAGTCACCCTTCCGAGCCTTGTTCTCGACGGTACCGACGCCAACTTTGGTGAACTGCTCGAGTTGTCTTCCCGCGTTCCCGTGATCGTGGGGCTATGGGCATCCTGGAGTGAACCCTCCACGCAGCTCATGGTCGTATTGGAAAAAATCGTTCTGGGTTTCGCCGGCAAGTTCGTGTTGGCCCGCGTCGACATCGAGGCGAATCCGCAGCTCACCCAGGCATTCCAGGCCCAGTCCGTGCCGACGGTCGCCGCCGTCATCACCGGTCAGCCAGTGCAGCTTTTCAACGGTCCGCTCGGTGAAGAGCAGATCAGCGAGGTGCTCGGTCGTGTTCTGGAGCTCGCAGCGCAGCAGGGTGTGACGGGTGTGGCCGAGGCCGCAGACGCGGACGTCGAACCCGTCGCCGCGGTCCCCGAGCCCCTGCCGCCGCACCACCTGGAGGCCTACACGGCGATCGAAGCCGGCGACTATGCCACCGCTCAGAGTGAGTACCGCACCGCACTGGCGCAAAACCCGAACGACACGATGGCCGTTGCCGGCCTGGCTCAGGTCAGTCTGCTGGCCAGGCTGCAGGGCAAGACCATCGACCAGATTCGCAACGGCGCGGCATCCGCCCCCGACGATCTCGACGCACAATTGCTGGTCGCCGACCTCGACTTATCCGGGGGTCACATCGAGGATGCCTTTGATCGCCTGCTGGGACTCTTCCCGGCCCAGCCCGCCGCAGGCCGCAACACGATCCGCGAGCGCCTTCTTGAGCTGTTTGAGGTCGTCGGTCAGGACGACCCACGGGTTCCCCCCACCCGTTCGCGGCTCACTGCTCTTCTGTACTGATTTCCACCGTGTGCGCCCGAGCGGGATGCGCCTAGCGGCGAAGGCGCAACCAGAGGCCGGCGAGGGGGGGCAGGGTCAGGGTGGCCGATGCCGGGCGACCGGCCCACGGCTCGTTGTAGGCCTCGACTGCGCCCTGGTTTCCCACGCCCGACCCACCGAAGTCGCCGGCATCCGTGTTGAGAATCTCCTCCCACTCCCCGGCGAACGGCAGGCCGACTCGGTAGTCGGTGTGTGGTTGTCCGGCGAAGTTGAAGAAGCAGGCGACGGGAACGCCGTGGTTGTCCCAGCGCAGAAATGACACGACATTTTGGCCTGCAGCACCGCCGTCGAGGAGCTCGAAGCCGCCCGGGTCATTGTCGCGGCTCCACAGGCTCGCATTGTCGCGGTAGACCCGGTTGAGCTGGGCCACCAGGTTGAACAGGCCGCGGTGCGCCGGCTGGTCGAGCATCCACCAGTCCAGTCCGCGCTCTTCGCTCCACTCCGAGCGCTGACCGAACTCGCTTCCCATGAACAAGAGTTGCTTGCCCGGGTGCGCCCACATGAAGGAGAGGTACGCGCGCACGTTGGCGAGCTGCTGCCAGGAATCACCGGGCATCTTCGATACCAGGGCACCCTTCCCGTGCACGACCTCGTCGTGACTGATTGGCAGCAGAAAGTTCTCGCTGAAGGCGTAGATGAACGAGAAGGTGATGTCGTTGTGGTGGTAAGACCGGTACATCGGGTCGACCTGCATGTACTCCAGGGAGTCGTGCATCCAGCCCATGTTCCACTTGAAGCCGAAGCCGAGCCCGCCGCCACTGGTCGGCGCCGTCACCCCGCCCCAGTTCGTGGATTCCTCGGCGATCATGATGGTGCCCGGATTGCGTTTGTAGGCGGTCGCGGTGATCTCCTGCAGCAGGCTGATCGCCTCAAGGTTCTCGTTGCCGCCGTATTTATTCGGCTCCCACTGGCCGGCCTCACGCGAATAGTCGAGATAGAGCATCGAGGCGACGGCGTCGACGCGCAGTGCGTCGATGTGAAATTCTTCGAGCCAGTACAGCGCGTTGGCGACCAGGAAATTGCGCACCTGCATCTGGCCGAAATCGAAGATGTAGGTGCCCCAGTCCAGCTGCTCTCCGCGGCGCGGGTCCGCGTGTTCGTAGAGGGCCTGGCCATCGAAGCGGGCCAGGGCAAAATCGTCTTTGGGAAAGTGGCCGGGTACCCAGTCCATGATCACGCCGATGCCGGCCTGGTGTAGCCGGTCAATCAGGTAGCGCAGGTCGTCGGGAGAACCGAACCGGCTGGTCGGAGCGTAGTAGCCGCTCACCTGGTAACCCCAGGAACCGCCAAACGGATGCTCGGCCAGGGGCATGAATTCCACGTGTGTGAAACTCAGTTCCAGCAGATACCCGACCAGCTCATCGGCCAGGGCACGGTAGCCAAGGCCGGGGCGCCAGGAACCGACGTGCATCTCGTAGACGCTCATAGCCTGGTTGTGAGGATCGTTGGCCTTGCGATTAGCGAGCCAGGCGGCATCCGACCACGCATAGTGCGATTCGGTGACAATCGACGCGGTCTGCGGCGGTACCTCGGCAAGCCGGGCCATCGGGTCGGCTTTTTCAACCCAGTCGCCGGACTGCGCGAGCAGCTGGAACTTGTAGTTGGCGCCGAGTTCGAGGCCCGGAATGAACAGCTCCCATACTCCGGTGCTTCCCATATTGCGCATTGCATGAGTGACGCCGTTCCAGCCGTTGAAGTCGCCGATCACCCGCGCGGCGCGGGCGTGCGGCGCCCACACAGCGAAGGAGGTGCCGGTGGATGACGCCGTGACACCCTGATGCTGACGGTGGTGGGCTCCGAGCACGTCCCAGAGCCGTTCGTGGCGACCCTCACCGATCAGGTGCAGGTCCAGCTCGCCGAGCGTCGGGATGAACCGGTACGGGTCATCACAGGTCCAGGCCGGGGCCTTCTCATAGCGGGCCTCGATCGTGTAATCGCTGAGTCCAACGATGTCCTCACCCTGCCAGATGCCGTGCGCGAGGTGGGTCAGCTCGACTCGCGATCCATTGGCGAGAATGGCGAACACCTCGGTGGCAAGTGGACGTAGTGCCCGGATGATGACGACCGGGTCTGACACACCGTCGTGGTTCGCGAGGTGCTGGCCCAGAACTTCGTGCGGGTTGTAATACCGGCCGGCGGCGACGGCCTCGAGCACGTGATCGGGCACCGGTGCGATCGGGGCGGCGTGCTTCTGGATCTTCTTGGGCCCGGATTTCGGGGACTGTGCCTTCTTGCCGTCGATGTTCTTTCCCTGACCCTTCGCTCTCGTAAGTTCGTGTTTCTTGTGTTTTTTGTCTTTGTTCTTGCCGCCGCTCATGGGCGGACCCGGGCCGGATCGTGTGGCGTGACGTGCAGAATATGCACCGGTTCGGTGAAAGCGTCCAGGCGCACGAAGTTATCGGACGACCAGGTCCAGGTAATGCCTGAGACGAGATCGTGCACGTCGAAGTTGTCGCCGCGGGCAATGCCGAACCGGGTCACGTCGAGGTGCACCACCGTTTGGCGCACCGAATGCGGGTCGACGTTGGCGACGATGATGAGGGCATCCGCTTGACCTGTGCCGGTGAAGTCAGCGGCGAGAAATTTACTGTAGACGAGGATCGCGTCATCGTCGCTCGAGTGGATGTCGAGGTTGCGCAGCTGGCCCAGCGCGGGGTGCTCGGAGCGGATGCGGTTGAGCAGCGTGAGATACGGCGCGAGAGACTTTCCGAGCTCCTCGGCCCTGTTCCAGTCACGCGGCCGGTACTCGTACTTTTCGCTGTCGATGCTCTCTTCAGCACCGGGCCTGGCGACGTTCTCGAACAGGTCGAAACCGGCGTATACCCCCCAGCTCGGCGCGGCCGTGGCAGCGAGCGCCGCCCGAATCTTGAACGCCGCCGGGCCGCCGAATTGCAGGTACTCGGTAAGAATATCGGGAGTGTTCACGAACAGGTTTGGGCGCAGAAAATCGGGAGTGTCGGTGGCGAGACCGTCGAAAAACTCCTCGAGCTCGCTCTTTGTGTTGCGCCAGGTGAAGTAGGTGTACGACTGCTGAAAGCCAACCTTGCCGAGGGCCTGCATGAGGGCCGGACGGGTGAATGCCTCGGCCAGAAACACCACGTCGGGGTCCGTTGCATTGACCTCCGCGATAAGCCACTCCCAGAAGTCGAGCGGCTTGGTGTGCGGGTTGTCCACGCGAAAGATGCGCACGCCGAGGTTAATCCAGTAGCGCAGCAGTCGCAGCGCCTCGGCGCGGATACCGGCGGGATCATTGTCGAAATTGATCGGGTAGATGTCCTGGTATTTTTTCGGCGGGTTTTCCGCGAAGGCGATCGTGCCGTCGGGCAGGGTCGTGAACCACTCCGGGTGCTCCGCCACCCAGGGATGATCGGGGGAGGCCTGCAAGGCGAAGTCGAGAGCAAGTTCGATGCCGAGGGAGGCGGCTTTTTTCAGAAAAAAGCTGAAATCGGCGACGGTTCCGAGGTCTGGGTGGATGGCGTCGTGGCCGCCGTCAGGCGAGCCGATCGCCCAGGGCGATCCTGGGTCGCCGGGGGCGACGGTGAGCGAATTGTTCGGGCCCTTGCGGAAGGCTTGCCCGATGGGGTGGATCGGTGGCAGATAGAGCACGTCGAATCCCATGGCGGCCACGGCGGGCAGGCGTTTGGCTGCAGTGCGAAAGGTTCCGCTCTTCCAGCTGCCGTCGGCGCGGCGAGCTGCGCCCTCAGAGCGCGGGAAGAACTCATACCAGGCACCGACACCGGCCTTTGCACGTTCGACGATGATCGTGCGTTCGGCCGAGAGTGAATCCAGGCCAGCGAGCGGGCGGGCAGCGATGACCTGCCGCAGCGCGGCATCCGCTACCGTGAGAAAACGCTCGGTAGTCGATTTTTCGGTGTCGGCGAGCGACTTGGCAGCGGCCTGGAACAAGCGACGAGCGGCGATTGGGCGGCCCGTATCGAGGCCGGCCTGTGTCAGGAGGGCCCCGCCGATGGTGAACATGAGCTCGACGTCGATGCCCGCCGGTATCTTGATCGCCGCGTTGTGTTCCCAGGTCGCGAAGTCGTCGGCGTAGGCGCGCACCCGATATTGCCAGTGGCCCGGGACATCGAGCTGCGCCTCGATACCGTAGCGGTCGGTGCCGTCGGCCTGCAGCACCATCGGGTGCCGCGTCGTGCTCCCATCCGGCGCCGTGAGTTGCAGGTCGACACCGATGAGGTCGTGCCCCTCGCGAAAAGCGGTCGCGCCAAACGGTACGACTTCGCCGACGAAGGCGCGGACCGGCCAGCGATTGTCGCCCAGCTGCGGAGACAGGTCCAGAACCGGGATGCGACCAATGGCGGCAGGGAAACGGCGCCCCGCCGCGGCATCCGTGGACACGGTCGTGCGAGCACTGCTCGATGCTGCCGGCGGGATCGTCTTTTTCGCTGCTGTCTTGGCCACACCATGACCGTAGCGTGAACGGCGGCCATGGCGCTCCCCTTCGGTCGGGCGTGCCCGCACGCGTCGATCGAGGTGTTACGTATTGGCCACCCAGCACCCCTAAGGTTGACCTCGTGAAGGCCATCCGAAAATTTACCGTCCGCGCCGTTCTCCCCGAGCCCCTCGCGGCTCTCGAGGAGCTTGCCGGCAATCTCCGTTGGTCGTGGCATGAACCGACTCGGCAGTTGTTCGAGCGCATCGCCCCTGAGCTGTGGCGCGAGATCGGTGCCGACCCGGTCGCTCTGCTCGGCGCCGTCGACCCGCGTCGCCTCGACGAGCTGGCGCAGGACCACGACTACGTGGCCCAGGTTGATTCCACCAGAGACGGCTTGCGCGATTATCTCGAACAGTCACGCTGGTACCAGGAGCTCGAGGGAGAAAAGCCCGCTGCGATAGCGTATTTCTCACCGGAGTTCGGCATTGCTGCCGCCCTGCCTCAGTATTCAGGGGGCCTGGGCATTCTGGCCGGCGACCATCTCAAGAGCGCGTCCGACCTCGGCCTGCCGCTGGTGGGCGTGGGGCTGTTCTATCGCGCCGGTTACTTTAGCCAGGCCATCTCGCCTGACGGCTGGCAGATGGAGAGCTACCCGCTGCTCGACCCCGACGGGCTCCCGCTGGCCGTACTGCGTCGGGCCGACGGTTCGGCCGTGCAGATTACCCTCGCTCTGCCCGATGACCGCACGCTGCATGCCCGCGTCTGGCAGGCCAAGGTGGGTCGGGTTCGACTACTGCTGCTCGACGCCGACATTCCCGAGAACGCTGACGACCTGCGGCTGGTCACCGATCGACTGTATGGCGGCGGCGGCGAACACCGATTGCTTCAAGAACTCCTGCTGGGTATCGGCGGTGCCCGCGCCGTGAAGTTGTGGAGCTCGCTGCACGGCCTGCCAGAGCCGGAAGTATTTCACACCAATGAGGGCCACGCCGGGTTTCTCGGCCTCGAGCGCATCTCCAGCCTGATCGGCGAAGGACTGAGCTTTCAGGAAGCCCTGCAGGTGGCCCGCGCCGGAACCGTCTTCACCACCCACACCCCGGTCGCCGCTGGCATCGACCGCTTCGACCGATCCCTCGTGCGGCGGTACTTCGGTACCGATCTGCTGCCCGGTGTTGACGTGGAGGACCTGCTCGCGCTGGGAGCGGAGAGTTACTCCGGCGGCTCCTCCGAGGTGTTTAACATGGCCATCATGGGATTACGCCTCGGCCAGCACGCCAACGGCGTTTCGACCCTGCACGGCGAGGTCAGTCGAAGAATGTTCAACGGGCTGTGGCCTGGTTTTGATTCCGCCGATGTGCCGATCACGTCGATCACGAACGGTGTCCACGCGCAGAGCTGGACCGACCCGGCGCTGAAGAGCCTCGCCAGCACGAAGCTCGGCACGAGCGACACCTCGACGGCAAATTGGGCCTCCCCTGATGTGTCCGATCAAGACCTGTGGTCGGTGCGGGGGCGGATGCGCCTGCAATTCGTCGAGGATGCCCGCCGCCGTCTGCTGGGTGCCTGGCGCGACCAGAATCCGGGTGGTATCCCTCCGGCCTGGATTGGGCGGGTGTTCGACCCGAACGTGCTGACCATCGGATTTGCCCGCCGCGTTCCCACGTACAAGCGCTTGACCCTGATGCTGCATGACCCTGAACGCCTGCGCGCCCTGCTGCTGCACCCGGAGCATCCGATTCAGATCGTCATCGCCGGCAAGTCACACCCCGCCGATGAAGAGGGCAAACGACTGATCCAGAAGATCGTGCAGTTCGCGGCGGATCCTGCCCTGCGCACGCGTATCGCTTTTCTACCCGACTACAACATCGCCATGGCCCAGCTCATGTATCCGGGAACGGATGTCTGGCTCAACAATCCATTACGCCCGCTGGAGGCCTGTGGCACGAGCGGCATGAAAGCGGCCTTGAACGGCGCCCTCAACCTCTCGATCCTTGACGGCTGGTGGCCTGAATATTACGACGGCAAGAACGGCTGGGCAATTCCGTCGGCCGATTCGGCCGGCGACTCCGCCGAACGCGACCGGCTTGAAGCCGAGGCGCTGTACGACCTGATCGAACACCAGGTCGCGCCGATGTTCTATGAACGCAACGGTGAGGATGTACCCGAACGATGGGTCTCAAATATCCGGCACACTCTCAGTACCCTGTCGCCGGCACTTTCCGCTGACCGCATGGTCAGCGAGTATGTGCAGCGTCTGTATCGCCCGGCCGGGCACTACGAAGGGCTCATGTCGGCGAACAACTACCGCGCGGCCCGCGAACTGGCGGCGTGGAAAGGCAGGATCATCTCGGCCTGGCCGCAGGTTGCGGTGACCCACGTCGAATCGGGCGGCGTTTCGTCGGTGCCCGAAGTGGGTGATGACCTGCACCTGCGCGCGCACGTGCAGCTCGGCGGACTCGTCGCTGAGGACGTGACCGTCGAGGTTGTCTACGGCAAGAGCCTCGGTACCGACGAACTGCGCGATGTGGCGACTCAGGCGCTCGAACCGGCACTCGTGAAGGAAACGCCGGCCGGCGGTGCCACGCTGTTCACGGGAACGGTCGAACTCGACCGGGCCGGAGCCTTCGGTTACACCGTGCGTGTCGTTCCGAGGAATGATCTGCTCATCAGCCCAGCCGAAATGGGCCTGGTCGCCATCGCAAGTTAGCGTGGTCAGGGCCTTCGATTCCGAAGGCCCTGAACGGCTTAGGCCAGGGGCGTGGGGCGCGGCACGCGCGGGCCATGAGCGCGCATGAGCTGCATCGAGGCACCCGGAACGAACAGGGGAGTGCCCGGTGAGTGCTCGAGACACAAGTCGCGCAGGTCGTCGTGGCTGGAATCCCAGAGCAACGTATATGCATCCACTTCCTCATGCGCGGGCAGTGTGACGATCTCGTCCTGCTCCCGCGCGTTGATCACAAGCAGGATGCGGTTAGAGTCTTCATGCTCGGGGGTCGACGCCGCCATGTACTGCAGGGTGCGCTCGGTCGGTGAGTTCCAGGCGTCGCCGGTGAGCGTCTCGCCGGCGATGTTGTACCAGTCGAGCTGGCTGGCATTCGGCGTGGTCTCGCCGAACCGCCCGAAGTGCACCGGACGCAACGCCGGGTTCTCCCGGCGCAACTGCAGCAGACGGCGGGTGACCTGGTGCAGGTCCTGTTGCCAGTCGTCAAAATTCCAGTTCAGCCAGGTCAGCTCGCTGTCCTGGCAGTAGGCGTTGTTATTGCCCCGCTGGCTGCGCCCGAACTCGTCGCCGGCGGTGAGCATGGGGATGCCGGCCGACAGGAGCAGGGTGCCGAGCAGGTTGCGCATGGCCTTGCGGCGAGTGGCCAGTATGGTCACGTCGCGAGTAGGCCCCTCCACGCCGTGGTTGTACGAGCTGTTGTTGTCGGTGCCGTCACGGTTCGACTCACCGTTGCCGAGGTTGTGTTTCACGTCGTACGCGGTCAGGTCTGCGAGGGTGAACCCGTCGTGCGCGGTGATGAAGTTGAGCGAGGCGAGTGGGCCGCGCTGCTTCGAAAAAGTGTTCGAGGAACCGGCGACCCGGGTCGCGAACCGCCCGATCCCACTGCCGGCCGAGCCGCTCAAACGCAGGCTCTTCATGTCGGTGAGCCAGAAGTCCCGCATGCGGTCGCGGTAGCGGTCGTTCCACTCAGTCCAGCCGGGCGGAAAATTGCCGGTCTGCCAGCCGCCCTGGCCGACATCCCACGGCTCCGCGATGAGCTTCACGCCGGCCAGCTCCGGGTCGTCGCGAATCTCGGTGAGCAGCGGATGCTCCCGGTCGTAGACGACGCCGCCGTCACGGCCGAGTGTCGCGGCCAGATCGAAACGGAACCCGTCGATCTGCAGGTCGTTGGCAAAGTAGCGAAGCGAATCGAGCACGAGCCGTTTGGGCACGTCGTGGCTGAAGTTGACCGTGTTGCCGCACCCTGTCACGTCGATGTAGGCGCCGGACTCGTCCTGCCGGTAGTAGGCCGCGTTGTCGATGCCGCGCAGGCTCGTGACCGGGCCGTTGCGACCCTCCTCAGCGGTGTGGTTGTACACCACGTCGAGGATGACCTCGAGCCCCGCCTCGTGCAGCAGTTTGACCATGCCCTTGAACTCGCGCAGCACCGCAGCCGGCCCCGCAGACTGGGCCGCCTGGGTGGCGTAGTCCGCGTGCGGGGAAAAGAAGTTGAGGGTGTTGTAGCCCCAGTAGTTGATCAGGCCCTGTTTGATCAGACGCTGTTCCGACACGAAGGCCTGCACCGGCAACAGTTCGACCGCAGTCACGCCGAGGTCCTTCAGATAGCCGATGGTGGATTCATGGGCGAGGCCGGCGTAGGTACCGCGCAGCGCGGCCGGAACCAGCGGATTGAGCCGGCTGAGGCCGCGCACGTGTGCCTCGTAGACCACGGTGTGGTCGAGGGCGGTGGCTGGTTTTGCTGTGCCGTTCCAGTCGAAATAATCATCGACCACCGAGGACTGCCACAGTCCGGCGCCCACCCGCACCAGACCGCGGGAATACGGCTCGATCAGGATTTTTTCTGGGTGAAACGAATTCTGTGGGCTGGCCGGACCCGACACCCGGATGCCGTATCGGCGCCCCGGTGACAGCGTGCGCGATTTGCCGGACCACACGCCGTGCACGTCCTGTGCCATCGGCACGCTCTTGATGATCCAGTTCGGATCGGTGTCGTCGAACAGGCACAACTCCATGGCATCGGCGTGTTCGGCCCAGACGCGGAGTTCACCGCCCGCGCTGGTCAATCGCACACCGAGGTTGCGCAGGGGGTCGGTGGAACTCATGGATTCAAGAGTAATCAGTGTGGGGGAAGCGTGACGACCACCGGCATCCGCTCGACTGTAAAATGAGAGGCATGGTTGTCTATCTGGATCACGCGGCGACCACGCCCATGCTTCCCGCCGCTATTGCCGCCTACGCCGAAGCGATGAGCGTCGTCGGCAACCCCGCCTCGGTGCACAGCCAGGGCCAGAATGCGAAGCGGATGCTCGAAGAGTCGCGGGAAATCGTGGCCACGAGTCTCGCCTGCGACCCGATCGAGGTGGTCTTCACCGGCAGCGGCACCGAGGCGATCAACCTGGGCATCAAGGGCCTGTACTGGGCCCGCGCGCCGCGCCGACGCATTCTGGTGCCCGGCGGCGAACACCACGCGACCCTCGATACGGTGGAGTGGCTGGCCCAGCACGACGGGGCCGTCATCGAGTGGATTCCGCTTGACCATGACGGACGCATCGACCTCGACGCGCTGGCGGATGCCATTGCGCGTGACCCCCTGGACGTTGCGCTGGTGAGTGTGATCATGGCCAACAATGAAGTCGGCACCATCGAGCCCGTTGCCGAGGCGGCAGCGCTCGCCGCGGTCCACGGCATTCCGGTGCACGTCGATGCCGTCGCCGCGTACGGCTACCTTCCGGTCGACTTTCGCACCCTCGCCGCCACCGGTGTGTCAGCGCTGAGCGTATCGGCGCACAAGGTCGGCGGCCCGGTCGGTATCGGCGCGCTCGTGCTCGGCCGGGCGACGACCGTCGAGCCGCTCATCCACGGCGGCGGGCAGCAGCGCAAGGTGCGCAGTGGTACCCAGGATGTCGCGGCAGCGGTCTCGTTCGCGGTGGCGGCATCGGCCATCACCGTTGAACAGCGGGCGGACTCGTTGTCGCCGGCTGCGCGCGGCGTCGAAGCTGCGCGCCTGGCCGCGCTGCGCGACCGGGTGATCGTCGGTGTGGCGCGGGTCGCTCCCGATGCTGTACTCAACGGCGACCCGATCACCCGGCTGCCCGGCAACGCCCACTTCAGCTTTCCCGGCTGCGAGGGCGACTCGTTGTTGTTCCTGCTTGACGCCGCCGGAGTGTCGGTGTCGACCGGGTCAGCCTGTCAGGCCGGGGTGCCGGAACCCTCGCACGTGCTGCGGGCGATGGGACGCAGCGAGAGCGAATCCCGCGGGGCCTTGCGCATCACCCTCGGCCACTCGTCGACCGACGCCGACGTCGACGCACTGCTCGCCGCTCTGCCGGCCGCGCACGCCCAGGCGCTCGCCGCCGGCATGGCCGATCGGGTGCCCGGGCGATGACGTTGGCTCAAACAGGCACTCCGCGTACACTCGTTGGGTGAAGGTTTTAGCAGCAATGAGTGGCGGTGTTGATTCCGCCGTCGCAGCCGCGCGTGCGGTCGAAGCTGGACACGAGGTGGTCGGCGTACATCTGGCGCTGAGCCGAATGCCGGGCACACTGCGCACCGGCAGTCGCGGCTGCTGCACCGTGGAAGATTCGATGGATGCCCAGCGCGCCGCCAACATCATGGGCATTCCCTACTATGTCTGGGACTTCTCGGAACGCTTTAAACTCGACGTCGTCGACGACTTCATCGCCGAGTACGCCGCCGGCCGCACACCGAACCCGTGCATGCGCTGCAACGAGAAGATCAAGTTTGCCGCCCTGCTCGAAAAGGCCATGGCCCTCGGCTTCGACGCCGTCTGCACCGGCCACTACGCGAGCATTCTGACGGATGCCGATGGCAACAAGCAACTGCACCGCGCAGCCGCCTGGGCGAAAGACCAGTCCTACGTGCTCGGTGTGCTCACCGCCGATCAGATCAATCACTCCATGTTTCCGCTTGGCGCCACGCCGACCAAGGCCGAGGTGCGAGCGGAAGCGGCCGAGCGCGGCTTCTCGGTGGCAAACAAGCCCGATTCCTACGACATCTGCTTCATCCCTGACGGTGACACCAAGGGCTGGCTCGGCGAACGCGTCGCCCCAGTGACCGGCGACATCCTCGACCGGGAAGGCAACACGCTCGGCCAGCACGACGGTGCCGTCGCGTTCACCGTCGGCCAGCGGAAGGGGCTGTCGATCGGCACTCCGGCCGCCGACGGCAAGCCGCGCTTCGTGCTCGAGGTGCGTCCGGTCACCAACACGGTCGTCGTCGGTCCGAAGGAGGCGCTCGCCATCAAGGAGATCGCCGGCAACAGATACACCTGGGCGGGGCTTGCCCCCGAACATCCAGAAGTCGCGTTCCCCTGCCACGTGCAGATTCGCGCCCACGCCGACCCGGTACCCGCGGTGGCCCAGGTCGTCTCGACCACCGCAGTGACCGGAGTCCGCGGCTCGGTTGAGCTGCGCATCATTCCTAACGAGCCACTCGCCGGTGTCGCCCCCGGGCAGACCGCCGTCGTCTACGTCGGCACCCGGGTGCTCGGCCAGTGCACCATCGACCGCACCGTCAGTGCCGTCCCCGTTTCTGTCACGTCTGCAAGCACCGCTTCGGCCAGCCCCGTCCCGGTCAATGCCTGAGTCCGTCGCCGACACCACCAACGACGCGCTGAGCGTCGCAGCCGCCGAGGCTGCCGAGATCACCACCCGCGTGCTCGCCGCCCGGGACGCCTACTTCGGGCAGGACACCGTCGTCATCTCCGACGCCGACTACGACCGGCTGGTGCAGCGCCTCGGCGAGCTCGAGCGCCTGCATCCCGAGCTGCAAAGTCAGGACAGCCCCACCCAAACTGTGGGCGGCCGGGCCGAAGTCACCCTGTTCGATCCGGTCACGCACGCCGAACGCATGCTCAGCCTCGACAACGTTTTCTCCCTCGAAGAATTTGAAGGCTGGGCGGGCAAAGCTGCGGAGAACTCCGGCCGCGCGGTGCACTACCTGTGCGAACTCAAGATCGACGGCCTCGCCATCAACCTGCGGTACGCCAATGGCGTGCTCGTCTCCGCCGCCACCCGCGGCGACGGGGTCGTCGGCGAAGACGTGACCGAGAACATCGATCTCGTACCCGGCATCCCGAGTCGCCTGGCCGGCACCGGGCATCCGTCACTCATGGAGGTGCGCGGGGAGGTGTTCTTTCCCACAGAGGCATTCGACGAACTGAACGCGGCGCAGTCCGCGGCCGGCGAGCGGGTGTTCGCCAACGCCCGCAACGCTGCGGCCGGGTCGCTGCGGCAGAAAGCCGCCGGTAAGAACGCCGACCAGCTGCGCCTGATGAAGGCGCGTCTGGGGCGGCTGCGCATGCTTGTTCACGGCATCGGCGCCTGGGAGAACCCGCCCGTGCAGACCCAGTCCGAGGTCTACGGCCTGCTCGAGGGTTGGGGCCTGCCGACCAGCAGCTACTTTCGCGTAGTCCCGTCGGTCGCGGAGGCGGCCGAGTTCATAGAGTATTACGGGGCACACCGCGGCAGCGTCGTGCACGAACTCGACGGCATCGTCATCAAGATCGACGAGCTCGCCCTGCACGCCGAGCTTGGCGCCACCAACCGGGCTCCGCGTTGGGCCATCGCCTACAAGTACCCGCCCGAGCAGGTCAACACGAAACTGCTCGACATCGTCGTGAGTGTCGGCCGCACGGGACGGGCGACTCCGTTTGCGGTGATGCAAAAAGTGCTCGTGGCCGGTTCCGAGGTGCGCCAGGCGACCCTGCACAACCAAGACGTCGTCAAGGCCAAGGGCGTGCTGATTGGTGACATCATCGTGCTGCGCAAAGCCGGGGATGTCATTCCCGAGGTGCTCGGCCCGGTCGTGGAGCTGCGCGACGGCACCGAACGCGAATTCGTCATGCCGCTGAACTGCCCGGAGTGTGGCACCCCGCTCGCCCCGGCCAAGGAGGGTGACAAAGACCTGCGCTGTCCGAACGCGCGCAGCTGCCCCGCGCAGGTGCGCGGCCGGGTGGAGCACATCGGCAGCCGGGGCGGCCTCGACATCGAGGTGCTCGGCGAGGTCGCGGCTTCCGCGCTCACCCAGCCGACCGTGCCGGCCGACCCGCCGCTGTCGACCGAGGCCGGCTTGTTCGACCTCGAACTTGCCGACCTGTTGCCGATCCAGGTGATCGTGCGCGACGCCGAAACGGGCTTGCCCAAGGAAGACGACGGGGCCCTGAAAATTCGGATGCCGTTCTCTCGCAATCCGAATCCTGCCGAGAAGAAGCAGGGTCTGACCGACCTGCAGCCATCGTCGAGCGCGCTCAAGCTCCTGGCCGAGATTGAGAAAGCCAAGACGAAGCCGTTATGGCGCATTCTGGTGAGCCTGAACATCCGTCATGTCGGCCCGGTCGCCGCACGCGCACTGGCCAACCACTTCGGCTCCCTCGATGCCATTCGTGCCGCGACCCGTGAGGAACTGGCCGAGGTCGACGGGGTCGGCAGCATCATCGCTGACGCCGTGCTCGACTGGTTCCAGGTGGACTGGCACGTCGATATTGTGACTCGGTGGGCCGCGGCCGGTGTGCAGTTCGCCACCCCGGACCACCCCGGGCCGGGCGCGGCCGGGGCCGCCGGGGGAGTGCTCGCCGGGCTGACCGTGGTCGCCACCGGTTCGCTTGAGGGTTTCACCCGGGAGGGGGCGCAGGAAGCGATCATCGCCGCCGGCGGCAAGAGTGCATCGAGCGTGTCGAAGAACACCGATTTCGTCGCCGCCGGGCCGGGCGCAGGATCCAAGCTCGGCAAGGCCGAAACCCTCGGCATCCGCATACTTGATGCCGACGAGTTTCGAACCCTGCTCGAGGGTGGACCGGCCGGGTTGGCGCCCGCGTCCTCGTGAGGACACTCCCTCAACGGTCGAGTCCGCGCACCGATCGCGCCGCGGTCGCCTACTCGGGCTTGAGGATGACTTTGGTCCACCCGTTGTTGCGGTCGCCGAAGTTCTTGTAGGCATCCGCGGCTTGGCTGAGCGGGATCTCGTGCGAAACGATCCAGGATGGCTTGGCCTTGCCCACGGCAATGAGATCACGCAATTGCCGATTGTATTTCTTCACCGGACATTGGCCGCTGCCGATATTTTGACCTTTGAGCCACTGCAGGCCGTAGTCAATGGCAATTTTGCCCTGCTTGGCGTTCTCGTCGAAGCCGCCGGGATCTGCCGGCAGGAAGACGCCGACAACGCCGATGCCCCCGGTGATGCGCACGGACTGAATCAGCCGGTTCAGCGTCATGGCGGGATCTTCGGTGCCTTGAGGATCGTGGGATTGATAGCCCACGCATTCACAACCTCGGTCCGCGCCGACACCCTTGGTCTGGTCCAAAACGAATTGGACCGGGTCCGTCTTCGAGTCATCAACGGCGATTGCGCCGATCTGTTCGGCGAGGGCCAGCCGGTCTGGGCGTCGGTCCACAACCCAGACTTTACTGGCTCCCTTGATCGTCGCAGACAGGGCAGCCATCAGCCCGACCGGACCCGCACCGTAAATCACGACTGTGTCCCCGGGGATAACGCCGGCCATCTCTGTAGCGTGGTAGCCGGTAGGGAAGATGTCCGAGAGCATCACGTAATCGTTCTGCTTTTCTCTGGCGTCTTCACCCAGGCGCAAGCAGTTGTTGTCACCGTAGGGCACACGCAGCATTTGGGCCTGCCCGCCGGGGTACGGACCCATGCCGGCGAAGCCGTAGGCGGCGCCGGCACCGACCGGGTCGGGTTGAGTCGTCATGCAGTAGTTGGTAAAACCGCGTTCGCAATTCTTGCAAAACCCGCAGGAAATATTGAACGGCAGCACGACGAGTTCGCCCACTTTGACCTTGTCGACTCCGTTACCGACCTCGATGACCTCGCCCATGTTCTCGTGGCCAAACGTACGTCCAACCGCGAAATCGGTGCGTCCCTCGTACATGTGCAAATCTGAACCGCAGATATTCGTGGCCGTGATGCGCACGAGAACATCAGTGGGGCGTTCGATCTTGGCATCTGGAACTTCTTCCACGTTGACCTCATTGGGGCCCTTATAAACGACTGCTTTCATTTTTTTCACTCCCTGAATTTATAACGGTGTAAGACGGAAGGTCCGTCTTCACTTTCGGAGGTATTGAATGGATGAATATGCGACAGCGTTAGGCTGTGCAGAAAATGAGCATGTTTCATTAGTATCACGATCGCGCAGAGCGCGCTTCAACAATGAACGGACGGCGTCACAGAATATCGAGCGGTTGCTTGCTGCGGGGCGCCGGAAATGCGTTATCCAGCGACAGGCAATCCTCGGCGTCCAGGACCACCGCGCCCGCGCCGACATTCTGCTGCACGTGCTCGAGAGATGAGGCCTTGGGGATCGCGATGACGCCCGGTTGCCGGATGACCCAGGCGAGTGCGATCTGGGCACCAGTCACTCCGTGCTTGTCTCCGATTTCGGCCAGGAGCGGATGCTCGAGCAGAGTCGGTCCCTGGCCGAGTGGTGAATAGGCCATGAGCGGCATGCCTGCGCGTTGTTGCCAGGGCAGGAGATCAAACTCGATGCCCCGACTGCCGAGGTTGTAGAGGACCTGATTGGTGGCGCATCCGTCTGGTGCTCGCTGTAGATCATCCCGGTCGAAATTGGATAATCCCCAGCTCCGGATCTTGCCAGCTGCACGCAGGTGATCGAACCCGTCGACGGTCTCGGACAGCGGGAAACTGCCGGACCAATGCAGTAAAAAGACATCGAGCCGATCGGTTCCGAGTCGGCGCAGGCTACGCTCGCACGCAGCGACGACACCGCTGCGGCTGGCGTTATGCGGGTAGACCTTACTGACCAGCACGACGTCATCGCGGTGACCCCGGATGGCCTCGCCGACCAGTTCTTCCGAGGCGCCATCGCCATACATTTCGGCGGTGTCGATCACGGTCAGGCCAGCGTCGATCCCCGCGCGCAGGGCCGACACCTCGGTCTTTCGCTTCGCGGCATCCTCACCGAGATGCCAGGTTCCCTGGCCAATGACGGGCACTTGGACGCCGTTGAAGAAGTCAGTTTCGCGCATGCGGTTCCTTACCTAGTGTGCATTTCCAGACGCTCTGGCTTACGTATTCAGAAGACTGAGTACGATCTTGCCCAGGTGCGAGTTCGCGGCCATGAGATCCTGGGCTTGTTGGACTTCGGTCCAGGGCAGGATCCGATCAATCAATGGGCGCAGTGCTTCGGCAGCCGGGTCGACCTCGGAGCGCAGCGCGGCGACGATGGCGGCTTTTTCGGCAGCGTCACGGGTGCGAAAGGTGACCCCGATGATGCTCAGTCGTTTAAAGGCCAGTGCTTCCAGATCAAGATCACCGTGGGCACCACCGAGGCGCCCCACACCGACCAGGCGTCCGAGGAGGGCTGCGCAACGAATATTGTCCGCAAGATAGGGGCCACCAACGTGGTCGACGATGACGTCGACCCCGCGGCCATCCGTCAGTTCCAAAACCCGATCTGCGAAACCGGCCTCGCCAATCTCGATCACGTGATCGGCACCCTGAGCAAGAAGAAGGTCTGTTGCCCGGTCGGTGCGAACGGTAGTAATGATCAGTCCGGCGCCGAGGTACTTTGCCAGCTGTACGCACTGAAGCCCCACTGTTGAGGCCGCAGCATGAACGAGCACCGTTTCGCCCGGCTTGAGGCCACCCGCAGTGCGGAGCGCGTTGTGCTCGGTCATCAGCCCGAGGATGACAGCAGCACCCTCCGCGTAGGTCCACGCCGCCGGAATCGGTACAACCAGCGCAGCGTCGACAACGACATCCTCGCTCAAACCTCCACTGACGGTGGCCATGACGCGGTCACCGACGTGAACGCCCCTCACCTCGCTTCCCACCGTGACAACGTCGCCCGCGGCATCCAGCCCCACGACGACCGGCGCGCCGCCCGGGCTGACCGGTTGATGGGTTCCCGCGCGCTGAGCAAGGTCGGCACGGTTCACCGACGCAGTCCGCACACGGATCTTCACCTGACGCGGGCCCGGTTCAGGGCTCGGGAGATCCCGCATCGACAGCACGGATCCGCCCGGGTTCTGCTCAACGACAATTGCTCTCATATCTGCCAGTGTGCTACGAAACGGTTACTTCCCGCTGAACTTCTGGCTTCGTAGAGGGTTCTTTCTCGTCGTCGGCGATGCCGAACTTGACTCAATTAACGCGAATGGTCGACCGGTGCGGTCGGCGGATCGGGCTCACGGCGGCTGGCGAATAGGATTGGGTAACCACCTCAATGCGTATCGGAGCACCATGTCTGAAATCACGGCCGAGCAGGTTGCCCATTTGGCATACCTTGCCCGGATCGACCTCAGCCCCCTCGAGATCACCAGCCTCACCCATGACCTCGGCCAGATCGTCGACTCGATCGCCAAAGTGTCTGAGGTTGCTACAGCCGATACTCCGGCCACGAGCCACCCGATGCCGTTGACCAACGTGTTCCGCGATGACGTCGTCGTACCCTCGCTGACGGTCGAGCAGGCCCTGTCCGGTGCGCCGGACCGCGCCGGTGACAAATTCCGCGTGCCCGCCATCCTGGACGAGGAGTAACTATGACCTATCTCACCAAGCTTTCCGCCGCTGCGCTGAGTGAACTGTTGGTCAGCAGGCAGGTCAGCGCCGTCGAAGCTACCCGCGCCCACCTCGACCACGTCACGGCGGTCGACACCGACCTGCATGCTTTCCTGCACGTCGCCGGCGACGCCGCCCTCAACACCGCAGCGAAGATCGATGCCCGCCGCGCTGCAGGAGACGTGCTGAACCCGCTCGCCGGTGTTCCGATCGCGATCAAAGACGTACTCGCCACCCAGGACATGCCCACCACCGCCGGGTCGAAAATTCTCGAGGGCTGGGTGCCGCCCTACGATGCGACCGTCGTGGCCCGCCTGCGTGCGGCCGGGCTGATCCCGCTCGGCAAGACCAACATGGACGAATTCGCCATGGGGTCCTCCACCGAACACTCCGCCTATGGCGTCACCCGCAACCCCTGGGACCGAGACCGCATCCCCGGTGGTTCCGGCGGCGGCTCGGCCGCGGCCGTCGCCTCCTTCCAGGCGCCGCTCGCCCTCGGCAGTGACACCGGGGGATCGATTCGCCAGCCAGCCGCCGTGACCGGTTCGGTCGGAGTCAAGCCGACCTACGGCGGGGTCTCCCGCTACGGTGCGATCGCCCTCGCATCGAGCCTCGACCAGGTCGGCCCGGTTTCCCGTTCGGTCTACGACGCCGCCCTGCTGCACGACGTCATCGGCGGGCACGACCCGCTGGATTCCACCTCGCTGACCGACAGCTGGCCCTCGATGGCCGCTGCCGCCCAAGCCGGCCTCAAGGATGGTGCCCTCAAGGGCGTGCGCGTCGGCGTCATCAAGGAACTTTCCGGCGACGGATTCCAGGCCGGCGTCACCCAGCGTTTCACCGAGACCCTCGCCCTGCTCGTCGCCGCCGGCGCCGAGATCACCGAGGTATCCGCTCCGAACTTCGAGTATGCCGTCGCGGCCTACTACCTGATTCTACCGGCCGAGGCCTCGAGCAACCTGGCGCGCTTCGACTCGGTGCGCTTTGGCATCCGGGTCAACCCGGACAGTGGTTCGCTCACGAGCGAGCACGTCATGAGCGCCACGCGTGAGGCGGGTTTTGGCGCCGAGGTCAAGCGCCGCATCATCCTCGGCACCTATGCCCTGAGCGCCGGCTATTACGACGCGTACTACGGCAGTGCCCAGAAGGTGCGCACGCTCATTCAGCGTGATTTCGCCGCCGCGTTCAGCCAGGCCGACGTGCTGATGTCACCGAGCGCCCCGACTACCGCGTTTAAATTCGGTGAAAAGCTCGCCGACCCGATGGCCATGTACCTCAACGACGTGACCACCATTCCGGCCAACCTCGCCGGGGTGCCCGGCATGAGCATCCCAATGGGCCTCGCACCCGAAGACGGCCTGCCGGTCGGCCTGCAGATCATGGCCCCGGCCAAAGCGGATGCCCGCCTCTACACCGTCGGCGCCGCCATTGAGCAGCTCCTCGAAGCGCGATGGGGACACACCATGCTCAGCCAGGCACCAGCCCTGACCCCGACCGAAATGTTTGCCAGCGAAGAGGGAGCCGTCTGATGCCCAAGGCTGAATTGATGGACTTTGACCGCGCACTCGAACTGTTCGAGCCGGTGCTCGGCTTCGAGGTGCACGTCGAGCTCAACACCAAAACCAAAATGTTCTGCGGTTGCGCCAACGAGTTCGGCTCCGGCGCTAACACGAACACCTGCCCAACCTGCCTCGGATTGCCCGGCGGGCTGCCGCAGGTGAATAAGAAGGCGATCGAATCCAGCATCCGCTTGGGGCTGGCTTTGGGGTGTGAGATCGCGGAACACTCGCGGTTCGCCCGCAAGAACTACTTCTACCCCGACACGGCGAAGAACTTTCAGACCAGCCAGTACGACGACCCGATTGCGCATGACGGTTCGATCACGATCGAACTCGAAAGTGGCCGTTTGGTCACCGTCGAGATCGAACGCGCCCACATGGAAGACGATGCCGGCAAGCTCACCCACATGGGTGGCGCGACCGGACGCATCCAGGGCGCCGACTACTCCCTCGTCGACTACAACCGTGGCGGAGTGCCGTTGGTGGAGATCGTCACCCAGATGATCGAGGGCGCTGAACACGACGCCCCCGAGATCGGCAAGACCTACGTCGCGGCGATTCGGGAGATCGCCAAGGCCCTCGGCGTCTCCAACGCCCGCATGGAGGAGGGCAACGTGCGCTGCGACGCCAACGTCTCGCTGCGCCCGCGCGGGTCGAACGTGCTCGGTACCCGCACCGAAACCAAGAACGTCAACTCGCTGAGAAGCGTCGAACGCGCCGTGCGCTACGAAATCCAGCGCCAGGCTGCCGTACTGGCCGGCGGCGGCACCATCACGCAGGAGACCCGGCACTGGCACGAAGACACCGGAATCACGAGTGCCGGTCGGCCCAAGAGCGACGCCGACGACTACCGCTACTTTCCCGAGCCTGACCTGCTGCCGATGGCGCCGTCCCGCGACTGGGTCGAAGAGCTGCGCCTGACCCTGCCCGAGCCACCCGCGGCACGCCGCAAGCGCCTGCAGGCAGCGTGGGGTTTTGCGAACCTCGAGTTTCAGGACGTCGTGAACTCCGACCTGCTCGACGCGGTCGAAGCGACCGTCGCGGCCGGGGCATCCGCTCAGGCCGCACGCAAGTGGTGGACCGGCGAAATCGCCCGGCTCGCCAACGCGGCCGGGGTCGCCGCCGACTCGCTCGTGACACCGGCGCAGCTCGCCGCGCTGATCGAACTCGTCGATGCCGGAACCCTCACCGACCGTCTCGCCCGCCAGGTACTCGAAGGCGTCATTGCCGGGGAGGGTACCCCGGCCGAGGTCGTCGACAGCCGTGGGCTCGCCGTGGTCTCTGACGACGGCGCGCTGATCGCCGCCATCGACGCGGCGCTCCTTGGCCAGCCCGATGTGCTCGCCAAGATTCGGGACGGCAAGGTGCAGGCCGCCGGAGCCGTGATCGGCGCGGTCATGAAGGCCATGCGTGGGCAAGCGGATGCCGCGCGCGTGCGCGAACTCGTGCTGGAACGCGCCGCCACAATCGAGTAACAGGTGACAACTCAGCCTTTCGGAGTAGGCGTGCAGGTTATCGTGCGCCTCGACCGCACCCGGTTTCCCGACTCCTTGATCGACGACCCGATCGGCGTGATCGTGGCGGCAGGGGAGTCGGAAGGCGCTGGACTGTACGCGCCCACCGTGGTGCGGGAAAGATTCTGGGTCGTCCAGTTCGAGGAGCCGTTCTTCGGTCTCGACGGCTCCGGCCCGCACGACTCCGCGCGCATCCCGCAGAGCTTTCTGGAAGCGGCGCCGGAGGCGTGAACGCGATCAATCCTGAGCCGGGCGAACGCACCCCGTCGACCCGCGACATCCGTCGGTGGAGGCAGTACCTTGCCGACGAACAGGCCGAGGCTGCGGTGTACCGCGACCTCGCTAACCGGCGGGCCGGCGAAGAACGCCAGATTTTGCTTGCCCTCGCCGACGCTGAAGGAAGGCACGAAGAACACTGGCGGCAACTGCTGGGCAGTGAAGTGGGCTCACCCAAACGTGGCGCGCTGCGCACCCGATTTCTGGCGCTGCTCGCTCGCCGGTTCGGCTCGGTGTTCGTGCTTGCCCTCGCCCAGCGGGCCGAGGGGCGGTCGCCATATCAAGCGGATGCCGACGCGACCAACGCCATGGCCGCCGACGAGACCGTGCACGAAGAGGTTGTGCGCGGCCTCGCCGCTCGGGGCCGCAAACGCTTGTCGGGAACCTTTCGGGCCGCCGTGTTCGGCGTCAACGACGGGCTGGTGAGCAACCTCGCCCTCGTGCTCGGTATCGGCGCGACCGGCGTACCCGCCGCGACGATTCTGTTCACCGGTATCGCCGGGCTGCTGGCCGGGGCACTCTCCATGGGCGCCGGCGAGTACGTCTCGGTGCGCTCCCAGCGAGAACTGCTCGAAGCGTCGACCCCCGCGGCGCCGGCCAAGAGCGTGCTCTCCCATTTGGACCTCGCCGCCAACGAGCTGACCCTGGTCTACCGGGCCAGGGGCATGTCTGAAGACGAGGCGGAGGCCTACGCCCGTGGAGTACTCGCCACCGCCTACGCGGCGACCGGACCGATCTCCTCGGTCCGCCCGCAGGCTCCCCAGCACGATGAACACGAGGCCATCGGCACCGGCACCGGAGCGGCACTGTCGAGCTTTTGTTTCTTTGCCTCGGGGGCGCTGCTGCCGGTGCTGCCCTACCTGTTCGGCATGAGCGGCTACGCGGCCATCATCGTGGCCACCATTCTCGTGGGAGTCGCCCTGTTGGCCACCGGCGCAGTCGTCGGCTTGCTCTCTGGTGGTCCGCCGCTGAAGCGTGCGCTGCGACAACTGGTGATCGGCCTTGGGGCGGCCGCGGTCACCTACCTGCTCGGGCTGATCTTCGGCACCGCGATTGGTTAGCGGCCGACCAGAATTGGTCGCGCTTGTCGGTGGCCACCTATCGGCCACCAGCTCACCCGGGCTCACCTCATAACTCCTGCAATATGAGAGCACGGCAGAAGAGATCGGCGGAATTGCGCACTTCCGCTTGAGGTCGGGCACAGATTGCAGGAGTTGTGGCCGAAAATGGATGTGCCGATAGGCCGGATCGGGTTAGGGTTCTTCGGTGGGCAGACAGGACGGCAGCGGGCGGCAGATTTCGGCGGACGACGTCGACGACCGTTCGGCGACGATGCTGCACGTGGATCTGGACGCGTTCTTTGTCTCGGTCGAGTTGCTCTCCCACCCCGAATTTGCACACCTGCCGGTGATCGTCGGCCACCGCGGTGGCCGTTCGGTCGTCACGGCGGCCAACTACATTGCCCGAAAATACGGCGTGAACTCGGCCATGCCGATGGCGGTAGCGCTACGCCAGTGCCCGAACGCGATCGTACTCGAGCCACACATGGGGCTGTATCGGGACTTTTCCAACCGGGTGATGAGGATCTTCGACGACGTCACCCCGCTAGTGGAACGGCTCGGCATCGACGAAGCTTTTCTTGACGTTGCCGGCGCGACTAATTTGTTTGGTTCTCCGGCTGTGATCGGCGAACTCATTCGCGCGCGCGTGTTTGCCGAAACCGGCCTCGTCTGCTCCGTGGGCGCGGCGTCGACCAAGTTCGTCGCCAAACTTGCCTCCGGCCTGGCCAAACCCAACGGTCTGCTCGTCGTGCCGGGCGATGAGACGGTCGAGTTTCTGCATCCGCTGCCCGTAACCGCCCTGTGGGGCGTGGGGTCCGCTACCGAGCAGATGCTCACGCGTCTCGGCCTGAAACTCATTGGCGATATTGCGCACACGCCGTTAGACGTGCTGAAAAAGACGCTGGGGGAGGCCTCCGGTCTGAAGCTGTTCGAGTTGTCCTGGGGGCGTGACCCACGCCCGGTGACGATTGAGCGGGAAGAGAAAAGCGTTGGCCACGAGGTGACTTTTGAGCACGACGAGACCGACATCGACCGACTACACAGTGAGTTGCTGCGGCAGTGCGACCTTGTGGCCGCTCGGCTGCGGCGCAGCGATCTCGTGGCACGGCGCGTGGCACTCAAGCTGCGCTACACCGACTTCAGCACCGTTACCCGGTCGCGTACCCTCGCTGAACCGACCAATGTTGGCCGGCGCATTTATGAGGAAGCAGTCGCTGCGTTCGACCTGCTGGCCGCGTCGGGTATTCGGGTGCGACTGATCGGCGTGCGGGCCGAGCAACTCGGTACGGCGTCGGGATCAGTGGGGTTGTGGGATCCCGACGAGGACTGGCGGGGCGCCGAGCTGGCGGTCGACTCCGTGACCGAGCGATTCGGGGCGGGAAGCGTGCGTCCGGCTTCGTTTTTCAAGCCTCGCCCATAGGGCACGAGTCGGCTACCCTGTTGGAATGACCAGCCTCCCGGAAAAACTCGCAGACACCTTCCGTTCCGCCGGTGTGAAATCGGCTTACGGTGATCCCGTGCAAATTGATGGCGTCACCCTCGTACCAGTGGCGCTCAGCTACTACGGTTTCGGTGGCGGTGATGCCGGTGAAGGCGGTGCTGCCGGATCCGGTGGTGGTGGTGGTGGGGTGTCGCTGCCGATCGGCGCCTATGTCAAGGCGGGCAGCACCGCTCGGTTCGAGCCGAACGTCATCGCCCTGCTCGCAGTCGGTGTGCCGTTCCTTTTGGTCGCCGGCCGAGCCCTGGCCCGAGTGATCCGAGCCCTGAAGAAGTAGCCCCGCTCTCCGGACGGGGCCCGGGGCCCGTCCGGAGGCCCAGTCTATAAACTGCTCCCGTGGTCCGAAGGTGGGCCCGGGCGAGCGCGGCGGGGGCGACGAGCAGAACGGATGCGGCGGGGCCGGCGCGGCCGCCGCGCGAAACGACGGCGGGCCCACCGTGGCATCCGAAGGCGCAGCCAGGTCGGAAAATGCCACGGGCCGTTCACCGGTAGCCCCTGGGTGATGCGCCGACGCCGCATCACAAACCGACGCATCAGCAGGAGATATAGCGCGGCCAACACGAGCAGGATGCCGATGCTCATGTCGTGATTCCCATGCCGCAAGTCTAGGCGGGGCGCTAGAATTGAAAACGATCACGGGAGTCCGGTACACCGGGCTGAGAGGAAGCTGACCAAGCTTCGACCGTCGAACCTGATCTGGATCATGCCAGCGCAGGGAGGCTTCTCGATCCCGTGCCCTGTATTCACCTACGGAAAGGGCACGAACAGTGCACGCTACAACCACAACCACACGACCGGTCACGACGAAGAAGCCACGCAACTTTCGCTGGCGCGTGGTCGACATCGTCGTCGCGAGCGTCATCGGCGTCGCGAGCGGCGTCATCTTCTGGGCCTGGGGCCTCGCCTGGTCCCCGCTCAGCGCCATCCTTGCGTTCACGCCCGGCCTCGAAGGTCTCCTGGCCGGTGGCTGGCTGTTCGCCGGAGTGCTCGGCGGCCTCATCATCCGCAAGCCCGGCGCGGCCGTGTACACCGAGGTCGTCGCCGCTGTCGTATCAATGCTGATCGGCACCCAGTGGGGATTCTCCACACTCATCTGGGGCGTCGTGGAAGGCCTGGGCGCCGAAATCATTCTCGCGCTGTTCCTGTATACCAACTGGCGGCTGGGCGTGGCCCTGCTCGCCGGCGCGGGCGCCGGTGTGGCCGTAGGGTTTCTCGACACGACCTTCACGAGCTATGCAGCACTGGATTTTGGCTACAAAGCCGTTTATTTCGTATCCGCTGTCGTGTCGGGCACGGTGCTCGCCGGCCTGCTGTCCTGGCTGGCCGTGCGCGGCCTGGCCCGTACGGGTGCGCTGAGCCGCTTTGCTGCCGGTCGGGAAGGATCGCGAGCACACTCCGCCGCGATCAGCTGACGGATGTTAGACACCCCGCCGTTTCCCGCCGGTCACGATGCGCAGATTCGGGCCGTGCAGATTCAAGCCAGTGACTGGGGCTGGCGCCACGCCGGGCGCCACAATCAGGCGGTGTCCGGGCTTGACCTGCAGGTCGAGCCCGGCGAGCGGGTTTTGCTGCTCGGTGCCAGCGGTGCCGGCAAGAGTACGCTGGTGCACGCGCTGGCCGGGGTGCTCGGCGATGCTGAAGATGGTGACGAGACCGGCAGCCTGCTGATCGACGGCCGCCGCGCGGCCGAGGCGCGCGGCCGCGTCGGACTCGTGCTGCAGGATCCGGACTCTCAGGTCGTGCTGGCCAGGGTCGGAGATGATATTGCGTTCGGGTGCGAGAACCTCGCCGTTCCGCGCGCCGAGATCTGGCCGCGGGTGCGGCAGGCTCTCACTGAAGTCGGCCTGAACCTGCCCCTCGACCACCCCACCTCGAGTCTGAGCGGCGGGCAGAAGCAGCGGCTGGCTCTGGCCGGCGTGCTCGCCATGCGGCCGGGGCTGTTGCTGCTCGACGAACCGACCGCGAACCTCGACCCCGATGGTGTCATCGAGGTGCGCGACGCCGTTGTGCGTTCGCTCGATCGATCCGGGGCCACCCTGGTGGTCATCGAGCACCGGGTCGAAGTCTGGCAGGACGTCGTCGATCGCGTCATCGTGCTCGACCCGGCCGGCGGTGTTCTGGCCGACGGTCCCACCCGCGAAATCTTGTCGAGGCACGGGCAACGGTTGGCGCAGGCCGGCGTCTGGGTGCCGGCGCTGCCCCCCCGATTTCCGACGCGCTCTCCGATCGCCGCGGCAGAGACCCTGCTTCGGGCGGAGGGACTCGCGGTCGGTCGCGTTCCGTTTGGCCGGCGCGCGGCCTCCATTGTCGCCGCTGGCATCACCCTCAACCTGCGGGCAGGCACCGCCACCGTTGTGACCGGCCCCAACGGCGCGGGAAAATCCACTCTCGCCCTTACGCTGGCCGGATTGCTGAAGCCGGCCGGGGGAACCCTGCACGCGAGTGACACGTTTGCGGCCGGTATCGTGCCCGAGCCGCACCGCTGGCGTTCCCAGCAGCTGCTGACCCGCATTGGAACCGTTTTTCAAGACCCGGAACATCAATTCCTGGCCGCGACGGTGCGGGACGATCTGCTGATCGGCCCGCACGCCCTTGGCCTCGGCCAGGCCGAACAGACCAGCCGCGTCGACGAGCTGATGCACCGGCTACGACTCGATCATCTTGCCGACGCCAACCCGTTCACCCTGTCGGGCGGCGAGAAGAGGCGGATGTCCGTCGCCACCGTTCTTGCGACCCGTCCCCGCCTGCTCGTGCTCGACGAGCCGACCTTCGGGCAGGATTCCCGTACCTGGCAGGAACTCGTGGCCCTGCTGGCCGACCTGCTCGATGAGGGCATCGCGCTCGTCGCGGTCACCCACGACGCTCAGTTTGTCAGCGCCCTGGCCGACGAGGAATACCGGTTCGGTATGCCAGACCCGATCCGCCTCGGGGCAGGGGCGCCATGAGCTTGCTGACCCCGACGATCCGCCCGAGCGTTGTCGCCCGACTCAACCCGGTCGCCAAGCTCGCCGTGGCCCTGATCGTGAGCTGTGCGCTGCTGCTCTCGATCGACTGGGTCTCGGCTGGAGTCGCCCTGCTGCTCGAGGCCGGACTTCTGCTCTGGTGCGGCCTGAGCGCCCGACAATTTTGGCTGCGAACCGCACCGGTCTGGATTGCGGCCCCGATGGCTGCGATCACGACAGTGCTCTATGGCGAAGACTCCGGCGCGCTGCTGCGGCAGTTCGGATTCATCTCGGTGACCGAAGGCTCAGCCCAGCTCGGCCTGGCCATCGGGCTGCGGGTGCTCGCCATCGGTCTGCCCGGTATCGTGCTGCTCGCCACGACGGATCCGACGGACCTCGCCGATGGCCTCGCCCAGGTGCTGCGGCTGCCCGCGAGGTTTGTACTTGGTGGTCTGGCTGGTCTGCGACTCGTGGGCATGTTCATCGAAGACTGGCACTCGCTCACGCTTGCCCGTCGGGCCCGCGGGGTCGGCGATGGCGGCGGACCGCGCGGCGCCGCTCGCCGGTTCTTCGGCCCGGCCTTTTCTCTGCTCGTCATTTCGGTGCGTCGGGGCAGCAAACTCGCTACGGCCATGGAGGCGCGCGGATTCGGCAGCGACGAGCCCCGCACCTGGGCCAGGCCGTCGCGGGTCCGAGCGGCTGACGCGGTCCTGGTCGGCATTGGATTCGCCATTGCCGGTATCGCTATCGGCGTCGCGGTGTGGGCCGAGACCTGGAGTTTCATTCTTGCGTGACACCGACGGAGGGCTGGTTCCTCACGACGACATGGTCTTGCTGGCACCGATACTGCAGGCCGTGGCCGCTGCCGGTCCGAACCCCGTGGTGCTCATCGACGGTCCTAGCGGTGCGGGCAAGAGCACCCTCGCCGACGCGCTCAGAAAACATTGGACTGGCCCGCATCGCCCGCAATTGGTGCGCATGGACGACATTTATCCCGGCTGGGATGGTCTCGATGCGGCCGTCTGCCATCTGCGCCGCCATGTTCTGCAGCCACGGCACTGGGGCCTGCCGGCGGCATGGCAGCGCTACGACTGGAATACGAATCAGGCGGCGGAGTGGAATCCGCTTGACTCGGCCCGCCCCCTGATCGTGGAGGGTTGCGGAACGCTCGCGGCCGCGCATGAACCGCTCAGCCACGTGCGGGTCTGGCTCGCGGCCGACGACGCTCTACGCAAACAGCGTGCGCTCGATCGCGACGGAGAAGCGTTTCGCACCCACTGGGACCAGTGGCAGCAGGAGTGGGCCACCTATCTCGAAGAAGAGACGCCGGAACCTCGCGCGACCGTTCGGTTACGGGCGGGCAGCTCGAACCGTAGGGGACTAGATTGGCTGCCATGAGTGATACTGACAGCGCAAGCCCAACCCTGTATGTCGCCGAGTTCATTGATGGCCCGCTCGAGGGGCAGATCGATTCCCGAGCCCTCGTGCGCGGCAAGCACGCGGCACGCATCAGTATGGTGGCCGCCGTCGCCGGACTGGAATCGGTGTTCTGGTACGACGAGGTCGACCAACGCGACGTGAGCGGGCAACTCCGCGTGCGCTACGCCTTCGACGAGGGCGAAAGCGATCCGGTCGACGCCGAGGTCGATCCGATTTAGTTACTGGTCGAGGAATGCCGAGATCATCGCGACCGGATGGAGCAGCCGCCAGCCCGGTCCAGGGTCGTTGATGGCCTGGTCGAGTTTCAAGGCGGCCGAGAGCTTCTCCCCGGCGACGGTGAGCCGCACCTGGCCGATGTTCGCGCCGGTGCGGGCAGTGGCGAAGTCCTCGAGCGTGACCGTCGCGGCCTCCGGGCTCGCGGCCTGCCAGGCATAGCGCGTGCGAGAGACGCCGACCACTGCCGAGGCGTCATCTCCCCACGCGGATTCAAACGTCGCGTATGCGTCACCGGCGGCCAGGACAGGTAACGGGCCAACTCCAGCCCGCGCGCTCGCCATGAGCGCGGTCAGATCCGCGGTGAGGGCATCGTAGGACGGTTCGCCAATGTAGGCACCCGAGAACGTGAAGCTCGAGGCGCCGTCACTGATCTCGGCGGTGAACAGAAAACAGACCCCGCCCGCATCCGTGTAGCTGCGTGAAATGCCCGTAATTCCTTCCTCGGGCAGATATGACGTGGTATTCTGCACACCGCGGCGGTTCGCTAAAGCGGATGCGGGACTCTCCAGCATTGCCGACACGATCGGGTCGCTTGCGGCGAGGCCGGCCAGGCGGGCCAGATCGGTAGCGGTGCCGGCGCTGGCATCGTGCAGCCCGGTCGCGTCGACGACGGCGGTACCGGTGAGCCCGTTGCGCCCCAGCCAGGCGTTGGCGGCGACCACGTAGGCGTCGACCGACCCGAACGCCCAGCGGGCCACACTATCGGCGTGGTTGTTGCTCGATCCGAGCAGCAATCCCTGCAGCATCTCGAGCTCGGTCCACTGTTCGTCAGCGAACACAGTGACCGAGCGGGCACCGGCCTTGTCGTAGTCGAGATAGCTCTGAAAGTCGGCCGCCGTGAGCGTCACTACCGGGCCGCTCTCGCCCGCCACAATCGGTTTCTCGTCAAGAACGACCAGGGCGGTCACGACTTTGGCAATGGATGCCATTGGAAGCGCCTCGGCCGTTCCAGCAACCGCGATGGGCTCGGGGACCGCCGTGCTGGTGGAATCCGTGCTGGTGGAGGTCGTGCCGGACGCGGCACTGGTCGTCGCCGCGAGCACGGCGATGGCGCTTGCGCCGTTGGCGGACAGAACTGGGGGAGTGGGCGCTGTGGCTGTCGAGGCAGGGATGACGGTGGTCGCAGTAACGCTCGGAAGAGGGCCCAGCAAAGTGGCGGGGCCGTAAACGCCGAGGCCGAGGATGACCACCGTTCCGACCAATATGCCCACGAAACGGCCGGGACGGAAGGAACGCATGACCCAAGGGTAGACCGCTGGAGGCTAGCCCCAGCCGAGTTCGTGCAGCCTGTCGTCATCTAGCCCAAAGAAATGCGCGATTTCATGAACCAGGGTGATGTGAATTTCATCGTGCAGGTCGTCAAGGGTTTCGCAAATAGCCAGCAACGGTTCCCGGTACAGCACAATGCGATCTGGCATCTCGCCAAAGCCGTACTGACCGCGCTCAGTGAGCGCGACTCCGTCATACAGGCCCAGAATGTCCAGGGTGCCATCTTCGGGACGATCTTCGACCACGAAGATTACGTTGTCCAGTCCGTCGACCATATCGTCGGGCAGCAGATCAAGCTCATCGACCACAAGACGCTCGAATTCGGACGCGTCGAGTTCTAACATGCGGCTTCAAACATCGCGGCCTGCTTTCACCAACACTGCGATAGTCGGAGGCCAAACTCGCGGTGTTTCATTGGGGTGAGTAACGGGGATTGAACCCGCGACCTCCTGGACCACAACCAGGCGCTCTGCCAACTGAGCTATACCCACCATGCGTTCCCACATTTACAATGCGGGGCAACTCGGCAATCCTATTACACCTCGGAGGCGAATAAGTGCACAACATCGGCCGCGTGCGACTTGGCCTCGTCGCTGGTTGGACCGGGGTCGGCCACGAATACCGTCTGGCGGTAGTAGGCGAGCTCGCGAATCGATTCGAGGATGTCGGCCAGGGCGCGGTGTCCGCCGTCCTTGGCGGGGGCGTTGAAGTACACCCGCGGGTACCAGCGTCGGGCCAGTTCTTTGATCGATGACACGTCGACGTTGCGGTAGTGCAGCTGGTTGTCGAGGCGCGGCATGTATCGGGTGAGGAAGGAGCGGTCGGTGCCGATGGAGTTGCCGGCAAGCGGGGCTTTCTGCTCGGCCGGGATGAATTTCAGCACGTATTCGAGAACCATGAACTCGGCTTCGGCGGCGCTGACGCCGTTCGGGATCTCGGTAATGAGGCCGGAGGAGGTGTGCATGTTTCGCACGAAGTCGCCCATGTTTTCGAGGGCGGAGTCGTTGGGTTTGATGATGATATCGAGGCCTGGGTCGAGCACATTGAGGTCGTAGTCGGTGATCACGACGGCGATCTCGACGAGCTCGTCGCGGTCCAGGTCGAGCCCGGTCATTTCGCAGTCGATCCAGACCAATCGGTCGGGACTCTTCGACGTCGGGGAGTTTGCGGGGGCGGTCGTGGGTGCTTCACCAGTCGTGCTGTTCGTCATGCCCCGAGTCTACCGGTGGCCTCTGACACGGCCTGTAAACTGGAACGCCACCGAACTCAACGCACGACCTGCGAGGCCCTGATGGAATTCACACTGTATTCGTCGTCATTCTGCGAACCGTGCATGCAGACTCGGGCGGTGCTCGCCGAAGCAGAACGACTGGTGCCCGGTGCGACCATGCGTGAAATCGATGTCGCCGGCGCTCCCGAGCAAGCCGAGGCGCTGCTCATTCGTAACACTCCCACGGTCATCATCACCAACAGCGCCGGCATCGAGGTCTTTCGCGCGGCCGGAGTCCCCACTCTCGCGCAGGTTCTCGTCGCCGCAGCCAAAGCGCTCTGAGTGGGCTCTACACCGGGGCTTCGTGCGTGACGTTGCCGAGCGCTGCCCGACTCTCCGGCGAAATGATGTTGCCGTAGTATTCGATGACGAATGACCTGGCCAGTCGACCGGCGGTCGCTCCGTCTCCCGACGAGATCGCAGCCAGAATCTCACGATCGTGGGCCAGCGAGAGTTCCATCCTGGCCTGGGAGTCGGGTGAGCGATCGAGTTCGTCGGTGACCATGTCGATGAGGGCACCGCGGGTGGCCTCCCCGCAGATCTGCAGGAGCAGATTCTGGCTGGCCGCCCACACGCTCACGTGGAAGGCGACATCCGCTCGGCTGAACGCGACCGGTCCGTTGGCCACTTCCGCCTGCATCGCGTCGATGGCCGAACATATCTCGTTCAGCTGCACCTCGGTGCGGCGCTGGGCGGCCAGGGTGCAGGCAGTGCCCTCTAGCATGATGCGAAACTCCACGAGCTCCGAGAGTGCGATGGTTTCCAGGCGCACCAGGCGATTGACGGTTTTCGTCAGGATAGTGGGCGAGGCCTGCAGCACTTCGGGCCCGCGCGGGTCGCCAGGGCGCGAGCGCACGAGCCCGGTGCTCTCGAGCACACGCAGGGCCTCACGAATGGTCGATCGGCTCACCTCGAAAGTCAGCATCAGCTCACGCTCGCTCGGCAGACGATCGCCGGGGCGGAGTTCCCGTTTGCTGATCGCGGTCTCGATCTGCTCGACGACGCGCTCGTAGGCCTTGACAGTCTTGACGGCGGTAAATGCGGCTTTGTGGGTCATCTGCACTCCCTTGAGGTTGCGACCCAGATCAAAAAGAAGCGGCGCCGATAGCAGCGCGTCAATGTCGGGGTCGATCTTGACGATCTAAGCTCTGCATGTAAAGCTGACTTTAATACAGAGTGTACTGGTCTGACCATGTGGTTTACCGGTAAGCACAGCACGTTTCCACGGTATTTCTCCCAGTATTTCTGGCCGACCTTCGCGGGGCCAGCCCAAGCAGAGGGGCACGTTCGTATGACGGCACACACCCGGCGAAGCAGGTTCGCCAGCATTGCTACGGTTATGGTTGCTTCCCTGGCGCTGGTCGGTTGTTCCAGCGGGTCGACGACCGCCGAGGGGGAGCCGGACACGTCGTTGACCGTTGGCCTCCTGGCCACTCCGGGCAACCTCGACTACACCACGACCGCCGGCGCGGCCATTCCGCAGGCCCTCCTCTACAACGTTTACGAGGGGTTGGTGAAACTTAACAACGACGGAACCATCATTCCCCTGCTCGCCAAGTCGTGGACAACCAGCGACGACGGGCTGGTCTATGATTTTTTGCTGCACGACGGCGTGACCTTCTCCGACGGTTCGCCGTTCACCGCGGAGAGCGTCAAGTTCAGCCTCGAACGTGTCAAGGACAACTGGACCGCCAACGGACCCGCGTACCTCGACCCGATCGCCAGCATCGAGGCCGTCAGTGATACCGAGGCGCGCATCACCCTGTCGAAGCCGAGCAACAGTTGGCTGTTCAACATGAGCGGTCCGGTCGGCACCATGTTCACCGAATCCGCCCTGGCCGACCTCGCCACCGCTCCGGTCGGTACCGGGCCATACACGGTCAGCTCGTTCAAAACCGGTGACAGCCTCGTGCTCGCCGCCAACGCTGAATATTGGGGCGAGGTCCCGTACATGACCGACGTGACACTGCGTTATTTCACCGACGCGACCGCGCAGACCAACGCGCTGCTCAGCGGCGATATCAACCTCATTTCGGGCATTTCCCAGTTCCAGTTGGTCGACCAGTTCAAGTCCAACACCGACTTCCAGGTGCTCGAAGGCGCCAGTACCGGTGAGGTCACGCTGTCGATGAACAATGCCAGCGATGCTTTCAGCGACGTTCGAGTGCGGCAGGCCGTCATGTACGCCGTCGACCGACAGGCGGTCATGGACACCGCGAACAGCGGCTATGGTCTGCTCATCGGTTCCATGGTGCCGCCGACCGACCCCTGGTATGACGAGAGCCTGGCCGATCTCTACCCGTACGACCCCGACCGGGCCACCGAGCTCCTGGCCGAGGCCGGAGTCAGTGATCTGACCGTCGCTTTCAAGATTCCCAACCTTCCCTACGCCGTGGCCGGCGCCCAGGTGGTCAAGGATCAGCTCGCCAAGGTGGGCATCACCGCCGACGTGACGGCGCTCGAATTCCCGGCAGTCTGGCTCGACGACGTTTTCTCCAGCCACGACTACGACATGTCGCTCATCATGCACAGCGAGCCGCGCGACGTGAACGCCTTCGCCGCCCCAACCTATTACGCGGGTTACGACTCGCCCTCGGTGATGGCCAAATTCGCCGAAGCGGATGCCGCCGACGCGACCACCTACATCGAACTAATGAAGGAGGCCACGACGACCATGGCCGAGGAAGCCGCCGCCGACTGGCTTTACCTGCAGCCGGCGATCTCCCTCGCCGATGCGGACCTGCTCGGGGTGCCGAAGAATACCCCGAGTCTCGCACTGGACCTGTCGACGATCGCGCGATAGGCAGGTCAGGTCGGTACGCGTACGGTTGTTGTTCGAGCGGTAGGCGCGGCGCTGTCTGAGCGTCGCCCCACCGTGAATCAGTCAGAGGATAGTCGCGTTATGGTCTTTGTGGTTCTGCGTCGCCTCGGCGTCTTCGCCACCACGGTGGTCGTGGCCTCGGTCGTAACGTTCCTAATGCTGTCCATTCTGCCCGGTAACGCCGCCCGCATCGCCCTGGGCGTGCAGGCCACCGAAGCGGATGTCGCGGCGCAGGCCACGGCTATGGGGCTCGACCGCCCCGCGATCGTGCGCTACCTGGACTGGTTCGGGCATGTGCTCATCGGTGATTTCGGTACCTCCACCGTGAGCCGCCAGGCGATCGGCCCCGAAATAACGGATTCTCTCGGCATCACGGTGATCCTCGTGCTCACCAGCGTCGTGCTGGCGCTGCTGTTCGCGATTCCGTTCGGAATCCTGACCGCGGTCAGGCAGCGAAAGCTCGACGGCGCCATCCTGTCTGGCATCAGCCAGATCGGCGTGGCCGTGCCCGGATTTCTGGCCGGGATGCTGCTCGTCACGGTCTTCGCCGTGACGCTCCGCTGGCTTCCGGCGGGCGGCTGGGTCGACCCGGGCGAAAACTTCGGAGAATTCACCCTGCACCTCATCCTGCCCGCGATCGCGCTTGGCAGCGTGCAGGGCGCCGTGCTCAGCCGGTATGTGCGCTCCTCGGTGTTGGAAGTGATGCGGGAAGACTTCATCCGCACCGCGCGGGCCAAGGGCCTCGGCGCCGGGCGGGCTCTGTTCCGGCATGGACTGCGCAACGCCGCCGTGCCGGTGATGACCGTGCTGGGCCTGCAGATCGCCACCCTGTTGGTCGGCGCCGTCGTGATCGAGCGGGTCTTCAGCATTCCCGGCCTCGGCAGCCTGCTGCTGGACAAGGTGGCCCTGCGTGACCTTCCGGCCGTGCAGGGCATCGTGCTCGTGCTCGTCGTATTCGTGCTGGCCCTGAACTTTCTGGTCGACGTCGCCTTCACACTGATCGACCCCCGACTCCGGAGCGCCGCATGACCGCGATCAAATACGAGACCCGGGCCCGCCGCCCGGCCGGTCACGGCGGCGGTACCACGCTCTGGGCCGGCCTCGTGCTCATCGGCCTCGTGCTGTTGGCGGCCGTCGTGTCCGTGTTCTGGACACCGTTCGACCCCGAAGGTGTGTTCTCGGATTCCATCCTTCTGCCGCCCGGCGCAAAACATCTGCTCGGCACCGATAGTTTTGGGCGTGATGTGTTCAGTTCCATCCTGCGCGGTGCCCAGATCTCACTGCTCGTTGGCACCGTCGCGGTCGGGATCGCCGCGGTTCTCGGCGTGCCGTTCGGCATCGTGGCCGGCATGAATCCGGGCCGGCTGGACCAGTTCATGATGCGCGGCAATGACATCTCCCTCGCCTTTCCCGCCCTGCTGCTCGCGATCATCTTCGGTGCCATCTTCGGCGCGGGCACGGTTACGGCCATGGTCGCGCTCGGTATCGGCACGGCGCCCGCGTTCGCCCTCATCGCCCGCAGTGGCACCATGCAGATCATGAGCCGCGAATACGTGCAGGCGGCTCGCGCGTCGGGCAAGAGCGGTCTCTTTATCGGCCTGCGGCACGTGCTTCCCAATATCAGCGGCATGCTCATCGTGCAGGCGTCAGTCTCGTTCGGCATCGCGGTTCTCGCCGAGGCCGCCCTCTCCTACCTGGGGCTTGGCACACCGCCACCCACGCCATCCTGGGGGCGCATGCTGCAGGACGCGCAGGGGTACCTGTTCATCGAGCCGCTGCTCATCGTCTGGCCGGGAATCGCCATCGCCGTGGCTGTGCTCGGCTTCAACCTGCTCGGTGACGGCCTCCGTGATCGCTTCGACCCCAAGATGCAGGTGAAACGATGACCGACAGCACACCCACGCTCAGCGTGACCGACCTGCGGGTCGGTTCGCCCTTCACCGAACTGCTGCACGGCATCAGCTTCGACATCGCCGCCGGCGAACGCGTCGGCCTGATCGGAGAGTCCGGGTCGGGGAAGTCGCTCACCGCGACATCCGTTATGGGGTTGCTGCCGGAAACCCTGACGGCCACCGGCACGATCCGCCTCAACGGCGTCGACGCCGACCTGCTGAGCGCCGGCGAACGCCGCCTGAACTCGTTGCGCGGCAACACCATGGCGATGGTGTTCCAGGAGCCAATGACCGCCCTGAACCCGCTCATGCGGGTCGGAGCGCAGGTGGCCGAAATCATGACCGTGCACCACACCGAGCGCGGTCGGCGGCAGGCTCGGCAACGTGCCGTCGAACTGCTGGCCCAGGTGAAACTGCCGAACCCCGCTGAGGCGGCCCTGGCATTTCCGCACCAGCTCTCCGGCGGGCAACGCCAGCGCGTCATGCTTGCGATGGCCATGGCCAATGACCCGCAGCTGCTGCTCTGCGACGAACCGACCACGGCTCTCGACGTCACGGTGCAGGCTGAGGTGCTCAAACTCATCGGCAACCTGGTCACCGACCGCGGCACCGCACTGCTGCTGATCACGCACGACATCGCGGTGGTGGCCGAGGTGTGCCAGCGGGTGCTCGTCATGTACCAGGGCGACATCGTCGAAGACGGACCGGTTGGTCGCGTGTTGACCGCGCCGCAGCATCCGTATACCCAGAAACTCATCGCGGCCTCCGATCTCTCCTCGGTCGACGACCGTGGCCGCTTGCACACCATGTCGATGCCCGTCGTCAGCACCCCGGGCGCGGCACCGTCCTCGCCGCGCCCGATTCAAGCGGATGCCACAGCAGCGCTGACGGCGCCGCCGCACCGCGCCGCCCACCAGTGCCTCGAACCCGACGGCCCACCGATCATCTTCAACGAGGCCACCGGGGCCCCCGCCATTTCGGTGCGCGGCCTCAGCCGTCAGTATCGGCGGCGCGGCGGCGGACTGTTCACCCCGGCCCCGGTCGTGCACGGACTGCGGGAGGTGTCGTTCGACGTGGCTGAGGGTCAGCGGTTTGGCATCGTGGGCGAGTCCGGCTCCGGTAAATCCACTCTCATGCGCATCCTCTGCGCCCTCGACCAGCCGACGTCCGGCACGGTCGACGTGCTCGGGCAGTCCGTCGATGGTGCCTCGGAACGGCAACTGCGTGAGTTTCGCAGCGAGGTGCAGATCGTCTTCCAAGACCCGATGGGGTCGCTGGATCCGCGCATGAGAGTGCGCGACATCGTCGCCGAACCCCTGCGCCAGGTCAGCCGTGCCGAGGCCCTGGTCCGAGTCGAAGCCCAGCTCGCCGCGGTCGGGCTCGACGCCGACGTGATGCACCGGCATCCGCACCAGTTCTCCGGTGGCCAACGCCAGCGCATCTCCATTGCACGAGCGCTCATCACGCGGCCGCGCGTGCTCGTGGCAGACGAAGCGGTCAGCGCCCTCGACGTGTCGGTGCGGGCCCAGGTGCTCAACCTGCTCGCCGATCTGGTCGACGAATACCGGCTCACCCTCGTGTTCGTCTCCCACGACCTCGGCGTTATCCGTCACCTCTGCGACACCGTCGCCGTTATCTCCGACGGACGCATCGTTGAGTGCGGGCCCACCGCCAGCGTTTACGACCGCCCCCTGCACCCGTACACGCAGCAACTGGTCACTGCGACGCCGTCGATGGACGAGCTCGCCCGACGCATCACCTCCTAAAATCCGCATCACCTGACCCAGTGGAAGAGGCACCATGACCGAGACCGCCCCCATCGAAAGCCTGCCGGCGACCGAACTCGTCGCACGCTACCGCAGCGGCGACCTCTCACCGGTCGAGGTGACGGCCGCGGTGCTCGAGCGGGCCGAGCGTCTGCAGCCCGAGCTGAACTGCTTCTGGGGTCTCGATCAGGTCGGGGCGCTCGCCGAGGCCGCCGCGAGTGAACGCCGCTGGGCGGCCGGAACTCCGCTTGGAACGATCGACGGCGTGCCGACGAGCATCAAGGAGAACGTCGCCGTGCGCGGCTTCAGTCAGCCGTCTGGCACCGCCGCCAAGTTCGATGCACCGGTGGCGACCATCGACGGGCCGAGCGCCGCGCGCATCCGGGAGGCCGGCGGTGTCATCTTCGGTGTCACGGTGATGCCCGACTACGGCATGTTGTCCTCCGGGGTGTCGAGTCTGCACGGAATCACCCGCAGCCCGTGGAACCCGGCCTGGACGGTGGGCGGGTCGAGCGCCGGCGCGGGCGCGGCTGCCGCCGCCGGAATCGGGCCGCTGCACGTGGGCTCCGACATCGGCGGCTCCCTGCGCCTGCCGGCCACCTGGCTGGGTCTCGTTACGTTGAAGCCGAGCTTCGGGCGCGTCGCCGTCGACCCGCCCTACATGGGCCGGGTCGCCGGACCACTCACTAGAACAGTGGATGACGCGGCCCTGTTCCTGGGAGTGCTCACCCGGCCAGACTCGCGCGACTACACCAGTCTCGGCGAGCAGAACCTGGATTGGACCGACGTGCACTGCGGCGAATCGGGCGTGGCTGGATTGAAAGTAGGCTTTCACCTCGCGGGCGGGGCGGGCCTCGCGACTGACCCGGAGGTGGCGGCATCCGTTCTGCGGGCGGTGGAACTCTTTGCTGCGGCCGGTGCGATCGTCGAGGAGATCGCCCCGCCGATGACCGAGAAGTACCTCGCCGACCTGGACCTGTTCCTGCGGGTGCGGTCCCTCGCCGACTATGAGGTGCTCGAACCGGCGCGGCAGGCGATGGTGCTGGATTTCATCCGGGACTGGGTGCTGGCCGGGTCAGGGGTATCGGGTACCGAGGTGCTGCGCTGCTATCAGAGTATCCAGGACCTGCGTGCGACGACCGTCGCGGCGACCGCCCCGTACGATGTGGTGCTGTCGCCGGTGTCGCCGGTCGCCGCGTTTCCGGCGGAATGGCCGATGCCGACCAACGACGCGGCCACTTCGCTCGATCACATCGCGTTCACCGCGCCGTACAACTTCTCGGAGCAGCCGGCCAGCTCGGTGAACTGCGGGTTCACCGCCGACGGACGTCCAATCGGGCTGCACATCGCCGGTCGCCGGTTCGAGGACCTCGTGGTACTGCGGTCCACCCACTGGTATGAGCGGGCGCGGCCCGCAGCGGCCGAGCCGGTCTGGCCCTTGCACACCGTGCACAAGCCGGTCCACTGACCGACGCATACGCCGGCCGGTTGACCCGCGCGCTGGCGTCCGTTTCGACGAAAATCTCTCGCTGGTCAGAAGTCAGGCGTCTGTCTCGTGTTCAAGGAGGTAAATGAACTCGCGCCGGCCGATAACAGACCCGTCGTAGAAGCTGATCACGATGTTGTATCTGAGCGGGAGGTGGTTAGGCGTTCGGCGGGTCGAACCGGCCGTCGATGGCCGTCCAGCCGCCGTCCACGGTGAGCACCGACCCGGTAACGAACCGGGACGCGTCCGAGGCGAGGTAGACCACGGCACCGGCGAGCTCGCTCGGTGCCGACCAACGGCCGAGCGCGCTCTTGGCGGCATAGGCGTTGTACCATTCGGGATCGTTCTTGATCTGGGCCGTCAACGGGGTTTCGACAACACCGGGGGAGATCGCGTTCACCCGCACCGCAGCCGGCCCGTATTCGGCGGCGGCCGTGCGCAACAGCTGCACCAGCCCGGCCTTGGTCGCGGCGTAGACCCCTTGGCCGGGCTCGACCGTGACCGCCCGAATCGACGCGAAGCCGATGATGCTGCCGCCGCCGTTGGCCGCCATGTTCGGCGCGAAGGCCTGGATGAGTACGAAGGCGGCGCGAAGATTAAGATTCACGACGCGATCAAACTCGTCGAGCGTGTAGTCCGCGATGCGCTTGCGCACATTGGTGGCGGCCGTGAAGACAAGCGCGGCCAGGTCGGTCAGGTCCCGGGCAACGGCACGCACGGCGTCCTGGTCGAGAACGTCGAGCTGCAGCGAGCTGGCCCCGGCACCGAGCTGCGCCGCGGTGGCCACAGCGCTGGGGGCATCCCGGTCGGCGCAGATGACCGTGGCGCCGTGGGCGTGCAGGGCCAGGGCGCTTTCCCGGCCGATGCCGCTGCCGGCCCCGATCACAAGGACGCGGCGACCGGAGAACTGGAACAGTTGGGTGTAGTCCACGGTATTTCCTTCTGGATGAGTCACGGGCGGATCATGGCCATGCGGGTCACGGTGAACTCGTCGATGGCGAACCGCGGCCCTTCCCGGCCGGTGCCGGAGTCCTTGACGCCGCCGTAAGGCATGATGTCGGAGCGAAAGCCGGGAATCTCGTTGACCACGACGCCGCCGACGTCCAGCTCGTTGATGGCGCGAAAGGCGCGTTGAAGCGAACTGGTGAAGATGGCGGCCTGCAGACCGTAGCGCGAGCGGTTGACCAGCTCGATGGCTGAATCCAGGTCGGAGATGCGCTGCAGCACGACGACCGGTCCGAAGATCTCCTCGCACCAGGCCAGGGCGTCGTAGGGAACATCCGTCAGCACGGTCGGGGCGATGCTGCAGTCGATCCGGTGGCCGCCGGCCAGCACCCGGGCCCCGCTAGCAAGGGCTGCGGCGATCCAGGCCAGGATGCGCGCGGTTGAAGCCTCGTTGATGACCGGCGCCACGCGGGTGCAGGCGTCCCGGGGGTCACCGACGAGCACCTCGGGGAGGCGAGCGAGCAGCATCCGTTCAAATTCGTCGGCGATCGAATCGTGCACCAGAACGCGCTGCACCGAGATGCAGGCCTGGCCGTTGGCATAGAAGCCGCCGCGAATCACGGCGTCGACGGCCTTCTCCACGTCGGCGTCGCACGCCACGATCAGCGCGGTGTTGGCGCCGAGCTCGAGCACGACCTTGCGCGGGGCGGCATCGCGGGCAATCTGATGTCCGACGGCGGCAGACCCGGTGAATGAGACGACAGCCACCCGCGGATCGCGCACCAGCGCTTCGCCGACGGCGATTCCGCCCGTGACGAGTTGGACGGCAGAGGTCGACACCCCATGGTCGCACAGCACCCCGCGAATGAGGTCGACCACCCACAGTGTGGTCAGAGGGGTGTTCGGGGCCGGTTTGATGATGATCGGACAACCCGCAGCGAGAGCGGGAGCGAGCTTGTGGCTGGCCAGTAGAAAGGGGTAGTTGAAGCCGGTGATGCCCACGATGATTCCGGCCGGCCGCCGCGTCCAGTAGCCGATCATTCCCACGCCGCTGGGCTGCAGGTCGAGCGGAACGGTTTCACCGTGCAGGTGGGCGACCTCTTCGGCGCTCGCCGACCAGGTGGTGAGGGCGCGGGCGACCTCGGTGCGGCAGTCCACGAGCGGCTTGCCGGTCTCCAGTACGAGCAGTTGTTCGAAATCGCCGCTTCGCTCGGCGAGAGCGTCGTGAATGCCGATGAGCAGGGAACGACGGATGCCCGCACTCAGCCCGCCCAGTTCCGCGCGTACCGAAGCTGCCGCGTCCACCGCGAGCACGGCCTGCGCCGCAGTGCCGACCGGGGCCGACGCGACAGGGGAGCCGTCGAAGGGAAACACGATCTCCTGCTGTTCGGAGCAGTCCAGCCAGCTCTCGCCGATGGGGAGCCCGGCCGGGTAGGGGATCGGGAACGAAATCACGGGACTGCTTTCTGTTTAGAGGTACTCCTGTTGAGAAGCGCTACCGAGAGATGCTGGCATTTCTACTGGTCTGACCAGTAACCTAACTAGAGTATCGAGTGGCGATGATCAGGTCAATCACCTGTCGCGGCACTCATCCATTCATGAGGGAGAGCCAATGACGAGCACAGCGAGAGTCCACCGGCTGGCCGTGATCCGCGGTGACGGAATCGGCCCCGAGGTCATCGATGCCTCACTCGAGGTGCTCGGCGCAGCGCAATCGGCATTTGGTTTTCGGGCCGAACTCACCCAGATTTCGGCCGGGGCCCGGCACTACCTGGCCACCGGCGAACTCTGGACGCCCGCCCTTCAGGCGCAGCTTCGTGACCACGACGCCATTCTGTTCGGTGCGATGGGTGACCCGGCCGTCGCGCCGGGCATTCTGGAACGAGGCTTCATTCTCGAGATGCGACGCAGCTTTCAGCAGGCGGTAAACCTGCGACCGGTCAAGTTGTATCCGGGCGTGACCACGCCCATCGCTGGTCTCACGCCGGAACGTTGCGACATCGTCATCGTTCGGGAGAACACCGAGGGATCCTATGTCGGTCGGGGATCGACGGTGCATGCCGGTACGCCGCACGCGGTCGCCGTGCAAGAATCGGTTAATACCCGCATGGGCGTGGAGCGGGTCGTCGAATTCGCGTTTCGTCTCGCCGACCGACGCGGCGGAACCCTGACCCTGTGCCACAAGAAGAACATCCTGGTCGAAGCCGGCACCCTCTGGCAGTCGACGGTCGACGACGTGAGTGCGCGCTTCCCGACCGTTCCACTAAATTACGTGCACGTCGACGCCCTGTGCTTCTACCTGCCGACGACTCCGGAACGCTTCAACGTGGTCGTGACCGACAACCTGTTCGGCGACATCATCACCGACCTGGGCGCGGCTATTCAGGGCGGCCTGGGTGTCGCCGCGAGCGCGAACCTGAACCTAGACGGCTCCGGCCCGAGCATGTTCGAGGCCATCCACGGTTCAGCTCCCGACATCGCTGGCCGGGGCTGGGCCAACCCGATCGGGGCGGTGCTCTCGACCGCCATGTGCCTCGCCCACCTTGGCGAGATCGACGCGGCCCGAGCCATTGAGGCGGCCGCCGTGCACATTCTGGCCCAGTTGCCGGCGACCGCCGGACCCGCGATGGGGCTCTCGACCGAGAAATTAGGCCGCGAGATCGCGAGGCTTGTACAGAGCGGTGCGCCCGTGCCCGTCGTCCCCGGTCACTCCGTCATGGACGACCTTGCTGCGCTGCGCTGACCAGATGAACTTGCCGCACGTGCTGACGGCACCCAATCACGGCCGGCGGCCTGTAACCTTGAATAGTCCCGCCCCCGTAGCTCAGTGGATAGAGCACCGGCCTTCTAATCCGATTGTCGTAGGTTCGATTCCTACCGGGGGCACCAAAAAAATCGTCTGACCAGGGTTTCTTGTCCTTACTGAAGGGGCAAGACTTGATTCACTCAACGTACGGCGAGCGGCCGAACTCCGATACGCGTCGTCTTGATTTTCACGAATTGAAAGTTGGCTTGCCGGTAGCGTCAGGCCTGCACGTCTCCGCGCCATCCACCGTCGTCGGTTCCCTTGGCTTCGATGAACTCTTTGAAGTTTGCGAGGTCTTTTTTGATCGCGTGATTGTCAGCGCCGAGAGCGGCTCCGGCCTTCTCGAGCAGCCCTGTCGCCTCCCAATCTAGTTGAACTGTCACCCGCGTCTCGTTCTCGGCTAACTTGTGGAACGTGACAACTCCCGCATGGTCGACTTCGCCGCCGGTACTGTTCCAGGCAACACGCTCGTCGGGGTGCTGCTCAGTTATCTGCGCCTCGAACGTGCGCTCCACGCCGCCCACTTTTACCTTCCACTCGGTGAGAGTGTCGGTTACCTGAGTGATGGATTCAACAAACTTTAGGAACTTCGGAAACTCCGCGAATTTCGTCCACTGGTTGTAAGCGACGGTAACGGGAACGTTGACGTCGACAGTCTCGATGACGTTGGGCATGATGACCTCCTAGTGCGAAGCAAAGGAATAGAGAGTATTTGTAACCGCTTTGACAGTACTGAAGGCTGGTGCAAGGTCAACCCGGTTAAGAAAAAAACTTAGGGAACGTAGAGGTGCTTGCGCGGCCGCGGCGCCACCATGTCACCGTGTGCTGTTTCGAGACCGGCATCGGCACGGCCTCGTTTAACCGAGCGGCGCCAACCTGAAGGCTGGGTACAGCTAGCCGGTTCGTCGTGCCGCGGTACGAGACATGGGATGATCACGGATGTGAGTATTGCGCCGGTAGATACATCAGCGTTGATCGATCGACACTGCGCCAGCTGCCGATCTGGCAGGAGACCGCTGATTCGCCAGAGCGCCGCGAAGTCGCCAACGTCGGACCCGAGTACTTCCCGGCGCCCGTCGGCGGCTACGCCGATCGCGACGACGATGGCTTGGGACACGATGCGGTGCCCGACGCGGGCTTTGTAGTAGGTCGCGTCGCGGAACACGACGCGGTCGGTGACGTTGGTGAGTTTGAGCTCCCCCAGCAGGGTGAGCAGGCAGACTGGTTTAGAGCCATCGTGTGGTGTCCTTTGTGAGTTGCTTTGGTCGCTTCACTTGCTGCCCCAGGTCGGCCATGCCCACTGCGATGATTTCGGCCAAGAGGGTGGCGTGGCGTCCGTCGGGATCAAGATCGGGATCGAAAACTGTGACTTGGCCTCCGATCGCTCCGGGGGCGAGCGCCTTGAGGAGGTCTACGAGTTGTTTCGGGTTGAGCCCGCCAGAATCAGGGCTGTCAACGGCCGGCATGAAGATGGGGTCGAGCACGTCGACATCGAGGTGCAGCCAGTAGCCGGCGCTCCCAATGGTGGTTCGAGCGGCTCTGGCCGTCTCGGTCATTCCGATCTTGATCGATCGGTGGGCGGGTAGAACGAGGCCGAGGAAGCGTCGGACCTCGTCGGCATGTTGGTCGTCCTCGCGGCATCCAATGTGAACGGTGTTGGCGGGCGAGAAGTACGGTCCGCGTCCGTCGATGTTGGCGACTGCCGGCCAGTGCAGACCAACGGCCGCGGCCAGATCCTCTCCGGCGACGCTGGCGCACTGATCCGAGTTCCCGGGATGACGGAAGTCTGTGTGCCCATCGATGTGAACGAGGCCCGCGTTATTCTGGAGCGCGAGCCCAGCCGCCACGAGAAGGCTGCAGTCACCTCCAATCACCAGCGGCGCCCGGCCGTCGGCGATGGCTCCAGCGATCCGGCGCGCGAGGCGACGCGCGTGGTCGATTAACTGAGCTTCGTTTCGCACGTGGCCGGCGGCGCGAGTGATGTCGTCATCGACATAGCGACCGGGGAGGACAGTTCCTCCGTCGACAGCGCCGTCTACTATCAAACGACGGAACAGACCCGCTTCTCGAAGTGCCTCAGGCGCTTTAGATGTGCCCGGCACGCTTCCAGGTTCGGGAGGTCGAAGCCCTAGGTTGGACGGTGCCGACAGTAGCGTGATCACGCATCCAGACTGTCAGGTCCGCAGAATGGCGTCGACCATTCCCGACCGCTTTACCACTACGAAAGTCTGCCGAAGCAGAAGTGCCCGTAAACCGAACCCACTACGGGACGAGTGATTTGTCGCGAGAGGTCCGCAAGCGCCCAGGCGACGTGCGCGCCAGCGACCACGTCCCGTGGCATACGGCTCTCCGCGACTCAAAACGAAATCCAATAGACACCGAGTGAGCCCACTGCGAAGCGGGCGACTAGGAGCAAGACGATGACTGCTATTGCGATGGTCAGCCAGAGCCACCATCGTCGGCCGGTATTCGCGATGGCCAACGCGATGAGGATGGGAACGTAGAGATACATCACGGACACGACCAGTAGGGGAGCGGCGAATCCAAGGGAAGATACGCCACTTACTGAGGCGATGACGGCCACCGCAGGGATCAAGGAAATGGCTGTGGTGATGGTTCCAATTTATCGGCGAGCTCGTATGCGCCAGTCAGTCCCGGGCGCGTACGGGTGGGCGCAGGGGGGCACCTCAGTGCATTTCGGCCCGTTGCCGCAACCAGTCCATGGCCAAAGTGCTTGCGTTCAGAATTGAGATATGGCCGTCTCGTGGCCGGGTCCAGAGTTCGGCGTTGGGGAGGTGCTCGAGGAGCCACTGGGAGTGGGAGGGGGGGACGATGCGGTCGTCGCCACCGTGTGCGAGGAGTACGGGTATCCGGACGCCTGACAGATTAACGCCCCATGGTTTCACGAAGGCAAGGTCGTCAGCGATCAGCCCCTCGGGGCCAGCTGCTGTCGCAGCCCCTGCGTCTGCGTTGAGTGATGTCCACTCCGATTTCAGCGCGGCGTAGTCTCGCGAATTGAAACTGTCTTCATCGAAGTTGGAAGTTCGTTCGAAGATTACGCGGGCATCCTTTCCGTGTTGCGCCGCAAGCAGGGACAGCCCGCCGCCTGCCATTCCGGCGAACCAGTTGAAGTCTGTCGTGAAGGGCGCGAGACTCGCGAACGTTGCTACAGCCCACACCCTGTCACCCAGAATCGCTGCGCAGGCGAGGGCGTGTGGCCCGCCCCCGGAAGCGCCCATGACCGCGATCTGGTCGACGCCCATCGCATTGATGAGCTGCTCGACGTCGGCTGCGGCGTTTGTGACGGTGCGACCGGGTTGAGCTGACGAGTCTCCGTAGCTAGGTCGTGCGTATGAGATCCAGCGGATGCCGCGCAGCGCCGCGGCTCGCAGGTGCGGTTCGAGGGCTGCTCCGGTTTGTGGCGAGCCGTGGTGCCAGACAACGGTTAGGGGAGCGTGAACTCCGTTGGTGCTGTCGTGAACGTGCAGTGTTCGCCCGTCGGTCAGGGTGATGTGCATCAGCATCTCATTTCTGCCAGGCGTTTGCCCAGGTAGCGTTTCTCGGCCTCTGATGGGGCCAGTTGAAGTGCTTTCTCGTATTCGGTTGCGGCTTCGGTCCCTCGACCCATCCTGCGCAGCAGGTCGGCGCGTGTCGCCGGGAGTAGGTAGTAGTCCTCCATGCCCCGAGAGGCTACGAGCGCATCGATAAGGCGTAGGCCGGCTTCTGGTCCTTGGGACATGGCTACTGCGACCGCGCGATTGAGTTCCACGACTGGTGAGGGATCGATGAAGGCGAGAGCATCGTACAGTTCAGCGATGCGCGCGAAGTTAGTGCTTGCAGCATCCGAAGCCTCGAGGTGGCAGGCGGCAATGCGGGCCTGCAGTTCATACCTACCTGCTCGCGGTACCAACGATTGGAGGATGGTGAGGGCCTCGGTGATGGCATCCCGGTCCCACAGCGATCTGTCCTGCTCTTCGAGGGTGACGACATCTCCGACAGCGTCGGTGCGAGCTGCGCTACGCGCGTGATGCAGCAACATCAGGGCAAGGAGCGCGCGAACTTCACCGTCGTCGGGCATCAGCTCAACGAGCAGCCGGGTGAGCCGGATTGCTTCACGAAGAAGAGAAACTCGGATGAGATCCCCCCCGCCAGTAGCGGAGTACCCCTCGGTGAACAACAAGTACAGCACCGCCAGCACACCGTCTCGCCGTTCCGGCATGAGGTCGGGCGGTGGCACACGGTAAGGGATACCGGCGTGCCTGATCTTTGCCCTGGCACGCACGAGTCTTTTATCCATCGCCGGTTCGGTCACGAGAAAGGCACGCGCGATCTGCGCGGGAGTGAGGCCCGCTACCGTTCGCAGCGTCAGGGCAACGCGGGCATCGATCGGAAGTGCGGGGTGGCAGCAGGTGAAAATGAGGCGGAGACGATCGTCGATATCTGCATTACTGTCCGGATCGGGCTCGACCGGGTCGTCTGCTCCGACGGCAACCCGCCGAAGCGCGCGGTCTTCGGCGCCAGCATGCCGAATCAGGTCGATCGCCCGCCTCTTGGCCACCGTGGTCAGCCACGCGCCAGGATTGTCCGGAATGCCACCTTTGCGCCAGTCAGAAAGCGCCCTCACAAACGCATCCTGTGCACAATCCTCGGCAAGAGCGAAGTCGCCGGTCATCCGAATCAGAGTGGAGATGATGCGCGCAGTTTCCTCGGCAGAGGCACGAGCGATAGCATCCGCTACTCGATCGGCCACATCGGCCTAATCTCGATCTGACCGAACTGGGCCATTGGATGCTTCGCCGCGATCTCAATCGCCGCGTCGAGGTCGCCGCACTCGATCACGTCGTATCCAGCGATCCACTCCGTCGTTTCAGCGAACGGCCCAGCAGTGACGCTGAGCCGTCCGCCACGCAGTTTCACCGTGGTCGCATCGTTCGCCGGGCGCAGACGGTCGCCGTGGCGTCTGGTGCCCCCATCAGTGGTTTCGGCGACCCATTCTTCGATGGTGTGGACAGGTGGTTCGGTCGTCCGCGCCGTCGAGTCTGTGCAGATGAAGAGCATGTATTCCATAAGTTGGTCCTTTGCATGTCGTTGTGTGAATTCGACGTACGGGATGAGCATCTCAGGACACCGCGTCAAAACGCGGTGTCCTCATAGTCTTTCGCTATACGTCGCAGTAAGAAATACATCACTGAAGGAGTTTCTCTTGAAGTACATGATTTTGATCCACACGAGTGCAGCCAGCGACCTTGCGATCCGAAGTGAAGCCCTCGCTGAGTTCGAAGCCGCCCACGGCGCCGTTATCGGCGAGCTCTCCACCACCGGCGAGTTGATCGACACCCACGAGCTGGCAGTCCTAGGCGCGAAAGTGGTTCGCACTAACGGCGGTCTTTCTGTAACCAATGGACCATTCGCGGAAACCACCGAATGGGTGGGCGGGTACTACATCGTCGACGTCGCAAGCGAAGATCGCGCGATCGAGATTGCTGCACGTTTCGTTGAAGCCCGCTACGCGGCGGTCGAAGTGCGCGCCTTCGTTTTGCCGCCGCTGTAGCGACTTGAAATCGTTCAGTAGAAAGTCATCGTCGACGTCGCGTCCGCCGACGCGAAAGTCGAACGCCCACTCACCGGGCTCACTGGTGTCGCCGGCGCCGTACCAGCCCCGCTTCTGGTCCTCGTCGGCGAACGCGTTCCAGACGCGCTCGAGAGGAACGGGTAGCCGCGGGTCAGGGTGAACCCGACGCGGGCGAGTCGGCGTTCGATCGTCATGAGTACGTCCTATCGTGCGAAGTTCACGTGGATCGTGCCACTCTCGGCGACTTCCGTTGTTACCTTGTGGGTGAGGTCGAGGCTGGGCAGGTCGTCCCACAGTCGAGTGCCCCGGCCGAGGAGGATCGGGGCGACCATGAGATGCAAGTGGTCGACCACGCCGGCGCGCAGGAAGTCGCGCGCGGTGCCGACTCCACCGCCGACGCGCACGTCCAGGCCGCCGGCAGCCTCGGTTGCCTCCGCGAGCACGTCCTCGATTGCTGCGTTGCGGAAGTGGAACGTTGTTCCGCCCTCCATGGGGATCGACGGACGCGGTGCAGTGTGGGTGAGGACGTAGACCGGGGTGCCAAACGGCGGCTGGTCACCCCACCAGCCCTTCCAGTCCGGATCGTCGGGAAACGAGTGCAGGCCGAACATGGTCGCGCCAATGATCTCGGCGCCGACGCCCTCGAAGAACGCGGCGGCGTAGGAGTCGTCGATGCCGGTCGTGCCCTTGCCGCTGGTGTCGTCGAAGACGCGCTCGTGGAAAGTACGGGTCGCGGCGTAGGCCGCAGTGAGGCGCCCCCAGTCCTCACCCATCGGATTTTCGGGGGCGTGGTCGGTCGTCGAAGTGTAGCCGTCTAGCGAGAGGAACAGGTCGATGCGAACGCGGGTCACGTCAGGTTTCCTTCGGGGTGGTATGGGTCATGTGGATGCCGAGCTGGTCGGCTTGGTGTTCGGCGGGGGTTCGTTGCTCGCCGAGCCACAGGTGTAGGAGGTCGAGGGCGCCCGGTCGCAGGCTCACGGTGCGGACGCGCCCATGCTTCTGTGACGTGACCAGTCCCGCGTTGTCGAGGACGCACAGGTGCTGCATGAGCGACGGCAACGCCATCGAGAACGGTGCCGCGAGTTCGGACACGACTGCTGGGGACTTCGCCAACCGTTCCACGACGGCCCGGCGCGTCGGATCCGCGAGAGCGCGGAGCACGGCATCGAGCTCGTCATCATACTTAGGCACATGCCTGATTATTCTTGAACGGCAGGGATTCGTCAACGGGCTCACGCCAGAAACGTGTCTCGCGTGTGAAGCTTCTCGGGAATTGATCGTTTAGCATCAGTGTCATTTTTCGTACTCGCCTGCACAAATCATCCACACCGACGTCGACCCTTGCTGCCGTCCTGTATAGGGAACGCTGAATGGGATACTGCTTAGGTGGTAACAGAACATGCCCTTTTATCCGTGATTCCCGGTCGTGAAGTTGAGTTCGAGCTCGCCTTTACCGATGCGCGGGCCATCATCTCGTCAATGCCCGGGTGCAGTAGCCTGACGCTGTCGGGTTCGATCGAGTCTCCGAGCACATACCTCTTGCTCGTTGAGTGGGAGCGACTCGACGACCACACGATCGGCTTCAGGCAATCCGTGCACTACCAGAAATGGCGCGCCCTACTGCACCATTTCTATGAACCGTTCCCCTTGGTCGAGCACTTCCAGACCGTCCCGTAGATCGAACCCCTATCGCGACTTACCTATGCAGCCGACCGGAGGAGATATGAAATAGCGAGCCCTCCGCTCTATTTCATAGCCGCTTCTGCGGCGCTGTCAGTCTCGTCGTTGACCGTCAACGAGAGTATGTAGCCATAAAGATCGGTGGTGTCGTCGGCGTGGGCATTTTCGTATGATCCATGGTGACTCCTCGCGTCAGCGCCGTGACTA
>NZ_PJJJ01000033.1 GCF_002929495.1 Cryobacterium sp. Y82
AGAGCGGTGAGAACGGAGGGTTCCGCTCGGTAGCGGTTGGGCGCGGTGGATTTATGAACAATGGCCATGAGGCCTCCAAAAACGGGACCTCAGGGAGAAGCCAGATGGATGGGAGTGGCGATTGGGGCGCCGGTTTCACGCGTCTCGCCACTGGGGCGCGGTGTGATGAGAGTCGACCCGAAGGAGAAAATTCTTTCCCGTCGAAACACTCAGCCATCGCAACGTTACCTGAACGTAAGGGTTTAAGCCCCTTCGCGCACAAATAGGCCGGGCCCCGCAAGGAGGCAGAGCCCGACCCGGTTAGGCAAGGAAGTGGGATGGATTAGTGGCCTGAGCCCATGTTGCCGGCGAGGCGGGCGTGCAGCAGGCTGCTCGCTTCGTTGAGTCCCTCAATCGTCACGGTCTTCTCGTGGCGCTCGTACTTGTAGGTGATGTCGTCGAGGGTGGCGACGGTGGAGGCATCCCAGATGTGCGAGTTCGTCATGTCGATGACGATGCGGTCAGGATCGTCGAGGTAGCTGAACTGCGTCTTCAGATCGTTGCTGGAGGCAAAGAACAGGGCGCCGGTGATCGTGTAATAGGCGATGGGACCAGTCTCGTCGACGGTAAGGCTGCGTTCAACCTGGGCGAGGTGGGCGACGCGTCGGGCGAAGGCGACCATAGCGATGACGACACCGATCACGACGCCGACCGCGAGGTTGTGTGTAGCGACGACGGCGACAACGGTGAAGACCATGACGGTCGTCTCGCTCTTGGGCATTCGCTTCAGCGTGCTCAAGCGGATGCTGTGCCAATCGAAGGTCAGCACGGACACGATGATCATGACCGATACCAGTGCGGCCATGGGCACGACGGAAAGCACCGGGCCGACGCCGAGTACGAGCACGAGCAGAAAGGCGCCGGCGAGGAAGGTGGAGATGCGGGTGCGGGCACCGGATGCCTTGACGTTGATCATGGTCTGGCCGACCATTGCGCAGCCGCCCATGCCGCCGAAGAAGCCGGAGAGCATGTTGGCAACGCCCTGAGCCCAGGACTCACGCGTCTTGTTGGAGTGGGTGTCGGTGCTCTCATCGACGATCTTGGCGGCCATCAGCGACTCGAGAATTCCGACCATCGCCATTCCGAAGGCGTAGGGAGCGATGATCGTCAACGTTTCCATGTTGAGCGGGACGTTGGGAAAGAATAGCTGCGGGAGCGTCGTGGGCAGTTCGCCCTGGTCCCCAATGGTGGGGACATTGATCGATACCACGACGGTCAGCACCGTGAGTACGACGATCGCGACGAGCGGCGCGGGAACCACCTTGGTGAAGCGCGGCATAACGACCATGATGATGATGCCGACCGCGACGAGCGGGTAGACCATGAACGGGACGCCCAGCAGTTGCGGCAACTGCGAGGTGAAAATCAGGATGCCGAGGGCGTTGACGAATCCGACCATGACGCTGCGGGGAATGAACCGCATGATTTTGGCGACGCCGATGAAGGCGAAGACAATCTGGAAGATACCCGCCAGGATCACGGTAGCGATGAAGTAGTCGATGCCGTAATCCCGCGCGACCGGGGCGATCACGAGCGCAATGGCTGCGGTCGCACCGGTGATCATGGCGGGGCGGCCACCGAGAAATGCGATCGACACGGCCATGATGAAGGTCGAAAAGAGGCCGACACGCGGATCGACGCCGGCGATGATAGAGAACGCAATCGCCTCGGGGATGAGGGCCATGGCTACAACGAGGCCGGCGAGCACCTCCCGGGTGAGGATGCGCGGTGTGCGCAGAGCTTTCATCACGGTGGGATCGGCTTTGTACCGATTCTTCTCCGTGGTTTTTTCAATGATGGCCATGGGGCCTTCCTGGAGCGGGACACACGTATGGTGTCGGATGAGTAGAAGAAGTGAGTGTGGGCGCCCCGTCGCGCACCTCCACCAGTCATCAGGGACAATGGTGGGAGAGTGGGCTCACATGACAATGTCAGCCAACTTCTGCAACACTACTCTAACGTTAGGGTTGATTGCTAATCCGTTCGAGAAAAGGTATCAACTATGACTTCCCCAGCCGCCACGGGCACCATGCATATTGGAGAGCTCGCCGAGAAGACCGGTCTCTCACTGCGCACCATTCGTCACTATGACGAAATCGGGCTGCTCAAGGCCTCTGGTCGTACCGAGGGCGGTTTTCGCCTCTATACGCAGGAAGATCATTCTCGGCTGATCTTGATTCGCCGCATGAAGCCGTTGGGGTTCTCTCTCGAAGAGATGATGGCGCTGTTGAAGATCATCGACACGCTGCAGGGCGGCATGGCTGGTTCGGATAATCCGGATGTCCGCGCGGAGCTCGACACCTTCATTGCACAAGCGATTGAGCGTCGGCAAAAACTTCAGGACCAGCTGGGAATGGCCGACGAGTTTCTTGAGGTTCTGCGCACTCAGTAGGGCTGCGCAGTACAGCTAGCCGCGGTGCGGCGGTCGCACGAAAAGTGCGACGCCGATGACGACGGCGGGAATAAGTGCCAGTGCCAGCGTCGGCGTGGTGAAGCTGCCGGTCAGGTCGAACCCGAGCGAGAGCGCGACCGGACCGAAAGCCGTCGACGCGAGGCCGATGGCCGTAGCTACTCCTCGGATATTGCCAATGTGTGCCAAGCCGTAATAGCGCACGTATGAGGCGGCTTCCATGCCGCGCAGGCTCCCTCCGGCGGCACCAAGAATGAGGCCGTAGACGATGGCCGCCATTCCGCTGGTCACCCACGGCAGCATAACGAGAGCCGCGGTCAGCGTCACCATAGAGAACACGATGAAAACCTTGGGGCTAACCCGGTCGACGAGGCTGCCCGTGAGTAGGGTGGCTAAGATCCCGGTCACGGTCTGCGGTAGAAAGTTCGCCGCCGCCTCGAGCGAGGTCAGGCCTTGGGCGCCTAAAATAGCGATTTGATGAAACGCCAGCGCCGTTGTCAGCATGCCCGAGGTTGCCAGGCTCGCGGCGATGACCCAGAACATGCCCGATCGGATGGCCTCCGGCAGTGTCCACGATTCCTTCTGAATGGTGAGTTGAGCTGTGGAGGGGGTCGATTCCGGATCGACGGCGGGGGCGCGCTTGGGAAAGACCAACGCCAGCGGAATGACCACCACAACCACCGCCACCGCTTCCCACCGCCACGCATCGTAAATTCCCACGGATGCGATCAGCCGCTCCACAAAGATCGGTGCGAGTGAGATGCCGGCCGAGCCGATGGCACTCGCAATGCCGAGGGCCAGCCCGCGCCGATGGTGGATGGCCCGGGCAACCGCGGTGGTCGCGGCCAGGGTGAGCGCACCTTGGCCGGCCATCCGAACACCGGTGAAGCCGGCGGTGAGCCCGATGATCTCGCCAACGAAGCTGAAGGCTAGAAGGATGACGGCAAAGGTAAGGCCAATCACGACCGTGACGGACCGTGCTCCCCATCGATCCAACGCCCGCCCAATAAACGGCTGCACGGACGCGCCGGCGAGCGTGCCAATGAGATAACTGAGCGAGACATCCGTTCGCGACAGTCCCAGGTCGGCAATCAGGGGATCTGTGAAGACGGAGAGACCGGCAGTCTGGCCGGGGGCCGTCATGACCGAGATCAGTCCGGCGGCACCGATGAGGGCCAGCCAGGACCATGAGATTCGCGGACGCGGGCGCGGCGCTGTCCTGCGGTCGGACGGCGCCGGGGGGTGCGGGGAGTGTGGTGTAGAAGATGACACGGAAGCTTTCACAAGAATGGGGCAGACGGCGCGCCAGCAGCGCGCTGGGTGCGACGTGCAAAAAGAGCGCATCTGGAAGGTTCGAACAGCTTTCGAAAGGTGAGCGACACGCAAGCCCACTTACACTCTACTCTCACGTGAGAGGAAGGTGACCGATGGTGGATGGGAAATGGCCTTCAATTCATACTCTTCTCTTACGTTAGGGTAGAGTTGCTGTGAGTGGTTGACAGAAAACCACTCACGCGGTCCCTGACCCGATCGCGGCCCCAACTTTCCCCGTTCTAGGTTCCCGAGAGGCGCACTTCATGTCCATTCATCCCCTCGCTCGTACTGACCAGCACCTGATTCAGGATTTCATGTTGACCAAGATCACGCTCCTGCTGGCCCGCCACGCGGAACATACGGAGTGGGAATTTGAACTCACAGCAATGGATGAGAAGTCCCGCGAAGGTTCGTCGCAGGGACACTCATTCCTCTTCATTTACACCGTCGCGCGGTACTATGTCGCGGTCACACGCGCCCACGCGGAATCCAACACCTCCGAGACCGGTCCCGATCGCGACGATTCAACATTCTTCGGCGACTTCATCGATGCTGTCGCCAGCAACGACCCCAAACGAGCGTTGACACTGTGGTTCTCCACCGACATCAGCGCCGAAACCGATATCGCCGCTCCGGCAATTCGACAACTCGCCTTTGTATTTCTCGACCGGCTGACCATGCCGGCCTCGGATTTCATTGCCAGTGACGTGGCCGATTTCCTGCCTGACCCGTACGAACCTGACCATTCCGTGGGCTGACGCCCGCGCCCCAAGAAAAGAGCTCTATGAGCACCCATCCACTGTCCCTTACTGCACCGCCCGCACTTCTTGCGCGCGGCCTGCGTATCATCCCGCTCGGCGGTCTCGGCGAAATCGGCCGTAATATGACCGTGTTTGAGCACAAAGGCAAATTGCTCGTCATCGACTGCGGGCTGCTGTTTCCAAAAGACATTCAGCCTGGCATCAACGTGATCTTGCCCGATTTCTCGATCTTGCGTGACCGGCTCGACGACATCGCAGCCATCGTCCTCACCCACGGCCACGAGGACCACATCGGCGCAGTGCCCTACCTGCTCAAAGAACGCGGCGACATTCCCGTCATTGCCTCCAAGCTGACCCTCGCCTTCGTCGGAGCAAAATTTCAGGAACACCGCCTGCATCCCCCGGTCGTTGAAGTCAAGGAAGGCGAACGCCGCTCTGTTGGTCCCTTCAACCTCGAATTCCTGGCCGTGAACCATTCCATCCCCGACGGCCTCGCCATCGGCATCCGCACAGAAGCCGGGCTGGTCGTGCACACTGGCGACTTCAAAATGGATCAGTTCCCCCTCGACAACCGACTCACCGACCTGCCCGGTTTCGCCCGGCTCGGCGACGAAGGCATTGACCTGCTGCTGATCGACTCGACCAACGCCGTTGTGCCCGGATTCACCACACCCGAAGCCGATATCGGCCCCGCCATCGACACCGTGTTTCGTAACGCGCCACGACGGATCATTGTCTCCAGCTTCGCCAGTCACGTCCATCGCATCCAACAGGTGATCGATGCGGCTGTACGCCACAACCGCAAGGTGGCCTTCGTCGGCCGATCCATGGTGCGCAACATGGGTATGGCCGCTGAATTGGGGTATCTGCACGTCCCGAAGGGACTGCTCGTCGATGTCAAGGCCCTGGAGCGGATGAAAGACGACAAGGTCGTTCTTATCTGCACCGGTTCACAGGGAGAACCGATGGCGGCTCTGGCCCGAATGGCGAACCGTGAACACACCATCCGCATCGGCGAGGGCGACACCGTTCTCTTGGCCAGTTCGGTCATTCCCGGAAATGAGAACTCCATCTACCGGGTCATCAACGGACTGACCCGCTGGGGTGCCAACGTCGTGCACAAGGCCAACGCCAAAGTCCACGTGTCCGGGCACGCCAGCGCGGGCGAACTCGTCTACTGCTACAACGTGATGCGCCCCACCAACGTGATGCCCGTGCACGGTGAATGGCGCCACCTCACCGCCAACGCGGACCTGGCCGTGCGCACCGGAATCAGTAAAGACCGCGTTCTCGTTGTCGAAGATGGCATCGTGGTCGACCTGGTCGATGGACGCGCCACCGTCGTGGGTCGAGTGCCAGCCGACTATGTCCTGGTCGACGGCATGACCGTCGGCGGAGACGCAGCAGAAGCGATGGAAGACCGTCGACTCCTCGCGGAAGACGGTGCCATTACCGTTCTGGGAATTCTCAACACCGAGACGGGACGCCTGGCCGAACCGGTGGAATTCATCTCCCGCGGCTTCAATCACGATGCCGACTGGGCAGCCAATGCCGCGCAGGTCATCGACGAGGCCATGGTTGCAGCAACCCGGAACAATGCGCTCGACGGAGCAGCCGTCGAGCGCATCTTCTCCGAGAGCGTGACCCGATGGATGCAACGCAAGTATCGGCGCAACCCGGTGATCACGGCGGTCGTCGTTGACGCCTAGACGATAGCAAGCACAGCAGCGGCCCGGCACATCACGTGTGCCGGGCCGCTGCTGTTTTCGCCGGTGACTCACCTTCAGCGACGTTTATCGCCGCGGGCTGCGCCCTCGACGGACTCCATCTCGACGGACGGGCTGAGGTTCTCCAGCACGATATCTGGGAACTCCCGAGCGACAGCCTGAAACCGCCAAGGGGTGCTGAACAGGGCCAAGAGTGTGTCGTCGGAGCGGGTGAGCACTTCCACCTGGCGTAGCGACCCCAGTCTGCCCGCGCTTGCTCGATCGGTGCGGCGCGCGATTTGGTAGGGCAACGTCTCCATGCGGATGTCAGCACCAAAATCGTGCGTCATGCGTTCCTCAACGACGTCGAACTGCATTGGACCCACGGCCCCGAGTACGGGAGCTTGGTCGCCCCGCAGGTCAGATCGCATGACTTGAATGACCCCCTCATGGTCGAGCTGATCGATTCCTCGACGGAATTGCTTGTGCTTGCTGGTGTCCGCGGGGCGTACGGCACGAAAATATTCGGGGGCGAACACCGGCAGGGGTGGGTATTTGACGGGTTCGGAATCATAGAGTGAATCGCCTACCCGAAGAGAGGCTGCGTTGATCAACCCGACGATGTCGCCGGGCCAGGCCTGCTCCGCCATGGTGCGTTCTCGTCCGAACATCTGTTGCGCATACTTCGTGGCAAACGGACGGCCGGTCGATGCCTGCGTTAGAACCATCCCGCGGTGGAACATGCCCGAACACACTCTCACGAATGCGACGTGGTCACGGTGCGAGGCGTTCATGCCGGACTGAACCTTGAAGACAAAGCCCGAGAAGTCACCGCTGATGGGCCGTCGTCGATCGGTGATATCTGCCCGGGCCAGTGCGGGCGGAGCGAATTCCACGAGAGCGTCCAGCAGCTGGTGAACACCAAAGTTGAGGACGGCAGCGCAAAAAAGTACCGGCGTGGTCGTCGCGCGAAGAAAAAGTGCCTCGTTGTGGTCGTGCCCTTCGGCATGGAGCAGTGCTGATTCTTCGGCAGCATTAGTCCATTCCTGGCCGAGTTCCGCGGCAGCGGCCGTCGCCGTGGTACGAGCTTCAATGGCGGCGGTCGCGCCTCCCGGGGTTCGGGTGAAACGCACAAATCCGGGGGATTGTCGATCCAGAACTCCGTGAAATTCGCCGGCGAGCCCCACAGGCCAGGTGAGCGGTGTGGGAACGAGCCCGGTGCGGTCGTGGATCTCGTCCATGAGATCCAACGCGGACTTTCCAGGTCGGTCCCATTTATTGATGACCGTGATCACGGGCAGGCCGTGTTGTCGGCAGACCTCAAACAGTTTCATGGTTTGCGGTTCCAGGCCCTTGCTGGCATCGATGAGCATCACAGCGGCATCAACAGCGGAGAGGACCCGGAAGGTGTCTTCGGAGAAATCGGCGTGACCGGGGGTGTCAACGAGATTGATCACGGTGTCGCGATACTCAAACTGGATAGCGGCGGACGTCACGGAAATGCCACGGGCCTGCTCCATGGCCATCCAGTCAGACACGGTGCCTCGCCGGCCGGCTTTGCCGTGTACTGCACCCGCCCAATCAATCGCGTGCGCGTGCAGCAGGAGTGCTTCGGTCAGGGTGGACTTGCCGGCATCCGGGTGAGAAATAACGGCAAAGGTGCGCCGTTTGTGGGCTTGGGCGAGGATGTCGAGGTTAGAGACGGTGGGCGTGGTTTGATGCGTCACGGTGTTCCTGTCTGTGGCATGATCACGAGGTGGGCGTGGTGGCTTCACAGACTTCGCAGCAGGTCGACGAACCCGTTGGCTACGCGAACCTGTTCGCGCAGTGAGCATTCACGCGCTTCGATATCGCTGATCAGGATGGCGAGATCACGCCGGATTGTTGACATTGTCCCGTCCGGGTCGGAGTCGACCAGATCCAGTGTCGCCAGGGCGTCCTTGATTTCCGGATGGGTGAGAGACAACGCTCGGAGGCTGCGGATGATGCGTGCCCGATCGAGGTCGGCCGGGGCATAGAGCCGATAGCCGGAATCGCTGCGCCCTGACGCTTGCAAAATGTGGATCTCGTCGTAGTGCCGCACGGTGCGCTGGGAGAGCCCAGTCCGTTCGGCGAACTCACCGATAAGCATGAATGCCCCCTTGTCTCGTATGGGAATAATCGTACGTCTCTACTCTAACGTAAGAGGAGAGTTGGTGGTAATAAACATAAGGCATATGACCAACGCATATCTGAACCACCCGTGGACGCGATATGTCGCGCTCGGCGACTCCTTTACCGAAGGCATCGGTGACCCCGAGCCAGAGTGTGTGGGCGGGAATCGAGGCTGGGCCGACCGGGTCGCCGAAGTGCTCAGTGACGACCAACCGGACTTCGGCTACGCCAACCTCGCCGTGCGCGGCAAGATCTTGAGCCAGATCAGCGACGAACAGGTGGAACCGGTGCTACAGCTGCGCCCGGATCTCATCACCATCTCCGCTGGCGGTAATGACGTGATTCGTCCCGGTCCCGCGCCAAGATCGTCCTCTTCACCGGGCCGATCTCGGGTTCTCACCATTTTTTCGGGGCATGCGGGGAAAAGTCGCGATCTACAACGAGAACTTGCGCTCTGTGGCAGCGCGGCACGGCTGCGTGGTAGTTATCTCTGGTCGCTGACGGCCATTCATGACGCGGGTATGTGGGCTCCGGATTGGTTGCGCTTCAGCCCGCTGGGTCATCACACCACACGATTGCCCGCAGCGTTCTGAGCGCGCTCCGTGTCGAGAATTCATTGCAGCCATCCCAGATCGAGCCGTTGCCGTTCTGGCGGAGCGTACGAACGAGTGATGTCGCGTGGGCGCGCACCTATCTGGTGCCGTGGGTCTTGCGCCGTGCTCTGCACCAATCCTCGGACGATCACATTCTGCCCAAACGCCCCGAGGCCAGTTCCTTGGGCCAGACTCGGTTGTGACGCTGCCTGCGTTCGATGGCTACTCCGCAGACTTGACCGCGTGGCCACCGAACTGGTTCCGTAGCGCGGCGACAGCTTTCATCGCCGGGGAATCTTCCTGACGAGATTCGAACCGGGCGAAGATTGATGCGCTCATGGCGGGAACGGGCACGGCATTAGCCAATGCTTCTTCGATAGTCCACCGGCCCTCGCCGGAGTCATCGACGTATCCTTCGATACTGGTCAGTGCCGGATCCTCCTCGAGCGCCTGAACCAGGAGCTCGAGAAGCCAGGACCGAACGACCGAGCCGCGCTGCCATGCCTTGAATGTTCCAGGAACATTCTTGATAATGTCGTCGCGCCTGGCGAGCAGCTCGTATCCTTCGGCGTAGGCCTGCATAAGGGCGTATTCGATGCCGTTGTGCACCATCTTGGCGTAGTGACCGGCACCGACTTCGCCGGCGTGCACGAAGCTTTCCTCACGCGGGCCGGTCGGACGCAGGGCGTCGAATACCGGCATGAGCCGGTCAACGGAGGCCGCGCTGCCGCCGACCATAAGCGCAAAGCCGTTCTCCTGGCCCCAGACTCCGCCGGAAACACCGGCGTCGATGTAGTCGATTCCTTTCTCAGCGAGAAGGGCTGCGTACACGAAGTCGTCGCTGAAACGGGAATTACCGCCGTCGATGACCACGTCACCGGTGCCTAGGAGTTCGCTGACCTCGGTGATGACGGTCTTCGTGATGGCGCCGGAGGGGACCATTACCCAGACGGTTTTGGGCGAGGGAAGGGCGTCGATGAGATCTTGGAGAGTAGCGACGTCGGACACGTCAGGGTTGCGGTCGTAGCCGGTTACTGTAACGTCGTTGTCGCGGAGTCGGGCGCGCATGCTGGCACCCATTTTTCCGAGTCCGATGAGGCCGATATGCATGTTCATGCTGCTCATTTCAATCGTGACTTGCAGGCGGAGGTGGTTTGAGGTGTGCTCAACAAACATATGCATAAGGATCGACGCCGTCGGGAATTCGGATGTTTTCGTTGTGGTCCAAGACCACTGAGGCGACTTTGAGCCAGGCTACGCTTTCGTCCCCGGCCGTGGTGAGGCGGAAAGTTTGCCGGATATCAACACAAGCTCGTGGCGACCCTGCAGAAGAAGCCTTTTCGCTTAAGTCAAGGCCCCGAACCGTAGGGTTACGAGATGGCGCGTTCGGCAGGTCCGCAAGGCTAAAAGTCCGATCGAATAGATCAACATCTTGGCCTCGATAGGAGCAGACTGCCGACAACACTGCCTGCGTGAAGTGGGGGTCGGACTTTGCGCAGCGCTGTCCCCGATGACGATAATCGGTAGGCGCTGCATGTGCTGCCAACGGCATGCCGCCATGGGAGGGGGCTATGTTGGGTGGAGATGGAAGCGGCATCGGAGCTGGTCGAGGTACCGCTAGTCCGGACCGCTCATCACGAAGGAGATTCAATGTCGAATCAGAGTCATCAGCCGTGCGCAACGAGAGATCTCGAGGTCCGCAGCCTGTCCGATCATGAATGGCGTGTGGGTGATCGCCGCTGCCACGAAAGGTCACCCGAGAAGGTGCTCGGTTACATCGAAAAACGTGGTTCTGCTTTTGAAGTCATGAACATAGAGGCGCCGCGACGGCATGTCGTATTCGATCACTTCGAGTCGGCGGTCGCCTCGTTTGCGTCAGTCTCTCCGACTTAGATTTTGTCCACGGCGTGACACCAACTTGCCGAATCGCTCAGCTTCGGGCGCGAGGTTTTGACGCGTTCACGCTGCGGGGTCCAGATGAAGCAGAAGCGGCTCAATCCAAGCCTTCCCTGGGGCCAAGCAGCGTGCGTATCAAAAATGAGACCGCCTTAACTTAGATGAGACAGAGGGGGCCATTTCACGGGTTGCCTCTACCGCCAACAGATTCTGTTGGATGAGAACAAGCAGGTTAAGGACCGCCGCCACCACCCCGCCCGCCTCACCGACGCAAAATCGTTCATGGCCTCGTTCGTCGATGGCTATAACCACGAACATCGCCATACCCGGATCGGCCTCAAAACGCCCGCCGACGTCCACTCCGGCCTCGCAGCAGCGAAGGCCATCTAACGTAGCAGCGACGCTGGAGACGCGGCCCGGGAACGCCTCCCCGGGCGATCCAGCACCAACCACGCGCCCCAGATGTCGAAATGAAGGGTCATTTAAACCTTCGTCCGTCCCGGCAGCTAGTGGTAGACTGGCTCGGCGATGGTTACGGCGAGGTCTGCTGGTCGACTCCACATCGGCCAGTGCCCGGTCGGGAGATCGATAAGTTCGAGATCGCGGAGGAGTGCGGCTTCAGCCATCATCGGATTACCTTCGCGAGCCATGTGCATTATGTCAGCGCTCGTTGAAAAGTAGACCAGAGATCGTTACCGGGATGACGCTGTGGCCGAGGTCGCGCAGATGGGCCGCGACAGCGTCCCACGCCCATCCACCAAGCCAGTAGCCGGGTACGAGAACAAATGAGGTTTGGGTGGGGCTGTCTTTCTTCATGATTTCATCTTTGTTCGCACCCGAGACAACGGCATGTCACTATTCATGCCATTAATCTGTTTCTTGTGAAAAGATCCGAGCGTCTTCAATCCCTGACCGAGTCGTTGCGTCGGGCGGGCTCTCGCGGTCGCACCGCGCAGCAACTCGCCGACGGGTTTGAGGTGACCATCCGCACGATCAAGCGTGAAATCTCCGCACTCGAGGCGGGCGGTCTCCCCGTTTGGGCGCGCACAGGTCCTGGCGGGGGCTACGGGCTGACAGAGATGTTCCGTTCTCGGATTCGGCGCGTGCTTCGATCCTCAAAGTGCTTGACGTACTTGATCCAGTGTCCCGTCGGAAAGCCGCTGAGCTCTCCAGCCGCGTATGGGTTGACGTCGGCCCGTCAGCCGAACGGCGCGTGATGTCCGCGCTCGAGCAAGCCACCGTTGACCAGGTCACCGTCAACGTCACCTACACCGACGCGGAGGGGCAAACCACACGACGCGAGATAGAACCAATGATCTTCGCTCTCACCGCTGGCCAGTGGCAGCTCGTCGCCTGGTGCAGACTCCGGGAGGGTATTCGCTGGTTCGCCCTAACCAGGATTCAGCGCGCAACGGTCACACGCCATCCGTGTACGGGACATCAGATCGAAGAGATAGGTAAACCGCCTACGCTTGCGCATTCCGTCCATTTCTGAGCGTCGCTTCGGCGGGGGCCAGATTTTGGCGCAGAAGCCGGTTGGTGTTCTCGTTCGATCCTCGCTGCCACAGAGACCACGGATCACAAAGTAGGCGTTCGATTAGCCGTGAAATGCGTCGCAACTCCCACCCGACAACGCGCCGCTACCGGCCGTATGCCGCGCAGAATTGTTGATGCTGTTGATGCCGACGACGTCGATCAGCCGGTGATTGCCGGAATGATGGCGCCGGAAAACACCTGCCAGGCGAGCGCGGTTTTGGCTACCAGGCTCAAAGTGATGTACGTGCGTTCGCCTTGAAGATAACTCTTCCACTTACCGACCTGCTTGTACTGCAGCCATTGGTTGATCGCAAAGGTATTGAAGAACAGGAACAGAGAAATAACAATGCCGACGACGAAGCTCGGGATAGCGACGTCGCTGGCGCTGCCCGGTCGCAGGAAGTAGATAAGGATGAGGATCCAAGGAACGATGCCGACCATGCACCCGAAAATGAATGGCACCAATCCGCGGGAACCGGGACGCTCATATTTCTCCTGCAAGGCACCGAACATGATCATGGCCGCATTAATAGCGAAGACCGCGAACAGCGCACCAATATCCGTAACGCCGTTGATCGCCAGGATGAGCCAGATCATGATCGATGAACTCAGGGAGTATTCGACCCAGCGGAAATAGTTGTGCGTGTTCTTGAGACCGTTCTTGTACCGCGCGAAAAACCACGGGCTCGAAATAAGGAAGTGAAAGAAGGCGCTGAGGGCGAGGAAAGCGACGACACCGGCACCGATATTCACCTCGAACACGGTGACCCGCTCCGGTGGAATTGGAAACCCGGGGGGACCAGCCAAATAGTCCGCCGTCACCGCGAACAGAACCTGCGAACTCAGGGTGCTCAGAATCACCGAAAAGAAGATCGCCTGGAGCAGGTGCAAACTTCCGGCGACGACGTTATAGATTCGCAGCCGATCGATCTGCTCGTCCGGTGTGTACATTTTCTTGGCCAAGGCCATCTCCTTCTTTGGGCGTGCCTGACCTCGCAACACGGCGAGCTGACGGTGCCAGACTCCTGCGGTCATCATGGCACTATCAGGCGCGTTGTCGGTGACGCGTCGCGACCACGTGGTGGCGGGGTTGACCCGGTCCCCTGCTATTCCCCACACCATTCGGGGCCTGGCCGCAGCCCGCGTACAGGGTTCATGTCAGGGTGCCCTCTCATTGCTGGCGCATGTCTTGTGAACGGAGACGGCAGTGCCGCAATGGCATCGCCACCAATGCGTCCACTGGAGTCTCCGCATCCATTGCGCTTTGGCGGCATTTTGTGATCCTTATCTGTTGTGGCACCGCGCAGACGGCCGCGGTGATGTCGGTGAGCGCTTCGGCGAGGTTGCGGTTGCGGTGGAGGCGTTCGACGTGCGGTGGGCCGAGGAAGATGAAGATGGGGAGGGCACGAACGTGACGCAGATGGTCACGAGCGCCCCGATGCTGGCAGCGACCCAGGGGTCGAGGTCGGCGGGGTTGTGGCAGGCCCCGATGAAGCTGACGAACTGGACCACCATAATCAGGGGCCGAGTGTGGTCTTGGCTTCTTGGTTGCATCCTTGCGATGGACACCGCGAGTACTGGGGATAGACGCCTGTTGAGTTGCGACGCGGAATGCTGGAAACGTGAAAAACATGCGTATCATCTCCGCTCTGGCTGCCGTCCTGATCGTCGGTATTATCTGCCTATGATGCAGATCACGAAGCTTGACCTTGGGTACCTGTGGGTCAAGCGCATTGTGGCGATTTTCGGAGTGATCGTCACCGTCGGCTCCGCTTTCGCAACCGGACCGATGCTGATTCACGGGCATCCGGCGTACATCGTGCTACTCGCGGTGACTCTCGTCGTCAGTGTGATTGTCGCCGTGAGGTCGTGGTCCGTACCCGCACCCCGCACACCCGTCCGTCGTGGGCGCAGAGTGGTTCAGGCGGTGCTGATTGCACTGAGTTCTCTGGTGATCGCGGCCGTTGCCTGGCTGGTGCCCCAGTCGGCCGAAGCTCCAGCATTGGCTGCCATGAAGTCCGACCGCACAGTCACGGTGATGGAGGACGCCACCGAAATCGTGATGATGCCAACGGGCGTCGAGAGCCCCGTTGGAGTGTTCTTTCAGCCCGGCGCTCGAGTCGATGCTCGGGCTTATTGCGCGATTCTTCGACCACTGGTCGAGTCGGGGCACTTGGTGGTTATTGCCAAGCAACCCCTCGGAATCGCTTTTCTGTCTACCGGAACGTTTGCGATGGCCCGGGCCGCGCATCATCCGGTCACTCGCTGGGTTGTCGGAGGTCACTCCCTCGGCGGACTTGTGGCGGCGACAGACGCTGAAACTTTTGCTCGGGCCGCTCGCGATCCGGTCGTCGGGCTGCTCTTTTTTGCTTCCTACCCAGCGACGAACATCGCTCAGGTGAACGTCGCAGTGTTGTCTATCTCGGGGTCGAAGGATGGCTTGTCGACCCCAGCCAAGATTGCTGCAGCGAAGCCGACTCTGCCGGCCGCTGCCCGCTACCTCGTGGTGAAGGGCGTCGTTCACGCGTTCTTCGGGGACTACGGGCCTCAGGATGGGGACGGCAAACCTACCATCAGTCACAATCAGGCTCGCGCGGAGATTGCCGCAGGAAGTGTCGCGTTTGTGAACGGGCTCGACGGCTAATCGATCTCGCCCGCCGCGTACGGCGTCGGCAGCGAGTGGGTAGGAGCAAACGCCGGCCGGTTTCTCGGCATCGGGGGTGTCAGATTCCATGGCGTGGGAATCTTCCACATAAAAAAGGTTGGACCCCTAAGATTTGCGCGGGTCATGAATTACCCGATACTGGCACCACTAATCGAAGGCGGACCGTGAAATATTTTGTAGCTGCAGTCCGACTATCTGTCGCGACACTGGGCACGGTGGCGATTCTGTCGACATTTTTCGACACGGCCACGCGGGCGACGATCAACCCGTTCAACTTCTGCGGATTTTTCACCATGCAAAGCAACATTATTCTGGTCGTTGTGCTGCTGGTCGCCGCGGTCGTGTCCCTCTCTGGACGACCCCAGTCCCGGTCGTTGATGTTGGCGCGAGGTTGTGCCACAACCTACATAGTCATCACCGGCGTCGTGTACAACGTGCTGTTGGCGGGACTTGAAGGTGGCGTGTCCCTCGCGTGGGCTAACTCCGTGTTGCACATAATCCTGCCCCTCTATGCCGCGCTCGACTGGGTGATCTTCAGCGACCGCAGTGCCCTGCCGCTCAACAAAATATGGGTCGCGCTTGTCTACCCAATCGTTTGGATCATCGTCGTCACCATTCGCGGGGCAACCGACGGATGGGTACCCTACCCATTCCTGGATCCGGCACAGGGCTACGGCGTCGTCGGGCTCTACGCTCTGGCCATTGCTATCGCAACTGTCATTTTCGCTTCGATTATTTGGGCTATCAGTCGAGTGCACCTCGTGCGCAATCTAACACCGGGGGAGGGGCCCGAAACCCGTCTCTCGGAACTTGGGCTGCATCCCATTATTCAAAGATGACAGCCCAGACGTAGTTCCCGCGCCCGGTGTTTAGGGTTCCACGGCCGCCAGGGGCGCCTGCCCATTGGCGAGGCCGAAACCAGAGCACGCTTGTATTAGTGGCGCCACTGGAAGACCACGTCCAAAGCGGCTTGCGCACTGTTGCCCAGGTGGTCAGAGAACAGCACTATTCGAGCTCGCGTTCTGGACACGGTGCGCCGCAGAACGGAGCTGTGCCGGGTGTTGACCATCCTCGGAGGATATCCGGCGCTATCGCGGTGACGCCAGACCGCCGCGAGTCGATATCGAGTCGACACCCCTCTCGATGGTTTCTCCGATGCAATGTACGCCACGCATCTCACGATGTATGGGCATCCGCGACGCCTCTGACAGACCCCCTGGGGTAACCTGCGGGCGTGGCAACATTCTGGCAAGGTTTGAAGGAGATTGCTCCGTTTTCTAACATGGCCAAAAGATTGCAAAACCGCGTAATCAGGGAGATCTGAGGCTTGTTCCGCCTTCTCATTGGGGGACGCTTTAGGTTTCAAATCTCACCGGTACGCTGGAGACCACGTCACCCAGCACCAGCACGTGCACTCTGCGGGTGGCGCGTCGTCCTGCCACGCTGCTTTTTAGACCCACCGCAGCGCACCCTTTCGGCAGGCCCAGACGACACCGACCATGAGCACACCGAGAAAGACGAACATCTCCACGTCAAAGGCCAGGCAGAGCAGGGTTACCGGGTACCACCTGGCGTGGTATCTGGACAGGGCATGTTCCTCCAGGTCCCGGCTGGGAAGGAACGGCAACCGCTCAAGTGGGTCGCGGGCCACCGCGGTCTATCGCGCCACCAGGTAGAGGCCTCCCACTGTCAGCAGCGTGACTGCGAAAAGATCGGCAATGCTGATGTAAGTGGACACGCGACTCCTTCTCACCACTCCTCGGCCTCATAGCCTTTTTAGATCGATGCGTTGTCCAACCGAGTCCGACGGCGGGTGCGCAGGTATGCTCCCCAGCACGGATACGAGCAGGATACGTATGAGCGAAGTTCCGAACCCGCAAGGGCAGGCGACAGCAATCCTTGCGTACATCGGTGTCCACGCGGATCACTCAATCGAGAAATCGGAAAGACGTGTGCTGTCGAGCTTTATCTAGCCGTGCCCACATTTTGCCCACAGTGCGCGGGATTCGAAAGTCTGCTATCGATATGATCACACCAACTATCCGAGGGGCACCGCAAGCAAATCAGGGGCCGACCTAGGACCGATCGTCAGCCGGTGCCCAAGCGAGGAACAGCATTCCTGTCCTGTGAACCATCGACGCGAGCGTTGCCGAACTTCGGCGCGAAGCGACGGTGCGCGACAGGTCGCCAGCGGGTTATGGTCCAGCCGCGACCAACGCGACTCGTGGATACAGCGAAAAGCAAGCTGACGCTAATAGTCTGGAGTCATGTCGTTTCGTCCCCGCCGGACGCATCCATGGGCACCGTGACACCGTATGACACCGCACATGGCCGTCGCTATCGCGTGCGTTACCGCAAGCCAGACAAATCACAGACAGACAAGCGAGGGTTTCGAACCCGGCGCGACGCGGATCTGTTTCTTGCATCCGTTGAGATCGCCAAACATACTGGCCGATACATCGGTCCCAGCCGCGCCCGAGTCACGGTCGCGGACTGGACTGCCACTTAGTTGGCCAGCCGCTCGGGCCTGCGCACGTCCACTCTTGATCGCGTAAACGGCGCTGCGGTGGGGCGAACTAGCGGGGTTGCAGGTTCGGGACTTCGATTCGGCGACAGTCGCCTCCACATCCTCACCATGATGGTGGAGATCGAAGCGCTTTGACGTTGGCACCCGCCGAGACAGCGAGGCTGGCGCACGTGTCGCGGAGACGCTCGTCACCTACTTGACAGCGTTGCAGCGGCGCTGAATCAGGTCATTATGAAACTGAATGTGGGCAGATGACGAATTGCCGGCATTGGCGACAGTTGCTGAAAGGGCGCAGGATCCGCGTAATCACGCGGATCCTGCGAGTGTGCCCCCAGGCAGATTCGAACTGCCGCCCCTGCCTCCGGAGGGCAGTGCTCTATCCCCTGAGCTATGGGGGCCAGGGTGGTACAAGGTTAGCATCCTGGCTCGGCTGCCAAGACCCACGACGAGCCAGCTGGCAGAATCTGCTAGCCGAGGTGCGACAGCACCGTCGAGATGAGGGACTCCGCATCGCCGGGCTCAAAGAACGCGGAGGTGCTGAGAGTGACCCAGTACTGTTCCGTGAAGACCTGGGCCTGGCCCACGCCACCGGCGTAGGTGAAGAAACCGTCGACGACCGGCGGGGTACCGTAAGTCGGCACGGCCTGGCTGTCGGCATCCGCCTGCTGCTTGAGCGTGGTCATCAACACATCGTTGGGCGCGACGACCGAGACCTCGATGAGTTCGCCGCTGGTCTGGTTTGACCAGCCGCAGGTTAGCCCGTTGTAGGTCGTGGCGGTCTCGGCGAGACCGTCAGCGGTTGGTGAATAATTCGGGGCGGTGCCGTAATTCGGGTTGAAATCGTAGACATCCTGCAGGGTGAGCAGGTCGCCACAGAGCTGCGCAATCGGAGATCCGGTCGCTTCCGCTGTCGGGGTGGGAGACGACGATGGCTCAGCTCCCGTCGTCGGGTCAGCGGATGCTTCGCTCGTCGCGGCCGCGGAATCCGTCGGCGTCGGTTTCTGTGCTCCGCTGCAGCCGGCCAAAAGGAGTGCGAGCAGTGCTCCGCCCGCGAGCATTAGCCCGGCACGTCGGCGCGTGGCAGCTCCGCCGGTGCGTGCAGCGGTGCGAACAAAAAGGGGGTAGACGCGGGTATCAGTCACGCGTTGACCTTACCAACAGGAGGGGCCGGTACGATTGTGCAGTGACTCCTGCCGAACTCTCCCAGTCCCTTTTCGACCTCATCCAGGGCGTCAGCGAACGCCGACGCGAGGCTGACACGGCAGGGGTAGACCTCGGACTCACTCTCGCCGACGTCGCTGTCGAACGCCCGCGCAACCGCGACCACGGCGACTGGGCTTCAAGCATCGCGCTGAAGATCGCCAAACCCCTCGGTGCGAACCCGCGTGAAATCGCGGCCGAACTGGCCGCTGGTCTCGAACAGCTGGCGGATGTCTCATCCGTTGAAATCGCCGGCCCCGGCTTCATCAACATTCGCCTCGAGGCTGCCGCCGCCGGCGCGCTCGCCAAGACCATCGTCGACCAGGGCACTGTCTACGGCACCGGCCACCTGTATGACGGTCTCAAAATCAACCTCGAATTCGTTTCGGCTAACCCCACCGGGCCCATCCACATGGGCGGCGTGCGCTGGGCCGCGGTCGGCGACAGCCTGGCCCGCGTGCTGGCGGCCGAGGGCGCCGACGTGACCCGCGAGTACTACTTCAACGACCACGGTTCGCAGATCGACCGCTTCGCCCGCAGCGTGCTCGCCAGCTACCTCGGCGAACCCACCCCCGAAGACGGCTACGGCGGAGCGTACATCGGCGATATCGCCGCCAACGTGCTCGCGAAGTACGACGGCGACGTCGCTGCCCTTCCCCGGGACGCTCAGCAGGAGGTGTTTCGCTCGATCGGTGTCGACCTCATGTTCACCGAGATCAAGGACAAACTGCACGGCTTCGGTGTGGACTTCGATGTGTACTTTCACGAGGATTCCCTGCACGAATCCGGCGCCGTCGACCGCGCCATCGAACGCTTGCGCGAGCAGGGCCACATCTTCGAAGCGGATGGCGCCATCTGGCTGCGCACGACGACCTTCGGTGATGATCGTGACCGGGTAATCATCCGCTCGAATGGCGAACCGGCCTACATCTCCGGTGACCTCGGCTACTACCTTGATAAGCGCGAGCGCGGATTCGACCAGTGTCTGATCATGCTCGGGGCCGACCATCACGGCTATGTCGGCCGCATGATGGCCATGGTGTCGGCCTTCGGCGACGAGCCCGGCGTGAACCTGCAGATTCTGATCGGCCAGATGGTCAACCTGCTCAAAGACGGCGAACCGGTGCGCATGTCAAAGCGGGCCGGCACCATTGTCACCCTCGACGACCTCGTCGATGCCGTCGGGGTCGACGCCGGCCGCTACGCCCTGGTGCGCTCGAACAGCGACTCACAGCTCGACATCGACCTCGACCTGCTCGGAAAACGCACCAACGACAATCCCGTCTTCTACGTGCAGTATGCCCACGCCCGCACCTGCTCGGTCGCCCGCAACGCCAGTTCGAGCGGCGTCGAACGCACCGTCTTCGCCCCCGAACTGCTCGTGCACGACAGCGAATCCGCACTGCTGGGTGTGCTGCAGGAATTTCCGCGCGTTGTGGCCCAGGCCGCTGAACTGCGGGAGCCCCATAGGGTGGCCCGCTACATCGAGGAGGTCGCCGGCTATTACCACCGCTGGTACGACAACTGCCGGGTTATTCCACTCGGCGAAGAACCGGTCACCGACCTGCACCGCACCCGTTTGTGGCTCAACGACGCGACGGGTCAGGTGATCCGCAACGGCCTCGGCCTGCTCGGCGTCACCGCCCCGGAGCGCATGTAATCATGGCCAAAACAAAGCGTCGCGGCCTTGTTCCGCTCATCATTGTCGGCGTACTCGCGATTCTGCTGGTCGTCGCCTATTTTCTCGTCGACAGCGGCGTACGTGCGTTCGCGCAGGACCGCGCCGAAGTCGAAATCAGCAACCGGATGCCCGCTTCCGTGACCGGCGACATCACAGTCGCTATCGGCGGCACCTCCGTCATTGCGCAGTTCATCGCCGGCAGCTTCGATGAGATTGAGCTCACCGCACCGAACCTGGCGGTCGACGGCGTGCCGGCCTCCGTTCACGTCGTTGCCCGCGACGTGTCGACCAACACTGCCAAGGCCATCGGCTCGGTCAACGCCACGCTCGACCTCGATCAGGACGCGCTCAATCAACTGGTGCAGGCCTCCGGCACCGCTCCCGCCGACGCCGTGATGACCCTGGGCGACGGCACCGTGGCGTATACCGGCACCGTGAAGTTGTTCGAGTTCAATGTGGGCTATAGCGCCACGGCCACGGCCAGCGCCGCCGGGGAAACGCTGAACTTCAGCCCCACCGAAGCCACCGTGACGAGCGGCGTCGGCGACATCGACGCGACACCCCTCGTCAACCTGATCCTGCAGCAGGCACCGATCGGGGTCTGCGTTGCGAGTTATCTGCCCGAGGGAATCGAGCTGAGTGGCGTTGATATTTCGCCCGAGCGCGCACGCGTTACGCTGGAGTCAAGCACGCTTATGCTTACCGCGCAGTCGCTGACCACCCTCGGCAGCTGCGCCGGTTAATTCGAACGCCACCATCTGCGGCGGTAAAATACCGCAGGCACACCCGCTCACCCGGGCTGTCAATTTTCCGGCTTCAGGGACCAATCCGGGTTCGCTCGCTGAGATTCCCCTTCGACTCTCGTGAGGTAGTTCCCGTGACACCTAGACCAAATCCGCTGGCGCCCGACTGGCTGCGCCTACCCGCCGACGCCAACGACATCGCGCCCGGTCTGTGGCCAGCCTCGACGACCCGCAGCCGCACCGGCGAACTCGTGCTCGGCAACGTGCGTGCCACGGCCCTCGCCGCCGAATTCGGCACCCCCCTCTACGTCATCGATGAAGCGGATGCCCGCGCGCGCGCCGCCGAGCTGCTGGCCGTGTTTCAAGCCGAGTTCGCCCGCATCGGCACGAGCGCCAAGGTGTACTACGCCGGCAAGGCTTTTCTCTCGACCGAGGTAGTGCGCTGGATGATCGCTGCCGGGCTCAACATCGACGTGTGCAGCGGCGGCGAACTGGCCGTCGCCCTGGCCGGCGGCGCCGATCCGGCCCGGCTCGGTTTTCACGGCAACAACAAGTCACTCGCCGAACTCGATCAGGCCACCCGGGTCGGGGTCGGCACGATCGTGATCGACAGCGAGGTCGAAATCGGCCGTGTTGCCGAAGCCGCCGCTCGAAACGGTCGGGTGCAGAACGTGCGCCTGCGCGTGAACAGCGGCGTGCACGCGCACACCCACGATTTTCTGGCCACCTCCCACGAAGACCAGAAATTTGGCATCGTGCTCACCGATGCGCCGAGGCTCGTCGCGCTTATTCGCGCCGAAACGGCTCTCAACTTCGTCGGCCTGCACTGTCACATCGGCTCGCAGATCTTCGGTGCCGACGGATTCGCCGAGTCGGCCGCCCGGTTGCTCGATCTGCACGCTGCACTGCTCGCCGATGGCCCGATACCCGAGCTCAATCTCGGCGGGGGCTTCGGCATCGCCTACACGAGTGCCGACGAACCCACCCCGATTCGCGAACTGGCAGCGGCCCTGGCCGACATCGTCGCGACCGAATGCGCGCGGCTGAACATTCCGCTCCCGATCGTCGCGTTCGAACCCGGCCGCGTCATCATCGGTCGCGCCGGCGTGAGCCTCTACCGCGTCGGCACAACCAAGGCCGTCGATGTCTCCGGCACCTCGCGGCTCTACGTGAGCGTCGACGGTGGAATGAGCGACAACGTGCGCCCGGCCCTGTACGGCGCCGACTACGCTGTGCGCCTGGCCGATCGCGCATCGAGCGCTCCGCCGGTGCTCGTGCGCATCGCCGGCAAGCACTGCGAGAGCGGCGACATCGTGGTCGATGCAGACTATCTGCCCGGTGATGTGAGTCCCGGTGATCTGCTCGCTGTGCCGGCCACCGGCGCCTACTGCTGGGCACTTTCCAACAACTACAACTTTCAGGGCCGTGCGCCCGTCATCGCTGTACTCGACGGCACAGCACGAGTGCTCGTGCGCGGCGAGACAATTGCCGATCTGCTCGCGCGGGACACCGGGGCGCAGCAGCCCTCCAACGGAGGAAAATCTTGAAGATCGAATACCGTAATTTGCGCGTAGCCCTCCTCGGCGGTGGATCCGTCGGCGCCCAGGTCGCCCGCCTGCTGCTGGAACAGGGGCCAGAACTCGCCAACCGCATCGGCGCCACGCTCGAACTGGTCGGCATCGCGGTTCGCGATGTCAACGCGGAACGCACTGTCGACCTGCCACGAGAACTATTCACGACCAACGCCGAGGAACTCATCCTCAGCGCCGACATCGTCATTGAACTGATGGGCGGCATCGAGCCGGCCCGCAGCCATATTCTGCTCGCGATCGGCAGTGGAGCGGATGTTGTCACCGCCAATAAGGCACTGCTGGCCCTCCATGGATCCGAACTGTTCGAGGCCGCGAACCAGGTGGGCGCCCAGATCAACTACGAGGCCGCCGTCGCCGGGGCTATTCCCATCGTGCGTCCGCTGCGGGAAAGCCTCGCCGGAGACCAGATCAAGCGAATCCTCGGCATCGTCAACGGCACCACCAACTTCATTCTCGACCGGATGGATACCGAAGGGTCCAGTCTCGAAGACGCGCTGGCCGAGGCGACCGCGCTCGGTTACGCGGAGGCCGATCCGACCGCCGACATCGGGGGCTACGACGCGGCGCAGAAAGCGGCCATTCTGGCGAGTCTGGCGTTTCACACGACGGTTCCGCTGGCATCCGTTTATCGCGAGGGCATCACCTCGGTCACTCCCGCGCAGATCGAATCGGCACGCAAGGCTGGCTATGTCGTGAAATTGCTGGCTATCTGCGAGCGTGTTACCGACGAGAACGGCGTGGACGGGGTGTCGGCACGGGTCTACCCGGCGATGGTGCCGCGCAGCCATCCGCTCGCTGCGGTGCACGGCGCGAACAATGCCGTCTTCGTCGAAGCGGAATCAGCCGGCAGCCTCATGTTTTACGGGGCCGGGGCCGGGGGAGTGGAGACGGCTTCTGCTGTGCTTGGCGACGTCGTTTCCATTGCCAGGCGTCACGTCGCCGGAGGGCCGGGAGTCGCCGCATCGAGCTACGCTGCGCTGCCCGTCTTTGACATCGGCCGGGTCACGACCCGGTACGCGGTGACCCTCGAGGTCACCGACGAACCCGGCGTACTCGCGACCATCGCGAGCGTGTTCAGCAAACGTCTGGTCTCGTTGGCGCTTGTAGAGCAATCCATGACACCGGCCGTGATGGCTACACAGAGTCGCGCAGCGCGCTCAGCCACGGCTACCCTAGTAATCGGGACCCATGACGCAACGGAGGCCGCACTCGCCGCCACCGTGCATGATCTGGCCGCCAATAGTGTCGTCAGCGAAGTCGCATCCGTTTTGAGAGTTGAAGGAGTCTGATGTTTAGCCCAAGCGAGACCAGTGCCAACCTGACCAAGCCCGGCGCGATTGTCAGCCGCCAGTGGCGTGGGGTGCTGAACGAATACTCCGATCGGCTGAATATCTCGGCCGCGACGCCGATCATCACTATGGGTGAGGGCGGAACGCCGCTTATTTCAGCCGGCGCGCTCTCCGCCCGCACCGGCGCCAAGGTCTGGATCAAGTTCGAGGGTATGAACCCGACCGGGTCGTTCAAGGACCGAGGCATGACCATGGCCATCTCCAAGGCCATGGAAGACGGCGCGAAGGCAGTCATCTGCGCGTCGACCGGCAACACCAGCGCCTCCGCTGCCGCCTATGCCGCCCACGCCGGTATCACCGCCGCAGTGCTCGTGCCGGAGGGAAAGATCGCCATGGGCAAGCTCAGCCAGGCCGTCGCGCACAACGCGCAGCTGCTGCAGGTGCAGGGCAATTTCGACGACTGCCTCGACATCGCCCGCGACCTCGCCACCAACTACCCGGTGCACCTGGTCAACTCGGTCAACCCCGATCGCATCGAGGGCCAGAAGACGGCCGCGTTCGAGGTCGTCGAGGTACTCGGTGACGCTCCCGACTTTCAATTCGTTCCGGTCGGCAACGCCGGCAACTACACGGCCTATTTTCGTGGTTACAGCGAAGAGGTAGCTCGCGGCGCCACCACGAAGCTGCCGCGCATGTTCGGCTTCCAGGCCTCCGGCAGCGCCCCGATCGTGCTGGGCCACCGCGTCGACCAGCCCGACACCATTGCGAGCGCCATCCGCATCGGCAACCCGGCATCCTGGGACCTCGCGCTGAACGCACGTGAGCAGAGCGACGGCTACTTCGGCGCCATCACCGACGCGAAAATTCTCGAAGCCCACCGCATCCTCTCGGCCGAGGTCGGCATTTTCGTGGAACCGGCATCCGCTATCGGTGTGGCCGGCCTGCTGGAGCGTGCCGAAGCCGGGTTCATTCCGCGCGGCTCGACCGTGGTCATCACCGTGACCGGCCACGGTTTGAAGGACCCGCAGTGGGCTCTGCGTACCGCAGACGGCTCCGACGTTGCACCGACCATCGTTCCGGTCGACACCGCCGAAATCGCCAGCGTTCTCGGCCTGGCCAAGGCATGACCAGTCCCGTCTCGCTGATCGGCCGCGCAGTCTCGGTGCAGGTGCCGGCCACAACGGCCAACCTCGGCCCGGGTTTTGACACTCTCGGCCTTGCGCTGGCCAAATACGACCAGCTCGAGGTCACCGTGCGAAGCGTTCCCGGTGTGTCCGTCGAGGTGCACGGTGTGGGTGCCGGGGTGGTTCCCACCGACGAGAGCAACCTCGTCGTGCGCGCCATTGCGCACGCGTTCGCCGCCGTCGGCCAGCCCATGCCCGGGCTCAACATCGTCGCGCACAACGTTATCCCGCACGGGCGCGGCATGGGCTCGTCGGGTGCTGCCATCGTGTCGGGCATCATGGCCGCAAAGGGCCTGCTCGAGGGTATCGTCGACATCGATGCTGAAATGCTGCTCGTGCTTTCCACCGAAATGGAAGGACACCCCGACAACGTCGCGCCGGCGCTGTTCGGCGGCCTGACCATCGCCTGGACCACTCCGGAGGGGCCGCGTCACAAGAAGCTGATGGTGCATCGGGGCGTCAAGCCGCTGGTGTTCGTACCCGAGCAGGAGATGTCCACCGCGCTCGCGCGGAGCCTCCAGCCGGCCTCGGTGCCGCACGAGGATGCCGTCTTTAACCTCTCGCGCTCCGCGCTCCTCATCGCCGCGCTTATCCAGAGCCCCGAGCTGCTGCTCGCCGCGACCGAGGACAAACTGCACCAGAGCTACCGCGCAGCCGCCATGCCGGAAACGAACAAGCTCATCAATCTGCTGCGCGCCGCCGGCTTCGCGGCCGTCGTGTCCGGTGCCGGACCATCCATTCTCGTGCTGGCAAGCGATCCGGGCCAGCGCCTGGTGGCGGCCGAACTCGTCGCAAGCAAATCCGATACCCCGTGGCGTGCCCTGATGCTGGCCGTCGACGTTCAGGGCGCTACCGTGCATCCGCTTACCGTAGAGAACGCCGCGTAACGAGTATTCTGACCGGGCCGACCTGCCGCGTGCACGTCGGCCCGACTGGCGGTTCGGTTGGTGCGGGAGTGCTATGATTATTGTGCACCCGATAGAAACCGCCCACGGCGACATCTTCTCCGGTGCATTCCCTGTACCTCACTGCTATTGCGATTTCGTGCGTAGCTGTGTGTGTTTACACCAATCCCCTCCACTGTCGGATTGGATCACCCGCAGCGCATTCGTCGCTGCATACATCTCTCCTGGCCTGAATTTTTGTTCGGCAGGGGAAAGGAACCCCTTTCGTGACTGATGTCAACCTCCGCGCCACTGGCTCGGATCTTCCCCGTCTGAGTACCCTTCGCGTGTCTGAGCTTCAGGCTCTGGCGCTTGAATTGAAAATCCCCGGCGCTTCCAAACTTCGTAAAGGAGAACTCGTTGAGGCAATCGAAACCGCTCAGGCCGGCTCGAGCGCCGCTGCTCCGGTCGAGGCTGCTCCGGTAGTCGAGGCTGCTTCGGTAGTCGAGGTTGCTCCCGAGAGCGCACCAATTGCGAGCCTGGCTGAGTCACTCGAAACGGTTCCGCGCAAGCGTGCACCGCGTCGCGCCAGTACCACTACCGCCGCTCCTGCCAAGTCCCACGTCAATGCCGACGCCAGCACCGGATTCGGTATCATCCTGCCCGATGCTCCGGCGGCTGGCTCGCGGATCGCGCGTAATGCCCGTGGCGCGGTGGCATCCAACACCGTCGCTCCCGCCGTTGACGACGCTGCAACCGCCGCACCCGACACCGACAAGCCGGTTCGGCAGGCACGCAAGCGCGTGCAGGTCTCACCCGTTCACCGCGATGACGCGGTTGCAGTCGTCGACTCCTCTGATGCTCCGGTGGACGCGCCGGCCGATGCACCAGTCGAGGCCACACCGCCCGCTCGCCGTCCATCCCGCCGCGCTTCGTCGCTGCGCCCAGCCGCTGTGGCTCCCGATGAGTCGGCCGCCGAGTCGCCCGCTGAGCCAATCGATGTCGTCGTAGCTCCTCCCGAAGCTGGCGATTTTGCCGATTCGGCCGATTCAGCCGACGAGACAACCGACCAGGCAAACGATTCCGCGGCGCCCCGTCAAGGGCGAAGCCGCAGCCGAAGCCGTGGTGGTGACCGTGCGCAGGGTGCCGATCGCAACCAGGGCGAACAGAACACCCAGAACCAGAGCGAACGTGGTCAGAGTGACCGCAACCAGAGCGATCGCAACCAGAACGGCACCAACGACGAGGGCATGACCCGGGCGCAGAGCCAGCGTCAGGCTCGCAACGAGCGCAATCAGGAACGCAACCAAGAGCGTGCCCAAGCGCAGGCCGACCGCAACCAGGGTCAGAACGATCGTGGACAGGACCGCAATCAGGGTCAGAACGATCGTGGCTCAGACCGCAACCAGGGCCAGGATCGCAACCAGGGTCCCGATCGGCTCGACGACGACCTGAACGGCCGTGGCAACCGCAACCGGTATCGTGACCGCAAGCGTCGCGGCCCGAACCAGGGTGACGACTTCGAACCCGAGGTCAATGACGACGATGTACTCATTCCCGTCGCCGGCATCCTCGACGTGCTCGACAACTACGCGTTCGTGCGCACCTCGGGCTATCTGCCCGGTGCGAGCGACGTCTACGTCTCGCTCGGACAGGTCAAGAAGTACAACCTGCGTAAGGGTGACGCCGTTGTCGGTTCCATCCGGCAACCGCACGAGGGTGACCAGTCCGGTCGTCAGAAGTACAACGCCATCGTGAAGGTCGACTCGATCAACGGCCAGACCGTTGAGGAGGCCCAGGCCCGCGTCGACTTCCACAAGCTCACCCCGTTGTACCCGACGGAACGCTTGCGCCTCGAGACCGAGCCGGGCAAGCTCACCCAGCGCATCATCGACCTCGTCGCCCCGATCGGCAAGGGCCAGCGCGGCCTGATCGTTGCGCCGCCCAAGGCCGGCAAGACCATCGTCATGCAGCAGATCGCCAACGCCATCGCCACCAACAACCCCGAGGTTCACCTCATGGTCGTTCTGGTCGACGAGCGCCCCGAAGAGGTCACCGACATGCAGCGCACGGTGAAGGGTGAGGTCATCGCCTCGACCTTCGACCGTCCTGCCGAAGACCACACCGTTGTCGCCGAGCTCGCCATCGAGCGTGCCAAGCGTCTGGTCGAACTGGGTCACGATGTCGTCGTGCTGCTCGACTCGATCACCCGCCTCGGCCGCGCCTACAACCTCGTCGCGCCGGCCTCTGGTCGAATTCTTTCCGGCGGCGTCGACGCATCCGCTCTGTATCCGCCGAAACGTTTCTTCGGTGCGGCGCGCAACATTGAGAACGGTGGCTCGCTCACCATTCTCGCCTCCGCGCTCGTTGAGACCGGTTCCAAGATGGACGAGGTCATCTTCGAAGAGTTCAAGGGCACCGGCAACATGGAATTGCGTCTGTCGCGTCAGTTGGCCGACAAGCGCATCTTCCCCGCCGTCGATGTGAACGCCTCGGGCACCCGTCGCGAAGAAATGCTGATGAGCCCTGATGAAGTAAAGGTCACCTGGAAGCTGCGTCGCGCCCTCGCCGGGCTCGAGCAGCAGCAAGCTCTCGAACTCATCCTCGGCCGTCTCAAGGAGACTACGTCGAACGTTGAATTCCTCATGCAGGTTCAGAAGTCGATGCCGACCCTGAACGGGTCAGATAAGGACAAGTAATGTTCGAATCCGTCCTCACGCTGCTGGCCGAGCATGATGACCTGCAGTCGCAGTTGGCGGATCCGGAGCTGCACGCGAATCCGGCCCGTTCGAAGAAGGTCAACCGGCGTTATGCCGAGTTGAGCCGCATCATCGCGGCCTACCACGAGTGGAAAGAGGTTGACGATAACCTTGAGGCCGCTCGTGAACTCGCCGATGAAGATGCTGCGTTTGCCGAAGAAATTCCAGATCTGGTGGAACAGCTCGATGCCACGGCTGAGAAGCTGCGACGCCTGCTAATTCCGCGCGACGAACTCGATGCCCGCGACGTGATCATGGAGATCAAGATGGGGGAGGGCGGGGCCGAATCGGCGCTGTTCGCCGCCGATCTGCTGCGCATGTACCTGCACTACGCCGAGTCGAATCGCTGGAAGACCGAGATCATCGAGCAGACCTCGAGCGACCTCGGCGGCATCAAAGATATTCAGCTCGCGATCAAGGGCAATTCGAGTGACCCGGCCGAGGGCGTGTGGGCGCACCTGAAGTATGAGGGCGGTGTGCACCGCGTGCAGCGGGTGCCGGCGACCGAGTCGCAGGGACGCATTCACACCTCCGCGGCCGGAGTGCTCGTCTTCCCCGAGGTCGACGAGCCCGAAGAGGTCGAGCTGCACCCGAACGATCTAAAAATCGACGTGTACCGCTCGAGTGGCCCTGGTGGTCAGTCGGTCAACACGACCGACTCCGCCGTGCGTATCACCCACCTCCCCACCGGAATCGTCGTCGCGATGCAGAACGAGAAGTCCCAGCTGCAGAACAAGGAAGCCGGTATGCGCGTTTTGCGGGCCCGGGTTCTGGCCCGCCAGCAGGAAGAGATCGACGCGGCGGCCTCGCTCGTGCGCAAGGGCCAGATTCGCACGATGGATCGGTCTGAGCGCATACGCACGTACAACTTTCCGGAGAACCGCATCGCGGACCACCGCACCGGCTACAAGGCTTACAACCTCGACGCCGTTATGAACGGTGCCCTTGGCCCCGTCATCGACTCCTGCATCCACGCCGACGAGGAGACCCGCCTGGCAGAGCTAGGCGACCCCGAGTAGGACCCGCACTAACCGACCGGGCCCGGGCCCGGAAAGCCGGCCCACGATAGAACATGGGCCCACTTTCCGGGCCCGGGCCCGGTCGCTGTATTAGAGGTAGTATTCCGGTTCGAGGGTTCCTCCGCGGGCAGACTCGACCGTCGCGGGGGTTTGCGGGCGTATCGTCGCCGGTACGCCGACCAGCAGGGAGCGCGGAGGGGAATTTTTGGTCACGACGGCGTTCGAGCCGATCGTGCTCCAGGCCCCGATCGTGATCGGGCCGAGCACCTTGGCGCCCGCCCCCACAGTGACGCCGTCATCGAGAAACGGATGACGCCGCACCCCCCGTGCATGCCCGTGACGGCTCTTGCCGCCCAGCGTCACCGCGTGGTACAGCATTACATCGTCGCCGAGCACCGCAGTCTCCCCAATCACGACGCCCATGCCGTGGTCGATGAACAGCCGGCGGCCGATCGTAGCCCCCGGATGAATCTCAATTCCGGTGAGAAGCCGGGTCACCTGAGACAGCAGGCGTGCGGGCAAATGGAGCCCGGCACGCCACAGGCGATTGGCAACCCGGTACGACCAGACCGCGTGCAGCCCGCTGTAGGCAAGGAACACCTCGGTGTTACTGCGCGCGGCGGGATCGTGGGTGCGCGCAGCCGCGACGTCTTCGCGTAGGCGCAGGAAAAAATTCATTGAGGGGCAGGCAGCGTTCTCTTAGTCCAGCAGGTCTTCGTACAGCACGGTCGAGATGTATCGCTCGCCGAAGCCGGGAATGATGACGACAATGGTCTTACCAGCGTTCTCCGGGAGTTTTGCCTGCTCAAGCGCTGCCCAGACAGCGGCGCCGCCGGAAATGCCGCCGAGGATTCCCTCATCCGTGCCGAGTGAGCGCGCTGCGGCGAGCGAGTTGGCCAGGGTCACGTCGATGATCGAGTCGTAAACGCCGCGGTCGAGGGTTTCTGGAACGAAGTTGGCGCCGAGGCCCTGAATCTTGTGCGGGCCAGGCTTGCCGCCGGTGAGAATGGGGGAGTCGATCGGCTCGACACCGATGACCTTGAGACCCGGCTTCTGCTCCTTGAGGTAGCCGCCAGCGCCCGAGAGTGTACCGCCGGTACCGATGCCAGCTACGAGAATGTCGACCGTGCCGTCGGTGTCGTTCCAGATCTCGACGCCGGTGGTCGCGCGGTGAACGGCCGGGTTGGCCGGGTTCGTGAACTGGCTGGCCAATACAGCGCCCGGGGTATTCGCGACGATCTCGGCGGCCGTTTCGACCGCTCCGCGCATGCCGTCGGCCCCGGCGGTCAGCACGATCTCCGCGCCGTACGCCCGCATCATGACGCGGCGTTCCTTACTCATCGTTTCGGGCATGGCCAGAATGACGGAGTAACCGCGGGCCGCGCCGACCATGGCGAGGGCGATGCCCGTGTTGCCACTGGTCGCTTCAACGATGGTTCCACCGGGCTTGAGCGAACCGTCCTTCTCTGCTGCGTTGATGATTGCAACGCCGATGCGGTCCTTCACGCTGCTCGAGGGGTTGTAAAACTCGAGCTTGGCAAGCACGGTGGCACCGAGGCCCTCGGTCAAACGATTCAGCTTGACGAGGGGGGTTCCACCGACGGCTTCGGTGATGTCGGAGTAGATCTTGGGCACGTGAGCAACTTTCGTTCGGTGGAATTTTGCTAAATCCAAATAAATTGGGTGGCAGGGCCGTCTTCAGCCTATGCCCACGGCTGCTAGCGGCCGGGTGCGTTACATTTCACTACGTGCCTTCTTCAGATTCTGCCCTGCCTGCCACCGTGACTTCCCTGCGTAACCGAGCGGTCAGCCTGCTCACCGCGGCCGGCATCACCGACCCCGAAGTTGACGCCGACCTGCTGATCGGCCACGTGCTCGGACAGAGCCGCGGCGAAGTGCAGGCTGGCAGCATCCTAAATCGACCGATCAGCCCAGCGGATGCCGCCACCATCGACATCCTGCTCGCCCGCCGCGGCAGGCGCGAACCACTGCAGCACATCACTGGGCGGGCCCCGTTCCGGTCGTTGTCGTTGAACGTTGGTCCCGGAGTGTTCGTGCCGCGGCCCGAAACCGAACAGGTCGCCCAGCTCGCCATCGACGCCCTGCGGTCGATGCCCGATCCGGAGCCGATTGGCGTTGACCTGGGCACCGGGAGCGGCGCGATCGCGTTGGCTCTGGCCACCGAAGTGCCCCACGCGCGCATCTTCGCGATTGAGAATTCGCCAGAGGCTTTTTCGTGGACCACTCGAAACTTTAAGGAAGTGGCCGCCGAAAACGCCATCCTCACCTTCGGTGATCTCATGGACGCATTCGTGGAACTCGACGGTACGGTTGCCGTCGTTATCTCCAATCCACCGTACATTCCAGCCGATGCGATTCCCCGCGACCCCGAGGTACGTCTGTTCGACCCCGCCCACGCCCTGTTCGGCGGACCAGACGGCCTCGACGTGGTGCGCAGCGTGTCGGCAACCGGCCTTCGGCTGCTGCGCCCCGGCGGGGTGCTCGTGATCGAGCACGGCGAGCTGCAGGGTGCCGCGATCAGGGAGTTGCTGGCGATCGATGGCTGGCGCGCCCCCGCCACCCACCGCGACTACACCAGTCGAGACCGGGCCACGACAGCACTTCGGCCCTAAACAGCACGTGCCGAGGCCGTCGTTCAAACGCCCAGCCCGCGTATCCGCTCTTCACAACCGCACTGGGTTAGAATTGCCGGAAATGACACGCATCTACGATTGCACGAGCGACTCGCAAGCGAGCGAAGACTACCAAGCGCACATTTCACTGGCGCGCACGGCCATCGGACGCGGGGCGCTCGTTGTCATCCCTACCGACACGGTCTACGGCATTGCGGCTGACGCATTCAACGCCGAAGCGGTGCAGCTGCTCCTCGACGCAAAGGGCCGAAGCCGGCAGTCGCCCCCGCCGGTGCTCATTCCGGGCATCTCCACCCTTGACGCCCTCGCCGTGGACGTACCGCAGCCGGTACGCGACCTGGTCGCGGCGTTCTGGCCCGGGGGACTCACGGTCATCGTCAATGCCCAGCCCTCGCTGGTCTGGGATCTCGGTGAGACACGCGGTACCGTGGCGCTGCGCATGCCGAGCAATCAGGTCGCCCTCGACCTGCTCGCGGAGACCGGCCCGCTTGCCGTATCCAGCGCAAATCTCAGCGGCATGCCGCCCACCGTCGACGCCCAGGCTGCTGCAGCCGCGCTCGGCGAAAGCGTCGACATGTACCTCGACGGTGGAACCGCTGGCAGCACCTATGAAAGCGTGTTTAGTCAGACCAGCGACGTGTCGTCGACGATCGTGGACGCCTCCGGTTTCGAGACCAACGGTGGTTTTCTGCACATCGTGCGTAGCGGCGTTATCTCCCGCGAGGCCATCGCCAACGTCGTGGGCGATGTGCTCGCGGCCGTGCCGGCTATTCCAGGGACGCTGGCGGTACCGGCTGAAACGGATGCTGCGCCAACCGTCGTTGCCCCGTCCCAGGATGCCAGCATTGGCGACGCGCCCGACGAAACGGATGCCAGCCGGTAGCCCATGACCCTTTTCCTCCTGCTCGCGCTCGTTTCGGCGATCGTGACCTTCGTTTTGTCAATCGTGGTCTACAAACTGAGCCACAAGTATCGCCTATACCCGAAAATCCGCGCACGCGACGTGCACACCCGGCCCACGCCGCGTCTCGGCGGCATCGCCATGTTCCTCGGAATTCTCGTGGCTTTCGGCATCGCCTATCTCATTTCGGCTCCCTTCGCCCCGCTGCGTCTGGTCTTCGCCGACCCGCAGCAGATTCTTGCGATCCTCGGCGCTGCACTTTTGATCGTGCTTGTCGGCGTCGCCGACGATATCTGGGACCTCGACTGGATGACCAAGCTGGCCGGACAATTTATCGCCGCTGGTCTGGTCGCGTGGCAGGGCGTGCAAATCTACTCTCTGCCGATCGGCGGACTGACGGTCTGGAGCGGCTGGACGTCGATCGTCGTCACGGTCGTCGCGATCGTCGTGGTCATGAACATGATCAACTTCATCGACGGCCTGGACGGCCTCGTCACCGGCGTGGCATTGATCGCAAACGGGGTGTTTTTCCTCTACAGCTACTTGCTCGTGCGAGACACCTCACCGACCAATTACTTCAACCTCGCCTCGCTTATCGCCGCCATTCTGGTGGGCGCCTGTGTCGGTTTCCTCCCCTTGAACTGGCACCCGGCCAAAATGTTCATGGGCGATGCCGGTGCGCTCCTGGTTGGCCTGCTCATGGCAACGAGCGCCATCGCCATCACCGGCCAGATCGACCTGACAGCGATCAATCGCTCCCAGCTGTTTCCGGCCTTCATTCCCATCCTGCTGCCGGTGGCGATCATGATCATTCCGCTGCTCGACTTCGGGCTGGCCGTGATCCGTCGCGTGCACGCCGGCAAATCACCATTCAGCGCCGACCGAAAACATCTGCACCACCGGCTGCTCGATATGGGACATTCTCACCTGCACGCCGTGCTGATCTTTTATGGGTGGACGGCAGCAGCAGCCATCGGATGTCTCCTGTACTACATCCTGCCGGTCTATTTCGGGCTGCCGACCTGGTACGCGACCATCTTTGTGGTCACGTCGCTGCTGACCTGCACCATCGTCACGCTCGCCCCGCTCGGCCGCCGCAAGACCGGTGAATGGATCAGCCAGTCGGCTCCGGTGCAGATGGCAGTGCTGGACCGATTTGACCCGCTTGACGAAGCCGCTGCTCCCACGACAGTACTATCAGCCCCAACAACGACACCAGCGACCGCCTCCACGGCGGCGCCTGCCGAGGAGAACGTATGACCAGCGCCAACCCCCCCGTTTCCACCCAGCCCACCTCGATCCCCGTGCTGCGCCGCATCCTGATGTACGGGGGATATGTCGCCCTCGCCATTGCCGTGGTGGGTTCGATCATCGGCTACTTCGTCGCGGGCGGCACCGGTGTACTCAGCGCCCTGATCGGAACGCTCATGTCGGTTGGCTTCATGGGCATCACGGCCGGCAGCATTCTGTTGGCCAATCGCGTCGCCGGAAACGAATCCGCCATCGGTGGCTTCTTCGGCATCATCATGGGCGGCTGGCTGCTCAAATTCGTTGTATTTCTGGTGCTGCTCGTGGTGTTGCAGGATCGCGCGTGGATTCAACCGATGGTGCTCTTCTTCTGCATCGTCGCCGGTGTCGTGGGTTCCCTTGTCGTGGACGCTGTCGTGGTTCTGAAGACCCGGATGCCCTACGTCGGCGACGTCAGACTGCCGCCTGCCCCGGTCGACGAGTAACCCTTCGACCCATTCGCCCACGGATCCTGCTCTCGATTCGGCTCCGCGCCTGATCTTTGCTAGAGTAAACACCGATCCCACCCCGGTTTGCACACGCTTTTCAGCGGCGTAAACCTGCCCCATTCGTCGTTGCGCGAGCAGAGCTCACCGCCCCGAAACAGGAGAAAGCGCTGCTAGAAATCGCCGTAAACCTGATGGTCCCGTCTGCCACCGGCGACGGTGAATTCCACGGTCCCTCCATCAATGAGTTCTTCCCCGACGTAATATTTTTTGCTGATACTCCGTTCGAGATTAACCGCATCATTCTGATTCGTTTTATTGCGGTCGCCGTTCTGATGCTGGTCTTCTGGCTTGGTACTCGCCGCATGAAGATCATTCCGACCCGCGGCCAGAGTCTGGCCGAAATGGGACTCGACTTCGTTCGCGTCAACATCGCTGAAGACCTGCTCGGCAAGAAAGACGGCAAACGCTTTCTGCCGCTTCTGACCACCATCTTCTTCATGGTGTTGTTCATGAACCTCACGGGAATCATTCCTTTCCTCAACATTGCCGGTACCTCGGTGATTGGGGTTCCGTTGCTTCTGGGCATCATCGCCTACGCCACGTTCATTTATGCCGGCGTCAAGAAAAACCCCGCGAAGTTTTTCCGCAACTCGCTCTTTCCGCCCGGAGTACCAGTCGGGCTCTACATCATCGTGACGCCGATCGAATTCATCTCGACGTTCCTGGTGCGACCTTTCACCCTCACGCTCCGACTGATGATGAACATGATCGTCGGACACCTTCTGCTCGTGCTGTTCTTTAGCGCTACCCAGTTCTTCTTCTTCACTGCGGATGGCGGGTTCAAGCTCTTCGGTGCTGGCACCCTCGTCTTCGGCTTCGCCTTCACTCTCTTCGAAGTGCTGATTGCGCTCCTCCAGGCTTACATTTTTGCCCTACTCACCGCCGTCTACATCCAGCTCGCGCTGGCTGAGGAACACTAGACACTTTAGGAATCCGGCACTCGCCGAATTCACCATCACGGAAGGAAACATACGTGGACGCAACAACCGTTCTCGCGGAAATCAACGGAAACATCGCGACCGTCGGTTATGGCCTCGCAGCCATCGGCCCGGCAATTGGTATCGGTATCGTCGTTGGCAAGACCATCGAAGGTGTCGCACGTCAGCCTGAACTGGCCGGCCGCCTGCAGGTGCTGATGTACATCGGCATCGCCTTCACCGAGGCGCTCGCCTTCATCGGCATCGCCACGTACTTTATTTTCACTGGCAACTAAACCCCTCCACTATCTAGTTAGGAGGCATGATGCTTCACGCAGTAATTGCAGCCGCGACAGAAGAAGCGGCTAAGAATCCGCTCATTCCGGAGTGGTACGACATCATTTGGTCGGCGGTTTGCTTTGTCGTGATTTTCTTTTTCTTCTGGAAGCTTGTGCTGCCCAAGATGCAAAAACTTCTTGACGATCGTGCCGAAGCCATCGAGGGCAACATCGCCAAGGCCGACGACGCCCAGCGCAAGGCCGAAGCTGCACTCGTGCAGTACACGGCCCAGCTCGCTGACGCTCGCGCGGAAGCAGGTCAGATTCGTGACCAGGCCCGCACTGATGGCCAGCGCATTGTCGCTGAGCACAAGGATCAAGCTGCTGCCGAAGCGGGTCGCATCGCGGCCAGCGCCAAGGCGCAGATCGAAGCCGAACGTCAAGCCGCCGTCGTGTCCCTTCGCAGCGAGGTCGGCACCCTTGCCATTGACCTCGCCTCGGGTGTCATTGGTGAAAGCCTGTCCAACGATGCGAAGGCCAGCGCCATCGTAGATCGCTTCCTGGCAGAACTCGAAGCCAATGAAGTACCAGCTCATGCAGCAGCTCCAGCAGCAGGAAAGATCTAGCAAATGGGAAGCGCCACCAGAGAAGCACTGGCCACGTCGAGGGCGGCACTGTCCGTTCCCGGCGGGACGACTGATCTGGCGACGGGCGAAAGTTTGTTCGGTGCCGGTCGCGTGATTGGTTCGTCATCTCAGCTGTTGTCAGCCCTCGGCGACGCGTCAGCGGATGCTGCGGCCAAGGTCACCCTCGTGCGCGCCGTTTTCGGTGCAACTGTGACATCTCGCGCGCTCGACCTGCTTGCCGCTGCAGTGTCCGAACGCTGGTCCAGCCACGAGGACCTGCTGGCCGGCATTGAAGAACTCGGCCTGCGGTCCCTGGCCCTGTCTGTGATGGCTGGCAGTGCGTCAGCCGCTAGCACGTCCATCGAGGGTGAACTGTTCGCCTTCGGCAAGACGGTGGCCTCCGACGCTGAGCTGGAGCTGGCTCTAGCCAGCAAGCTCGGCAAGCCAGGCGCCAAGGCTGCCTTGGTTGAGAAGCTTCTGGCAGGCAAAGTTTCCGGTCAGACGCTCGCCATTGTTCGCCACCTGGTGCAGCAGCCCCGCGGTCGCCGCATCGGAGAACTGCTGCGACACGCAGCGGCCGTCGTCGCGGATGAGACTGGCACGTCGATCGCTACCGTCACCTCGGCACTTGTCCTCACCGCCGACCAGCTTGCCCGCCTGCAGAAGAACCTTGAGCTGCGTCACGGACGAGCACTGACCATCAACCAGGTCGTCGACCCGGAACTGGTTGGTGGCGTGCGCGTACAAATCGGTGATTTGGTCATCGACGGCAGCATTGCAACCCGCTTGGCGGATTTGAGACTCCAGCTCGCTCGCTGAGTCACCTCAGCAGCACCATAAACCCAGCAGTACCAGATGACTCAGGGCGGCAGCGTCCTCGAACAGACAGAACCTGTACAGCCGTACAGAAAAGGGAAGATGATGGCAGAACTAACGATCAGCCCCGATGAGATCCGTGGCGCTCTCCAGGACTTCGTCAAGTCCTACGAGCCGAACAAAACATCAACGACCGAGGTTGGCTACGTCACCACGGCCGGAGACGGTATCGCCCACGTTGAGGGCTTGCCCGGCGTGATGGCGAACGAGCTCATCAAATTTGCCGACGGCACCCTGGGCCTGGCTCAGAACCTCGACGAAGATGAGATCGGCGTCGTCGTTCTCGGCGAATTCGGCGGCATCGTTGAGGGCATGGAGGTGCACCGCACTGGCGAGGTACTCTCCGTACCCGTCGGCGACGGTTACCTCGGCCGGGTTGTCGACCCGCTCGGCGCCCCCATTGACGGACTTGGCGACATCGCGACCGAAGGCCGTCGTGCCCTCGAGCTGCAGGCCCCCGGCGTCATGAGCCGCAAGTCGGTTCACGAACCGATGCAGACCGGCATCAAGGCCATCGACGCCATGATCCCGATCGGCCGTGGCCAGCGTCAGCTGATCATCGGTGACCGGCAGACCGGCAAGACGGCGATCGCGATCGACACCATCATCAACCAGAAGGTCAACTGGGAGTCCGGCGACACGAACAAGCAGGTTCGTTGCATCTATGTCGCGATCGGACAGAAGGGCTCCACCATCGCTTCGGTGAAGGGTGCCCTCGAGGATGCCGGAGCGATGGAATACACCACCATCGTCGCCGCTCCCGCGTCCGACCCAGCCGGCTTCAAGTATCTCGCCCCGTACACCGGCTCGGCTATCGGCCAGCACTGGATGTACGCGGGCAAACACGTTCTCATCGTCTTCGATGACCTGTCCAAGCAGGCCGAGGCGTACCGTGCCGTATCGCTGCTGCTGCGCCGCCCGCCGGGACGCGAAGCGTACCCCGGAGACGTGTTCTACCTGCACTCCCGCCTGCTCGAGCGTTGTGCCAAGCTTTCCGACGAGCTCGGTGCCGGATCGATGACCGGTCTTCCGATCATTGAGACCAAGGCCAACGACGTTGCCGCCTACATTCCGACCAACGTGATTTCAATCACCGACGGTCAGATCTTCCTGCAGTCCGACCTGTTCAACGCCAACCAGCGTCCAGCTGTTGACGTTGGTATCTCGGTCTCTCGTGTCGGTGGTGACGCGCAGGTCAAGTCGATCAAGAAGGTCTCCGGAACACTCAAGCTCGAGTTGGCCCAGTACCGTTCACTCGAGGCCTTCGCCATGTTCGCCTCCGACCTCGACGCGGCGAGCCGTCGTCAGCTCGCCCGCGGTGCCCGCCTCACTGAGCTGTTGCGTCAGCCGCAGTACTCGCCGTACCCCGTCGAGGATCAGGTCGTCTCCATCTGGGCCGGCATCAACGGCAAGCTCGACGAGGTTCCCGTTGCTGACGTGCTGCGCTTCGAGCGCGAGCTGCTCGACTTCCTCGGTCGTAACACTGAGATCCTGAAGACCCTGCGCGAGACCAACGTTCTCTCCGACGAAACCGTTACAGCCCTCACCGCCGGCGTCGACAAGTTCAAGCTTGAGTTCCAGACCGGTGAGGGCAAGCCGCTCGCCTCGGTGGGCAAGGAAAAGTTTGAGGCTATTGCTGCTGAAGACGTCAACCAGGAAAAGATCGTCAAGCACCGCCGCTAGTCCTCGGCGATTCGCACGATGCAGAACCACTGACGACGCTGTAACAATGACGACGACAAACTGAAAGACAAGGAAGCAGACACATGGGAGCGCAACTTCGGGTCTACCGGCAGAAGATCAAGTCTGCCCAGACGACCAAGAAGATCACTCGGGCCATGGAGCTGATCTCCGCCTCGCGTATCCAGAAAGCGCAGGCGCGAGTGGCTGCGTCAACCCCGTACTCGCGCGCGGTAACGCGTGCTGTTTCAGCGGTGGCCACGTACTCGAACGTTGAGCACGTGCTCACCACGGAGCCCGAGAAGATCGAGCGCGCAGCGGTCGTTATTTTCGCGTCCGACCGCGGCCTGGCCGGTGCGTTCAGCTCGCAGGTGCTGCGGGAAGCCGAGTCTCTGAGCGAGTTGCTCCGTGGCCAGGGCAAAGAGATCGTGTACTTCCTGGTCGGCCGCAAGGCCATCGCCTACTTCAACTTTCGCAACCGAGCCTCGGAGCGAATTTGGACTGGTGGAACAGACCAGCCGCAGTTTGAAACGGCCAAGGAAATCGGCGAAGCCCTTCTGGAGACGTTCCTCACGGACTATGCCGATGGTGGCGTCGACGAGATTCACATCGTCTACAATCGTTTCGTCAGCATGGTCACCCAGGTTCCCGAAGTCGTTCGACTGCTTCCCCTCGAAGTCGTCGAGGGGGTGGAAGAGCCCGGTGACAATAAGGTCCTTCCTCTCTATGAGTTTGAACCCGACGTCGAAACCGTTCTAGATAGCCTCCTCCCGGTATACATCGAGAGTCGTTTGTTCAACGCGATGCTGCAGTCGGCGGCGTCCGAGCACGCGAGTCGCCAGAAGGCGATGAAGTCGGCCAGTGACAATGCCGACAAGCTAATTACGGACTACACACGCCTGTCGAACAACGCGCGCCAGTCCGAGATTACCCAGCAGATTTCCGAGATCGTGGGTGGAGCCGACGCGCTCTCATCCGCTAAGAAGTAGTTCACATGTCCTATGGGCAGAGAAGAGAGAGCAATGACTGACACCGCAATCGCGCCAGTCCGGGCGGATGACACGGCCGGCTCTGTTGGCCGCATCGCGCGCGTCACGGGCCCCGTTGTCGACATCGAGTTTCCGCATGACTCGATCCCCGGCATCTACAATGCCCTGAAGACCACGATCACCATCGGTGGCGAGTCGAACGAGATCACCCTCGAGGTCGCATTGCACCTCGGTGACGACCTCGTTCGCGCTATCGCGCTCAATCCGACCGACGGGCTCGTTCGCGGACAGGAAGTACGCGACACCGGCAGCCCCATCACCGTTCCGGTCGGAAACGTCACCAAGGGCAAGGTCTTCAACGTCATCGGCGATGTCCTCAACGCCCAGCCCGGCGAGACGATCGAAATTACCGAGCGTTGGCCCATCCATCGTAAGCCGCCGGCCTTCGACCAGCTCGAGTCCAAGACTCAGCTGTTCGAAACCGGTATCAAGGTCATCGACCTTCTGACGCCGTATGTACTTGGTGGAAAGATTGGCCTGTTCGGTGGTGCCGGAGTCGGCAAGACCGTCCTCATCCAGGAAATGATCCAGCGCGTTGCGCAGGACCACGGTGGAGTGTCGGTGTTCGCAGGCGTCGGCGAGCGTACCCGTGAGGGCAATGACCTCATCGCCGAGATGGAAGAAGCCGGCGTTTTCGACAAGACCGCCCTGGTCTTCGGCCAGATGGACGAGCCGCCGGGAACGCGTCTGCGCGTTGCCCTCTCCGCTCTCACCATGGCTGAGTACTTCCGCGACGTGGAGAAGCAAGACGTCTTGCTCTTCATCGACAACATCTTCCGTTTCACCCAGGCCGGCTCCGAAGTGTCGACCCTCTTGGGCCGTATGCCTTCCGCCGTGGGTTACCAGCCCAACCTGGCCGACGAGATGGGCATCCTGCAGGAGCGGATCACGTCGACCCGCGGCCACTCGATCACCTCCCTTCAGGCGATCTACGTTCCCGCCGACGACTACACCGACCCGGCACCGGCGACCACCTTCGCCCACCTGGACGCTACGACCGAGCTGTCCCGCGCGATCGCGTCGAAGGGCCTGTACCCGGCCGTCGATCCGCTCACCTCGACCAGCCGTATTCTCGACCCCCGCTACCTGGGTGCCGATCACTACAACACGGCTGTTCGGGTCAAGGCCATCCTGCAGAAGAACAAGGAACTCCAGGAGATCATCGCGATCCTCGGCGTTGACGAGCTCTCTGAGGAAGACAAGGTCACGGTTTCCCGTGCCCGCCGCATCGAGCAGTTCCTGTCGCAGAACACCTACATGGCGAAGAAGTTCACCGGTGTCGAAGGTTCCACCGTTCCGCTCAAGGACACCATCGAGTCGTTCACGGCCATCGCTAACGGTGACTTCGACCACGTGGCCGAGCAGGCTTTCTTCAACGTCGGTGGCATCAACGACGTCGAAGAGAAGTGGGCTCAGATTCAGAAGGAGAACGACTAAGCATGGCGAAGTCGTTGTCCGTCAGTGTTGTTTCTGCCGACCAGCAGGTGTGGACCGGCGAGGTGACCATGGTCGTTGCGAAGACCGTCGAGGGCGAGATCGGCATCCTGGCCGGACACGAACCGATGCTGGCGATTCTGGCCGCGGGTGACGTACGTCTCACCCTGGCGGACGGCTCAAAGGTTCTGGCCCAGGCTGAGGATGGCTTCTTGTCGGTCGACAACGACGTGATCACCATCGTGGCCCGCAAGGCCGAACTCGTGGGTTCCAAATAACCCGTTTGAAACACCAGTGCTGATACTGCTTCCGCCGTCGGAGACGAAACGCTCCGGCGGCGAAGCTGTACCCCTGGACTGGGCAGAACTGGCCTACCCGACCCTGAACGTGAAGCGTCGGGTTCTGGCGCGGGCGCTCGTCGCACTGACGCGGCATCCCGAGGCCGCCCGCACCGCCCTCAAACTGGGCCGCACACAGTTGTTTGAGATTGACCGCAACCGTGAGTTGTTTGCGTCTCCTACCCTTCCGGTGATCGACCGTTACACCGGGGTACTCTTCGACGGCCTGGATGCTGCGACCCTTTCGCGGCCGCAGCGCGAGTTCGCACACGCCCACCTGGTCGTGCACTCCGCACTCCTTGGGCCGCTCGCTGCCCTCGATCCGATCCCGGCGTACCGGCTGTCCCACGATTCGCGCGTGCCGGGAGTCACGCTGGCCAATCACACTCTCAAACAGCACTGGAGCGCCGACGTTCAGAAGCTTCTCGGCCGGACTACCGGACTGTTGCTCGACCTGAGGTCTGAGGCTTATGTTGCCCTGGGCGCCCGACCCGTGCGGCCGGAGTCACTGTACCTTCGAGTAGTCACCGACACCGGAGACGGTCAGAAGCGTGCCCTGAACCACTTTAATAAGAAATCCAAGGGTGAGTTCACCCGGGCTCTGCTCGAAAACGAACACAATTTCACGAACGCGCGCGAACTCATCCGCTGGGCACAATCGGTCGGAATCCGACTCGACCATGGCACACCCGGCGAACTCGAGCTTGTCGTCGAGCAGCACCTCGCCGCGCCGGGTCGCCCGGCCTCATCGACGATCTATACCGGGGTTAGGCTGGGCGCGTGACTACAGACACCGGCACCCTCCCCAAAGCGGTCAACGTCCCGATCCTTCGGCAACCGGTCAATGTGACCGTCACCGGAGCTGGCGGGCAGATCGGTTATGCGCTGCTCTTTCGCATTGCCGCCGGCGCGCTGCTGGGGCCCATGACGCCGATCCGTCTCACCCTGCTGGAAATACCTCAGGGGTTGAAGGCTGCTGAGGGCACTGCGCTCGAGCTCGAGGACTGTGCCTTCGGCCTGCTGCGCGGGGTGAACGTCACCGATGACCCGGCGGTCGCATTCGACGGAGTGAATATCGCTCTGCTCGTCGGGTCGCGCCCACGTGGTCCGGGCATGGAACGTGCCGACCTTCTTGAAGCAAACGGCCGCATTTTCGGTCCGCAGGGGGCCGCCATCAACGCGGGCGCGGCCGATGATGTGCGCGTGCTGGTGGTCGGCAACCCCGCCAATACAAATGCCCTCATCGCCGCCGCTCACGCGCCGGATGTGCCGAGTGACCGTTTCACTGCCATGACCCGGCTTGACCACAACCGGGCCGTCGGGCAATTGGCCAACCACCTCGACGTCTCCGTCGGGGCGATTCACGGGCTGACCGTCTGGGGCAACCACTCGGCCAGTCAATACCCGGATGTCTTTCATGCCACAGCAGAGGGCCGAGCGGTTCGCGATCTCGTCGACGAGCAGTGGCTGACGGAGACATTCATCCCGCGAGTCGCCGAGCGCGGGTCGGAGATTATCGCCGTGCGGGGAGGCTCTTCGGTCGGCTCCGCCGCCAATGCGGCCATCGACCATGTGGGCGACTGGGTCACCGGCCGCGGCGTCGACTGGACCAGCGCAGGGGTCGTTTCCGATGGCTCCTACGATGTTCCGCTCGGCTTGGTGTGCTCTTTCCCGGTGCGATCGGTTGACGGGAATTGGCGCATCGTAAGCGGGCTGCAACTCAACGAATTCTCGCGCAGTCGAATCGAGGCATCCGTCGCAGAACTCGTGGAGGAACGCGACGCGGTGCGTGCGCTTGGCCTGCTGCCAATGGGGCGTCGCTGAGTTTCACGGTCACGCTGGCCGGCTACCGGTGCGCGATGCCCTCGTGGTTGAGCAGCCAGGCCTTGGTGGGGATACCCTGCCCAGCGCTGTAGCCGGTGATCTGACCGCTCGTCGCCAATACACGGTGACAGCCGATGATGATCGGCACCGGATTCGCGCCGACGGCGCCGCCGATGGCGCGGCCCGAACCCGGCCGGCCAACGTCACTGCCGAGCGCCCCATAGGAGATGACGTTGCCAAAGTTGAGGCTGGCCAACCGCGCCCAGACGCTCCGCTGAAACTCGGTGCCGCGCGTCAGATGCACGGGAAGATCGAACGACTGCCGGGTCCCGGCAAAGTACTCGTCGAGCTGTTCGGCTGCAAGTCGCAACACGGAGGAGGGCGACTCGGGGGTCGAATCTAGCGGTAAGTGACCGTCGGTTTCGATGGAAAGAGAGAGGATACCCTCATCGTCAGCGGTGAGTTCCAGACGGCCGACGGGGCTGGGGAGGCGAAGGAGCTTGTGCGTCGTTTTGGGGAGCTGGGTGACGTGCGTCGGGATGCTGTCCATGATTCGACTGTAGCCGTCGCTCGGCCGACACGTCGCGGGTTTCGGACAGGGGTGTACAGAGGCCCGGCACGCGCACCTGTGCAGGAGGGGGCCGCGCCCCTAGTCTGTAGTGATGGCTCAAATTGAATATCGCAGGCTTGGCTCCTCCGGACTGACCGTCTCGACGATCGGGCTCGGGTGCAACAATTTCGGTCGTACCGGTACCGCGTCGGAAAGCCAGGAAGGCACTACGGCGGTGATCGACGCCGCATTCGAAGCAGGGGTTACGCTGTTCGACACCGCCGATATTTACGGTGCGGAACGAGGACTGAGCGAAACGCTCATGGGACACTCGCTGCGGGACAAGCGCGACCAGATCGTGCTGGCCTCAAAATTCGGCCTGGACATGGGCGGGTCGAACGGTGCGGACTGGGGCGCGCGCGGCTCACGCCGGTACATCCGCTTGGCCGTCGAGGCATCCCTCCGGCGACTGCAGACCGACTGGATCGATCTGTACCAGCTGCACTTTCCCGACCCGTCAACGCCCATCGAAGAGACCCTGTCAACCCTGCACGACCTCATTACCGAGGGCAAGATTCGATACATCGGTCACTCCAACCTATCTGGATGGCAGATCGCGGAAGCCGAGTTCACCGCCCGGATGAACGGTCATCCCGCGTTCATCTCGAGCCAGAACGAATACAGCCTGCTTGCACGTGATGTCGAAGACGAGGTGTTGCCGGCCGTGAACGCCTACGGTCTCGGGTTTCTGCCCTTTTTCCCGCTTTACAATGGCCTGTTCACCGGCAAATTCTCGCGCACGGGCGGGCCGGCAGACAGCCGCATCATGATGATCAGGCGCCATCTCGCCGACGATGCCCCGTGGGACGTGATCGAGCAGTATCAAAAATGGTGTGACGCGCGCGGGGTGAGTATGCTGGCCGCGACGTTCGCCTGGCTACTGGCGCAGCCGGGACTGACCAGCGTCATCGCCGGCGCCACCAAGCCTGAGCAAATCATTCAAAACGCGGATGCCGCGGCGTCCTGGCAGCCGTCGGTCGACGAGGTTGCGTTTATTTCCAACCTCTTCGCCTGACCTCACTCTGGGAGAACTTCGTGCTGTGGTCCTTGCTCGTGCGTTACCTGCGTCCATACTGGAAGCTGCTTCTGGGAGTGATTCTCTTTCAACTGGCCCAATCGATCGCCTCTCTCTTTCTGCCCACCCTCAACGCCGACATCATCGACGAGGGCATCGCAACCGGTGACACCGGCTACATTCTGCGTGTTGGCGGACTGATGTTGCTGATCACTTTCGCGCAAATTGTCTGCGCGATCGTGGCTGTGTACTTCGGCGCGAAGGTGGCGATGAAGGTCGGGCGTGACCTTCGCGGGGCCGTCTTCAGCAGGGTGGGCGAGTTCTCCGAGCAAGAGGTCACCCGGTTCGGGGCCCCATCGCTCATCACCCGCTCCACCAACGACGTGCAACAGGTGCAGATGCTCGTGCTCACTACCTGCACCTTGCTGGTAACTGCACCCATCCTCAGCATCGGCGGTGTGATCATGGCGATCCGTCAGGACGTGCAGCTGTCCTGGCTCATCGCGGTGAGCGTGCCGATTCTGCTCATCGCCGTCGGATTCATCGTGGTCAAGATGGTGCCCCTGTTTCGCAAGATGCAGACCCGCATTGACACCGTCAACCAGGTGCTGCGGGAACAGCTCACCGGCATCCGGGTCGTGCGCGCCTTCGTCCGTGAAGACGTGGAGGTCGCTCGGTTTGCCCGGGCTAATCAGGATGTCACCGACCTCGCCCTCAGCTCGGGTCGGCTGATGGCGCTCATGTTTCCCATCGTGATGCTCGTGCTCAATGTGTCCAGCGTCGCCGTGATTTGGTTCGGCGCGTTTCGCATCGAAGACGGATCGATGCAGGTGGGTACGCTGATCGCGTTCCTCAGCTATCTCATGCAGATTCTCATGGCCGTCATGATGGCCACGTTCATGGCCGTCATGATCCCGCGTGCTGCCGTCTCGGCGGACCGCGTCGGTGAGGTGCTCGCGACCGAGTCGAGCGTTATGCCGCCCGCCAACCCGGTGAACACAACGGTCGGTCAGGGCGAACTCGAATTGCTCGATGTTGGATTCGCCTATCCGGGCGCCGAACAGCCGGTGCTGCAGAACGTCAGCTTCATCGCCCGTCATGGCCGGACCACCGCGATCATCGGCAGCACCGGCAGCGGCAAAACCACCCTGGTTAATCTGTTGCCGCGCTTGTTCGATGCCACGAGCGGCTCCGTGCTTGTCGACGGCGTCAACGTGCGCGAGCTCAATCCCGACCTGCTCTGGGGGCAGATTGGCCTCGTGCCGCAAAAGCCCTACCTGTTCTCCGGAACGGTGCGCAGTAACCTGCTCTACGGCAAACCGGATGCGACCGAGGACGAACTCTGGCAGGCCCTCACGATCGCCCAGGCTCGGGACTTCGTCACGGAAATGGACGGCGGACTCGACGCACCGATTTCACAGGGAGGCACCAACGTGTCGGGCGGCCAACGCCAGCGCCTCGCGATTGCCCGCGCCCTCGTAAAACGGCCGAAGCTGTACATTTTCGACGACTCATTCTCAGCCCTCGACCTCGCCACCGATGCCCGACTGCGGCTCGCCCTGAAGCAGAGCACCAATGGCGCCACCATGGTCATCGTCGCCCAGCGGGTGTCGAGCATCATCGATGCCGACCAGATTCTCGTGCTCGAAGACGGTCGCATTGTCGGTCGGGGAACCCACGAGGAGCTCCTCGATACAAACACCACTTATCAGGAAATTGTGTTGTCCCAGCTCACCGCGGAGGAGGCAGCGTGAGCGAGACGCACGCCGATGACAAGCCGGCCCCGCGTCCGCAGCGCGGCGGCGGGCCGTTTGGCGGTATGAGCCTGCCGGCCGAGAAATCGATGAACTTCACCGCGTCGGGCAAACGCCTGCTCGGCAAGCTGCGCCCCGAGCGGCTCTGGCTCGTTCTCGTGCTCGTCCTCGCCGTGATCAGTGTCTCGTTTTCCGTACTGGGCCCGCGTCTGCTCGGCGAAGGCACCAACCTGATCTTCTCCGGCGTTGTATCCAAATCGCTTCCGGCTGGCAGTAGCCAGGCCGACGTGATTGCGGGGCTCCGGGCATCTGGTGACAGCACGCAGGCCGACATGCTCAGCGGCATGACGCTGGCACCTGGCCTCGGCATCGACTTTGCGATGCTCTCGACCGTGCTGTTCTGGGCGCTCGCCCTCTACGTGCTCTCCAGCGTGTTCAGCTGGATGCAGGCGTATGTGCTCAACGGCGTCGTGCAGCGCACCGTCTATCGGCTGCGCGAAGAGATCGAGGCGAAGATCAACCGTCTGCCGCTGAGCTACTTCGACAAAAAGCCGCGCGGTGAGCTGCTCAGCCGGGTCACCAACGACGTCGACAATATTTCGCAGAGCCTGCAGCAGTCACTCAGCCAGGTGGTCACGAGCCTGCTCACTGTCATCGGCGTGATTGTGATGATGCTCATCCTCTCGCCGCTGCTGGCCCTGATCGCGCTGGTGACCGTTCCGCTGACCCTCGTGATCACGGCGTTCATCGCGAAGCGTTCCCAGAAACTGTTCGTAGCCCAGTGGGCGAACACCGGTGAACTCAACGGTCAGATCGAGGAGACGTTCACCGGCCATGCACTGGTCAAGGTCTTCGGACGGCAGAAAGAGGTCGACGCCCGGTTCACGGCCAAGAACGACGAACTCTATGAGGCCAGCTTCGGCGCCCAGTTCATCAGCGGCATGATCATGCCGGCCATGACCTTCATCGGCAACCTCGTCTACGTTGCTATCGCGGTCGTCGGCGGACTGCAGGTCGCTTCGGGCGCGATGCAACTGGGGGACGTGCAGGCGTTCATCCAATACTCCCGCCAGTTCACTCAGCCGCTCGCGCAGCTCGGGTCGATGGCGAACCTGCTGCAGTCGGGCGTGGCATCCGCTGAACGCGTCTTCGACCTGCTCGATGCCGACGAACAGAGCGAAGACCCCGACCCTGCCGGCTCACCCACCGAGGTGCACGGACGTCTGGTCTTTGAAAACGTGTCGTTCCGGTACACCAAGGAGAAACCGCTGATCGAGGAACTTAGCCTCGTCGCCAAACCAGGGCAGACCATCGCGATCGTCGGTCCTACCGGAGCCGGCAAGACCACGCTGGTCAACCTCATGATGCGGTTCTACGAGATCGACTCGGGGCGTATCCTGCTCGACGGCGTCGATGTTGTCACCATGACCCGGCACGACCTGCGCAGCCGGATGGGCATGGTGCTGCAGGACACCTGGCTGTTCGGCGGCACGATTCGCGATAACATCGCCTACGGCCGACCGGATGCGACGGAGCAGGAGATTCTCACCGCCGCCGCTGCGACCTATGTGGACCGTTTCGTGCACTCGCTGCCCGACGGCTACGACACCGTGCTCGACGATCAGGGCAGCAACGTGAGCGCCGGCGAAATGCAGTTGCTGACCATCGCCCGCGCGTTCCTGGCGCAGCCGAGCGTGCTCATCCTCGACGAAGCGACAAGCTCGGTAGACACCCGCACGGAAGTTCTCGTGCAGAAGGCGATGAGCGCCCTGCGGGCCGAACGCACGAGCTTCGTCATTGCCCACCGCCTGTCGACGATTCGTGACGCCGATCTGATTCTGGTCATGGAATCGGGCCGCATCGTGGAGCAGGGCAACCACGTGCAGCTGCTTGACGCAAACGGTGCCTACCAGGCGCTGTATGCCGCCCAATTCGCGGCGCCCGTTGCCGACGAGGTCTAGAGGCGACTCCTCCCCAACCGGTCGCCTGGCCGAATCAACCCCAGATTTGGTCCGGCGCGGATCCGCGCGCGGCGGCGCTGGCACTCTGGCGGCATGCATCCCACCATTGTCAAAGCCCAGAAGGCCCAGGACTTTCTGGCACTCGTTCCCCAGCTGCTCGGTTTTGTTCCCGAGGCCAGCGCCGTGCTCGTGGCGTTTCGTGGCAACCGCACCTGCGGCGCGCTGCGTTTCAACCTGCCGGACGACGGCGCACCCCACAAGGTGTACAAACGCATCGCGACGACCCTCGCGGGGATGCTGTGCAAGATTCCCGGAGTGGATGCCGTCGTTCCGGTCATCTACACCGATGATTCCTTTATCGATGCCGTCGGTATCCCGCGCGAACAATTTGCCGAGATTTTGAATCGGCGACTCGAATGGAGCGGTTTTCTGGTGCGCGATTCCCTATGCGTGGCAGCGGATGCCTGGGGAAGCTACCTCGATCCGGAGTGCCCCGCTGGCGGGCATCCACTCAGTGATATTGCTACGTCACCGGTGAACACGGCGGCGAACGAGGAGACGGGGATCAAGACCGTACGCCCGCTTGGCACTCTGCAAAACGGCGCGGATCCGATCGGAGTCAACCTAGCGACCCAGGAACGGCTGGCCCGGATCTACCGGCGGTACCGCCACCTAGTCGCGCGAGCCGAGAACTCTCCACCATTGTTTAGCGCCTTCGGCATTGCACTTGACCCGGTAGCGATCGCTGAGGAGGCACTCACCTGGCCGAATCCGCCCACCGAGGAAAACGCTGCCGCGCTTCTCGTGCTCGTGCAGTCCCCGCCTAACCGCGATCAGATCATGGTGCAGTTCGCCTTTGGGCACGATGAAGGGGTGCGGGCCCACGACATCAACGGGCGGTACGCTCGGCTCCAGCACGAAACCGGGCGCAGCCTCGATGACCTTGTAGCCGAGGAGATCGATATCGGTGACCCGACCGCCGCGCACACCGGCGATATTATGCTCGGCCTGCAGTGCGAACGGCCCGACATTGACCGGATCCGTATCGCGATCACGCTATTACGCACCGTCGTTGCCATGGCTTCTCGATCGGCCAGGCCGGCGCCGCTTTGCATGCTGGCCTGGTTGTCATGGGCACTCGGCAGTGGATCTGTAGCCGGCTTCTTCGTGGACCAGGCCCTTGCCATCGACTCGCAGTACAGCATGGCGATCCTGCTGGAACTGCTGCTCGACTCGGGGCACCTGCCGGAGTGGGCGTTCGCGGTCCCGCGCGACGATGACGGCGATGATGACGTCGCAGTTGATGAGCGCGATGGCTACGAACTCGACGAAGACTTGGACCAAGACTGGGGTGAAGACTTCGACGAGCGCGCAGCCGGCCGCTGAACCTCGTGCGCAGCGGTTACATATACTTCGGTGCCTCCGACAGCACCCCGTGCAGAATCTCGCCCATCTCGGCGAATTCCTTCGGGCCCACGGTCAGTGGGGGAGCGAGCTGGATGACCGGGTCGCCGCGGTCGTCGGCGCGGCAGTACAGTCCGGCCTCGTAGAGCGCCTTCGACAGGTAGCCGCGCAGCAGACGTTCAGATTCCTCGTCACTGAAAGTTTCCTTGGTGCCTTTGTCCTTGACCAGCTCGATACCGAAGAAATACCCGGCACCGCGCACGTCGCCGACGATGGGCAGGTCGAGCAACTTCTCCAGTTCCTTGCGGAATACCGGCGAATTCTCACGAACGTTCTCGTTGAGTTTTTCCTCTTCGAAGATATCGAGGTTGGCCAGGGCAACGGCCGAGGAGACCGGGTGGCCACCGAACGTGTAGCCGTGGTAAAAGGTCGTGTCGCCGTGTTTGAACGGTTCGTAGATACGGTCGCTAATGATGGTCGCGCCGATTGGTGAGTATCCGCTCGTCATGCCCTTGGCACAGGTGATCATGTCGGGTTGAATGTCATAGGTCATCGAGGCGAATATGTTACCAATGCGACCGAACGCCGTGATGACCTCGTCGGCGACCAGGAGCACATCGTACTTGTCGCAAATCTCGCGCACCCGTTTGAAGTAGCCGGGCGGCGGAGGGAAGCAGCCGCCGGAGTTCTGTACCGGCTCCAGGAAGACGGCGGCGACGGTTTCGGGGCCCTCGAACTCGATCATTTCCTCGATGCGGTTTGCGGCCCACTGACCGAACATTTCGAGGTTGTCACCGAGGCCGAGGCCAGGGCTCATCTCGTCGGCCCGATAAAAGTTCGTGTTGGGAACGCGGAAACCACCGGGGGTGACCGGCTCGAACATCTCCTTCATCGCCGGGATGCCGGTGATGGCCAGGGCGCCCTGCGGGGTGCCATGGTAGGCGACATTGCGGGAGATGACCTTGTGTTTGGTCGGGCGCCCCATCAGCTTCCAGTAATACTTGGCGAGTTTGAACGCGGTCTCGACCGCTTCACCGCCTCCGGTGGAGTAGAACACCCGGTTGAGGTCGCCGGGAGCATAGGAGGCGAGCCGATCGGCGAGTTCGATCGCGTTCGGGTGAGCGTACGACCAGATCGGGAAGAAGGCGAGTTCCTCGGCCTGCTTGGCAGCGACTTCGGCCAAACGCTTGCGTCCGTGCCCCGCGTTGACTGTGAACAGGCCGCTGAGGCCGTCAATGTACTGCTTACCCTTGGAATCCCAGATGTGGTGTCCGTGGCCCTTGACGATGATGGGCACTCCAGCGCCGGATTCCATCACCGACTGACGCGAGAAATGCATCCAGAGGTGGTCCTTAGCCTTCTGCTGCAGCTCGGCGTTGTGGGCGTCGCTGAAGGCAACAGTCGTTTCGGTGAGCGTGGTGAGAGTCATTTTTTTTTACCGTGTTCCCCAGTTATAGAACTGTTTATGGAGTTTGAGATAAACGAACGTCTCGGTGGAGAGGACTCCATCGAGATTGCGGATCTTGGAGTTGAGCAGTTCGAGCAGTTCGTCGTCGTCTTCGCAGACGACCTCGGCGAGAATGTCAAAGGTGCCAGCCGTGAGCACGACGTAGTCCACGGCATCGATTGCGGCCAGCTGATCGGCGAGCACACGGGTGTCGGCCGAGGCGCGAATGCCGATCATGGCCTGACGGAAGAAGCCCAGCTGCATCGGGTCCGTTACAGCCACCACCTGCATGACACCGGAGTCAGTGAGTTTCTGTACCCGTTGGCGCACGGCCGCTTCGCTGAGGCCGACGGCTTTGCCGATCTCCGCGTACGACCGACGTCCGTCGACTTGAAGCTGTTCGATGATCTTTTTCGACACATCGTCGAGCTGGGCCGGCTTGAGCGACTGACCGCGCCTTTGTCCATTCATGCATCGATTCTGTCAGTGCGAATACACTTCGGCAAGCGAATCCGTCGCGCATTATGCAAATTACTGCGGATTTCATTTGTGAATCTCCATGCATCTCAAATTGAGATGGATACACTGGGCCGCATGAGCGCCTTCGAACTGCGTAACTTCATCAATGGTCAGTACGTCGACTCCACCGCGGCAAATTGGTTCGACCTCATCGATCCCGCGACCGAAACGGTCTACGGCACTAGTCCTGTATCGAATGCAGCCGATGTGGACTCGGCCTACCGTGCCGCAGCATCCGCTTTCGAAATTTGGGGCGAGACGACCCCGGCCGTGCGGCAGCTAGCGCTGTTTCGCATAGCGGATGCGATCGAGGCGCGTGCCGAAGAATTCGCCGACGCCGAGTCGCTCGACACCGGCAAGCCTCGCTCCACCCTGGTTGACGATGAGATTTTGCTCTCGGTCGACCAGATTCGTTTTTTTGCCGGCGCAGCCCGCAACCTTGAGGGTCGCGCGGCCGGCGAGTATATGACTGACCACACCTCATTCATCCGGCGTGAACCGATCGGTGTCGTCGGCCAGGTCACGCCTTGGAATTATCCGTTGAACATGGCGGTGTGGAAATTCGCGCCCGCGCTCGCCGCCGGCAACACCACGGTGCTGAAGCCCTCGGATACCACCCCAAGCGCGACCCTGCTGCTCGCCGAGGTCGCGGCGGAATTTCTTCCAGCCGGTGTGCTCAACGTGCTCGTCGGCGACCGCACGACCGGTGCGGCCATGGTCGACCACAAAACCCCGCAGCTTGTGTCGATCACCGGTTCGGTGCGGGCAGGAATGGCCGTGGCCGAAGCCGCGTCACACGATTTGAAACGGGTGCACCTCGAGCTGGGCGGCAAGGCGCCGGTCGTGGTGTTCGACGATGCGGATATCGAGCTTGCCGTTGCCGGGATCGTCGCCGCGGGCTTCTTTAATGCCGGTCAGGACTGCACGGCCGCAACCCGGTTGCTCGTGCAAAATGGCATTCACGACGAATTCGTCGCGGCGCTCGCCGTATATGCCCGGGACAACGCCCGCACGGGGGCCCCACGCGAAGCGGGCATTCTGTTTGGACCGGTCAATAACGCCAGCCAGCTTGCCCAGGTAACTGGCTTCGTCGACCGACTGCCCGACCACGCCAGGGTCGAACTCGGCGGACACCGGGTTGGCAGTATCGGATATTTTCACGACGCGACCATCGTGAGCGGACTTTTGCAGACCGATGAGGCGGTGCAGCAGGAAATCTTCGGGCCGATGATGACCGTACAGCGCTTCACCGACGAGGCCGAGGCGCTTCGCTGGGCCAACGACGTGCACTACGGTTTGGCGTCGTCGGTGTGGACCCGCGACCACGGCCGCGCGATGCGCTTCGCCAAGCACCTTGACTTCGGTTGCGTCTGGATTAACACGCATATTCCCATCGTTGCCGAGATGCCACACGGCGGTTTCAAGCACTCCGGTTATGGCAAGGATCTGTCGATATATGGGTTCGAGGACTACACCCGGATCAAGCACGTGATGAGCTACATCGGGCACTAGTCGGTGCAGTGGCCGTGAGCGGTGACGTTATTATGGTCCAAGTCCTTCGGTGAACGTTGGAACGGCGGGGACGAATTCGTGCCCAGACTCGGAAGGCACCACCCGTGACCCAGATTGGTCAAGGTTCGACCGAATTTCGCGTCGAACTGCCCAGCGTTGCCACGACGCTAACGCTGGCATGGGCAGCCCTGACCGATGTCGGCCATCGCCGTGAGGTCAACGAGGACAGCCTCCTCGCCGCCCCGCCCCTGTTCGCCGTCGCCGACGGCATGGGTGGCCATTCGGCCGGCGATGTCGCAAGTGCCGCAGTCGTGACCAGGCTCTCCGAGCTGTCCGGGACTCTCGTGGCGGAGGCTGGTTCGATCGATCGGGCACTCGCTCTCGCCGTGGAGGACATGGCGCAGGGTGTCGGCGTCACCGACCAGGGCACCGGAACCACCGTGACCGGCGTAGCTCTGGCACTCGTCTCGGACGCCGTTAGCTGGATCGTCTACAACATCGGTGATTCCCGGGTCTACCAGCTGACCGGTGGTGTTCTCGAGCAGGTCACCAACGACCACTCGGTCGTGCAGGAACTCGTCGACGCCGGTCGCATCACCCGCGAAGAGGCGGACGTGCACCCGCACGGTAACATCATCACTCGCGCCGTCGGCTTTCACGAACCGCCAATTCCCGACTACCGTATTCTGCCGATCCAGGCCGGCATGCGCATTCTGGTCTGTTCAGACGGACTCACGAAAGAACTCACCCCCTACGGAATTCGTCATTTTTTGCTCGAACAGAAGCTCGCAGCGGATGCCGTCGCGGCGATGGTCGAGGCGGCCCTGGAAAACGGTGGTCGCGACAACGTCACCGCCATCGTGGTTGACGTGCTCGCGGTCGAGCCGTACGAGGCGCCCAACACCTGACCCGACCCCTGCTAGCAAGTATTCCCAGCTATTAGGCATTGCCCACTAGTTGCCCTAGGGTGATAGCTATGAAGCAACCACCGTCCACGCCGGAGGTGCAGCAAGACGCGCAGTCCCTGCGCGGTGTGCTGCCCATGCTGATCCTGAGCCAACTGCACCTCGCCGAATCGTACGGTTACGAACTCGTCGTGCGACTGCAGAACATCGGCCTGGGCGACCTTGCGACCGGCACGGTCTACCCGGTGCTGTCACGGCTCGAACAGGAGGGTTCACTCACCAGCCACCTCGTGGCATCCACAGCTGGACCGGCGCGCAAGTACTACGCACTCAGCCCGGCCGGGGAAAAAGCCCTCATGCTCGCCACGGCGCGATGGCATTCCCTGATTGCGATCGTGCACACGGGGCTGGGCGCCATCCCCACAGCTGAACCAGACGAGCGAGAACCAGCCGGAGAGGAACAGAAATGAACACGCACACCACCGAGGTCAGATCAACGTTTGCAGTCTGGCGTCGCCGCGAGTCCTATCTGTTTCGGTTCGACCTCGCCCTCGAAGAGGCGGTCACTACGCGCGAACGCCGATCGATCCTGCGGGAGATTCGCGACAATATCGAAGTGGATGCCGCCGCCCGCGGCATCGACGCCGCCCTCGACTCGCTCGGCTCTCCTCGCGCCCTGGCCCGAAGTTTCGCCGAGGACGGCCGCAGTAACCGGCCGTCCTGGGTTCGGGCAATCTACTGGTTCACCGGCCTGCTGCTGCTCTGGTGGACCCTGGCCTTCGCGTTCACCGCTGGCATGTTGTCTGCCCTAATGGACAACGGAGCAGAGTCGGCCGAGTCATACTTTCTCGGGCTGCTGGTATCGGCTTTCAACCGTGATTCCGGAATCGGGATTGGTTGGGAAGCCTCCTCTGTCGTCGCCTACATTCCGCTCATGTTCATGGTTATCGCGGCCATCATCGCCGGTCGGCTCTGGCGCGTGCTGACCCGCCGCCGCTAGCACGCCCGTGCCGGCTTAATCCAGACGCGTATTATGGAACGAGTGAATGAGACCCTGCCGCCGTGCCCTGAATGTTCCAGCGACCTGACCTATGAGATGGGCTCCCTGCTGGTATGCCCGCTCTGCGCCCACGAGTGGTCGAACGAACCGGTCGACGAAGAACAGGAAGCCGTTGTCAAGGATGCCTTCGGAACCGTGCTGACCGACGGTGACACCATCTCGATCATCAAGGACCTCAAAGTCAAGGGCCAGTCATTGTCGATCAAGGTCGGCACCAAGGTTCGCAACATCCGTCTCGTCGACCCGGTCGATGGCCACGACATCGACTGCAAGGTCGATGGATTCGGATTCATGCAGCTCAAGTCCAGCCTGGTCAAAAAGGTCTAGGCCAAGCTGATCGTGACGTGTCAGATTTGCGGGGCCTGGTTGCCGGCCTTAGCCATGTTCTGCGGCGAATGCGGCAGCTCCCGTACCGCTACCGTGGAGTCGCGCAAGCGCCGGGACCCTCGCCCCAACGACACGACGATCATTGCGCGGCTGCCGCGCACCACAGTGGTCATCTCCGTACCGATTCCAACAGAGGTGCCGGCGCCCGTTCGGGCCATCGCTGTCGTGACCGTCGCACCAGCCGCCGCACCGCACGCAGTCCCCGCCGCCGCGCTGCCGACCCGGGCGACCTTCGTGTTGACCTTCAGCACCGGTCAGGTGGTCTCCGTGCAAGGCTCCGGCCTAATCGGCCGCAAACCCCTGGCCCAACCCGATGAGATTTTCGACGAACTCATTCGGGTAGCGGATGCCGACCGCTCGGTCTCGAAGACGCACCTCGAGTTCGGCCAGCACGACGGCGAATTCTGGGTCAGCGACCGGGTCTCGGGCAACGGCACCGTGATTCGCCGTCCCGGCGAAACGGCCGAGGTGCTCGAACCGGGCCGACGGTTCGTTTTGCCGCGTGGTACGCGGGTTGAAATCGCTGACCACTCTTTCACTGTCGCCTGAACACCTCCTCCACCGCTGACCAGAACGCCGGTTATGCACCGATAATCACGTCGCGGATGTTTCTCGACCGATAGACGGGTCTGCTGGTTGGGTGTCCGCCGTCGATGAAACCCTCACGCTACCGCCCGCGCCGGCCGTTCTGCCGCCCGCGGGTTTTCCCTTGCTCGCCACTGTGGCGCCCTTGGTCGCTGCAGGAGTGATCTGGATGATCACCGGCTCGGCCTTCGCGCTAATTTTCGCCGTTCTGAGCCCGATCATCGCGGTGGCCAGCATGTTCGACGCGAAACGTTCGGGCCGTAAACGCCGTCGGGCCGAGACGGTTTCGCACGGCGACGCCGTCGCGGTGTTGCGTTTGATGATTACCGAACGTCACACCCGCTGGCGCGACGAAGCCTGGCGGCAGACGCCTTCGGCGAGAAACATTGTGCTCGGGCGTGCGGCAGTCGCGCGTTGGCGACTAACGGAAGGCACGCGCGTCTCGCTGGGCGTTGGCCCGGCCCCGAGCGGCATCCGACTCGGCGGAGGCAGCGGCCCGAACGATAACCGTCAACTGCGGGAGTGGGCTGCAACAGTCACCGGCGCGCCCGTCGTTGTTGACCTGGCCCAGGGGCTTGGTATCGTCGGGCCGGTGCCGCTCGCGGCGGCGCTCGGCCGTGCCGTTGTCGTGCAGGTCACTTTCGCGGTGCCGCCGACCGACTTGGGTGTCGCCGGCCCGAGCGATGCCGGGTCCACCGACTGGGATTGGGTGACACAGTTGCCGCACGTGGCGCCACCGCCGCGCCGGTTTACACTCCGGCTGCGAACCACCACCAGCACCACCGATCCGCTTTATGGGGAACCAGAAAGCGGGCGGCTGTTGCTCGCCCTGGCGATGCGGCTGGAAGACTTGCCGCCGGGCTGCGGAACGGTCGTGCGCGTGAACGGTCCGGCGCGGGCACAGATTATTCGTTCGCCGAATCGGGCGCCCCCTCTGGATTTCTCTCCGGAACTTCTCGCCAGGGCCGAAGCCGTCGATTTTGCGGTAGCACTCGCCGGGCAGGCCAAGTCGGCAGGCCTCGTGAGCACGACGGGGGTGATCCCGGCCATGGTCCCGGTCATGCAACTCCTTGAGCACGTCACCGATGCTTCGGCGATGGATCGGGCGATGGACCGTTCGATGGCCCCATCGAGCCTTGCCTGCCCGATCGGAGTCGGTCGCGACGGGCCAGCTTACCTCGACCTGGTGCAGTCCGGACCTCACGCCGTGGTCGGGGGAACGACCGGTAGCGGCAAGAGCGAGCTCCTGACCACCTGGGTTGCCGCGCTGGCCGCGACGTACTCGCCGCGGCAGGTGAACTTTCTCCTGGTCGATTTCAAGGGCGGTGCGGCCTTTCAACCGCTTGCTCGACTGCCGCATTGCGTCGGACTCATTACCGACCTCGACTCGAATGCGGCCACTCGGGCTCTCGCCAGTCTGGGTGCCGAACTGCTTTACCGGGAGCGCATGCTGAGTGCGGCCGGGGCGCGGGACGTGACCGACGCGCGCCTGGAGCATCCGCTTCCCCGGCTGATTATCGTCGTCGATGAATTCGCGACCATGCTCGGGCTGTTTCCCGAGCTGCACGCGCTCTTTGTAGACATTGCCGCCAGGGGACGGTCGCTCGGGGTGCACCTGATTCTGTGTACCCAACGGCCGGCCGGGGTCGTGCGCGACGCGCTGCTGGCTAACTGCAGCCTGCGTTTGTCGCTCCGAGTGAACAACCGGGCCGACAGCCAGGCCGTGATCGGCACGGATGCCGCGGCCGCGTTGGCACCGAATGAGCCCGGCCGGTGTTTGGTCGCCACGGAAGCCGGAGAACCGGTGCTCTGCCAGATTGCGACGACCGAGGAACTCGACATTGCGAGCATCATCGCGGCGCCACGATCGTCGTCCGGATATGTTCCCAGACGTCCATGGCTCGATGCGCTCCCGCCGATTGTGACCGAGCACGATCTGGAATTGGCGACGGTTGGGGTGGCGCCGGCGACGGGGTATCCGGTCGGGTTGCTCGACGAACCCGAGCGCCAGCGGTACTGCGTGTTCGCCTACGACCCCGACACTGATGGGCACCTATTGGTGGTCGGCGGGGCCGGCTCGGGTAAATCCACCCTGCTGCACACGCTCACCCGGGTGGCCGAACATCGGGTCGAAACCCAACTGGTCACGGCCGACGTGGAGTCGGTTTGGGATGTGCTCCAGACTCTGAGCGCCCGCGTGGAAACCGGGCAGCAGACTTCGGCCTCGCCCCGGTTGGTACTGTTCGACGACTTTGATTCCGTCTGCGCCCGCTGGCAGCCCGACCACCGGCTGGCAGCCGTTGATCTGCTCGTCGGTCTGCTGCGGGACGGACCGGCCGCCGGTGTGCATGTCGTCGTCGCCGTGCAACGACACACGAGCGTGGTTCCGGGGCTGGCAACCTTGTGCCAGAGTACCCTGCTGCTGAAACTGCCGAGCGTGCAGGACCACCTCGCGGCCGGGGGACAATCGGCCGGTTACATCACGTCGCTGCCGCCGGGTGGGGGAGTATGGCGCACCCTGCGCGTGCAGCTGCTGGCACCGACTCCGGGCATGATCATTCCTGCTGTCGTGGTGCCCGATTCGCTACCAGCTCGCGGTCCGCTTCTGATCGTGTCATCGTCGCCGACAAACACGGCCACCCGCCTGCGTAATGCCATGGGTATCCCGGTACTGGAACTTGCCGGAACCAGCGGACCAGCGGCTTCCGCTCTGCTGGATCCAGGCGCTGCGGGCCAAGCGGATGCTGCCGGTCAACTGATTGTCGTCGGTGACGCCGAATCCTGGCAGGTGCACTGGACGTTGCTGGCACGGCTTCGTGGTTCGACGTCGAGCGACCGAGCGGCCAGCCTGGTGTTCGACCGCTGCAGCCTGTCGGACTTTCGGCTGGTTAGTCATCGCCGGGAGCTGCCGCCTCCGCTGGCACCCGGACGTGGACGGGTCTGGATCTTGCACCCCGATGGAGAGGTCACCAGGGCGAAATTGCCGGACTAGCTCAGGGCCTCGGCCAACGGCTGGGGCAGCAATCTGCGCAGCGTCACCTGCCGGATCGTGGCACACCGACGATTTCGCGGGCACACGTTGCAAGTTTGTGCTGATTTCGTGATAGAACGATTGCAAGATCAATGTTTTGACCTCTTTTAGGTGTTTCTACCGCTGATATGTGCAATTATCGACCAACTCGCAACGCAGCGAGCGTGACCGTGTGCGTGCCCAGAACGCTAGGAGAACCATGATGAAGTCCAAGCCGTTGCCCGCCGATCCCCTGATCCGCCAGCTTATTCGTCAGGCGCAGAGCGCGCAGCTGGGCCGTCGTACGCTGCTGGCCGGTGCGGGTGCTGGTGCCACGGCACTCGCGCTCGCCGCGTGCTCGTCCGGAGCGGCGGCCAAACCAACCGCTGCCGCAGATACCTCGGCCACCGACAAGACCATCCGCTGGGACAACTGGGCGCTCTACATCGACGTCGATGACGCCGACAAGTACCCCACCCTCGACGCCTTCAAGGCGCAGACGGGCATCTCGGTCAAGTACACCGAAGCCGTCGACGACAACAACTCCTATTACGGCAAGGTGAAGGATCAGCTTGCCCTCGGCCAGGACATCGGCGCAGATGCCGTGTGCCTGACCGACTGGATGGTGAGCCGCATGATCAGATTCGGCTACACCCAGGAACTCGATCATGCCAACATTCCAAACCTTGCCAACCTGCTGCCCTCATTGCAGGACGTCGACTTCGACCCTGGTCGGGCTATGAGTGTTCCCTGGCAGGGCGGGTTCGCCGGCCTGGCCTGGAACAAGGAAAAGTATCCGCAAGGCCTGAAATCGGTTGAAGACCTCTGGGCACCCAAATTAAAGGGGCGCGTCGGGGTGCTCTCCGAAATGCGCGACACCATGGGCCTGATCATGCTCGACCAGGGCGTCGATATCTCCGGCACGTGGGGCGAGGAAGAATTCACTGCCGCCATCGACGAGTTCAAGAAGCAGGTTTCCGACGGCCAGATCCGCAACATCAAGGGCAACTCGTACAAGGAGGACCTCGCGAACGAAGACACCCTGGCCGCGATCGTCTGGTCCGGCGACATCGTGCAGCTCAACGCCGAAAACGGCGACAAGTGGGGCTTCGTCGTTCCCGAAAAGGGCGGCACCCTCTGGAACGATAACTTCGTGGTACCGATCGGGTCGCCCGGCAAGAAGAATGTCGAAGAACTCATCAACTACTACTACGACCCGGCCGTTGCTGCCGAGGTTGCCGCGTACGTCAACTACATCACCCCGGTGGCTGGCGCCAAGGAAGCCATGATGACCATCGATCCGACGCTGGCCGAAGATCCGCTGATCTTTCCCGACGACGCTACCCTCGCCAACGCCTACGTCTTCCGTGGGCTCGACGGCACCGAGGAACAGACTTTCAATAAGCAGTTCCAGGCCATCCTGCTGGGCGCAGCCTAATGGCCGTCGGTGCGTTCGCTGATCGTGGAGCCGACCTGGAGCTGGTCGGCATCGAGAAACGTTTCCCCGGGTTCACCGCCATTGAAAATCTTAACCTCACCATCCCGGCCGGGTCGTTCTTCGCGCTGCTCGGCCCCTCTGGCTGCGGCAAGACAACCACGCTGCGGCTGGTCGCGGGACTGGAAGAACCCACGAGCGGTCGCATCCTGATCGGGGGAGCGGATGTGACGAATCAGAAATCCTTCCAGCGCCCGGTCAACACGGTGTTCCAGAGCTACGCCCTGTTTCCCCATATGACCGTGCTGGAAAACGTCGCGTTCGGGCTGCGACGACGCAAGATCGGCGATCCGGTCGCCAAGGCACACGAGGCCCTGCTCCTGGTGGAACTTGATCACCTCGCCCACCGAAAACCGCAGCAGCTTTCCGGCGGCCAGCAGCAACGCGTTGCTCTCGCTCGCGCCATCGTCAACCGGCCGTCGCTGCTCCTGCTAGACGAGCCGCTCGGGGCCCTCGACCTTAAACTACGGCGTCAGATGCAGCTCGAGTTGAAAACCATCCAGGAAGAAGTGGGCCTCACCTTTCTGCACGTCACGCACGATCAGGAAGAGGCCATGACCATGGCCGACACCATCGCGGTCATGAACAAGGGTCGTATCGAGCAGATGGGGCAACCGCAGGAGCTCTACGAACTGCCCAAGACCGCCTTCGTCGCGAACTTTCTTGGCCAGTCCAACCTATTCACCGGGCCCGTCGTCGGGGCCACGAGCACTGCCATAGCGGTTGATGTTTCCGGTCAGAAGATCGTGGTGCCGCTGGGGCGTGCGCACCGGGTTTTGGGCGAGGTCACCGTCGGTGTGCGTCCTGAAAAGCTCACTCTGCACGCCCAGGCGCCCACCCACGATGACGGATGCAACGTGATGGGGCCTGGACGAGTCATCGACGTGTCGTTCAGCGGGGTCAGCACGCAATACCTTGTAGCGGTTCCGGGAGTCGGGACCCTGGTCGTCTTCGCCCAGAACACGGCCTTCGGTCCGGCCGCGCACGTCGGAGCCGAGGTCTGGCTCAGCTGGAACATCGACCATGGTTTCGGGCTCGACGACGATCCGGACGATGCGCCGCGGTTCGAGGCCGATCTCGACACCCAGACCATCGCCCGGCAGCGCCGGTCCTCGTTGATCACGGAGCTTGAGGAGGCCTAGGGATGGCCTTCGCCGCATTCTCAACCGCGACTTCGCCGTCGACCGAGCCGGTCGCCCGGCGGCGCAGCCCGGTGGCGCTGTTCCTGCTGTTGCCGGGCATCCTCTACCTGGTGCTGTTCTTTCTCACGCCGCTCGTGTCGCTGCTTCTGACGTCGGTCCAGGCGCCGCGCGAGTTCGGCGACATCGGCCAATATGACTACGCCTTTCGCTGGCAGAACTACGTCGAGGTCGTCACGACCTACTGGCCGCACATCGTGCGGTCGTTCAGCTATGCCCTCGCCGCGACGTTCTTCGCATTGCTGATCAGCTACCCGCTTGCCTACTTCATCGGAGTAAAGGCTCGGAGGTGGCCGCTGCTGCAGAGCCTCATGCTTGTGCTCGTGATCGCGCCGTTTTTCATCAGCTTTCTGCTGCGCACCCTGGCCTGGAAGCAGCTGTTCTCCGACGAGTCGTTCGTCGTGCAGTCACTGAAAGCGCTGTCCCTGCTGGGGCCGGAAGCCCACGTGACCGGCACCGCCTTCTCGGTGATCTTTGGCCTGACCTACAACTTCATTCCGTTTATGACCCTGCCGTTGTACACGACCCTGGAACGGCTCGATGTGCGCTACCTCGAGGCCGGCAACGACCTCTATGCCAGCCCCTTCCAGGTGTTTCGCAAGGTGACCATTCCGCTGTCTATGCCCGGCATCGTGGCGGGAACCCTGCTCACTTTCATCCCAGCGGCCGGTGACTACATCAACGCCAGTCGGGACTTTCTCGGCGGCACCGGTACCCAGATGATGGGAAACGTGATCGAGGCGAACTTTCTCGTACTGCAGAACTATCCCACGGCGGCAGCCCTGTCGATCATTCTGATGACCGTGATCCTCGTGATCGTGAGTATCTACGTCAAACGATCCGGAACGGAGGAACTGCTGTGAAGCTCTCCCTCGGCAAGTGGCTGCTGCCCGTGTACAGCGGGTTGGCACTGCTGTTTTTAATGATCCCCATCGGCTACACCTTCGTTTACTCCTTCAACGACTCGCTCAAATCGAACATCACCTGGCGCGGTTTCACCTTCGACAAATGGCTCAATGTCTGCAACGTACAAAACGGCGCGGTCTGCCAGGCCTTTGGCAACAGCCTGTTCATCGGAGCCGTCGCCACGGTCATAGCGACCGCCCTCGGCACCATGATCGCGATCGCCATCGTGCGTTACCGGTTTAAGTTTCGGTCACAGACCAGCCTGCTGCTGTTTCTGCCGATGGCTACCCCGGAGGTCGTGCTTGGCGCCGGGCTGGCTGCCCAGTTTCTGTCCCTCGGTGTGCCAAAGGACATGCTGACGATTATTCTCGCGCACACGATGTTCTGCATCAGCTTTGTGGTGGTCACGGTGAAGGCGCGTGTTGCGAGCCTGGACCCGGCGCTGGAGGAAGCGGGCCGCGACCTGTATGGCTCGGCCTGGCAGGTGTTTGCGCGCATCACTTTTCCATTGCTACTGCCCGGCATCCTGGCGGCCGCGCTGTTGTCTTTCGCGTTGTCCTTTGACGACTTCATCATCACGAACTTCAACTCCGGCGCGGTGACGACCTTTCCCAAGTACATCTACATCTCGGCGGCGCGCGGCATTCCAGCCGAGGCCAACGTGCTCGCCTCCGCCGTGTTCATCCTCGCGCTGGTCGTGGTCGTGACGGTGCAGGTGTCGGGGGCGGCAAAGGCGCGGCGGCTAGCCAAGCTCAGCTGACCGACCCGGCACCGTGCGAATCTTCGACCTACTGGTCAACCCGGCGGCCGGCCAGTCCATGACCGTCGGCCGGGGCCTCGAAGTGGCGCGGCGCCTCCGTGAAGCAGGAGCCCAGGTCACGGTGGCTCACACCCACAGCGCACACCACGGCCGCCAGGCTGCGACCGAAGCCGCCGGGCGGCAACCCTGGCCTCGTGCCGGTGGGCTGGGGCAACGATTTTGCGCGGCAATTCGGAATTCCGAACGATCTTGCGGCAGTCGCCGACCTGTTGCTGACCGGATCGGTGCGTTCGGTCGATGTGATCGATGTCAGGGGCAGATCGTGGTGGGCAGCGTTTACGCCGGGATAGATTCGCTGACGTCAGCGCTCGTCAACCGGGTTCACCGATTGCCGGCCAGGCTGCAGTACCCCGTAGCCGCCGTCTGGGCGATCGCTACCCACCGGGCGACCGAGTATCGCATTGTGATCGACGGCGTGACCCAGAGGGTCGATGCACACACCGTGATCGTGGCCAATTCGGGCTACTACGGTTCGGGCATGCACGTGGCGCCCTCGGCGCAGCTCGACGATGGCCTGCTGGACATCGTCATCTTTAGCGCGGCCGGACGACTGCGGCTACTGAAGGCGCTGCGCCGGGTTTACAGCGGAACGCACCTGCAACTAGCAGAGGTTACGGTGCGGAAGGGGCGGGCGGTGGCGATCGACGCGGCTGGGGCCGTCGCGGCCTACGCCGATGGCGACCGCATCGGGCCGCTCCCCGTCGGGGCACGCGTGAGGCCCGGCGCACTCAACGTGATCGCGCCGCCCAGCCGAATCAGCTAAACGTAGCTGGCGCGGATTTCTCCTACCGGCCGTCCGCCGCCGGTCACGGTGAGACCGAGCTCGGGCAGCAGTTGCGCGACATCCGTTCGAGCGATTGCGCCGGCATCGGCCAGCAGGCTCAGCGCGACAGCAGCTGCGGCGCGAAGGTTGCCGTCGAGAATTTTCAGCGCCACGGTGGTGCCGTTCTCGGCGGCGGCGACCATGATGCCCTCGGCGCCGCCCTTCATGAACAGGCCGAGGCGGTCGATCACGATGCTGTCGGAATGGCCGGGTCCGGCCACGACCCAGCCATTGGCGCGCACCGCTTCGGCCAGAAAACCGGCCTCGCGGTAAATCGCAAACGGTGAGTTGGACTTGCTCGTGGCAATGCGCGCGATGCCGCGGGCTAGACCGGTGAGGGAGATCGCGTGCACGGGGGCGCCACAGCCATCGACGCCCGAGGCCACCGGCCGTTCGCCGGTGAAACGTTCAAGCACGTCGAGAATGCGCTTTTGCAACGGATGCGCCGGGTCCAGATACCCTTCCAGTGCCCAACCATTCTGCTGGCACGCGACGAGCATCGCCGCATGTTTACCCGAGCACTCCATGTACACCGGTGCCTTGCTGGCGCCGAGGCGCACGAGGGTGTCGCGCGCGGCGGAGTCGATCGGCCAGGCAGCCGGGCAGGCGAGCGCCGTTTCTGGCACCCCGGCCCGGGAGAGGAGTCCGCGAACGAGATCGACGTGGGCGGCGGTGCCGCTGTGACTGGCGGTGGCGATGGCAGCATCCGCTCCTCGCAGGGCGGCGCCGCTCGCCAGGACCGCCACGGCCTGGAACGGCTTCATCGCCGAACGTGGAAAGACCGGGCTGGTCACGTCGCCGAGCGCCCGCAACACCTCACCATTGGTGCCAAGCACGATTGCCGCGCCGGCGTGCCGGGATTCGACGAAGCCGCTGCGCTCGACGACGGCGAGTTCGACGGAATCGTCGACCGTGAAAGTTTCAGTCACGGCGTCAGTGTGTGGGCGTGGTCAGCGCTGCAGCGTGGGCGGCCATGGCATCGTCGATCACCGAGAGGGCATCGACGATCAGGGCATCGGACAGCGCCAGGCTCGGCAGGAAGCGCAGCACGTTGCCGTAGGTGCCGGCCGTCAGAAGCAGCACGCCGTGCTGGCCGGCGTAGGCCGAGATAGCGCTCACCGCGGCAGCGTTCGGCGTTTTTGTAGTGTCGCCGGTGCCGGGCTGCACGAGCTCGATGGCCATCATGGCGCCGTGGCCGCGAATCTCGCCGATGATGTCGTACTTGTTCTTCAGCGCGGTCAGTCCGGCGGTGAGGGACTTCTCGATGCGCATGGCCTCGCCGAGCAGGTTGTTGGCCTCGATCGCGTCAAACACGGCGATGGCCGCGGCGCAGGCGACCGGGTTGCCGCCGAAGGTGCCGCCGAGGCCACCGGGCTGCGAGGCATCCATGATCTCGGCGCGGCCGGTGACGGCAGCGAGCGGGAAGCCGCCGGCGATGCCCTTGGCGGTGAGGACGAGGTCGGGGATCCAGCCGAAGTGTTCGCTTGCGAAGTACTTGCCAGAGCGAGCCATGCCGCTCTGGATCTCATCGGCGATCATGACGACACCGTTGGCGGTGCACCATTCCTGCAGGGCGGGAAGGTAGCCATCCGCCGGCACCATGAAACCGCCCTCACCCTGGATGGGTTCGACGACGAGGCAGGCCAGGTCGGCTGCCCCGATCACCTTGTCGAGGTAGGCGATGGTGCGGGCGGCCGCTTCGGCGCCGGTCAGGCCGTCGTGGTAGGGGTAGGAACTTGGCGCATGGTAGACGTCGCTGGCAAGGGGGCCGAAGCCGGTGGCGTACGGCATGGCCTTATAATTCATGGCCATGGTCAGCACGGTGCGACCGTGGTAGGCGTGGTCGAGCACGGCGACGGCGCGACGGCCGGTGTACTTGCGGGCGATCTTTACGCCGTTCTCAACGGCTTCGGCGCCGGAGTTGATGAGCACACTCTTCTTCGGGAAACTGCCCGGAGTGTGCTCGGCCAGCAGCTCGGCGACGCGCACGTACTCTTCGTAGGGCGTGATGGTGAAGAGTGTGTGAATGAAATCCTGCGTCTGTTCGACGGCCGCCGCGACAACGCTGGCTTCGGTGTGGCCGATCGTGGTCACGCCGATTCCGGCACCGAGGTCGATGAATTGGTTGCCGTCAACGTCGACGACGATCGCCCCGTTGGCCTTCTTGATGTAGACGGGGAGCATGGAACTGACGCCATCGGAGACGACCGCTCGGCGCCGCTCATGCAATGCCGCCGAGATCGGACCGGGAATGGCGGTCACGATCTTTCGTTCTTGCGTAACCGAGTACGTCGGTACGGAAGTGGTGGCAGAGTCAATAAGGGTGTCAGTCATGATGACTCCACTTTACCGACCGTGAGCGCGGTGAACCTGAACCGGCTGCAAGAATCTTGTAGAGCCAAGGGAGAAGCATGAACGGAGTGCACGAATATGCGGTTCGGGTCGAATGGACCGGCAATCGCGGAACCGGAACGAGTCATTACAAGGCATACGGGCGCGACCATCTGATCTTGCCGGCCGGTCGGGCATCCACTGATAAGGCCATGATCAGCGGTTCGTCCGATCCGACCTTTCACGGCGACAATGATCGCTGGAACCCCGAGGAGCTTCTGCTCGCGGCGCTCAGCCAGTGCCATCTGCTCTCGTATTTGCACGTGGCCGCCCGGAACGGGGTGACCGTGACGGCATATACGGATGCCCCGGTCGGCACCATGGAACAGCTTTACGGCGGTGGTGGCCACTTCACGACGGTCACGCTACGGCCACGGGTGACGATCACCGACCCCGAGCAGGTCGAGTTCGCGCAGTCGTTGCACGCCGAGGCTGCCCGTGAATGCTTCATCGCGGCCTCGGTGAATTTTCCGGTCGATCACGAGCCGGTCACGACCGCGTAAGGGCGCTCGGCGCTCGAAACTCACGGCTCGGCGAGGTTGGCCGGGGTTGGCCTGGAGTGCGTTTGGCGCAGTAGTACGGTTTGCGTAGTAGTGTGGGATGCGTTGAAGATGCGTACTGATCGAAGGGATACCGATGGATACCACCCAGTTACTCAAGGGGGTGCTCGATATGGCCGTTTTGGCCGTGATCGTCGACGACGACGGCTACGGCTATGACATCGTGCGCCGGTTGCGTGCCGCCGGGCTCGACGAGGTCGGCGACGCGTCGGTCTACGGCACCCTCCGTCGGCTGTACAGCGCGGGGGCGCTATCCAGCTATGTCGTGCCCTCTGACGGCGGACCGCACCGAAAGTACTACGGAATGAACGCGAACGGCCGGGTCATGCTCGCCGAACAACGTGCGAACTGGTCTCACTTCGCCGATACCCTCACCCGGCTGCTCGAACAGCCGCAACCCACAGTTCCCCTACTCACGATCGGCGACAACTCATGAGCGACACCGCCACCACTACCCAGCCCATTCGGGACTTCGCCCTGGCCGTGCGGGCCGCCCTGAGCGATCTGCCGGCCGATGACGTCGACGACCTCACCGACGGCCTCGAGGCCGACCTGACGGAGCAGGCTGCTGACTTCGACGATGCCGATGCTGATGCCCCTGCGCCAGGCTTCGAGCTCGGCGATCCGGTCGCCTACGCCGACGAGTTGCGCGGCGCGGCCGGGCTTCCCGTGCGGGGAGATATGCCGACGGTTCGGGTGTCGACGCTGCGTCGGCTGCGCGCCCGGGCCGGGGGCCTTCAAGCAAACGCGACTCGGCGCGTCCGCTCGAGTGCAGCCGGTGCAGCGGTACTCGACTTTCTGCTCGTGCTCCGCCCACTGTGGTGGGTGCTGCGCGGCTGGATCGTTTATGCGGTCGCGTCGGTCTTTGCGGGTGGCGCCATCAGCACGGTGCCGTCCGACCCCGTGCGTTGGCTCGTGCTCTCCGCCTTCGTGATTTTGAGTGTGCAGTGGGGACGCGGGCACTGGCTACCCTGGCGCTGGCTTCCCGGCTTTCGTTTCGTTGTCAGCGTCTGCGCGATTCTGGTAATGCCTGTGTTGCTTAATTACACGGCCCATCAGGCCAATGTGCAGAACACTGCGTACGTGGAGTACACCCCGTCCCCGACGCCGGGGCTCATGCAGAGCGGCGTGCAGGTAACCAACGTATTCGCCTACGACGCCGATGGCCAGCCGCTCACCGACGTGCAGCTATTCGACCAGAGTGGCCGCGCACTCAACGTGGTCAACGACCCGGTCAATACGAACTACCTGCCGCAGCTTGATGCGGCCGGTGAGCAGGACATGGTCGTGCCGAGCATATTGGTACCGGGCGGCGGCTGGAACGTGTTTCCACTCCGACTGGTGATGTCTGGCGATATCGATTACACCTACGACTCCCTCGGCCAGGCATACCAAGCGGATGCTGCACCCTCGCTGTTCCCGTTCGCCCAGGTACGGCCGCTCGTGCCGGTGTCCGAAACGGGGGAGCCGGCACCAGCGCCATCGCCGACGCCATCGCCGACTCTGGTGCCGGAGCCGACAGCATCCGCTTCGCTGACGGCCGGACCGTGATGCGGCCGGCCACCGATCTGGTGGCGGCCATCAGCCCGTCGGCCATCGACCTGCCGCCCACCCAATCCGTTGACATCACGGACTGGGTTGCCGTACGCGAATACGCGGGGTCGGCGCGAGCGCCTAGGCAGGGTAGGCGGCCACCAGAGCGGTAAGTGCTTCTTCGAGCACGGTCGCAGCGTCGTCGATCAGCTCGTCGGAAATCACGACACTGGGCATGATGCGCAGCACGGAATCCCAGCTACCGGCATCGAGCGCGATGACCCCGTTCGTGGTCGCATGCTTGATTACGGCGGTCAAAGCCTCTGGGTAGGGCTTCTTGGTGCCGGGATGCACCAGCTCCACGCCGAACATAGCGCCCTTGCCGCGTACCTCGCCGACGATGGAGAACTTCTCGGCCCAGTCGCCGATGCGCGCCCAGAGTGCGGCTTCGACCCGTTGCGCCTCGCCGAGCAGGTTGTCCCGCTCGATCAGGTTGAACACCGCGAGGGCAGCTGCGGTCGAGACCGGGTTGCCACCGAAGGTGCCGCCGATACCGCCGGGCTGTACGGAGTCCATGATGTCGGCGCGGCCGGTGACGGCGGCGAGGGGAAAGCCGCCGGCGATTCCTTTGGCCGTGGTGACCAGGTCGGGCACGACGTCGTGGTGCTCGATCGAGTACCAGGCGCCGGTCCGGGCGATGCCAGCCTGAATCTCATCGGCGACGAACACAATGCCGTTCTCGGTGCAGAATTCGCGAATGCGCTTGAAATAGCCGGGCGCAGGAATGACGATGCCGCCATCGCCTTGGATCGGCTCGACGAAGAACGCTGCGATCTCGGTCGCTCCGATGTGGGTCGTGATGTAGTCGATGGTTTTCTCGGCCGCTTCGAGCCCGCTGAGCTCGTCTCGGAACGGGTAGCTGGTGGGCACGCTGTAGATTTCACCGGGGAACGGACCCATGCCGGCGCGCTCCGGCCAGGGGCGATAGGTCATTGTCATGGTCAGGTTGGTGCGGCCGTGGAAGGCGTGGTCGAGGGCCACGATCGCGCGGCGCCCGGTGAACTTGCGGGCGATCTTCACCGCGTTCTCCACGGCCTCAGCGCCGGTGTTGACCAGAATCGAGTGTTTCTCAAAGTCACCGGGGGTGATCTGGCTAAGCTTCTCGGCCACCGCCACATAGTTCTCGTAGGGCGTTACCGTGAACAGGGTGTGGGTCAGCTTCGCTGCCTGGGCGGATGCTGCCGCCGCGACGTCCGGATGCGCATGACCGATCGTGGTCACCCCAATACCACTGCCGAGGTCGATGATCTGGTTGCCGTCGACGTCGACCAGAATCGCTCCCGCGCCGTGGTCCATGTAGATGTTGGCGAGGGTCCCGGCGCCGCGGGCGACCGATTGCTCTCGCCTGGCCTGAAGTTCAACCGACTTGGGGCCGGGAAGAGCCGTGACGAGTTTGCGTTGCTGGGGCACCGAATACGTTGCAGTCATTACTCCAGCCTATGACTGTCGTCGCTCGCAGCCGAATGCCGAAGGTCTACGGCTACAGGCGTTCGCGCGGAAACACCCGGCGGGCGAGACGATTCAGCGTACCGACCGGCGGCGATTCGTTGTAGGCATGAGCCAATTCCTGGCCGGACAGGTCGTGAATGGCCGTCATGATCTCATCCGTCGCCTGACGTCGGGCCTTGCCCGAGTTCGCCTGGCCGTGATGACTGAGGTCGAGCGGCTTGCCGAAAGCGACCGTGACCTTGCGGATGCGGGGCAGGGTGGTTCCTACCGGCTGAATCTCCTGCGTGCCGATCAATCCGACCGGAACCACAACAGCGCCAGTGGTCAGGGCCAGCCAGGCGACACCGGTACGACCCTTGTAGAGGCGGCCGTCGAGTGAGCGAGTGCCCTCCGGATAGATCGCGAACGCACCCTCGGCGTCGAGCACCGCTCGACCCTCATCGAGGGCGGCCTGGGCGGCCTGCCCGGCGCCGCGTTCCACGCCGATAGCGCCGATCGCTGTGAAGAACGTGCGGGAGACCCAGCCCTTGAAGCCGGTTCCGGTGAAGTAGGTCGACTTGGCGAGGAATTGCACCCGCCGGGTAGCGACGAGCGGAATGACGATGCTGTCGATGAAGGAAAGGTGGTTGCTCGCCAGGATGACGCGGCCGCTGGCCGGAATGTTCTCCCGGCCCAAAATGCGCGGGCGAAACACGACGCGGGCGACGGGCGCCATGATGCCGTAGCCGAGAAAGTAGACGAATCCCGGACGTTTCACGCGTTCGGGTTCGCACGGCAGGTCCGCAGAAACATCGTGAAGGACGGCTGTGGATTCGCTGTCGCTGGTGTCGGTCGCGTCGTCGTCTTTGGGTTCTGCTTTGGCACCGGTCACCCGTTGACACTACGCCACGGACGGCGTGCACCTAGCATGGAGGGGTGCAGCGAGTAATTATCCTCGGGTCTACGGGCTCGATCGGAACCCAGGCCCTCGACGTTATCCGCGCCAACCCTGAACGATTCGAGGTGGTTGGACTCGCGGCCGGTAGTAACGGCGACCTGCTCGCGCTGCAAGCCCTCGATTTTCAGGTCGAGCACACGGCTCTGGGAGCGGATGCTGCCGAGCAGCTGGTGCGGGACGTCGACGCCGACGTCGTGCTGAACGGCATCACCGGTTCGGTCGGGCTCGGACCGACGCTCGCCGCGTTGAAGGCTGGTCGCACTCTGGCCCTGGCCAATAAGGAGTCGCTCATCGTCGGCGGTGACCTCGTGAAATCGCTCGCGGCGCCCGGCCAGATTGTGCCCGTTGATTCCGAACACTCTGCCATTGCGCAGGCATTGCTCGCCGGAACCCCGCACGAGGTGCGTCGACTCGTGCTGACGGCATCCGGTGGGCCGTTTCGTGGTTTCGCCCGGGAGCAGCTTTCCCGGGTAACTCCTGCGCAGGCCCTCGCGCACCCGACCTGGAACATGGGGCTCGTGGTGACTACCAACTCGGCCACCCTCGTGAATAAGGGCCTGGAGATCATCGAGGCGCACCTATTGTTCGACGTGGAGTACGACCGCATTGACGCCGTCGTTCACCCGCAATCCGTGGTGCACTCGATGGTCGAATTCGTCGATGGGTCGACGATCGCGCAGGCAAGCCCCCCGGACATGCGGCTGCCGATCTCGCTCGGGCTGGACTGGCCGAACCGGGTCGCTGCGGTTGGCACTCCGATCGACTGGACCGTGCCGCACAGCTGGACCTTTGAACCCCTCGACAATGCGGCTTTCCCGGCCGTCGAACTAGCCAAGAAGGTCGGCCGCAAGGGCGGCACCTATCCCGCGGTGTTCAACGCGGCCAACGAGCAGGCCGTTGCTGCCTTTCACGCCGGACGCATCGGCTTTCTGGACATCGTCGACACGGTGCTGCGCGTGGTCGAATCCCACGAACAGGGCACGGAACTTACCCGGGAGTCGCTCGCCGAGGCCGAACGCTGGGCGCGCGCCGCCGCTGACCAGCTCATCGCGGCCCACTAACGCACTGGTCAGTCGTCGCGGTCTTCGCGGTTTTCCTTGGCGTTTTCAGCGTCCTTCCTGGCGTTTTCCGCATCGTCCTTGGCCTGTTCGGCGCGGTCCTTGGCGTCTTCGTCGTTCTGCTCCGCGGCCGCGGCTGCTGCCTTCGCCGCTGCCTCCGCTGCGGCCTCCGCTGCCACGACGGCGGCATCGATCTCAACGGTCAAGTCGTCCCGCACCAGATTGATCGCGGACTGTATCGACGCCGATCGTTCGGCGCTCACCTGGCCGGAAGCGGCCGCCGTGCGCAGATTCGCTTGCATGGCGGTGAGCAACGACTGGGCGTTGGCGAAGTCTCCGGCGGCGGACGCTTCACTGATCGCCAGAATCTCAGTTTGTAGCTGCTCGGCCGTGGTAGGTGGCAGGTCGACGGCGGTTGCCGTGCAGCCGGTCAGCGGCAGGAGGAACAGTGTAGCGGCGGCCAGGGTCAGCCGATGGCGTCGATTCACGGGTTCACGCTTTCCTGAAGCTCTTGAAGGTGGGTGCCGAGCGTGCCGTCCACAGCCGGATAGCTCGGTGGCACCGCCGTTGGCGCTTCGGCCGGGTTGAGCAGGAGCAGGGCGGCGACGGCTACGGCGATCAGGGTGAGCCCACTCGCGACCATGAGGAGCACCCGGCGGCGTACTGGGCGGCTCGGCTTGGCGGGGCTGATGGAGGCGGGGGTGCTGGCGGGAGCATCCGTTTTCAGAAGCTCGGTCGGAGCGTCAGCGCCAGCGGCGGCCGGAAGCAACAGCGTGGGGTCGGACGCGGCGGCCGGCAACAACACGGTGGCAGTTGGCGCCTCTGCGGGCAGCAGCATGGTGGCTGCATCGAGGTTGCTGCTTCCGGTGGCCAGCACTCGCAGCAACCCGGCGGCGTCGGCGGCGGTGGGCCGGTCGGCGAAATCGCGGGCGGTCATGGCCCGGAGAACGGCGGTCCAGTCGCAGCCGAGCTTGCTGGGAATTTCCGGCTGACGCTGCAGCCGCGCCATCGCCGATTCCACGGCGGTTCCGGGGTAGGCGCGCACCCCGGTGAGGCACTCGAGCAGCACCAGTCCGAGGGAATAAACGTCCGTGGGCGCGCCGATAACTCCACCGAGGGCCTGCTCAGGACTGAGATAGCTCGCGGTGCCGAGCAGCGACCCGGTCGCGGTGAGCCGGGTTTCGTCGAGGAGCCGGGCAATGCCGAAATCGGCGAGCTTGGCGTGCATGTTGCGGCCGGGAAAGCCGGAGGGCGCCAGCAAAACATTCGCCGGCTTGACATCCCGGTGAATGATGCCCTGCTCGTGCACGTAGTGCAGCGCTTCGGCGAGGTCTGCGCCCATCACGGCCACGTCGAGGCTCGGCAGCGGGCCGCCCTCGATGCGGGTGCGCAGGTCGGGGCCATCGACGAGTTCCATCACGATGAAGGTGCGCGGCACGCCGTCGACGAGTGCGGTGCCGGCGTCGAACAGGGTGACCAGCGCGAAGTGGTTCAGGCTCGCGAGCAGGGCGATCTCGCCGCTCTGCCGCTCGGGCTCGGACGCGGATCCGTCGGCGCGAAACAGCTTGACGGCCACGGTGCGGCCCAGAGCGGTATCCAGCGCTCGATAGACGGATGCCATCCCGCCGGTGCCGATGAGGCTCTCGATCAAAAAACGGTTGGCTAACCGGCTGCCGACCGGGCCGAGTGTGGCCGGAACGGGCAGCTTCTGCGTGGGAACAGGTTCGTAAGACACGGGACCTCCTGGTACGTCCACCCTCTAGCAAAGCACATGCACCCCCGTATTGGGTGGTCGACGTTCACCGCCAGCCGCTTTGCAGCTTGATGCGGTTACTCTACGACAGTGGAAAACGTACTTCTGTTCATACTTGGCGTCGCGATCGTCGTCGTCGGGCTCGCCGTGTCCATCGGCCTGCACGAAATCGGCCACCTCGTGCCCGCGAAGCTGTTCGGCGTCAAGGTTACCCAGTACATGATCGGCTTCGGGCCCACGCTCTGGTCGCGTACCAAGGGTGAGACGCAATACGGCGTCAAAGCGCTGCCGCTCGGTGGCTATATCGCCATGATCGGTATGTTCCCGCCCTCCAAGAAGGGCGGAGCCCCCCGCAGTACCACCACCGGCTTCTTCGACCAGATGGTGCAGGAGGGTGCACCGGAGAAGAAAACCAGCGCCCTGTCTACCCTGGTTGACGACGCTCGTCAGGCCAGCGCGGAGACCATCGGCGAGGGCGAAGACCACCGCGCGTTCTATCAGCTCCCGGTCTACAAACGCGTGATCATCATGCTGGGCGGGCCGACTATGAACCTGCTCATCGCGATTGTGATGTTCGCAATTTTGCTCATGGGATTCGGCAGCGCGCAGATCAGCACCACCGTTGGCAGCGTAAGCGAGTGTGTGCTGCCCGCATCGAACGACCGACAGACCTGCGCGGCCACCGATGAAGCGTCGCCCGGTGCCGCTTCCGGTCTGCTGCCGGGCGACCGATTGGTCAGTATCGGCGGCACCGCCATCGCGAGCTGGGAGCAGTCAACCGAGATCATCCGCTCGGCACCCGGTCGCACCCTCGCCGTCGTCGTCGAACGAGACGGTGCCGACGTCGATCTCGCGCTCACCCCCAAACTCACCGAACGCTACGTCTACACGGCTGATAACGAAATTAAAACGGATGCGTCCGGCGCTGCGATTACCGAGAAGGTCGGCTTCGTCGGCATCGGAGCCGCGAGCGAACTGGTGCCCCAGCCCGCGACGGCCGTGCTGCCCATGGTCGGCGACAACATTGCCGGAGTCGCGCACGTGATCCTCAACCTGCCCGACCGGCTCGTGGCCGTGGCCAATGCTGCCTTCGGCCCGGGGGAGCGCGAGGTGAACGGACCGATCAGCGTGGTCGGTGTCGGCCGGGTGGCCGGCGAACTGGCGAGCATGGACACCATTCCGGTGGCGACCAAGGTCGCGAGCATGCTCGGCCTGCTCGGATCGCTCAATATCGCCCTGTTCGTCTTCAACCTGGTGCCCCTGCTGCCGCTCGACGGCGGCCACGTGGCCGGGGCGCTCTGGGAAGGCATCCGTCGATTGTTCGCGAAGCTGTTTAAGCGGCCCGACCCGGGGCCGGTGGACATGGCCAAGCTCATGCCGCTCACCCTGGCCGTGGTGATTCTGCTCGGCGGGATGAGCCTGTTGCTCATCTATGCCGACATCGTCAAGCCGATCAACTTCTTCGGGTAGCCACGGGCTACCGCGACAGCAGCAGCGCTTCGCCCTGGCCGCCGCCGCCGCACAGGGCCACGGCGGCCTTGCCGGTGCCGCGACGAGCCAGTTCGAGCGCGGCATGCAGGGCGATGCGCCCGCCGCTCGATCCGATGGGGTGCCCGATCGCGATGCCACCGCCGTGAATGTTCACCTCGTCGACGCTCACCCCGAGCACCTTCGACGACTGCGCCACGACCGAGGCGAAGGCCTCGTTGATCTCGATCACGTCGAGGTCTGCCACGGTCCAACCTTGGCGGGAGAGTGCGTGCGCGATCGCGTTGGCCGGCTGGGAGTGCAGGGAGTTGTCGGGGCCGGCAACCTGGCCGCTGGCCTCGATCACGGCCAACCACGGCAGGCCGTGCTTCTCGGCCCAGGCGCGGCTGGTCACGACGACCGCGCTCGCGCCGTCGCTCAGTGGCGCCGCGTTGCCGGCGGTGATGCTTCCCGCCGGGTCGAAGGCGGGGCGCAACCGGCCGAGCGTCTCGGACGTACTATCGGCACGCACACCCTCGTCGGTGCTGATGACGAGCGGCTCGCCCTTGCGCTGCGGAACGCTAATCGGCGTGATCTCGTCGCTGAAGACGTTACTCGCGGCGGCCGCTGCGGCGCGCTGGTGCGATGCGGCAGCGATTTCGTCCTGCTCGAGCCGGGTCTGACCGAGTTCAACATTGGCGCGCTCGGTCGAGAGTCCCATCGAGAGTCCGTCGAACGCGTCGGTGAGCCCGTCGTAGGCGGCGTGGTCGAGAGCTGACACCGTTCCGTAGGCCCAGCCCTGGCGTGCCCCCGGCAGCAGGTGGGGAGCGCGCGACATGGACTCCTGGCCACCGGCCACGACGACATCCGCTTCACCGAGCCGTACAAGGCGGGCGGCATCGATCACAGCGGCCAGGCCCGAAAGGCACACCTTGTTGAGCGTCATGGCCGGCACGTTCCAGGGGATGCCCGCGGCCACGCTGGACTGCCGAGCCGGGTTTTGCCCGCAGCCGGCTTGCAGCACCTGCCCCATGAGCACAAAGTCGACCTGCTCCGGAGCCACTCCGGCGCGGGCGAGGGCGCCGACGATGGCGGCGGCGCCGAGATCAACGGCGGTGAGGGATGAGAGTTGTCCGTTCACGCGCCCCTGCGGGGTGCGGGATCCGGCTAGGATTACGACGTCTATTTCGTTCATCGGGACTCCTTTGTCAATGAAATGCTACGTACCACCTCCCAGCATATTGGGGCGCCGCGGATATATTCGCCCGCATTGCCACAGCGACGCCGCTCGCGCAGCTGCCGCGCTGATCCGGGGCGACATTCAGCTTTGTACACGCGACGACAACTAAGCTAGGGAAGTGGCTGCAATCAACTTGGGGATGCCCAAAGTACCTGAGGTACTCGCTCCCAGACGTAAATCCCGTCAGATCAAGGTCGGAAAGGTCCTGGTCGGTGGCAATGCTCAAGTGAGCGTGCAATCGATGACGACGACTCCGACGACGAACATCAACGCGACGCTCCAACAGATCGCCGAGCTCACGGCGACCGGATGCGACATCGTGCGCGTCGCGGTACCCACGCGCGATGACGCCGAAGCCCTGCCGATCATCGCAAAGAAGAGTCAGATCCCCGTCATCGCGGACATTCACTTTCAGCCGAACTATGTCTTCGCTGCGATCGACGCGGGCTGCGCCGCCGTGCGAGTGAACCCCGGCAACATCCGCAAGTTCGACGACCAGGTCGGCAAGATTGCCGCTGCAGCGAAGGCCGCTGGCGTGAGCCTGCGCATCGGCGTCAACGCCGGCTCGCTCGAGCCGAGCCTCATGCAGAAATACGGCAAGGCCACCCCTGAGGCGCTGGTGGAGAGCGCCGTTTGGGAGGCGAGCCTGTTCGAGGAACACGACTTTCACGACTTCAAGATCTCGGTCAAGCACAACGACCCTGTAATCATGGTCAAGGCATACCGACTGCTCGCCGAACGCGGCGACTGGCCGTTGCACCTCGGTGTCACCGAGGCGGGCCCAAGCTTTCAAGGCACGATCAAGAGCGCAACAGCCTTCGGTCTTCTGCTCGGCGAGGGGATTGGCGACACCATCCGTGTGTCGTTGAGCGCCCCGCCGGTCGAGGAGATCAAGGTGGGCCTGCAGATTCTGCAGTCGCTCAACCTGCGCGAACGCAAACTTGAGATCGTTTCCTGCCCGAGCTGCGGCCGGGCCCAAGTAGACGTCTACAAGCTCGCCAACGATGTCACCGACGGACTCGAGGGCATGACCGTGCCGCTGCGTGTCGCCGTCATGGGTTGCGTCGTCAACGGACCCGGCGAGGCTCGCGAGGCTGACCTTGGCGTCGCGAGTGGCAACGGCAAGGGCCAGATCTTCGTGCGCGGCGAGGTCATCAAGACCGTACCCGAGTCTGAGATCGTAGCGACACTCATTGAAGAGGCCAACCGTCTCGCCGCCGAGATGCCCGCCGCAGAGCTCGGCAGCCCGACGGTGTCCGTCGGCGCGAAGTAGCAGATAGCAACTTTTCACAATCCGGCACACTCCGGCTAGGTGCGCCAAGGTGGATCAGTGCTGGGGGTGTTGGCGCCGGTCGCGGTGGCGACGAGGGCACGTTCCACGTGGTCGAGGTCGTCCTGCAGGACTTTCCCGTGCAGCGCGGTGAGGGTGGCCGCGATAATTTCGGCCGACTCCATGCCGAGGTCGCCGCTCTCCAGTCCGTCGGCAATAACCGGGTAGCGGGCCGGCACCGGTAAGCCGAGCGGCGTGCGTTCCACCGCAGTCTCGCCGAGCTTCAGGCGACGTTTGGCTTCGCGGGCGGAGATGCCGGCGAGTTGGGTGATGAATTCGACCCGGTTGCGGCATCCGTTCTTGTAGGCGAGCGAGCCGGTGCCGAGGTCGGTTTCGGCCCGGACCCGATGTCGGTGGTGGCTCGTACGCTTAACATTCGTACAGAGGCACCATCAACCTTGCGACCGAGACCCTCAAGGGCCGCCAGCACCGCGACGGCTTCGGTGTCGTCAAGCTGACCAAACCGAACCCCGTCCAACGGCGCAGCCAGAATTGCACCGGCCTGGGCAATCGCCGCCACCCGGAAATTCTCGGGTTCCGGCAGGGAGTCGGATGCGGCGGGCGGGGCGGTGAGGGTCCTGGCGGCGGTGCCTCCTTCACCCCCCAATTATACTGCGAATTGGTCTCTAAGGCGAGAGAATCTCAGCATTATGCTGACGGAATCACAAAGGTTTCTACGACCCTTAAGAGCTCGGGATCGGTTTGCTCGCGCACGCCCGAAGCCACCATGTGCGGAGGAAACCGCGCTCAAGCACGTTGCTTTGGCCCCATTTTCACTCACCGTCACCGTCACCATCGCCGAAGCCGTGGCAAGTGGCGCAGTAACAGACGACTAAGGAATCTCCATGCGAGTAACCAAGTCAATGCCGCTCTGCTCGAAAAAATCACTGCAATGGATACGCGTCTGGCCGCAATCGAGCGCACCCTGAGCGAGGTCGGCTGACCTCAAAGGCTGCACGGTACGTGGGGGAGCGCATCTCGGCGCCCGCGTAAGGTAGACGGGTGCCTACACGTCTCTCCAACTACTTTCTCCGTACTCTCCGCGAAGACCCCTCCGACGCTGAGGTGACCAGTCACCGCCTGCTCGTGCGGGCCGGCTACATTCGTCGCCAGGCCCCGGGTATTTTCGCCTGGCTGCCGCTCGGCCTGCGGGTGAAAGCCAAAGTGGAGCGCATCATCCGTGAAGAGATGACCGCCGCTGGCGCGCACGAGGTTCACTTTCCGGCCCTGCTGCCGCGCGAACCCTATGAAGTGACCGGCCGCTGGGACGAATACGGCGAAGGGCTTTTTCGCCTGAAAGACCGCAAGGGTTCCGACATGCTGCTCGCGCCGACCCACGAAGAGGTCTTCGCGCTGCTGGTGAAAGACCTGTACAGCAGCTACAAAGACCTGCCGCTGTCGATCTATCAGATCCAGGACAAATACCGCGATGAGGCCCGCTCGCGGGGCGGACTGCTGCGCGGCCGCGAGTTCACGATGAAAGATGCCTACTCCTTCGACCACACCGACGCCGGCCTCGACGTCAGCTACCAGCTGCAGCGCGACGCCTACGAACGCATCTTCACCCGATTCGGCCTCGACTACGAGATCGTGCAAGCGGATGCCGGCGCGATGGGTGGGTCCAAGAGCGAAGAGTTTCTGCACCCCACCCCCGTCGGCGAGGACACCTTCGTGCGGAGCGCCGGCGGTTACGCGGCCAACATCGAGGCGTTTCGCACGCTCGTTCCGGCCGACAGAGATTTCAGCGCACTGCCAGCCGCGCAGGTCTTCGACACCCCGAACACCCCGACCATCCAGACGCTGGTCGACAAGGCCAACTCCGAACACCCCCGCCCCGACGGCCGGGTGTGGACAGCAGCGGACACGCTCAAGAACGTCGTGCTCGCGCTCACCAGCCTCGACGGCACGCGTGAACTGATTGCGATCGGCGTTCCCGGCGACCGCGACGTCGACCTCAAGCGTGTCGAGGTGGCCTTCGCGCCCGCCGAGGTTGAGGCCGCCAACGAGGGCGATTTCGCCAAGAACCCCGGGCTGGTCAAGGGCTACATCGGCCCGTGGAGCGTTGGCGGCGCCGTGCTCGGCACGAAATCGACCACCGGCATCCGTTTTCTGGTCGACCCTCGCGTCGTTGCCGGCACCGAGTGGATCACCGGCGCCAACGAAGACAATCGCCACGTGTTCGGCCTCGTCGCCGGCCGTGACTTCGCGATCGACGATGTGGTCGAGTCCTCCGACGTGCGCGCCGGCGACCCGGCCCCCGATGGCTCCGGCCCGGTCGAACTTATTCGCGGCATGGAAATTGGGCACGTGTTTCAGCTCGGCCGCAAGTACGCCGAGGTTCTCGGACTCAAGGTTCTCGACGAGAACGGCAAGCTGGTCACGGTCACGATGGGCTCATACGGCATCGGCGTCACCCGCATCCTCGCGGTCATCGCCGAACTCAACAACGACGCAAAGGGCCTGATCTGGCCCGAAGCGGTAACCCCCTTCGACGTGCACGTGATCGCCACCGGCCGGGACGAGATCGTCTTCGACACCTCTGAGGCGGTCGTCGCCGCGATCGAAGCCACGGGTCGCGAGGTGCTTTACGACGACCGCCGCAAGGTCTCGCCCGGCGTCAAGTTCGGTGACGCCGAGCTCATCGGCGTTCCGTGGATCGTCATCGTCGGCCGGGGAGCCGCCGACGGCATCGTCGAACTGTGGAACCGCCGTACCGGCGATCGCGAGCAGGTTGACGTCGCCGACGTCGCCAAGCACTTCGCCTAAACGACCTCATCGAGAGCGGATGCTGCCGGCTGGCTGAGCCGGCAGCATCCGCTCTGCAGCGAACCCGCCAAGACGGGCCGAGCCAGGGGGAGTGGGTGACGGGCCGCCGCAGATTCGGGTACCGTAGTATGCAGCCCGCTGCGCGGTTTCGCGGCGGCAAGATCTGAATAGAGGAGGCCGGCCATGGACATCGACCTCAGTGTTTTGCGGCTACTGGAGCGCGAAAAAGAGATTCCCTTTGAGGAACTCGTACAAATCATTGAACAGGCGATTCTGACCGCCTATGTCAAGCACATCCAGCAGGATGTGACCAAGCTTGAAGCTTCGAAGATTGCCGACGCCACTCACCCCGGTCAGGAAGTCCCCGACGCGCGCGTCGTTCTGGACCGCAAGACCGGGCACGTCGACATCTACATCCCCGAGCACGATGATGAGGGCAACGTCATCGGCGAAGCCATCGACAACCCGACCGACTTTGGTCGTATCGCCGCCTTCGCCGCCAAGCAGGTCATCAACCAGCGTCTGCGCGACCTGGCCGACGACGCTGTGCTCGGCGAATTCAAGGGCCGCGAGGGTGACATCGTTGCCGGAATCATCCAGCAGGGCCCGAATCCGCGCATGATCCACGTCGACCTCGGTACGATCGAAGCGATCATGCCCCCCGAGGAGCAGGTTCCCACCGAGAGCTATGTGCACGGCGCGCGCATTCGCGTATTCGTCACGGCCGTCGGTCGCGGACTCAAGGGCCCGCAGATCACCGTGTCGCGTACGCACCCGTCGCTCGTGCGTAAGTTGTTCGCACTCGAGGTGCCCGAGATCGCCAGTGGAGTCGTCGAGATCGTCTCGCTCGCCCGCGAAGCTGGCCACCGCACCAAGATCGCCGTGCGCGCCACGGAGCCCGGCGTCAACGCGAAGGGTGCTTGTATCGGAGAGCTCGGCCAGCGCGTACGCGCCGTGACCGTTGAGCTCAACAACGAAAAAATTGATATTGTCGACTTTTCGCCCGACCTCGCCACCTTCGTCGCGAGCGCCCTGTCGCCGGCCAAGGTGACGAGCGCCTACGTGATCGACGAGTCGATCAAGGCCGTGCGTGCCCTCGTTCCCGACTACCAGCTGTCGCTCGCGATCGGCAAGGAGGGCCAGAATGCCCGCCTCGCAGCCAAGCTGACCGGTGCGAAAATCGACATCCAGCCGGACAGCATTCTGGAGGATGCTGAATAGGGGGTACGATGGAACCCGTTAGAACGTGTATTGGCTGCCGTTCGCGCGCCCCTCGATCCTCACTTTTGCGGATCGTTGCTGGGAAATCAGAAATTGTAGTGGATGAAACCGCCACAATCCCCGGTAGAGGTGCGTGGCTGCATGCCCGTGAAGCGTGCTTTCAGGATGCCGTAAGGCGACACGCTTTTGGGCGTGCTTTTCGTGTGACCGGGTCACTGGACGCGAAACAACTAGAGAACAGGCTGAATTGGCTTATGGATAACTAATGAGCGGCTCGAAATGAGACCCGTCCGTTACTAACGGTCTGCCCCTTTCCGGGTGCAGACCCGGAACAGGAGAATTGTGGCTGCGAAACCACGCGTACACGAGATTGCTACCGAGCTCGGAGTCGACAGCAAGGTAGCCCTTGCTAAATTGAAAGAAATGGGCGAGTTCGTCAAGGGACCGTCCTCCAGCGTTGAACCACCCGTAGCGCGTCGCCTTCGCGCGGCTCTCGAAGCGGAAAGCGCCGCCGCCAAGGCTGCCGCTCCCGCTGCTGGTGCTGTCGTTGGTGCTGCCACTACGGCAACGCCCGCGCGCCCGAGCCACGGCGCCAAGCCCGGTGCTCGTCCCGGCCCCAAGCCCGCTGCTGAACCGGTAGCCCCGGTTGTGGCCGAGGCTGTCCCGGCAGCGGATGCCGCGCCTCTTCCGGTCGCGCCGCTGACCGTGGCCGAGCGCCAGGCGCAGGCCACCGAGAAGGCTGCTGCTGCCCAGAAGGCTGCCGCTGTCGACCAGGCCGCCGCAGCTGATGCCGCCGACAAGCCCGGCACCCACACCCCCGAAGCGAAGGCCACGGAAGGATCGGCTACGCCGGTCAAGCCCGGCATGCCTCGCCCCGGAGCTGCACGACCGGGTAACAACCCGTTCGCCAGCAACCAGGGAATGGGCCAGCGGCCAACCCAGCCGCCGCGTCCGGGTAACAACCCGTTCGCGAGTGCGCAGGGAATGGGCCAGCGTCCCGCGACACCTACCCCGAGCAACATTCCGCGCCCTCCCGCACCTCGTCCGGGCGCACCTCGTCCCGGCGGACCCGGCCAGGCTGCACGCCCGACCGGTTTCGGTCAGCGTCCAGGCGCATTCCAGCGCCCGGGCGGCGCTCCGGGTGGGGCCGGTGCCGCACGCCCCGGATTCACTCGTCCAGGCGCTCCCGCCGGAGCTCCCGGCTTCGGTCCGCCCCGCCCTGCCGGCGGTGGCGGTGGAGCCGGTCGCGGTCGCGGCCCGGGCGGTGGCACTGCTGGTGCCTTCGGTCGCGGTGGCGGCAAGAACAAGGCGCGCAAGTCGAAGCGCACGAAGAGAGCAGAGTTCGAACTGCGCGAGGCCCCGTCGCTGGGTGGAGTATCCGTACCCCGCGGCGACGGTGGAACCGTTGTTCGTCTTCGTCGCGGAGCGTCCATCACGGACTTCGCCGACAAGATCGACGCGAGTCCTGGAAACCTCGTTACAGTATTGTTCCACCTCGGTGAAATGGCCACGGCAACGGAGTCCCTCGACGAGGCAACGTTCGATGTGCTTGGCAGCGAGCTCGGCTACAAAATTCAGATGGTCTCTCCCGATGACGAAGACCGTGAGCTGCTGCTCGCGTTCGACATCGACATCGACCAGGAACTCGAAGACGAAACCGATGAAGACCTCGAGATTCGTCCTCCCGTCGTCACCGTCATGGGTCACGTCGACCACGGTAAGACCGCGCTTCTTGACGCGATCCGTAACGCCAAGGTCGCCGAGGGTGAAGCTGGTGGCATCACGCAGCACATTGGTGCCTACCAGATCATCACCGAGCACGAGGGTATTGATCGCGCGATGACCTTCATTGACACACCGGGCCACGAGGCGTTCACCGCCATGCGTGCTCGTGGTGCGCAGGTCACCGACATCGCCATTCTCGTGGTTGCCGCCGATGACGGCATCATGCCGCAGACGATTGAGGCGCTCAACCACGCCCAGGCCGCTAACGTGCCGATCGTGGTTGCTGTGAACAAGATCGACAAGCCCGGCGCCAACCCGCAGAAGGTGCGTCAGCAGCTCACTGAATTTGGCCTCGTCGCCGAAGAGTACGGCGGAGACGTCATGTTCGTCGACGTATCGGCCAAGAACAAGACCGGCATCCAGGAAATCCTTGACGCCGTGCTCCTGGTCGCCGACGCCGGACTCGACATGCGCTCCAACCCGAACAAGGACGCCCGTGGTGTCGCCATCGAGGCCCGCCTCGACAAGGGCCGCGGCGCGGTGGCAACCGTTCTCATTCAGTCCGGAACGCTGCGCGTGGGAGACTCCATTGTCGCCGGAACGGCCTACGGCCGCGTTCGTGCGATGGCCGACGAAAACGGTGTTGCCGTTCTTGCCGCCACACCGTCTCGCGCCGTTCAGGTACAGGGTCTCTCGAGCGTTCCCCGCGCCGGCGACACCTTCCTCGTCATCGAGGAAGACCGCACAGCCCGTCAGATCGCCGAGAAGCGTGAAGCCGCCGAGCGCAACGCCCTGCTGGCCAAGGCTCGCAAGCGCATCAGCCTCGAAGACTTCACCCGTGCCCTCGAAGAGGGCAAGGTCGAGTCGCTCAACCTCATCATCAAGGGTGACGTTTCCGGTGCCGTTGAGGCGCTGGAAGAGTCGCTGCTCAAGATCGAGGTCGACGATTCGGTTCAGCTGCGCATCATCCACCGTGGTGTCGGTGCGGTCACGGAGAGCGACGTCAACCTCGCCACCGTCGACAACGCCATCATCATCGGGTTCAACGTTCGCCCCGACACGAAGGCCCGCGAGCGTGCCGCTCGCGAAGGCGTCGACGTGCGGTTCTACTCCGTCATCTACTCCGCCCTCGAGGACATCGAGAATTCCCTCAAGGGAATGCTCAAGCCCGAGTACGAAGAGATCCAGAGTGGTATCGCCGAAATTCGCGAGGTCTTCAGCTCGTCGAAGTTCGGAAACGTCGCCGGTGTCATCGTGCGCTCGGGTACCATCACCCGAAATGCCAAGGCTCGCGTTATTCGCGAGGGCATCGTGGTGGGGGACAACCTGGGCATCGAGTCGCTGCGTCGCTTCAAGGACGATGTCACCGAGGTCCGTACGGACTTCGAGTGTGGTATCGGACTGGGCAAGTTCAACGACATCCGAATTGGCGATGAGATTGAGACCATCGAAATGAAGGAAAAGCCGCGCGTCTAACGTTGGTTTTGGGGGTCGGACTTCTCACGAAGTCCGACTTCCGCATTGGGTCGGGTCTTCGCAATTTTCCCCCAGAATGGAAAGAGCAGGGACCCTTACCCCGACAACCTGCCGTGCATATTAACAGCGCGGAAAATTTGCTCCGACCCTCAGCTGGTTGGCAGCATCCGTTTAACTCGGTGAAAAAGTACAGAACGGCCGGGGGCTTCGGCGCCCGCTAACAAGGAGTGAGTCATGGCAGATCCGGAACGCGCCAGAAAAATGGCGGACCGCATTAAAGTCATCATCGCCAAGCGACTGGAACGCGGCCTGCGCGATCCTCGGCTCGGGTTCGTGACCATCACCGACGTTAAGGTCACCGGGGATCTACAGCACGCCTCGGTGTTCTACACGGTCTATGGCTCGATCGAGGAACGCACCGACAGTGCAGCCGCGCTGAAGGCTGCAACGGGCCTCATGCGCAGCGAGGTCGGCAAGAACATCACCGCCCGGCTTACACCGTCGATCGAGTTCATCGCGGATGGCATCCCCGAGAACGCGGCGTTGATCGACGACCTGCTGCGTGAAGCACACGACCGCGATACCGCGACCGAGGACGGCAAGGGCACGGCCACCTACGCCGGCGAAGCAGACCCGTACAAGAAGCCGCGCGAATACGACCTCGAAGACGACGACGAAGACGACGACGAGTCTGACGTCGATAGGACCGCGAAGCACTAGCACAACCGCCAGATATACCGACCGGGCCCGGGCCCGGAAAGTGGGCCCATGATAGAACGTGGGCCCGGTTTCCGGGCCTGGGCCCGGTCGCAGTCTTAGGGGGCGGCCGTGGGGGACCGCTCGTAGCGGGTGAAACGGTAGGGGAGCGCGGTGCTGGAGCTGAGCCATCCGTTTGGCGGATCTGTGCTGACCTGGGTCCAGGTAGTGTCGAGGGTCGGCGCGAGGGTATCACCGTCGATCGAGGCGTCGATCTCGGTCACCGCGAGCACGTCGGCGTGGGGCAGCGCAAGCCGGTAGATCTCGGCGCCGCCGATCACCCAGACCGGCCCCTCGGCCAGCGCGAGCGCATCATGGAAATTGTGGGCAGCGGATGCCCCCTCCGCGGCCCAGCCCTGCTGCCGGGTGACCACGATGTTCTGCCGGCCAGGCAAGGGTCGAAAACGCGCCGGCAGCGAATCCCAGGTGCGACGCCCCATGATGACGGCCCCGCCCGCGGTGACGGAACGAAAATGGGCGAGGTCCTCCGGGAGGTGCCAGGGCATGAGCCCGTCGGCTCCGATCACACCGTTCACCGTCTGGGCCCAGATCAAGCCAAGTTTCATACCGCGACCGCGCCCTTGATAGCGGGGTGGTGCTGGTAGTTCTCGAGCACGAGGTCGTCGTACTCGTAGTCGAACAGGCTCGAGCGCCCCGGCTTGACGCGCAGGGTGGGGCAGGGGAACGGGCTGCGGGAGAGCTGCTCGGTGACCTGCTCGACGTGGTTGTCGTAGATGTGGCAGTCGCCGCCGGTCCAAACGAACTCGCCGAGCTCGAGGCCGGCCTGTTCGGCGACGAGCTGGGTGAGCAGGGCGTAGCTGGCGATGTTAAACGGCACGCCGAGAAAGAGATCGGCGCTGCGCTGGTAGAGCTGGCAGGACAGCTTGCCGTCGGCAACGTAGAACTGGAACAGGGCGTGGCAGGGCGCGAGGGCCATGTGGGGCAGATCTGCCACGTTCCAGGCCGAGACGATCATGCGCCTCGAGTCGGGGTCGGTGCGGAGGGTGTCGAGCACCTGGCTGATCTGGTCGATGGTCTCGCCGCCGGGGGTGGGCCAGGAGCGCCACTGCACGCCGTAGACCGGACCGAGTTCGCCGTTGTCGTCGGCCCACTCGTTCCAGATGCGCACGCCCTTTTCCTGCAGCCAGGTCACGTTGGAGTCGCCGCGAAGAAACCAGAGCAGTTCGTAGGCGATCGACGCGAAATGCACTCGTTTGGTGGTCACGAGCGGAAAACCGGCGGCCAGGTCGAAGCGAAGCTGGCGGCCGAACACGCTGCGGGTGCCGGTTCCGGTGCGGTCGTCCTTTCGAGCGCCGTTCTCGAGGGTGTCGCGGAGAAGCGCTGAATACTGGGCATCGGCAGCAAAAGAAGTGGTTTCGGTCACCGGTCAATCGTACGCGGGGAAGACGGGGCGGCTACTCCGGCAGGGTGTAGCCGTCCTGCACGAGTATCGCCAGACCGTCGGCCCTGAGACTGGCCAGCGCGCGCTGCAATTGGGCCGGATCCGGCCAGAGCGTGCCGATTTCGGCATCCGTTACTGCACGGTGGGTTGACCGCAATTCGGCCATGATGAGGCCGCGCACCTGCCGGTCACTTCCCTCGAATTTCTTCTGCACCGTTTTGCGGGTGCCGGTGTACTCGGGGTAGTCAGCGGCACGCCAGGCACATTCGTTCCGGATCGGGCACAGCTCACAGTGCGGGCTGCGGCTGGTGCAGACCACCGCGCCGAGCTCCATGATCGCGGCGTTGAACAGCGCCGCTTCCTGCACGCTCTGCGGCAGCAGCTGGCTCATGGCATCAAGGTCGCGGCCTCGACTGGGCGGCGAAGGCTCTCCGGCTCCAGCGATTGCACGGGCGATTACCCGGCGCGTGTTCGTGTCGACGACCGGATGCCGATGGCCATACGCAAACGCGGCCACCGCCCGCGCGGTGTAATCCCCGATGCCGGTTAAGGCCAGCAGTTCGTCCAGGTCGGAGGGCACGACACCGCCGTGCAGCTCGGTGATCTGCACGGCTGCGGCGTGCAACCAGAGCGCGCGCCTCGGGTAGCCGAGGCTGGACCAGGCCCGCACCGCCTCGCTCGGCGGTACAGCGGCCAGAGCAGCCGGCGTGGGCCAGCGCGCCAGCCACTCCTCGAGCCGGGGAATGACTCGGTTCACCGGAGTCTGCTGCAGCATGAACTCGCTCACCAGGATGCCCCAGGCCCCGAATCCGTCGCGCCGCCACGGCAGGTCGCGCGCGTTCGCCACGAACCAGGCGTTGAGCGCGGCGCTGACGCTGGCCGCTTTCACGGGCGGAGAGGGTGTGACGTTCATTCGTTCTAACCTAGGCTCGATTCATGAAGCTGGTTTCCACACCGCGCACCGAATTTCTGCGCACCCTCGCCGCCGAGATCCTGCACAACTACGGCCGTGGCCGCACCATCATTGCCATCGACGGACCGGATGCCGCTGCGCGCGCCGCCTTCGGCGACGACCTTGCCGCGGTGTTCCGAGAAGATGAACTGCACGTATTCCGGGCCAGCCTCCGCTATTTTCAGCACTCCCGTGCCGAACAGCAGCGAATGGCTCCCGATACACCGGACCATCGCTACCGGGTCGGCTACGACTACTCGGCGCTTCGCCGGGTACTCGTCGAGCCCTTTCGCATGGGCGGCAGCACCGGCTTCGTCACCGAAGAGTTCGATCCCGATCGGGATACCTGGATTCAGCCGACCTGGCAGACCGCTCCCGCCGACGCCATCCTGATCATCGACGGCGACTACATCAACCGGCCCGAACTGCACGGACTCTGGTTGTACAGCGTGCTGCTGGAAGGCGCAGCGGTGAACGATTCTGACCTGCGGTACCTCGCCGAGGTTCATCCGCGGGATATCGTGTCGGCCGTGGTCGACACGACCGACGAGGAGGCCCCGCGCCGCGTGTTGACGGATCGTTGCTGACCGCTCGCTCGGCGCTTACCGGAACCGGGCCCAAACTTCGGCCGGGGTCAGGAACCGACCGCTCTGCTCGACCTCGTGCACGAGTTCGGTCAGCAGCGCGTTCACCGGTGCGGCCATGCCAGCTTCGCCTGCGGCGCGCACCACCGCTCCGTTGAGAAAATCAATCTCGGTGCGTTGGCCGCGCGCGAGGCTCTGCAGGGTCGACCCCTGGTTGGGCACCTTGCCCATCCGTGCACGCATCGACAGCGGCAACATTTGGCCGGCCCAGAGTGGCGCGACCGCAAACGCACGCAGCCGCCGGTGCGACAGGCCCTGCAGCGTTCCAAACCGAACCCCGTTAGCGAGGCCGACCCGCACGGTTTCGCGCATGCTCCGGGTCATCAAGCGGCGAAGGTTCGCCCGCCCGATCACCTCCTGCACGCTGAGCCCGGTGATGGCGGGCAGGGCGTTGAGCATATTCACGACGAGTTTGGTCCACTGGGCTCCGACGAAGTTGTCACGGGTGAGGGTGGGGAGTGCAGCGTCAAGAACTGCCTGCCATCGCCGGGTCACCGCATCGACCGGGCCGGCGCCTCGCCCGAGATAGCTGGGCGCCGCCGTCGTCACGCGCACCCGGCCCGGCCCTTCATAGTGGGCGGCAATGATCGTGATGAGTCCGAAACATTCTGACTGCGGCAGCAGCCGCTCGGCCGTGGTGACCCCGTCGAGCCCGTTCTGCACGACGATCACCGGGGTGCCGTCGAGCACAGCGGAATTCTCGGCAATCGCCGCCGCAGCATCCTGTGCCTTGGTGCAGATCAGCGCGAGGTCGCACGGTTCGACCAGTCGTTCCACAGCCTGCGGCCGCGCAAACCGATCACCGTAGCCACCCGTCAAACGGATGCCTTCGGCCAGCACCGCCGGCAGCGCGGCCCCGCGCATGGTCACCACCAGATCGTGCCCCTGCAAAGCGAGCAGGCAGGCGAAGGTACTGCCCAGGGCGCCAGCGCCGATCACCGCGATTCTCACGGCTCACATACTACGGGCCGGGGCTGGCCGTGCGATTCGCACCATGCCCCCAGTCACACGCTGATATCCTCAGCAGGTGACCAGCGGCCTTCTACTCATTGACAAGGCGCAGGGCTGGACCAGCCATGACGCTGTCGCCCGAACCCGGCGTCTGGCCGGCACCCGTAAGGTCGGCCACGCCGGCACTCTCGACCCCATGGCCACCGGACTGCTCGTCCTCGGTATCGACAGCTCGACCCGGCTGCTCACCTATGTCGTCGGCCTCGACAAGGAATACCTCGCGACCATCCGCCTCGGCCAGTCCACTACAACGGATGACGCGGAGGGCGACGAACTCACCCGCGCGAGCGCCGAGCAGGTCACCGCCATCAGTGCCGCGGCCGTTGCGGCCGGCATCACGGACCTCACCGGTGAGATCAGCCAGCAGCCGAGCGCGGTCAGCGCCATCAAGGTTGACGGCAAACGCGCCTACGCCCGGGTGCGCGCGGGCGAAGACGTACAGTTACCGTCCCGCCCGGTGACCGTGAGCGAGTTCGAACTGCGCTCCAGCACGCACGGAGACGGTTTTCTCGACCTCGAGGTGCGCGTCGCGTGCGCCTCTGGCACCTACATTCGCGCCCTGGCCCGCGACCTGGGCAGAGCGCTCGGCGTCGGCGGACACCTCACGGCGCTTCGCCGCACCCGCATCGGCCCGTTCCGCATCGAAAACGCCGCCACCCTCGAGCACATCGACGTCGTCGCGCAGCTCATTTCGCCAGCGGATGCTGCCACCCGCCTGCTTCCACGCCTCGATCTGTCGAGAGAAGAGGCCATTGACCTCGGCCACGGCAAACGCATCGCCGTCGAGCGAGACCCCACCCGCACCGGACCGGTCGCCGCGATCGCTCCCGATGGTCGACTGGTCGGACTGGTCGAATATCGCGGTGACCAGGCCAAGTCGCTGTTGAACTTCGCGCCAGATAAACCAGACACGCCAGATAAACCAGACACGGCAGACGCCAGCGAATCGACACCCACCCCATGATCGAATGGTTCACCTGGCTGCAACTGGCCATCGCCGTGCCCGGCGGACTACTCTGCGTAATCCTGGGCCTCGCCGGGCGGAAGCCCACCGACCTCTCCATGGGCGCGACCGCACTGGTGGAGTTGTTGTTGATCGTGCAGCTCGCGGCCGCAATCGCGGCGCCACTGGCCGGCAATCATGCCACCGGCAACCTGCTCGAGTTTTACACCTACCTGATCAGCGCCATTGCGCTACCAGTCGTGGCCGGATTCTGGGCGCTGGTGGAACGCAGCCGCTGGAGCACGGTCATCCTCGGGGTGAGCAGTCTCTCGGTCGCCGTCATGGTCTACCGCATGAACCAGATCTGGAACGTGCAGGGCAGCTGACGCGGTTCCGGGTTCGCTGCGGATGCTGCAATAATTATTGAACCAGATGAATGCCGAGCAATGACAAAATCCGAGACCACAGAGTCCGCCCCCTCCCGCCGGGTGAGTGGCATTGGCCGACTCCTCATTGCCGTCTATGGGGTGCTGGCCCTCGCGGCCACCGGGCGTTCCTTCGTTCAGATTGCCTCCGAGTTCGTGGATGCCCCGCTCGCATACTCACTGTCGGCCCTCGCCGCTGTCGTCTACATCGTTGCGACGGTTGCACTGATCAAGCGCAGTCCGCGCTGGTATCGCATTGCCTGGATCACGATCAGCTTCGAACTGCTCGGCGTGCTCGTTGTTGGAACGTTGAGCCTGGTCGACCCTGCATTGTTCCAACATAAAACGGTCTGGTCGGTCTTCGGTCGGGGTTATGGTTTCGTTCCCCTCGTGCTGCCACTTCTGGGCATGTGGTGGCTCAGACGCCACCCGGTGTCGGTGGTCGCCGGCCGGGCGCTGCCAGAGGGGCGCGCATGAAAACTCTGTACGGTGTCGACTCGGTACCGAGCGCCTGGCCCGCCTCGGCCGTGAGCATCGGCAAGTTCGACGGTGTGCACGCCGGGCACCGAGCGGTGATCGCCGAGCTCAAGGCCATCGCCGACCGTGAACAACTCTCGACCGTCGTTGTCACGTTTGACCGGAATCCGCTCGCCCTGCTCTCTCCAGCCACCTGCCCGAGCACGCTGGTCAGCGCAGAGCAGAAACTCAACCTGATCGCCGAGACCGGGGTCGATGCAACGTTGCTGCTCGAGTTCAACCACGCCCTCTCCAGCCTTCCACCTCGTGAATTCATCGAACGCATTCTGGTGACGGCGCTGCACGCCCGGTTTGTGCTGGTCGGTCGTGATTTTCGCTTTGGGGCGTCGGGCGCGGGCGATGTCGCCCTGCTCCGTGACCTCGGCGCCGAGTTCGGCTACGAGGTGCGCCTGATTGACGATGTGAAGCCCGACGGGCATCGCCGAGTGTCATCTACCTGGATCCGCGAGTTGCTCGGCAGCGGCGCGGTGACCGAGGCCGGCCGGTTGCTCGGCCACCTGCCAACCGTGCGCGGCGTCGTCGTGCACGGTGCCGCGCGCGGCCGCGAGCTGGGATTTCCCACCGCCAACCTGTCGGCCGACTCCGACGGACTGATCCCCGCCGACGGCGTCTATGCCGGCTGGCTGAGCGATGCCGGATCGCGCTACCCGGCAGCCATTTCGGTGGGCAATAATCCCACCTTCGACGGCGTGGCCCAGAAGCAGGTCGAAGCGTACGTGCTCGACGAGGTCGATCTAGACCTCTACGACCACGTCGTGGAGGTATCGTTCGTAGAACGGATTCGCGGCATGGTCGCTTACTCGGGCATCGATCCGCTGATCGAGCAGATCCGCGATGACGTTGCGCGGGTTCGAGTGATTCTGGGCCGCGAAAGCTCGCGCTAATCGCCGGGTGAGCGTGCTGACGGCTTCGGGGTCATTCCCGGGGCAGTTTGCCCGGGTACGCTAGGCAGACCAATATTTTCCTGGGGGCTCCATGTCACAACAAGCACGAGCAATAGAAACGCGGGCGGCGATAATCCGCGGCGCCGCGGAAGCTTTTGAGCAGCGCGGGTACGGAAGTACGTCACTCGCGCAGGTGAGTGCTGCCGCGGGGGTGACCAAAGGAGCACTGTACTTTCACTTCGACTCCAAGGAGGCCCTCGCGGTCGCCATAATCGAAGCTCAGCACGAGAAATCGGTCAATGCCGGTCGTCAGCTGCTCGACGACAACATGCCGGGCCTCCGTGCCCTCGTTTCCATGTCCTATGAGCTGGCTCGCCAACTACGCGATGATCAGGTCGTCAGCGCCGGTGTGCGCCTGACCATCGAGGCCGTGAATTTCTCGACGCCGGTGTCCGCGCCCTACCGGGACTGGATGGTCACCTGCGAGCAATTTTTGCGGCAGGGGATTGCCGACGGAGACGTAGCGCCAACGGTCGACGTGCCGGCCGCGGCACGGTTTTTCACTGCTGGTTTCACGGGGGTGCAGGTGGTCTCGGACGTGCTGACCGGGCGCAGCGACATCGACCAGCGTTTGAGCGAAATGTGGGCGTTGATACTGCCCGGCCTTGTTGCTCCCGAACGCTGGGACGACCTGAAGGATCTGGCCGCCGACGTGCAGCGGCAACGCGCCGCGGCTCTCCCGTAGACTATGTAAGTGAATATCGCCGTGTCCCGCCGACTGTGGCCGGGACGCGGCCTCGCCCTCCTGGGCATAATTCTGGTCGCCGCGAACCTGCGCACCGCCGTCGCCGCTCTCTCGCCGATCGTGGCCGAAATCAACGTCGACATCCCCCTCGGTTCGGTGTCGCTCGGAGTGCTCGGCATGCTTCCTCCGGTGTGCTTCGCCCTGTTCGGCATCTTCACCCCCATGATCACCCGGCGCCACGGCCTCGAAACACCCCTCGTGCTCGCCCTCGTCGCGATCCTGCTCGGTCACGTCACCCGCGGCCTGTCCGGCTCGATCACCATGCTCATCATCGGCAGCGTCATCGCGTTCGCCGGGCTCGGCATCGGTAATGTGCTGCTGCCTCCTCTGGTCAAGAAGTACTTCCCTGACCGGGTCGGGCTCGTGACAAGCCTCTACGTCACCGTGGTGTCCCTGAGTACCCTGGTACCGCCACTGATCGCGGTTCCGGTAGCGGATGCCGCCGGCTGGCGCATCTCGCTGGGTATGTGGATGCTCCTCGCCCTCCTCGCCCTGGTGCCCTGGATCACCATGCTGGTGCGGCACCGCGCACGAACGCCCGGCCCGATCGTTGACGAGGCCGACGCCACCATTCTCGGGCGCCTCTGGAAGTCGTCACTCGCCTGGGCCCTCGCGGGGGTGTTCGCGGTCTCGTCGCTCAACGCCTACGCCATGTTCGCCTGGCTGCCGCAACTGCTCGTCGACACCGCCGGGGTGAGTCCCGCCCAGGCAGGAACGCTGCTGGCGGTCTATGCCAGCATGGGCATCCCGTGCGCACTGATCATTCCGGCTCTCACCGCGCGCATGACCAATGTCGGGCCGCTCGTCTACGTCGGCGTGTTCGCGTTTGTCGCCGGTGACCTCGGGCTGCTGTTGGCACCGGAGACCCTGACCTGGCTCTGGGTCAGTCTCGCCGGCCTCGGGCCACTGTTCTTTCCCCTCGCGCTCGTGCTCATCAACCTGCGCACCCGCACTCACGCCGGTGCAGTGGCCCTCAGCAGCTTCGTGCAGAGCATCGGGTACACCCTGGGAGCGCTCGGGCCGCTGGTCTTCGGTCTGTTGCATGAACTCAGCGGCGGGTGGACCTGGCCGCTTACTTTTCTGCTGGCTACCGCGTTGGCCATCATCATCGCCGGCGCGGTGATCGGTCGTCCGCACATGCTGGAGGACGATTTGACCCGTCCCACTGATTGAGTTCAGGGCACAAGCTCGGCGCGGTGGATCAGTGCCGCGGCGCCGATCAGCGGGCCGTCGCCTGACAAAGCAGACGGTAGCACTCGCACCCGGGTCGCATAGGCGAACTGCACCCGCCGGGCGATCGTTTCCCGTGCGAAATCGAGCAGGTCGGGCGTGACATTGGCGAAGCCACCACCGATAGTGACCACGTCGAGATCGAGCAGCGTCGCTGCAGAGGCAATGGCCTGACCGAGCGCGCGGCCGCTGCGCGTTACGGCAGCGATAGCAATCGGGTCGGCGGTCGAGTAGGCCGCCGCGAGATCTTCTCCCGACTCGCCAGTGAATCCCCGCGTCCGTGCCCAGGCGACAGTTTTCGGCCCTGACGCGATCGCTTCGATGCAGCCGACGCCGCCGCAGGCGCACGGATCGTCAAAGCCGCCGACCTCGATGTGGCCGATATGGCCGGCATTTCCGGTTGGCCCCGACACGGTGACCCCACCGAGAATCAGGCCGCCGCCGATGCCGGTCGAAACGATCATGCCCATCAGGTTGTCGACGCCTTTTCCTGCTCCCACCCAGTGTTCGGCAAGTGTGATGCAGAGCCCGTCCATACGCAAACGCACCGGCAGATCGGGAACGAGGGCGACGATGAGGTCCTTGAGGGGATATCCGCGCCAGACCGGAAGGTTTAACGGTGACACCGCCCCCTGCTGCAGGTGAATCGGCCCGGCACAGCCGATACCAACTCCAACCAGTGCCGCACCGGTGGGCAGGCTCAAGCGGGTCTGGTTTACCGCAGTTGTGAGCGCGACGGCGAGTTCTTCACTCGAAGCCCGCGCCCCGGTTGCAGCGCGGTGCCGACTGGAAGCGAGCACCACGCCGCGGTCGTCAACGAGGGCGGATTCGACCTTGGTACCCCCCACATCGACGGCGAGAACGAACCGGGGCGCTGAACTGCTGCTCATGTATTGATCGTACTGGGCGCGATCGTGGCCGCTTTTTAGGGCCAAAGTTGCTCAGATGAGCGATAATATCCACAGGTGTTGATTCGCTCGGCGGACCGCCCTAAGCTGGCGTCAAACGATTGGACCGCGACCCCTACATGAGCGATACCGACGAACTCCTCTCTATCCGCGCTGCCGAGCTCTATTATGAAGAGAATCAGACGCAGGACGAGATCGGCGTGATTTTGCGCCTGACCCGCTGGAAGGTCGGCCGGTTGCTGGCGAGCGCGAAGGCAAACGGGTTCATCCGCATCGAGATCGTGCACCCCCGCGCGCGCCGTCTGCCGATCGAGCGGCGCCTCCGCGAATCGACCGGCCTCACCGATGCGATCGTTGTTTCCTCCGCAGGGGTGTCGAGTGAAGCCGAACTGCAGTCGCGCACCGCTCAGGCCGCCGCGGACTACCTCACGAGCCTGCGCCCGATTCCGCGCACCCTCGGTATCAGCTGGGGTCGTACCCTGCACGACGTGTCCCTGCACCTGAAGGAGGGCTGGGCGCCGGGGGTGAATGTGGTTCAGATCAACGGTGGCGTCAGCCTGAACCAACGCACCGGCACCGCGGCATCCACTGCCGTGACCATCGCCCACAAAGCCGATGGCTCGGCCACCCTGCTGCCGAGCCCCGCCATCTTCGAACGCCTCGAAACCAAGCAGGCGATGGAAGCCGACCGCACCGTCGCCGGGGTACTCGCCCTGGGCCGCAACGCGCAGGCCTACCTCTTCAGCGCCGGCCAGGCAGATGCGAATTCCGCCCTCGTTGACAGTGGTTACCTGACAGTGGAACAGATCGACGACCTCGTCGCGCGCGGCGCCGTCGGCGACGTAGTTGGTCGCTATATCGATGCAAACGGCCGCATCGTCGACCCCGAACTCAATGAACGAACGGTCGGTATTCAGATCGACCAGTTGCGCCGCGCCCCGCTCACCATCGCAGTCATCTCCGGAAACAAAAAGCATGCCATCGCCCGCGCCGTCGTGCGCAACGGGCTGTGCACCGTGCTGGTGACCGACGAAGACACCGCGAACGCTCTGCTCCAGGAAAAGGACACCCCATGACCCAAAGCCCTCTGGCCACCTACCAGCCTGAGCAGCGTGCCCTCGCGTTGATCGGCGGGGAGGCCACGGACACCAACCTGCGCCGGTACCTGCAGGGCATCCCCGGAATCGACGCCGTCGGCCTTGAAGCCCGCGCCGCCGACCTCGGCACCCGTTCGATCAAGACCAGTTCCAAACGCTGGGCGATCGACACCATCATCGGCCTAATCGACCTCACCACACTTGAGGGCGCCGACACGCCAGGCAAGGTGCGCTCGCTCGTGGCCAAGGCCCTTGTGCCCGACCCTGGCGACCCTGGCACACCCCGTGTCGCAGCGGTCTGCGTCTACGGCGACATGGTCGGCGCTGCGGTCACGGCGCTCGGCTCAGCCCACGCGGCGGCCGGTGAAACCGAGGGCAGCGGTGTTCAGGGGGTACGCGTCGCAGCGGTCGCGACCGCCTTCCCGAGCGGCCGCGCTTCCCTCGCGGTCAAACTCGCCGATGTGCGCGACGCGGTAGCGGCCGGCGCCGACGAAATCGACATGGTCATCGACCGTGGAGCGTTCCTGGCCGGCCGGTTCGGCCAGGTCTACGACGAGATCGTCGCCGTGAAAGAGGCCTGCCGCCGCGCCGACGGATCGATGGCCCACCTCAAGGTGATTCTCGAGACCGGCGAACTGAACACCTACGACAACGTGCGCCGGGCCAGCTGGCTGGCCATCCTGGCCGGAGGAGACTTCATCAAGACCTCCACCGGCAAGGTCGCCCCGGCCGCGACGCTGCCCGTGACGCTGTCGATGCTCGAGGTCGTTCGGGACTGGCACCGTCTCACCGGCGTGCGCATCGGCGTGAAGCCGGCCGGCGGCATCCGCACCTCCAAAGACGCCATCAAATACCTTGTGACGGTCGCCGAAACGGTGGGGGAGGAGTGGCTGACGCCGCACCTGTTCCGGTTCGGCGCCTCCAGCCTGCTGAACGACGTGCTGCTGCAGCGCCAGAAGATGACGACCGGTCACTACTCCGGCCCCGACTACGTGACGATTGATTAGGGAACGACCATGAAATTTCTTGACTACGCCCCGGCCCCCGAGTCGCAGGCCCTGCTGAGCCTCAAAAGCGATTACGGTTTGTTCATCAACGGCGACTTCACGGCCGGCCGCGGAACCCCGTTTCAGACCATCAACCCGGCCACCGAACAGCAGATCGCGATGATCGCCACCGCCAATGAAGCGGATGTCGACGACGCCGTCGCCGCCGCCCGCCACGCCTACGACGGGGTCTGGTCCCGGCTCTCCGGCAGCGACCGCGGCAAGTACCTGTTTCGCATCGCCCGCCTGGTGCAGGAACGCGCCCGCGAACTGGCCGTCGCGGAAACCCTCGACAACGGCAAGCCGATCAAGGAAACCCGCGACGTCGACATTCCCCTCGTTGCGGCCTGGTTCTTCTACTACGCCGGCTGGGCAGACAAGCTCGACCACGCGGGAGTTGGACCCAACCCAGCCTCCCTCGGCGTCGCCGCCCAGGTCATTCCGTGGAATTTTCCGCTCATGATGCTGGCCTGGAAGATTGCCCCTGCGCTTGCCGCCGGCAACACCGTCGTGCTCAAGCCTGCCGAAACCACCTCGCTCACCGCGCTGCTGTTCGCCGAGATCCTGCAGCAGGCCGACCTGCCGGCCGGTGTCGTGAACATCATCACCGGCGACGGAAGTACGGGAGCGACCCTCGTCAACCACCCGGGCGTGAACAAGGTCGCGTTCACCGGTTCGACCGCGGTCGGCCGGGCCATTGCCCGTTCCGTCGCCGGAACCGACAAAAAGCTCAGCCTCGAACTCGGCGGCAAGGGTGCCAACATTGTTTTCGATGACGCCCCGATCGACCAGGCCGTCGAGGGAATCGTGCGCGGCATCTTCTTCAACCAGGGCCATGTCTGCTGCGCCGGCAGTCGCCTGCTGGTGCAGGAAAGCATCCACGACGACGTCATCGACCGGCTCAAGCGCCGGATGCAGACGCTTCGGCTGGGCGATCCCCTCGATAAGAACACCGACATCGGCGCCATCAACAGTGCCGAACAACTCGCTCGCATTCGTGAGCTGTCCGACCTCGGAGAGCAGGAGGGCGCCGAACGTTGGAGCGCCGATTGTGTCATCCCCGAAAACGGGTTCTGGTTCGCGCCGACCATTTTCACGAACGTCTCGACCAGCCACCGCATCGCCCGTGACGAGATCTTCGGCCCGGTGCTTTCCGTGCTCACCTTCCGCACCCCGGCTGAGGCCATCGCAAAGGCGAACAACACCCCCTACGGCCTCTCGGCCGGAATCTGGAGCGATAAGGGCAGCCGCATTCTCGCCGTCGCCGACAAGCTGCGTGCCGGCGTGATTTGGGCGAACACCTTTAACCAGTTCGATCCGTCGAGCCCTTTCGGCGGCTATAAGGAGAGCGGCTATGGCCGCGAAGGAGGCCGCCATGGCCTTGCCGCGTACCTGAAGCCTGCCGTGCGCACCGGCTCGCGGTCGATCGCCGCCGCCGACCACCGGACGCTGTCCGTTTCCAAGAAGTCCGCATCCGCCGGCAAGAAGTCCGCATCCGCAGAGAAGGCCGCCAAGTGAACCGCCTCGCCATTCCTAAAACGTACAAGCTCTACATCGGCGGTAAGTTTCCACGCAGCGAATCGGGCCGCGTCTACGAGGTGCTCTCGCACACGGGCGACTTTCTCGCTAACGCCGCCAAAGGCAGCCGCAAGGATGCCCGTGACGCGGTCGTCGCCGCCCGGAACGCGCTCGGTGGCTGGGCCGGCGCCACGGCCTACAACCGCGGCCAAGTGCTGTACCGCATCGCTGAACTGCTCGAGGGTCGCCGGGCGCAGTTCATCGCCGAAATTATGAGCTGCGAGGGCGTCAACGCCGCCGTCGCGAGCGCTCAGGTCGACGAGGCCATCGATCGCTGGGTCTGGTACGCCGGCTGGGCCGACAAATACGTGCAGGTCGCCGGCAACGCCAACCCGGTTTCCGGCCCGTTCTTCAACCTTTCCGTACCCGAACCGACGGGTGTCGTCGCGATCATCGCGCCGCAGGGCACCGAATCCCTGCTCGGTCTGGTCAGCGCGATCGCGCCAGCCCTCGTCGCCGGCAACACCGTCGTCGTCGTCGCCAACGAGAACGCTCCGCTCTCAGCGATCAGCCTGGCCGAGGTGCTCGCCACGAGCGACGTACCCGGCGGTGTCGTCAATATCGTCACCGGTTCGCCGACCGAGATCGCGCCCTGGCTGGCCACCCATGCCGACGTCAACGCTCTCGACCTCGTCGGTGCCGGCGACCTCGACTGGGTGGAGCTGCAGATCAGCGCCGCCGACACGCTCAAGCGGGTGCTCCCGCCCGAGACCGGCGCGGATGCTGCCGCACCGGCATTGAATCGCATCCTTGCCTTCACCGAAGTGAAGACGGTGTGGCACACCAAAGCTATTCTCTGACCTGCCACGCTCTGACCCGGTTCGGGGCATCCACTCAGGGCCGGGCCAGCGGGACGCGATAAACTCCGCCCCATGACCTTACGCAGAGCACTTGTCACGGGCGCTACGGGCTACATCGGCGGACGCCTCGTTCCCAAACTCTTGGAGGCCGGCTTCACGGTGCGGGTGCTCGTGCGCACGCCGTCCAAACTGCGCGATGTGCCCTGGGTCGATCAGGTGGAGGTCGTGCAGGGTGACCTCGGCGACCTGACCTCGGTGCGGCGCGCCTGCGCCGACATCGACGTGCTCTACTACCTTGTGCACTCTATGGGCGCGGCCGGTGACTTCGAGGAAACCGAGCACCTGGCAGCCGAGAACGTCGCCCACGCTGCGGCCGAAGCCAACGTTCAGCGCATCGTCTACCTCGGCGGTCTGCACCCCGACACCGACACGCTCTCGGCCCACCTGCACTCCCGCAGGGAGGTTGGTCGCATCCTGCTCGACAGCGGGGTACCGACCATCGCGTTCCAGGCCGGCGTCGTCATCGGTTCCGGCTCGACCTCGTTCGAGATGATCCGCCACCTTACCGACGTGCTGCCGTACATGCCAGCGCCCAAATGGGTACGCAACAAGATCCAGCCGATCGCCGTGCGCGACGTGCTGTACTACCTGCAGGCCGCGGCCAACCTGGCGCCCGACGTGAACCGCACGTTCGACATCGGCGGCCCCGACGTGCTGCGCTACGGCCAGATGATGAACGGCTACGCCCTCGAGGCCGGCCTCAAACAGCGGGCGATCGCCGCGCTGCCCGTGCTGACCCCGTGGCTGGCGTCGCAGTGGGTGAACCTGGTCACGCCGATTCCGCGCAATCTCGCCATCCCCATCATCGCCTCGCTGCAATACGACTGCGTCGTGCACGAGAGCGACATCGACGAGTACATCCCCAAGCCGGAGGGCGGGCTAACCGGCTATCGACGGGCGGTGCGCCTGGCGCTCGGCCGCATGCGTAACGGTGACGTCGAAACCAGCTGGCGTAACTCGTCGATCGAGGGTGCGTCGAGCAACCCGCTGCCCAGTGACCCGGACTGGTCCGGCCACGCCTTCTACACCGACCTGCGTGAAAAGACGACCCCCGCAGCGCCCGAGGCACTGTGGCGAGTGATTGAGAGCATTGGCGGCGAAAACGGGTGGTACTCCTTTCCGCTCGCCTGGGCGGTGCGCGGCCTGATGGACAAGGCGGTGGGCGGTGTCGGACTGCGCCGCGGCCGCCGCAACCCAGACCACCTGCACACGGGTGAAGTACTCGACTTCTGGCGCGTCGAGCAGATCGACCACGGCAGCTTCCTGAGGTTGCGCGCTGAGATGCGGGTACCCGGGCGGGCCTGGCTGGAAATGAGCGTCACCCCGACGGATGCCGGCGGCTCGCTCTACCGGCAGCGCGCAGTGTTCTTTCCCCGCGGCCTCGGCGGTCGGCTGTATTGGGCGGCGATCCTGCCGTTCCATGGCATCATCTTTGAGGGCATGGCCACCCGCATCACGGCGACGGCCGCGGCGGAACGCGAAACCGAGGCGGAGTATCCGCTCGGGACGGTGTCGCGCTCTCAGGACGCGTGACCCGGGGGTAGAACGTGCGTATCATCTGAGAATTCTGGTCGCTCGACCCGATTCGGGGCATGATGGTTTACGAGTAGGAGGTCACTATGTCAGTTTCCCTCGCCTTTTTGGGTGACGGCCTCGTGTCGGGCGGTCAGTGGGACGAATGGTTCCCCGAGCACGTCGTGCACAATCTGGCCTCGAGCGGCAACTCCACCGACGAGGTGCTTTTGCAGCTTGATCAGGTCATAGAACTGCGGCCCGATGCCATCGTGATCGGGGTAGGAACCAATGATCTCGGCTGGCGCAGGTCCGACGAATACGTTGTGCGCAATCTGGAAACCATTCTGCACACGCTACGGCGCGCTCTGCCGGACACCCGCATCATGGTGCAGTCCGTTCTGCCACGTGACCGGGCTTTTGCCGCGACAATCCGCTCCATCAATCGTCATATCTGGCAGTACGCTCCCACCCAGCACGTGCAATACCTCGATCTCTGGCCAGCCCTCGCCCTGCCTGACGGCGAACTCGACCCTGTTCTGGGCATCGACCGCCTGCATCTAAACCCAGCCGGTTACGCTGCCTGGCTGGCCGAGTTGAAGCCGGGGCTGGAGATGTTGTTTGAACGCCCGCCATCGACGACGTCGATTCCCATTCAGCACGCCTGAAGACCCAGCACGCAAACCCGGCAGGGGCCAGCTGCGCGCTCGGTAGAATAGATCCATGTTCTGCTCTGCCCGCCCCGCACGTATCTTTACTCTCTGTGTCAGCTCCCCTCCGGCGGCCGCGACAGCATCGGGCCCAAGAAGCTCCATGAGTTCCGGCAGCGGCTTCTCTGGCAGCGATTTGTCCAGAAGTGGCAGTGGCGTCTGATGGGACGTGTAATGGGCACTCCAGCCGCACCGACATTCACCCGCGCGGCTCTCGCGCCGGGCCTTTTGGGAGCCATCGTTCTGCTCGCCGGATTGGCGCTTCTTGACGATGAGAGTTTCATTATCATCCGTTACGCGGTCAGCATTCTGGCCCTTATTATCTGTGTCTTCGTGATTCAGGCGCGTTCCTGGTACTGGCTGGTCGGTCTCGTTCCGATGGCCGTACTGTGGAACCCGGTCGTCATTATTGACCTCAGCGGTCAGGGCTGGGTTTCGGCACAATTCATCGGGGCGATCATTTTCATTGTGGTCGGTCTGCGCACTAAAGTGCCGGTTCGCAAGGACTGAACGTCGGGCGTAGACTACTACCGCGTTGAGAGAACTCGGGTCAGGTCTCTACTGTGCGCTCGTATGCGGTGGAATTTTTTCGTAAAATCAATGTCTTGACATCGTTGATTTGATGGCACCGGCGCTGCGACAGCATCCGCTTGACTTTGAGTCTGGCGTCAGATCGCGACCCGTGCCGCGTTTCGTGAATCGAATGTTCCTGCACACCATAAAACGATTTGCGCAAACGCAGCGTTCCGGTAACACCAAAATGACCGTGACCGGAACGCGTGGACAGGTACAGCCGGTACCCGTACCGTGCTGCTTCGAAGTGGAGAACAATGGCTTATACCCGCACCGATGCCTCGGGCAGCCGGAACAACCTCGGTCGTAACGGAGTCACCCGCAATCGGGCTCATCCGCGCTCCCGCGACGACGACGCCCCGATCATTCCGATTCTCGCGCGTAAGGTGCGCGAGGTCGAAGCCAAGGCGCAGTCCGGCACCAAGCTCGGGCCAACCAATCGCACGAAATACCAGGTCATAGCCCTGTTAATGCGTGAAGAACGGGCCAGGGTCAAAGGCGACAAGGAACTCTCCGACGCCAACCGAGCAGAGTTGCTCAAACGCCTCGACGGGATTGCGCAAATTCTGGCCAAGACTGCCGCCAGAGACACCAGCCTGATTACGCTGCTCGAACCCGATGCCGGCGTCTCCACCGTGGCCCAGCGGTTTCGGCGCGATTGGCTGCTCGAATCCGGTGCCGAGCTCAGCCCCGACGAACTCATCATTACCCGCGAGCCCGAGGCGGCACCGGTCGTGCTGCAAAACCAGGTCATTCCCCAATCGGTGAAAGCCAGGCAGCTCGCCAACCCGTTCCTCGCCCCTGACTTCAGCGCCGCCGCTCAGCCGGTCGTGCACCCGCGTCGGCTCGCCAATTGGGAACTGCTTGGCCCGTTGTTCAAGTCATTCGAGTACGGTTCGGGCGGCCAGGCGGCCAGCATGGACATGCCGGAGGAACCTCGCCGCGATCGGCTCTCGCCGGGTGGCATGGAACTTATGCGACACCAGGCCCGATTCATCGAAAGCGCCCGGCTCGGGCACCGCAGTTACCTGCTCGCCGACGAGCCGGGCCTCGGCAAAACTGCGCAGAGCCTGCTGGCGGCATCCGTTGCCAATGCGTACCCACTACTGGCCATCGTACCCAACGTGGTCAAGATGAACTGGGCGCGGGAAGTAGAACTGTGGACGCCGAACCGGCGGGCAACGGTCATTCACGGCGACGGCGATAGCCTCGACGCTTTCGCCGATGTGGTTGTCGTGAACTATGACGTTCTCGACCGGCACCTGGCCTGGCTTGGCACGCTCGGGTTCAAGGGCATGGTAGTTGACGAGGCGCACTTCATCAAAAATCTGTCGTCCCAGCGGTCCAAACATGTGCTCTCGCTCGCAGACCAGATTCGTCGCAAGACCCCGGGCGGTAACCCGCTGCTGATGGCGCTCACCGGAACCCCCCTCATCAACGACGTTGATGATTTTCGCGCCATCTGGCAGTTCCTCGGCTGGATCGACGGCGACAAACCGGCACCCGCGCTGCTGAAACGCCTGGAGGAGACCGGCCTGACCCCGGCCGACATGGGCTTCTATAAGGAAGCCCGGGCCGCCGTCATCGACATGGGCATCGTGCGTCGCCGCAAGGTGGACGTAGCCGCCGATCTGCCAGCCAAGCGCATCGCCGACCTGCCAGTGGAACTCGACGACGACCTCGGCCGATCGATCCGACAGGCCGAGCGCGAACTCGGTGCCCGCCTGGTCGCCCGGTACCACGCGCTCGTGGCCGCCAGGCATGCCGGCTCGGGCGGCCCGGCTGTTCCCGACGAAGACCAGCGGGATGCTTACGTTCGCGCCGTCGCCCACGCCGAACTCGAAGATTCCAAAGGCCAGACCACCGGCGAAAACGTGTTCACGATGGTGCGCAAAATCGGCCAGGCCAAGGCGGGGCTTGCGGCGGATTACGCCGCGCAACTGGCGCGTTCGGTGGGCAAGGTGGTGTTCTTCGCCAAGCACATTGACGTCATGGACACGGCGGAGGAGATCTTCGCCAAGCGCGACCTGAAAACGGTCTCGCTGCGCGGGGATCAGAGTGCAGTGGCCCGCCAGGCTGCGATCGACTCCTTCAACAACGATCCCGATGTCGCCATCGCGGTGTGCTCGCTGACGGCGGCCGGGGTCGGAGTCAACCTGCAGGCCGCGTCGAACGTCGTGCTGGCCGAACTGAGCTGGACCGCGGCCGAGCAGACCCAGGCTATTGACCGGGTGCATCGCATCGGTCAGGATGAGCCGGTCACGGCCTGGCGCATCATTGCAGCGCATACCATCGACGCACGCATTGCCGATCTGATCGGCAGCAAAGAAGGTCTTGCCGCTCGCGCCCTCGACGGTTCCCAAGCGGAGTACTCGACCACCGATTCGGTGCAGGCGAGTGCTCTTATCTACCTGCTCACCCAGGCCCTCGACGGAAAGCTGTAGACCGCATGAAGATCGGTATTCTCACCAGCGGCGGCGACTGCCCCGGACTGAACGCGGTTATTCGCGGCGCCGTGCTCAAGGGTGTGCGCACGCACGACTTTGAGTTCGTCGGAATTCGCAATGGTTGGCGCGGGCTCGTGCAGAACGAGTTCATGCCTCTCGACCGCCACAGTGTGCGAGGCCTGTCCCGTCAGGGGGGGACCATCCTCGGCAGTTCCCGCACCAACCCGTTTGAGGGTGAGAATGGCGGCCCGGAGAATATCCAGCGCACTCTCGACGCCAGCGGGATTGACGCCGTGATCGCCATCGGCGGTGAGGGCACGCTGACCGCCGCGCACCGCCTTACCGATGCCGGCCTCAACATTGTCGGGGTGCCCAAAACCATCGACAACGACCTCGAGGCCACCGATTATTCCTTCGGTTTCAACACCGCTGTCGAAATTGCCACCGAGGCGATCGACCGTCTGCGCACCACCGCCGAGTCGCACGGCCGCTGCATGGTTGTCGAAGTCATGGGACGCCACGTCGGCTGGATCGCGCTGCACTCCGGGATGGCCGGCGGTGCCCACGCTATTCTCATTCCCGAGCAGCCTAAGTCGATCGATCAGATCTGCGCCTGGGTGGAGCATGTGCGTGACCGCGGCCGAGCCCCGGTCATCGTTGTTTCAGAAGGCTTTCTGCTCGCCGGCATGGAGGAGGCGCACTCCACCAAGGGGCTCGACGCTTTTCACCGGCCCCGCCTTGGCGGAATCAGCGAGGTCATCGCCCCGCTCATCGAGGAACGCACCGGCATCGAAAGCCGGGCGACGGTCCTGGGCCATACCCAGCGTGGCGGAGCCCCGTCGGCCTACGACCGAGTGCTCGCCACCCGGCTTGGAATGGCAGCGATCGACGCGATCCGCAACGAGCAGTGGGGTTCAATGGTGTCCCTGCGCGGCACCGAGATCGATGTCGTGAGCATCGCCTCAGCCACCATCGGCCTCAAGCGGGTCTCACCGGCCCGTTATGACGAGGCTTCTGTACTGTTCGGCTAGGCCCGGTCGAGTGGGCCGGTCAGGTCAGGCCAGTTTGGCTTGCACCTGGGCCAGCGAGGGGTTGGTCGCGGCCGATCCATCGGGGTACAGAATGGTCGGCACGGTCTGGTTGCCGTTGTTGAGGCTCATCACGAGTTCCGGCGTACCGTCAACTCGCTCAATGTTCACCTCGGTGTAGCCGATTCCGGCGGTGTCGAGCTGCTTCTTCAATCGTTTGCAGTAACCGCACCAGTCGGTTGTGAACATGGTGATGGTTCCGGTAGCGGGTACAAAGTCCATAAACGCAGCCTATCCGAGCTGCCCGTGAATTCACTCCGCACGGTCGCCTGTGCACGCGCATTAAGATATAGCAATGACTTTGCCCCAGGTATGCGTGTGCTATCTCACTCGGCTATCTCCCGAGGGCGACCGGCAGGTACTGCTGGGGCGCAAGAAGAAAGGCCTCGGAGTGGGCAACATAGTCGGCCTCGGCGGCAAGCTCGAAATCGGTGAGACCGCAGTGGATGCGGCCGTGCGCGAAATCGAGGAGGAATCCGGACTCGTTGTGTCAGCATCCGCTCTGACCGAACTTGGGTTTCTCACGTACCTGTTTCCACACCGCGAAGAGTGGAGCCAGGAGTCGACCGTGTTCGTCTGCGACGAGTGGGCGGGGACCCCGCGGGAATCGAACGAGTTAAACCCGGTCTGGTTTGACATCGCGAGCCTGCCGGTGGACGACATGTGGGACGATGCCCGGCATTGGCTGCCGGGAGTGCTGGCCGGGGTGCCGGTGCGCGCCACGTTCACCTTCGGTGCTGACCTGGAAAGCGTCGTGGCTCGTGCCTGAATTCAGCCTCATCATTGTGCTGGTCATCGCGCTGGCGCTCATCTTTGACTTCACCAACGGTTTTCACGACACGGCCAACGCCATGGCCACCCCGATCGCAACCGGCGCAATGAAGCCCAAGGTCGCCGTCGGTGTCGCCGCCATTCTCAACCTGGTCGGGGCCTTTCTCTCCACAGAGGTCGCGCGCACCGTGTCGGGCGGCATTATCAAGGAGGGGGACGGGGGTGTGCTGATCACCCCTGAGCTCATCTTTGCCGGCCTGATCGGCGCGATCGTGTGGAACCTGGTCACCTGGTTGATGGGTCTGCCATCGAGCTCGAGCCACGCACTGTTTGGTGGACTGATTGGCGCTACGGTCATTGGCGTCGGCACCCAGGCCGTTGACTACAACGTCGTGGCCGCCAAGGTCATTCTGCCCGCGCTGATCGCACCGCTGATCGCCGGAGGAGTGGCACTCCTGGTCACTCGTCTGGCCTACCGAATAACGCGGCGTGATGTGGGCAAGCCAGACGGCCGCGGCGGCTTTCGTTACGCCCAGATATTCTCCTCCTCGCTCGTCGCCCTCGCGCACGGCACCAACGATGCCCAGAAAACGATGGGAGTGATCACCCTCACCCTCATCGCCGGCGGGTTTCAAGCCGTCGGCAGCGGGCCCACTTTCTGGGTCATCGCCGCCTGCGCCCTCGCCATTGCCATTGGCACGTATACGGGGGGCTGGCGCATCATCCGCACCATGGGCACCGGACTGACCGAAATCAAGCCGGCCCAGGGTTTTGCCGCCGAAACCAGCACCGCCGCGACAATCCTCGCCTCCAGCTACCTCGGATTCGCTCTCTCCACCACCCAGGTTGCCTCGGGCTCCGTGATCGGCTCCGGCCTCGGCCGACGGGGCTCCACCATCCGTTGGGGAATGGCCGGACGCATCGCACTCGGCTGGGTCATGACCCTGCCGGCCTCGGCCATCATGGGCGCGTTCGCGGCGGGACTCGCGCTGATCGGACCGATCGGCATCGTGCTCGACATGGTAATTGGAACGATCGTGATTATGGCCCTGTTTCGCTGGTCGCGTCGCAACCGCGTGACGCACCACACGCTGCTCAATGACATTGACGATGCCGGACGGGTGGTCAGCATTAAGAAGACGCCGCGCCGGCCCGCGCGTCTTGGCCGTGGCGACCGCAGGAAGGTGTCACTGTGATCGACTGGAGCGCATTTCTCGTCGTCACTGCTGCGTCGTTGTTCTCAGCGGCCGTGCTCGTGAGCCTGTACTCGCTCGGACTGCGCCTGCTCACCACGGCCGGCCGCATTCCGCTGGTGGAGCCGCACGAATTTACCGGCGCGATCACCGTGCTGAGCCCGAAGAAGGCCGCGAAACAGCTCAAGCGAGCCCGCAAGGCCGCCGCGGCCAACCCGCTCACCCCCGCGATGAAGTCGCTGGCTCTGTTGGCAGGCTACGCCTGCTTCGTGCTCTGCGGCATTGCAGTGCTCTACGGTGTCTACCTGATCGTGCCCGCCCTGCACCGGTAGCCCCGCTCGGCGTCCCGGTCATCCGCTTTCCTGTCGGGTCAGGCGGTCTTGCGGATGCGGCCGAGCCAGGTCATCAGGTGATAGATCACAATCGCCGCGACCGTGCCGAGGGCGATGCCGTTAAAGCTCAGGGCGCCGGCATTGAGGGTGAAGTCGGCGATGCCGATGATCAGCGCGGTCGCGGCGGTAAATTGGTTCACCGGCTTGGAGAAGTCGACCTTGTTGTCCAACCAGATCTTGACGCCGATGACCCCGATCAGTCCGTAGAGCGCGGTGGTGACACCGCCGAGCACGCCATCGGGGATCGTGAAGATGATCGCACCGATTTTGGGGGAGAGGCCGAGCAGAATAGCCACAATTCCCGCGACCCAGTAGGCCGCCGTGGAGTAGATACGCGTCGCGGCCATAACGCCGATGTTCTCGCCGTAGGTCGTGGTCCCGCTGCCGCCGCCAAAACCGGCGAGCATGGTGGCCAGACCGTCGGCGAGCAGGGCTCGTCCGGTGAGTTGGTTCACCTTCGCATCCGTCATCTGGGCCACACCTTTAATGTGACCGACGTTCTCAGCAATAAGCACGAGCACGACGGGGAGAAAGGCTGGCAGCACCCCGAGCACGGCCGCCGGGTTCTCCATGGGGTTGGCCGGCGCGGTGAACGGCGGCAGTCCGATCCAGGCAGCGTCTGCAACGCGGCTGAAGTCCACCTCACCGAAGAACACCGCGGCAACGTAGCCCACGAGCACTCCGAGAAAGATTGAGAGCCGGCCGAGGATGCCGCGAAACAGCACAGTGCACAGGATCACTGCGATGAGCGTGATGAGCGCGGTGAGCGGTGCCTTATCGAAATTAGCCTTGGCCACCGGGGCCAGGTTGAAGCCAATCAGGGCGACGATCGCGCCCGACACGATCGGTGGCATCAGCCGGTCGATCCAACCGGTCCCGGTGAGCTGCACGATGACGCCGACGAGGGCAAGCAGTACCCCGACGGCCATGATGCCGAACAGGGCGCTGCCCATGCCGGCCGAAGCCGTTGCCGCGGTAATCGGCGCGATGAACGCAAACGACGACCCGAGGTAACTGGGCAGCTTGTTGCCGGTGATCAGCAAAAACAGCAGCGTGCCCACGCCAGAGAACAGCAGGGTTGTGCTCGGCGGAAAGTCGGTGAGCAGGGGCACCAGAAAGGTCGCGCCGAACATGGCGACGACGTGCTGCGAGCCGATGCCGATGGTCAACGGCCAGCTGAGCCGTTCGCCAGGGCCGACGACCGCCTGCGCCTCGACGGTTTTTCCGTCACCGTGCAGGGTCCAGGGCAGTGCCATGTGCGTTCTCGTTTCATTTGGTGCGGTATCTGTTTTGAGCGTAGTCGCAGCCGGTCAGCACCGCGGAATAGACTCGAGCGCATGAGCCAGCTCGCTGATCCGACCACCGTGCAGGGTCTCGAAGTGCGGGTGTCCGGTGGTTTGCTCCGCGGAGTTCGTGAACGCGGCGTCGTGGCCTGGCGCGGCATCCCCTATGCGGCCGCCCCGGTCGGCGATCTGCGCTTTCGAGCACCGCAGCCGGCGCCGCCCTGGCACGGCGTGCGTGACGCGAGCGCGTGGGGACTGATTGCCCCGCAGAGCCACAAGGGCCAGTTTCGCGGCGCCCACCCGCGCATCCCGCAGGGGGAGGACTGCCTCAACCTCAACGTGATGGCACCCGACGAACGGTTTGCCTTCGCACAACTCCGACCGGTGATGCTGTTCATCCACGGCGGCGCCTACAGCGTCGGCTCCAGCCGCGAAGTTCCGCGGCAAGGGGAGGGACTGGTGCGGCGGGGCGGCATCATCTACGTCAGCCTGAACTACCGGCTGGGGGCTCTCGGGTATCTGGACTTTTCTCGATTTGGTTCGCCGGAGCATCCGTTTGAGAGCAACCTGGGCCTGCGGGACCAGGTCGCCGCCCTGCAGTGGGTGCACGACAACATTCAGGCCTTCGGCGGTGATCCGGATGCGGTCACCCTGTTCGGCGAGTCGGCCGGCGGCAACGCAGTCACCACGCTGATGACCGTGCCGAGCGCGACCGGTCTGTTCCACCGGGCGATCGCGCAGAGCGCCCCGCCGAACGCGGTCTACCCGAGTGATATCACCGGACGCTGGGCCGGCGAATTCGTGGACAGCCTGATCGAAGCGCCTGGCCCCCACAACAGCGCCGACGCGGCCCGCCTGTTGCTCGCCGCCGACCCTGCACTCCTCGCGGCCGCCACGACCGCACTGACCGTGCGCACGCCAGACCAGGACCCGGGCACGATTCCCCTCTGCCCGGTCATCGACGGTGATTTTCTGCCGGAGCGGCCGCTGGACGCCTTCCGGGACGGCCGGGCCGCTCGCATACCGCTGATCATTGGCACCAACGCGCGTGAGGGCTCGTTGTTCAGCGGACGCATCGATATTCTCGCCACGACGCCCGCGCGCATCCGTGCAATCTTTAAAAAGACCAAGAAGAAGGCGAAGAAGGCACTTAAAGCTCAGTATCCGGGCATTCCCGCGCTGCGGGCGGCTCTGGATTTTGGCGGCGACTACTCGTTCTGGTATCCGAGCGTCAAGGTCGGCGAACGACACTCCAGGTACGCGCCGGTGTACTTCTACCGTTTCGATGCCGCTCCACGGCTGCTGCGGCTGATGGGCCTCGATGCCACCCACGGCCTCGAACTCTTTCCGTTGTTTGACCGCCTCGACGGCTGGTTTGGCCGCGGTATGACGGCCCTCGGCGGGCGCCGCACCTTTCAGGGCATCGCGACACGGATGCAGGGCTGGTGGCTCGGCTTCGTGCACGGCGGCGTGCCATCGGCCGATTGGCCTCTCTACGACGAAACCACGCGCGCGACGCTCATCATCGATCGGGTTGACCAGGTCGAGATGGATCCGCACCGGGAACGGCGCCTGGCCTGGGGACGGTTCGTGCCACACGTTTGAGTCGCGCGCCTGGCCTGGTCGTAGAATGGAACCTTGCATTAAGAGCCACGGCACCGGGAGCACACCATTTCGAGCACTGAAACACCCACCACCGCTGCTTCGCCGCAGCCGGCGCCGCGTGGTCTGAAAGCCCGCGTCGACGCCTACTTCGAGATCACCAGGCGCGGCTCCACCTGGTCCCGCGAATTTCGAGGCGGAGTCGTCACCTTCGTGACGATGGCCTACATCGTTATCTTGAACCCGCTTATTCTCGGCGGGTTCAGTGCCGACCAGGCCGCCGTCGACGTGGCGGGTGGCTGGCTTCCCAACGAGCAGGTCGCCGCCGTGACCGCACTGACCGCCGGCGTCATGACGATTCTTTTCGGCGTCATCGCCCGCCTGCCCTACGGCTTCGCGGCTGGGCTCGGCATCAACTCGTTTCTCGCCGTGAGCGTCGTCGGCCAGGTCACCTGGGCCGAAGCGATGGGCCTCGTCGTCATCAACGGTCTGATCATCGTGCTGCTCGCTTCGACCGGCCTGCGTGAACTTATCTTCAACGCCATCCCGCGTCCCCTGAAAATCGCCATCACGGTCGGCATCGGCCTGTTCATCGCGTTCATCGGCCTGGTCGACTCCGGTTTCGTCCGAACCAGCGGCGCGAATTCACCGCCGGTGCAGCTCGGGGATGCCGGATCCATCGCCACCCTGCCGACAGCGGTCTTCGTGATCGGGCTCATCATCATGGGCGTCCTGCTGGCCCGCAAGGTCAAGGCCGCGCTGCTGATCGGCATCGTCGCGACCACCGTCATTGCCGTGATCCTCGAAGCCATCTTCAAGGTTGGCCCGTCATTCGGCACCAACCCGGCAGGCTGGAACCTGAACGCACCCGTGCTGCCGACGAGCGTCGTTGCCCTGCCCGACCTCGGTTTAATCGGCCAGGTCTCTTTCGGTGCATTTGAGCGCATCGGCATGCTGGCCGCCGTGATGCTCGTCTTCACGCTCGTTTTCACGAACTTCTTCGACGCCATGGGCACCATGACCGGCCTGGCCAGCGAGGCCGGCCTGGCCGACAAGGACGGCAAGTTTCCGCGGTTGAAATCCGCGCTGATCGTCGAGGGCATCGGAGCCGTCGCCGGCGGTGTGACGAGCGCCTCATCGAACACCGTCTTCATCGAATCGGGGGCCGGGATCGGAGAGGGAGCGCGCACGGGCGCGGCCAACGTGATCACCGGCATCCTCTTTCTGGCCGCCATGTTCTTCACCCCGCTCACGCAGATAGTGCCGCTCGAGGTGGCGGCCGCAGCGCTCGTGATCGTTGGAGCGCTCATGGTGTCACAGATTCGCCACCTGGACTTCACCGAGTTCTCCAGCACACTGCCGATATTTCTGACCATCATCGTGATGCCGCTGACCTACTCGATCGCCAACGGTATCGGCGCCGGGTTCATCAGTTGGGTGCTCGTGCGCAGTCTCTCGGGCAAGGCACGGGAGATCAGTCCGCTGTTGTGGGTCGTCGCCCTCGGCTTTGTACTCTTCTTCGTGCGTGGTCCGGTCGAGGCGCTGATCGGCTGAGCCACGCGGCGAATGGATGTCGCGGCTCGCGCCGCCGAGATTCGCCCGCTCAACCCCGGCCTACTCGAGGAAGCCGCGCAGGAGCAGGGCGGTACCGCTCAGGTGCTCCCGCATGGCCTCGGCCGCGGCATCCGATCGACCGGTGAGAATAGCAATGACGATTTGTTCATGCTGCTGGTTTGAATGGGCGATGTTGGGTGCCAGCAGGGGAATGGCATCGAGCAATTCGTTGAGCCGCATGCGTACATCGGCGAGCATCGGCACGAGCGACGGCGAACCCGCCAACTCGCCGATATAGAGGTGCAGGCGGGAATCAACGCGGCGGTACTCGTCGGCGTCGGCATCTGCGGCTGCCCCGAGGCTCGACCAGAGTAACTCACGTTCCGGCGGGGACAACACCCGACCGGCGGCGACGCGCGCGGCTCCCACCTCGAGAATGTCCCGCAGGGTGAGCACATCATCGATCTCTGCGGCGGTGATCGACCGGTGCGCCGCACCGGTCGGGGTACCCGCCGCCATGTCTGGCGGCGAGGGCAGCGCATCGCTGACAAAGGTGCCGCCGTACCTCCCGCGCCGCGAAATCAGGTAGCCGGCCCCGGCGAGCGACCCGATCGCCTCTCGCAGTGTGTCGCGACTGACGCCCAACTGCGTGGCAAGCTCTCGTTCGGCCGGCAGCCGGTCGCCCGGCGCGATCAGCCCTAGCCGTACCGTCTGCAGTAGTCGTTGCACCGTCTCTTCGAACGTGTTGGTACCCGAGACCGGGCCCAGGAGCAGATCGCTGCTCAGGCCTGCCGTCGGCGGCGTTGCACTACTCTGGCGTGACATAGGCCGAGCTGATGCCACCGTCCACCAGGAAGGTGGAGCCGGTAATGAACGACGAGTCGTCACTGGCCAGAAAAGCAACGGCCGCAGCGAGTTCCTCGGGGTCGGCGAAGCGACCGACTGGAATGTGCACCAGACGCCGAGCCGCACGTTCAGGGTCTTTCGCGAACAGTTCCTGCAGCAACGGAGTGTTGACCGGCCCCGGGCAGAGCGCGTTCACCCGAATACCCTGGCGGGCAAACTGCACGCCCAGTTCCCGGCTCATCGCCAGCACTCCGCCCTTCGACGCTGTGTAAGAGATCTGGCTGGTCGCTGAGCCCAGCACAGCCACGAAACTAGCCGTGTTGATGATCGATCCGCTGCCCTGTCGAACCATGTGCCGCAATGCCGCGCGGCAGCACAAGTACACCGATTTGAGGTTGACATCCTGCACCTTCTGCCAGGCGGGGAGTTCGGTCGTCTCGATGGAGTCGTCATCGGGCGGAGAAATCCCCGCGTTGTTGAACGCCACATCGACCGATCCGTAGGTCTCGAATGCGGTGTCGAAGAGATGATCCACCTGGTCCTGATCGGTGACGTCGACCTTGACGAAGAGACCGCCGACCAGCGCTGCGGCTGCCTGGCCGGCCGCGTCGTCGAGGTCACCGATGACGACCGTGGCACCCTCGGCTCTGAACCGCTTTGCGGTGGCGAGGCCGATGCCGCTGGCCCCGCCGGTGATAACGGCGACCTTGCCGGCCAGGCGCTGGGTCAGGTCGATGCGAGTTATGCTCACAGGTTCTCCTTTGGTGTGAAACTAGTCAACCGCGATGAAAACATTCTTGGTTTCGGTGAAATGCAGCGGGGCATCCGGCCCCAATTCCCGTCCGAGTCCGGACTGCTTGAATCCGCCGAAAGGAGTCGAATACCGCACCGACGAGTGCGAATTGACCGACAGATTGCCCGACTCGACCCCGCGGGCCACGCGAATGGCCCGGCCGACGTCCCGGGTCCAGATTGAGCCGGACAACCCATAGTCGGTGTCGTTGGCGAGCTTCACGGCATCGGCCTCATCATCGAAGGGCAGCACGGTCACGACCGGGCCGAAGATTTCCTCGGTCACGCACCGGTCGAGACGGCTGGAGGGAGCGAGCACGGTCGGGGCGATCCAGAACCCGGCACCGGTCGGAGCGCTGCCGCGAAAGGCGACCGGTGCATCTCTGGGCAGATACGCCGACACGGCAGCGTGATGCTGCCGTGAAACCAGGGGTCCCATCTCGGTGGCCGGGTCGGCCGGATCGCCGACCCGCACCGCGGCGACGGCCGGTTCGAGCAACTCCATGAACCGATCGAACACGCTGGCCTGCACCAGAATGCGACTGCGAGCGCAGCAATCCTGGCCCGCGTTCTCGAACACACCCGACGGCGCTGCGGCGGCTGCGCGTTCCAGGTCGGCGTCGGCGAAGATGATATTGGCGCTTTTGCCGCCGAGTTCGAGCGTTACCCGCTTGACCTGGTCGGCACAGCCGGCCATGATCTGCTTGCCGACAGCGGTCGAGCCGGTGAACACGACCTTGCGAACGTCGGGGTGCGTCACGAACCGGGTTCCTACGACTGACCCACGCCCCGGCAATACCTGGAACAGTCCCTCCGGCAGTCCCGCGTCGAGGGCGAGTTCTCCCAAACGGATGCTCGACAGTGGCGTCCATTCCGCCGGCTTCAAAACCACGGCGTTGCCGGCAGCGAGAGCAGGCGCGAACCCCCAGGTGCCGATCGTCATCGGAAAATTCCACGGTGTGATCACGCCGACAACGCCGAGCGGCTCGTGAAAGGTGAGGTCGATGCCGCCCGCGACCGGAATCTGCTGCCCGAACATGCGCTCGGGGGCTGCCGAATAGTAGTCGAGTACATCACGAACGTGCCCGGCTTCCCAGCGCGCCTGTGTGATGGGATGCCCCGAGTTGCGCACCTCAATGGCAGCCAGGTTTTCTCGGTCGTTGTCAACGACCTCGGCGAATCGTCGCAAGACGCGGGCCTTGTCGGCGGGGGCTACGTCGGCCCACGTCTTCTGGGCCAGGACGGCGCGGGCGATCGCCTCATCGGTTTCGTCCTGGCCCAGGTGTTCGACTGTTTCCCCGACCGATTCATCGGCCGGGTTGATGACGGTATAGCTGCTCATTCTGGTGCCCTTTCTGCCCCTGCTGAAGGTCGTGGCGGGTGCGGCGCGGGCGTGCCCCGGCGCGGGGCTGCTGCCCTATAGTCTCGAGCGGCGCTGACCAATGCGGTGAAGAGGCGAAGATCGTCGGGCGACTGCTCCGGATGCCACTGCACGGCCATCCCGAACGGCACCGTCGTCAGCTCCACACCTTGCACGATGCCGGCATCCGTTGTGGCCGTCACTCGCAGACCGGCGGCTACGCGGTTGATGGATTGGTGGTGGTACACCGGGACCGAAGGCAGGAGCGTTTGGCCGTCCAGCAGCGCACTGAGCGTCGAGTCTGGTTCAACGGCAACATCGACGATATTGAACACACCGTTACCGGCTTGATAAGTTGTGTCGCCGACCAGGTCCGGCAGATGCTGGTGAAGACTTCCGCCGAGGGCGACGTTAAGCATCTGCGCACCCCGACAAATGCCTAGAAACGGCAGTGCGCGGGCGATGGCCTGGTGCAGGAGTACCTCTTCCCAAGCGTCTCGATCCGGCCGGGGCTCGTCCGTCTGGGGGTGCGCGGCCTGCCCGTAGCGCGCCGGATCGACATCTTTGCCGCCGGTGATGACCAGGGCGTCGAGGCCGTCGAGCACCCGGTCGGCAATAGCCGCGGTCACCGGCTGCGGGGGCAATAGCACGGCGATGCCGCCCGCTTTGGTGATCGCGTCGAAATAGACTCGTGGCAGAATCGCTGCCGGCACATCCCACACCCCGGTCTGGGCCTGCTCGAGATAGGTGGTCAGGCCGATCACCGGTCCGGTCTCAGAGTCGTTCAAAGCCGCGCACCCGCTCCCAGTCGGTCACGGCGGCATCGTAGGCCTGCACCTCAATGCGTGCGTTGTTCAGGTAGTGCTCCACGACCTCGTCGCCGAACGCCTCGCGGGCCGTGGCGGAACCGGCGAATAGTTCGGCCGATTCGCGCAGCGACGACGGAACTCGCGGGACGTCGCTGGTGTACGCGTTTCCCTCGTACGCGGACTCCAGCTCGAGTTCGTGCTCGATGCCGTACAAGCCCGCCGCGATCAGGGCGGCGACAGCCAGATATTGATTGACATCACCCCCGGGGACCCGGTTCTCGACCCGCAAAGCCGGGCCGTGCCCGACGACGCGCAGCGCACACGTGCGATTGTCGAGCCCCCAGGCCAGCGCGGTCGGCGCGAAACTACCCGGAACGTAACGCTTATACGAGTTGATGTTGGGAGCGGAGAACAGGGTCAGCTCTCGCATGATCGCGATTTGTCCGGCCAGGAAGTGTCGGAATAGCTTCGACATCCCATGCTCGGCCTGGGCGTCGTGAAAGACTGGTTCACCGCCCGGACCCTGCAGGCTGATATGGATATGGCAGCTGTTGCCCTCCCGTTCGTTGAACTTCGCCATAAACGTGAGGCTCTTGCCGTGGGCGTCGGCGATCTCCTTGGCCCCACTCTTGTAGACGGAATGATTGTCACAGGTGGCCAGTGCCGTCGCATATCGAAACCCGATCTCCTGCTGCCCGAGATTGCATTCGCCCTTCACTCCTTCGCAGTACATGCCGGCGCCGTCCATGGCAAGACGAATATCGCGTAGCAGCGGTTCCATTCGTGTGGATGCCAGCAGAGAGTAATCGATGTTGTAGTCGCTGGCCGGGGTGAGGCCGTCGTATCCCTTTTTCCAGGCTTCGCGGTAGCCGTCGTCGAAAATGATGAACTCTAGCTCGGTCGCACAGAACGCAGTGAGCCCGTGTTCGGCCAATCGGTCCAATTGGCGACGCAAAATCTGCCGCGGCGAAGCGAGCACCGGTTTCTCATCGAGCCAGTGCAGATCGGCGGTGACCAAGGCTGTTCCGGGCAGCCACGGGGCCAATCGCAGTGTATCGAGGTCGGGGACCATTGCCATGTCCCCATACCCGTGCGACCAGCTCGAGGTGGCATAGCCTTCGACGGTGTTCATCTCCACGTCGACGGCGAGAAGGTAGTTGCAGCATTCCGCGCCATGAGCGGCAGCATCCTCCAGGAACAGCCGAGCAGAGAGTCGTTTGCCAACGAGGCGCCCCTGCATATCAGTGAACGCGACAACGACGGTGTCGATCTCACGGCGGGAAACCAGAATGGTCAATTCCTCGAGGGTGAGGTTTCCGGTACGAGTTGTCATCGAGCTTCTCCTCGGTGCTGGTATGAGAGCGGGGTAGTCAAGGCCATTCGGCGGTTCGCGGAGCAAAGAGGAAGAATCAGGCAATTTTCAACCATTAGAGCACACTTCACCGACGGGAGGAGTGGTGTTTTTGCGTGATTGTGGCCCGCGTTTTTCTTCAAAGGTATATACACCGCACCATTCAGCATTTAGCATCATGGCAACCTCACTGAACGATTGCGCTCTAGCCGCTGGCACTACCATCGGGTGCGCAACGAGCGCAAAGGAATTGAGATGTCCAAAGACACCTTGAAAGTTTCGGGCGTGAAGTACACCACGGCGCAGGCCGGCTACTTCGAGAAACGTCGGCTCACTCGCAGTGCCGGCATCTGGGGCCTGTGGGGTCTGGCCGTGGCAGCGGTGATCTCCGGAGACTTTTCGGGCTGGAATTTCGGCATCGACTTCGCCGGTTTTGGCGGAATGCTAATTGCCTTCCTGCTGCTCATCGTCATGTACTACGGAATGATCTTCAGCATCGGCGAGATGGCGGCGGCGATGCCGCACACGGGTGGGGCCTACTCGTTCGCCCGGGCGGCTATGGGACCCTGGGGCGGTTTCGTTACAGGGCTAGCCGAAACCATCGAATACGTCGCGACCACCGCGGTCATTGTGTACTTTTCTGCTTCCTACGCCGACGAGATAACGCAGGTACTGCTCGGCGTCTCCCTGCCACCGTGGATGTGGTGGCTCATCCTGTACGCCGCCTTCATTGCACTCAATGCTGCCGGCGCGGCCATCTCCTTCAAATTCGCTATCGTCGTGGCGATCATCTCCATTGCGATCCTGCTGGTGTTCTCCGTCATGGCAGCGTTCTCCGGGTTGTTCAGCTGGGACAACCTGTTCAACATCACGCCGGATGCCGGCCAGAGCACCTTCCTGCCTCACGGCATACTCCCGATCCTGTTCGCGCTGCCGTACGCCATGTGGTTTTTCCTCGGCATCGAAGAACTCCCACTAGCAGCCGAGGAATCGCACAACCCGGTGCGTGACATTCCGCGCGCCGGGTTCATCGCCCGAACCACACTGATCGTGACTGGCCTGCTCGTCTTGTTCCTCAACACCGGAGTCGTCGGCGCGGCCGAGATTGCCGGATCGACTGAGCCCTTGCTCGATGGGTTCCAGGCGATTGTGGGCGACGACGTCGCAGCGATGCTCGCCCTGTTCGCGCTGATCGGGCTTCTGGCCTCGTTGCAGGGGATCATGTTCGCCTACGGACGAAACATGTATTCGCTGTCGCGGGCCGGTTACTATCCGAAGTTCTTGTCACTGACCGGAAAACGCCAAACTCCGGCCATTGCCCTCCTTGTGGGTGCCATCATCGGATTTGTGGCGCTTGTGCTGGTCGATTCCCTCGGCGGGGCCGCCGGTGTCGCTGGCGCTATCGTGCTCAACATCGCAGTCTGGGGCGCTGTGATCGCCTACGTCCTGCAGATGGTGTCGTTCGTGCTGCTGCGTAAAAAGTTCCCGAACGCCAGCCGCCCGTACCGCAGCCCGTGGGGCGTTCCCGGTGCCGTTATCGCGGGCATCCTCTCGCTGGCTATTTTCTTCGGCTTTTTCATCAACGAACCGGCAAGGCCGGCGATTGCGGCCATCGCCGTGGTCTACGTGGTGATGCTCCTGGCCTTTGCGCTCTGGGGGCGCAAGCGGCTAGTCCTCTCTCCCGAGGAGGAATACGCGGTATCGGGCGGGTTGCACCGAGACCCGCAAGCGGATGGTTACGGCGGCACGGTCGAGAATGAACTGCTCGCCCGCGACGGGAAAGACGACCCGCGGCTCTGACCCCGTGACTAGATCTCGCGACAGTGCGTCGTGAGCATGCCGATCTTGTCGATCGAAATTGTCACGGTCGAGCCGTCGCGCAGAAAAATCGGGGGTTTGCGGCTGTAGCCGGCGCCGCCAGGGCTGCCGGTGGAAATCAAGGTACCGGGCATGAGCGTAGAAGTCTTCGACAGGTAGGAGATGATCTCCGCGACGGTGCGCACCATGTCGCCGCTCGAAGCATCCTGCAGAATACGGCCGTCGACGTGGGTGGTCAGCCACAGATTCTGGGGATCACCAATCTCATCGGCGGTGACGACCAGGGGGCCGGTCGGGGTGAAGCCGTCGAAGGATTTGCAGCGAGACCATTGTGCCTCTGAGAACTGCAGGTCGCGAGCGGTGATGTCGTTGACGACCGTGTAGCCAAAGACATAGTCCAGGGCGTTGGCGACCGACACGTTGCGGGCCGGGCAGCCGATGATGACGCCGAGTTCGGCCTCGTAGTCGACCTGGGTGGTGAGGTCGCGCGGCCAGATGATGGTCGAGCCGTGACCGGTGAGCGAGTTCGGCCAGAGCGAGAATACGGTCGCCGCTGTTTCAAGACGCAGGCTGAGTTCGGAGGAGTGCGCGGCGTAGTTGGCGCCGATCGCGATGATCTGCGGTGGGCGCAGCACCGCCGAGGAATGCCTCAGCTCATCGACGGGGGTTAGGGCGGCGCCGGTGGAGACAGCGTCGAGGCTGATCGCGCGGATGCGTTCGTACTCGGCGTCGCCCTGTTCGAGCAGGTCTTGCAGGTCGCGGGGGGCGTCGTCCATGACGTCGTCCAGGAACAGCGCCGCGTCGTCGAAGACCACGGCCAATCGGGGAATGGATGAGCCGTCAACTCTGAGATGCGCAAATTTCACTCTTCTAGGCTAGCGGGCCTCACCCGGCGTCGCCCTGCGGGGTGCTCCAACCCTCACGCTGTCCGCTTGGAGGATACCGGGCAAGAAGCCCGCCACAGGTGCATTCCGGCATAACTGCGCCACGGAGCCCAGTCAGCTCCACGGGAGGCGAGCACCCGGGGGTCGACCGAAAGCCCGAGGCGGCCGGCACCCTGCCGAAGAGCTAAATCGCTCGTGAGTAAAATGTCGGGGCTGCCGAGCACCCGCATGGCCACGTACCCGGCCGTCCACGGCCCGATTCCCGGCACTGCCAGCAGGCTCGCCTCCAGCTCGGCCCGCGTCTGCCCAAATGACGGCGCCAGATCGCCCGATGCCAGCGCCTGCGCCACCCGCAAAATAGTCTCGATGCGCGCCCCCGGCCCCCGCAAGACTGCGCGACCGCCCGCAGCAATTTGCGCCGGGGTGGGGAACAGTAGCCGCAGCTCGCGGCCTGGAAGGCGGTCACCGAGCGCGTCGGTCAGCCTGGTCAGCGCGGTGCGGGCCGCAGCCACCGAGATCTGCTGCCCGATCAGGGCCCGAAACAGCGTTTCTTCGGCGTCCATGCTGCCCGGTAAGCGGATGCCGGGGGTCCGCGCGACCGAGGCGGCCAGCGCCGGGTCCGCGGCCAGGCGATGGTCGATGGCCTGGGCATCCGCATCGAGATCGAATAATCGACGGATTCGGCCGACCAGCGGTACCAGGTCTGTGAGCCGCGCGAGACGGATGCTGCAGGCCAGCGCCGGGGCAGCATCCGTCCCCGACAGGGTCACCAGAACCGTCGCAGTGCCGTGCGGCAGCCGCACGGTGCGCTCGTAGCTCGTAGCGGTGGCCGTTTCAACGCCGGGCAGCGCCCTAGTGCCGAGAAAGCGCAGCACTCCGATGCCGTCGAACGGCGCCCGCGCCGGCAGCTGCAGCGTGATCCTGGTCTCGGCGTGATCGAGGTCCGGGTGCGGGTGCGCTGGCGGTGTGCGCCGGGCGCTGCGCACCTCGGAGGGGGTGCGCTCGTAGACGGCCGCCACGGTGTCGTTGAACTGCCGCACGCTTCCGAAGCCCGCAGCGAAGGCCACGTCGGTGATCGGTAGTTCGGTGTTCAACAGCAGCAGGCGGGCCGTCTGGGCGCGGTGCGCCCGTGCCAGGGCGAGCGGCCCGGCGCCGAGCTCGGCGACGAGCACCCGGGACAGGTGACGCGACGTGTAGCCGAGCCTGGCGGCCAGCCCGTGCACGCCGTCGCGTTCGACGACGCCGTCACCGATCAGGCGCATGACCCGGGCGGCAAGGTCGTCACGCATGTTCCAGGCGGGAGAGCCCGCGGGGATAGATGAAGTGATCACCCCTTCAGCGTGTCACGGCTCGCAACGAGCGGGTAGTGAAAAAATCAGACATGGAGCGGCTCGATAGGCTGGGTCGATGAACGCACTGTTGCGCCTCCAGTCCGAGCTCGGCCCAGTCGTCAGCGTCGACCCCCTCGACCTTGCGGCCCACCGCACCGACAAATCAGGCTGGGTGGCCGACGGCACGCCGCTGGCCATCGTGCGCGCGACAACGGTGGATCACGTTCAAGCGGCGCTGCGCATTGCAACCGAATTCCGGGTGCCGGTGGTCACGCGCGGCGCGGGAACCGGCCTGTCGGGCGGAGCCTGCGGCACCGACGGGTCCATCGTGCTGAGCGTGGCTGGACTGTCCCGCATTGTCGAAATCAACCCCGACGACGAACTCGCTGTCGTCGAAGCCGGAGTGATCAATCAACACCTAAACGATGCGCTCTTCGACCACAACCTGTGGTTTGCGCCCGATCCGGCGAGCAAGGCCATCTCGACGATCGGCGGCAACATCGCCACCAACGCGGGCGGGCTGCTCTGTGCCAAGTACGGCGTTACCCGTGAGGCCGTACTCGGCTTGACCGTCGCTCTCGCCGACGGCAGCCTGCTGCGCACCGGCCATCGCACGGTAAAGGGGGTCACCGGGTACGACCTCACCGCCCTGCTGACCGGTTCAGAGGGCACACTCGGCGTCATCGTCGAGGCCACGGTGCGGGTGCGCGCACTGACCCCCGGCACGGTCGCCACGATCGGTGCGGTCTTTGACACGGTTATGGCGGCGGCCGCAGCCAGCGCTGCGATCACGGCCGCCCGCATTCGCCCAGCCGTCATGGAACTCATCGACCCGATCGCTCTTGGCCACATTGCGACCTACCTCGGCCCGGAGGGGTCGGCCGGGCTGCCGCTTCGCCGCGGCGCGTTCCTGCTCGTGCAGACCGACGGCCCGGCCGCGCTCGCCGAAGCCGAGGCCGCCCTCACCGTGCTGCGCGCGGCGGGCGGCGAAGCCACCCTCTCAACGGATGCCGCCTCCGGCGACCGCCTGCTGGCCATTCGCCGGGCCATGCACCCGGCCCTCGAGCAGCTGGGCCGGGTGCTCATTGAAGACGTGTCGGTGCCGCGCTCGCGCATGGCCGAGATGTTCGCCGCGATCGCCGAGATCAGTGCGCGCACGGGAATTCCCATTCCCACCGTCGCCCACGCCGGCGACGGCAACCTGCACCCCAACTTCGTGATCGCCTGCAGACCCGGTGAAGCAGCGGATGACCCGGTGCCAGACAACATCTGGGCGGCGGCCGATGAAATGTTCCGGGCAGCACTCCACCTCGGTGGCACCCTCACCGGCGAGCACGGCGTCGGCGTGCTCAAGCGCCGCTGGTTGCGGGACGAGATCGGCGACACCAGCCTCGACCTGCAGCGCCAGCTCAAGGCGGTGTTTGATCCGCTCGGCATCCTGAACCCGGGCATCATGTTCGACGCCTGAGACGAGCGCTCCCGGCGTACCGGCCGGTATTCTCGAGGAATGAGTCTCGACCAGCCGCCAGGCCAGCCGCCCCAGCAGCAGCATCCCGTGCAGGCGAGCCCCACCCCGGTGGAACCGGTCTGGAGCGGCCAGGTGCGCCCATCCCGCACCGGCCCGATCGTTCTCGGTATCGTCGGGATCGTACTCGCCGGGCTGGCCCTGCTCGCCGTGTTTCTCTACCTGGCGACTTTACTCGGCACGGGGGCACTGCTGGTCGGGCTGCTCCTGGCCCTGCTGCCGCTCGCGGTCGTGCTGCTGTCGGTGCGCTGGATCGATCGCTGGGATCCGGAGCCGCGGCCGGCCCTCATCTTCGCGTTGCTCTGGGGCGCCGGAATTTCCATCGTCAGCGCCCTCATCGTCGACCTCGGGGTACAGATCACGATTGCGGCCAGCGCGGGCGCGCTGGCCGGAAGCGATTTCGCATCCGCTGTCATCCAGGCCCCCATCGTCGAAGAAGGCGCCAAGGGCTTCGGCGTGCTCGTGCTGTTCTGGGCGGTGCGCCGGCACTTCCACGGCCCGCTCGACGGTGTCGTCTACGCCGCAACGATCGCGGCCGGATTCGCGTTCTCCGAGAACATTCAGTATTTCGGCCTGGCCATGGCCGAGGGCAACGCCCAGACCCTCGGCATCACCTTTCTCCTGCGGGGGGTCTTCTCACCGTTCGCGCACGTGACCTTCACAATCTGCACCGGCCTCGCCCTCGGCCTGGCGGCACGGCGCAGCGCCACCAAAAACGGCGCGGTCGCATTCTTCCTCCTCGGCCTCGTGCCGGCGATCGGACTGCACGCACTGTGGAACGGCGCCACTTTCCTGCTGACCGGGGACGCATCCGTTCTCTTCTACTACGTCGTCGTGCAGGTGCCGCTGTTCATCGTCGCGATTCTCGTGGTCGTCTTCCTGCGCCGCCAAGAGGCCCGAACGACCCTGCGACGGCTGCACGAATACTCCCAGGCCGGCTGGTTCACCGCGGCCGAGGTCTCCATGCTCGGCACCGACTCGGGTCGAAGGCAGGCCCTCGCCTGGGGTGCGCGTCAATCGCGCCCGAAGCAGCTCGCCATGCGCCTGTTCATAGCGGATGCAACGCGCCTCGCCTTCGTGCGCGATCAGCTGGTGCGCGGCCGGAGCTTCCCGGCACTGAACGCCAGGGAGGCGCGATTGCTTACCCGGCTGATGCACCACCGGGCCGATGTGCTCGGGCAGGCGCTGCCGGGATCGACGCCAGCGGCGTAGTCGGAGAGCCGGGGCTGCGCGACCCGGCAGCGACAACAGAAACTCGTCGCCTCGGTGGTGTGGCGGTGCCGACGACTCTCCCGATGCGACGAGTTAGTGTGTAATTAGAGTGCACCCACTCGCGGCTAGACGCAAGCATTATTTTCTGAGGTTCCGCCCGGTGTGCATTCCGGCACGGAATCCGGTTGGATGGGTCTATGACTGATTTGAATTCCAAGCCCGAAATCGATTTTCCAGAGGGCGCTGCGCCCGAACAACTCGAGATCACCGATGTCGTCGTCGGCGACGGTGTCGAGGCGACCGCCGGAGCGACCGTCGACGTGCATTACCTCGGCGTCGAGTTTGCGTCCGGCGATGAGTTCGACTCGTCCTGGAACCGCGGCCAGTCGATCAACTTTCCTCTGCGCTCACTCATCGCGGGTTGGCAGGAAGGCATCCCCGGCATGAAGGTCGGCGGACGTCGCAAGCTGGTAGTGCCCCCGCACCTCGCCTACGGACCGGCCGGCTCTGGCCACCGTCTCTCCGGACAGACCCTGATTTTCGTGATCGACCTGCTCGGCGTGAGCTAAGCCGGCGCCGAACCACACTGAACGGGATATGGCTGCTGCAGCTGTATCCCGTTTTGTTTGCGCGCTGACCTGATCAGCGACGATTAGATCAGGGCCGCCGTCGGCTCCGGGCCGAGTATGAACCGCCGTCCGGTGATCGACTCCGGCACGATCTCGACGAAGACCGGCTTGAACGTGGGGATCAGCGGCCGCAACGGTAAAGCGGCGGCGGCGTCGACGTCCCGCTGGGTGTCGAGCGCGCGAGCCGTTCCGTGCACGACGACACTCCACGCCTCGTCGCGACCCACGCCATCCGTTTCAAAAGCGACCCGGTTGTTGACCGTGAGCTCAATTAGCTTGGTGCCCGACGCGGTGCGAAACAGCAGGCGCCGGTCGGCGGCGACAAAATTGACCGGAAAAATGTCGGGGATGCCGCCGACGGATACGGCCAGACGGCCCAGACTGGCCGAGAGCAAGGCGTTCCAGCATTCCTCTTCGCTAAGATTTTGCACGGCCGATGCAGCCTCGTTGACGTCATTGAAAGTCATGGTCCATCGTCACACGCCCCGAGGTCGTGGGCGAGTGGCGCCGATCTGAATTCTGTGCTGTATGGACCAATTGGACGTCGAGTTTTCGGCTGACGTCGAGTTTTTGGCTGATGTCGAAATTTTTGGCTCTGAAATAGGAGGGAGGCCTGTAAGCTGGAAATTTGCCTAGCGCGGAAGGCACCTAGCGGTGTACCGCGATCTACACCCCTGGTGGTTTCGCAAAGCGCCGCAATCTATTCTTCAAGAAGGTCTTAACGTGAGTGCACTACCCGAAGTACCGGCGAAAACGCCGAGCAGCAGTCCTCCCAAAACCCGCCGCTTCGCTGTTGCAGCACCTCGGGTGTTCTATCCGGCGCTCGGCATCATTCTGGCCGTCGTCATCGTCGCCATCGCCTTTCCGGTTCGTACCGGCAGCGTGCTTGCCCTTCTCCAGGGCTGGGTCGTCGCCGGCCTCGGCCCGTACTACGTCATCGTAGTGGCGGCGTTCGTCGTGTTCGCCATCTGGATGGGCCTCAGCCGCTTCGGCGACATCAAGCTCGGTAAGGACGACGACGAACCTGAGTTCGGCATCATGAGCTGGTTCGCGATGCTCTTCGCCGCTGGCATGGGAATCGGCCTCGTCTTCTGGGGTGCTTCCGAGCCGCTGACCTTCTTCACCAACCCGAAGCCGGGCGTCGAGGGCGACAGCGCCGAGCTCGCCTCCGCGGCCATGTCGCAGACCTTCCTGCACTGGGGATTTCACGCCTGGGCGATCTACGCCGTCGTCGGTCTCTCGTTGGCCTACTCGATCCACCGCAAGGGCCGCCCGGTCTCCATCCGCTGGGCGCTCGAGCCGCTGCTCGGCACCCGCCGGGTGAAGGGACGACTCGGAGACGCGATCGACGTGATCGCCATCGTCGGTACCCTGTTCGGTGTCGCGACCTCGCTCGGCCTCGGTGTGCAGCAGATCGCCGCAGGCCTGAGCTATCTCGGAGTCGTCGGCGACGTCACCAACACGCTCCTGGTGATTCTCATCGTGGTCATCACCATCATCGCGACGGCCTCGGTCGTCAGCGGTGTCGGCAAGGGCATCAAGTGGCTCTCCAACATCAACCTCAGCATGGCCGGGCTGCTGCTCGTCGCCGTGCTGCTGCTCGGCCCGACGATGTACCTGCTGCGCGTTCTCGTGCAGTCCCTCGGCGGCTACTTCCAGGATGTCGTCGGTCTCACCTTCGCGACCAGCGCATACACCGGCCAGGCCGGTCTCGACTGGCAGGGCGGCTGGACCGTCTTCTACTGGGGCTGGTGGATCTCCTGGGCCCCGTTCGTGGGCGTGTTCATCGCACGAATCTCGCGTGGCCGCACCGTTCGACAGTTCATCGCCGGAGTGCTGCTCGTTCCCACGTTCGTGACCTTCGTCTGGTTCGCCGTGATGGGCGGCAGCGCCATCCGTCAGGCCTGGGAAGGCGACGGCGGCGGTCTCTTCGACCCCGAAGTCGGCATCGTGCCCGAGAACGTGCTGTTCAACCTGCTGGGCAACCTGCCGTTCGGCGTGATCCTCTCGGTGATCGCGGTCATCGTCATTGCGATCTTCTTCATCACATCAGCCGATTCGGGTTCGCTCGTCATCGATATGCTCGCTTCCGGCGGAGACACCAATCCACCCAAGTGGAGCCGCATCATGTGGGCCAGCCTCGGCGGGCTCGTCGCCATTGCCCTGCTGCTGGCCGGCGGACTGGCCGCTCTGCAGACGGGTGCCATTTTGACCGCCATCCCGGTGAGCGTCGTCATGATCGGTATGTGTATCGCCACCTACCGGGCCTTCCGCATCGAACACGAGGTTCTGGTGGCTGCCGAGCGGCGCCAGCGGCGTGAAGAGATGGCTCGTCGCATCGGCAAGAGCGTCACGGCGCACCTCGAGGAGAACTTCGACGACCACTTCGGTGAGCAGGTCGACGGACACATCGAAGCGGCCCTGACCGACGATCTGGACCGTCGGCCACGCTGGGGCCGTCGTCAAAAGAACTAACGGCTGAATCGGGTCAGGGTCGCTACATGCCGTTGGCGGCCCTGACCCGATTGACCAGATCGCGCCACGGGCCGCTCACCTGGGGTTCGGCGAGTACCACCTCGTGCGGGGCGCACCGAATGCGGTAGGCGAATCGGTCGGGGGTGGCCTCGCTGTCGGTGACGTCATCCCAAGGTAGAGAATTCAAGAACTCCGCCCACGTGCTCGGGTCGGGCTGTTCTTCGACCCGAACTTCCCAGGTCAGGCGGATTCCCGCCATCCCGCCGCTGCGCGAGACGATGACTTTCATATCGTGATGCTACTCCGGTGGCAGCGGTGCCGTTGGCGCGGGCCGCGGTTTTGGCGGTGCCGGCTGGGCGGGGGGAAGAGGGGCGGGAATCGCCGCCACCACGCCCACTGTCGCCCACGCTTGCAGGACCGCGTTGTGGGCGGCACCTCCGATGCCGTACAGTCGCGCCGCGGTGTCGGCCGTCGCCCGAGCGAAAGCAGCAAAGTCGCTCTGGCGGTTCAGCGCGGTACCCGTCAGTGTGTCGTACCAAATGTGGCCAGGGGTCTCCCAGGCGTTGCCGCCGAGAGTGTCGGCAACCAGGTAGAAAGCGCGGTTGGGGATACCGGAATTGAGGTGCACTCCGCCGTTATCGTCGTCGGTCTCGATGTACCCCGCCATATCGCCCGGCTGCGGGTCTTTACCGAGCACATCGTCATTGAATGCGGTGCCGGGCGCTTTCATTGAGCGCAGGGCAACGCCCTCGACCCGGTCCGTGAACAGGCCTTCGCCGATCAGCCAACTGGCTTCTGCCGTCGATTGCTTTTGGGCGTGCTGCTCGACCAGGGCACCGAACACGTCGGAGATGGACTCGTTGAGGGCCCCCGACTGGCCCTGGTACTGAAGATTCGCCGTAAATTGGGTCACCCCGTGCGTGAGCTCATGACCGATCACACTGGGCGAAATCGTGAAGCGGTTAAAGATTTGTCCGTCGCCGTCGCCGAACACCATGCGCTCGCCATCCCAGAAGGCGTTGTCGTATTGTTTGCCGTAGTGCACGGTCGCCTCCAGGGGAAGTCCATTCCCATCGATACTGTCCCGCCCGAACTGAGTCCAATACAGCATCTGCGTGGCACCAAGACTGTCATAGGCCTCATTGACGGCCGGGTCACCGCTGGCAGGATGGCCCTCGGCACGCACAGGCCGACCGGGCAGTCGTTCCTGACCATCGGCATCCGAAATTGTGCGATCTGACTCTCCCGGGGTACGCGCCGGCCGGGTACGAGCCCCGGAATAAGCAAACGGATGCACCCCGCCACGCAATTGCCGAATCTGCGAGTCCCGCAGTAAGGACGCTCGTGCGGCGGCCGCGGCCCGCGCGAATCGGGGATCGTCAAGCTTTGCCAGCCTGACCAACAGATAGGGCGGAACGATCGTGCACAGGGTGTGGCGCTCGGGAGTGTCCATGTGCAGAGTCTGGCACCGGCCGCCGACATTGCAACTACGCGTTGAGCGCGGCTGAATAGACTCGACGCATGCGCTTTGGAATAATCATCCTGCCGCAGGACCCGTGGTCGATTGCCCGCAGAAAATGGCTCGGGGCCGAGCAGTACGGCTTCGATTACGCCTTCACCTACGACCACCTTTCCTGGCGCTCGCTCGCCGATGAACCATGGAACGCGACTATCCCCACCTTGACTGCTGCTGCGGCCGTGACCGAACGCATCATGCTCGGCACCTTTGTCTCGTCACCGAACTTTCGGCATCCGGTGCCGTTCGCCAAAGATGTCGCTACGGTCGACGACGTGGCGGGCGGGCGGTTTCTACTGGGTATCGGATCGGGCGGTACCGGGTTTGACGCGAGCGTTCTCGGCCAGCCGGAGTCCACACCCCGGCAGCGGCATGAACGGTTCGACGAATTCGTCACCGACCTCGACCTGTTGCTGCGCGGCGAAGAACCCGGCCCCACCGATGGCATCAGTTTTGCCGGTGAGTGGTACACCGCCAACAGCGCGCGTATGGTCACCTATGCTGGCAGCGGCCCGACGCGCCACCGGGTTCCGTTCCTGATCGCTGCCAACGGGCCGAAGGGCCTCGGGCTGGTGAGTCGTTTCGGGCAGGGCTGGGTGACTACCGGGCAGGACGGTGTGGCGGGGGAGCGTTGGTGGGCCAGCGTGCGGGACCTCACCCACCGGCTNTGGTGGGCCAGCGTGCGGGACCTCACCCACCGGCTCGACGACATTGTCAGCGGCGGCGGACGCGACCCCCGTGCGATCGACCGCTATCTTTCGCTCGACAGCGGCGGAATATATTCTCTGCAGAGCATGAACGCGTTTGAGGATGCCGTTGGCCGGGCCGCCGAACTCGGCTTCACCGATGTGATCAGTCACTGGCCGCGCGAGCGCGGCATCTACGCCGGCGACGAATCCATTCTCGATACGGTCGCGGCCGCCCTCAAGTGAATCGGCCAAAGAGGCCGGTCGATCGAGGTTTCTCCGCAGCGGATGTCTAGGCTGAGTGCATGCGCGCACAAGACGACCCCACTTCCCTGGTTCCTCGCACTCCGCTGACCGACCGACTCGGCTGGCTCGGATTGCGTAGCGGACAGATTTTGCTCGTCATCCTCCTCTCCGCCGTGGTCATCTTCGGGCTGGTGCAGCTCAAGCTCGTCGTTATCCCCGTGCTGATCGCCATCATCCTCGCCGCGGCACTGAGCCCGGTCATCAACGGCCTGCGTAAGCGCGGCGTCGCTGCGATCCTGGCCACCTGGATCACCCTGCTCGGTGGCATTGCCTTCTTCGGCGGCATCATCACGCTCATCGTCTTTGCAGTGCGCGACCAGTGGGACGAGCTATTCTCCTCGGCCTCCCAGGGCATCGATCGGCTACAACAGTTTCTTATCGAGGGGCCGATCCAGGTTGACGAGAAGCAGATCGACGCCGCGCGCACCGCGGTGGTCGATTTTCTTACCAGCAGCCAGTTCGGCACCGGAGCGCTCGCCGGAGCCTCGGTGGTGTTCGAGCTGGTGACCGGAGCCGTGCTGCTCGTCGTCATACTGTTCTTCTTTCTCAAAGACGGCGGCCAGATCTGGAACTTCTTCCTGACGCCGTTCAAGGGCGAACGCCTCGCCCGCGGACGCCGCATCGGCCACACCTCACTGCGGGTACTCGGCGGTTACGTGCGCGGCACTGCAATCGTCGCCGCCGTCGACGCCACCGCGATCGGCATCGGCCTCGCAATCCTGCAGGTGCCGCTCGCCCTCCCACTGTCGGTCATCGTTTTCCTCGGTGCGTTCATTCCGCTGATCGGTGCGACCGCGGCCGGTGTGCTCGCAGCCTTGGTCGCCCTCGTGGCCAGTGGGCCGACCGTTGCACTCATCGTCATCATCATCGTGATCGCGGTCAACCAGCTCGAGGGCAACTTCCTGCAGCCGGTGGTCATGGCGCAGTCGCTGAAGCTGCATCCGCTCGTCATCCTGGTCGGATTGACCGCGGGAACTATCCTTGGCGGTATCGTCGGCGCCGTACTCTCGGTGCCGATCGCGGCCGTCGCCTGGGCCATCGCCAAAGCCTGGAACACACCGGATGCCCCGCGCCCGGTGGCCGCGCCAAGCCAGTTGAAACGTCGCGTTCGCAAGCGCTAAACCGATCTGCTCGTGCCAACGCTGCAACGTGCGTGATTGGAGAACCATGACCGAGCAGAGCCCATTTCACCTGCCGCGCCCGCAGCTGACCCTCGAGCAGGCGATCGAGTTCGCCAGCGACCGGTTCGGCGTCACCGGCCCCGGCCCCGGCACCGAGCTCGGCAGCAATCAGGACCGTAACTTCCGAATGGAAACGGCCGCCGGCTCGGTCGTGCTGAAGGTCTCCAACCCGGGCATCGCCACTGTGGAATTGGAAGCCCAGAACGCGGCCCTGGCGCACCTGCGCAACCTGGGCCTCGACCTGCCGGCTGCGCTCGCCGGGATTGACGGTGCACAGATACAGCGCGTCACGATCGACGGGCAGAGCCTCGACCTGCGCTTGCTGACCTTTGTTGAGGGAGATCCGTTGACCGACGTCCCACGCCTGTCGGTTGGGCAGATTCGCGCGCTCGGCAACGTTGCCGGTCGCATCGTTCGTGGCCTCGTCGATTTCGAGCACCCGGGAACCGATCGTTTTCTGCAGTGGGACCTGCGACGCGGCGGCGAAGTCATCGATGCCCTCCTGCCGTACCTCGACGACGTGGCGCGCCGGGAGCGACTGCGTAGCGTCACCGACACCGCCCGGCAGCAAGTCGACCGGGTTGCATTAGACCTGCGGGTACAGACGATCCACGGTGATCTGACTGACGACAACGTGGTGAGTCGTGCTGACTCTCCCGATGCGATCACCGGAGTGATCGACTTCGGCGACGTGGCCCAGGGCTGGCTCGTCGCCGAGCTCGCTGCGACGTGCGCCTGCGTGCTGTACCGCAGCCCGCGGCATCCGCTCGCCATCCTCGACACTATCGAGGCTTTCGCCGCACAGGTGCCGCTCATCGACGCCGAAATCACCGCCCTCTGGCCGCTGATCGTGCTGCGCACGGCGGTGCTCGTCGTGAGCGGTGAACAGCAAGTGCACCTCGACGGTGACAACGACTACGCCGACGCCAACCGTGCCCGCGAGTGGCTCGCCCTCGACACGGCGGCAGATCAGGACGGCGCCGAACTCGAAGCACTGATCCGCTTGGCCGTGACCGGCGAGAAGACGCCCGATGTCTTCACCGAGCACCCTCTGGCCGGCCCGCTCGCCCCAGCAGCCCTCCTCGACCTATCGGTCACGAGCGCCGCGTTCGACGCCGGCAGCTGGCTCACGCCCGGCATTGACGAGCGGGTGGCAGTGGACGTCGCCGCTCGCCTCGGCCACGCCGTCACCCGCTACGGCGAGTATCGCCTGTCGCAGACACGAATCGACACGGCCGAGGAATCGCTCACCCTGGCCCTCGGCGTGGAGCTGTACCTGCCCGCCGGGACTGTGATCACGGCGCCGATGGACAGCACCGTCGCGGTGATCGATACCGGCGCGGTGCGGCTCGTAGGTGACCACTTTGACCTGTGGCTGACCGGACTTGACGTGCTTGCCGTCGACGGTCAGTTCATGCGAGCCGGAACCGCTCTCGGCACGGCCACTGCCCGTCTGACCGTTCAGACCAGCCGACTGAGAGGCATCCGCCCGCCGTTTTTTGTGGCGCCCTCTGGAGCAATGCTGTGGCAGAGGGTCTGCCCCGACCCCTCCGCTCTGATCGGGCTCGACACCGCCCGTCCCCTCGCCGATCCGGCCGCCGTGCTGCAGCGCCGTGATGCGTCGTTCGCCCGAGTACAGGAGCACTACTACGTGGCCCCGCCGCAGATCGAACGCGGCTGGAAGCACTACTTGATCGATATCTACGGGCAGAGCTACGTCGATATGGTCAACAACGTCACCACCGTCGGACATGGACACCCGCGCATTGCCGAGGCCGCTCGCAGCCAGTGGTCTTTGCTAAATACCAACTCCCGTTTTCACTACGAAGAGCTCGTACGGTTCACCGAACGCCTCGCCGAACTGGCGCCCGACCCGCTCGACACGGTCTTTCTGGTCAATAGCGGCACCGAAGCCGTCGACCTCGCTCTGCGCCTTGCTTTCAGCTACAGCGGCCATGACACCGTCCTGTCTGTGCGGGAGGCCTATCACGGCTGGTCGATGGCAGCGGATGCCGTCTCCTCCTCGGTCGCCGATAACCCACGGGCGCTCGATACCCGGCCGGACTGGGTGCACCTGATCGAGGCTCCGAACGCCGTGCGCGGCAAATACCGGGGCCCGCATTCTGCGCGGCGATACCTTGTTGATCTCGATGGTGACCTGCAAGCCCTCGAGGACGACGAGCGCACGGTCGCCGCTTTTATCGCCGAACCGGTGTTCGGCAATGCCGGCGGCGTGCTGCTGCCCGACGGTTACCTGGCCGGCGTCTATGACAGGGTGCGCGCCCGCGGCGGGCTCTGCATCGCCGATGAGGTGCAGGTGGGCTATGCGCGCCTCGGCCGATACTTCTGGGGCACGGAGCAGCAGAACGTGGTCCCCGATATCATCACCATCGCCAAGGCGATGGGCAACGGGCATCCGCTTGGCGCGGTGATCACCCGCCGCAAGGTGGCCGAACGATTTGCCGACGCTGGACCGTTCTTCTCTTCTGCCGGTGGCAGCCCGCTGAGCTGCCGCATCGGCCTGACGGTGCTCGACATCATGCGTGACGAGGACCTGCAGAGCAACGCCGAGATCGTCGGACGGCACCTGAAGCACGGGCTTGAACGGCTCGGCGAACGGTTCGACCTGGTCGGTGCGGTCTACGGTATGGGGCTCTATCTCGGCGTCGAACTGGTCAGTGACCGGGCGAAGTTCACGCCGGCAACAGTGGCAGCGGCCCGGCTATGTGAGGAACTCCTACTGCGCGGCATCATCGTGCAACCTACCGGCGACTTTAAGAACGTACTCAAGATCAAGCCGCCGCTCTGCCTCAGCGTCGCCAGCGCCGACCATTTCTTGCACGCTCTCGGTGAGGTGCTTGGCGAGCTCGCCGACTGAGCTAGCGACGTGTTTTCACGGGGGTGGGCGCCGCCGGCTCGGGTTCGGCGATGAAAACCAGGCCTCCGGCACTATTGGCCGAAAGCATGAGCGTTTCGATCCATTCACGATTGATCGTCGGGATTCGGCTGCCGAAATACCGGTAGTAGAGCGTGCTCGTCGGGTCGAGCCAGATGGCACTGCGGCCGCTGCCCTCACCGACAGAATCCGTCCAGGTGAAGACGAAACTTTCGCGTCGACGCAGCTTGGTGCTGATCACGATCTGCAGGTGCATGAGGGCGCGATCGTCGAAGGTGATCACGATGCCCGGATTGCCGTAAAGCAATGTACCCAATACATGCACCTCCTCGATTATTCCACCACTGTAGCGGTAGCCGGGCGAGGTCAGTCCGGCTCGTTGCGGCGAATTCCCGCTGGGGGGCCGCGTCGGTCGCACACTCTGCTAAAGTATGAAGGTTGCCGTTCAACGGCCGCGGATAAAGAGAGCTCAGGCAATTGGCCAAGGGCACCGCGCAGTGAGAGAAAGGGGATCCCACTTTATGGCACTCGAACCAGATGCTAAGAAGGCGATCATCGAAAAGTACGCTACCCACCCAGGCGACACCGGGTCCCCGGAAGTTCAGATTGCAATGCTCACGCAGCGCATTCTTGACCTCACGGAACACCTGAAAGAGCACAAGCACGACCACCACTCACGTCGTGGTCTGCTTCTCATGGTTGGTCAGCGTCGCCGTCTGCTCGGTTACCTGTCGGACATCGACATCACTCGATACCGCACACTGATCGGCAGCCTCGGCCTGCGTCGCTAATCTACTTGTAGCGAAGGCAGCGTTGACAACGCGAACTTCTTCACAACGGGTCGTCGCCTTCGGGTGGCGGCCCGTTCTGCGTACCGGGTTATCTCGAGGGAGACACCGAACGGGTGAGAACGGGGTTGCTAGCATGAGGGTTGGCAATAACGAACGGATATCACTACGCATGAGTCTCTTGCGCACCAAGAGTATTGAAGATTCGATAGCAGACTCGCTGGAGAAGGGTCACAGCCTTAAACGCACCCTCGGTACCTGGGACCTCATGATCATGGGTGTCGCCGTGGCTGTAGGTGCGGGAATTTTTTCCGTAGGGGCAAAGGCTGCCGGCAGTTATGCCGGACCGTCGGTGACGCTTGCTTTTCTGCTGGCCGCTTTCACCTGCGCGCTCGCGATCATGTGCTACGCCGAGTTTGCCTCTGCCGTCCCCGTCGCTGGTTCTGCGTACACCTTCACCTATGCGACTCTCGGTGAGCTGCTGGCCTGGATCATCGGCTGGGACCTCATCCTCGAGATGCTGACCGCGTCCGCCGTGATCGCCAAATACTGGGGCATCTACCTCAGCACCGTCTTCGACCTGGCCGGCTGGAACGTTCCCGCCACCATCGAGGTGCTTGGCCTGGACGTCAGCTGGGGCGCCTTCGTCATCGTCGCCGTCTTCACCGCCTTGCTCGTGCTCGGCACCCAGCTCTCCGCCCGGGTCGCCAGCGTCTTCACGATCATCAAGGTCGCCATCGTCGTCTTCGTCATCGTCGTCGGGGCATTCTTCATCAGCCCGAAGAACTACACCCCGTTCATCCCCGCCGCGGTACCCAGTGAGGGCGGAGACGGTGACGTCTGGATGCAGTCACTGTTCTCCTTCATGACCGGTGCGGCCCCCGCACAGTACGGCTTGTTCGGTTTGCTAGCCGGCGCATCCCTCGTGTTCTTCGCGTTCATCGGGTTCGACGTCGTTGCTACGAGCGCCGAAGAGGTCAAGAACCCGCAGAAAACCCTGCCAAGAGGCATCTTTGCCGGACTGGCCATCGTCACGGTGCTGTATCTCGGCGTGAGCCTGGTGCTCACCGGGATGGTGCCGTACACCGTGCTTGCCGGCGATCCGAACGCGTCACTCGCCACCGCTTTCGTCGCTGTCGGCGCCGGCTGGGCTGCCCAGATCATTTCGATCGGAATCCTGGTCGGCCTCACGACGGTGATCATGGTGCTGCTGCTCGGCCTCTCTCGCGTGCTGTTCGCGATGAGTCGCGACGGCCTGCTGCCGCGCTGGCTGAGCGTCACGAGCGAGAAGCGCCGCACTCCGGCACGAATTCAGATCATCTCCGGTGCCGCCGTCGCTTTGCTGGCCGGCCTCACCGACGTTGGGGTGCTCGAAGAAATGATCAATATCGGCACCCTGTCGGCGTTCGTACTCGTCAGCATCGCGGTCGTCGTGCTGCGTAAGAAACGCCCCGACCTGCCGCGAGCTTTCAAGGTGCCTTTCTCCCCAGTGCTGCCGATTCTCTCGGCTGTGCTGTGCATCTGGCTGATGTTGAACCTGACGACCCTCACCTGGGTGCGCTTCGCGGTCTGGCTGGTCGTGGGCTTCATCGTCTACTTCGCCTATGGACGCCGACATTCCGTACTCGGCATCAAGCAGCGTGCCGCTGCCGCCGAAGCAGCCAGGGTCACTGCAGGCGGGTCGACACTCGTCGACTGACGATCATTGGTCGCAAGTTCTCCGCTCGAGCGCGACCTGGCGCAGCAGATCGGCATGGACCGGACAGATCGGGGCACCGGTGCCCGAGCGATCCGAATGATCACTCGAACTTGGGTTATCGGGTGGATCCGGCCCAGAGCTCCTCGACGGATACGACGAGGGGCGCTGGAACCGAGTTGCTGCCGGAGTAGACCATCAGGCCGATGGAACCAACCGATTGCAGGCCGGCCGTCGAGTCGGTCTTGGTGACCTGCCAGGTGCTGGGTTCGGCCGTGCCAACCTTCCATACCTTGGCGCGAATCGCCGTGGGCGAGGCCCCCGTGACCTGCAATCGAAGTTGTAGTCGATTTCCGGGTGCGTAGGTCAGCCTGGGAACGATCAGATCCACCACGGTCGAGTTCGTGCGCCGAATCTGCAGCTTGACGCTTCCGCTCGGTGCCACGACGACCCTGGCTCCGTAGGACGCGGTGCCGACACGCCGACCGATGACCGCGACATAGGCGGACCCGGTAGTCGGTCGCACGAGGTTGAGGGTTGTGCGCACCTCGGTGTCCTGACTGGACACCCCGTTCAGGTAAGCAGCCCGGGTGGTTCCCGGCGGCGTGGTCAACTGCGCGACTCCACGTACCACGGAGAAGCCGGTGGCTGCGGTCCACGAACCTCCCAGCTCGGCTGATCCCAGGGCGCCGGTGACGGTGCGACCGAAGGTGTCGGAGGCCAGGACGCCGCTAAGTCGGGCGACCTCGGACGCTGCCAACGTGAACGCACCAACGCAGTAGGCAATGGACGTCGTCGTGCTGGGTTTGGCCGGGGCTTCCCCGACGCCCTGGCAGTTTGACAAGAAGCCCGAACTTTTCAGCGAAAGCGTGCTGAGTCCGGCCCAAGCGCGCGTGATAACCGGAAGGTAGGTCGCCGAGTCGAGTAGGCCGGTGCGGATGCCGTATGCCATCGCGTAGACGAAGAGCGCCGTAGCGCTGGTTTCGGGCGCTGGAAAGAGTGACGGGCTGAGCAGGCTGCTGCGCCACATCCCGTCGGATCCCTGGAGCTGGGCCAGCCGGGCAGCCATCGTCTGGAGCATGGTTTTGTACTCGGTGTACTGCGGGTCTGCCGGAGGCAACACCATCAGCGTGCGCGCCATCGCCCCGATCACCCAGCCGTTACCTCGCGCCCACATAACCTTGTGGCCGAGCGAATCACGCTGTCCGACGTACTTGCAATCCCGCCACCACAGCTGTTCGGCAGCATCAAACAGCCCGTCAGCGACGCAGCCGGGCCGCACAGACGTCGTGCCGTCGTTCTTGAGAAAGTTATAGAACTGCGAATGCTTCATTTGATAGGCGGACTTGCCGGTTCGGGTAGCCCAGCGTGGCCACAGAGGCAGGCCCATGAACATCGAGTCGATCCACCAATACCGATTGGCCGCGAGGCTGAGGTCCCCGGCCATGAACCTGTCGGATGGCGCAAGGTTCGCATTCACCCCGACATTCGCGGAGTCCTGCCAGACCTGGATTGCCGCACGGCTGTCGGGGTTGGACGTGGGGCTTGACGGTGCGTCGGCGATCCAGTTGTTCCGTGCGCCCCAGGACTGCAGCCACTGCCGGTAGATCGGATCGTTGGTTTCCTGAACGAGGGCCTCTACCCCCATGAAATAGGGGGCCCATTTCCAACCGGCGTCGGAAGTCGCTCCGCCATTGTGCGCATAGAAATAGTCGGTTGCGGTGCGCGCGGCCTGCACGATCGACGAACGAGATGGGAGCGCCGCAGGAGCAGCCTGCGCGGTCTGCGAGCTCTGCGCGGTTGGCAGGACAACGACGAGAACAGTCAAGAGCAAGGCGAGGACGGTTTTCATGGTGTCAAAGTACTCGGAGGTCGCCATTCCGGCAATGCTGGCGCCGGTGGCTTCGAGCGGGTCTGTTAGGCTTATTGGGGCCGATTCTATGGAATCGACCTGTCCAACTCGCCTGTCATACGGGCACGCGAGCCTTCGTCGCCAGAATGGCGAGAAGCAAACTTAAAGGAGAAAACCCCCACATGGAGGGTCCAGAAATCACGTTCGCCGAAACCGTTATCGATAACGGCAAGTACGGCAAGCGCACCATCCGTTTTGAAACCGGCCGTCTCGCCCAGCAGGCGCAGGGTTCTGCCGCTGCTTACATTGACGAAGAGACGATGTTGCTCTCCGCCACGAGCGTTAGCAAGCAGCCGAAGGATAACTTCGACTTCTTCCCGCTCACCATCGATGTCGAAGAGCGTATGTACGCTGCCGGGCGTATCCCGGGCAGCTTCTTCCGCCGCGAAGGTCGCCCCTCGACCGACGCGATCCTCACCTGCCGCCTGATCGACCGACCGCTGCGCCCGTCGTTCGTCGACGGTCTCCGCAACGAGATCCAGGTTGTCATCACCGTCCTGGCCATCGAGCCCGACGAACTCTACGACGTGCTCGCGATTAACGCGGCCTCCATGTCGACCCAGCTCGCGGGCCTGCCGTTCTCCGGACCGATCGGTGGCGTTCGCGTCGCCCTCATCCCCGACGAGAACGGTGGCGGCCAGTGGGTTGCCTTCCCGAAGCACTCGCAACTGGACGACGCGGTGTTCAGCATGGTCGTCGCCGGTCGCGTTGTCACGGATGCCAGCGGTGTCCAGGACGTCGCGATCATGATGATCGAAGCCGAAGCCACCGATGCGGCCTGGAACCTGATCAAGGGTGGCGCTATCGCGCCGAACGAAGCCGTCGTTGCCCAGGGCATCGAGGCTTCCAAGCCGTTCATCAAGCAGCTCGTCTTCGCGCAGCAGCAGGTAGCCGACGCTGCCGCCAAGCCGACCGGCGACTTCGCGCTGTTCCCGCCGTACCAGCCGGCCACCTACGACGCTGTCGCCGCCCTGTCCTACGACCAGCTCAAGACGGTCTACACGATCGCCGACAAGGTCGAACGTCAGAACGCAGACGACGCGCTCAAGGCATCCGTCAAGACCGCCATCGCGGCCAAGGTCGACGCCGGTGAGCTCGACGCGAGCGCCAACAACCAGGTGAATGCGGCCTACAAGTTGGTTACCAAGCTCGTCGTGCGATCCCGCGTGCTCAACGAGGGCATCCGCATCGACGGTCGTGGACTGGCCGACATCCGTCCGCTCGACGCCGAGGTTGCGGTCATCCCGCGCGTGCACGGCTCGGCCATTTTCCAGCGCGGCGAAACCCAGATCCTGGGTGTCACCACCCTGAACATGCTCAAGCTCGAGCAGTCGATCGACTCGCTGAACCCGGTCACCAAAAAGCGCTACATGCACAACTACAACTTCCCGCCCTACTCGACCGGTGAAACCGGTCGCGTCGGAACGCCGAAGCGCCGCGAGATCGGCCACGGAGCGCTCGCTGAGCGCGCCCTGGTTCCCGTGCTGCCCACGCGTGAGGAGTTCCCGTACGCCATCCGTCAGGTGTCAGAGGCGCTCAGCTCCAACGGATCCACCTCGATGGGTTCCGTTTGCGCCTCCACCCTGTCACTGCTGAACGCCGGAGTGCCGCTGCGCGCCCCCGTCGCCGGCATCGCCATGGGCCTGATCAGCGACACCGTTGACGGCCAGACCCGCTATGCGGCCCTCACCGACATCCTCGGCGCCGAAGACGCTCTCGGCGACATGGACTTCAAGGTGGCCGGCACGAGCGAATTCATCACCGCGATCCAGCTCGACACCAAGCTCGATGGCATCCCCGCCTCCGTTTTGGCTGGCGCGCTGACGCAGGCGAAAGACGCCCGCACCACGATCCTCTCCGTGCTCAACGCGGCGATTGACGCTCCCGACGAGATGGCGCCCACCGCGCCCCGCGTCATCAGCGTGCAGATCCCCGTCGACAAGATCGGCGAGCTGATCGGCCCGAAGGGCAAGACCATCAACTCGATCCAGGACACCACCGGTGCCGACATCTCGATCGAGGAAGACGGCACCGTGTACATCGGCGCCGTTGACGGACCGTCGGCCGAGGCCGCTCGCGCCCAGGTCAACGCCATCGCGAACCCAACCAACCCCGAGGTCGGCGAACAGTTCCTCGGAACCGTCGTCAAGATCGCCGCGTTCGGTGCCTTCGTTTCGCTGCTTCCGGGCAAGGATGGTCTGCTGCACATCTCCGAGGTGCGTAAACTTGCCGGTGGTAAGCGCGTCGAGAACGTCGAAGACGTGCTTGGCGTCGGCCAGAAGGTTCTCGTGGAAATCACGAAGATTGATGACCGTGGCAAGCTGTCGCTCGCTCCGGTGCTCGAAGAGGCTGCTGACACCGAAGGTCGCGCTGCGGCTTCCGACAGCGCAGACGCTTCTACCGAGGTCTAGCCTGTCCTAAAGTTCTCCCGATCACCTCTCGCCAGGTCGGTCGGGTAGACGGAAGGCCCGCACTGCTTGCAGTGCGGGCCTTTTCGCTTCTGGAGCGCAAACCGCAGCGCACGCACGCCTTGTCGCGCCCGATATCCGGGCCTACGTTCGCGGCATGACAAATAAACGGATGAATTCAGGATTCCTGCCACGCATTGGCGCGGTCGCCCTGGTCACTTCTGCCCTGCTGGCGGGCGCAGTGAGTGCTCCGGCACTCGCGCAGACGGACACCGCTCGCTCAGCCCCAGCCCCAGCCGCGGCATCCGCTGCTGGATACGTCGCCCTCGGCGACTCGTTCACCTCAGGCCAGGGTGCCCCGCCGTACATTCTCGACGGTACCAACTGCCTGCGCTCCACGCGGGCCAGTTACCCTATCTTCTCCGCCCTGGTCAGCTCCTATAAACTTTCGTCGAACAACGCCTGTTCCGGCGCCGCTATCGGGGATGTCTCCGGCCAGCTCCTCGGCGTCAGCCCCGGTACCGCGCTGGTCACGTTGACCGTTGGCGGCATCGACGCCGGCTCCAACGTGGTGTTGGCTGCTTGCGCCCCCGACCCCGCCAACGTGATCTGTACTGACGCCATCAGCAAAAGCGTGGCTCAGCTCAATGTTCTGGCTCCCAGGCTCGCGGAAACCTACGGGCTCGTGGCAGCGGCGCTGCCGCAGGCGAAGATCGCGGTGTTAAGCTATCCGCGCCAGTTCAAGCCGGGATTTTCTGCGCTGGGCACTGTGCTCAATGGCGCGACCGACGCGCTGAACCTCGTTATCAAAGGCTCCGTCGAGGCGATGGACACTCCGCGTATCCGCTTTGTTGATGCGTCGCAGGAATTCGCCGGGCACGGCATCGGGTCACGCATACCGTTCTTCGCGTTTGATGCGCTGAACCCGTTTGCCCTGGCGAATTTTCACCCGAACGCATTAGGTAACAGTCTCGGCTACGCGCGTGCCCTCCTCAACGATGGGCTGCTGCGCCGGTAAGCGCGACGCGTCACACGCTATCTAGTTGAAAGAATCATAAGGTAGCGATATACTAAACCGGTGCTCTCCTCTGGTCTATCCGTCGCCCAATTGAAGTCTGACTTGTTCAAGTCGCTCGGACATCCGTTGCGCGTGCAGGTTCTGGAACAGCTCGTTTCCGGTGAACGCTCGGTCGGTAGTTTAGCCGAGGCGCTCGGTTGCGAGCTGTCCAATCTGTCACAGCAGCTTGGCGTTCTGCGTCGGGCCGGAGTGGTGGTGACACGCCGGGAGGGCAACTCCATTTTCTATGCCCTGCGAGATGCAAGCTCGATTGAGCTGCTGGCTGCAGCCAAGCGTATGGTGCTGGCCAACCTGACCGACTCGCACACTCTGCTCCGCCACCTCGAAACGGAGCAGTCCTCGCCCACAGCCGGCTAGGCGCCGTCAGCCTGGCTACAGGTCGTTTCCCGCGTATGAGAGGTTGAAACTCTTGTTTGCGAGCGGAAAGTCGGGAACGATCGTCTCCGACAGGGCATGCGGCACCGCGGGCCAGTTCAGAAACGACGGGTCGACGATTTTCACCCGGCTGAGTGTGCCGTCGGCGGCGAGTTCGACGCGGTGCGTCGTTGTACCCCGCCAGGCTTCCACGAGGGCCAAGCCGGTGCCGGTCGAGGTCGGGTTCACACTGAACGCGGTACCGGTGTGACCCCGCAGACGTCGCAGCAGGTCAAGTACGACGGCGGTCGACACCTCAAGCTCACGCGCGCGCACGGTGTACCGGGCCAGAACGTCGCCGCCCTCTTCAGTGACGACGTGAAAGACCTCGCCGAGGCTGACGAACGGATGCTCGGAGCGCGCGTCGGAAGTGATACCCGACGCGCGGGCGACATAGCCGAGTGTTCCAATCGTGGTGGCCTGGGCTTTGGACAACCGGGCTGTTCCGGTGAAGCGACCGCGAACGATGGCGTGGCCGAGAGTAATGCCGACCAGTTCGGCCATGGCTGCGCTCACTCTGGCGAGGTCGGCTGCAGCGGGGAGCGTGGTCACGCGCGTGCCACCGACGCTGAGGGCACCGCGCAGCAGACGATGTCCGGTGACCGACTTGTTGATTCGCATCAGCTGCTCACGCAGGCCCTGCGCGTGCGCGTCGATGATGCCGAAGCCTACGTCATTGGCGAGCGAGCCGAGGTCGGTCACATGGTTGTAAAGACGTTCAAGTTCCAGCAGCAGCGCACGCAGTAACCGGTCGGGCTCGGAGACGTCTATACCGGCTGCCTGCTCGACCGCCATGACAAAGGCGAGGGAGTGGCCGACGGCGGTGTCACCGCTGATCTGTTCGGCCAAAAGCACGCCCTCGGCAGCGGTCTTGCCCTCGAACACCTTCTCGACACCGCGGTGCAGGTACCACTGGCGGGCTTCCATGCGCACGATGGTCTCACCGACCACCGAGAACCGAAAGTGACCGGGCTCGATGATGCCGGCGTGGATCGGGCCGACCGCGATCTCGTAGACACCGGGGCCTTCCACCGGCACGAACGGAAACGACTCAACGTCAGGCTCGAACTCGGGCACGACGGCGTTGGCGCGCAGCATCGGGTACCAGCCGCGCGGCCAGTGGCCGTGGCGCACCAGCCGGTGGGGCTGCGGGTGATTGCGGGGAACGACACCGTAGAGGTCCCGAATTTCGCGTTCGAAGTTGCCTGCTGACAGGGATATTTCGGCGAGGCTGGGAATCCAGGCGTCGTTCCGCGGCACTCTGACCGAGAGATCTGCGCGCAGTGACGGGGTGGCTCCGACGAAGGAGTAAACGATGCGAAAGTCGTCGTCGGCCTCGTGGCAGGCGACGAGGGCCAGTCGGCTACCGGCATCCAGCAGTGCGGCGGCAGCGCTCGGTAGTTGGGAGCGGGCCAGTTTTCGCAGTTCGGTTCGATCAGACGCCAGGTTATCGGCGGCCAGGTCTTGCGGCGTTCGTTCATCACGCATTAGTTGCTACCTCCCAGAACGGCTGTGGCCTGCAGCAAAAGAGTGCCGACCGGTTCGGCGACGAACGCGACCGTCGCCGTTGCCGCCAGGGCCAAAATGATCGGCAGGCGGGGGCCGTGGGCCGAGTAGTCGGGAGTGAACGCAACGTCTTTCGCGGGACCGCCAAGGGTCATCTGAACGGTCAGGCGGGTAAATGCGGCAAAGATCACGAGCAGCAGCACCAGGGCCGCTCCGACTACGCCGCCGAGGCCCGCCGACCAGCCGGCCATGATGATGCCGACCTCGGAGAAGAAGATGCTGAACGGGGGAAAGCCGACGATGGCTGCCATCGCGATAAGCCACGGCACGGCGAGGCCGGGCCGTCGCACCAGCAGGGCGCGCACGTCGGAGATCACCGGGGTGCCCTCGATCTTAAGGATGCGCCCGGAGATCACGAACAGGGTCGCCTTGATCAGGCCGTGACCGAGAACGTACAACAGCACCGAGGGGAGCGCGGCAGGCCCGATGGCGACCCCGATGGCCATCAGGCCCATGTGTTCGATGCTGGAGTAGGCGAGCATCCGTTTGTAATCGCGTTGGCGGATGAGCAGCGACGCGGCCACGAGCAGCGAGAGCAAGCCGCCGATGCTGAGCATGGTGCGCAGAAACTCCGGGCCGATCACGAGGTTGGTGATCGACTGGATGCGCAGGATGGCGTAGAGAGCGACCGAGAGCAGAACTCCCGACATGAGGCCGGAGACCGGCGCCGGCGCCTGGCTGTGGGCGTCCGGCAGCCAGCTGTGCATCGGGGCGAGGCCGGCCTTGGTCGCGAAACCGAGCACCGCGAGGGCGCCGCCGGCGGTGATGAGTGCCGGGTCGAGGCCGAGGTTTGACTGACTGAGCAGCAGCCAGGACAGCGTCGGGGTGTCGGTGCCGACGGACGCGGCGTAGATGAAGCCGATGCCCAGCAGGGCGATGGCCACGCCGACCGAACCGAGGATGACGTACTTCCAGGCTGCCTCGAGGGAGCGACCGGTTCGGTGGTGACCCACGAGGAAGGCGGTGGCGATGGTGGTGGCCTCGACGGCGGCCCACATCAGGCCGATGCTGTCGGCGAGGACGGCGAGGGACATGGCCGCCAGGAACAGGGCGATGAGGGCCTCATAGCTGGCGGCGACTTTCGTGCGGCTCGATGCGGCGCTGCTGAGCCCGCCCCAGGTCGCAATGAGGCCGACCGCTCCGACGACGCTGATCATGTAGGCCGAGAGGGCGTCGGCGCGCAGCAAGCCGCCGCCGCTTTCGGGCACGGCACCGTTCAGCACGGCACTGACCAGCAGCAGGCCAGAGATCAGGACAGCGCTCGACGCGGCGACGCCGACGAAACGGCGCAGCGCTGAGGGGCCAAGGAGCAGGCTGAGCCCGGCGAGGGCGAGCGGTGCGACCAACGGAATCCACAATATTATCGTCATCAATCGTGCAACTCCCTAAGCTGATCGACGGCCGTGCCGCCGAACTTGTTGCGCATACGGCCCGCGAATACATGCAGAATAAGCACCACCAGCAAAACGTCGAGGGAGAAAGCGAATTCAAGCAGAATCGGTACCCCGCCGCTGGTCAGAAACGTAAGGGTGGCGATGCCGTTGTCGAGCACGAGAAAACCAATGAGCTGTGATCGGGCACGGCGTCGACTGATGAGCAGCAGAAACCCGATGAGCACCATGGCGAGGCCGATCGGGGCGGCGTGGCCGGTGCTGCTGTCGCCGAGACCGAAGACACGACTTACGACGACATAGCTCAGGATGGTCAGCAGGGTGACCGTCAGGAGCGCCGCGGTCGGGTTGAGCCGGGGCGATTCTTGAATTTGCTTGATTGCTGCCTTGGATTGGTGGGCGAGCACCCAGGGAAGGCCGAGGCCCTTGACCGAGAGAATGAGCAGGGACACGATGACCAGCTCAGACTCGCCCTCGGCAATCCCAATGACCGCCACGAGAGCTGCGAGGGCGATGCCCTGTAGCGCGAGTAGTCGAATCGATGCGAGCAGGGAGTGTCGCCAGACCATGAGCGCGCTCGTGAGCAGCAGGGCGCCAGCGCACAGGCCGATGAGTTGGGGGTAGATGTTCTCAAACACGAATGCTCCTCAGGCGACCAGGTAGGAGGCGGTGACGGCGAGGAAGGCGAGGGCGAACGAGCCCGCGAGCAGCTCCGGCACTTGGAACAGACGCACCTTGGCCAGAAAGACCTCGCCGACACTTAGCAGCACGCCGAGTAGGAGCACCTTGACGGTGATGCTGACGACGCCGACAGCCAGGCCGATGGCGCTGAAATCCGTCACGATGCCCCACGGCACCGCCAGGTTGCTGACCAGGCCGAGCAGGGCGGCCAGCTTCAGCCAGGAGCCGACTTCGAGCCAGGCCAGGTCGCGTCCGCTTGCTTCGAGGATCATCGCCTCGTGCAGCATGGTCACCTCAAGATGGGTGCCCGGATTATCGATGGGAAGGCGGGCGGTCTCGGCCATGATCGCGATCGACAGGGCGACGAGGGCCAGCACGCTGACCGGCGAAATGATGACCTCGGGGGAGAGCAGCCGGGTTTCAACGATGACCGACAGGGTGCTGGTTCCAGCCGGGATTGAAAAAGCGTAAATCGAGAGCAGCAGGGTTGGTTCAACGAGCGCCGCGACCGTCATGTGCCGACTGGAGCCCATGCCACCGAAGGCTGTTCCGCCGTCCAGGCCGACGAGCGCGAGGGCCACGACGCCGATCAACATGACGGAGACGATGACGAACAGGTCGCTGGGAACAAGTGCGAAGGGAATGGTGCCCACCAACGGCAGCAGCACGCACAGCAGCAGGCTGGACACGACCAAAGCGACCGGGCCTGCCCGCAGCATCCAGCTGCTGTCGGTGGCTCGCACCGGGTTTTTTGCCAACAACTTGCGCACGTCGCGCCACGGCTGCCAGATTCCCACCCCGGCCCGGCCTTCGATCGTGGCCCGCACCTGGCGGATGACCCCGATCAACACCGGGGCGAGGAAGATGAACAGAACGACCTGCACGAAGGCGATGATGATGGCGTTCATAGCGAGACCACAATCAGCACGATGAGAAGAGCAACGAAAGAATAGGACAGGTAGCGGTGGATGCTGCCGTTGGCGACGTGGCGCACGACGATTCCGTAGCGCTGGATTAGGTTGAGCACCGGTCGATATAGCCGGGTTTCGAAGACGTCCGAGACGCGCTGTTCCACCCGCACCCGCTCCACCAAATATCGGGACTCGGCCACGTGGGTGACCTGCACGTCGCGTGACGGCTTGAGCACGTCGTCGAAGACCCGCATGAGCGGCTCCGCGTAGGAGGTTGCCGTGTACTGCATACGCGGCCGTGCCCGGGAGCCGCCACCACCCCAGGGCAGCTCGACCGTGCGATGTGGATACCGACGGGCCGACACGATGATCGAGACGATCACGGGAATGGCCACCAGTGCCGACAAAACGACGAGCATGATCGGGTCGAGTACCGCCCCGATACCCGGAAGCGAGACGCCGCCGAGGCCGACGGACTGCACGGCGGCGTCCGGGTTCGGGCTGACGGTGTGCGCGACGAGCGCGGCAATCGGTCCGGGGAGCAGTCCGAGGGCGAGCACGAAAAGGGCGCCGAGGGCGAGCGAGAGTTGCATTAGCGGCGGCACCTCGCGGGCATCCGCTGCTTCGATGCTGCGTGGTCGAGCCAGGAAGGCGATGCCATAGGCCTTGACGAAGGTGAGCAGGGCGAGGCCGGCGGTGAGAGCGACCACAGCGACGGCCACGGGCATGGCAACGGATGCTGCGACCGAGACGACCGCCCCGTCAAGGCGACCGCCGTGAATGAGTGATTGGAGCAGCATCCACTCGGCGACGAAGCCGCTCGTGATGGGGATCGCGGCGGCGCCGAGGCTGGCAATCCCGAAAGCCGTGGCGGTGACGGGCATGCGGGCGCCGAGCCCGCCGAGCCGGTCGAGGTTGCGTTCGCCGGTGGCGTGGATGATGGCGCCGGCGCCGAGGAACAGTGTCGATTTGAACGCCGCGTGGCTGACGGCGAGGAGCAGGGCGGCCACGAGCGCGGCATCCGCTGCCGCTTGCGCGTCGTAACCGCGCAGCAGCATGCTCGCGCCGAGTCCGAGAAAGACCAGGCCCATATTTTCGGTCGTCGAGTAGGCCAGCAGTACCTTGAGATCGCTCGACACGGACGCCTGCAGAATGCCATAGAGAGCGGATGCGCCACCGACGACCATGATCGCAATGCCCCACCAGGCGGGGCCGTCGGGCAACAGCCGAACGCACACCAGCAGACCGCCGTAAACGCCGATCTTGACCATCGCGCCACTCATCGCAGCCGAGACGTGGCTGGGAGCTTCGGGAAGCACCCTGGGTACCCAGACGTGCAGCGGCACCAGTTCAGCCTTGCCGCCGAAGCCGAGCAAAAACAGCACGAAAGCCACGTTCGCAGGCCCCGGTTCGATCGCTTGCAGGCTGCTGAAGCTCGTTCCGCCCGAGGCTGCGGCGAGCACGGCAAAGCCAGCGAGAATGAAGAAGAAACTCAGCTGCGACATCGCCGAGTACCAGATTCCGGCCGAGGCGACCCTCGTGCGGCTGGCGTGGTCAGCCAGCAGCAGCAGGGTGGAGCCGAGGGTCATGATCTCCCAGGCCAGCAGAAACGAGACCGAGTCGGTCGCGGCCGGCACCAGCTGCATGCCCACGAGGAACATCGGCATGGCAACCCAGGCGGTGCGGCTCGCGTCGGGTCCGCGGGTGGAACTCATCGAGTAGAGCGAGACGAGAATGCCCACACCAGAGACGATGAGCATGAACAGGCCACCGAGGCGGTCGGGGGCCAATACGAGCGGGTCCATCGGCAGGGTGATCGAAATGCGCAGGCTACCGGTGCCGCCGAGCATGGCCCCGAGGCCGGTCAGAAAGCCGGTGACCGCGATGAGGGCGCAGAGGATGCCGCCCGCCCGCGATCGCAGAGACGGTGCCGCCGTCAGAGCGGTCACCACGGCCAGTGCGCCGAGGCCGAGTTGCAGGAGCAATCCTGCTTCCATACCGGTCATCGGCCGGTCATCCGGCGCAGGGCGCGCACAATATCAGTCGGCTCTGGCGGGCTCCCCGGTACCTCGATATCAACGTGCACGAAATCGGAAACGGGCCCGCTGATGCCGTAGCCATCGCGGAAGACGCCGCCATGCAGGGCGCAATCACCGACCGCGATCACGAACCGGGGCGTGGGGGTGGCCTCGATGGTGCGCAGCATCGGCTGAGCCATATTGCGGGTCACGCTGCCGACGATGAGCAGCACGTCGGCGTGCCGCGGCGAGGGAACCAGGCGCACGCCATAGCGTTCCACGTCGTAGACGGGGCCGAATGCGGCAGCCACCTCGAGTGCGCAGTCGTTGCAGCCACCGGCATTGATGAAACGCACCTGCACGCTGCCACCAAAGACCGAAGCCCCTGCAAACAGCGGCGGGCCAGGCGGCGCCGGTTCGGCAATGCGTGAGCCGTGCCGAATGAGGGTGGCCAATCGCAGGAAACTCATACAAGTCCCCGGCGTGCATGCATGTTCACGACACTGCTGCCTTCTCTGGGGAACGCGAAAGTCGAAGATGTTGGGCAGGCGACGGATGGCGCGGTGCGTCTGGTTGAGTGCAAGACTACCAGCGCAGATAACTTCATTACTTCTTTATATAACTATATGAAGAATTTAGCAAATAGATCGGGTTTGGACCGCTTACCCGCGGCGGTCGAGCAGCGGTGTGAGTCGATACGGGATAACTTCACCCATGGCGAGCGAGGTCTCAGTGCGCTCAACACCGTCGCAGGCGAGGATCGTACCGTCGATGCGAAACAGGTCGGCGGCATCCGTGCAGACCACCCGCACGAGCAGATCGGTCTGCCCGCTCATGCCGTGCGCCTGCACGATCTCGGGGATTAGGGCCAGGTCGAGCACAATCTGCGCGAGCCGTTTTTGCCGCACGTGCACCTCGATGAACGCGGTCAGGGGGTAGCCGAGGGCAGCTGGATTGATGCGGCGATCGAAGCCGAGAAAGGCGCCAGAGTCTTCCAATCGCTTCATGCGTGCCTGCACGGTATTGCGAGAAAGTCCCAGCGTGTCGGCGAGCGCAACGAAGGTACTGCGCGGGTCGGCGGAGAGTGCTTGGAGGAGCTTTGTGTCGGTCTTGTCAAGGCTGTACATAGTGCAAAACATTAACATGCTCTGGCGAGCGTGGATAGGGCACTTTGCTCACTATTTTTGACAGTGGTTGTGCTCTCTGTTGGGTCGACATAGGCTCACGTCAACTTTAGCAATGACGCTCGGAGCGACCCATGATTGATTTTTCCCCTCAGCTCGTGCAGCTTCTCTCGATTGAAGGCGAGCGGATACCTCGCGGCGATTTCGACCCGTGGGTTGAAGACCTCGATGGCCCAGCTCTCCTGGCGCTCTACAGAGACATGGTCGTGGTGCGCCGCATTGACACCGAAGCCACAGCCCTGCAGCGCCAGGGCGAACTCGGCCTGTGGCCGCCGCTGCTCGGTCAGGAAGCTGCGCAGATCGGCTCGGCCCGCGCCCTGCGCCGTGACGACTTCATCTTTCCGAGCTACCGCGAGAACGCCGTCGCCTACTGCCGTGGCGTGAAACTTACCGACATCGTCAAGGTCTGGCGCGGCAACGCCCAGTCCGGCTGGGACCCGTACACGGTCCAAATGGCCACCCCGGCCATCATTATTGGCGCGCAAACGCTGCACGCCACCGGGTGGGCGCTAGGCGCCCAGCGCGACGACGTCGATTCCGTCGCCATTACCTATTTTGGTGACGGTGCCACGAGCGAGGGCGATGTGAACGAGGCCATGGTCTTCGCGGCGAGCTTCCAGGCCCCGGTGGTCTTCTTCTGCCAGAACAACCAGTGGGCCATTTCCGAGCCGGTCGGGGTGCAGGCGCACCGCAATATCGCCGATCGCGCGCCGGGCTTTGGCATCCCCAGCCTGCGCATCGACGGAAACGACGTGATCGCGGTCACGGCTGCGACCCGCATAGCTCTCGACCGGGCTCGCACCGGTGGCGGCCCCACCTTCATCGAAGCCGTCACCTACCGCATGGGACCGCACACCACAGCGGATGACCCCACCCGCTATCGAGACCCGGCGGAACTGGCCGAGTGGAAGACGCGCGACCCCCTGCTGCGTCTGCACCGGCTGCTGACCAGCCTCGGTGAAATCACGCCCGAGGTCGAGGCGGCCACTGCTGCGCTAGCCGATGCCGCAGCCGCCGAATTACGCGCCGGCTGCATCGGCATGCCCGACCCCGAACCGCTGAGCGTGTTCGACCACGTCTATGCCACCCCCAACGCCACCCTCGAGCGCCAGCGCGCCGACTACGCCGGCTACCTCACGAGCTTTGGCGCCGAACACGATAGTGCCGAACAGAATCGAAAGGCGTGATGACCATGACCCCACTGATGACCCCGGCAACCGTGTCAACGGTTCCCGGCCTCAACGCGCCACAACCTATCCCGCTCAGCGAGACCAAAACCCTCACCATGGGCAAGGCCATCAACGAGGGTCTGCGCCAGGCCATGCTCGACGACCCCAGGGTGGTACTGCTGGGTGAGGATATCGGAGCCCTCGGCGGAGTCTTTCGGGTGACGAGCGACCTGCTCGCCCAGTTCGGGGCTCGCCGGGTCATCGACACCCCACTCGCCGAATCCGCAATCATCGGCACCGCCGTCGGCCTCGCCTATCGCGGCTACCGCCCGGTCTGTGAGATTCAGTTCGACGGCTTCATCTTTCCCGGCTTCGACCAGATCGTCAGCCAGGTCGCCAAGTTCCACTACCGCACCCAGGGCGCCGTGCGCATGCCGATCACTATCCGGGTGCCGTTCGGCGGTGGAATCGGAGCGGCCGAACACCACTCCGAATCGCCAGAGGCTTACTTCACCCACACCTCCGGCCTTCGAGTAATCGCCGTCTCCAACGCCCAGGACGCCTACAGTCTTATTCGGCAGGCCATCGCGAGCGACGACCCGGTGCTCTACTTCGAGCCCAAGCGCCGCTACCACGTCAAGGGCGAGGTCGTGCCGGAGCTCGGGCTCTCGATGGAGCAGGCCGTCATCGTGCGCCCGGGAACGGACGTCACACTCCTTGCCTACGGAGCGCTCGTGACGACCGCGCGGGACGCGGCGCTCGCCGCTTTCGACGAGGGCATCTCGATCGAGGTCATCGACCTGCGGTCGCTGTCACCGGTGGATTATGCGGTGGTGGAGGCATCCGTTCGTAAAACCGGGCGACTTGTCGTGACGCACGAGGCGGCACAGTCGGGCGGACTCGGCGGCGAGATCATCGCGACCGTCACCGAACGCTGCTTCAGCTACCTGGAGTCGGCCCCGGTGCGGGTCACCGGTTTTGATGTGCCGTACCCGCCAGCCAAGCTGGAAAGCTGTCACCTGCCCGACCTCGACCGCATTCTCGACGGTGTCGACCGGGTCATGGGGCGCCGATGATCAAGGTATTCAAGCTGCCCGACCTCGGTGAGGGTCTCACCGAAAGCGAGATTGTGGCCTGGCTCGTCGCGCCGGGCGATGCGGTCACGCTCAACCAGCACATCGCGGACGTGGAAACGGCCAAGGCCGTCGTCGAGTTGCCAAGCCCGTTTGCCGGGGTCGTGCGCGTGTTGCACCAGCCGGCCGGGGTGGTCGTGCATGTCGGTGAACCAATTGTCTCCTTCGACATCGGCGGCGCCGATGAGCCCACAGCTTCGACGCCGAAAGCGGATGCTGTGGCTCCGGCCGAGCAGCGCGAGGCCAATCTGGTCGGCTATGGCCCCGCCGTCGAGCGCAGCGGACACCCCCAGCGTCGTGCCCGAACGGGCGCCCGTGAGGCGTCGGTGCCCGCAGCATCCGTCGAACCACCCGCCACGCCCGCCGAACCGCCTGTCGAACCACCGGCCACGGCATCCACTGGCGAGAGACCGCGCTCGACGCCGCCGGTCCGCGCCCTGGCCCGTGACCTCGGGATTGACCTCCATACGGTCACGGGAACCGGAAAGGACGGCCTGATCACGCGTGATGATGTTCGCGCTCGTATCACCGAGTCAGTGCCGGCACCCGACCGGCACGGGGCCGGGTCACCCGGTGTGACGACCACCCAGCCGGCCGCGAGCCTCGGCGACGACGTGCGCGAGACCCGCTCACCGATCAAGAGCCTGCGCAAACTCACGGCGGCCGCCATGGTGCAGAGCGCGTTCACCGCGCCACATGTAACCGAGTTTCTCACCATCGACGTCACCCCGACCGTCGAACTGCTCGATTCCCTCCGCGCCGACCGGCAGTTCGCCGACGCGGGCATTGGCATTCTCGCCGTGGTGGCCAAGGCACTCTGCCTGGCCGTAGGCCGCACGCCGTCGCTGAACACCCGGTGGGATGAGCCAGCCGGTGAGATCGTGCAGTTTCACCACGTGAACCTCGGCGTCGCTGCCGCAACCCCGCGCGGGCTGCTCGTGCCAAACATCATCGACGCTGACCGACTCGACCTGCGCGGCCTCGCTGCGGCGCTCGCCGACCTCACGACGGCAGCGCGGGCCGGCACAACGACCCCGGCGGCACTGTCCGGCGGCACCATCACCATCACCAATATCGGAGTGTTCGGCATCGACGCCGGCACGCCCATTTTGAACCCGGGGGAGGCGGCGATTCTCGCGATGGGCGCCATCCGCTCTCGGCCGTGGGAGTTTCGCGGCGAGGTCGCGCTGCGCAAGGTGCTCACGCTCAGCCTGTCGTTCGACCACCGACTGGTCGACGGCGAGCAGGGTTCGCGCTTTCTCGCCGACATCGGCACGATCCTCGCCGATCCGGCCCGCGTGCTGACCATGGTCTAGCCCCTCCTCATCATCCATAGGTCTGCCACCGGGCCAGCACCAGTCGTCCCCGCCCCCTTCTCGCGCATAACTCCTGCAATTTGTAAGACCGACCAAAAAGTGCCGCGGAATTTTGCAGCAGCCAGGTTTCGGTTCTGCAGATTGCAGGAGTTGTGCACCAGACGGGCGATTGACCGGGGCGCGTAGGCGTAGCAGAGTTGAGGCATGAACCCTCAAGGCGCACTCCTCGCTCCCTTTGCGACGAAGAAACAGCTGGCGGGCACCGCTTTCGTGCATCTCGACGGATGCCTGCATGCCACGTTTCGCACCAAAGACTTCGCATCCGCCCTCGAACTGGTCAATCGTGTCGGCGAGGCCGCCGAGGCGCTGAATCACCATCCCGACGTGCGCCTGGGCTACGGGGCGGTGTCGCTCGTGCTGACCTCGCACGATGCCGGGGGAGTCACCGCGCGCGATCTCGAGCTCGCGGCCCGGGTGCAGCAGATCGCCGACACCCTCGGTGCCACCGCGCGTCCGGCGCGGCCGACGCGCTACGACATTGCGATCGACTGCACCGACGCGGATGCCGTGCGTCCATTCTGGCGGGTCGGGCTCGGCTACATCGAGATCACCGGCGACGACGGAGTAGAACTCGTCGACCCACGGGGCCTCGCCCCCAAGGTGTGGTTCCAGCACATGGAAATCGCCCGCGCCGATCGCAACCGCATTCACCTGGACGTCTACGTCCCCAGTGACGACGCCGAAGACCTGGTCGAGGCGGTGCTTGAGGTTGGCGGCGTGCTGCTCTCCGACGAGCACGCCCCCGACTGGTGGGTGCTCGCCGACGTAGAGGGTAACGAGCTCTGCGTCTGCACCGCCGCGTTCTGACCGTTCGCGCGGGCCATTACACGGCCGGCAGGCCGAGAGCGGCGAGGGCCATCTCCTCGAGCAGGGTGCGCACGGCGGTGTGCGAGGATGCACGGGCGCTGTGCGGCGTTGAGTTGAGCAGCCCGAAGGTCGCGTGGGCGCGAATGCGGAGCAGCGCCTCGTCGACCGCAGGGTGCACCCGATGCAAAACCTGAACCCACAGTTCCACGTACTCGCGCTGCAGCAGCCGCACCCGATGCCGGTCCGACTCCGCGAGGCTGTCCAGGTCGCGGTCCTGCACGCGGATCACCTCGGGGTTCGACAGCGCGAAGTCAACGTGGAAGCGCACGAGGTCGCCCAGGGCGGCCGCGGCATCCGTTGTCTCCGTCACAACGGTTTGGCCACCGGCGACCAGATCCTCGCTCACATCGATGAGCAGCGCGGCGAGCACGGCCTGTTTGCCGTTGAAGTGACGGTAAACCGCTGGCCCGCTCACCCCAGCGGCCGCGCCAAGATCTTCAATCGAGACCCCGTTGAATCCGGACTGGGCGAAGAGCGTAGCTGCGGCGCTGAGCAGGGCCGAGCGTCGCTCAGCTTTGGCTCGACTCCGCGACGTAGCTTCGATCGGTGCGCTCATGCGAGCCTCCACTGGACATTTCAGTTAATCCTCACTAACCTGAATTTCAGTTAGTAAACATTAACTGTAGTTGATACCGGGCCCTCCGGCATCGCCAAAGGGAAGATGTCGATGGAGACACTCGCGAGTCAGCTCGACTCCTCTGCTCAGACGTTCCGGAGCAATGATGCTGCCCAGCGACAGCTCGTCGCCGACCTGAAGCAGCGCCTCGCCACGGCCGCGCTCGGCGGGCCGGAGAAGTCCCGACAGCGCCACCTCGCCCGTGGCAAGTTGCTGCCCCGCGAGCGCATTGACCAATTGCTCGACGACGGCAGTCCGTTCCTCGAGATCGCACCGCTGGCCGCGACCGGTCTCTACAATGACGACAGTCCGGGAGCGGGCGTCATCGCCGGCATTGGCCTCGTGCACGGGCGCTTCGTGCTCGTGATCTCCAACGACGCCACCGTCAAGGGCGGCACCTATTACCCGATGACGGTGAAAAAGCACTTGCGAGCCCAGGAGATCGCTTTCGAGAACCGCCTGCCCTGCGTGTACCTCGTCGACTCCGGGGGAGCCTTTCTGCCCCTGCAGGACGAGGTCTTCCCCGACCGTGACCACTTCGGCCGCATCTTCTACAACCAGGCACGGATGTCCGCGGCCAAGATCCCGCAGATCGCCTCGGTGATGGGATCGTGCACTGCCGGCGGTGCCTACGTCCCCGCCATGAGCGACGAGACCGTGATCGTGCGGGGCCAGGGCACCATCTTTCTCGGCGGCCCGCCCCTCGTAAAGGCCGCAATCGGCGAAATCATCACCGCCGAGGAGCTCGGCGGCGGTGAACTTCACGCCCGCGTCTCCGGCGTCACCGACCACCTCGCCGAAAACGATGAGCATGCCCTGCAGATCGTGCGCGACATCGTCTCGACCCTCCCTCGTGCCGACGCCCCGGCGTGGAGTGTGATCCCGACTGTTGACCCGGTCGCCGACGAGAGCGAAATCTACGGAGCCGTCCCCGTCGACGTGCAGGGCCAGTACGACGTGCACGAGGTGATCGCGCGCATCATCGACGGCAGCGAATTCCACGAATTCAAGCGCGAATACGCCACCACGCTCGTGACCGGGTTCGCGCATATCCACGGCCACCCGGTGGGAATCGTCGCCAACAACGGCATCCTGTTCGCCGAATCTGCGCAGAAGGGTGCCCACTTCATCGAGCTCTGTGACCAGCGCGGAATTCCGCTCGTCTTTCTGCAGAACATCTCTGGTTTCATGGTGGGCCAGGCAGCTGAAGCCGGCGGTATCGCCAAGCACGGGGCCAAAATGGTCACCGCGGTCGCGACGGCCCGCGTGCCCAAACTCACGGTGGTGATCGGCGGCTCCTTTGGCGCCGGCAACTACTCCATGTGCGGCCGCGCCTATTCGCCCCGCTTCCTCTGGATGTGGCCGGGCAGCCGCATTTCCGTGATGGGTGGCCTGCAGGCGTCCTCCGTGCTCGCCACCGTCAAGCGCGAGCAGATCGAGGGGGGCGGAGACACCTGGTCGGCCGCGGCCGAGACCGCCTTCAAAGACCCGATCCTCGAAAAGTACGAGCAGCAGGGCAGCCCCTACTACTCCACCGCTCGGCTGTGGGACGACGGCGTCATCGACCCCGCCGACACCCGTACTGTGCTCGGCCTCGCCCTCGCCGTGTGTGCCGCCGCGCCGCTCGGCAAGTCCGCCTTCGGCCTCTTCCGAATGTGAGTGAGACGATTTCCATGACATTTGACACCGTTCTGGTCGCCAATCGCGGCGAAATTGCCTGCCGCATCATCCGCACTCTGCGCGAGCGGGGCATCCGATCTATCGCCGTGTATAGCGACGCAGACCGTGACGCTCGGCACGTGTCGCTGGCGGATACCGCGGTGCGCATCGGCGGCGCCGCACCGGCGGACAGCTACCTCAATATTGAAGCCGTTCTGGCCGCTGCGGCCCGAACCGGTGCCCAGGCGATCCACCCCGGCTACGGATTTCTCAGCGAGAACCAGGCGTTCGCGCAGGCCTGCGCCGACGCCAAAATCGTGTTCATCGGGCCGAGCGTGCACGCGCTGAACACGATGGGCGACAAAATCCGCTCGAAGAACCACGTGGCCGGCTACGGGGTGCCGATCATCCCCGGGGTGGCGCAGCCCGGCCTCAGCAACGAGCAGCTCATCGCGGCAGCCGTCGACGTGGGGTATCCGATGCTCATCAAGCCCTCGGCCGGTGGCGGCGGCAAGGGCATGCACGTGGTGGAACGCTCTGAAGACCTGCCAGCCACCCTCGAGACCGCACGGCGCGTCGCGCAGAGCGCCTTCGGTGATGACACCCTGCTGCTCGAACGGCTCGTGGCCACCCCGCGGCACATTGAGGTGCAGATACTCGCCGACAGTCACGGCGCCGTCATTCACCTCGGCGAGCGCGAATGCTCGCTGCAGCGTCGGCACCAGAAAGTCATCGAGGAGGCACCCTCCCCGTTGCTCGATGCGGCGACTCGCGCCCGCATCGGCGAGGCGGCCTGCGCCGCCGCCCGCAGCGTGGGCTACAGCGGCGCTGGAACCGTGGAATTTTTGGTCTCCGCAGCCGCTCCCGACGAATTCTTTTTCATGGAGATGAACACCCGCCTGCAGGTTGAACACCCGGTCACCGAGCTGGTCACCGGCCTCGACCTGGTGCACTGGCAGTTGCGCATCGCGGCTGGAGAGCCGCTCACGGTCAGCCAAGCGGACGTATGCCTCACGGGGCATGCAATCGAGGCGCGGGTCTATGCGGAGAACCCCGCTCGGGGCTTCCTGCCGACCACCGGCACCGTGCTGCAGCTGCACGAGGCCAGGGGTGAGGGGGTGCGGGTTGACAGCTCGCTGACTCCAGGCCTCACGATCGCCTCCCACTACGACCCGATGCTGGCCAAGGTGATCGCCTGGGCTCCCACCCGGCTTGAGGCGTTGAACCGTCTCGACCGGGCGCTCGCCGACACCGTCGTGCTCGGCGTGCACACCAACACCGAATATCTTCGGCTGCTGCTGGCGGATGCCGATGTGCGCGCCGGCCGCCTCGACACCGGTTTGATCGAACGCAAGCTTCCCGACCTCAGCTTTCGCGAAGCTGACGGTCACGTCCTCGCCGCCGCGGCGCTGTTCCTGCACCTACTCGCCGGGTCCATCGTCGCCGGCGTGAACGATGTGTGGACGCGGCCGAGCGGGTGGCGGCTGGGTTCGCCGCGTCCAGTGCGCTACTCGCTGGGGCTGAGCGCGACCGAGGCCGTGGAGGTGCGGGTAGTCGGAAAGTCGCAGGCGGCATCCGTTTCGATCGGTGACAGTCCGGCCGTACCAGCAGGACTCACGCCGATCATCGGCCGCCGGGGCGCGTTTCGTGTCGATTACGACGGCGAGACCCGGGTCTTCGCCATCGAACAGTCCGGGGCGCGGGTATACATCGGCGCCGACGGATTCTCGTTCGACCTGCAACACCGATCCCGGGCCGAGCAGCTTGCGGAACACCTCGCGGCCCGGGATCGCGTGCCAGGGGCGGTCAGCCCAGACGTACGCTCGCCAATGCCCGGCACTGTCATCGCAGTGCACTCCGTCACCGGCGACGTGGTCACGGCCGGCCAGACCATCCTCGTGGTCGAGGCCATGAAGATGGAGCACAAACTCGTGGCTGCCACGGCCGGCCGCGTCACCGTAAACCTCAAAACCGGTGACCTCGTGGCCCTCGACCAGATCGTCGCCACGATCAGCACCACTGCAACCATCTCAGAAAAGGAAGATTCAGAATGACCTACGAACTCAACCCCGAATACCAGGCCTTGAGCGACACGGTTCGAGCTTTCGCCGATAACGTTGTCGCACCGGCCGCCTACGAGTACGACACGAAACGCAGCCTGCCCTATGGCATCATCGCCGAGATGGGGGAGATGGGCTTGTTCGGACTGCCGTTTCCCGTGGAGTACGGCGGCCAGGGCAAGGACTACTTCGCGCTCTGCCTTGCCGTGGAGCAGCTGGCCCGTGCCGACCAGAGCATCGCCGTCACCCTCGAGGCCGGAGTGGGCCTGGGCATAATGCCGGTGTTCCGTAGCGGCACCGAGGAGCAGAAGCAGGAGTGGGTTCCTCGCTTGGCGAGTGGCTCGGCGCTCGCCGCGTTCGGCCTGACCGAAGCGGATGCCGGCTCAGACGCCGCGGGCACCAAGACCACCGCTGAGCTCACGGGCGGCGAATGGGTGATCAACGGCACGAAGCAGTTCATCACCAACTCCGGGTCGGATATTACCCGCCTTGTGACGGTGACCGCGGTCACGGGGGAGTCCACTCGCACCGACGGGTCCATCAAGAAAGAACTCACCGCCATTCTGGTGCCGACCCCGACCCCCGGTTTCACGGCACTCCCGCCGTACGACAAGGTGGGCTGGCACACCTCAGACACCCATCCGCTCGTGTTTGACAACGTGCGCGTACCCGAGGCGAATCTGCTCGGCGAACGCGGCCGTGGCTTCGCCAACTTCGTGCAGACCCTCGATGAGGGCCGCATCGCCTTCGCCGCGCTCTGCACCGGCGCGGCGCAGGGCTGCCTCGAAGAATCGATCCGCTACGCGAACAGCCGCAATGTCTTCGGCCGCTCGATCGGCTCCAACCAGCACATCGCGTTCAAGATCGCCCGGATGCAGGCGCGCGTTCACACCGCGCGCCTCGCCTACTACGACGCTGCGTTGAAAATGATCAACGGCAAATCCTTCAAAATGGAGGCCTCGATCGCCAAGATGGTCGGCAGTGAAGCGGCTATGGACAATGCCCGCGATGCCACGCAGATCTTTGGCGGATACGGCTTTCTGAACGAGAATCCGGTCGCGCGGCACTATCGTGATTCCAAGGTGCTCGAGCTCGGCGAGGGCACAACCGAGGTACAGCTCATGGTCATCTCGCGGGCCCTGGGATTCGCCGGCTGACCAGTGATTAAGGAGAAGCGGATGACCGACCCAGATACGCCCGACCGCCACCCGGTGCGCCAGCGCGGTCTCTACTTCGAGGAGTTTGACCTCGATGCGCTCTATCAACACCGCCCCGGTCGCACCGTGACCGAGGCCGACAACGTACTGTTCACGACGATGACCATGAACACGCAGGCGTTGCATCTCGACGCGGCCTGGTCAGCCACCCAGCCGTTCGGCGAACGTCTGGTCAATTCCATGTTCACCCTCTCGACCATGGTCGGCAGCTCGGTCGCGCAATTGACCCAGGGCACGATCGTGGCGAACCTGGGATTTGCGGCCGTGGCGTTTCCGCATCCGCTGCACCACGGGGACACCCTCTACTCGGAGAGCATCGTCACCGACAAACGGCTGTCGAAAAGCCGCCCCGGTCAGGGCGTCATCACGCTCGAACACACCGGACGCAACCAAGACGGCGTCGTGGTGGGCACGGCCGTGCGCACCGTGCTGGTCTGGTGCCAGGACGCTGCGCAATGAGCGGCACGTTCGACGGCGACCCGTTCGGTGGGGAAGCGTACGACTCGGACTTTGACCCTGCCGGCCCCGATCCGTTCGACGAGAGTCCTGCCGGGCTCAGCCCCTTCACGCCAGCGCCGTTCACGCTCGGTCCGGCCCTGCTGTTCTGCCCGGCCGACCGGCCAGAACGCTATGCGAAGGCGGTCGAGCGCGCCGACGCCGTCATCCTCGACCTGGAAGACGCCGTCGCGCCCGAAGATCGGGCCGCTGCGCGGCGCGCGCTGATCGAGCATCCGCTTGAGGCAGCCCGCACGATCGTGCGCATCAATTCGGCCGACACGACCGATTTCGCACTCGACCTGGCCGCGCTCGAGCGCACAGAATACCGCGACATCATGCTCGCTAAAACTGTCAGCGCCGGTCAAGTCGAACGCCTCGCACAGTTCCGGGTGATCGCCCTGTGCGAAACCGCTGCCGGCGTCGTCTCAGCGACGGAGATTGCCGCCGCACGTAATGTTGTCGCGCTCATGTGGGGCGCCGAAGATCTCGTCGCCTCGCTCGGTGGTACGTCGAGCCGGTTTGCCGACGGTCGCTACCGTGACGTCGCCCGCTATGCACGTTCTCAGGTTTTGTTGGCCGCGCGAGCCCACGACAAGGCCGCGATCGATGCCGTACATCTGGACATCACCGACACGGCCGGCCTAAGTAACGAGGCAGCGGATGCCGTCGCGAGCGGCTTTAGCGCCACCGCCTGCATCCACCCCAGCCAGGTTGAGGTCATTCGCACCGCTTACCAGCCGACCGCCGCCGAAGTGGACTATGCCCTCGGACTGCTCGAGGCCGCAGCGAGTGCCCGGGGTGTCTTCCAGCATGAAGGTCGCATGATCGATGGCCCGGTTCTGCGCCACGCCGAGGCCGTGCTGCGCCGGGCCGCCCGCTAAAATTCCCCGGGCCCCTGTTGTGAACGTGGGCCCAGGCCCCGTCCGAAAAATTTGCGAATCAGGCGGCCTTGGCGGCCAGCACTTTTTTGATCGCGGCGACGATCTCGGTCGATTCCGGCTCTACCGCGGAGGCGAAGCGGTCCACGATCTCGCCGGTCGGTGTCACCAGAAACTTCTCGAAGTTCCACTTAATCAAACCGGGCAGCAGGCCCCGCTTGAACATGGTTAACTGGGCGTAGAGCGGATGCTGGTGCTTGCCCCGCACATCAACCTTGGCCGTCATCGGAAAGGTCACCCCGTAGGTCATGCCGCAAAATTTCGCGATGTCTGTTTCAGTGCCGGGTTCCTGGCCCATGAACTGGTTGCTCGGTAATCCCAGCACGACCAGCCCGTCGTTCGCGTAACGCTGATAGAGGGCTTCCAAACCGGCGTACTGCGGGGTGAAGCCGCACTTTGATGCAACGTTGACGACGAGAACCGTTTTTCCTTCAAAGGCGCCGAAGGTGGTGTCCGTTCCATCGATGAGGGTGAGGGGAATGTCGTACAGCGCAGAAGTCATTCGAAAACAGTATCGATGCTGAATCCAAGCTGCCTGCACAGTCCCTGTGTAGATCGTGCGTTTCCCCCACCGAGTGACACGGTCACGTAGTCTTATACCACCTAAGAAGTCATGGCGGTCCGCTATCGGACCCGGATTTCTCAGCTCGCGCGGCGCAGCGCATACTTCCCGCCGAACGGGCCAACACCCCAGCTTCACTCGAACCAGTTCCCCCAGAACGAGTTGGATTGATCTGTGACTAGTCATTGCTCTGGATCCCTGTCGGCATCCGTCATATAGATCGCACCAGGAGCATCATGAATTCTTACATATCGCACACCAGCAACAGCACGATCCGTCCCAACGAGTACATTTCCCAGAGCGTCAGTCGAGTGGTCATGGGGAGCGGGTACATCAGCGGAACCGCGGAGCACCGTGACGCTGGCGAGTACGTGTCGCACCCCACGGCAACCGCGCCGGCCCGCGTCGCACAGCCGCAGATGGCTGGCAGTAGGCACTTGGCCGCGGCGGCGTAGCGCGCCGCGGTTCGGTTGCTACCGAAATCGACAAAAGGGACTCCGCTTAGCGGAGTCCCTTTTGTCGTATTCGGTGCCGGCACCGGTGGCATCGAAATGCTGTCGTCGACGCGCCGGTAGACTACACACGTGCCCGGCCGGTATTTTGCTTGCCCGCCAGACACGACACGAGGTACGCGTATGCGCAAAAGCCCCTCAATGCTGGCTTTCCGCATGTCCGATCTCGGTCCCCACACACCTCGACATGCATTACCGCAGACAACGAAATGAGATTCATGAATAACCACTACCTCGACCTGAGCACTCCGCCGGCACTGCCGGCTCGCGGCATGCGCATCATCCCGCTTGGTGGCCTCGGCGAGATCGGCCGCAACATGACCGTCTTCGAGCACAAGGGAAAGCTGCTCATCATCGACTGCGGCGTACTCTTCCCCGAAGACAATCAGCCCGGCATCAACGTCATCCTGCCCGACTTCACGGCCATCCGGGATCGCCTGCAGGACATCGAGGCCATCGTGCTCACGCACGGCCACGAAGACCACATTGGCGCCGTCCCCTACCTGCTCAAGGAACGCGGCGACATTCCCGTCATCGGCTCCAAGCTCACCCTGGCCTTCCTCGCCGCGAAGCTGCAGGAGCACCGCCTCAGCCAGAACTTCATTGAGGTGAAGGAAGGCGAACGTCGCACCGTTGGCCAATTCGACCTCGAATTCATCGCCGTCAACCACTCCATCCCCGACGGCCTGGCCATCGCGATTCGCACCGAAGCCGGCCTCGTGCTCGCCACCGGTGACTTCAAGATGGACCAGTTCCCGCTCGACAAGCGCCTCACCGACCTCGGTGCCTTCGCACGCCTGGCCGAAGAGGGGGTCGACCTGTTCATGACGGACTCGACCAACGCCGAGGTTCCCGGCTTCACCACCGCCGAGAAGGACATTGGACCGGCGATCGACACCGTGTTCCGTACCTCCCCGCGCCGCATCATCGTGTCGAGCTTCGCAAGTCACGTACACCGCATCCAGCAGGTCATCGACGCTGCCGTCAAGCACAACCGCAAGGTGGCCTTCGTCGGCCGTTCGATGGTGCGCAACATGGGAATCGCGAGTGAACTCGGCTACCTCAACATTCCCAAGAATCTGCTCGTGGACATGAAGGCGCTCGAGCGCATGAAGGACGACAAGGTCGTTCTCATCTGCACTGGTTCGCAGGGCGAGCCGATGGCCGCCCTGTCACGTATGGCCAACCGTGAGCACGTCATCAAGATCGGTGAGGGGGACACCGTGCTGCTTGCGAGCTCGCTGATCCCCGGTAACGAGAACTCGATCTACCGCGTCATCAACGGCCTGATCCGTTGGGGCGCCAACGTCGTGCACAAGGGCAACGCCAAGGTGCACGTCTCCGGCCACGCGAGTGCCGGCGAACTCGTTTATTGCTACAACATCGTCAAGCCCGTCAACGTCATGCCGATCCACGGTGAATGGCGTCACCTCACGGCTAACGCCGACCTCGCGATCGCGACAGGCGTCCCTTCGGACAACGTCATCGTCGTCGAAGATGGCGTCGTCGTGGACCTCATCGACGGCCACGCCAAGGTCACCGGCCGGGTCGTCGCCGACTACATCTTCGTCGACGGCATGACTGTCGGCGGGGCATCCACTGCCGCGATGGAAGACCGTCGCAAGCTCGCCGAGGACGGTACCATCACCATCCTCGGAATCCTCAACGCCAAGACCGGCACGCTCTCCGAGCCCGTCGAATTCCTGGCCCGCGGATTCGTGCACGACGACGAGTGGGTCAAGGGCGCGACCAAGGTCATCGATGAGGCTATGAAGGCCGCGAACCGCATCAAGATCGTCGATGGCGCCGAGCTCGAAGACCTGTTCACGCAGTCGGTGAGCCGCTGGATGAACCGCAAGTACCGTCGCAGCCCGGTCATCACCTCCGTGGTCGTCGACGCGTAACCAGCACCGACAGAACGAGAAAGGCCGCATCCTCCACGAGGATGCGGCCTTTCTCGTTCATCGAAGAAGTTACATGAAGTCCTCGGCTGTGGCGTTTGCGATGTCGATCAGCACGAGCTTCGGGTTCTCCTTGATAATCGCCTGCAGGCGCCACGGCGTGCTGAACAGGGCGAGCAGCGTGCCGTCGGAGCGGGTGAACACTTCCACCTGGCGGGTGCCCGCGAGCACGAGTGCGCTCTCCTTGTCGGTCTTGCGAGCCACCTGGTAGGGAAGCGCCTCCATGCGAATGTCGGCGTGAAAATCGTGCACCATGCGGTCTTCGACGACCTCGAACTGCATCGGCCCGACGGCTCCGAGCACGGGGGCCTGCTCGCCGCGCACCTCGGAGCGCATCACCTGGATGACACCCTCATGGTCGAGCTGGTCGATACCGCGACGAAACTGCTTGTGCTTGCTGCTATCGACCGGGCGAATGGCCCGAAAATGTTCGGGGGAGAACAACGGCAGCGGCGGAAATTCCACCCGTTCGTCTTCGAAGATCGAGTCGCCCACGCGCAACGCCGACGCGTTCACGAGCCCGACGATGTCCCCAGGCCAGGCCTGGTCGGTCACGGTGCGTTCCTTACCGAACAGCTGCTGGGCATACTTGGTGGCAAAGGGACGGCCGGTCGCTGCGTGGGTGACGATCATACCGCGGCGAAATTCGCCAGAGCACACGCGCACGAAAGCCACGTGGTCGCGGTGCGCCGAGTTCATGCCGGACTGCACCTTGAAGACGAACCCAGAGAACGGCGAGGTGATCTTGCGCGGGTTGCCGTCGATATCGATGCGGGCTTCGGCGGGTGGCGCGAATTCCACCAGGGTGTCGAGTAGCTGCTGCACCCCGAAGTTCGCCACCGCCGCGCAAAACAGCACCGGGGTGGTCTGCCCGTCGAGAAACAGTTCGGAGTCGTGATTTTGGGACTCCGCGTCGAGCAGTTCAGATTCTTCGACAGCGGATGCCCAGGCCGGGCCCTCCTCGAGCGCCGCGTCGGCCGCATCCAGCCGTACCGATTCGGCCACGGTCGCGCCCCCCGCGGTGCGGGTATAGCGCAGAAAAGCGCCCGAGCGGCGGTCGAGCACGCCGCGCAGGTCGCCGGCTTCGCCGACCGGCCAGTTCAGCGGGGTCGGCAGCAGTCCGGTGCGCGTCTGGATTTCGTCCATCAGGGCCAGGGGAGTGTCGCCGGGGCGGTCCCACTTGTTGATGACGGTAATCACCGGGAGCCCACGCTGTTTGCAGACGGCAAACAGCTTCATGGTCTGGGGCTCGAGACCCTTGGCGGCGTCGACGAGCATGACTGCGGCATCCACCGCGGAGAGCACTCGAAAGGTGTCCTCGGAGAAGTCGGCGTGGCCGGGGGTATCAACCAGATTGATCACAGCGTCGTGGTATTCGAACTGGATCGCCGCGCTCGTGACCGAAATTCCCCGGGCCTTCTCCATCTCCATCCAGTCCGAGACGGTGCCGCTGCGACCGGCCTTGCCGTGCGTGGCGCCGGCCGAGGTGATCGCGCGGGCGTGCAACAGCAAAGCTTCGGTCAGGGTGGACTTGCCGGCGTCGGGGTGGGAGATCACGGCGAAGGTGCGGCGACGCAGAGCCTCGCGGGGAACCTGGGGGTTGGGCACGTCGGCGACGGTGGTCATGGCTGCTTTCCTGCGGCTGATTCGGGCAGGATACCTCGCCGACCGACCGATTGATCTATTCGATGGAAGGCGGCCCAGGGCGGATGTGCACCTGCACAGGCAGCCCAGTTTTCGCGCAACCGCCAGTCTAACAAATCAAGAACGTGTCAGCTGGCAACCGATAGCCACTGCCCCCTATTCGGCCGCCACTGACGTACATTTTGGTAACGGTTTAGCGTGCCGCCGAGAAAATGTCAGTGGCCTCGCCTAAGGTCGGGCACAGAGCGATTTATCAAGAAAAAACCCGGCAGAGACAAATGGTCGGGCGAGCACCCCGGAGGAGAACGCAATGCCCCGACAGGTTGTCTCGTCTTCGCTCGACGCGATGTCAGTCGCCCTTTCGCGGCCGGCCGAAACCGACCAGGCAGAGACCACGGTCGGTGCGGGCCCGGTTCGGCGGCAAATTGCGGGAACAGAGCTGCGCGTGCATCCACTGGCCCTCGGCTGCAACGCCTTCGGCTGGACAGCGACGGGTGAAGCGTCCAAAGCCATTCTCGACGCGCACCGCGATTTCGGCGGCAACTTTCTCGACACCGCCGACAGTTTCGCGGCCGGACGCAGCGAAGTAATTATCGGTTCGTGGCTGCGGTCTCGAGGTGCTCGGGCCGAGACTGTTCTGGCCACCAAAATCGGCCGAAATCTTGACAATCCCGGGCTGACGCAGCGCAGCATCGTCGCCGCCGTCGAAGCCAGCCTCGTGCGGCTCGGCACCGACTACCTCGACCTGCTGTACTTTCACTTCGACGACAAAACCGTCGCCCTCGAAGAGAGCCTCGTTGCGGTGGATGCCCTCATGCGCGCCGGCAAGGTGCGCTACCTCGGTGCAAGCAACTTCTCCGCGGAACGCCTCATGGAAGCCCGGGTGCTGTCCGCCCTCGGCCTGCCCAAATTCGTCGCCGCCGAAACGCCGTATAACCTCGTGCATCGCGCCGAACTCGAAAAAGACGTCGCGGTCGTCGCCCGCGCCCAACATCTCGCGCTGATGCCCGGTTTTGCCCTGGCCCACGGTTTTCTGGCCGGTGCTTTTCGCACGAAGGCGGATGTCGCCGGTACCGCCCGCGGACAACTCGCCAAGGTGTACCTTAATCGTCGCTCGCTGCGCGTACTGGCCGTTGTCGATCGTATTGCCGCCGCGCAGGGCGCAGCGCCGGCGTCGATCGCACTGGCCTGGCTGCTAGCCCGGCCCGACGTGGTGGCACCGGTTGCCGGAGCAGGGGAGGCCGATCAGGTGCAGTCCCTGGTCGCGGCGGCGGGCATTCGTCTTGGCCGCAATGACCTGCTCGATCTCGACCGGGTATCGGCCGACTAGGAGCTGGTTAGGCGCCGGACTCGTCGAGCACACGCTGGATCGCGCGTAGCAGGGCGGTGTGGGCACCGATCGGGTCGCCGAGGTTCGCGCCGGCAAAGGCGCCGTCGCGGGCGAGGAAGAAATCGTCGGCGGCGTCTCCGGGCCGGGCATGGCCCATCCCGCGGAACATGTCCTCGATCGAACGGCCATACCAGTCACGATGTGCAGAGACGGCCTGGCGCACGGGGTGGGCGGGGTCGGTGAACTGAGCGGCCGCGTTGATAAACGGACAGCCGTGGAAGCCTCCGCGAATGACCTGGGCGGAGATCTCATTCACGACGCCGCGCAGCCGCTGTTCCGGGGTGTCACAATTTGTGTCGAGGCTGGCGAGAAAATCGCGTGCCATACGGTCCCGGCCCTGAAGGTAGACAACGATGAGGGCGTCCTTCGAGCGGTAGTACTTATAAAATGTTGCTTTGGTGACCTTCGACTCGCTGATGATGCGGTCCACACCCACGGTGTGTACACCCTCGGTGTAGAACAAACGGTCGGCAGTGGCGAGGATACGCAGCTTGGCGTGCGTCGCCGGCCGAACAGCGTCAGGTGTCAGCGTTGTCATGCGTCACTCCTTCAGTAAGGGTCCGCGAGCGGTCCCGCATGAGCGCAAATCCGGCGTATTCCCGGAGGGCTCCCAGACTGTAACACACCGTAGACAGACCAGTCTGGTGTAATCGGCCGCACGGACCGTTCCGGTCGAACTGGGGGTAGGTTGGCGAGGTGGCACACGGGCGCCAGCAGCCCTGATCGCGTCTTGTAAGCTTGCTGTTGATATGAACGGTGCCGTCGACTTTCCCCTAGACCAGGCCGAACTCTCGTTTCGGGCCGCCGGTGACGCCCTGGTGCGTCGCACCGTACTGCCGAGCGGCGTGCGCATTCTGAGCGAGCAGGTGCCGGGTGCCCGCAGCCTCACCATCGGATATTGGGTAGCAGTCGGTTCCCGCGACGAACAACCGGGTCACTTTGGCTCCACTCATTTTCTCGAGCACCTGTTGTTCAAGGGCACGCCAACGCGATCCGCTCTTGACATTGCCATCTCCTTTGACGCGGTTGGCGGCGAGCACAACGCTATGACCGCCAAGGAATACACCTGCTACTACGCCAAGGTGCAAGACCGCGACCTCGGTATGGCCATTGACGTTCTCACCGACATGCTGACCTCCTCAAAACTGGATGCCGGTGAATTCGAAACCGAGCGCGGCGTCATTCTCGAGGAACTCGCCATGGCTGACGACGACCCGGCCGATGTCGCCAATGAACGATTCTTCGAAGCGGTGCTGGGGAAGCATCCGCTGGGCCGTCCCATCGGCGGCAGCGCAGACGACATTCGTGGTGCCTCCCGCACGGCCGTGTGGGAGCACTACCAGGCCAACTATCGCCCGCAAGACCTTGTCGTCACGGTCGCCGGCGCCGTCGACCACGACTCGCTGGTCGCCGCCGTTACCCGCGCCCTCGAACGTTCCGGCTGGGACCTTAGTATTCCCCAGATTCCGGTCAGCCGTCGGGGCGGCGTACCAGCCGAGATTCACCAGGGCCAGGCCCTGACCATCGTTAAACGTCCGCTGGAACAGGCGAACCTGCTGCTCGGCATGCCCGGCCTGCTGGCGACCGACGACCGCCGCGTCACGATGAGCGTGCTCACCTCGATATTTGGTGGGGGAATGTCGAGCCGGCTTTTTCAGGAAGTGCGGGAGAAGCGCGGACTGGCCTATTCGGTCTACTCCTTCGCGCCCGGCTACTCGGATGCGGGACTGTTCGGTATGTATGCCGGATGCACGCCGGCCAAGGCCGGCCAGGTCGCCGAACTCATGCTCAGCGAACTGCACCGCCTCGCCGATGGCGGTGTCACCGACGACGAGATGAGGCGGGCGTCTGGCCAGCTGAGTGGAGCGTCGGCCCTCGCGTTGGAAGACTCGGACACCCGAATGTCTCGGCTGGGCCGCTCCGAGATAACCCTCGGCGAGTTCGCTGATCTCGACGAAGCGCTGCGCCGCCTTGCGCGGGTCACGCCGGTCGACGTGCAGGAGCTCGCCGCCGAACTCGTGAGCGGCCCCGTGTCAATCTCCGCCGTCGGTGCCCTTGATGACGACGCGTTCACGGCTATTCTTCCGAGCTGACCGGCCGCGACCCAGTCTTTTGTACGTTCCGGTCCGACCGGATTCCCGCACTGTGAAATGGACAATGATGCCCCAGTACATCTACTTGGTACGCCACGGCGAACAACAGGATGCCGAACACGGCCTGCACGACGGCCCGTTGTCACCGCGCGGCAAACGGCAGGCGCTGTTGATCGCCGATCGTTTGAGTGGAGTTCCGTTTACCGGGGCGTGGCACTCGCCGCTGCAGCGGGCCGCCGAAACCGCCACCATTATGGCGGAACGGCTTCCGGCGCTGCACAGCGAGCCGTCGGCATTGCTGTTCGACTGCATTCCCTCTGGTCGGGCGGCTGAGACACCGTCGGCCTACGACCCGTTTTTCGGCTCTGTCACCGAAGACGAGATCGCGGCGGGCCGTGCACAGATGGAAGATGCCGTCGCTGAATTTCTGCAACCCCGCCGCAGCCAGCGGCACGACCTGCTGATCACCCACAATTTTGTAATCGCGTGGTTTGTTCGAGAGGTGCTCGGTGCTCCCGACTGGCGCTGGGTTGGAATCAACCAGGCCAATTGTGGTCTCACCGTGCTGCAGCAAAAAACAGGCCGACCGTGGACGCTCGTCACGCACAACGACCTGGGCCATTTGCCGGTGGAGCTGCGTACCGGGCTGCCGGAACCGCTGATGTTCTAAGGTCGCACTCGCGGGCTGTAGCTAGTTTGTGCTGAGCCGTTTGCGATACCAGTGCGTCGCATTGGGGTTGTCGTTGTACGAGGGAATGCTCGTATACCCGCTGCTGTGATAGAGCGCCTCGGCGGTGGAGAGGCTCGCGTTCGTGTCGAGCACCATTTCGGCGGCGCTGAGGTCCCGCGCCCTGCTCTCCAGCTCGGCCAGCAGCATCCGCCCCCAGCCGCGCCCGCGGGCGCGCGGCTGGATCCATAAATGCTTGACCTCGAAGCAGACCGGTTCGCTTTCGGCGGTGTCCAGCCGACGGATGCCTCCGCACCCGACATACGCGCCGCCAGAGTCGTCTCCCGCCTGGCCATCGAGTACCACGAGGAACACGCCCCGCGGCGGCACGAATTGCTCCGCGACTGGATAGGTCGGATGGTAGGTGCCGTGGGATTGTCGAAACGCCAGTTCAGGGCTGCAGAAGTATTCGGTGAGCAGAGCGTGGGCGGCGGCATCCGCTACCGACACGGAGTGAAACTGGGGCATCTGCCTAGGCTATTGCGCGAGCGCATGCTGACGCGATCAATTGGTAGATTGGTTTTATGACAACGACGGTGGCCATTATTGGAGCGACAGGCAAGATGGGCCGTCTGGTTTCCGACCTGATAGACCGAACCGAGGGCTTCGACGTCGTCGCCCGCCTCGATTCCCACAGCCAGCTGAAAGAGATGCTTGGGGCGCAGATCGCCGTCGACCTGACCCGGCCTGATGTGAGCCGTAGCGTCGTCGATTTTGCGACCGAGCACGGTTTGCGAGTACTCGTCGGCACGTCAGGCTGGACCCAGGACGGAATCGATTCTCTCGCCCGACGCCTCGCCGGCCGGGACGACACCGGCGTCATTATCATTCCGAACTTTTCGATCGGATCGGTGCTCGCCACGGCCTTCGCCGCCCTGGCCGCGCGGTTCTACGACTCCATTGAGATTGTCGAAGCTCACCAGCCGTCCAAGGTTGATTCACCGTCTGGCACGGCGGTGCGAACCGCCGAATTAATCGGCCGGGCGCGCGCCGAACTCGGCCCGGTCTCCGCGCCGCACACGGATCAGCGTGCCCGCGGCCAGCAGGTAGCGAGCGTGCCCGTGCATAGCCTGCGCTTGTCCGGCCTACTTGCCCGACAAGACGTCCTTCTCGGCGGCACCGGCGAAACCCTCACCATCAGCCACAACACCCTGTCACCGAGCGCCTATGAGAGCGGCATCCTGCTCGCGCTCAAAGCCGCGCGAACCATTAAAGGTGTGACGGTCGGCCTCGACCAGATCGTCGATCTGGGATTCAGCATGGCTGCCAGCGAAGGAGCCTCCAAGTGAGGGGCAAGCTCGCTGTTGTTGTCATGGCGGCTCTGCTCGTCTTCTACCTGGTGCTGGTCGGCGTACGCGCGGTGCTCTTCATCCAGAGCGGGGAACCAGTCGGCATCGCCATCGGCCTTGCCCTTCTCATCCTGCCGCTGATTGGTTTCTGGGCGCTGGCGCGCGAAGTGGCCTTCGGCATCCGCTCGGAACGCTTAGTGCGTGAACTCGATGAGCTGGGCGGCCTCCCCGCCGCCGACTTGCCGGTGCGACCGAGCGGTCGGCCTTACCGGGACGCTGCCGACGAGCAGTTTCCGGCCGCGCAGGCCGCGGTAGAAGCCGAGCCAGAGAACTGGCACGCCTGGCTGCGCCTCGGCCTCGCCTACGACGCTTCCGGCGATCGCAAGCGCGCTCGCGGGGCGATCCGCACCGCGATCAGCCTCGAGCGCACCCCGAAGTAGCCGCAGGCTACGGCTGCCGGAGCATCCAGGCGATCGCGGTGGCTGGCGTACGCTGAGCAAACTCGAACCCGTCGTCCAAAAGTTTCTGGGCGCTGACCTGCTGGTCGGCGAGCAGCAGCTGGCGCGCGGCGTCCTGCAGCAGCAGCGTCAAGACCTGCTGGGGAACCGGCAGGAAAAACGGTCGGTGCAGCGCAGTGGTGAGCGCCTTGATGATGTCGTTCGACGTGGCCGCGGATGGCCCGACGAGGTTGACCGGGCCGGAAAGCGTAGAGGTGAGCAGATGAAGGATGGCCGCAGCCTCATCGTGCAGGCTCACCCAGGCCCAGTGCTGATTCCCGCTGCCGAGTGGTCCCGCGAGACCGAGTTTGGCCAGGGGCAGCAGCGGTTTCAGTGCGCCGCCCTTGGCGAGAACGAGCCCGGTGCGCAACGTGACAACCCGGGTCGGTTCCGGAGCGAGCTGGGCTGCGGCCTCCCACTGCGTAACGACATCGGCGAGAAAATCGGTTCCGACCGTGGAAGTCTCGCTCAGGATTTCCCCGGGCCGATTGCCGTACACGCCTACGGCGGAACCGTTGAGCAAAACCGTTGGGGGAGTGGCGGCCTGCCCGAGAGCGTCGGTGATCGTGCGGGTGGCGCCAAGGCGTGACGTCAGGATTTCCTTGCGATAGCCCGACGTCCACGGCAGTCGCGCCAGTGAGGCGCCCGAGAGGTTGACGACAGCGTCGATATCGTCCAGGACGTGAGCGTCCAGGGCATGGGCAGCCGGGTCCCACCGAACCTCGTTCTTGCCCAGGGCCTCCCGCCGCACCAATCGCACGGGACTGTGGCCGGTCGCGGCCAGCTGCCGGCTGAGTTCCCGGCCGATGAGGCCGGACGCGCCGGCGATCAGAACGCGCACGTCGGTACCCTAGGCCAGTTCTGCCTCGATGGTGATGGGAATGCCCGCAAGTGCTTTAGAGATCGGGCAGTTGTCCTTGGCGTCCTGAGCGAACGCCTCAAACTCAGCTTCGGTCAGGCCGGGAATCTTGGCACTGACCAGTAGATGGCTTCCGATGACCCCGGTGCCGGCCGCAAAAGTCACGGCGGCGGTGGCCTGGATGCTCTCCGGAGTGTGGCCGGCCGAACCGAGCGCGTTGGCGAGTGCCATAGAGAAACAGGCCGCGTGGGCGGCACCGAGCAGTTCCTCCGGGTTGGTGGTGTTCGAAACGCCCTCAGCGCGGGCCTTCCAATTCACCGAGAACTCGGCGGCGTGCGAGGAGTCGAGGGTGACGGTGCCGGTACCGGTCGGAAGATCGCCGGTCCATACTGAGGTTGCTTCACTCGTGAGCGTCGTGGGCATGGTGTTACCTCCAGGTGATTGGCTTCAACCCTAACCGCCCGACCTGCACCGTGAACGCCTCTCGTCTGGGAATTACCTGAGAGCCAGCCGACCCGTGAAGGCAGCGCGAGATTCAATGTACAGGTTAGGTCGGAGCGAGCTGATCAGACGTTCTCGAAGGTTCGGCCACCCCGGTTGAGCACGCCAAGTCGCAGGAGAAGCAGGTAGAACTGGCAGCCGAGGCAGTAGTCGAAGACCGCATTGAGAAAGGCCGCGACGAACGCGGCCGCCGCAGCGATTCCGACAGCGCCCGGGACACCGGCCAGGCCCAGAATGAGTCCGACCAAGGTCACGGCCAGGCCAACGCCCTGCGCGAAGGTGGGCGGCGCCGCGTCTTCGAGTTCGGTCGCAGGGGCGAGACGCGGCCGCACGAATTTCTTGAACAGAGCGCCGTACGGATGCCGGCCGGCGCCGGCCAGTGCACCCCACGCGAACAGCGCGGTGATCACTGCGAGCAGGGCCAGCGCGGCAGCGGATGCCCCGGTCAGTGACAGGAACACCACGATGAGCAAGAGCCCGGCCGTCAGACCTGCACCGAATCGGGGTCCGCGCGGATCGAGCCGGGCGCGAGGTGTTTTAGACATGAGAACTCCCGGGTGTGGTGCTGAGTGTGGTGTTCTGCGTGATCGCATCAAGGGTCGCGCCGATATCGGCCCGGGTAGGCGCGCCCCCCACGCGGGCCCGCACCCGACCGGACTCGTCCAGGATCAGAGTCGTCGGGGTTTGTAGAACCGCGTACCGGTTGGCGAGATCGGGGCGGTGGGTGAGATCCACTTCCACGTGGACCACCCCCGGGCGCTGCTCGGCCACAGAGCCCAGTAGACGGCGGGTACCCGGGCAGCGAGCGCACAACTCGGTCGAAAATTGCAGCAGGGTGGCGGCGGGGCCGAACGCGACCGTGGCGGCAACATCCGCTGGAGTGATGACGTCGCCGGAAACACGAGCCACTCGTCCCTGACGGGCTCGCCACACAAGGCCAAGAACGGTCGTGGCGGCCAGCAGGGCGAACAGCAGTCCGATCGCTTCCAGTGGAGTCATGATAACGACGATACGTGGGCGCAGCCCCGTTCGGGGGACTGTGACGACACGTTACGACTGCGCGCGGGCGCGCCGCCCGACAGACCGGCTAGCCTGAAGCGGTGTCTGAAATTGAGTTTCGATCTGAAATGACCGTGGAGCTGGTGCGTGCCAGCGCTCACGATTCCGACGTGCTGTTTGCCGCCCGGGTGTCGACCCTGGGGGAGCAGACTCTCGAGCAGAGCCAGCTTGACGGTTCAGAGAGCGAGGTCGACGAAAAGCGTGACCGCGGTCTGATCAACTACCTCATGCGCGACCGGCACGGCTCGCCGTTTGAACACAACTCGATGACGTTCTACGTGCGTGCCCCCATTTTTGTTTTCCGCGAATTCATGCGGCACCGCATCGCCAGTTACAACGAAGAGTCCGGCCGCTACCGGGAGCTGGGCCCGGTGTTCTACGTGCCGTCCGCCGAACGTAACCTCGTTCAGGTGGGCAAGCCGGGCGCCTACGACTTTCTGCCCGGCACCGTCGAGCAGATCGCGCTCGTGCAGCAGCAGACCCGCGCCGCCGCCGTCCACGCCTATGAGGCCTACCAGCGGATGCTCGAAGCCGGCGTCGCGCGCGAAGTCGCCCGCATCGTGCTGCCGCTAAACATCTACTCCTCGATGTACGTCACGCTCAACGCCCGCTCACTGATGAACTTTCTCAGCCTGCGCACCAAGCGGGAGGGCTCGTCATTTCCGTCGTTCCCCCAGCGCGAGATCGAAATGTGCGCCGAGCAGATGGAAACCCACTTCGAAAAGCTCATGCCCTTGACCTACGCCGCCTTCAATGTGAACGGTCGAGTGGCCCCGTAGTGGACCGCGCAGGGGGAGACGATAGCCTGTAGATCGTGTCTACCTCTACGAATCCCTTTGGCCAGGTGCTGGTCGCCCTGGTCACCCCGTTTACTTTTGATGGCGAAGTGGACTGGGCCGGGGTGGAGAAGCACATCGACGACGTTATCAATGCCGGCGCTGACGGCATCGTCGTCACCGGAACAACCGGCGAGACCAGCACCCTGACCGACCCAGAGAAGATCCGCCTCGTCGAGGTCGGTAAGTCCGTCGCTAACGGCCGTGCCAAGATCATCACCGGCGGTGGCTCCAACGAAACCGCGCACGCCATGCAGCTCGCCCGTCAGAGCGAGAAGGCCGGCGCCGACGGCAACATGATCGTCACCCCGTATTACAACAAGCCGACCCAGGCTGGCATCCTCACCCATTTTCGCATGATCGCCGATGCCACCGACCTCCCCGTCATCCTCTACGACATCCCCGGCCGCACCGGCGTCGCTATCGCTTACGAGACCATCCTGCGCGCGGCGAAGCATCCCAACATTCTCGCCATGAAAGACGCTAAGGGCGACTTCGCCCAGGTTAGTCGGGTGCTCAACCAGACCGACCTCATGTACTTCTCCGGCGACGACCCCAACGTGCTGGCCCACCTGTCGATCGGTGCGACCGGACTGATCGGCGTCACCGGAAACATCACTGCGACCCCTTACCGGCACATGGTCGACGCGGTCAACCGGGGCGACCTCAAAGTCGCCACCGCCGCCCATCAGCAGCTTGAACCGCTTGTGCGCGCCGTGATGACCCACGTACCCGGCACCGTTGCTGTGAAGTACATCCTGCACGGCCTCGGTCGCATCGGCAGCCCGCGTGTGCGCCTGCCCCTAGTCGGCCCCGAAGACTCTGAAGCCGCTCAGATCGAAGACGAACTGTCGCTGGTCAGGGACATTCCCGGCGTGGACTTTTCAAACTTCCGCCCGGACCGCAACGCGGCCGCAGGCGGATCGCTGCCCAAGGTCGCCGGCACCACCCGCTAGAGCTCGCGCCGGGCGGCTTTGTGGTCGCGGCACCCACTAACGTTCGTGGCACTCGATCCTGCGGGTGCCGCGAGCTTCAACGGGTGCCGCGACGCGTCTGGTGGACGGAGACACGCAGGCCCGCGTAACGCTAGGCTCAGCCCATCGAGCTTGACCACGTCGGGTCGGCTGTGTGGGGAGTGTTGTGAACATTGCACGCAAATGGGTCTTTCCGATCCTTCGACTCATCGTCATCGCGGCCATTGCTGTGGCCCTGGTCAAGCTCGCGTTCTACCCCGACACTGCGGTCGAGCGCAACCCCGCCGAACCGACCGGCGTCATCGTCGAACCGCAGGTTCCAGCGGCCCTCGGCACCATCAGCAATGACGTCACCCTGCCCGGCACGGTCAGTGCCGATCCGGCCGTCGCCGTGAAGGCAACCGCCATCGGCACGGTCGACGAGATCTTCATGGCGGCCGGCCAGGCCGTGAACAAAGATGACAAAATCTACGATATCCGGATCGAAACGATCAAAGACCCCGTCGAAACAACGGATGCCGACGGCAACATCACCGTCACCCAGCCGAAACCGGTGGTCACCTTCGTCAAGGTGCTGGCCCCCATCAGCGGCGTCCTGAGCTCGCTCACGGTGATCCACGGCCAGAGCGTGGCCGTGGGGGATGCCACTGGCCAGGTGGCGCCTCCAAGCTTCTCGGTGAGCGGAGCGCTCAACCCCGAGCAGCAATACCGGCTATTGAGCAAGCCGACCGAGGCATCCGTTGCCATCACTAACGGGCCGGCGCCATTCACCTGCATCGGCCTGACCATCACCACGCCGCTCGCTGGTGCCCAGGCCGGCGGTGACGGCGGGGCCGGTGGAGAGACCGGCGCGAGCGGCACCACCGTCACCTGCGCCGTTCCGGCTGAGGTGACTGTCTTCTCCGGTCTGGCCGCTCAGATCACCATCGCTGCTGGCCTGGCCGAAAACGTGCTCGTCGTTCCGACCACCGCTGTCAAGGGCTCCGCCCAAACCGGCGTCGTCTGGTTCGTGCTGCCCGACGGCGGCACCGAAGAACGCCCGGTGACGCTTGGCATGACCGACGGAATCAACGTGCAGGTCATCGACGGACTCGTGGAGGGCGACCTGATCAACCAGTTCGTACCGGGTGCCACCGCAGTCAGCCCCGGCGGCGAGGGCTGCCAACTGCAACCCGACGGTAGTGAAGTCTGCTTTGGGCCGAGCATCTCCAGCAGCGGGATCTCCCATTGACCCTCTTACATCTTGAGGGTGTCACTCGCACCGTGCAGCTCATCGATGCGCCGCCGCTGACCATTCTCTCGGGCGTTGACCTCGACGTCGACGTGGGCGACCGCGTGTCAGTCGTGGGTCGTTCCGGCTCGGGTAAAACCACCCTGTTGAACCTGCTCGGGCTGCTCGACAACCCCACGAGCGGCACCATGCTGTTCGAAGACCGCCCGGTGCAGTCGCTATCATCCGGTGCGCGGGACCGGCTGCGCGGCCGCGAGGTCGGCTTCATCTTTCAGCAGTTCAACCTGCTGCAGGGTCGCACCGCCCTCGAAAACGTGATGACGCCGCTGCTCTACGCGGAAGGTCGCCAATTCTGGAAGCGGGCCCGAATCGCCACCGAGATGCTCGAACGGGTCGGCCTCAGCGACCGGCTCGGCTCATTGCCCGACCGGTTGAGCGGCGGTGAGCAGCAGCGCGTGGCGATCGCCCGCGCGCTGGTGCGTAGCCCTCGCCTGATTCTCGCCGACGAGCCCACCGGCGCACTCGACCTCGAAACCGGCGAAACCGTGATGGACTTGATCGACCAGGTCGCCACCGAATCCGGGGCAGCCCTGGTGACGATCACCCACGATCCGGCGATCGCCGCCCGCGCCACCAGGCATCTCCGACTGGACCACGGTGTGCTGCAGGTGAGCGGAACGGTGCCCGCATGAAGCGCGTCGCGAGCAACCTGGTCGGCGCTGTGATCGAAGCCTGGCAGGAAGTGCGCATCCACAAGACGCGCGTCATGCTGTCGCTGATCGGTGTGGCCGTGGCCGTCTGCGCCATTACGACCGTGGTCGGACTCGGCGCGGTCGCCCAACAAGCCACCATCGAACAGAGTGAACGATCGGGCGGTCGTGCCGCGAGCCTCTACCTGTCGGCTTCGATGAACGACGGCTCGACCCCGATCGGTATGCCCGAAATCTGGCGCACGGCGTTGGATCGATACCAGATCGAATATGCCAGTCGGGTCGTCAACACCAGCCAGACCGTACAATTTGCTGACGGCGCAGTGCCGGTGCAGACCATCGGCGTCGACCCGCCTTACGGGACCATGCACCGCGTCACCCTCGAGGAAGGCACCTGGTTCACTGACGCCGACCAGAACCGGCTGGCCCCGGCCGTACTTATCAACTCCATCTTCTGGGACCGCCTCGGTCGTCCTGACCTGCGCACGCACCCGACGACGACTCTGGTGGGCGAGCGCACCACGACGGCCGTCGTGACCGGTGTCTACCCGTCCCTCTCCTGGGAGACCGAACCGGCAATGTACATGCTCGCCGATGCTCTCACCGCCATTAGCCCGGTCGTGACTGACCCGAATTTGCAGCAATTCGGACCGCCTGCGTACGAGCTGTGGGTGCCGATTGACGTGTCTGAGCAGCTCGTGACGGCCCTGCAACGCGACGTGCAGGGTGCGCTCGGCAGCGATGCCTTCGTTCAGGTGAACCGACAGGACTACGCGGCATACCAAAACGGTGACCCCTACCTGTCCCTTAAGCTCACGGTCGGTGCCATCGCCGGTCTTGTGCTCCTGCTCGGAGCGCTCGGCCTGGTCAACATCGCCCTGGTCACGCTGAAACAGCGCATCCGCGAGATCGGCATTCGGCGCAGCTTCGGCGCGACCGCCGGCAGGGTGTTCTTCGCCGTCATGATGGAGAGCGTCGTCGCAACCGTCGTCGCGGGAATTGTCGGGGTGATCGCCGCCGTGCTCATCGTCAAGAGCCCGCTCGTGGAGGACTTCATCAGCCAGGGCCAGGTCACCGACTTTCCGCCGTTTCCGGTTGAAGCGGCCATCCTTGGCCTGGTCTGCGCGACGGTGGTCGGTGCCCTCGCCGGATTGATCCCGGCACTGGTTGCGGTGCGGGTGAAGGTGATCGACGCCATCCGCTATTGAAATTGAACGGATGCCGCCGCTCGGCTTTTGCCTACCGACCACGCAGGCCGTGGGCGTGGGGTCGGGCGAATGTCGGTGGTGCTTGGTAGCGTTCTTTCATGGCTACGAGCACTAAGTCGAGCGGGCGTGCCCGCACGCCGGCAGCGAAGGGCGTTCCGGCGCGCAAACCGGCAACCCGCGGAGCCGGCGCGACCGCTGCACAGAAAACCGTCAAGTTCACCGCCGTCGACGTAAAACCGAGCCTCGGTGCCCGTGCCTGGATCGGCCTGGCCCACCTCACCGGCGGTGCCGCCCGTGCCCTGGGCCCAGAGAAACTGTCCAAAGATGAACGGCGCGACGGACTGCCGTTCTTCCTCGTTCTGCTCGCCATCTCGGGAGCCGTCGTTGAATGGTTCCTCATCAACAACTTCGTGGCGCAGCAGCTCGACGCGTACACCTTCGGCGGAGTGTTTGGCCGGGTTGCCTTTGCCCTGCCGGTCATTCTGCTGTTGTTCTCTGTCTGGCTTTTTCGTAAACCCAGTTCCGTGCACGACAATGGCCGCATCGGCATCGGGCTCAGCCTGCTGCTCGTGACCATTTCGGGCCTCTGCCACATCTTCGGTGAGCAGCCAGAGCCGCAAGACGGTATGCCAGCCCTCGCGCTGGCTGGCGGTGTCATCGGGTGGATGATTGCCGCCCCGCTGATCCTGCTGACCACGTCGATCGGCGCCACGATCGTCGTCATTCTGCTGTTGCTGCTGAGCCTGTTCATCATCACCAAAACCCCGCCGAACCGGGTCGGTCAGCGTTCCCGCGAGCTGTATGAGTGGCTGTTCGGAGCAGAGTTCACCGACGAAGATGAACGAATGGCCGAGAAGACGGGCAAGGGTGCCAAGCCGGGCAAGACCGCCCAGGTTGAGCTTGACGGCGTCGACGATGACGAGTCCGAGGGCGCACTGCCGTGGTGGCGCCGAAACAACAGCAAGCGCGAGGAAGACCCCGACTTTGGCAGCGCATTGTCAACCGAATCCAAACCTGGCCCGGTTGAGGCCGACCCGCTCAGCGTCCTTCTCGGTGGCAAGCAGTCGCGCGGTGGTTTTGACAGCGCCATCGAATCCGAGGTGACCGACCACACCGCGCCGCCCGAACGAGACCATTACGGCACCGAGGTGCTGGAAGACCTGCGCAAGGCCGAGCTCGCCGTCAAACGGTTTACCGGCGAGGTCGACCTGGGCACAGGGCCGTCCACCGGCCTGCACTCCGACGATCCGGCCGGGCACACTGAGGTTCTTCCCGGCTTCGACGACGTCTTTCCCGAATTGAGTCAGGCAGTGGATGCCGATGGCGCGGCCCTCCCGCCGCTCGCTTCCGTCGACCCCCACCCGGCCATTCCCTATCTCGTGCCCGCGGCATCCACTCTTACGGCCGGCCCGCCGGCCAAGGCCCGCTCGGCCGCCAACGATGATGTCGTCAAGTCGATCACCGAGGTGCTTCGCCAGTTCCAGGTCGATGCCAAGGTCACCGGATTCTCCCGCGGCCCTACGGTCACACAGTACGAGATCGAACTCGGCCCCGGCGTCAAGGTCGAGCGGGTTACTGCGCTGAGCAAGAACCTCTCCTACGCGGTCGCCTCGAACGAAGTTCGTATCCTCTCGCCCATTCCCGGCAAGAGCGCCATCGGCATCGAGATTCCTAACACGGACCGTGAGATCGTCACCCTCGGGGACGTACTGCGGTCGAGTACTGCCACTAACGCTACCCACCCAATGACCATCGGTGTCGGTAAGGACGTCGGCGGCGGTTTCGTTATCGCCAACCTCGCCAAGATGCCCCACCTGCTCGTGGCCGGGTCGACCGGCTCCGGTAAGTCGAGCTTCGTCAACTCCATGATCACGAGCCTGCTCATGCGCGCGAAGCCAAGTGACGTGCGCATGGTGCTCATCGACCCGAAACGGGTCGAGCTGGCCGCCTATGCCGGCGTTCCGCACCTCATCACGCCCATCATCACCAACCCGAAGAAAGCGGCCGAAGCGCTGCAGTGGGTCGTGAAAGAGATGGACATGCGTTACGACGACCTCGCAAGCTTCGGCTTTCGCCACATCGACGACTTCAACAAGGCGGTCGTCAACGGCGAGCTCGTGTTGCCGGTCGGCAGCGAACGCAAGCTCAAGCCCTACCCCTACCTGCTGGTCGTCGTCGATGAGCTGGCCGACCTCATGATGGTCGCACCGCGCGACGTGGAAGACTCCATCGTGCGCATCACCCAGCTGGCCCGCGCCTCCGGAATTCACCTCGTACTGGCTACCCAGAGGCCCAGCGTCGACGTGGTCACCGGACTGATCAAAGCCAACGTGCCGTCACGACTGGCCTTTGCCGTCACGAGCGTCACCGACTCCCGGGTCATCCTTGACCAGCCCGGCGCCGACAAGCTCATCGGCCAGGGCGACGCGCTGTTCCTGCCGATGGGCGCCTCCAAAGCCGTTCGCGTGCAGGGGGCCTGGGTCACCGAAGATGAGATCGAAAAGGTCGTCAAGCACGTCACCATGCAGGCTCGGCCGGACTACCGGCCGGACGTCTCCATGGTCGCCCCGCGCAAAGAAATCGACTCTGATATCGGCGACGACCTCGAGGTGCTCCTCGCCGCGGCCGAACTCGTCGTCTCGACCCAGTTCGGGTCGACCTCGATGCTGCAGCGCAAGCTGCGGGTCGGTTTCGCCAAGGCCGGTCGCCTGATGGACCTGCTCGAATCCCGCGAAATTGTCGGCCCGTCCGAAGGCTCCAAGGCGCGTGACGTGCTGGTGAATGCTGAACAGTTGCCGAGCGTGCTGGCCCGCCTGCGCGGCTCCGACGACGAGCAGCACGCCCTGAAGGCGCAGTCGGGGGATTCCCGTGTCGAGTCAGCGCCCGACCCACGCTATGCCGACGACCCGGTAGAGAAAATGTCACAGGGGTATCCTGAGGTGGATGGCGCCGAGGATGACGAGGATGCCTGGAAACTAACCGGCAGGGACTGAACCATGGCAATACCGCACGACTTTGTCTCCCGCCCCAGCAACTGGAACGTACCCAACCTGATCACGGTTGTGCGCATCCTGCTCGCCCCGGTCTTCATCTGGATGCTGCTGGCCGCCAATGGCCCCCAGGATGCCTTGCGCTGGGCCGCCGCCGTGCTGTTCATCATCGCGATCGCCACCGACGGTATCGACGGCATGATTGCCCGCCGCCATAATCTGGTCACGGATCTTGGAAAAATCCTGGACCCGATTGCCGATAAGATCCTCACCGGTGGTGCGTTGGTGTGCCTGTCCACCCTGGGGGAGCTGCCCTGGTGGGTGACCATCGTCATCCTGGTGCGTGAAATCGGCATCACCGTGTTCCGCTTCGTTATGCTGCGCGACCGGGTCATTCCGGCCAGCCGCGGCGGCAAGCTCAAGACCATCGCCCAGTCCGTGTCGATCTCGCTCGCGCTGCTGCCGTTCCAGCCGGTCTTCGGCGAATGGGTGGACTGGGTCAACACGGCGACCATGACCATCGCTCTCGTGCTCACCGTCGTCTCCGGCCTGGACTACCTCATCTCAGCCTGGCGTCTGCGAAAGCACGACGTTGCCTGAGCCGGTGCACACGACGGCGGTGGATGCGACGGCAGTGGATGCGACGGCCGAGTTGATTGCGGAACTCACCGCCCGTCATCTCACTATCGCCGTCGCTGAATCCCTCACCGGAGGGCTGCTCGTGGCTGAACTCGTGCGTATACCCGGGGCGTCCACAGTGGTTCGTGGGGGAGTGGTCGCGTACGACACCGCCTTGAAGCGCGACCTGCTCCAGGTCGACAGCAGCGTGCTTAACGTTCACGGCCCGGTGCACGCCGACGTCGCAAAGCAGATGGCGGGTGGAGTGCGTACCCTGCTCGCGGTCAACGACGTGCGCGCCGATATCGGCGTGTCGACGACGGGTGTCGCCGGGCCGGGCCCGGACGGTGGTCACCCAGCCGGAACGGTGTTCATCGGCCTGTCAAAAGGAAGCGGTTCGTGGGCCGTGCCGCTGCACCTGGACGGCGATCGGACCGAGATTCGCGCCGAAACTGTACGTCAGGCGATTGATGCTGTACGTGCGCTGATAGTGGAGGGTGACGCGGAATAGTTCCTGTTACGGGCTGGTTACATCGAGGACATTCACAAGCAAAGCCCAGTGATTCTCGGTAGTGTCAAAATATCGGAAGGGATGCAGTATTCTAAGCATCCACCACCGCAATCCGATGGTCATAGGCCTTAAATTATTAGGCATAAGAAGGAGGTTCCGATGATTCTTGTTCGTCAGGAAATCGGCGATGTGCTCAGGGACTTCCGCCTGCAAAAGGGGCGTACCCTGCGTCAGGTCGCAAGCAAAGCCAGCGTCGCGCTCGGCTACCTCAGCGAGGTAGAACGGGGACAAAAAGAGGCCTCCTCGGAGATTCTCGCCTCTGTCGCAGACGCACTGGAAACCCCGATCTCGGTCATCATGCGCGAAGTCGGTGACCGCCTCGCGATCATCGAGGGTATCGATCAGTTCCCCGACACGGTACCGGACGAGTTTGTCAATACGTTCGATGCCGACTTCATGGTGCGTTAGTCACCAATCGGTGCCATTTCAGGATTTACAATAAGAACCACCGCCGACGAGGTCTGTCGGCGGTGGTTTTGTTTCGGTATCAAGTGTCAGGCAGCGACGGATTGAAGGAGTGTTGTGCGACTGAGCGAGTTCCGCACCGCGATGAAAGAGGAGTTTGGTGACGCGTACGGGCGTGTCCTTACCCGCGATCTCGTGCTCACCCCGCTCGGCGGTCGAACAGCCGATCAGGCCCTCACAGCCGGTGTTCCCGCTCGCGATGTTTGGCTGGCCCTCTGCGCCGAGGTCGACGTGCCCCGCAGCCGCTGGTACGGCGCCGGCGTCCCAGCTCCCCGCCCGTAGCGCGGTCAAACCCTTCCGCTTAGGCTGATACTTCGACACGCCGCAAAGAATTCCCGGCAATGCTCGAATATCTGTTCGGTCTTGATAGACTCCTCCACAGCAGGCAACTTGACAGATTGTGCACCGTCCGTTCGTGCCCCCGGCCAGTGTCGGAGGTGCGGCGTACAGTCAAATCTGTCAGAGAACGTCAGCAACTGCCTTGTCGAAACACGCACCGGGGTTCTTCCGGTGGGTGCGCCGACAGCCTATAGGCGCCACTACGCACCCCGCAGCGCTGTTCACGGTCGGCGGCAGTGCAGAACCCAAGGAGATCACGACCATGGCATCACAAGCTAACCGCGAGAAAGCCCTCGAGACCGCTCTCGCGCAAATCGACCGTCAGTTCGGCAAAGGATCGGTCATGCGTCTCGGCAGCGACGATCGTGCCCCCGTCGAGACCATTTCGACTGGGTCGATTGCCCTGGACGTCGCACTCGGCGTTGGTGGACTGCCGCGTGGCCGCATCGTGGAAATCTACGGTCCGGAGTCTTCGGGCAAGACCACCCTCACCCTGCATGCCATTGCGAACGCGCAGAAGAACGGTGGCATCGCCGCGTTTATCGACGCCGAGCACGCCCTCGATCCGGAATATGCCAAGAAGCTCGGCGTCGATATCGACGCCCTTCTCGTGTCCCAGCCCGACACCGGTGAGCAGGCCCTCGAGATAGCCGACATGCTCGTGCGAAGCGGTTCCATCGACCTGATCGTCGTCGACTCCGTTGCAGCGCTCGTGCCGCGCGCCGAGATTGAGGGCGAGATGGGTGACTCGCACGTGGGCCTGCAGGCCCGTCTCATGTCGCAGGCTCTCCGCAAACTCACCGGTGGCCTCAGCCAGACCAACACAACCATGATCTTCATCAATCAGTTGCGCGAGAAGATCGGTGTGTTCTTCGGCAGCCCCGAGACCACCTCTGGCGGTAAAGCACTCAAGTTCTATGCCTCGGTGCGCCTCGACATTCGGCGCATTGAAACCCTGAAAGACGGCACCGACGCCATCGGTAACCGCACCAGGGTCAAGGTCGTCAAGAACAAGATGGCACCGCCCTTCAAACAGGCCGAGTTCGACATCATCTACGGCATCGGCATCTCCCGCGAGGGCAGCCTGATCGACTTCGGCGTTGACCAGGGCATCGTCAAGAAGTCTGGCGCCTGGTACACCTACGACGGCGACCAACTCGGCCAGGGCAAAGAGAACTCGCGCAATTTTCTGCTCAAGAATCCCGACATGGCCAACGAGATTGAGCGTAAGATTCTCATCAAGCTCGGCATCGGCCCCGAAGGCATCGCAGCCAAGGCCGCCGAGAAGGCCGCTGCCGCCATCGCGCTGGAGGCCGAAACCAAGGCTAAAGCCGAAGCGGATGCCGCAGCTCTGCTGGCCGATGGCCCGGTCGCTACCAAGGCCCCGGTCGTTCGCAAGACCGCTTAGCCGGCAACGCAGCTACAGCAAGGAACCGCACTAAACGAGCACCGAAAAGGCAGGTCACGGGAATGGTTCACTTCGAACCCCAGGATGATGCAGCAGAACGCACAGACGCCGGATTGGCTCCCGTGACCTACCTGCACGGTGCGGCCCCGGGAATGAAGCGTCGCTCCCCCCTCGAGGTCGGTCCGGTCGAGGTCGGTCCGGTCGAGGTCGGCGTCGATCCGCTCGGTCCGGCCGAGGTCGACAGGTTTTCGGCGGCAGCGGCCACCAAGGCTGAGGCTGCAGCTGTCACGGCCGACATAGCGCTAGACGACGACGCTCTCGCCTCGGCCGAAGCAATCGACCAGCGCGAACGGGCCGAAAAAGTACTGCTGCACCGACTGCGGGGCCGCTCGCTGTCGACGGTCGAGGCGCTGCTGGTGCTCAGTGCCACCGGTGTCGACTCGGGCGAAGCGAGTGAGATCATTGCAAAGTTCATCGAGCTGAACTACCTCGACGAGGCCAAACTCGCCGATCAGATCATCCACAGCCATAACGTGCGCAAGGGTCTCGGACGCAACGGTGTCGAAGCTGAAATGCGCCGGCGCAAGCTTGATCCAAGCGTCATGATGGACAAGCTCGAAGAGCTCCCCGATGACGAAGCGGAGCGCGCTATCGACCTCGCCACCAAGCGCATCGGACAGATGGAACGCTTCGACGACCAGACTATCGATCGCCGACTCACCGGTTTTCTCATGCGTAAGGGTTACAGCTCCTCAGCGGTACGTCTCGCGGTCAAGGCAGCTATGGACAGCCGCGGCGGCGGTGCCGCCTCTCGCGTACGGTTCCGTTGACGCCTTCACAAATGCAGCATTTCGCCCGGCGCACGGCTCACACACCGAATTGCTCGCGTAAACTATACGCACTATGAGTATCGTCACCTCCGAACTGGCCCGCCGCACCGTGATCACCCCCTCGGCAGCCGCGATCGACGACTCGGGGCAGGCCCGTACCTACGAGGTGCGCACCTTTGGCTGCCAGATGAACGTGCACGACTCCGAGCGACTCAGCGGCTCGCTCGAAGCGGCCGGGTACGTCTCCGCGAACGGTGGCGAGGCTGACATAGTCGTGATCAATACGTGTGCGGTGCGTGAGAACGCCGACAACAAGCTTTACGGCAACCTTGGCTACCTCGCCTCGGTCAAGCGTAAGCACGCCGGCATGCAGATCGCTGTTGGCGGCTGCCTGGCCCAAAAAGACAAGACCACAATCCTCGAGAAGGCACCGTGGGTCGACGTTGTCTTTGGCACCCACAACATGGGTTCTCTTCCCAGCCTGCTCGAACGAGCGCGGCACAACGGGGAGGCCCAACTCGAAATTCTCGAATCTCTTGAGACCTTTCCCTCGACCCTTCCCACAAAACGCGACTCCAGCTACAGCGGTTGGGTGTCCATTTCGGTCGGCTGCAACAACACCTGCACGTTCTGCATCGTTCCCGCCCTGCGTGGCAAAGAGAAAGACCGTCGTCCGGGCGAGATTCTTGCCGAAATTCAGTCGCTCGTCGACGACGGCGCCATCGAGGTCACCCTTCTGGGGCAGAACGTCAACTCCTACGGGGTTGAGTTCGGCGACCGCCTTGCCTTTGGGAAGCTGCTGCGCGCGGCCGGTAATATCGAGGGGCTCGAGCGCATCCGCTTCACCAGCCCGCACCCCGCTGCTTTCACGGACGACGTCATCGACGCCATGGCCGAAACGCCCGCCGTCATGCCGCAGCTGCACATGCCGCTGCAGTCCGGATCCGATCGCATTCTCAAATCGATGCGGCGCTCCTACCGTGGAGCGAAATTCCTTGGCATCCTCGATCGGGTGCGCGCCCAGATGCCCAACGCCGCCATCAGTACTGACATCATCGTCGGCTTCCCCGGCGAAACCGAAGAAGACTTTCAGGAGACCCTGCGGGTCGTCGAGCTCGCTCGGTTCGCGACGGCGTTCACTTTTCAGTACTCGATTCGTCCTGGAACCCCGGCTGCGACCATGCCCGACCAGGTTCCCAAGGCCATCGTGCAGGACCGCTACGAGCGACTCGCGGCTGTGCAAGAGCGCATTTCCCTCGAGGAGAACCAAAAAATGATCGGCCGTGAGGTGGAACTGCTCGTCGCCAACGGCGGACGGAAAGACAGTGATACCCATCGTCTGAGCGGGCGCGCTCCCGATAGTCGTCTCGTGCACTTCGATGTGCCGGCCGGTTCGGCCCGCCCTCGTCCCGGAGATATGGTCACCGTCGTCGTCACCCAGGCAGCGCCGTTCCACCTCATCGCCGACTCGACCGACGGGGCGCCACTGCGCATCCGCTCGACCCGGGCTGGGGCTGCATGGGACCGTTTGGAAGCTGATTCCTGCGCAGTGCCCACCCATGGTGGTGGGACCGGCGGCGCTGGACCGGTTTCTCTGGGCCTGCCGACCATCGGTCTGCGGCTTGAGAGCGGCTCCACCACGATTCCCATCTACAACGTGAACGACGACGAGCGCTAGGAGCTTGTCGTCTGCACCGGCGGTGACAGCTGAACCAGCGGTACTGATCGCAATCATCGGCTCGACCGGTACCGGCAAGTCTGAGTTGTCTCTCGACCTCGCCGAACGCATGCTAGAGCGCGGTCAGCCGGCCGAAATCGTCAACGCTGATGCCATGCAGCTCTACCGCGGCATGGACATCGGCACGGCCAAATTGTCGCAGCCCGAGCGTCGCGGCATTCCGCACCACCTGCTCGACGTGCTCGACGTGACGGGCGAGGCCACCGTCAGCAACTACCAAACGGATGCCCGCAGGGCCATCGTCGAGATCGTCGCGCGCGGGGCAGTACCGATCCTGGTCGGCGGCTCTGGACTCTACGTCTCCTCGGTCGTCTTTGACTTTCAGTTTCCCGGCACTGATCCAGTGTTGCGGGCGCGCCTCGAAGCCGAACTATTGGAGCGCGGACCCGGCCTCATGTATACCCGCCTGCAAGCTGTCGACCCGCAGGCCGCTTTGCGGATCGGCCCGAGCAACGGTCGCCGTCTGGTGCGCGCTTTGGAGATCGTCGAACTGACCGGTGCGCCGCACCTGGCTGCCCTACCCGAGGAGCTGGTGTACTGGCAGCCCAGCGTGCTGCTGGGCCTGCGGACCCCGCGCGAGCAACTTACCCCTCGGCTCGATGCACGGGTAGAGCGGATGTGGACGGCCGGCATCGTCGACGAAGCACGTGGCCTGCTGTCGGTCGGCATCGAGAGGGGGGTCACGGCGAGCCGTGCGATTGGCTATGCTCAGGCCCTCGGCCAGGTGCACGGCACGCTCAGCCAGGCCGACGCGATCGAAGCCACCCAACAGCTGACGCGCCGTTACGCTCGCCGGCAGGTGAGCTGGTTTAAACGCTACGCGCACACGCACTGGATGGAGTCCGATTCGTCCGACCGGGTCAACGAGGCCCTCGCGCATATCGATCGGGGCAGCGCACTTTCAGCACCGACAGCGTGAGCCGGTTCGGGAAGGTACCCAGCGGTCGCCCCGTAAACTAACAGCATGGGTATTACGTTGAATTTCACCAAGGGCCAGGGCACGGGCAACGACTTCGTGCTGTTCGCTGATCCCGACGGCACGACGGAGCTTACCCCGGCGCAGATTCGCGCCGTGTGCGACCGCAGGTTCGGCGTTGGCGCCGACGGCGTCATCCGCGCGGTACGCAGTAAGAATCTGCCAGACGGCGCGGCCGCCCTCGCGGAGGACGACGCTGCCGAGTGGTTTATGGATTATTGGAACGCCGACGGGACCGTCTCGGAAATGTGCGGGAACGGCATCCGGGTCTACGCCAAATTCCTCATTGAGAACAATTTCGCCGAACTGCTGCCCGGCGCTACCCTCACGATCGGCACCCGCGGTGGCGTGCGCGACGTGCAGCGCAACGCGTCTGGTTTTCAGGTTGACCTCGGTCGGTGGAAGCTCGACGGTACCGAACCGCTCGTGCGCACCAAGAACCTGTCGGTAGCGCGCCCCGGCCTTGGCATCAACGTCGGCAACCCGCACGCGGTTGTCGCCCTCGCCGACGACGACGAACTCGCTGCAGCCGATCTCACCTTTATTCCGCAGCTGGATCCCGAACCTGCTGACGGGGTGAACATCGAATTCGTGGTGCCGAACGACCCCCTGGTCGTCAACGGCGTCGGGCGGTTTCGCATGCGCGTGCATGAACGCGGCAGCGGGGAGACTCTGTCCTGCGGCACGGGTGCGGTCGCGGCGGCCCTGGCCACGCGGCATTGGGCCGGTAAGTCGGCGCCGCACCAGTGGCGGGTAGAGGTGCCCGGTGGGGTACTGGGGGTGCGGATGTTTCCGGCGGAAGACGGGGAACACGTGTCGCTGTCGGGGCCAGCGGAACTTGTCTTCGACGGGGTCTTGAACCTGGGTTAGTCCCGGTGCACTTGGAGCACTCGGAAGCCCTTGCTGATGGCCTCGCGGGTGGTTTCGAAGTGGGACGGGAGTTCGGCCGCGAGCCAACGCTGGAGCGAGTCCGAGCCGAGGTTGCGCTGGATGACGAGCCAGGCATCCGCTTCCGGTTCGAGGCGAGGCAGCCAGGTCTGCATGAGCCCGTGCAGTTCGTCCTTGCCGACGCGAATGGGCGGGTTCGACCAGATCGTACGAAACGATACGTCCGTTGGCACGTCGGCGGCGAGCACGGCTTTGACGTTCGTCAGGCCAAGGGTGGCCGCGTTGGTGCGCACGAGATCGAGGGCACGCTCGTTGACGTCGACGGCCCAGATGGTTGCAGCGGGGGAAGCGAGCGCGAGGTGCAGCGCGATGGGTCCCCAGCCGCAGCCAAGATCGAGAAAATGGCCAGTCAATGGTGGCTCGGGGGCGTACTTGAGTAAGACCTCGGTGCCGGTGTCAATGTGCGCAGGGCTGAACACCGAATTGGCTGTCGTCAAAAGCCGATCTTGGCCGTGCAATTGCACGGTGATCTGGCGCGTTTTCAGTGCGGTGCCGGGCGCCGGAGAAAAATAGTGGTCGGACGACATAAGGGAACCTTTCAACTTCGTTCAACTAAGGTTAATGGGATGAATGATCCAACGGCGCCCTCGGGCAACGACACGGTAGAAAACCCAGGCGCAGAATCCCTCGACGCAGACGACGTTGTGGCGAGAGTGCTGGCCAGCGCCGACAGCAAAGCTGCCGGGTACTCCCTGTTCCGGAGCGGGTCAGCCCAGGCCCTCCAAGCACAGACCTTGGGCGAGTACGACGGCAGCGACCACGACGGTGACCAGTCCGAACGGGCCGACCGCAACGCCCTGCGCCGCGTCGGTGGCCTGTCCACCGAGCTCGAAGACGTCACCGAGGTCGAATACCGCCAGATTCGTCTGGAAAACGTTGTACTGGTAGGCGTTTATACTCACGGCACCGTCGATGACGCGGAAAACTCCATGCGCGAACTCGCGGCCCTCGCAGAAACTGCAGGGGCGACCGTGCTCGACGGGTTGCTACAGCGCCGCGCTACCCCCGATCCGAGCACCTACCTCGGCAAGGGCAAGGCCCAGGAAGTCGCCGACATCGTGAAGGCGCTTGGCGCCGACACGGTTATTGCCGACACCGAACTCGCGCCGAGCCAGCGGCGTGCCCTCGAAGACGTGGTCAAGGTCAAGGTCATCGATCGTACAGCCGTGATCCTCGACATTTTCAGCCAGCATGCCAAGAGTCGCGAGGGTAAGGCGCAGGTTGAACTCGCGCAGATGGCCTACATGCTGCCTCGCCTGCGTGGTTGGGGTGACTCGATGTCCCGCCAGGCCGGCGGTCAGGTCGGTGGCGCCGGAGCGGGAATGGGGTCGCGTGGCCCCGGTGAGACCAAGATTGAACTTGACCGTCGCCGCATCCACACCCGGATGTCCAAACTGCGCAAGCAGATGGTCGAGATGAAGCCGGCCCGGGAGGCCAAACGCGCCAACCGCAAGCGCAACGCCGTTCCGTCCGTCGCCATCGTTGGGTACACCAACGCGGGCAAGTCCAGCCTGCTCAACCGGATCACCAAGGCCGGGCTACTCGTTGAGAACTCCCTGTTCGCGACCCTCGACGCGACCGTGCGTAAGTCGACGACCACTGACGGACGCCTGTATACCCTCACCGACACGGTCGGCTTTGTGCGCAACCTGCCCCACCAACTGGTCGAAGCCTTCCGCTCCACCCTCGAAGAGGTCGCCGATGCCGACGTCATCGTGCACGTTGTTGACGGATCGCACCCCGATCCGGTTGCCCAGCTCGCCACGGTGCGCGACGTCATCTCCGAGGTCGGCGCCCGCGACATTCCCGAACTCGTCGTCTTTAATAAGAGCGACCTGATCAGCGACGATGACCGGCTTGTTCTGCGTGGCCTTGAGCCGAAGGCGACGTTTGTGTCTGCCCGCACCGGTGAGGGCATCGAGACCGTGCTCGCCGCCGTGGCGCTGCTGCTTCCGACACCGCAGATCGAACTCGACCTGCTCATTCCCTACGACCGGGGTGACCTCGTCGCAGTTTTGCACGATCTGGGCCGCATCGAGACGACCGAATATGTGGAGACCGGCACCCATGTCACGGCGTTCGTCACCGCGGAGATTGAACCGCAGTTCGCGCCGTTCGTCATTCTGCCCGCAGTCTCCTCCTAGGTCCGTGAGTCAGTAGCGGCACAGTTCAAAGCACCGATCGATTTCCCGGGTCGGGGGTGTTGGTCCGGGCAGCATACGTGTGCGCAATTCTGGTGTCCGTCCCCGCTACGGACCGCAAGCATGTTTCCCGCGACGTGCGTGAGGGTATTAAGCCGACGCTGGCGTGACGGAGCAACACCCGCACCGGTCTCCCTGTGGCTCGCTGTGCGACGACCTTCGATTGAACGCGACCGTATCGCCGCGCGTTGTTTGGTCGAGCATCACACGCACTGCCCTCGAGAGCGCCACGCGACCGCATCTCTTGTTTCGGGGCCGGCTGCACGTGCACGCGGTCACCCGCTGTTGCCACGCCGCTTAAAAATGACCCCTTCCGGGGACTACTGCGGCCCCCGCGAAATGAGTTATGGTCAAAATCTTGGGGAGATCTCATATATTCCGACGTGAGCGCACCCGAGAACCCGAAGAAAACCGGCCCTACCCGAGGATGACCGATGTCAATGAAAACCGCAGCTTCGCCTGCCCGAAAACGCCAAATAGGTGCTGAACGCACCACCCAGCCACTGCCCACGGTTCACGAACGACCCAGTGACTCGAAGATCACCTGGGGTCGTCTGGCCATCATCGCCACGGTGGTGTCGTGGCTGGGCTATCTGATCTACACTGTCATGCGTGAGTTCCTCAATAACGGAACCGAAAGCTTCCGCTTCACAACCGAGGCAATCTCCTACCTCATCGTCGTTACGTTTCTGACCTTCTCTGCGCTGATGTACCTCGTGGCCAGGCAGGGGGCGTTGCAGCGATTCCGTGACCACGTGCGCGTTCCGAGGGCCGAACTTGACAGCCATTTCGCAAGGCGCCACGGGCCGATGACGGTGCTGGTACCGTCCTACAGCGAGGAACCCGGGGTTGTTCGGGCCACCCTCTGGTCGGCGGCTTTGCAGGAGTATCCGGCCTTGCGCGTCGTTCTCCTGCTCGACGACCCGCCACATCCCACCGATCCCGCGACTGCGGGGCGGCTCGCCGAATCCCGGGCAATCGCCCAGGGCATTGCCGAGGCACTGGCCGAACCGCACGCGCGCTTCAGTGCTGACTTCCCCGACCATGAACTTGAATTGGCGGAGAACGGGACGGTGAGCGAGAACGCCGTTCGCGAACTGGCGCGCGACTACCTCTGGGCGTCGGCCTGGTTGCGCCGGATGGCCGACGAGGAAGAGGTGTCCGACCATGTCGATATTTTCTTCGTCGAGCAGGTTCTAGCAGGCCTGGCCGGCGAGCTCGCCCTGACCGCAGATGCGCTCACCGCCGCCGCCGACGAACACGCGGCACCTATTCCCCAGCGAATGCTCGAGCTGAAGCGCCGCCTCGTCTGGACCTTCTCGGCGGAGTTGGACACATTTGAGCGCAAGCTCTACGCGTCACTGTCGCATGACGCCAACAAGGCCATGAACCTCAACGCCTACATCGGGCTGATGGGCGGACGATTCCGCCGCGACGATGGTCCAGACGGTGCCATCCTTCGTCCAGTCGCGGCGACGGAGGATGCCGACGTCGTCGTTCCGGACGCTGATTATCTCCTGACCCTGGACGCGGACTCGCTGCTCTTGCGCGACTACTGTTTGCGCCTGGTTTATTTCCTTGAACAGCCCGACAACGCCCGCGTCGCCGTTACCCAGACCCCGTATTCGTCTTTTCGGGGCGCGCCGACCCGGATTGAGCGCCTTGCCGGGGCGACCACCGACATCCAGCACATCCTGCACCAGGGGATGTCCTACTACGGAGCAACATTTTGGGTAGGTGCGAACGCGGTCATCCGAAAGCGTGCCCTGGAAGACATTGTTGAGGTTGAAAACGTTGGCGGCTTCGAGGTCCGGCGCTACGTCCAGGACCGCACCGTCATCGAGGACACGGAGTCGAGTATCGACCTCGGCACTCACGGCTGGACGCTGATGAACTATCCGGAGCGGCTCAGCTACAGCGCCACCCCGCCGGATTTTGGTTCCCTCATCGTGCAGCGCCGCCGCTGGGCGAACGGCGGGCTGCTCATCCTGCCCAAACTCTGGCGGCAGCTGCGCGAGCGGAAGCGCAACGGCCACCCGATAAGCATGTTGGAGCTGTTCCTGCGGGCCAACTACATGGCCTCCATCGCCTGGGCGAGTTTCGGCCTCATGTTCCTGCTGGTCTACCCCTACGACAGCCGACTCCTCAGCCCCGTCGTCGTCTTGGCCGCGTTGCCGTATTTTCTCGCCATGGGCAGTGACCTGCGGTACTGCGGTTACCGATTCAGCGATATTTTTCGGATCTACGGCTTCAACCTGGTCCTGTTGCCGGTCAACGTGGCGGGCGTGTTGAAGTCGCTCGAGCAGGCAGTCACGGGCAGGAAAATCCCATTTGCGCGCACGCCCAAGGTGAGGAACCGTACGGCCGCGCCGCTGTTGTTCGTGGTCGCACCATACCTGATCGTGGCATTCTCCGCCCTGACCCTTTGGCGTGACGTGTTGGCTCAGAACTGGGGCAACGCTGCATTCGCGGCCTTCAATGGCCTGTTGGCGACCACGGCCATCCTCGCGAATATCGGAATCTGGAGTTCCATCGTCGATGTGTGGCTGGGGCTCACCAAATGGCTGTACGTCGAGAGGCAGCCGCGTCGAGCCCGCTCCGCGCCGGCGCTGATTCACCCGATTCCGGTGCTCGACTGGCGAGCGGTCATCTACCACGGGCATGCCAGCGGGGATATCCCGGTGCCCGTGGGGCGGTCAAACGTTGCCCTGGCGCGGCAAGTCGGCGAAACCGCGCTTCAAAACGCAAACTGTGTGGCCCCATGACCGGCCCGGGTTCTGCCGCGCCTGCGTCACACCTCGAAATCCGTCGCCGGCTGTCCGCAGTGCGTGTCTTGCTGTCATTGCTGCTCATTGCTGCCTTGACCGGGGGAGGCTACCTGGGCTGGCAGCGATGGAGCGCTGCGCAGGCGGCTGAAGCAAACGATCCGTGGATCGCCGGCTACGTGGATGTCACGGCTACGCCAAGCTTTGCCTTCGAGGCACCTGCCTCGAAGGCCGGTCGGGACGTCGTGTTGTCTTTCATCGTTGCCGGGAAGGACGACCCTTGCGAGCCGAGCTGGGGAACGGCGTACACGCTGACCGAGGCGTCTGAGGCCCTTGACCTGGACCGAAGGCTGGCCCGGCTCGAACAGTTGGGTGGACAGATTGTCGTTTCGTTTGGCGGTCTGCTCAACGATGAACTTGCGACCGGCTGCACCGACCCGGGGGCGTTGCGTGACGCCTACGCCGCGGTGGTCGACCGCTACAGGGTGACGACCATCGATCTCGACCTCGAAGGAGAGAGTCTCACGAATACCGCGGCCGGTCACCGACGCGCCGAGGCAATCCGTAGCCTGCAGGCCCAACGTCGCGAAGCGGGCACGGAACTGGCCGTCTGGCTCACTCTTCCAGTATCGCCCGCCGGACTGACGGAAGATGGCACCACTGCGGTCAGCCTGATGCTCTCGGCCGGGGTCGACCTGGCCGGGGTCAACCTGATGACGATGGACTACGGCAATAGCCGCGCCGTAGGCCAGAGTATGGCGGAGGCATCTATCCAGGCGCTCACTTCTGCGCACCGCCAGCTCGGCACTCTCTACTCGCGGGCCGGTACCGAGCTGAGCGCAGCGACGGTCTGGTCGAAGATCGGTGCTACCCCGATGATCGGTCAAAACGATGTCACTGACGAGGTTTTCAGCCTGGACGACGCACGAAAGGTGAACGCGTTCGCACGGGAGATGAAGATCGGGCGGATGTCGCTCTGGTCATTGAATCGTGATGCACCGTGCGGTTCGAACTACGTCGACCTTAAACGGGTTTCCGACGCCTGCAGCGGAATCGATCAGGGCGATTTGAGGTTCGCCGAGCTGCTTGGCGACGGATTCATCGGGCGCCCGGAGGCGTCGGCGACCGCCGTGACGATGTCCGAGGCGCAGAAGGAAAACGTTGTCGACGACCCGGCGACCAGCCCGTACGTGATCTGGTCAGAGGAGGGTTCTTTCCTCGAGGGCACCAAAGTTGTGTGGCACCGAAACGTCTACCAGGCAAAGTGGTGGACTCGTGGCGATCTGCCCGACAACCCGGTACTCAATGATTGGGAAACACCGTGGACGCTCGTTGGCCCGGTTTTGCCAGGCGAGAGGCCGTTCGAGGCGACGACCCTGCCCGCGGGAACCTACCCGGATTGGGCCGGACTGGCCGCGTACGAGAAGAGCGACCGTGTGCTCTTCGAGGGCGTGCCATACGAGTCAAAGTGGTGGAACCAGGGGGATAGTCCGGCGGCGGCGGCATCGGATCCTGACGGGTCACCGTGGATTCCGCTCACCGAAGACGATGTTATTCCGGTGCAGGACGGGCGGGTCGGATAGAGCTCGGCTGACGCGCGGCCGGCGTGGATTCCGCGCCCTCACCGACGCGGCACTACAGGGTCGACTGCATAACGACGCGGTCTTTTCTCGGTCGCGACAGAAGAGCGAATCCCGCCGGGAGCATCATCGACACGCTCGCAAGACCACGAAGACCCGCGCGCGTCTGGCCGGGTTCGATGGCGTTGCCGGGATGCCTGCCCGCAATAACAGTGACCGCGGGATGACATGAATTGTCATATTCGCCAACGTTAGCGTCGGTGTTGTTAGTGTCTAACCAATCGTTGCCGACGGAATTCGTTCTCCGGCATGGAGCGACAGCCGAGCCCGGCACCCGCCCGCGAAGAACCGCCAGACTCCTGGCGGCGTCCGCGGCCGCCTGGCCACCACCGCTGTATCGCTTCTGCCGAATGAGGAAACATGACTACGACAGGGATTTCTGCGTGTAACGCCCGCCTGGCGTTCTCGTTCGAGGTGTATCCGCCGAAGACGGTGGCCGCAGCATCCGCTCTCACCCGCACCATCGATCACCTGGCCGCAGCCGGTCCCGAGTTCATCTCGGTCACCTATGGCGCCAACGGGTCGTCGCGCAACTCCTCGCTCGACGTGCTGCGCTACATCAAAGACCAGACGAGCGCGGATGCTATGGCGCACCTGACCTGCGTCGGCTCCTCGCACGCAGAGGCGAGCCGTCTCATTCGCGAGTTCCTTGACGCCGGTATCCGCAGCTTCCTGGCCGTTCGAGGAGACGCGCCACAGGGCGCAGCCCCGGACGAAACTACGTTTCTCGGGGACCTGCACAGCGCGGGCGAGCTGGTGCAGCTCATCCATCGGGTGCAAACCGAACGCGTGCCGTACACCGAGACGGTCATTCCCGGTCTTCCCGGTGCTCGCGGGGTAAAAACCGAACGCAGCAAGGTTCGTATCGGCGTCGCGGCCTTTCCTAACGGCCACCCCAACTCGCGGTCGGTCAGCCAAGATATCGACACACTGTTGGCCAAGCAGGCCGCCGGGGCCAACCTGGCGATCACCCAGCTGTTTTTCCACGCTGACGACTACCTGAGCTTCATCCAACGCGCCCGCTCTGCCGGAGTGCTCTTTCCTATTCTTCCCGGCATCATGCCGGTGACCAGCCCCAACCGGTTGCGTCGCATCCTGCAGCTCTCCGGTGAGAAGTTGCCGGCCGAACTGTCCATCGAACTCGAGGTCGAACCGACCGAGGAAGGACAGCGCCAGATCGGCATCGACTACGCCGTACGCCTCGCGCAGGACGTTCTCGCGGGCGGTGCCCCCGGCCTGCACCTTTATGCCTTCAACCAGCACGACACCGTGCTGTCGATTCTCGAGGGGTGCGGGGCGCGTTCGGTGCCCGCCGCCATGCCCTAGGCCTCGCGCCCGTTCAGGCGCGTCGGCCCACCCACCACGTTCGTTCTCTTCGACCATTCCAGCCACCAACGCTCCAGTGAAGGAATCTCCATGCCCAGCGCGCCCGTATCCAGCACTTTCCCCGCCGGCACCATCCTCGGTTACCCTCGCATCGGCCGCCGGCGGGAGCTGAAGAAGGCCGTCGAAGCATTTTGGTCTGGAGCGATCGATGCGGCGGCTCTGGAAGCCGTCGCCGCCGGGCTGCGGCAGCAGACCCGAGACCGGCTCGTCGATCTCGGTCTCGGTCGCACAGACTCGTCGATCCCCGAGTCGTTCTCGTACTACGACCAAGTGCTCGACACCATCGTCGCCGTTGGGGCGATTCCCGGCCGGTTTACCTCGCTCGTCGCCGCAGACGGAACCCTCGACCTGGCTGGCTATTTCACCCTTGCGCGGGGCGAGGGCGAGAACCTGCCGCTCGAAATGACCAAATGGTTTGACTCCAATTACCACTACCTCGTGCCCGAGATCGGCCCGGAGACCGTGTTCTCGCTCGCGAGTGACCGGATCGTGCGTGAATTCCTCGAAGCCAAAGCCGCCGGGTTCCTCACCCGTCCGGTGATCGTCGGGCCGGTCACATTCCTGCTGCTCAGCAAGGCCAGCGACGGCGCTCCCGCCGGCTTTTCGCCGTTGTCCCGGCTCGATGATCTTCTTCCCGTTTACGCGGCGCTCCTCGCACGGCTGGCAGATGCCGGCGCTGACTGGGTGCAGCTCGACGAGCCGGGCCTGGTCAGTGAATCCATTGATGTGCCGCGCGCCGAGACGCTGGCGGCTGTCGCATCCGTTTATGGGCTGCTGGGTCGGTTGACCGTGCGGCCGGCTCTGTTCGTTGCGGCGCCCTATGGCAGCCTCGATGATGCCCTGCCCGTTCTCGCCGCCACAGCCGTTGAAGCAATCGGTCTCGACCTGGTGCGGGGAACTCTGCCGCAGGCGGTACCGGGGCTGGCCGGCAAGACCCTCGTCGCCGGGGTAATCGACGGCCACAACATCTGGCGCGGCGACTTGGACGGCGCGTATGAAACCGCTGAGAGCGTGCGCGGACTGTCCCCTTCCGTGGCCGTGTCCACGTCGACGTCCCTGCTGCATGTGCCGCACGATGTGCTCGATGAAACGTCGCTTCCGGGCTCGTTGGCGAGCTGGCTGGCCTTTGCCGACCAGAAAGTCGGGCAGGTCGCTACCCTCGCGCAGGGGCTCGTCAAGGGACGGGCCGCTATCGCGGGGTCGTTGGCCGACGCCGCGGCGGCGCTGGCTGCGCGGCACAGTGCCCCTGGCGTGCGCGATGGCGTCGTACGGCACCGTGCTGCGGCGCTCACCGACGCCGACTTCAGCCGCGGCGCTTACGCTGATCGTCTGAGCGCGCAGGATACGGCGTTGCAGCTGCCGCCGTTGCCGACGACGACGATCGGATCGTTCCCGCAGACCGGCGACATACGCCGAACACGCGCCCAGTTTCTCAAGGGAACCATAGCCGCCGACGAATATCGTTCCCTGATGCGCGCCGAGATCCGTCGGGTCGTGGCGCTGCAGGAGGAGATCGGGCTCGACGTGCTCGTGCACGGAGAACCCGAACGCAATGACATGGTGCAGTATTTCGCCGAAAACCTGGATGGGTTTGCCGTGACCGAGAACGGCTGGGTGCAGTCCTACGGCAGCCGCTGCACGCGGCCATCCATTCTGTGGGGCGACGTAGCGCGCCCGGCCCCGATCACCGTGGACTGGTCGGTGTACACGCAGAGCCTGACGGCGAAGCCGGTCAAGGGCATGCTCACCGGACCGGTGACGATCCTTGCCTGGTCCTTTGTGCGCGATGACCAGCCGCTGGGCGAGACCGCCCGCCAGGTGGCACTGGCCCTGCGCGATGAAATCGTTGATTTGGAGGCTGCGGGCATCAAGATCGTTCAGGTCGACGAACCGGCCCTGCGCGAATTGTTGCCGCTGAAGAAGAAGGACCACGCAGACTACCTGGATTGGTCGGTCGGCTCATTCCGTCTCGCCACGGCCGGTGTAGCGGATGCGACCCAGATTCACACCCATCTCTGCTATTCGGAGTTCGGCGTCGTCATCGAAGCCATCCGCAACCTGGACGCAGACGTCACGAGTATCGAGGCGGCCCGTTCCCGGATGGAGGTCGTGCAAGAGATCGAGGCCGGCGGGTTCGACCACGGAATCGGCGCCGGGATCTATGACATCCATTCACCTCGGGTGCCGAGCGTAGAGGAACTGACGACCCTGCTCGACACCGCCCTGGAATCGATTCCCGAACGACAGGTCTGGGTGAACCCGGATTGCGGCCTCAAGACGCGTGGCTACAAAGAAACCGTGCAGTCGCTGCAGAACATGCTCGCCGCCACGAGGCTGGTGCGCGAACGCCTCAGCGCTCAAGTGAGCGCCTGATACGACCGACGCACTGAGAAAACGGGCCCGACCACCGCTTGGTGGCCGGGCCCGTGTCGCGCGGTATCGATCAGGGTGAGGCCTAAACCGAGCGCAGCACCGCGACGACCTTGCCGAGGATGTCGGCAAAGTCACCGACGATCGGTTCGAAGTTGCTGTTGCGCGGCAGCAGCCAGGTGTGACCATCGCGCTTGCGCAAGACCTTCACCGTGGCCTCGTTGTCGAGCATGGCTGCAACGATCTCGCCGTTCTCTGCGGTCTTCTGCTGGCGAACGACGACCCAGTCGCCGTCGCAGATGGCGGCGTCGATCATGGACTCACCCACGACCTTAAGCATGAACAGCTCTCCCTGTCCCACGAGCTGGCGGGGAAGCGGGAAGATCTCGTCTATCTGCTGGTCGGCCGTAATCGGAATGCCCGCGGCGATGCGACCGACCAAGGGCACCATCGCAGCGTCGCCGACCTGAACTCCCGGGTGAAAGCTATCCTGGTCGCCGGTGCCGGTGCCGACGTCTTCGGGGGCACGTTGAATCTCGATGAGGACTTCGAGGGCACGCGGGCGATTCGGATCGCGGCGCAGGTAACCGCTGAGTTCGAGTTGGTTGAGTTGGTGGGTCACGCTCGACAGAGAGGCAAGACCGACCGCATCACCGATTTCCCGCATGCTCGGCGGGTAACCGCGCGAACTCACCGAGCGCTGAATCACGTCGAGAATAGCGAGCTGGCGTTGGCTCAAACTCTTGCGGCGCCGAGTGCCGCCCTTATCGCGGGTACCACTGGTGTCTTGTGTCACGATGTGCCCTCCTGGAGTAGGTCCCGCTTGGTCTGAAACCGTGTCACGCGGGAATGTCGGTGGTGTCTGGTTGAGTGTAAGTCAAGCAATTGTTCTATCGAAAGTTTATCCAATTCCATGCCCTGAAACAAACACTTATTCGAGTGTGTTGAGCCAAATTCGGGGCTGAGATGAAAAAAAGCTTGCATGTTCGATTGTTCGAAGTTATATTCGGAATATAGTTTCGTATCTGGCCCTCCCGGCCGAGGGCCGGATACGAGACTCGCAGCCCGCCTACCTTGGAGGTTTGATATGACCACAGTGTGTGCACCAGCACTTCCCGTTCCGGCAGCCCTCACGCCCACACCGCGTCTTCGCCTCACCCGCCGAGGCCGCGTTGTTTTCACAACTCTCGCGACCGTCCCGCTGGTGATCGGCGCCATATCTTTGGCCATCAACGGCGGTGCGGCCGGCGCGGTGGACTCCGCCACGGGCATCGACCTCATGTCGTATACGACCGACTCAGGAATCGTTACGACCCTGGCGTACTCGCCAACCGACGTCGGTTCCGCCCGGTTCATCACGGTCGAACCCGGCCAGACCCTGTGGGACCTTGCCGAAGAGATCTCGCCGGCAGCCGACCCTCGCGACGTGGTGGCCGACATCAAACGACTCAACGCCCTCTCGGTTGAAACTTTGCAGCCGGGCCAGCGTCTGGAAATCCCCGCCGACTCCTAATAGGTATCGGCCGCGGCCCAGGGCCGTAGCATGGAGAGAGTGACCAGTCTCGAAGATCTCCCGCTCCGCACCAATCTGCACGGCCTCTCCCCATACGGTGCTCCGCAATTGCACGTTCCGGTGGCGCTGAACGTCAACGAGAACACGCACCCCATTCCCGACTCAGTGGCGCGCGACATCCTCGCTGGCCTGGCCGAGGCCATCCATTCGGTAAATCGGTATCCCGACCGTGAGTTTACGGCCCTGCGCGAGGCGCTGGCCGGGTACCTCGGTGAGGGGCTCACCGCCGACAATATCTGGGCGGCGAACGGGTCGAACGAAGTGCTTCAGCAGGTGCTTCAAGCTTTCGGCGGGCCGGGACGCAGCCTGCTCGGCTTTGCCCCGACGTACTCGATGTACTCGATTCTCGCGTCGGGTACTGACACCGCCTGGATTCCGGGCACGCGTGACGCCGACTTCGAGCTCTCGCCGGTCACCGCCGTAAGCGAGGTCACGCGAACCAACCCTGACGTTGTTTTTCTCTGCTCCCCGAACAACCCCACCGGTACCCCGCTCTCGCTCGAGACCATCGCCGCCGTCTACGACGCGACCGACGGCATCGTCGTCGTTGACGAGGCTTACGCCGAATTCGCACCCGCTGGCACCCGGAGTGCGATCACCCTGCTGCCCGGTCGGGAAAGGCTTCTCATTTCGCGCACCATGAGCAAAGCCTTCGCCTTTGCCGGTGCCCGGGTCGGCTACCTGGCTGCCGATCCGGCGGTAACGGATGCCCTGCGCCTGGTGCGTCTGCCGTACCACCTCTCGGCTCTGACTCAGGCCGCTGCGAACGCCGCCCTGGCGCACAGCGTCGAGATGCTCGCCATGGTCGACGATATTCGGGGGCAGCGTGACCGCCTTGTGGTTGAGCTTGCCCGCCTGGGCTATTTTCCGCACCGAAGCTGGAGTAACTTCGTGCTGTTTGGAGGAGTGGCCGACCCGCAGGAGACTTTTGCGGCGTTGCTCGCTGAGGGAATCCTTATTCGGGACGTTGGTATTCCCGGCCACTTGCGGGTGACGGCCGGTACCGAGAACGAGACGTCACAGTTCCTCGAGGCGTTGGCTCGCGTTGGGCGCACAGCGACGCCCGGTCAAACCGATTCGGCCCAAGCCGAATAAGCTAGCAGTATGAGTTCACCTGTCGGCATTTCCGCGCCCCGCGTCGCACACCTGCAACGGGAGACGAGTGAATCCAGCATCGACCTCTCGCTCAACCTTGACGGTACCGGCGTCAGTGATATCCGCACCTCGGTGCCGTTCTACGACCACCTCCTCACCGCGTTCGCGAAACACTCACTGTGCGATCTCACCGTGCGCGCTTCCGGCGACATTGAAATTGATGTGCACCACACGGTCGAAGACGTGGGAATCGTGCTCGGCCAGGCTATTCGCCAGGCGCTCGGTGATAAGTCGGGCATCTCGCGCTACGGCGATGCGCTGGTGCCGCTCGACGAGGCCCTCGCGCAAGCCGTCGTCGACATCTCGGGTCGCCCCTACCTGGTGCACACGGGTGAACCGGCAGGCTTCGAATTCCACCTCATCGGCGGACACTTTACCGGCTCCATGGTGCGTCACGTTTTTGAAGCCATCACCTTTCACGCCGGGTTGACCGTGCACGTCACCGTGCTGGGCGGTCGCGACCCGCACCACATCGCCGAAGCCGAGTTCAAGGCTTTCGCCCGGGCTTTTCGCCTCGCCAAGGCTCTCGACCCGTTGGTGCACGGTATTCCGTCGACCAAGGGTGCCCTGTGACCCGGGTCGTTGTCTTCGACTATGGCACGGGTAATGTGCACTCCGCGGTCAAGGCACTCGAGCTGGCGGGCGCTGACGTCACCCTGACGAGCGATCGTAAGGTCGCACTCGAGGCCGATGGCCTCGTCGTGCCGGGTGTCGGTGCGTTCAGCGCTGTGATGGCCGCGCTCAAAGCGGTGCGCGGCGACGAGATCGTCGATCGTCGCCTGGCTGGCGATCGTCCGGTGCTTGGCATCTGTGTGGGCATGCAGGTCATGTTTGAACACGGTGTCGAGCGTGGGATCGACACCGAGGGACTCGGTGAATGGCCCGGAACGGTGACCGAACTTCTCGCACCGATCCTGCCGCACATGGGTTGGGACACCGTCACGAGCGCCCCTAACTCCGTGCTTTTCCGAGGAATCGAAGAGGAACGGTTTTATTTCGTGCACTCGTACGCGGCCCAATCCTGGACCCTCGAGGTCATGCCGCCGTTTCCCGAGCCCCGGCTCACCTGGGCGGAACACGGGGCACCGTTCCTGGCTGCGGTCGAGAACGGCCCGCTCAGCGCCACCCAGTTTCACCCTGAAAAATCGGGTGAGGCTGGCATCCGCTTGTTGAAGAACTGGATCGGCACTCTGCGCTACTAGCGCGGTGCGCCTAGACTTCACAATCCGCACTTCCCGCGTACCTCACACCGGCACCTGCCATGAAACTGGTCGCAGCACGCGACCGCACTAACCAAGGACACCAATGAGCGAGTTCAATAAGACACCGAGGCTCGTCCTCCTGCCCGCCGTCGATGTGGCCGGCGGTAAGGCAGTGCGCCTGACAAAGGGGGAGGCGGGCACGGAAACGAACTACGGTGACCCCGTCGAGGCTGCGGCTGATTGGGCGCGGCAGGGCGCAGAGTGGATACACCTCGTGGACCTCGACGCGGCATTTGGCAGGGGCAACAACACCGGTGTGATCAAGAAGGTCATCCGTCAGGTCAAGGGTGTCAACATCGAGCTGTCCGGTGGTATCCGCGATGACGAGTCACTCGAAGCGGCACTGACCACGGGCGTCAAACGCATCAACCTGGGCACTGCGGCACTCGAAAACCCGGAGTGGGCGGCGAGCGTCATCGCGCAATACGGCGACGCCGTTGCCGTCGGCCTCGACGTTCGTGGTACGACTCTCGCCGCACGCGGTTGGACAAAAGACGGTGGAGACCTCTGGCAGGTGCTGGAACGTCTCGAAGAAGCCGGCTGCGCCCGCTACGTTGTAACCGACGTCACTAAGGACGGCACCCTGCAGGGTCCGAACATTGACCTGCTTCGCCAGGTGCTCGACAGCACCCGCAAACCCGTGATCGCCTCCGGAGGCATCTCCAGTCTTGATGACATTGAAGCCCTGCGCAGCCTGGTGCCGCTCGGGCTTGAAGGTGCGATCGTGGGCAAGGCGCTGTATGCGGGTGCGTTCACCCTTGCCGAGGCATTGGATGTCGCGGGGGACTAATGGCGAAGGCGCGAAACCTCGGTTCCACCGGCGATTCAACGGGACGTTTGGGCGGTGACGCGCCGTCAGGTCAACCCGGCGATCACATCGAGTCGGCCAATACGGCCGACTCTGCCGGCCAGCCCTGGGCCGGTCGCGAGTTCGAGGCAAATCTCGATGCCGGCGATGACGGATCCGCACCCGCACCCCTTGCTGAGGCGCTCGCCCGCTTTCAGGCGCGAGAGGCCGGCGAAGAGAGCGTCATCGATGCCATTCGCGGGTCCCGCCTGCTCATCCCCCTGGTGACCAAGCTCGGCGATGTCGCCCTAAACGAGCTCGGCCAGACGATCGATAAAACCCAGGAGCTGTCGATCATCACGGTGGCCGGTCCGGACGGCCGCACCGTACTGCCTGCTTTCTCTTCTACCGCCGCCATGACGGTCTGGAATCCCCTCGCCCGGCCCGTTCCAGCGGATGCCGTGCGCGTCGCCCTGGCCGCCGCGCAGGAAAATACCGACCTCGTCGTGCTCGACCCGACCTCGCCCGGTGAATTCGTCATTCGACGTCCGGCCCTGTGGGCCATCGCCCAATCCTTGCCGTGGACACCGAGTTACGCCAATCACCACGTCGCCGACGCGTTCACGGCATCGATCGCGACCGAGCTTTCGGTCCTGACCGTTCAGCTCTCCGCCGGTGATCCGCTTGGCCACCTCACCGGCCCCGAGCTCGTGGTTCAACTGGAACTGGTCGACGGCCTCAGCCAGACTGACCTCGACGCAATCCTCACTCGTCTCGGCGCTCGCTGGTCGGAAAGCGAGACCATCACGGCCGGCGTTGATTCGTTGAGCGTCAAGCTCGTCGCCTCGGCCTGATACCCGATATTGGCCGTGTTCAGTGGGCTGTCGGTGGGTCAGGCGACAATGACGGTATGACCGACGTTCTCGATCGATTCTCCCCGGCGGCCCGGGCGTGGTTCACCGAGGCGTTTGCTGCGCCCACCGCAGCGCAGCTCGGTGCGTGGACTGCGATCGCGCAAGGGTCGCATGCCCTCGTCGTGGCACCCACTGGATCGGGCAAGACCCTCGCCGCATTCCTCTGGGCCATCGACCGGCTGGCGCACGAGTCAGAACCGGTATCAGCCGGGCGCGGTGCCCGTGGGCGCGGAACCCGTGTGCTTTATATCTCACCGCTCAAAGCCCTCGGCGTCGATGTTGAACGCAACCTCACTGCCCCGCTAGTGGGAATCAGCCGGGCCGCGCAACGCCTCGGACTTCAGCCGCCACAGGTCACGGTCGGTGTGCGTTCCGGAGACACGCCGAGCGCCGACCGCCGCAAATTGGTCACCTCGCCCCCCGACATCCTCATCACCACTCCGGAATCCTTGTTTCTGATGCTGACGTCGGCAGCTCGGGAATCGCTGAGAGATGTGCAGACGATCATCATCGACGAGATACACGCGGTCGCGGCCAGTAAGCGCGGCGCCCACCTCGCCGTATCTCTCGAACGCCTCGACGCGCTCCTCGGCCACCCGGCCCAGCGCATCGGGCTGTCGGCCACCGTGCGCCCGCAGAGCGAAGTGGCGCGCTTTCTCGGTGGCGCCGCGTCCGTTCAGATCGTCGCGCCGCCCACCCAGAAACGGTTCGACCTGCGAGTGGTCGTGCCGGTTGAGGACATGAGCGACCTCGGACCGGTACCGCAACGCGAAGGGGTCACATCGGCCGCTGCTCCGCAAACCGGGTCTATCTGGCCCCACGTTGAGGAGGCCATCGTTGACGAGGTGCTGGCGCACTCCTCGAGCATTGTGTTCGCGAATTCACGGAGACTTACTGAACGCCTGACCGCCCGGTTCAACGAAATCTATGCCGATCGCCTGGCCGGGGCGGAGGCATCCGCTCTGGTGCCCGTCTTGGCTGCCGAGGGCGAGATGGCCGAACACGGTGTGATGCGCCCGCCGGCCGAGCTGATGGGGGCAAGCGGGCAGAGCGCAGGCGCCGCGCCGTTGCTCGCGCGGGCGCATCACGGGTCGGTCAGTAAGGAACAACGGGCGCTCATTGAAGACGACCTGAAATCGGGGCGGCTGCGCTGTGTCGTCGCGACCTCGAGCCTGGAACTCGGTATCGACATGGGTGCCGTCGATCTGGTCGTGCAGGTTGAATCGCCACCGTCGGTGTCGAGCGGGCTGCAGCGGCTCGGCCGCGCCGGGCACCAAGTGGGTGAGATTTCGCGCGGGGTGATCTACCCCAAGCATCGAGCCGACCTTATCCACGCGGCGGTTGCCGCCGAGCGCATGGTGGCCGGCGCCATCGAATCCCTGCGGGTACCAACCAACCCGCTCGACATTCTGGCGCAGCAGACAGTCGCAGCCTGCGCGCTCGAGCCCATCGACGTGGAGACCTGGTTTGACACGGTGCGGCGCAGCGCACCGTTTGCGACCCTGCCACGCTCGGCCTACGAGGCGACCCTCGACCTGCTCGCCGGGCGCTACCCGTCTGACCAGTTCGCCGAACTGCGCCCGCGCATTGTCTGGGATCGAGACGCCGGTACCCTGACCGGGCGGCCCGGAGCGCAACGCCTGGCCGTGACAAGCGGCGGCACCATTCCCGACCGCGGCCTGTTCGGCGTCTTCATGGTCGGCGGGGAACAGGTCACCGGCAAACGGGTCGGTGAACTCGACGAGGAGATGGTCTACGAGTCGCGTGTGAACGACATCTTCGCCCTCGGCACCACCAGCTGGCGTATCCAGGAGATCACGCACGACCGGGTGCTCGTCGTCCCTGCTTTCGGCCAGCCAGGACGGCTTCCGTTCTGGAAGGGTGATGGCCTCGGCCGCCCGGCCGAACTCGGCCAGGCCATCGGGGCGTTCGTGCGCGAGGTCGGGGCCCTGCCTCCCCTCGAAGCTCAGGCTCGCTGCGCGGTGGGCGGCCTCGACCAGCGCGCAATTAACAACCTGCTGGCCTTCCTCGCCGAGCAGCGCGCGGTCACCGGGCAGCTCCCAACCGACCGCACCCTCGTGGTCGAACGCTTTCGCGATGAACTGGGCGACTGGCGGGTTGTGCTGCACTCCCCGTTCGGCACTCCGGTGCACGCGCCGTGGGCGCTCGCCGTGGGCGCTCGGGTGCGCGAACGCTACGGAATCGACGGCTCCTGTGTTGCAAGTGACGACGGTATCGTCGTGCGCATCCCCGACACCGAAACCGAACCGCCCGGCAGCGAACTCTTCGTTTTCGACCCCGATGAGCTTGAGCAGATCGTCATCGACGAGGTCGGTGGCTCAGCCCTGTTCGCTTCCCGGTTTCGGGAGTGCGCTGCCCGGGCACTGCTGCTGCCCAGGTACAAACCCGGCGCCCGCTCGCCGCTGTGGCAGCAAAGGCAGAAGGCCGCCCAACTGCTCGACGTGGCCCGCACCTTTCCCACCTTTCCGATCATTCTTGAGACCCTGCGTGAATGCCTTCAAGACGTGTACGATTTGCCGGCCCTCGCGGTGTTGTCCCGGCAGATCGCCTCCCGCGAATTGCGTCTGGTTGACACCGTGACCGAGACCGCCAGCCCGTTCGCGAGCACATTGCTGTTCGGCTACGTCGCTGCCTTCATGTACGAGGGCGACACCCCGCTGGCCGAGCGGCGCGCCACCGCCCTTGCCATCGATTCGAGCCTGCTCGCCGAACTGCTGGGGCGGGTCGAACTACGTGAGCTCCTCGACCCGAGTGTCATTGCCCAAACCGACCGAGAACTGCAACGGCTCGCGCCGGATTACCTGGCCAAGGGCATGGAAGGTGTCGCCGATCTGTTGCGCACCCTGGGCCCGCTCAGCACCACCGAGGTCTCCGAGCGGATGCTTAATCTCCCGCCGGAATCGCTGCCCGCGCAGGGCCTGCTGCCCGCGCAGGGCCTGCCCGGCCTCCTTCCCGCCGAGCAGGCCCTGCTGGGCCTGGTCGGGCTGCGCCGCGCTGTGCGCGTGAGCATCGGAGGTGAGGAACGCTGGGCCGCGGTCGAAGACGCCAGCCGATTGCGCGATGCGCTCGGCGTTCCCCTGCCGATCGGGGTGTCCGCCGCGTTTACCGAATCCGTGGCTGATCCGCTCGGCGATCTGGTGAGCCGCTACGCACGCTCGCACGGGCCCTTCACCACCGGCGCCGTCGCCGACCGGTTTGGCCTCGGCACGGCCGTCGTGCAGATTGCCCTCGGACGCCTCGCCGACGCCCGGCGGATCGTTGCCGGCGAATTCCGGCCAAACGGTACTGGCTTGGAATGGTGCGACTCCGAGGTGCTGCGGCGCCTGCGCCGGCGCTCCCTTGCGGCGCTTCGGCACGAGGTGGAACCGGTGGACCAGCAGGCCATCGGACGGTTCCTGCCGGTCTGGCAACATGTCGGAGGCAAGCTGCGCGGAATCGACGGCGTCGCATCCGTTGTGGAACAGCTCGAAGGGGCGCGCATTCCGGCGTCCGCCTGGGAGACGCTCATTTTGCCGGCCCGGGTGAGCGGCTACCAACCGGGCATGCTCGACGAACTCACCAACGCGGGGGAGGTGCTCTGGGCGGGGGCGGGAACCCTCGCCGGCAACGATGGTTGGGTCAGTCTGCACCTGGCCGAAACGGCCCAGCTCACCCTGCCGCTCCCCATCGATGTGGAGACCACGCCGCTACAGCAGGAGATCCTCGCGACCCTGGGCGGCGGTGGTGCCTACTTCTTCCGGCAGCTGGCTGATGCCGTCGGCAGCCAGGACGACGCCGCGCTGGTGCAGGCGTTGTGGGACCTGGTCTGGTCCGGTTTGATCAACAATGACACGTTCGCTCCGGTGCGGTCGCTGTTGGCCGGCGGGCATACGGCCCACCGGCAGAGCAGGGCCGCGCCGCGCGCCCGTCTGCATCGTGGGCGTTCGATGCCGCGGCCGAACCTGCCGAGTCGCAGTGGTCCGCCGACGGTGTCCGGTCGCTGGTCGATCCTTCCGGTGGCCGACGAGTCGCCGACGCGTCGCGCGCATGCCCTGGGGGAGACCCTGCTCGAACGTTACGGTGTGGTGACTCGGGGAGCGGTGATGGCCGAAGGTGTTCTGGGCGGATTCTCCCTCGTCTACCGCACGCTCACCGGGTTTGAAGAGATGGCCCGCTGCCGCCGCGGCTATTTCATCGAAGGGCTCGGCGCCGCCCAGTTCGCTACCGGTGGCACGATCGACCGGCTGCGTACCTTCGCAGTGGGGCCGTCCGCCTCGTCGGGCAGGCGCAGTGCCGCACCGGCCAGTGCGATAGCCCTGGCCGCGACGGATCCGGCGAACGCCTATGGCGCCGCGCTGCCCTGGCCGACCCTGCCTGGCGACACCACCCACCGACCGGGCCGGAAGGCGGGTGCACTCGTCGTTCTTGTCGACGGTGCCCTCGTGCTGTACGTCGAGCGCGGCGGCAAAACGGTGGTGGCTTTTGAAACGGATGAGCAGGTGCTCGAGGCGGCCACCGTGAGTCTGGCCGCCCTGGTCACCAACGGTCGCGTGCAGAGGATTGCGGTGGAAACGGTCAACGGTGTGTTCGTGATCGGCACCGACGTGGGCGTGGCCCTGCGCTCAGCCGGGTTCACCGAGACCCCGAAAGGACTGAGGCTGCGTGCCTGAGGGCGATACCGTTTATCGCACCGCGCGCACCCTCGACCAGGCCCTGCGCGGCAGCATCCTGACCGGCTGCGACATTCGGGTACCCGCTTACGCCACCGTCGATCTGTCGGGGCAGACCGTGCACGAGGTGGTCAGTCGCGGCAAACACCTGCTGCACCGGGTCGGTGAGACGAGCATCCACTCGCACTTGAAGATGGAGGGGGCCTGGCACCTCTACCGGCCAAACACCCGGTGGCAGCGGCCAGCCTTCCAGGCACGAATCGTGCTGCAGACGGCCGAGTGGGTCGCCGTCGGCTTCGAACTCGGCGTGCTGGAGCTTGTGCCGACCCGGGCGGAGTCCGAGGTGGTCGGCTACCTCGGACCCGACCTGCTCGATACCGGCTGGGGAGCGGGCGAGCGGGCGGAGGCCGCCAATCGCCTCGCCGCTCGGCCCGAGCAACCGGTCATTCTGGCCCTCGCCGACCAGCGTAATTTGGCCGGGCTGGGCAATGTCTATGTCAACGAGCTCTGTTTTCTGCGCGGATTACTGCCGAACCGGCCCATGGCCGAGGTCACTGACGTGCCCGGGCTCGTGGGCCTGGCCCGACGCCTGATCCTGGCCAACAAAGACCGCGACGAACGCACGACCACGGGCAACCTGCGTCGCGGAGCCCAAACCTGGGTCTACGGGCGAGGGGGGCAAGCGTGCCGTCGCTGCGGTACCCCTATCCGTCGCGGCACCCTGGGCCGAAGTGATGTCGAGCAGCGCAACACCTTCTGGTGCCCGCGCTGCCAGACCTGACTTGAGCCGCCGCCGGGGAACGCAAAACGGATGCCGACGGTCGGTGACCAGCGGCATCCGTTCGTCGGAAGGAAGTTAGTTGACCGGGCCGGTGTACTTCTCACCGGGGCCCTCGCCGATCGCGTCGGGGAGAGCGGACGCCTCGCGGAACGCGAGCTGCAGGGAGCGCAGGCCGTCGCGCAGGCTGCGGGCGTGCATGTCGGCGATGTCGGGAGCGGCGGCCGTGACCAGTCCGGCGAGGGCCGTGATGAGCTTGCGTGCTTCGTCCAGGTCGATCTGGGCCTCGGGATCTTCGGCGAGGCCGCACTTCACGGCGGCCGCGCTCATCAAGTGCACCGCGGCCGTGGTGATGATCTCCACAGCGGCCACATCGGCGATATCGCGTGTCGCCTGCGCCGCCTCCTGCTCAAGAACCGCATCGTACTCAAGGCTCGCATCCTGCTCAAAACCTGTATCGTGCTCAAAACTTTGGCTCATTGCATTCCTCTGCTAGACTCATTATTGGTTCCGGGACAATAGTCTCGGTACGAAAGTGGAGAATCTCCCACCCGCGCATACCGCTTCATCAAGGTTACCGGGTAGTTCGCACTCCGCCGTCGTTTCATCACCTCCCTTGGGGAAGGTGGCAGAGCGAGGGTAGACAGGGTGTCGTGTGAAGCAGGTTAACGAGAATGTTGGCTTGGAAAACGCGTGATTTTCCTCTCTTCGTCCCCAGTCGGCATCCGCTGGCTGGTTGTGATCACGAAGTTAACCAGGAGGAGAGACGCATCAGCGATCCCCGTACAAATGACCGTATACGCGTCCCCGAAGTTCGTCTCGTTGGTCCCAACGGCGAGCAGGTCGGGGTCGTGGCGATTGATGTTGCCCTGCGCCTGGCACAGGATGCCGACCTCGACCTCGTCGAAGTTGCACCCGAAGCCAAGCCGCCCGTGGCCAAGATCATGGACTACGGCAAATTCAAGTACGAGGCTGCGCAGAAGGCCAAGGAGGCCAGGCGCAACCAGGCGAACACGATCCTCAAAGAGGTTCGGTTTCGTCTCAAGATTGATACGCACGACTACGAGACCAAGCGCAAACGCGCAGAAGGCTTCCTGAAGAGCGGTGACAAGGTCAAGGCCATGATTCTTTTTCGTGGCCGTGAACAGTCCCGGCCCGATCAGGGCGTACGACTGCTCCAAAAATTTGCCGAGGATGTCGCCGAGTACGGTTCCGTGGAATCTACTCCGATGATCGACGGTCGAAACATGGTCATGGTGATTGGCCCGTTGAAAAACAAGTCAGAAGCCAAGGCTGAGATTAACGCCCACAAGGCTGCCGAGAAGGCAGACAAGGTCGCCGATAAGGCAGACAAGGTTGCCGACAAGGCAGCGAAACAGGAGGAACCACATGCCTAAGATGAAGACCCACTCCGGAACCAAGAAGCGTTTCAAGGTCACCGGCAGCGGAAAGATCATGAAGCAGCAGGCCGGACTTCGACACAACCTCGAGGTCAAGAGCACGCAGCGCAAGTCCCGTTTGAACCAGGACCAGGTGCTGGCTAAGTCGGATCAGAAGACCATCAAGAAGCTTCTCGGTCTGTAATTTTTAGGTCAGTAAACAGGCCTCGTTAACGAATAAGGATTTGTAAAAAATGGCAAGAGTAAAGAGGGCCGTAAACGCCCACAAGAGTCGCCGCGTTATTCTCGAACGCGCCAAGGGCTACCGCGGTCAGCGTTCACGCCTGGTCACCAAGGCCAAGGAGCAGCTCACTCACTCCTTCACCTATAGCTACCGTGACCGTCGCGCACGCAAGGGCGACTTCCGTCGCCTGTGGATCCAGCGGATCAACGCTGCATCGCGCGCGAACGGCCTTACCTACAACCGTCTGATCCAGGGCCTCGGCCTGGCTGGCATCGAGGTTGACCGTCGTATCCTCGCCGACCTGGCCGTCAACGAGGCAGCGACGTTCGCCGCCCTCGTCGAGAGCGCCAAGGCAGCCCTTCCCGCCGACACCTCGGCACCGAAGATCGCCGTCACGGCGTAAAGCGCTACCTGATCGATTCATCACCGGTTGCCTCCTGGGCGTTATGTGGTGAACCGGTCAAAATTTCAGATGGAGGAGCGGGCGACCTGGTCGCCCGCTCCTTTTTTGTACCCAACGTTGTGCCCCTAAACTGGGTACATGCTTGATAATCCACGTTCACCGCGCGTCCGTTCCGTCGCAAAACTTGCCAAGCGCGACGCGCGCCTCGAGTCCGGTCTGTTCCTGCTCGAAGGCCCGCAGGCCGTTTCCGAAGCCCTCACCTTTCGTCCAGAGCTCGTCGTGGAGCTGTTTGCGACGCCCACCGCGCTCGACCGCTACACCGACTTGGCCCAGAAGGCCGTAGACGCCCAGGTCGAGGTGGAGTTCGTCTCCGAAGAGGTGCTCGAGGCCATGGCCGACACGGTCACCCCGCAGGGCTTCGTGGCTGTCTGCCACCAGTTCCCCACGTCGGTAAAAAAGATCTTCAACGCCGAACCCAAGCTCGTCGCGATTCTCGAAGAGGTACGCGACCCGGGCAACGCCGGCACCATCATTCGGGCAGCGGATGCCGCGGGCGCGGATGCCGTCATCCTCACCGGTCGCAGCGTCGACCTGTACAACCCCAAGGTCATCCGTTCCTCGACCGGCTCCATTTTTCACCTGCCCGTCGCTATCGCGGCTGATCTCTCCGACGTGCTCGATCGTGCCAAGGCCGCCGGGCTGCAGCTGTTCGCCGCCGACATCAAGGGCTCGGACTTGCTCACAGCCCGCAACGAGGGGCTGCTCGCGAAACCGACCGTGTGGGTTTTTGGTAATGAAGCTCGCGGCTTGACCGACGAAGACCTGGCCCGGGTCGACCGCAGTGTGAGCGTACCGATCTACGGCGAAGCCGAGTCGATGAACCTCGCAACCGCGGCATCCGTTTGCCTGTATGAGAGCGCGTTCGCCCAGCGCGCCTGACGTACTGCCTAGCACAAATACGCGATGCCCGGACTGTTACAAAAGCGTTGCTGTCCGGGCATTTGGCATGTCCAGACAGGCGTTCTGTCCTAAGTTAGGGAGTATGGAGCCCACAGATTCGTCCCCGGCCACCTCGAACATCACCGTTCGTCGGGGCGAACCGCTAGTCGTCGTTAAAGACATCAACAAGCACTACGGAGAACTGCACGTTCTCAAGAACATTAACGCCGTGGTCAACCGCGGCGAGGTGGTCGTGGTCATCGGACCGAGCGGGTCGGGCAAATCCACCCTGTGCCGGGCGATCAACCGCCTCGAAACCATCGATGACGGTGTCATCACCATTGACGGTGTGAAGCTTCCTGAAGAGGGCAAAGCACTGGCCCGTCTGCGCGCTGACGTCGGAATGGTCTTTCAGGCGTTCAACCTGTTCGCGCATAAGACCGTGCTCGACAACGTCACTCTCGGTCCAATCAAGGTGCGTGGCCTGTCGAAAGCTGACGCCGAGAAGAAGGCCATGGCTCTGCTCGAGCGAGTTGGCGTGGCCAACCAAGCTGGCAAAATGCCGTCCCAGCTCTCAGGTGGCCAGCAGCAGCGCGTCGCCATCGCGCGCGCCCTCGCCATGGAGCCGAAACTGATCCTGCTCGACGAACCGACCAGCGCCCTCGATCCCGAGATGATCAACGAGGTGCTTGAGGTCATGGTCGACCTCGCCAACGAGGGTATGACGATGATCGTCGTCACCCACGAGATGGGCTTCGCCCGCAAAGCTGCGGACCGCGTCATCTTCATGGCCGAGGGCGAAATCGTGGAAGAGTCTTCACCCGAGGACTTCTTCACGAATCCGCAGAGCGCGCGCGCGCAGGACTTCCTGTCCAAAATTCTCGACCACTAACCCGTCGCACGCCCACTCGCGCGGCGTCACCGACTACAGGGTCGTAACAACTTATCCTGACAACTCCCTTCCCAACCAGAAAAGGAATCACAATGCGTAAGAAACTCAGTCTCCTGGCCACAGCAGCCACGGCGGCACTGCTTCTGGCCGGATGCGCCGGCGGAGATACCACAGACACGGGATCGTCCGACGCTCCCGCCGAAGTTACGCTCACCGGTAGCCCCACGTACGACGCCATGGTGGAAGCCGATACCGTGCGTATCGGCGTCAAAGAAGACCAGCCCGGCCTAGGGTTCCTCGATGCCGGAACCGGAGAACGCTCCGGCTTCGACATTGAGATCGCCAAGTGGGTGGCCGAGTCCCTGAGCTTCTCCGAAGACAAGATCGAGTTCATCGCCATCCCGAGCGCGAACCGCGAGTCCGCCATCGTGAACGGTGACATCGACTACTACGTTGGCACCTATTCGATCACCGACAAGCGGAAAGAGCAGATCGACTTCGCGGGACCGTACTTCATCACCGGCCAGGGCATCCTGGTCGCCGCTGACGACGACTCCATCACGAGTGAGAATGATCTGGCCGGCAAAACCGTCTGTTCCGCGACCGGCTCCACGCCGATCCAGAATATCAAGGACAACTACCCCGACACCGAAACCGAAGAGTTCGACACCTACTCGCAGTGTGTTGAGGCCCTCAAGGATGGTCAGGTCGACGCGGTCACGACCGACCAGGCCATCTTGCTCGGCTACGCCTCGCAGGATTCCGACAACCTCAAAGTCGTCGGCGAGCCGTTCTCGGTCGAGAATTACGGTGTGGGCCTGCCGAAGGGTGACGACGCTCTACGCGGCTTCATCAACGACATGTTCACCGACGGCAACGACACCTGGCAGACCATCTACGACGAGACCCTGGGTCAGTCGGGCACGGCCGTTGAGCAACCCGCGGTTGACGCCTACTAGTCACCGCGTCTAAGGGTCGGTGGCGACACATTCGTCGCCGCCGTCCAGGCTCAACGCTTTTACTAAACAAGAACGAAAGGAGAGGTTCGGACCATGGACACCCTGCTCAATAACCTCGACGTCTTCGTCGACGGGTTCGCTTTGACGATTCAGGTGTTCCTCTGGTCCGCCCTCTTTGCCTTGATTCTTGGTACCGTCGTCGGTGCCATGCGTGTGTCCCCAGTCGCCCCGATGCGCGCGGTCGGTACCGGCTATGTGAACCTTGTGCGGAATACCCCGCTGACCCTGCTTATGTTCTTCTTCGCTTTCGGGTACCCCAAGCTGGACCTGCCGAGCGTGAGCTATACCACCCTGTCCATCTTCGCTCTCAGCCTCTACTCGGCCACCTACGTCGCCGAAACGCTGCGCGCCGGCATCAACACGGTCCCGCTCGGACAGGCCGAAGCCGCCAGAGCCATCGGACTGACCTTCGGTCAAAGCATGTCGCAAATCCTGATGCCCCAAGCCTTTCGCGCGGTCATCCCACCAATGATGAGTGTTTTCATCGCCCTGCTCAAGAACACGACGGTCGCCGCCGGATTCTCTGTCGCCGAGGCGGGGGCCATTCGAGCCACGCTCTCGGAGCGCGGCGAACCTGCCATCGTCGTTCTGCTTTGGGTGGCCTTGCTCTTCGTGCTTTTGGTCGCGATTCTGTCTTTTGTCCAGCGCAAACTGGAAAACGGTTTGAAGGTACTGCGATGAGTAACGTGCTGTTTGACGCCCCTGGCCCTCGCGCACGGGTGCGCCACCGCTACATTGGTGCGGTAACCCTGGCCGCCGTAGTCGGAATTTTCGCGTTCATCCTGCTCCGCTTCGTTGAAACGGGGCAGTTCACAGCCGACAAATGGGAACTGTTCACGATTCCGTTCGTGCATGCGAAAATTCTTGAAGCCACGGTCGCTACGCTCCAGGCGTTTGGACTCGCCGCCCTGCTCAGCCTTATTCTCGGACTGCTCCTTCTGGTCGGCCGGGTGTCCAAGCACCGCTGGATCAGCGTACCGACCTACCTGTTCGTGGAACTTTTCCGCGCTATCCCTCTGCTCATCCTCATGATGATCATGTACTACGGCCTGCCGCCGCTCGGCTTCAGCTTCGTGACGCCCTTCATTGCCGTGGTTACCGGGCTAACGCTCTACAACGGCTCCGTGCTGTCTGAAGTCTTTCGGGCCGGAATCGAATCGCTGCCCATGGGCCAGGCCGAAGCTGCCTACGCGATCGGCATGAGCAAGACGCAGGTCATGCGCATGATCCTGCTGCCGCAGGCCCTGCGTGCCATGGCACCAGTCATCGTGTCGCAGCTCGTCGTTGTGCTTAAGGACACAGCGCTCGGCTTCATCGTCACCTACCAGGAACTCTTGTACCTCGCCAAGTTCTACGGTGCACAGCCCAACTACGGCTCACCGATCATTCCATCAACCATTGTTATGGCTGCGATCTACATCTCGCTCTGCTTGCTGCTCGCGGGGGTCGCCAAGTACATCGAGGTTCGCACTAAGCGCGGTCCAGCCAAGAACATCAGGGCGCAGCAACTGGTCAACGAAGCCGCCTAGTTCGCTACAAAGCGTCGCGAACAGATGCCCGACCCGGCTCGGATCAGCGCCCCCACGGGCCGGCCCCGGGCACAGACCCACTAAACTTGGGCCTTGTGTCTGTTCCCAGCGTTCCCATTGATCCCACCACGTCATCCGATCCGGCGGCAGGAGACCCGGCAGAGCCGTTGATCTCCGAAGCCGCGGTAAACGCCGCGGTTGACGCCGCCCTCGACGCCATCGCCGTCGCGGAGACGACCGCCGCGCTGAAGCTCGTGCGCAGCGAGCATGCGGGGGAGTCCTCACCGCTGTCGAAGCTGAACGCTCTGATGCGCAGTGTGCCCGGCAACCAGAAGGCTGCAGTAGGCAAGCTCGTGGGCCAGGCCCGCGGTACCGTCACCAAGGCGTTGACCGCCCGCGAAGACGACATCGGTAGCGCTGAAGCCGCCGCCCGCCTCCTCGCTGAAACGGTCGACGTCACCGCCGCAGCGTCGACCTGGAAGGCCGGGGCGCGGCATCCGATCTCGCTGCTCAGTGAACGAGCCGCCGCCGTCTTCGTGGCGATGGGCTGGGAAGTGGCGGAAGGGCCGGAGCTCGAGAGCGAATGGTTCAACTTCGACGGGCTGAACTTCGACGAGGACCACCCCGCCCGCGCTATGCAGGACACGTTCTTTGTCGAACCGACGGATGCCCACCTCGTGCTGCGCACGCAGACCTCACCCGTGCAGCTGCGCGCGTTGCTCTCGCGCGAGCTGCCGGTTTACGTGGTTGCGCCCGGACGGGTGTTTCGCACCGACGAACTCGACGCGACCCACACGCCGGTGTTCCACCAGATCGAGGGCATCGCCATCGACAAGGGCCTGACCATGGCCAACCTGCGCGGCACTCTCGACCACTTCGTGCAGGCCCTGTTTGGTCCAGAAGCAAAGGTGCGTCTGCGCCCGAACTACTTTCCGTTCACCGAACCCAGTGCGGAGCTCGATGTCTGGCACCCCACCTTCAAGGACGGTGCACGCTGGATCGAGTGGGGTGGCTGTGGCATGGTGCATGCCAACGTGCTGCGCGCCGCCGGAATCGACCCCGAGGTGTACTCCGGATTCGCGTTCGGTGTGGGCGTGGAACGAGCAGTGATGTTTAGAAATGACGTAAAGGACATGCACGACATGGTCGAGGGCGATATTCGGTTCAGCCAGCAGTATGGGATGACGGTCTAATGCGGGTTCCACTTTCCTGGCTCGGCGAATTCGTTGACCTGGCCCCCGGCACCACGCCGGAAGACGTGCATGCTGCCCTGGTAAGCGTCGGCCTCGAAGAGGAAGACATACACCGCTTCCAAGTGTCCGGCCCGATCGTGGTTGGTGAGGTGCTCGAATTCGTCGGCGAAGAGCAGAGCAACGGCAAGACGATCAACTGGTGCCAGGTGCGGGTTGCGCCGGGCGACGAGCTCGCCGCTGACGGCGGTCCCGCCATTCACGGCATCATCTGTGGCGCCCACAACTTCGCCGTTGGCGACAAGGTCGTCGTGACCCTGCCCGGCGCTTCGCTGCCGGGCCCCTTTCCGATCGCGGCCCGCAAGACCTACGGTCACGTCTCCGACGGCATGATCGCCTCCGCGCGTGAACTCGGCCTCGGCGACGAGCACGACGGAATTCTGCTGCTGGCTTCGCTCGGCATAGACGCCCCGGCCGGAACGGATGCGATTCCCCTGCTCGGCCTCGACGACAGTGCTGTCGAGATCAATGTCACCCCGGATCGCGGCTATGCCTTCTCCGTTCGCGGCGTTGCCCGCGAATACTCGCACGCGACCGGTGTGCCGTTCCGGGACCCCGCGCTGGCACTGACCGTCGTGGCCCCGGTCACCCGGTTCCCGGTGACGATCGACGACCAGGCGCCGATCCGGGACCGGATCGGAGCAAGCGTATTCATCACCCGCGTCGTGCGCGGCGTCGATCCGACCCGGCCGACCCCGGCCTGGATGATCGCGCGCCTGGGGCTGGTCGGTATCCGCTCGATCTCGCTCGTTGTCGACGTGACCAACTACGTGATGTTCGAGCTCGGCCAGCCGTTGCACGGCTACGACCTCGACAAGCTGGCCGGTGGCATTATCGTGCGGCGTGCGACGACCGGGGAGAAGTTCACCACGCTCGATGCGGTCACCCGCACGCTCAACGTTGAAGATTTGCTGATCACCGATGAATCTGGGCCCATCGGCCTGGCTGGCGTGATGGGCGGGGCGAGCACCGAGATTAGCGCGCAGACCGTCAACGTGCTCGTCGAGGCCGCCAACTTCGACCCGGTGTCGATCGCGCGCTCGGCCCGTCGCCACAAGCTGCCGAGCGAGGCGAGCAAGCGTTTTGAACGCGGTGTCGACCCGCGCGTGGCCGCTGTCGCTGCCGCCCGCGTCGTGCAGCTGCTCGTGGACCTCGCGGGGGGAGTCGCCGACGATCTCGGTTCGGTCTACGACGAGGCTCCGGTACCCCAGCCGATTCTGTTGCCGACCGGGTTCGTGTCGGGCCTGATCGGCCTCGCCTATACCGGCGACGAAGTGCGTGATGCCCTGGTCGACGTCGGTGCTTCGCTGGCCGAAGTTGACGGCGACCTGCAGGTCACCCCGCCGAGCTGGCGCCCCGACCTCACCGATAAATGGACCCTCGCCGAGGAGGTCGCCCGCATCGTCGGCTACGACCGCATCCCCTCGGTGCTGCCCGTCGCACCGCCCGGCCGTGGCCTGACGCTCACCCAGACCCTGCGACGCACGGTTGCGCAGACACTCGCGGCCACCGGTCACTTCGAGGTGCTGACCTACCCGTTCGTCTCCGAGCGCGCGAACAATCTGTTCGGCGTGGCCGTTTCACCCGCTCTAGTGTCTGCCGGCGCAGTGGATGCTGGCGCGAGCACGGTGGACGTGGCATCCCCTCTGTCGATCTCGGTGCCGCTTTCTGTGCCGCAGATAAAGGTTGCTAACCCGCTCGACGGCGAGGCGCCATTCCTGCGCACCTCGATGCTGCCCGGCCTGTTGCAGATCGCGCAGCGCAACCGCTCACGCGGACTGGTCGATGTGGCCATCTACGAGCAGGGACTGGTTTTTCGGCCCGAGGCCGGGGTGAGATACGGCACGGCCGTGCTTCCGGCCGGCGCTCGGCGTCCCAGCGCCGAGGCGGAGGCGGCCCTGAACGCGGGAGTTGTGCCGCAGCCGCTCTTGGTCGGGATCGTTCTCGTCGGCAATGACGTTCGGCACCAACCCGGACAGCCCGCCGTTGCCGCGGGCTGGCAATCTTCGCTGGCCGCTGCGCAGCAGGTGGCGTTGGCCACCGGCGTGCGCATCGAGGTGCGGCAGGGCCAGCACCCGGCGATGCACCCGGGTCGCACCGCCGAACTGTTCGTCACGTTGCCGGCCGCGTCCGTGCAGGACGGGACCGTTTCGGGTTCGACCGTGTCGGTGGGATTCGCCGGAGAACTACTTCCCACTGTTGCCGACGACTATGACCTTCCCGCTGTCGTGGCCGTTGCCGAGATCAACCTCGGGCTCGTCTTCGCGCAGGCCGGCGGTGACTTGACGGTCACGCCGATCCGCACGATGCCCGCCGCGACGCAGGACCTTTCCCTCGTCGTTTCGGTTTCGGTGCCGGCTGCCGCCCTGCGCGCGGTCGTCGCCGAGGGGGCCGGCGATCTGCTCGAGACCATCGACCTGGTCGACGACTATCGCGGTGCTGGGGTCGAGCCCGGAAAGAAGTCGCTCACCTTCGCCCTGCGTTTTCGCGGCGAGGAGCGCACACTGACCGCCGCCGAGGCCAGTGCCGCCCGCCTGTCCGGGGTTGCCCTCGCTGGGGATCGATTCGGCGCGACCCTGCGCGAGTAGCCTGCCGGGGCATCCGCTGGTCGCGGCACTCGTTAGGGACGCGGGCACTCAGTGCCCGGGGTGCCGCGAACTGTAACGAGTGCCGTGAGTCGTCCCCATCAGGGGGACGCGGGGGATCCGCGTGTGGTGGCACTCGTTTGGGACGCCGGTATTCTTTGCCCGGCGTGCCGCGAGTCACGGGAGGTGCCGCGAACTGTAGCGAGTGCCGTGAACCTGAAGGATGCCGTGAACTGTAACGGGTGCCGCGAACGCAGGGGGTAGTGTCAGCGGGCGCGCGGCATACCTTTTTCACAGAGAAAGCGGTAGAACTCGCCGGCATTGAGGGCCAAGTTCCACCCCCACCGGTTGAAACTCGTCACAAATGGGCGAAGTGCGCTCTCCCGGTCCTTCTCAGCGACGACGACCTCCACCACGTCTTTCCCGTTCATGACCGCCGCACGGGTGTACTTGATGTGCCCGTCAAACTCTCCGATCTTGCGCACGCCCCGCCAAAAATAGTCCACGAAATAGGAGCGGCCAACGACGTCAAACCGCACCTGAAGTTCGGGAATCTCGAACTTCAGTTGCTCGAACCGCACTCTGCTGAGCGACTCGCCAGCGTTGGCCGAGAGTTCGTCGGCAAAGGTAATGGCCCGCTCGGCGGCCTGTCGCCCCGTACGGGGACGCACCGCCTCCAGTTCGGCGAAGAGTATTGCCTTCGTGATCGCGGGCACACCCGGGATCGCCACCCGCCTGCTTTCCTGGTGGAGCACGTGGTCGATCATTGTCACTCCGGTGAGAAAACTGCCACCGGCAGCCATGTCGACAAGGGTGCGGGCGAGGCTGGTCACCGCGACACCGCTGATGAGTGTTGTATTCGGATCGGCGACGGCGCGATGCGTGGTGACGAGCCGCTGACTGCTGCCGCCCTGAGCTTCGGGGACGAGGGCATGTACAGTGGCGGGCCACGCGCCAATCAGCGGCAGTCCATGCATGGCCGCGGCGGAATGATGCGAAAGCACCAATGGTCGTTTGGCCGCACCGGCAGTGGCACGCGCGAATAGACAGTATTGCCCATCGGAACCAACCGCCTGCCACTTTGCGCCGAGGGCGTACCAACCACGTCGAAGACGCCGGAGCTCGCCGCGTCTCACCAGCAGGTCCACGGCGTGCGCATTCATACCGCTCACACGAAGGGCATCGGCCGTGATGAGGCCGTCGCCGAGCACATCCTGCGTTTCCAAGGCCTCCAACATGTTCCCACCCTGCCGCGAAACCGGGGCCGGTCCTCGTGTGGCGCAACATCTGTGTGGAACTCGGCACGAGCAGTCACTGTGCAGAGAGCGGATCCTTTCGACTCTCGTGGCACTCGTTCGGGAAGCGGGCACGCAGTGCTCGGGGTGCCACGAACTCCTACGCGTGCCGCGAGTCGCGCCTGGGTGCTGGCGCGCGGCATCCGTCGTCGCGGCACTCACACGGGAAGCCGGCACATTTAGCTAGAGGTGCCGCGAACCAACAGGGGTGCCGCGAACACAAACGGGTGCCGCGAACCGTGCCGCGGGCGTGACGCCCCGCGCGAGCGCGGAAACAGTGCCGCCGGGGCCGCGCTAGGTTTAACACATGGTTTTTTCGGTGGCAGTGGCAGGCGCGAGCGGGTATGCGGGCGGCGAACTGCTGCGGCTGCTCGCCGGTCACCCTGAATTCGAGGTGCGCACGGTCACCGCGCACAGCAACGCCGGGCAGCGCCTGATCGACGTGCAACCACAGCTACGTTCGCTCGGCCACCTGACCCTCGTCGACACGACCCCCGAAAATCTCAGCGGCCACAACGTGGTCTTCGTGGCCCTGCCACACGGAAAATCCGGCGAGCTGACCGCGCACCTGCCTGCCGAGACCCTCGTGGTGGACTGCGGCGCCGACCACCGGCTCGAGAGTCCCGACGACTGGGCCGCGTTCTACGGCGGCGACCACTTCGGTGCCTGGACCTATGGCGTACCCGAACTGCCCACCGCCCACGGCAAACAGCGTGACAAAATCGACGGCGCGCGCCGCATCGCAGCGCCCGGCTGTAACGCCAGCACGGTTGCGCTTGCCCTAGCCCCCGGCATCCACGCCGGCGTGATCGAAGCGCAGGACCTCGTCGCCGTACTCGCCGTGGGCCCGAGCGGCGCCGGCAAGAGTCTCAAGCTGCCGAATCTCGCGGCCGAGATCCTCGGCTCGGCCAACCCCTACGCCGTCGGCGGCACCCACCGGCACATTCCCGAGATCGTGCAGTCGCTGCGCTGGGCCGGAAGCACCACCGACGCCACCATCTCGTTCACGCCGGTGATCGTACCGATGTCGCGCGGCATCCTCGCGACGGCGACCGCCCGGCTGGTACCCGGAACGACTGCCGCCGCCGTGCGGGCCGCCTGGGAGAGCGCCTACGCCGACGAACCATTTGTGCACCTGCTCCCCGAGGGACATTTTCCACGCACGGCCGATGTGCTCGGCGCCAACACGGCGTTGATCGGACTGGCCGTCGACGAAGCAGCCGGCCGCGTCGTCACCATCACGGCCATCGACAATCTGGTCAAGGGCACTGCCGGCGCCGCCATCCAATCCGCCAACATTGCCCTCGGTCTGACCGAAACGCTCGGTCTGACCATGAATGGAGTTGCTCCGTGAGTGTCACCCTTCCCGCCGGTTTTGCTGCTGCCGGCGTCACGGCCGGCCTGAAAAAGTCCGGCGGGCTCGATCTCGCCCTCGTGCACAACCTCGGCCCGCTGCAGAACGCCGCGACGGTGTTCACCAGCAACCGCTGCCAGGCCAACCCCGTCATCTGGAGCACCCAGGTCATGAGTGACGGCCGGGTCAGCGCAATCGTGCTCAACTCCGGCGGCGCCAACTGCTACACCGGCAGCATCGGCTTTCAAACCACGCATGCCACCGCTGAAGCCGTTGCGACCCGCCTCGACATCTCCTCCGGCGACGTTTTGGTCTGTTCCACCGGCCTGATCGGTGAACAGCTCAACCTCGACCGCATCACCGCCGGCGTCTGGGACGCGACACTTTATATCAAAACGGATGACGCAACGACGCCCGCAGCCGGCCTTCTGGCCGCGCAGGCGATCATGACCACCGATACCCGACCGAAGCAGGCCGCGCACACCTCTGCTGCCGGTTGGAGCATTGGCGCCATGGCCAAGGGAGCAGGCATGCTGGCCCCGGGGCTTGCCACGATGCTCGTGGTCATCACAACCGACGCTGTGCTCGACTCGGCCGACCTCGACACGGCGCTTCGCGCCGCCACCCGAGTCACCTTCGACCGCCTCGACTCCGACGGCTGCATGTCGACCAACGACACCGTGAGTCTGCTCTGCTCAGGGGCCAGCGGCGTCGCCGCCGACCAGAACGAATTCAACGCCGCCCTCGTCGAGATCTGCCGCGACCTGGTCTTGCAGTTGCAAAGTGACGCGGAGGGTGCCGCGCACGACGTGGCGATCACGGTCACCAACGCGGTCTCCGACGACGAGGCCGTCACGGTGGCCCGCGCTGTCTCGCGCAGCAACCTGTTCAAGTCGGCCATCTTTGGCAACGACCCGAACTGGGGACGGGTGCTTGCCGCCGTCGGAACAGTGCCGGTGGAGCACGCCGCCTTCGACCCCTACGGCATCGACGTCGCCATCAACGGAGTACAGGTGTGTACCGCGGGCGAGCCCGACCAGCCGCGCGAGCTCGTCGACCTGTCGGGCCGCGGCGTGACTGTGCTGATCGACCTGCATGCCGGTAGCGAAACGGCCACCCTATGGACCAACGACCTCACCCACGACTACGTCGAAGAGAACAGCGCATACTCGAGCTGATCATGACCGAAACACCGAGAACTAACGCCGACGAGACCAGCCGGGCCGAAGCATCCGTCAAAGCGGCGACGCTGATCGAAGCGCTGCCGTGGCTCAAACGCTTTCACGACCAGATCATTGTCGTGAAGTTCGGCGGCAATGCCATGGTGAGCGAAGAGCTGCAGCGCTCGTTCGCCGAAGACATGGTCTACCTGCGGTACGCGGGTATCCGACCGGTCGTCGTGCACGGCGGCGGCCCGCAGATCTCCGCCATGCTGGCGCGCCTCGGCATCGAGAGTGAGTTTCGCGGCGGCTACCGGGTGACCACGCCCGAAGCGATGGACGTGGTGCGCATGGTACTCACCGGCCAGATCAATCGCGACCTGGTCAGTCACATCAACCAGCACGGCCCGCTCGCCGCCGGACTCTCCGGTGAAGATGCCGGACTGTTCCGCGGACGACGGCGTGGCGTCGTCATCGACGGCGAAGAGGTCGATCTCGGGCTCGTCGGCAACGTCATCGGCGTCGACCCCGAAGCGGTGCTCGCCCAGCTCGCGGCCGGCCGCATACCGGTGGTCTCGTCGATCGCGCCCGATACGGATGTTCCGGGCCAGTCCCTCAACGTCAACGCCGACGCTGCTGCTGCCGCGCTCGCGATCGCGCTGGGCGCGGCCAAGCTCGTGATTCTCACCGACGTCGCCGGACTCTATCGCGACTGGCCGAACCGGGATTCGCTCGTGTCGATCATCGATGTGGCCGAGTTGCGGGGCTTACTGCCCGAGCTGGAATCGGGCATGATTCCCAAAATGACGGCTTGCCTCGACGCGGTTGACGGCGGCGTCGCCAAGGCCGCGATCATCGACGGACGAGTGCCGCACTCGATCCTGCTCGAAATTTTCACTGGAAGCGGCATTGGCACGGAGGTAGTACCGGCATGACTGAAGATTCCTGGCAGGATCGGTTCGCCGACGCAATGATGCGCACGTTCAGCCCGCCACTGGCCATGCTCGTTCGCGGTGAGGGCTGCTACGTCTGGGACGAGAAGGGCACGAAGTATCTCGACTTTCTGGCCGGCATCGCCGTGAATTCGCTCGGCCACGCGCATCCCGAGGTCGTCGCCGCCGTCACGAAACAGATCGGCACGATCAGCCACGTCTCCAACTATTTCGCGACGCCGCCGCAGATTGAACTGGCCGAACGCCTCAAGCGCATCACGGGCGCCGGTGAAACGGGCCGCGTGTACTTCTGCAATTCCGGTGCCGAGGCCAACGAGGCCGCGTTCAAACTGGCCAGGCTCAACAACAAAGGACATCGCAGTCGAATCATCGCGCTGCACGACTCCTTTCACGGTCGTACCATGGGCGCGCTCGCCCTCTCGGGTAAGCCGCACATGCGTGAGGCGTTCGAGCCCGTGCCCGGCGGTGTCGAACACATTGACAGCACGATCAAGGCCCTTGAGGCGACCATCGACAACACCGTCGCCGCCCTGTTTCTCGAACCGGTCAAGGGCGAGGCCGGCGTCATCGACCTGCCAGACGGCTATCTTAAGCGAGCCCGCGAACTGTGCACCGAGCACGGTGTGTTGCTCATCCTCGACGAAATCCAGACCGGTATCGCCCGCACCGGCGCCTGGTTCGCCTACAACCATGCTGACATTCTTCCGGATGCCGTCACCATCGCTAAGGGGATGGGTGGCGGCGTTCCCATTGGCGCGCTTGTCACCTTCGGGTGGGCCTCCGAGCTGTTCCGGCGCGGGCAGCACGGTTCGACCTTCGCCGGCAACCCGCTCGTCACGGCGACCGCGAACGCAGTGCTCGGCGTGATCGAACGTGACGATCTGGCCGCCAACGCCGCCCGCCGCGGCCGCCAGCTGCGCGAGATCCTTCTCGGCTTTAACTCGCCTTGGATCGAGGAAGTCCGCGGGCGAGGACTGTTGCTCGGCATTGGCCTGACCGAGCCGGTTGCTTTAAAGCTCGGCGCCTCCGCTCTCGCCCAGGGTCTCATCATCAATGCCGCCAACGAGACGAGCATTCGCGTCGCCCCACCGCTGATCGTCGGGGATACCGAACTCGCTGACTTCACGGAGCGGTTCGGGCGAGCACTGGCCAGCCTCTAGGCTGGACGAATCCCACTTTGCGCGGGTTGCGACCGGTGCGGGACTATTCACCGGGGGAGCAGCATCCGCTCACCTATTGCTCGACAACCGAAAGTGACACCGTGACCCGCCATTTCCTGCGCGACGACGACATCTCCCCGGCCGAACAGGCCGAGATTCTCGATCTGGCCCTGGAGCTGAAGCGAGACCGATTCGCGGTGCGCCCGCTCGTCGGTCCGCAGACCGTCGCGGTTATTTTTGACAAGTCCTCCACGCGCACCCGGGTGTCCTTCGCGGTCGGTATCGCCGACCTCGGCGGTAGCCCCCTCATCATCAGCACCGCGAACAGCCAGCTCGGTGGCAAAGAGACCGCCTCCGACACGGCCCGCGTGCTCGAACGCCAGGTCGCCGCGATCGTCTGGCGCACCTACGGCCAGGCTGGACTCGAGGAAATGGCGCTCGGCACGACCGTGCCCGTCATCAACGCGCTCAGCGACGACTTTCACCCGTGCCAGCTGCTCGCCGACCTGCTCACCATCCGCGAACACCGCGGCGACCTCGTCGGCCAGACCCTCGCCTTTCTCGGCGACGGAGCCTGCAACATGGGCCAGTCCTACCTCCTGGCGGGCGCAACTGCCGGCATGCACGTGCGCATCGCGTCTCCGGCCGGGTATACCCCGAACGACCAGGTGGTAGCGGATGCGACGGCCATCGCCGCCCGCACCGGCGGCTCGGTTGCCCTGTTCACCGACCCACGCGAAGCCGTCACCGGCGTCGACGTGGTCATCACCGACACCTGGGTGTCGATGGGTAAGGAAGACGAGAAGGCCACCAGGCTCGGGGACCTCGGTCAGTATCGGGTCGATGCCGCTCTGATGGGCCTGGCCAAGCCTGGCGCCCACTTCATGCACTGCCTGCCGGCCGACCGCGGCTACGAGGTGACCGCCGACGTTATTGACGGGCCGCAGAGCATTATCTGGGACGAGGCCGAGAACCGACTGCACGCCCAGAAGGCGCTGCTGGTCTGGCTGCTCGCGCAGAACGCGGCCTGACCGTCCCAGCCGCAGGCATCCGCGAGCGTCTTCGACCGGGCCCGGGCCCGGAAACTGGGCCCACGATAGATCATGGGCCTGCTTTGCGGGCCCGGGCCCGGAAAGAGTGAGGGAACCGGGCGGACGACCGGGGGCGCGGGCCCCAGCACGTAAACTTTAGACAGATCAAGATTTAGGGAGAACCATGGCGGAACGCGTTGTACTCGCATACTCGGGCGGACTGGATACCTCGGTCGGCATCGGCTGGCTCAAGGATGCTACCGGCAAAGAGGTCGTAGCCCTCGCCGTCGACGTCGGACAGGAGGGCGAAGACATGGACGTGATCCGTCAGCGAGCCCTCGACTGCGGCGCCGTCGAATCCATCGTCATCGACGCCAAGGACGAGTTCGCCAACGACTACATCGTGCCGACGCTCAAGGCGAACGCCCTGTATCAGAAGCGTTACCCGCTCGTTTCGGCCATCAGCCGTCCGCTGATCGCCAAGTACCTCGCCTCGACCGCAAAGGAACTCGGCGCCGACAGCGTCGCCCACGGATGCACCGGCAAGGGCAACGACCAGGTTCGGTTCGAAGCGGCCGTCGCCGCCCTTGCTCCCGAGCTGACCTCGCTCGCCCCGGTGCGCGACTTCGAACTGACCCGTGACAAGGCCATCGAGTACGCGGCCAAGCACGACCTGCCCATAGCGCAGTCGAAGAAGAGCCCGTATTCCATCGACCAGAACGTCTGGGGTCGCGCCGTTGAAACCGGCTTCCTGGAAGACCCGTGGAACGCGCCGATCGAAGACCTCTACACCTACACGCAGGACCCATCGGTCACCCGCGCCCCCACCGAGGTTGTCATCTCGTTCGAACAGGGAGTGCCCGTCGCCATCGACGGCAAGAAGGTCTCCCCGCTGCAAATGATTCAGCTGATGAATCGCCTCGCCGGCGATCAGGGTGTCGGCCGCGTCGACATCGTCGAGGACCGCCTGGTCGGAATCAAGAGCCGCGAGATCTACGAAGCTCCGGCCGGTATCGCCTTGATCGCCGCTCACGAGGAGCTTGAAAACATGACCCTGGAGCGCGACGTTGCCCGCTACAAGCGCGGCGTCGAGAGCAAGTGGGCCGAGCTCGTCTACGACGGCCTGTGGTTCTCCGGTTTGAAGAAGAGCCTCGACGTGTTTATCGAAGACACGCAAAAGTACGTGACCGGCGATATCCGCTTGAAAATGCACGCCGGCAGCGCCGTCGTGACGGGGCGCTCGAGCACGACCAGCCTGTACGACTTCAACCTCGCCACCTACGACACCGGCGACTCCTTCGACCAGACCATGGCCAAGGGTTTCATCGAACTGTGGTCGCTGCCGAGCAAGGTGGCCGCACGACGCGACGCCGCCGCGAAGTAGGGCGCCGAAGTGTCGAGTGAGAAGAACGCGAATCGCGCCGGCAAGGCGGGCGCCCTTTGGGGCGGCCGTTTCGCCGGGGGACCGTCGCCGGAACTGGCACGGCTGAGCAAGTCGACGCAGTTCGACTGGATGCTGGCCGAATACGACCTGCAGGGCAGCCGCGCGCACGCCCGCGCCCTCGCCGCCGCCGGGTATCTCACCGACACCGAACTTACCCAAATGGTCGGCGCGCTCGAAGAACTCGAGCGCGCCGTCCTCGCCGGCGAATTCCTACCCGCCGAGGCCGACGAAGACGTGCACTCCGCTCTCGAGCGGGGCCTGATCGACATCATCGGCGTCGAGATCGGCGGCAAGCTCCGCGCCGGCCGCAGCCGCAACGACCAGGTCGCAACGCTCGTGCGCATGTGGCTGCGCGACCACGCCGCCACCCTCGCCTCGCTCGTCATCGAACTCATCGATGCCCTCGCCGCCCAGGCCGAAGCGCACGAAAGCGCCATCATGCCCGGCCGCACCCACCTGCAGCACGCCCAGCCGGTGCTGCTCGCGCACCACCTGCTGGCGCACTGCTGGCCGCTCGTGCGCGACCTCGACCGCTTCGCGGACTGGAATCGCAGAGCGGATGCGTCCCCCTACGGTTCCGGCGCCCTCGCCGGCAACACCCTCGGTCTCGACGCACGCCTCGTGGCCGTGGACCTCGGTTTCGCCGCCGTGGTCGAGAACTCCATCGACGGCACCGCAAGCCGCGACCTGGTCGCCGAATTCGCCTACATCACCGCGCAAATCGGCATTGACATGTCGCGGATGGCCGAAGAGATCATTCTCTGGAACACCCGCGAATTCGGTTTCGTCACCCTCGACGACGCCTACTCCACCGGCTCGTCGATCATGCCGCAGAAGAAGAACCCTGACATCGCCGAACTCGCCCGCGGCAAGTCCGGCCGCATGATCGGCAACCTCACCGGGCTGCTCACCACGCTCAAGGGGCTTCCGCTCGCCTACAACCGCGACCTGCAGGAAGACAAGGAACCGGTCTTCGACTCGATCAACACCCTCGAAGTGCTGCTGCCCGCCTTCACCGGCATGGTCGCCACCCTCACCTTTCACACCGAACGCATGGCCGAACTCGCCCCGCAGGGGTTCTCCCTCGCCACGGATGTTGCGGAATGGCTGGTCAAACGGCACGTGTCGTTCCGTGACGCCCACGAAATCACCGGTTCTTTGGTGAAGTTCGCTGAGACCAACGGACTCGACCTGCACGAAGTTGACGACGAGGCGCTGCTCGCGATCTCGCCGCACCTCGTACCCCAGGTGCGCGAGGTGCTCACCATTCGCGGATCGGTCGAGAGTCGTGACGGTGCCGGCGGAACCGCATCCGTACGCGTCGCCGAACAGCGTGCCCAGCTCGTGGCCCGCGTGCGCGACCTGACGGCCGCCCTCAGCCGGTAGACCATGCCGATTCGGCGGCGCTCAGCTGGGCCTGCCTGCGAGGAGCAAAGCCGGTACGTTAGGTCAGGGCCATTGGTACGAGGGCGGCGCAGGCGCACGCCCAGATCAGGCTCGATAGGGTGCCGATGATGAACCGCTCACGCGATTCGGCCGCGGCCAACTCCGTGAAGCGGCCAACACCCTTGATGGCGACGACAACGGCGATCGCTTCGGGAAAACCGGCCAGGATCGCGCCGGCCACGGCGAGGCGTTCCAGGATGCCGATGGTCACGCCGCCGCGCAGCACCTCATGGGTCTCCGGATCGCTGACCCCGGCCATGGTGGGGGCGGGTTTGCCGGCGTTCAGCACCATGATTCCGCCATGCTGGCCCGGCGGTACCGAGTTGTTGGTGGCGAGATCGAGCGCCAGTACAGCGATCGGGCCGCCCCCGATCACGGCGAGGGCGACGGCGAGCATGCCGATCACGATACCGAAGGCGCTCGGGCCGGCGCCAACGGTCACCGCGGCGAGCAGGAGGGCAACGACGAGACCTGCCATGGCCCAGATCGCGAAGATCTGTCGGTGCAGTTTGAAGGCGATCGCGGCGCAGGTGAGCGAGGCGAGCGTGACCAGAAGCAGGGCGACCCAGTAAAGAAATGTAAGGACGGTAAAGGTCATGCGGAATTATCCGTTTCATTCGGGAGATGATCGAGCTGCTCCAGCAGCCTAACCAACGCCGGCCGCGCCGCCTGCTCAACCCGGTACTGCGCGGCTTTGAGCCGTTGGCTCACGGCACCGGTCGTGATTTCGAGTTCTGCAGCGATATCGATTTGGGCCAATCCGGCTTCGAATAGGTCGCCGGCCTGCCAGCCCTGTGGGGTTCGACGTTGACGCAGCAGCAGGAGCATGGTGAAGAGCGCCTCAACGCCGCCGGAGGCGGCATATGTCGGGTCAACCTCGAGCGCAAAGTGCGCTTCGGTTCTTTTAGCGCGCAGCACGGCGTCGCGGGCCGCGATGAAAGCGCCGCCGGTGGCCTGTCTGGTCGACGCCGGTAGGGGAGTGCGCACGGTTCCGACACCGAGCCCAACGCTCCAATGGGCGGAACGATGCAGCGCGAGAATCGCGTCGAGCGTGGGCCGGGCCGCCGATAGGAGCAACTGAATTTCATCGCCGGCCGTCTGGTCGGGCGGCAGGCTGAACGCGTCGGGGCTCTGCGCCACGAGTTGCGCGATCATCTCCCGCGCGCGATCGTGATCGTTACGGCTGCCGATCTGGTCGGCGGTGATGACAAACATGGTCTCAGGCTCCGTCCTGCATTCAGCCTAGTTAAGCCCACAGGCTAAATCAAGCTAATTGTAGGCTCTAACCTAAAGTAATCTGCAAAGGAACGGATGCTGCCAGTACTTCGGGCAACTGCCCCGGCTGATAATCTAAAGCGCGTGTCAGACCCCACCATTCTTGCCCAGCAGACCAATGATCCCTCCTTCGACTCGGTGTGGGAGGAGATCAACTGGCGCGGGCTCGTGCACGTCTCCACCGACGAGACCGAGCTCAAGGCTCTGCTCGACGGTGACCCGATCACCTACTACTGCGGATTCGACCCGACCGCAGCGAGCCTGCACCTCGGTAACCTGGTGCAGTTGCTGCTGATGCGGCGCTTGCAACTGGCGGGACACCATCCGCTTGGCCTGGTCGGAGGCTCGACCGGTCTCATCGGCGACCCGCGTCCCACGGCCGAGCGCACGCTCACCCCCGCCGACACCGTCGCGGAATGGGTCGGTTACCTGCAGGCGCAGGTATCGCGGTTTCTCAGTTCGGAGGGCGACAACGCCGTCACGCTCGTGAACAACCTGGACTGGACCGCGCCATTGAGCGCCATCGATTTCTTGCGCGAAATCGGCAAGTACTACCGTGTGGGCACCATGCTGAAGAAGGATGCCGTCAGCGCGCGCCTCAATTCCGACGCGGGCATCAGCTACACCGAGTTCAGCTACCAGATACTGCAGGGCCTGGATTACCTCGAGCTGTTCCGCAGCTACGGCTGCGTGCTGCAAACCGGCGGCAGTGATCAGTGGGGCAACCTCACGAGCGGAACCGATCTCATCCGTCGCGCCGAAAGCGGCACGGTGCACGCCATCGGCACCCCGCTCATCACCAACAGCGACGGCACCAAGTTCGGCAAGAGCGAGGGCAACGCGGTGTGGCTCGACCCGAACCTCACGAGCCCCTACGCCTTCTACCAGTTCTGGCTCAACACCGACGATGCCGACGTGGTCTTTCGGCTCAAGGTGTTCACTTTTCTTTCCCGCGGTGAAATCGAGCGGTTCGCCGAGCTCGTCGAAAACGAACCGTTCCGGCGTGAAGCGCAGCGCCGGCTCGCACTGGAAGTGACCAGCCTCGTGCACGGGCACTCAGCGACGGATGCTGCCATCCACGCCGCCGAGGCACTCTTCGGTCAGGGCAACCTCGCCGAGCTGGATCCCGACACCCTCGAGGCTGCCCTGCGCGAACTTCCACACACCACGACGTCGCCGCACGCTACGGTTCTGCAGCTGCTCGTGGACACCGAACTGTCGAAGAGTATCGGTGAGGCCCGACGCGCCGTACAACAGGGTGGGGTGTACCTGAACAACGAGAAGGTCACAAGTGTCGACCTGACCATTGAAGGATCAGTGCTTCCAGGGGGAGTAGCGGTGCTGCGTCGCGGCAAGAAAACGCTCGCGGGAATTTTCGTCGAGTAGTTCTGCCTAGCGGCGTGTCATCCGCTGCCTGCCCGGGTATAACGCGCAACCCGTCAATACCGCTACCGCAGCGACAGTCGGCTTTGCGCGGGCGGGTCGGTTGCGCGGGGCGGCAGGTGGGGGTGGCAAGATGTCGTCGTGGAAACTCTTCGAACTGAACGCCTGTTGCTGCGCCCCTGGACCCTCGATGACACCGACTTCATCTTCGGGCTGTACTCGCTCTGGGCTGTGCAACAACACATCGGGTTGCATCCACGAGTGATAACAGATCGCGCCGAGGCGATCGCGGTGATCAAGCACTGGGCGGGAATGGAGCATCCCATTCACGCCGTTCGGGCGGTAACGGATGCCAACACCGGCGAAATATTTGGCAACCTGCTGCTCAAGTCGATTCCGGCTTCGAGCCCGGTCGCGCCGCTCGAGCCGTCTGGGGACACCGAGATCGGCTGGCACTTTCACCCGAACGCTTGGCATAACGGCTATGCGACCGAAGCGGCAGCTGCGGTACTGGCCGAAGGCTGGAAGACCGGGCTCGACCGAGTGGTGGCCGTCACGACTCCGAGTAACCGCCCCTCGCAGCGTGTCTGCCTGCGCATCGGCATGACTCATAAGGGCAGAACCGACCAGTACTACAACTCTGTGAGCGAACTCTTCGTGGCCGACGCCCCCGAATCATAACCAGCTGTCTCAACAGGCGAGGCTCGGCCTGCGTGGGCTGGGGAGCGGATGCGGGGCTGCGACACGCCCGGGTGGGGGGCGTTTTGACGGGTGGGTGTGGGGACCGTAATGTATCTATACGTA
>NZ_PJJJ01000024.1 GCF_002929495.1 Cryobacterium sp. Y82
CTGTTGAGTTCTCAAGGATCGGACACCCCGACTTCAGGCCCTACTGGGCTGTCGCTCCGGGGCAACTTGTCTAACTTACCCCTCCGACCAGACCCTGTCAAATCGAAGAAACACCCAGTTTCAAGCGCCAAAAAGCGATCAAAACCATGCGACTCGACCAACTCAGGAACAGCAGGAGGGAGGCTTACAATCCTAGCCCAACACACACGCTCTACGCACCTATAAGATACGTCAAGAACTGCGAGTTGTTTTGACTAGAAGACGGTCCCACGTGAGGCCGAAAAGCACTGCGGCTTTTCGCACCTTTGGGGTACGTATAGATACATTACGGTCCCTGCACCCACCCGTCAAAACGCCCCCCACCCGGGCGTGTCGCGTGTTCGCATCCGCTCCCCCACCAGCAAAAGCCGGCCCGTTCAGGCTCGGCGCAGGTACGGCAACCCGGCACACAATTGATCACGCGCCCATCCTGCACCGGGGACCTTCGGGGCAAGGCAAACCCTGATAGAACATCGCCCCTTCCCGAAATATGAGTCCAACCCACAAATGGGTTGGAAAATGAATGGGCGAACGCGGGGGGTGCCGGGCAGAATAAGGGCGTGAGCCGATCAGAGAACAAGACGCAGCAGCATCCGCTTGAGCATCGCGCGTGGATCCTGCGCCTCGGTTTTCGACGCAGCCTCTTGCGGCCGGAGGATTCCGAACGCAGTGATCGGGTCACCTACATCGAGTTGTTCTTCGACCTGATCTTCGTCTTCGCGCTCACCCAACTGTCGCGATACCTGTATGCCAACCAGTCCTGGGTCGGGGCGCTGGAGTCGATCATTCTCGTGCTCGCTCTGTGGTGGCTGTGGGTGTACACGACCTGGGTGACGAACTGGCTCGACCCGGCCAAGCTTCCAGTGCGCGGCGTCGTTATCGGACTCTCCCTTATCGGCCTTGTGATCAGCACGTCGATCTACGATTCATTCGGCGATCAAGGGCTGGTTTTCGCCATCGCCTATGTTGTCCTTCAGCTGGGCCGCACCGTCTTCATGGTGCTCGCCCTGGCCCGGCATGATCCTGCTCTGCACGCGACCTTCCTGCGTATTCTGCTATGGCTCTCGGTCGCGAGCGTGTTCTGGATTGTCGGGGCCCTTATGCCCCTGTCTATCCGGCTGCCGGCCTGGCTGATCGCACTGGCTATCGAATACGGCTCGGCGAGCCTCGGGTTTCGCATTCCAGGATTGAAAGCGCCGGGCGTTGATGACTGGGATGTCTCCGGGCCCCACATCGCGGAGCGCAGCGCCCTGTTCGTGATTATCGCCGTCGGTGAGTCCTTCCTGGTGACCGGGTTTGCATTTGTCGACCAGGAGGCCTCCGCTTTAGGGATCTTCGGGCTGTTCCTCGCCTTTGTGAACGGGGTGGCGATGTGGTGGCTCTATTTCGATCACGGGGAGCAGGCCGGGAGCAAGTCGATTTCAGCATCGAGTGAGCCCGGCCGCATTGCTCGGCTGGCATATACGTATGTGCACGCGATCATCATCGCGGGAATCGTACTGACCTCGGTCGCCGACAAGTCGGTGCTCGAGCACCCCGAGGACGCTATGACGCTTCCTGTTGCCGTCACCCTCGTTGGCGGCCCGCTGTTCTATCTGGTGGGGCTGCTGCTCTTTCGCTGGATTGTCACACGCACCGTGCTCGTATCGCACCTGATCGGGGTCGCGCTGCTCGCTCTGGCCGGTACGGCGTCAGCGGTCATGACTCCACTCGGGCTGGGCGCGGTGACCTCGGTCATTCTGGTCACCGTCGCAGCGTGGGAGACCATCACGCGGGTTCACGCCGGTACGACCGACGACGACGCCGGCTGAGCGAATGCCGGGCCCACCTTAAGAACCCGGGCCCAGTTTAGAACCTGGGCCCGGGGACGGGGCCCAGGCCCCGAACGCAGCGAGTGCGGGGCCAATGGGGTCGTTCGACTCTACTGTTGCGCCCGCCCAACCGAGATACTGAAATAAGCAAGGTCGCTGAAACACAAGGAAGGCAATCATGGGTTCTCTTACGTATGACCGCGTCGTCGTGGAGGTCGATGATCGCATCCTTGCGCACCTGCAACTCGTGATTGTGCAGAAGCTGCGCCGGGGCGAAAGTTTTCTCCTGTCCTGGCAGGATTCCCCATCGGTGGGGTCTGGTCGCAGCTCTGTCTGGCTAAACCAGGCCATCCCGCTGTATTTCAAATACGTGGGCGGACACGCAGCCACGCTGAATCGACAGTGGATCGAGGACCTCAGCCGCTCGGCCAACAGTGCCCAGGGGCTCGTGATCGTCAGTGAGGCGGGTTCGCTGCCAGTCGCCACTTTGGCAGCGCGTCCGAAGACGACAATTGACGCGCGAACGACCGCTCACACCGACACAGTCTTGACCTAGTCCAGTGATTTAAAGGTGCGGGCCTAAGCGCTCACTCATTCAGCAGCATCTCCTCGAGCTGCAGGGCCATATCGTTCGTCGGGTCGAGTGCGAGGGCGCGCTCGACCTCACGGCGTGCACCGTCCGTGTCGCCACTCGTGTAGAGCACGATCGCGTTCTGGACCGCGATGGTGGGGTCCATCGGGGCGAGTTCGACGAGGTCGACGAGGGTTTTCACGGCACCAGGTGCATTACCGTCGGCAAACTGTCCGACCGCGAGCGCACGTTCGGTCGTCGCTGTGTGGGGAAGAGCTGCTCGCGAACGCTCAGCCCAGTGAACGGCCAAGGCCGCGGCTCCAGGCACACGGGCATCCGCTGCAGCGGCAAACGACTGGGCGGCGATGCCCGCGAGGTCGGCGTCCCACGGGCGGATGGCATACGCCGCGTCAAAAGCACTCTCGGCGGTCTGAATGTCACCGCGGGCCGCATTCGAGACGCCCGAGGCCAGAGGGATCTCCGCGCTGACCAGAATGACTAGCCAGATTGACCAGGCGCCAAGAAGAACAGTGCGTGCGACCGTCGCGGCCAACCGCGGCGAACCGCGCCGCATTCGAACCCGGAGCCCAGCATCCGGCGGGCTGGTTACGAGGACTCCCAGCAGAAGAGCGGCCACGATGGTGGTTGATGGGGCCGTGAAGTGCGTCAGCAGAGCGACGCCGAATCCGCCGAGCGCTGCGAGCGCACCGGCGAGAACGTCGCTGCGGGCAGCATCCGCTGGGACCAGACCGCTGATCGAGCGCCGTGCCGCGGCCGATAATGGTGCGGGGACGCACAATCGTCGCCAGGAGCGCAGGCCGACCACCGCGGCAGTGACGAGAAGGCCGCCGACCACGGCGAAGAGCGGTATTCCGCCTGCCAGAAGTACTTGGATGACCCAGTTGTGCGGGGAGTCCAGCACTGAATCACTCGTGGAGTTGCGGGAATTGGCGTTGAGGAACCCGCTCACGCCAACCCCGAGCGGACGCTCAGCGAGCACATCGGCGGCGTCGCTCCAGAAAACGAATCGGCCCTCAAGGGATTGGGTCGAGAGCGGGCTCGCACCGAGCAGGCGACTACGCGTGAAGGGTACAGCCAGCGCACCGCCGATGAGGACCACCCCCGCGAGGGCGGTGAGCCCGACGAGGCGCAGTCGCCGCCGGGCCGTTGACCGCACGATTTCGAGAACCATCAGGATGCCGAGCACCGCTACGGCAGCGAGCAGTCCCGCCCGAGATGCGCTCACGATGACGGTCACTGCCGCGAGCAGCAAAGCCGTGCTCAGCCAGGCTCGCTCTGCGAGCGCTTTTCTCGGTTCGGCCCATACCCGCAGTACGGGGAGAATGAGCATCGCGCAGAAAATGGCTCCGAGCACGCCCTGGTCGGTGGCATTCCCGGTGAGGGACCCCGGTCGTGCCAGGTCCGTTGCGATGGGTCGGGCTCCGGCTGCTTCGAGCAGCGAGACCAGGCCGAGGGCGATGGCCGCCGTCGCGATGGCCCGAACCAGCGTGCGTAGGGTATTTGTTGGAGCGGCCGGGCCCAGTAATCGTGCGCCGGTCCACACCGCACCGAAGTAGACCGGAAGCGTGACGAGGCCCTCATACCGCGGCCAGCGACCCCAGAGCTGCACACCGGGAGCCGCCGAGATCAGCACGCTCAGCAGGGCAACGGCGAGAGCAGCGGATGCCGCAGCCACAAACCAGCGCGGCAACCGTCCCCGGGCAACCGCCACGGAGGCGAGGACGACGGCAATGGCTGCGAGTGCGTCTTTCGGTAGAAACCAGCGCACGAAAGCGTCGGGCAGAAAGAAGATCGAGGAGGCCACGAGCAGCCACAGCCCTACCGTTGCCGCACGGCGCCGACCCGGCGGAACCGGGACGGATCTCGGCGCTCCGCGCTGCGGCATCCGCTTGGCGGGGACCGTTCTGGACATCACAAAGCGGCCCTCGGCGGAAATATCGTCGAAGGCCGCTGGTTAGTGCAGGTGCGTGAGGCTATTTCAGCGCCGAGGCGGTGCGGCGACGCGCGGCGACGGTCAACGCCAGGCCACCGAGCACCATGAGGGCCAGTGCGAGCCAGCCCGAGGAGATGTCAGCACCGGTCGAGGCTAGTGCTGCGGTCGTCGTGACAACCAGTGCGGCGGAGGTGTACGAGACACCGGCTTCGTCAACCAAGACGACGTGGTGGGTGCCGGTTGGGAGCCCCGTCGGCATAGCAAAGCTGCCGCTGATGCTGCCCCGGGCATTGGCCGTGAGGGTACCGAGAAGCACCGGGGTTGAGTGCAGCCAGATGTCGACGACCTCAAAGGGCTTGAAGCCCTCGCCGGTGATGGGAATGCTGGCGCCGACCACAAGGATCGCGGCCGGCGTAGTCACGCGATCGCTTTTTGCTCCAACGACGGAGGCGGGGGTCGGGCTTCCGGTCACAGCAAGCTCGGAGGCTGGCACTGTCGTCGGGGACGCAGTCGGGGTCGGGGTCGCAGTCGGGGACGCAGTCGGCTCAGGCGTGGAAGTGGACGCCGGTCGCACATACGTGGTTTCAGCACTTGTGAACGACCGGGATTCGTATGCTGCTGCGGTACCGGTCACGGTGACCTTCAGCCTGTTTGCCGAGTCCCCTTCGGTGATCGCGTACGTGCTGTCGGTGCCAATAACGGTGCCATCGAGGCGGGTCCACGCGTAGGTCAGGGCGGTGTCAGACGGCACCCACGCTCCGCTCGCGGCAGTCACGGTTTGTCCGACTTGCGCCTCACCGGTGATAGTCGGGACAATACCGGTGACGGGAGGGAGTGATCCGTCCGAGACCAGCGTGGCGTCTATTCCCGCCCTTCGCGCCGCCGTTGGCAGGGCAATAACGGTGGCGGATGCCAAATCCGACGCGTTTTCGTAGTAGGTGGGAACGAGTCCTACTCCCGAGCCGTGCGTGCCAAAACTGACTTTGTAACTGCCAGCGGCCATTGAGCCCAGCGAGTAGTTGCCATTGGTATCCGTGTAGGCAAACGAGTCACCGGTCTCGCTCATAGGGTGCCCCGTGACGACGAGATTAACGGCGGGTGAGACAACCCCGTTTATGTTCTTGCTCACGGTACCGCTGATCGCGCTGCCCGGAGTGAGAGTCATGTCCCGAACGACGTTTTCGGACCCAATGGTGAAGGTCCCCGAGTCGGCCGAGATGAAACCAAGCTCGTCAAGGCTCGGCGGGTAGTAGACGTTGAAGGATTCTGGTCCGGCACTCATATTTGGCAGCGTGAAATGCCCGCTGGAATCAGTCTCGGTAAAGCGATCAGATAGACGACCGGTCAGGATGTACGCCCCCTCGAGCGGGATCGGCCCGTTGACTGTTTCGCCGTAGATCGTTCCCGAAAGAGTGGGCGCAACCGGAGTTTCGACGACTACAGCTGGCTCACTGGTCGGGTCCGCTTCTACCGCGGTGGCCGGCGCCGCCGCGAGGGCCCCGAAGGTTAAGACGGCCGCTACTGTGAGAGCGACCGCGAAGCTGCGCTCTCGGATGCGGGTGAAGAAGTTCCCCATGATGACCTTTGATCTGGTGCGAACGTCGGTCATGGCTGCATGCCCAAACGTGCGAAGCAATGCTCCCCTACGTTGACCCTATGTCATGCAACAATTATCCAAGTCAGTTTTCGACGAACCCCGCTACCCCCTTACGGGGCTCTGAGTTAGTCGTGCACCAGCGCAGTTCGCGGTCCCGCAGGTCGAGCAAAGTGCTGCCTAGTGCTTGGCGACCAGGGTGAGCACGTCGTAGGACGCGACGAGTTCGTCGTTCTGGTTGGTCAGCACGGCATCCCAGCGCACCTCGCCGTACTCGTCAGTTTCGCGCGGTGTGATCTGCTTCGCAGTCAGCGCGACACGGATGCTGTCGCCGGGCGAGACCGGCGTGACAAACCGCAGGTTCTCGAGGCCGGAGTTCGCGAGAACCGGCCCGGGCGCCGGATCGACGAACAGGCCGGCTGCCCACGAGACCAGCAAGTAGCCGTGTGCCACCCGGCCCGGGAAGAACGGGTTGGCCGCCGCCGCCGCTTCGTCCATGTGGGCGTAGAAGGTATCCCCGGTGAACTGGGCGAAGGTCTCGATGTCCGCCAGCGTCACCGTGCGTGAGCCCGAGACGATCTGGTCACCGATCACGAGTTCAGCGAGGCTCTTCCGGAACGGATGCGTGGCGCCGGCTCGCGCAGATGCACCCTGGTGCCAGATTCCAGTGATGGCCGTGAGCATCTCGGGCGAACCCTGAATGGCGGTGCGCTGCATGTGGTGCAGCACCGCACGGATGCCGCCGAGCTCTTCGCCGCCGCCGGCCCGGCCGGGGCCGCCGTGCACGAGCTGCGGCACCGGTGATCCGTGCCCGGTGGAGGTGCGTGCATCGTCGCGGTCGAGCACGAGGACGCGACCGTTGAAGGCGGAAATTCCGGTCATTAGGGCGACGGCAACCTCGGGATCGTGGGTGGCGATGCTGGTCACGAGCGACCCGCCGCCCCGCCGCACGAGGGCGATGGCCTCGTCAAGGGTGTCATAGCCGAGCACGCTCGACACCGGGCCGAAAGCCTCGACCTCGTGTACGGCGGCGGCCGAGGCGTCGTCGAAGCGCAGCAGTAGCGGCTCGACGAAAGCGCCATCGGGAGCGAGCGCGGTCGTGCCGTCTGCGTGCAACACGGCGGGGGCATCCGTTCCGCCGACAACCAGCAGGCCGCCGGCGGCCTGCAGGCGGGCTACCTGCTTGAGCACCTCGAGGCGCTGCGCGGTCGAGGCGAGCGGGCCCATGGTGACGCCCTCGGCGCGGGGGTCGCCGAGCACAATGCGTTGCTTCACGCGTGCTTGCACTGCCGTGACCACGTCGTCCATGGCCGCGCGCGGCACGATAACGCGGCGGATGGCGGTGCACTTCTGTCCGGCTTTGACGGTCATCTCGGTGACGACCTGCTTGACGAAAGCGTCGAATTCGGGGGTTCCGGCAACGGCATCCGTTCCGAGAACGGAGGCATTGATCGAGTCGGTCTCATTGGTAAAGCGCACTCCCCCGGTCTGCACCGAGTCACTCGCCCGCAGCTTTTCGGCGGTCGACGCAGATCCGGTGAAGGCGACGAGGTCGCCGAGGCGCACGTCATCGAACAGGGTCGGCACGCTGCCGGAGACGAGCTGCAGCGAACCCTCCGGCAGCAGACCGGAGTCTGCCAGGATGCGAACGAAAGCCTCGGCGAGGTAGCCGGAGGGGGTCGCGGGCTTCACCACGGTGGGCACACCGGCCAGGAAGGCCGGCGCGAACTTCTCGAGGGCGCCCCAGACCGGAAAGTTGAACGCGTTGATCTGCACGGCCACACCGGGCAGGCGCGAGTAGATGTGGCGGGCAATGAAGGAACCGTCCTTGGAAAGCGGCTCGACCGGCCCGTCAACGTACACGCGGGCATTCGGCAGCTCCCGGCGGCCCTTCGATGAATAGCTGAACAGCACGCCGATGCCGCCGTCGATGTCGACCCAGGAGTCCACCTTGGTGGCGCCGGTGCGGCTCGACAGCGCGTAGAGCTCCGGTTTGCGCCCGGTCAGCAGCAGTGCCATCTGCTTGAGCAGCACGGCACGCTGGTGAAAGGTGAGCTCGCCGAGCGATTTCTGGCCGACGCTGCGGGCGTACTCGAGCGCGGCGGCGAGGTCGAGGCCCTGGGTGCTGACACGAGTGACGACCTCACCGGTCGAGGCGTCACAGACGTCGACGGCAGCGGATGCGTCGGTGGGGGTCCACCAGGCGCCCTGGACGTAGCTGGGCAGAATGGTCGTCATGAGTTCTCCTTCATGCTGCGTGCGGGGTGCAGCCTCGGTTTGGGCGGCCATCAGGCTTCGTCCCAGTGGTAGAAGCCCTGGCCAGACTTGCGGCCGAGCTTGCCCTCGGCCACGAGCCGGCGCAGCAGCGCCGGCGGTTCGAAACGGGCGCCGAGCTGCTTACGCAGGTACTCGGCGATGCCGAGACGCACGTCGAGGCCAACCAAGTCGGTCAGTTTCAACGGCCCGACCGGATGCTTGTAGCCCAGCATCATCGCGGCATCAATATCCGCAGCGCTAGCGACGCCCTCCTCCAGCATGCGGATGGCCTCAAGCCCGAGGGTCACTCCGAGCCGGGACGAGGCGAAGCCGGGCGCGTCACTGACGGTGATGGGAGTTTTGCCGAGGGCGAAAACCCAGCTCTGGGCATCCGCTACCAATTCGGGTGAGGTAGCGCTGCCGGTGACGAGTTCGACCAGGTTCGAGGCGGGCACCGGGTTGAAGAAGTGCAGGCCGAGAAAACGCGCCGGGCGCGCAAGCTCGTCGGCGAGGTCGTTGATCGAGATCGAGGAGGTATTGCTCGCGAGGGCGGCCTCGGCCGAAAGTTGGGCCTCGACCTTTTGCAGGGCCTCTATCTTCTGCGCGCGCACCTCTGGAACGGCTTCGACAACGAGTTCCCGGTCGCTGAACAAACCGAAATCGGCGCCAACGACGAGACGAGCCGTAAGTTCCGGGCGGGTTTCACCGGTTGCACCGCGGGTGATACTCGCGTCGACGGCGCGCAGCACCCGCTCGCGGGCGGCCGTCGCCTCGGTGTCATTGCGTTCGACGAGGGCGACGTGGGCTCCGGCGAGCAAAAAGGCGTGCGCGATGCCGGCGCCCATGCGACCGCCGCCGAGTATGCCGACGCGATCGGGAACGCCGCTTTCACCGCGATCACCGAGCTCAAGTTCAGATACAGACATCAGACACGCTCCAAAATAAGGGCCGAGCCCTGGCCCACACCCACACACATGGTGGCCAGGCCGTGCTGGGCGTTTTCCCGCTCCATGCGGGCGAGCAGGGTGACGACGAGGCGAGCTCCGCTTGATCCGAGTGGATGCCCGAGCGCTATCGCGCCGCCGTCGCGGTTGACGATTTCTTCATCGAGGCCCAGGCGGCGGATGCACGCGATCGACTGGGTAGCGAAGGCTTCGTTGAGCTCGATCGCCCCGAGGTCAGCGATGCTCAGGCCGCTGCGATCGAGGGCACGCTGGGTGGCGGCGACCGGGCCGAGGCCCATGATCTCCGGGGCCAGGCCCACGCTGGCGCCGACCACGATTCTGGCGCGCGGCGTGAGGCCGTACTTTTTCACGGCCTCACCGCTTGCCACGAGAACCGCGGACGCGCCATCGTTGAGCGAGCTCGCGTTGCCGGCCGTGACGACCGAACCGCCGGCAACAATGGGCCGCAGAGCGGCGAGGCCCTCGAGGGTGGTGTCGCGACGCAGGCCCTCATCAACGAGCACCTCACCTTTTTTGGTGGGTACACCGACGATTTCATCGACGAAGTGGCCGGCGTCGATCGCGGCGGCGGCGCGCTGGTGGCTGCGGAGGGCGAAGGCATCCGCTTCTTCGCGGGTGATACCGTCGAGCTGGGCGACCTCCTCGGCGGTCTCCGACATGGAGAAGGTGGCCTTATCGCGGGCGGCGAGTTTGGGGTTCACGAAGCGCCAGCCGATAGAGGTGTCGAACTGGGCGCCGGGCTTGGCCCAGGCACGGTCGGGCTTGGCCTGCACCCAGGGGGCGCGGGTCATCGACTCGACGCCGCCGGCAATCATGAGGTCGGCGTCGCCGGCGCGAATAGCCTGGGCGGCCATGGTGATCGCCGACATGCCGGAGGCACAGAGCCGATTGACGGTGATTCCCGGTACGTGGTCTGGCAGTCCGGCGAGCAACCCGGCCATGCGCGCGACGTTGCGATTGTCTTCGCCAGCCTGGGTGGCGGCACCGAAGATGATCTCTTCGATGAGTCCCGAATCGATGCCGGCGCGGCGCACGGCCTCGCCGACGACGAGCGCGGCGAGGTCATCGGGTCGAACCGCGGCCAACGCACCACCGTAGCGGCCTACGGGGGTGCGTACTCCTCCAACGAGGTAGGCCTCAGCCATGTTTATCTCCTGACGACGGTGTCTGCGGGTACCTGCGGGAACGTGGAATAAATTACCGACCGTTCGGAAAGTAATTCTGGCAGACGGATGCTCGCGCGGCAACTCCCGAATTCTGGTCGTTGCGACGCGAACGTCCGCGCCGACTAGATGGTCTGCACCAGAATCGACGCCACCACGATCGACGCCGTCGTGACCGTGGTGAAACCGCCTACGAGCATCGGCGTAATCAGCTCGTCAAAAATTGCCTTTTGCTCTTCTACGTCGCGCCCTACGGAGCGGCTGATTTCCTGGCAGAGAATGTAATCCCCCGGAAAACCAAACAGTGCCGTCAGAGCTACGGGGATGCCCTTCAACGGGTCCCATTTGAAAAGTTTTGAGGCGATCCACCCTCCGGCGATAATGCCAATTCCACCAACACCGAGAATTAACAGCACGGGCCAGAACGCCTGCATCATGTCGTTCCAGGTGACCGCGCTCATGCTCGCAAGGACGACGACGATAACCGTGGCCATGGCGAGTCCGAAAGCATTTGCCTGCTGCATTGCTTTGGGCGGGAAAACTCCGAGCACGTGGCCAATAATCCCGATTGCCAGCGCCCAAATTCCATAGTTGACACCGGTGAGCGATCCCAGCCACGTGGCCAAGCTTCCGGAAGCTAGTAACAGCATCAGAATGATGGTCGGTTCCTGAAAGCGTTCCGGCAGCAGCTGAAATTTTTTCGCTGTCACGATGGTCGTGCGCACCTTCAGGTTCGTGGCAAGCGCGGTGCGCGCACCCACGGCGCTCGCGCGATCGCTGCCATCACGGGCACTCAATGTGTTCGAATCTGATGCGGCGGCCGGTTGCAGTTGGCCGCCGTCACGAAGTTTCACCGCGTACTTACGGAGAAGAATATTCGCGAGCGGCATGCCGATGAGGCTTTGCATGCCTAAGACGAGGGCGGGGATGACGACGAGATGGTTCAGGCCCAACTCCGTCAGGCGATCAGCGGTGATGATGTACGCGAGGATGCCCCCCGTCACCGGCCCGGCGCCCGCCACGGCTGTGGCATAGCCGAGAATCGGCGACACGACCAGGAGGATCAGCCCCGCACCGAGAACGATTCCAAGCAGCGCGATCAAGATTGCTTTGTATTGCGAACGGAGTTGATTGATCGGTATCAGCGTGCCCATATGTGTGATGACGGCCGCCACCAGAAGCGACCCCACGGCCGCGAACGCCGAGTTCGGGATCAGGTCGGCCGGAAGTACGCCGGTCCAGATAAGCACGAGATATCCGACGAAGATAATCAGCAGGGAAGGTATCCATGCTTTCGAGAGAATGGAAATCACCTCGCCGACGGCGAGGAGCAGGATAATCACCGTAGCGACATAAATGGGTTGATCTAACATGAATCCAGGTCTTTTCTTCTCAGCACTGAGCGAAACGGTCCGACATGCAGCGATGCGAAATCGCCTAGACGGGGAACTGGTTTCGGCCGTCCTTCCACACCTGGTCGATCATGGTGGGGAGAGTTGCGAGTTGCTCGACGGAGTCGAGGCGAGCGTTCAGGATCACGGCGTCTGCCACATACGACGGAGCTAATCGCCCGACGGATCCGAGGGGCGTGATGAGTTCTCCGGCCACCGACGTCGTGGCGGCGAGTACCTGCTCGAGCGTCATGCCCACCCCGGCGAGCAGGGCTAACTCCTGTAGGTTTTCGCCGTGCACGCCCACCCCGGAATCGGTGCCCATGGCGATACGCACACCGGCGGTGACTGCTCGTCTGATGGATTCCCGGTGAATGTCAATGACCTGATGAGCTTTCGCGATAACCAGCGGCGAGAGTCCGCTCTGTCCCGTTGCGGCCTTGCGAATCACAGCCTCCGGTGCGGCGAGGGTGGGAACGAGGTACGCGTTCTTCTCCAGGAAGAGGGCGATGGCTTCGTCGTCGAGATAGATTCCGTGCTCAATCGTGCGCACCCCCATCCGGAGGGCGTTTTTGATTCCGGCGGCTCCCTGCGCGTGCGCCATGACATATTTACCCTGCGCTTCGGCCTCCTCCACGATGACCCGAATCTCGGTCTCGGTGAATTGCGAGTGCCGCGGATCATCCGTCGGCGAGAGCACGCCGCCGGTCGAGCAGATCTTGATTTGGTCGGCGCCGGCCCGAAGCATGCGCCGAGTGACCTTGCGCACTTCTTCGACTCCGTCCGCGATTCCGCTTGGACGGCCGGGGTGTGAACCCATGGTTGGGGACTCCGCTCCGGAAGGCTGCCAGAAGTCCGCGTGTCCGCCGGTTTGGGACATGATGCTGATTGCCAACCGCAGGCGCGGACCCTTGATCAGTCCACTGTCAACGGCAAGCTTGGTGCCCAGATCGGCGCCGCCAGCGTCGCGAGCCGAGGTGATTCCGGCGCGCAGGGTGGCTTCGAGATTGCGAACTGATTCGTAAAACTGCAGGGAGAACGGTTCGGTGAAAGCCTGAAGTGATCCCGGGTTCGAGGTTGTGGAGTGGATGTGCAGGTCGATCAGCCCGGGCAACACCGTCTTGCCGGTGCAATCGATCACGCTGGCGTTCGCAAAAGCCGGGTCAGATCCGGCCTGCGGGCCGACCGCCGCGACAGTGGGTCCAGTGAAGACAATGTCCGTCGGCTCGGGAAGGAACCGTTCGCCGTCAAAAACATGGGCATTCTGGAAAACAGTTGAAGAGACAGTCATGAGGACCTTTCAGTGGGTGCCGGCGGGGCGACCGGGGAGCCCATCGGCTGCTTCAGTGCAGCCGATCCTCGGGCATTTCCCCCTGGTGCCTACAACTGATCGTGCCCCTAATGGGAAAGAAAACAAAATGGGCACCCACCGAACGGTGGATGCCCATTTTGGCTACAAGCGAATGTGCGAATTGATATTAGATGTTGGCGAGTTCGCGTACAGCCGCGTCACCGGGGGTAGCGGAGGTGTAGCTCGCGTCGATCTCGGCCCGGTCGAGCAGCTCGTCCATGCGGCGCTTGCGCTGCTTGGGGATAAGCGTCACGACGGTTCCGGTCTTGCCGGCGCGGCCGGTGCGTCCCGCACGGTGCAGGTACGTCTTGTACTCGTCGGGGGCGTCGGCCTGGATGACCAGGTCGATGTCGTCGACGTGGATTCCGCGAGCAGCGACATCCGTTGCGACGAGCACATTGACCCGGCCGCTCGTGAGCATCTGCAGGTTACGGGTACGACGAGCCTGGTTGAGGTCACCGTGCAGGCTCGTGGCCTTGACTCCGGCGTCCTCCAGCTGGTCAGCGAGCTGCTCAGCGTAGGCGCGGGTGCGGCTGAAGATGAGCGTCTTGCCCTCACGGTTGACGAGCTCTTCGATGATGCGGCCCTTGTCGCGGTGCTCGATGACGAGCACGCGGTGGTCGATGGTGGAGGAGGCCTGGTCTTCGCCGGCAACCTCGTGCACGGCCGGGTTGGTCAAAAATTCTTTGACCAGCGAGGCAACGCCCTTGTCGAGGGTCGCGGAGAAGAGCAGCTTCTGGCCGCCGGCTTTGGTCTGGCGCAGGATGCGCTGCACCGGTTCAAGGAACCCGAGGTCGCACATATAGTCGGCCTCGTCGAGAACGGTCACAACGACTTCACTCAGGTCGAGGCGACCCTGGTCGATGAGGTCTTCGATGCGGCCGGCGGTACCGATAATGATGTCCACGCCGCGCTGGAGTGCGCTGACCTGGCGGTACTGCGGAACGCCGCCGTAGATCTGGGTGGTGAAGAGGCCGACGCTGCGGGCAATGGGCTGCACGGTGCGGTCGATCTGCAGGGCGAGCTCACGGGTCGGGGCCAGGATGAGCGCGCGAGGCTTGCGGGCCATCTTGCGGTCCTTGGCACCGTTGTTCTCCATCAGCTTCTCCACCAGGGGAGCGCCGAAGGCGATGGTTTTGCCGGATCCGGTCTTGCCACGGCCGAGCACGTCGCGCCCGGCGAGCACGTCGGGGATGGTCGCAGCCTGGATCGGGAACGGTGACGGAGCGCCGAGGGCGGCGAGCTCGCGCACGATGTTCTCGCCGAGACCCAGGTCGCCGAACGTCACACCGACGACATCGGAGGCCGTCGTCGCGATGGCTTCGAGACGCTCGAGTACAACGTCGTCGCCACCGGCGAAGGTCGGCTTGGCGCCGTTTTCGCTGCGCTTCGGGTAGAACTTGCTGTCGCCATCGTCGGAACGGGTCGGACGGTCGTTTCCAAAGTCACGACGGGGCGGGCGGTCGTCGTTCGAGCGGCGCGGGGCGCGATCGTCGAAGCTGCGCGGGGCGCGGTCGCCATAGGACGGACGTTCCGTACGTGCCGGACGCTCATTGTTGTAGGCCGGACGATCCGTGCGCGGGGCACGGTCGCCGTACGACGGACGCTCCGTACGGGCCGGACGATCATTGTTGTACGCCGGACGATCCGTGCGCGGCGCACGGTCGCCATACGACGGACGCTCCGTACGGGCCGGACGATCATTGTTGTACGCCGGACGATCCGTGCGCGGCGCACGGTCGCCATAGGACGGACGCTCATTGTTGTAGGCCGGACGGTCAGTGCGCGGCGCCCGGTCGCCATAGGACGGACGCTCGGTACGGGGAGCGCTGTTGCGGTCACCATAGGAGGGACGCTCGGTACGCGCCGGACGGTCGTTGTTGTAGGCCGGACGATCCGTGCGGGGACGATCGTTATTGTAGGCGGGACGTTCGTTGCGCTCGCTGTTGGTACGGCCGCCGTTTTCGGGGCGAACGGAACGCGAGCCGTAGGCTGGGCGCTCGCTCGAGGGCCGCTCGTTCGAACGCGCGGCGCGCTCGTCGGCGTTCCAGCGCTGCTTCTTGGGCGCGCCCTCGTCAGCGCGATAACCGCGGTGTCCGGGGCTCTTGCTGCCGGCGTTGTTGGAGCCGCCGTGGCCCGGTCCACCCTTGGAGGCGTACTTGGGATCAAAGTTCTTACCGCCGCGACCGACGGAGGAGTTGTGCGAATTGCCTTGAGGCATAAAAATATCTCTGGGTTGTGTTCAGTACATGGCAGAACAACATCGCACGTGCGACGTAACTGAGAACCCGAGCAATCTTGGTCGGGGCCGTTCACATACAGTGATTTTTCACCAGCGGATTACTGGGAAACCGGCCCAACTTGACTTACAAACCCATCCGCGCACAGCGCGGTGTCAAGAGCCGACTTATCTACATTACCCGATGCATCCTGAAAAGTCACGCAGCGGGGCACACATTGCCTCGCTCTATTCTGGTGACATGACCATTTCGATCAGTATTGAGCCACCCCGGCAGGCCGACGTCGAGGCACTTCTCGCCGCCGGCACCGTTTTCGCGTACTCCTTGTACCCGGTGGAGAACACGTTTCTGCTCAGCACCGACGAACTCGAGCGTCCCGGCGTCGACGTGTACGTGGCTCGCGACGCGCTCGGCAACGCCTGCGGCATGGCCGCCCTCGTTCCGCTCGGTCCCGATACCTGCGCTGAATTGAAGCGACTGTTCGTGCACGCAGAGGCTCGGGGCCGCGGTGTGGCCGGCCGCCTGCTCGACCGCATCGAAGCGGATGCCGCTGGCCGCGGCATCCGTTCTCTCGCGTTGGAAACGGGCACGCTGCAACACGCGGCGATGGCGTTGTACCGCGGGCGCGGCTACGAGCAAATCGACCTGTTCGGCCCGTATGTCGGCGAAGAACTCAGCGTCTGCTTCGCGAAAAGCCTGTAACCGCTCGCGGCACTCGTTGAAGAAGCTGGCACCCTGAGGAACGAGTGCCCGTTTCTTTAGGGAGTGCCGCGAGGCGCGGCGGTGCCCGGCCACGCCTCAGCGCGGGCGGCCGCCGATGCGACTGGACAGTTCTGCGGCCGTCGCCGCCACAATCTGGGCGATCTCCGGCCAGTAGGCCTCGGCGAACCGGTCGTGCGCGAACGTCACCGCGATCGCGGCGGCCGGCCAGCCGGCATGGTCGCGCACGGCGAGCGCGACCGAGGCAATGCCGGGCGTGATCTCACCGTCTTCGGTGGCGTAGGTATCCGTTCTGACACGATCAAGCACGGCCCTCAGCTCGAGCTTCGTGCGCGGACCCCGGCCGTCGCGTTGTTCGAGGCCCGAGGTCGGGAAGAGCGCACGCAATTGGGCTGCGGGCAGGGCTGCGAGCAGGGCGCGTCCGCTCGCGGTGAGGTGGGCGGGCAGACGCACCCCGATATCGGAGACGAGGGAGGGGCGATGTGCGGCACGTTCCTCGACGAGGTAGATGACGTCGCGTCCGTGCAGCACGACGAGGTGTGCGCTCTCCCCCAACCGGTCGACGAGCTTGGCAATCAGCGGGCGGCCGAGCCTGGAAAGCGGTTCCTGCCGACTGAACCCGGAGCTCAGCTCGAACGCGGCGACGCCGAGCCCGTAGCGGTGTTCCTCGGGCAGGTGCACGACGAACCCCTGGGCCACGAGCACGTCGAGCAATTGGTAGACGGTCGAGCGCGGCAAGTCGAGGGCGCTTGCTACCACGGCCGCCGGCGTCGGCCCACGCTGCGCGGCGAGGTGTGCCAGCACGCGCAGAACGCTTTGGGCGGCCGGAACCTTGGACGGTGCTTTCATGGCAGGTCCTCGTCTGCGCTGGCGCTGGGCCGCCTATCTGCACATGTTCCGTATGCGTTCAAAGCGGATGCCTGTCCGGTATCCCGGACAGTTTCCATGATATCGGCGTATCGCCCACCTCGGCGCGGGTGTGCAATCAAAGAATGACCATCGCGACTTCCCCCGGCACATCCGCGCACGGCCCGAGCGGGGCATCCGCTGGCATGGGTGTCGTCATCGGCACCGCCGCGCTCACTTTTTCAGATGTCATTGCCGTCGCGCGCCACAACGCGCGCGTGACGCTCGACCCGGCAAGCCTCACGCAGGTCGCTGCGACGCGCACGATCATCGACGCCCTCGCCGCCGATACCGAGCCGCACTACGGCATCTCCACCGGATTCGGCGCCCTCGCGACAACGTTCATCACGCCCGACCGGCGCGCCCAGCTTCAGGCGAGCCTCGTGCGCTCGCACGCCGCCGGCAGCGGCCCCGAGGTGGAACGCGAGGTCGTGCGCGCTCTGATGCTGCTGCGCCTGAGCACCCTGATGACGGGTCGTACCGGCGTGCGGCCCGCCACCGCCGAGACCTATGCCGCCGTGCTGAACGCAGAGATCACTCCCGTCGTGCACGAATACGGCTCGCTCGGCTGTTCCGGCGACCTCGCCCCCCTCGCCCACTGTGCCCTCGTTGTGATGGGCGAAGGCCAGGCGCGCGACGCAACCGGTGTTCTGGTCGGTGGCAAAGAAGCCCTGGCCGCCGCCGGAATCGCACCGGTCGTGCTCGCCGAAAAGGAGGGCCTCGCCCTGATTAACGGCACTGACGGCATGCTCGGCATGCTCGTGCTCGCCCTCGACGATCTCACGCGTCTGCTCGTAACGGCGGACATCGCCGCGGCGATGAGCGTGGAGGCTCTGCTTGGAACGGACGCCGTCTTCGCGGCTGATCTGCAGCAGCTGCGGCCCCAGCTCGGTCAGGCCGACAGCGCCGCGAATCTGCGCCACCTGCTCCATGGCTCGGGCCTGCTGGCGAGCCATGCCGGCCCGGAAGACGCGTCGGTGCAGGACGCCTACTCCCTGCGCTGCGCCCCGCAGGTGCACGGCGCCGCGCGCGACACGGCCGCCCATGCCGCCCTGGTAGCCGGCCGCGAACTGGCCAGCGCCATCGACAACCCGGTCGTCACCATCGACGGGCGAGTATTGTCGAACGGCAACTTTCACGGCGCCCCACTCGGCTACGTGCTGGACTTTCTCGCCATCGCCTCAGCGGATGTCGCCAGCATGAGTGAACGACGCACCGACCGTCACCTCGATGCGAGCCGCAGCAAGGGCCTGCCACCGTTTCTGGCACACGAGGTTGGCGTGGACTCCGGACTCATGATCGCGCAGTACACCGCAGCCGGAATCGTGTCGGAGCTTAAGCGCCTCGCCGCGCCGGCATCAGTTGACTCGATTCCCTCCTCGGCGATGCAGGAGGACCACGTCTCGATGGGCTGGCATGCCGCGCGCAAGCTGCGCCGGTCGCTCGACGGACTCGGCCGGGTGCTCGCGATCGAGATCATGACCGCCGCCCGATCGCTCGACCTGAGGGCGCCGCTCGCCCCGGCTGCGGCGACCGGAGCGGTGCGCGACCTCGTGCGCACCGTCGCTGGCGGCCCCGGCCACGACCGCTTTCTCTCCCTCGAAATAGAAGGCGTTGCGGGTCTCGTGGCGTCGGGTGCGGTGCGCTTGGCTGCCGGAACCGGATTGGCCTAAGGTTCGGCCAACCTTGTAGCGACCTTGCACAACGCCTCCAACCCGTTGTAAGCATTGCAGTACCGTGCCATACTTGCGCCACGCTGGCCCGCCCGAGCCGCGGAAATCCATTACCCGAATGGATCAGGTACTTCAATGTTGCTACCCGCCGCCCGCTCTCACACCGTTCGGCTTGGGCGAGCGAGACCACGGCGTCGAGTGCCGCGGGGCGCTGAAGGCTGGCTGGTGACAGTCGTCATCATGTCACTCGCACTGTTCGGCGCACCGGTCGCGGCGAGCGCCGACGAGGTGCCCGCCGGCTCCGCCGCGAGCCCGGCACCGATCGCGACGGCGGAGCCGACCCCCGCCGCAACGCCTACGCCTGAACCGTCAACCGCACCCACACCAGAACCAGAACCAGAACCAGAACCAGAACCAGAACCAGCCCTTGAGCCAATCACCAGCCCTTCCCCGCAACCGGAACCAACGCCGACACCGACACCGACACCGACACCGGACATCGATTCCACACCAACGCCGACCCCGCCCCCAACGGAGGAGCCCGCGCCGGAACCGAGTGATGGCCCCATCCCGCCGGTGTCTGAAACCCCGCAACCAACCATTGAACCGACGGTCGACCCAACCCCGGGCGCACCCACCGATTCCGTGGCGGCGGCAGAAGCAGCAGCCGCGACATCCGCGCAGGCGGCGGCCACCGCCCGGGCAACTGCTGCACGAGCGCTCGCCGAACAGCGTGCCGCGGCAGATCAGGCTGTAGCGCAGCGCGCTTCCGCCCAGGAACTCAGCGTGGAACGGGCCGCAGCGTTGGCGACAGCCCTCACTCGCTCGCAAACCACGCAAGCCGCGCTCGACACCGCTCGCGACGACCTGGAAGCAACGCGAGCAAGTCAGACGATCGCGCAGGGCCGCGCCGCTCTCGTTCATCGGCTAGCCGTTGAGGCCTCGCAGCAAGCGAGCGTCTCCAGCCGCAGCTTCGCCGTGCTCGCACGCAAGCTCGCTCAACAACAAAACGGTGCTGGAATCGCCGACGTCTTTCTCGGCGGGCACTCGCTGGGCAACGTGCTCGACCAGCTCAGCACGCTCGACCAGCTGGACCGCGTGACCGACAACATCGAAACGATCAAGGCCGATGCCGAAACTGACCAGGCGCGAGCAGTGAAGCTAAGCCAACAGGACGCTGAAACGCGCGCTGCTGCGAGCTCAGTGCCGGTCGACGCGAGCCAGGCGACACTCGACGCGGCCTCGATCAACTTCGAGGCCGCGGGTCTGGCGCTGGTCGCCGCGGCATCGCAGGCGGCGAACGCTGCAGCAACGCTGGCCGCGCTCGATGTGCGGCCGATCATTCGCACCGACGTCGGCCAGCTCAGCGCGCAGGGTTGGGCCAACCCCGTGCACGGTGCCATAACGGATACCTACGGGCCACGCCCGATTCGCCCACTCCCCGGAGTCGGCGCGTTCCACTACGGCACTGACATCGGGGCGAGCTGCGGAGCCCCTGTTTTCGCCGCCACCGCCGGAATCGTGCGGGCAGCGGGCTCCGTGGGCAGTTACGGCAATTGGATTCTGCTCGACCATGGGGAGGGTGTGCAGACGGGCTATGCGCACCTCGCCAGCGGTGAAACCTCGGTCGCTGCCGGTGATCGGGTCACCGCCGGCCAGCAGATTGGCAGCATCGGCAACACCGGTCTGTCCACCGGCTGCCACTCCCACGTCGAGGTTCGGGTCGACAGCGTGTGCATCGACCCGCAACCATTCTTCCTGAATCGCGGCGTCGTTCTCGGCGGCTAGCTGGTCCCTGAATAGCCAGGGCGGGACAGGGTGTGATTCGGCCGAGTTCAGTCGATTCGACGCAGCGCCCGCCGCTCCCGAGCGCCCTCGACCAGCAGGTACAGCACCGGCAGCACAATCAGCGTCAGCACGGTCGACGATACGAGCCCGCCGATGACGACGAGGGCGAGCGGCTGCGAAATGAATCCGCCATGGCCGGTGAGGCCGGTTGCCATCGGCAGTAGGGCGAAGATGGTAGCGAGCGCCGTCATCAGAATGGGCCGCAGCCTGCGGCTTGCGCCGGCAACCAGGGCGTCAGGCACCGACAGGCCGCGCCGCCGGTACTGGTTGACCAGGTCGACCAGCACGATGGCGTTGGTCACCACGATCCCGATCAGCATGAGCACCCCGATCAGGGACGGCACGCCCAGCGGAATGCCGGTCGCAACCTGGAGCGCAATCGCCCCGGTCGCCGCGAACGGCACCGATACGAGCAGCAGCAGCGGTTGCAGCAATGACCGGAACGTTGCCACCATCACGATGTACACGATGAGAATGGCCACGAGCATGGCGACGCCGAGCTGCTGAAACGCCTCGGCCTGGTCGGCGCTGACCCCGCCGAGCGTAGCGGCAGCCCCGGTCGGTAGCTTCGTGTTATCGAGCATCTGGCTCAGCTGCGCGTTCGCCGCGCCCAGGTCGTCGCTCGCAGGGGTTGCTGAGACGGTCGCCGTGCGCAGCCCTTTCGTCGTAGTGAGGGTGCTCGGCCCCTCGACCTGTTCGACGGTCGCGAGGGTATCCAGGGCCACCGATCCGGTGCGGGTCGGAATCTGCACGGCTGCGAGATCAGCGGATGTCGTCGGCGGCGACTCCGATGACAGGTACACGGTCAGGTTGGTCTCGTCGATCACAATCGATCCAATGGCGCTTTGCTGCATGGCCTGCGACACGAGCGTGCCGAGAGCAAATTCGCTCAACCCGGCAGCAGCTGCGGCCTTACGGTCAACCGTGACGGCCAGGTATGGCAGCGAGGAGGCGAGAGTGCTCGCGCTCTCCCTGATGGCGGGGAGTTTCTGCACCGCGCTGAGAATGGACGTCGTCGCGGCCTGAAGGTCGGCATCCGTGGCCGCTGTGATATCGACGGCGATGCCGGAGGAGGCCCCGAAACCGCTCGCGGCAGCCACCGAGATCTCGCCCACGTCGCCCAGTTTGGCGAGGGCAATGCGCGCGTGGTTTTGCACCGCATCGGCGTTGGCACCGTCGGCGGTGGTGATCAAATAGGTCACAGCGCTGGAGGTGGGAGCTCCGCCGCGGAAGGCGCTCGCTGCGCTTCCACCGCCGATCGACAGCTGCACGGTGTCGATGCCGTCGAGGCCCTGCAGCGCGGTCTCGACCGAAGCGGATGCCACATCCTGCGCCGCGAGACTGCTGCCTACCGGCAGCGTTTGCGTCACCCGAAAGGTGTTCTGCCCGGTTGACCCGAGAAAGTTGATCTTCATGAACGGCACGAGCGCGGCCGTTCCGCCGAGCACGAAAACGGCCAGCAGCAAGGTCGCGACGGCGTGAGTTAGGGTGAACCGGATGACCGGCAGGTAGCCCTTCTGCAGTCGTCCCGGGTTCTCGTCGGCCTCGGCCGCTTCCGACAGCCCGGTCGAAGCGGATACGGCGGCCACGACGGCTTTCGGCGCCCGCAGAAACCAGTACGCGAGCACGGGCACGATGGTCAGTGACACGAGCAGCGAGGCGAGTAGAGCGATCGTCACGGTGAGCGCGAAGGGACGAAACAATTCCCCGGTCGATCCGCCCACAAAGGAGATCGGCAGGAACACCGTGACCGTCGTGACGGTCGAAGCCGTAATCGCTCCGGCCACTTCGCGCACCGCGAAGACGATTGTGGCAGCGCGGTTGGCGCCGGCAACAAGGTGCCGTTTAATGTTTTCAATGACCACGATGGAGTCGTCGACAACCCGGCCGATGGCGATCGTGAGTGCTCCGAGGGTGAGGATATTGAGCGAATAGCCCACGCTCTGCAGGCCGATGAAGGTGATCAGCACCGAGGTCGGAATCGAGATGGCCGTGACCAGGGTCGCGCGCACCGAGAGCAGAAACAGCAAAATCACGATGACCGCGAAGCCGAGGCCGAGCAGGCCTTCCTGGGTGAGCGCATCGATCGACTGCTGAATAAACGGCGCCTGGTCGAACACGACCGTGAACGTGGCCGGCGCGACGGCCGCCTCGAGCTGCGGAAGCATGGCGCGCACCGCCTCGGACACGTCCACGGTGTTCGCCGCAGGAATCTTGGTGACAGCAATGGTCAGAGCGGGTTCGCCGTTTACCCGGGAAATACTCGTGACCGGGTTCTCGACGAGGTCGACAGTGGCGACGTCACCGATGGTCGTGGCTGCGGCATCCACTGTGCCAGTGGCACCGGTCAAACCGGCCGAGCTGGCAATGAGCGGCAGCGCCGCGATATCGTCGACCGACCCAAGCCGCGAGCCCGCCTGCACTGACAGGGTCGTATCCCCCTCGGTGATCGCGCCGGCCGGAATCAGCGACCCGTTCTGTTGCAGCGCCGACGTGATGTTTTGCGCGCTGAGCCCGCGCGCGGCGAGCTCAGCGGCGTTGGGTGTGATCGTGACCCGGCGTCCGACGTCGCCGACCAGGGCGGCGGCGCGCACGCCAGCTACGTCGCGAATGTCGCCGAGCACGCTGCGTTTCAGTTCGTCGGCGAGCGCCGCGGTATCGCTCGACGCGACCGCGAGCGAGATCACCGGAAAATCATCGATGCTTCCGCTGATCACCTGCGGGTCGACATCGGCCGGCAGCACGTTTTTTATGCGGTTGATGGCTTGGCCGATGCGGGATTCCGCCTTGACCAAGTCGGTGCCGTACGTGAAGGTGGCGCTCACCAGCGATGAGTTCGTGTCGCTCGTCGTCGACGTCGTCTCGAGGCCGACGAGGCCCTGAATGGCGGTCTCGATCGGGGTCGACACGTCGTCGTTGACGACCTGCGGCGACGCCCCCGGGTAGCTCGTCGACACGAGCAGCTGAGGAAGCTGCAAAGACGGAATGAGCTCCTGCTTGAGCCCGGTCAGGGCCAGGCTGCCGAACACGGCCGCCACAATGGTGATGAGGGCGATCAGCGCCCGGTTCTTCATGCTCACTACCGCGAGAAAATGCACCAACTTAGTATGTCAGTGCACACAGACGGTCCGACCTTTAGACTAAATCTTCGTGACTCGTCGACTGATCCAATTGCTGATTGGCCTCTTCCTCTACGGAATCGGCATTGCGCTGATTGTGCGTGCTGGAATTGGCGTGGCCCCCTGGGATGTGCTGACCCAGGGCATCGACAACCACACCCACCTGGGCTTCGGACTGATCACGATTCTCTTGAGCGGGGTGGTGCTGTTGTTGTGGATCCCGATTCGGCAGAAGCCCGGTGCTGGAACGCTGCTGAACGCCGTACTTGTTGGCCCGGCAGCGGATGTTGGCCTGTGGCTGATTCCCGCCGACCTCGATCTGTGGGCGCGCATTCTGCTCTTCGCCGCGGGGCTGCTGCTGATTGCGGTCGCCACCGGCCTCTACATCGGGTCGCACTTTGGCCCCGGCCCGCGCGACGGCCTGATGACCGGTTTGCACGAGCGCACCGGATGGAAGATCTGGATCGTGCGTACCGGCATCGAGGTAATCGTGCTCGGCATCGGCTGGGCGCTCGGAGGCAACGTGGGAATCGGCACCGCACTCTTCGCCGTGCTGATCGGTCCCCTCTGCCAGCGCACGATCCCTCTCTTCGCGATCAAACGCCCCGTGGGCACCGTTCGTGCGGCCGATCCCGCCCTCACTACGACCCTCTAGCTGGGCCTACAGAATTCGGTGATCGTGCCCGTCAGAATGTCGGCGAGCGCGAGCACCGACTGGGCGTCGGCCCACTCGGTGTCGGCGTGCAGGCCCTCGCCGTCGGCACCGAACACGACGCAGGGTATGCCGGCTTCGAGAATAAGTCCGGCGTCGGTCCAGAACGGTTCGCCGCGGGTGGCCGCCGGGCGGCCGAGCACTCGTTCGGCATTGCCGGACAGCGCACGCAGGATCGGCCAGTGCGGCTCGGCCTCGAAGGCAGCGCGGGCCACCAGTCTGGTCAGCGTGAACTGGAACTGGGGTTCTTCAATGGCCAGCTCGGTGAACAGGGCACGCAATTCGGCCTCGACGCTGTCGGGTGACTGGCCAGGCAGCATCCGTCGTTCCAGCGTGAGTATGCAGCGGGCCGCGACGGTGGCGGCATCGTCACCACCGGCAATTTTCGACACCCGCACCGCGCCGTGGCCGAGAGTCGCGTGCGCCGGGGCAGCGTTTAACCGTTGACGCAGGCCGTCGAGGGCGCGCAGGGCCAGGCCGGCGTGCCAGATGGCATCGACGCCGAGCTCTGGCTGTGAGCCGTGCGCGGCGAGGCCGGTCAGCTCAAGTTCGAACCAGGCGAAGCCGCGGTGCGCTGTGGTGAGTTCGAGGCTGCTCGGCTCGACCACCAGGGCGGCGTCGGCGCGAAAACTGCGCAGCACTTCCTCGGTGCCGATGCTCCCGAATTCTTCATCGGCGACCAGCGTGACGATCACGTCCCCGGCCAGTCCGTGCGCGGATGCCCGCGCCGCCGCCACGAGAATGGCCGCGAGCCCGCTCTTGGTATCGACGGCCCCGCGCCCGTACACCCGGCCGTCACGGAGATCACCGCTGAACGGGTCGCCGGCGTAGGTTGCGACGCCGACCGTGTCGAGGTGGGCGTTGAGCATGATCGAGCGGCCGGTGCCGGTTCCACGCTTCACGCCGACGACCGACGGGCGCCCGGGAGTCTGCTCCAGCACCGAGACGTCGAAACCCTGCCGGCGCAGCCAGTCAGCGCACCAGGCCGCAATCTCGGCCTCCCCGGCGGCCCCCGGCACGAGGTCGGGGTTCACCGAATCGATGCGCACGAGCTGCTGCAAGATCGCGACGGGATGAATCTCAGGGGGTAGACGGGTCATTCCTTGAATCTAGGCCCTCTCGCGAAAGCGGGTACGTCGCTGCTTCGCAGGTGCTCCAGCAACCATTTGCCCGCTCTCCCGAAATTGGGCGCTGCCCTGGGTAGGGTGCAGCATGGGCAAGACAACGCAGTGGGGGCTGATTCCGGCGGGGCTGGTGAGCGCATCTTCTGTGCTGCTCTTCGCATTGCGGATGCCGCTTCCCGGCTACGCGACGCTGGCCGCGGCGCTCGTGCTCGCGTTTCTGATCAACCGCGCCCTGTTTCGCGACCTGTTGCTCCTTGCCGTCGGCCTCGTGATCATCAGCACGATCTCGGTCGAGGCGAACATCAGCTACCCCAACATCGCCCTCATGGGAACGGTGTTGAGCCTCTCCGTGCTCACGCCGTACCTCCTCTCGCGGTATTACTTCAAGGACCACGCGATTCGGTTTCCGATTCGCACCGGGCAGCGCTGGACCACTCTTGAACGCGCCTATCTGCCCATCGTGGTCCTGCTCGGGTATTTCATTTTGCCGAGCTATTTCATCGGAAGCGGCGCGTACCAGAACTGGCCGGCGGTGACCGCGCCCGATGAGATCGCCCGCCTGTTCGTGGGCGTGGGCTTTGTGGGCATCTGGGACGAATTGTTCTTCATCTGCATTGCCTTCGCCCTGTTGCGCCGGCATTTTGCCGACTGGCAGGCCAACATTTTGCAGGCCGTGATCTTTTCGTCGTTTCTCTGGGAGCTCGGCTACCAGTCGTGGGGTCCGCTGCTGACGGTTCCGTTCGCTCTGTTGCAGGGCTACACCTTCGCCCGCACCCGCTCACTGACCTATGTGGTCTGTGTGCACCTTCTGTTCGATGTCGTGGTGTTTCTCGTACTCGTGCACGCGCACAATCGCGACTGGCTGGCCATTTTTCTGTACTAACCCTCTTGCACCTCTCAGAAACGCGATATATCGTGTCCTGTAGAACACGCGATATATCGCGAGTTCACACCTCTGAAAGGACACACGGTGTCATTGGAAAAATGGCTGGTCGCCCCCGGGCAGACCAAGATCATCGATATCGAACTGGTGCGCAAGCTCAAGGTCGGCCTCATCGGCGGCACGGTCGACATCATCGGCCATGACGAGCCAGGTGTACGCATCGAAGTGCACGGCGTGACCGGCAAAGACCTGAAGATCTCGATGGACGGCGACCGCCTCGAGATCGATCACCCGCAGCTACGCTGGGATAATTTCATCGAGGTGTTCGCGTCCTTTCGCGGCACCGCACGCGCCGAGGTGAGCATCTCCGTTCCCCGCGACGTCGCGCTGCGCTTCGGGGTCGTCTCGGCCGATGCTCTCGTCTCTGGCCTCCGCAATGACGCGAAACTCAGCACCGTTTCCGGCGATCTCGTCATCGACGACGTACAGGGCGACCTCGACCTCAACGCGGTGAACGGCGAAATCTCGGTGCGCAATCACGTCGGAGCGATTTCCGTGCACACCGTATCGGGCGATATCACGGCGAGCGGCAGCATCCGTCAGTTCACGCTCGACGGGGTTTCCAGCAACGTGTTCCTCGACCTGGCAGGCGCGCCGGACCAGATCGTGACGAACTCGGTTAGCGGCGACCTCACCGTGCGGCTTGAGCCCCGCGTTGCCGCGCGCTATCACCTCAACACCCTCTCCGGCACACTCCAACTGGATGACCACACCGTGCGCACCGCGTTCGGGAAGGGCTATGAGGGTTCCACCGGCGCCCTCGACGGCAGCTGGCTCGACCTGCGCTCCAACTCCGTGTCTGGCGACATCTCGATCGTGCGCAGCGAGACCGCGGGCGCGGCACAAACCGGCGCCGAATCGACCGGAACAGCCTCGACCGGTACAGCCTCGGCCAGCGCCGCGGATGCCGTGCCGCCAGCCTCCGTTGATACCGTGCAGGACCCGGCATGAGCGCCATGTTCGCCCACGGCAGCCTGCGCCTCTACCTGCTGAGCTTGCTCGCCGAACGGCCCCGACACGGCTACGAACTGATCCAGGCGCTGAGTAACCGGTTCGGTGGCACCTATAGCCCGAGCGCCGGCACGATCTACCCGCGGCTCGCGAAGCTTGAAGAGGAGGGCCTCGTCACCAAGCAGGCCGACGGCCGCAAGACCGTTTACCAGATTACCGATGCCGGCCGCGCCGAGGTGCTCGCCCGCGACGGCGAACTCGGAGCAATTGAAGACGAGGTAACCGACTCCGTGCGGCGCCTCGCCGACCAGGTGCGCAGCGGCGTCAATTCCGCTATGAAAACCCTGCGCGCCGACCTCGCCTCGGCCGCGCGGCAGGCGCGCGGTTCCACCGCTTCTGAACCGCGCGGCTACGACGGCACGCCCGGTTCCTGGGATCCATCGGGCTCGTCGACCGGGGAGCGCGCGATGCCCCCCGAGCACCCGCCCGCCGAACCCTCGGCCGCCACTGCCCCGGCCGACGCTTCACCGAGTGACGCTGCCCCGAGTGACGCTGCCCCGACCGCGCGCCACGATTCCACGCGTGCTCTGCGCGAGGCCGACATGGTGCTCAACGAGTTTCGGCAGCAGCTGCGCGCCGACCTGCGCACAAAGGCCTACCGGTCGGTCCTGCCGCCCGACACTGTTTCGTCACTCCGCCGAAAGCTCGCCGACGTGCGCGCAAGCGTCCTCGCCACCCTGGAACCGTAGCCCTGCAAAACTGGTAGGCAAGGCCGGTGATTTTCGCGACACGCCGCTTTTTTCGGCCGAAACGTACGGCGTGTCGGAATTTTACCGGTTTTGCATCGGCTATTCGATTTGATAGGGAACCGGGTAGGTGTAGTGTCATCCCTCGTGACACCCGAGGCGAATGCCCCCGTACCAGAGAACCGTTCACCCAAGCGGTGGATCATCGGCGATCCGCTCCCCACCGAGCACTTGGACGGCCAACTGCTGCCCAAACACCTCGCCCTGCCCATTTTTGCGAGCGACCCGCTGTCGAGCGTGGCCTACGCGCCGCAGGAACTGCTCATGATTCTCACCCTCGGCGGGCTCGCTTTTCTGAGCTTCGCGCCGGGGGTGGCCGCGGTAGTCGTGGTGCTGCTCGTCGTCGTGGTCGCGTCGTACCGCCAGCTGATCAAGGCGTACCCCTCTGGCGGCGGCGACTACGAGGTCGCCCACAAGAACCTGGGCGAGAAGGCCGGTCTGGTCGTCGCATCCGCTCTGCTGGTCGACTACGTGATGACCGTGGTCGTGTCGGTCGCAAGCGGCGTGGACAACATCATCTCAGCAATACCCGCGCTGGCTCCCCTGCGCGTCGAGCTCGCCGTCGCGTTCATCATTTTGCTGGCGGCGGCGAACCTGCGCGGCGTCCGGGAGTCGAGCAAGGCCTTCGCCGTTCCGACCTACCTGTTCATCGGCAGCGTGCTGCTCATGATCATCGTCGGACTCGTGCGGGCTCTCCTCGGCGATGCCCCGGTGGCGGAGTCGGCCGGGTACACCGTTCAAGGCGAGAACCTGGCCCAGGCCGCGTTCATCCTGCTCTTGCTGCGCTCCTTTGCGAGCGGATGCTCCGCCCTGACCGGCGTGGAAGCGATCGCCAACGGAGTGCCCGCCTTCAAACATCCCAAGGTCAAGAACGCCCAGCGCACGCTCACCCTGATGGGCGGCATCGCCATCGTATTGTTCGTCGGATTGACGGCGCTCGCCCTCATCTCCCAAGTGCATTACGCGGAGCGCGCCTGCGACCTGATCGGCTGGGCCGAGTGCGCCACGGCTCCGCAGCGCAGCCTGATCGCCCAGGTCGCCGCCGCGACCTTCGGCGATTTCTCCCTCATGTTCTTCGTGCTGCAGGCAGCTACAGCGGCCGTGCTGCTGCTGGCCGCGAACACGGCCTTCAACGGTTTCCCGCTCCTCGGCTCCGTTCTCGCCCGGGACTCCTACGCACCCAAGTCGCTGAGCACCCGCGGCGACCGGCTCATCTATTCCAACGGTGTCGTTCTGCTGGCCCTGGCCGCAGTGGCGATCATGGTCGTCTATCAGGCCAACCTCACCGTGCTGATCCAGCTCTACATCATCGGTGTGTTCGTGTCGTTCACCCTCGGCCAGACCGGCATGGTGCGGCACTGGCTGAAACTGCTGAAAAAGAACCCTCCGAACCGGGGTTCGATCATTCTGAGTCTGTCGATCAACGGTTTTGGAGCCGCACTGACCGGCGTCGTGCTCATCGTCGTCACGGTGACGAAATTCACCCACGGCGCGTGGCTCGTCTTCGTGATGATGCCGATTCTTTTCTTTCTCATGATGGGCGTCAACCGGTATTACCGGGACGTCGCCAAAGAGATCGAGGTCGACCCGATCACGACCTTCGGCTCGCAGGGCGACCATGCAATCGTGCTCGTCGGCAAAATGCAGAAGCCCGTGCTGAAGGCCCTCGACTACGCCATCGCGGCGCGGCATGTCAGCCTTGAAGCGGTGCACGTCTCCATTGACACCGCCGAGACCAAGGAACTCAAACGCGCCTGGGTCAAACAGAACATTCAGGTGCCCCTGCGCATCGTCGCCTCGCCCTACCGCGACATCAGCTGGCCGCTGATCAGCTACATTAAGGAGCGTCGCCAGGATCACGGTTCCGAGGTCATCACCGTGTACACGCCGATCTACATCGTCGGGCACTGGTGGGAAGGCCTGCTGCACAACCACAAGGCACGTCGGCTGCGCCAGAAGCTCATGCTCGTGCACGGTGTCACGATTGCCCTCGTGCCATGGCTGCTCGACTCCTCTGAGCTCATCTACGGCCGCCGCTCCCGCCCGATCCCGGGTCAGGACCGTCGTGGAGAGCCGGTGCGCTCCCGGCCGGTATCGCGCCGACCGCTCGCCCCGTCGGCAGGTATCGTAGACGGGGCGACAAAGTCGGCCCCGATCGTCGGAACCGTTCCGTCGCAGTCGCGACCGTCGGCATCCCGTCGCCGCAAGCGCAAGTAAAACGAACTCGGCGCCCGGCTACAGCCTGGCCATGATTTGCCTTGCGATGATGCGACCGGCCCGGTTGGCACCGACAGTGCTCGCCTGCGGGCCGTATCCGGCGAAGAAGATGCGCGGGTCGGTCCCGGACACACCGGAACCCACCGAAACGCCGCCGGCTTTTTCCCGCAGCTTGAGCGGGGCCAGGTGCCGCAGCTCTGGCCGAAAACCGGATGCCCAGACGATCGCGTCCGCCTCGGTGAAGGTTCCGTCACTCCACCGCACACCGGTCGGCTCAATGCTCGAAAACATGGGACGAGCCACGAGCACTCCCCGGTCGATGCCGGCCGCGATGCGGCGCGTGACCGGTACCCCGGCGCCGCTGACAATGCTCGGGAGGGCTTTGCCTGCCCGAGCCGCACGATCCTGCGACATCACGGCCGCCACGGCGGTCACTTCTGCGAGCTCGTCGGTGTGACTGAAATCGATCGGACGACGTGCCACCCAGGTCAGGTCGCTCGCCACCCCCTCAAGCTCGAGCAGGAACCCGATCGCTGACGTTCCGCCGCCGACCACGACGACACGCTGACCGGCGAACGCTTCACTTGAGACGTAGTTCGCCGTATGCACCTGCGCTCCCTCGAAGGTGCGCGCGCCGGGGTAGTGCGGCACGAACGGCGCCCCCCAGGTCCCGGTCGCGTTCACGATCATGCGCGCGTTGGTTTTTTGGTCACCGAAAACGGGCGAACTCGTGGCCACGACGAGGTCGGACTGCATCGGAGCCACGCTGGTCACGGTCACCGGACGCACGACAGTGAGTTCATAGTGCTGCTCGTAGTCGCGGTAGTAGTCGCTGACGACGTCGCGGGCCGGAACGGTATGGTCGGCCGTATTAAAGCTCAGGCCAAGTTCTTTCATACCGGGAAGGTCGTTGACGCGGTGCGCCGACCCGAGATGCAGGGCCTGCCAGCGGTGCTGCCACGCGCCGCCCGTGCCCGGGCCCCGGTCGAAGATAATAAAGTCGCGACCGGCCACGAGCTCAAATCGACGTAGGTAGAAACCAACGGAGAGCCCGGCCTGGCCGGCGCCGATGATGACGATGGGCACGCTAACGTTACCCGTCATGTCACCCCATTCCTACGGATTAGCCGTGCGAACGGCGTCCGCGGGGCACAAGGCCCATCATGCTAAACTAAACTCTAGTTTTTACACATTCCGTTCGGCAAATCCCGAGGGTCTCGCGACTCGCTCGGCCTGGCATCGTAAGGGGGTCACGCATGGGGCGCGGCCGTCAAAAAGCAAAGCACACCAAGGTAGCTCGGGAGCTGAAGTATTTCAGCCCGGATACCAACTACAACGCGCTCGAACGCGAGTTGACCGGGCATCCGTCCGACCCGCGCCTCGACGAAGACCTCGCCAAGTGGCCCGAGTACGAAGCGGACAAGGCCAAAAGTGCCGCCACCGATGGCGCAGCGAATTCCTCTGACGATGACGATGACGATGATGATCCCGACGGCGACGATGACCGTTACGTCGACCACTACGCCACCGAAGACGAGCAGAAGCGCGCCTAAGCTCCCCCTGCGTCCGCTGTCCGGGCGTTCCTGATGTAGGCGCGGCGGTGCGGCGCCCATCCAGCAGCGACCGCAGAAAACAGCGTTAGTCGCGGGCGTCTGCGCCCGGAGCCCGCGACGCGTGCGCCGCAGTCTTCGGGCGCGCTAGTTCGCGTAGGCCCCGACGAGGCGCACAGCGCCGCCGTTGACGCCCTTGGCACCCTGCTCGAAGCCGGTCAGGTCGTGCGCGGCGCGCGAGACGCGCCCGGTGACCCAGGCGGGGATACCGCTCGTGGCCAGACGGGCGATGACCGATGAAGCGGATGCCGCATCCACGACCGCGAACATGCCCACTCCGAGGTTCCAGGTTCCCTCCGCGCTTTCCAACGTGGACCCGGCCATGTCGCCGAGCACCCGGAACACGGGGGCGGGCGACCAGGTGGACCGGTCAACCTCGACCCAGGACCCGAAGGGCAGTACGCGGGCCAGGTTTGCCGCGATCCCGCCGCCGGTGACGTGGCTGAGCGAGTGGATGGCGCCGGCCAGTTCTGGATCGTTGATCACGTCGAGCAGCGGGCCGGTGTACAGGCGGGTCGGTTCGAGGAGCACCTCACCGACCATGCCGCCGAGTTCAGCCGACGTATCGGTGTAGCCGATGCCACGCTGCGCCAGAATGTGGCGCACGAGCGAGTAGCCGTTGGAGTGCAGACCGCTGGAGGCCAGCGCGATGACGACGTCACCCGAAACGACCTTCTCGGCGCCGAGCACCTGGTCGGCCTCGACCACGCCGGTGGCCGCGCCAGCCACGTCGTAGTCGTCCTGCCCGAGGAGGCCCGGGTGCTCGGCGGTTTCTCCGCCGACGAGAGCGGTTCCCGTCTCGGAACAGGCACGGGCGATGCCGGCCACGATCGAAGCGATGCGCTCCGGCACGACCTTGCCGCAGGCGATGTAGTCGGTCATGAACAGCGGGCGCGCACCGACCACGATGATGTCGTCGACGACCATGCCGACCAGGTCTTGCCCGATGGTGTCGTGCTTGTCGATCGCCTGGGCGATGGCGACCTTGGTGCCAACACCATCCGTCGACGTGGCCAGCAGGGGCTGCCGAAATTTGGTGAGGAACGACACGTCGAACAATCCAGCGAAGCCGCCGACCCCGCCCCAGACCTCTGGGCCGTGTGTCTTGGAGACGGCCGACTTCATGAGCTCGACCGCGAGGTCCCCGGCCCGGGTGTCGACTCCGGCTGCTGCATAGGACGAATTGCTCATTCTGGTCTTCCCGGGTCACCGAACGGTACTTGGCCCAACCGGGCGAGGGCTTCTTCTCGGCGCACGGCGGGCGCCAGAACGGCTTCCAGTTCGGAATCCGGACCGGGGTCGCATCCGTTGGAGGCGGCGGGTCGCTCGAGCAGATTCTTGCCGAGGTGCTGCGATTCCGGCAACGCGATCGGGTACACGCCCGTGAAGCAGGCCGTGCAGAGGCGCGCACGCGGCTGCTCGGTGGCTTCGATCATGCCGTCTTCGGAAAGGTAGCCGAGGCTGTCGGCGCCGATCGACTGGCGCACTTCGTCGATCTCGAGGCCGGTAGCGACGAGTTCGGCGCGGCTGGCAAAGTCGATGCCGTAGAAACACGGCCAGGTGATCGGCGGGCTCGAGATGCGCACGTGCACCTCGGCGGCGCCGGCCTCCCGCAGCATGCTCACGAGGGCACGCTGCGTGTTGCCACGCACGATCGAATCATCGACCACGATGAGGCGTTTGCCCTTGATGACGTTCTTGAGCGGGTTCAACTTCAAGCGGATGCCGCGCTGGCGGATGGTCTGCGACGGCGCGATGAAGGTGCGCCCGACGTAGGAGTTCTTGACCAGGCCCTGGCCGAACGGGATGCCCGATGCCTGCGCGTAGCCGATGGCCGCCGGGGTGCCGGATTCCGGGGTGGGAATGACGAGGTCGGCTTCGACCGGGTGCTCGGCGGCGAGGCGGCGCCCCATCTCGACCCGGGCCTCGTGCACGCCGCGACCCGCGATGGTGGTGTCTGGTCGCGCGAGGTAGACGTATTCGAAGACGCAGCCCTTGGGCTCGGCCTTCGCGAATCGTTGGGTGCGCAGCCCGTTCTCGTCGATGGTGATGAGCTCACCCGGCTCGACCTCGCGCACGAAGCTCGCACCGACAATGTCGAGGGCTGCGGTCTCGGAGGCGACGACCCAGCCGCGTTCGAGGCGGCCGAGCACCAGTGGCCGCACCCCCTGCGGGTCGCGGGCCGCATACAGGGTGGTTTCGTCCATGAAGACGAGGCAGTAGGCGCCGCGAAGGCGCGGCAGCACCTCGAGCGCTGTGGCTTCGAGGGTGTGATCGAGGTCGCCGGTGAGCAGGGCGGTGACTACGGCGGTATCGGTCGTATTGCCGCGCGCAAGTTCACCGTCGACCTGCGGATAGCGTTCGCGCACGAGCTGAAGCAACTCGGCGGTGTTGGTGAGGTTGCCATTGTGGCCGAGGGCCACCGTTCCGCTCGAGGTACGGCCGAGGGTCGGCTGGGCGTTCTGCCAACTCGACGAACCCGTCGTGGAATACCGAGTGTGCCCGACAGCGATATGCCCGAGCAGGGTGCTCAGCGAGGCCTCGTTGAAGACCTGGGAGACAAGTCCCATGTCTTTGTAGATGAGGATCTTGGTGCCGTCGCTCGTAGCGATTCCGGCCGATTCCTGACCCCGATGTTGCAGGGCATACAGCCCGAAGTAGCTGAGTTTGGCCACCTCTTCACCGGGAGCCCACACACCGAAGACGCCACAGGCATCTTGCGGGCCTTTTTCATTGGGAAGAAGATCGTGATTTAACAGTCCGTCGCCACCGGGCAAGCCGTAGCCTCTTTACTTCTCGTTGAACGCTTGAAAATCATCGTTGGGAGCGCCGGAGCCAGGCTCAGCGGTACGCAGTTCGTTGGTACTTACTTCGTTCGCCCCCAGTCTATCGGCGACGACCGACACGTTTGAGCGACCAATGATCCGGTCGATCACGAGGGCCACGATCGCACCGAGCGTCGTGCCGACGGCAAGACCGCCGAGCAGCAGGAATCCGAAGATCTGCACCCGGTCGTACTCGTCGTTCTCGGGGAAGGAAATGGTGAGTATCAGGGCGAGCAGCACCCCGACAATGGCGCCGAGCAGCATAAAATTGCGGTACCGCGGCGCCCGATGCACGGTCACGGTCGTCTCCGCCAGTACGGTCTCATTGGCGGTCGGGTTGTCGGCGACGATGTCGGCCGACGGGTCCTGGGGCTGCTCGGGGGAACTCACCAGTCTATTGTCCCATGGGCAGATGGGAGACTGGCTATATGAACACGATTGCGGTACTTGGAAGCGCCAATATGGACCTCGTCGTGCGCCAGGCGCGCCTCCCCCTGCCCGGTGAGACAATCTTCGGGGCCGGTTTCAGCACGGTCCCGGGCGGCAAGGGGCTCAACCAGGCGGTTGCCGCCGCTCGCCTTGGCGCGGACGTGACCTTTCTGGGAGCGGTGGGAGCGGATGCCTATGGAACCGAGCTGCGCGCGCTGCTGGTGCGCGAGGGCATCCGTTCCTCCGAACTTGCCACAGCGGATGCCCCCACCGGCACCGCCCACATCTCCGTCGTGGACAGCGGCGAGAATTCGATCGTCGTGGTGTCGGGGGCGAACGCTTCCGTCACCACCCTGAGCGTGGAGCAGCGCGCGGTTGTTGCCGATTCGTGCTTTCTCGTGATGCAGTGCGAGCTGCCGACCCGGGTGGTGGAGGAGGGGATCACCCTCGCTCGCTCGGCCGGTGTGTTCACCGTGCTAACGCCGGCGCCGGTGGTGCCGCTGCCGCCCGGCCTTCTCGCTTCCGTCGACCTCGTCGTTCCCAACCAGGGTGAAGCCGCCGAACTCACCGGGGAGAGCGACCCGGTGCGCGCGGCCGAGGTGCTCAGCGCCGGCGGCACCTGGGCGATCGTGACGCTGGGTTCGGAGGGTTCGGTCGTGGCGTTCGACGGCGAAGCCCTGGGCCTCGCCCCGGCTCGCCCGGTGACGGCGGTCGATACGACTGCGGCTGGCGACACCTTCGTCGGGGCGCTCGTGGCACGCCTCGCGGTCGTTTACGTGCGCGGCACCGATGTCACGCCCGATCAGATGATCGACGCCGTGCGCTACGCCACGGTCGCGTCCTCGATCGCGGTGACCCGCGTCGGGGCGACCACCTCGATGCCCGCCCAGGCCGAGGTCGACGCAATCCTCCATTAACGAGCGCGTAGTAAACGACCCGATTGGGTGGCTCAACGGGCACTTTTTGCTCTCTCCTGTCCGACTCAGGAGCGGGTGCGCACCACCCGAATAGTGACCACCGCGGTCGCCGCGGCGGCCACGGTACCGAGCAGGATCAGGGCGATCGTCCAGATGGTGAACGGCACCACGTCGTCGACGGGAGTGACCTCACCCACGACGCCGACGTCGTCGGCTGCGGTGTGAGGGGCTGCGGCAGCGGCATCCGTTGGTGCAGCGGCAATCTCTGCAGCGAGCGCCGCGCGCGCTGTGTCGGCCAGGGCCTGCGAGGCGGGCGTCAACGCGGCCGAAACCACCCTCCGCGACGAATCGGACGCGGTGGGCACCGAAACGCTGGGAATCACCGGCTCGGAACTCGTCACCTCGGGCACCACGACCGGCGCCGCGACGGTCAGGGTGCGCACCTCGGAGTACGCGACGGCTCCGTAGGGGTCTTTCGAGTAGGCGAACCAGCCGTGCGTACCAACGCCGGGGTTCCAGCTGGCAGTCACGGTGGTGCCGCTCGCCACCGCCTCGAACACTGCGATCGCGGTTTCGCTGAGGATATCGACGGTGAAGGCATCCGTTGCGAGCTCTTTCTGCATCGACGTCATGCCAAAGGCCGCGTAGGGCACCGTGAATTCCTGGTGCTCCAGGTCGAGGGTGGGGTCGTCGGAGTTGTACGCGTCGAGGTACGGCGAGTAGGTGCGCACGCTAATCTGCTCGGCGGCGTTGTCGAAGTGCAGCAGCCGCAGAAACGACTGACCGCCCTCTGGCAGGCCCTGGTAGTCGAACAGCATCTGGTAGACCGAGCGATCGGGGGTGCCGTCGTCGTTGTCGTCGAACTGGTCGATGCGCGTGAACGCGTCGTGGTAGTGGCCGGAGAAGACCATGGCCACGTTGGCATTCGGCGCGACGACCTCGTCGTAGATCTGCTGGGGTACTGCCCCGAGACCGCCGGTGGTGAGCATATATTCGTGCAGGTTGAGGATGGCGGTGCGCTCGGGATACTGCGCCAGCACCTCGTTCAGCCAGGCGATGCCCTCCGCGCTCGGCGCCCAGCCAAGGTAGAGCATGATGAAGTCGATCCCGCCGGCCGTGATCAGGTCGTAGTGGCCGCGGTTGTCTTCAAAGCTGTCGCCGTACCAGGGGTTGGCCTCGTAGCGTTCGGCCCCGAAATTGGCCTTGTACGCGGCATAGTCGGCATCTTTCTGGCCGACGTCGTGGTTGCCGGCGAGCACGCCGTAGGGCAGCTGGGCGTCGTCGAGCATGCTGTAGGCCGCATTGGCATTGGTCCACTGGTGTTCGGCTTCGAAGTTGTCCACGATGTCGCCGGTGTGAAACAGATACTGCAGGTTGATGGCAGTGCGCTGCTCGAGCAGGTAGTCGTGAATGTCGAGCTGGCGCTGGTAAAACGTGTCGTTGTAGTACTGCGTGTCGGATTCCACGGCGAGCGTGAAGTCGTAGTTCGCCCGCGCGGTGTCGTTCACGTTGTTGACCGGCAGGGCGCTCGACCGGTCCGAGAGGTCAGCACCGGCAAAGCCCTCGGAGTGCTGAATCAGTACGGTCAGGACCTGGTTTTGCACGTGGCCCAGTGCCGGCACCATGGCCTCGAGGGTGAAGGCGGTTGCGCCATCGCCAATCGTCACGTGGCGGTCGAACTCCTCCCACACGCCCGTGCTGAGGTTCTGAACGTAGAGCAACACCTTGGCGTCGGCATTCGCGGTGCCGTCCCAGCGCACCCGCGCGGTGAAATCAGCGCCGGCATCGGTTGGAACGTCCACCTCGAACAGTTGGTAGGGAAACTGAGAGTCTGAGGTGATCGGTTCGACGGCGCCGTCCAGCCGCGCCATCGCGGTGACCTGGTCGCCGGTGAGCAGGGTCTTGGTCGCCCGCTCCGTGCCGTTCGCAATGGCGGTGGTGCCCGAAAAGCCCCGCACGGTGTTGTCGGCAGCGGATGCTGTGAACCCGCGCCGCAGGGTGACGTTCAGTTGGTCACCGGTCGGGTCGGTCGCCCGCGCGCTGAGGTCGAGCGGTCCTTCCTCCACGATGGCACCGTCGAGGGGCGTGATCAGTTCGTTGCCGGGTTCCTCGACCGGGGTGGAGAAGACGGTACTGAGCTCGCCGACGTTGCCGACGTTGTCCCGGGCGGTAAGCAGTAGGGTGTGCTCCCCGTCGGCCAGCTTGATCGACGAGGTTGCGTAGGGCAGCTCGATGGGCAGGCCGTCGAGAGTCGCGACGAGCGTGGCGAAGCCGGCGCCGGCATCCGTCGCGGCACCTTCGAGCATGAATTCACCCTGGTAGAGCTGGCCGGCAACAGCGGTTGTCGTCACGACGGGAGCCGTGTTGTCGACCGTCACAGAGCGCCGCACCATGTCGATGCCGTTGCTCGCGTTTACGCTGTGTGCACCGTCGGCAACCGCGGTGGTGTCCCAGTCGTAGGCGACGGCCTGGTATGCGTCTTGGGGAAGGGTGAAGCTCGCGTTGTAGAAGTCGAGCTTGCCGGCGCTGTCGCCCATGTTGAGTGCGAGGCTGGGGTCGCTATATCCGGTGGGTTGCAGGCTGCGACCGTCGGGCAGAACCAGGCGCATGTTTCGAATCTGAAAGTCGTCGTTGTTCTCGTTCGGGTTGATCTCGGGGGCGACCTTGGAGCCGGCCCAGACGCTGACAACGAGGTTCTCGCCCTGCTTCACGTAGGTGAGCGGCACCGGCGTCGCGATGGTCTCCCAGCCCTCGGGGATGCCGTCGTCGAAGATGCGCAGCACGTCGGTGCCGATGCGCACGCCGTTCTGAAAGAAGGTATTGACGGCGGTGACCTCGAACACGAATTGGGGAGCGAACTCCAGCTCAGGGTTGGTCGGCACGATCTGGTTGTCGATGCTCAAGCTCATGGTGCTGCTGTCTCCAGCGGCCGAGAGCACGGTGTTGCCGGCGACGAATTGGCCGTCGGTGACATTCAGTCGCACCGGTGAGTTGTCGACGCCGGTGAGTTCGACCCGCACGACCGCGGTGCTGGTTTCGGAACTGCCATCACCTGCCGTGAAGTAGTACTCGTACCAGCGCTTGCCGGTGAGGTCGACCCGTTGCAGGTCGTACCGGTAGCCGTCGGCGCCGTCGGTGGACAGGTTTGTGGTCGCGAAGTCGATGTCGATGTTGCTCTTGAGGTGCAACTCGACGGTGCGGGCACGCACGTCGTCGGTGACGGTGGCCGCGAGAGCGAAGTTGACGGCCGGATCGATCTCGGCGAGGGTACGGTCGTCGATCACCGGCGCGGTCGTGTCGGAGGCGACCGTTTTGAGGTCGCTCGGCACCTGCGCCGCGAAAACCTTGCCCGGATTGGCTGCGGCCTTGCCGAGGTTGAGCTGGCGACCCGGGTTACTCCCGTCGTTGCCATACTGAATTCCCTGGTTGGCCTCGACGTCGTCGGCGCCGGCAAGGTTGTAGTAGGCCGTGTTGACGCTGAAACCGGTATTGGTCAAAATCTCGATGCCGCGTGGCGAGCCGTTGGCCATTCCACCGCTGAAGACCTCGACCAAATCCAGCCCCATCCTGAGGTCGGAGCCGAATGCAGCGTTGAAATCCGTGTCGGTAAGGGCGTCGTTCTGGCCGTTCTTGATCCAGAACACGAGGTTTCCGCCGGGGGCGATGACGATGTCGTTCGGGGTGCTCGGCCAGCGCACGGTTGAGCTGTTGGTGAGGTCGGCCAGCGGATACAGGTAGTTGAGCGTGTAGTCCCCGAAGTTGATGGGAGCCGCGGTGGCGTTGTAGACCTCGATGAACTCGCCGCCGTCGGCCGATCCGACGTTGGTGCTGTCCGGCGTGATCTCCGTGATCTGCAGCGGTGCGGTGTCGGCATTGGATGGGGCCGCCGGGGTCGCGCTCGGGGTCGGGGTCGCGCTCGGGGTCGGGGTCGGGGTCGCGCTTGGGGTCGGGGTCGGAGTTGTGTCCGGGGCCGGGTTGCCAGGGGTCGGTGTGCCGAGCGATTGCACCAGCTCCTGCGATGGTGATGTGCTCGTTGCCGGGGCGCCGAAGTGGGCGCTCTTGTCGACGGAGACGGAGCCGGCCGGGTAGACAGCCCAACTGATCGAAGCGTCGGTGCCGTCGACGATGCGGATTCCGCGCCCACCGCCGTTTGCCATACCCGGCTGTCCGGTGATCCGCACCACCGGATACACGTCGGCAGAGCTGGTCTCGGTGGCGAAATGCGCACGGAAATCGGCTTCGGTGAACGCCTGGGTGTTGACGGTCGTGGTGGTGTAGTCGACCCAGAACACCGTGGTTGCCCCGGCAGCGATGGCGGTGCCGCCCGGGATAACGAAGGGTACGTCTTTGGTGCGGTCATCCGAGTCCGTGAAGATGTAGGCCAGGCCGATGCCGGCGGCCGCGAAGTCGATGTCCACGGTCGTCGTGTTCGTGACCTCGAAGAACTCGAAATTGTCGTACCCGACGTTGTCCGGGGTGACTTCGGTGACCAGGAGCGGGGGCAGTGCGGCTTCGGCCGCCGTCGCTGACACCCCTGGTGCAAGGGCTCCGGCGCCCCCACCGATTAACAGCACCAGGCCGAGGGCAAACATCGACGGACGAAATGGACGAGTCGATTTGCGCACGGAGCAGGCCTCTGTTTCATTGGAGCGGTCTCGCTCAAGCTACGGTCGGCACCCATCGCGGACGTGTCTTCCACATGAACAAACGGGGTTTCTACCCCTGCCACGCGTGTCTCGAGGTCAAAGCCTCAGGATGTGGCCCGTCACGGCAGCGCGAGCTTGATTTGCCTGCAGTAGCGAGGCGAGGGTGTTACCTGTGCCAGGTAGATTATTCGACGGGCGTGGCGGCACGGTTTTGGCCGGCGGGGCGCCAAGTTTGGGTGGGGTCAAACGCGAGCGGGCCGCGGATCCAGGGCCGGCCGTCTCGCATGCCGAGTGGTTCAGTGTCGCAGCGAACTGTGCATTATCGAAGAAACAAACGACTTTTCGTCACAAATAAGACTCGCCAGCACTATTGACTCAACGCGAACTTACGTCGGACATGCAAGCTCAACCACTAAGGCAGAGGCAGCACCGGCACATGCCCGATCAGGGTGGCCCTGGACCCGGAGGCGTGGATGGCGCCGCTCGCCAGGCCGTCCGCCCAGGGCAGGGTGCCGGTCGCGAGCGCGAGCCAGGTGGCGGCATCCGTTTCGATCACGTTGGGCGGGGTACCGCGGGTGTGGCGAGGACCGGCGACGCACTGCACAGCGCCGAACGGCGGCACTCGCACCTCGAGGGTGTTGCCCTCGGCCTGTTCGGCCAGCAATTGCAGGGTGTAGCGCACCGCCTGCGCCCGAATGTCCCGGCTCGCGCTGGTTCCAGCGGTTAGCGCGGCGAGGGCCGCCCGCACGGCCGCCCGGCCGGCTCCGTCGTCGATGCGTGCTCGTGCCATGGTTCTAGTCTGCCCGATCCGCCGGGCGCGGGGCATCGGGTAGCCTGAAACGGTGAAAATTTTGGTCCTTGGTTCCGGTGCCCGCGAGCACGCCATCATTACCGCACTGCTTCGAGAGCAGCCGCGACCGAGCGTCGAATGCGCCCCCGGCAACGCCGGTATCGCCGCCGAAGTTGCGGTTGTAGCGCTCGATGCCAACGACCCGGTCGCCGTCACCGACTATGCCGTGCTGAACAGCATCGAACTCGTCGTCATCGGCCCGGAGGCTCCGCTCGTGGCCGGCGTCGCCGACGCCCTGCGCGCCCGCGGTATCGCCGTGTTTGGTCCCGATCGGGCCGCCGCTGCCCTCGAGGGCAGCAAGACTTTCGCCAAGCGCATCATGGATGAGGCCGGGGTTCCCACCGGCCGCGCCGTGCGCGCCGCCTCACTCACCGAGGCCGAGGCCGCGCTCGACGAGTTCGGAGCACCCTACGTGGTCAAGGCCGACGGCCTCGCCGCCGGAAAGGGCGTGCTGGTCACGTCGGATCGCGCCGCAGCCCTCGACCACACCACCTTCTGGCTCGAACACGGCAGCGTGCTCATCGAAGAGTTTCTCGACGGCCAGGAGATCTCGCTGTTTCTGCTCAGCGACGGCCACACCGTGTTACCGCTGTCGCCCGCCCAGGACTACAAACGCGCCCTCGACGACGACGCCGGCCCCAACACCGGCGGCATGGGTGCCTACTCGCCGCTGCCCTGGCTTGACGCCCAGTTCGGCAGCGAGAACGAGTTCGTCGATGAGATCATCGAGACGGTTGCGCTGCCGACCATCCGCCAGCTCGCCACCGAGGGTACCCCGTTCGTCGGGCTGCTCTACTGCGGACTGATCTTGACGGATGTCGGCATCCGCGTCATCGAATTCAACGCCCGCTTCGGAGACCCCGAGACGCAGGTCGTGCTGCCGCGACTGCTCACGCCGCTGTCGGGTCTGCTGTTTGCGGCGGCGACCGGCACACTCGGCACGCTGCCCCGGCCGGAGTTCAGTGCCGATGTGGCCGTAACCGTGGTGCTCGCGAGCGAAAATTACCCCCAGGACCCGCTCGTCGGGCGCGAGATCACCGGATTGGACGCCGCGCTGCGGGTGCCCGGCGTCACGATCGCACACGCCGCGACCGCGACCGCGGGCGACGAAGGCGGTACGCTCGTGTCCACCGGCGGCCGAGTGCTCAGCGTCGTCGCCGTGGGCGCCTCATTCTCCGAAGCCCGCTCCCGCGCTTACGAGGCGCTCGGGCAGGTGTCACTGGAGGGTTCGCACTATCGAACGGACATCGCCGCGCGCGTTGCCTGAGCGAGTCCCCGCCACCGCGCGAAGGGCGATGCCGGGGCCATTGGCGACGAGCGCGCTAGGAGCGTCGCCGACCAGTGGGCTAGGTGCGTCGGCCCATTGCGCGAAACTTCGACACCCGGCGCGTGAGCAGCTCGTCTATGGGCACGCTTGAGAGCGTGGACAGCTCGTACTCGATGGCCGCCGCCATCCGCTGGCAGAATGCCCGTCCTTCCTCGGCTGCATCGGGGCGCTCGTCGACGATATGGTCGACGATCCCATTGGCAAAGAGCGACGCAACGTTCACTCCCTGCGCCTCCGACATGGCCGGGGCGAATTCCGTCGTGCGGTGCACGATGGCGCTCGCGCCCTCTGGCGGCAGCGGTGACAGCCAGGAATGCTGCGCGGCAATGGTGCGGTCGGCCGGTAGCAGCGCGAGCGCCCCACCGCCGGCCCCCTGGCCGAGCAAGACCGACACGCTGGCCGACCGCAGTCCGATGAGCTCGTTCAGGGAACGGGCGATTTCACCGGCCATCCCGCCCTCCTCTGACTCCTTCGACAGGGCGGCCCCGGCCGTATCGATCACGGTGAGCAGCGGCAGGCCGAGTTCTTCGGCGAGGCGCATACCCCGACGGGCCTCGCGCAGCGACCCCGGGCCCATCGTGGTGTCTCGCGACGGCCGCGGGCGGATGTGGCCGAGAACGATGCAGCTCTGCTGCCCGAATCGCGCCATGGCGAGCATGAGCCCCGGGTCGTTTTCGCCCTCGCCCGTGCCGTTGAGCGGGAGCACGTCGTGCGCGCCATAGGCGAGCAGCTGGCGCAGGTCGGGCCGGCGCGGGTTTCGCGAGATTTGAATGGATGCCCATGCGCCGGCAGAGGCGGGGAACACCTGCAACGTCTCCGGGGCCGCCACCGGGGTGGTCGCCTTGCCGGTGAGGATGGTGAGCGCCCGGTCGACGATTTCCGGCAGCTGCTCGGGCGTAACGACAGCGTCGATCAGGCCGTGGTGGAACAGGTTTTCGGCGACCTGCACGTTCTCCGGAAACTTCTTTCCGTAGAGCGCTTCATAGACCCGCGGGCCTAAAAACCCGAGCAGCGCGCCCGGCTCCGCCACCGTGACGTGCCCGAGCGATCCCCACGACGCCATGACCCCGCCCGTGGTGGGGTGCCGTAGGTAGACAAGATACGGATGCCCCGCCTGCCGGTGCGCCCGCACGGCGGCGGTGATCTTCACCATGGAGAGAAAAGCGAGCGTACCCTCCTGCATACGGGTGCCGCCAGAGGCCGGTCCGGCCAGGACCGGCAGCCCGTCACGGGTGGCGCGTTCGATCGCGTCGACGATACGGTCCGCGGCAGAGAGCCCGATCGATCCGCCCAGGAACGCGAACTCGCTCACCACGATCGCTACCCGATGCCCGCGGATCAGGCCCTCACCCGTCAGCACGGATTCGTCACTGCCGCTCTTCTGCCGAGCCTTCACCAAATCAAGCCGGTACGCCTCGTCCGGGTCGGGATCGACAACGGGCTGGTCCCAGCTCGAGAACGATCCCTCATCGAGTACCACCCCAATGAGTTCGGCGGCGCTGAGGTGGCGCGTTTTCGGTTCGGTCACGACGCTTTTGTTCGGCACGTTAGATCCCTTCGACAGCGCGATTGAGCCAGTCACGTATTTCGGTGCCGTGCTGGTTGAGCACCGGCGGGGCGGAGTGCGTGGTGTTGGTCGTCTCGGCCGTGTCGGCGCGTCCGAAGAACCGCAGCGGCGGGCCCGGGAGGCTGATCTTGCCGAGCACGTCATGCTCGACGTCGATCAACAGCCCCTGCGACAAGACCTGGTCCCACTGGTAGACCTCATCCAATGAGCGCACCTTCCCGGCCGGAAGTCCGGCTTTCGCAAGTTTCTGCAGCAGCGGCACGGCATCGAAGTGAGCGAAGGCATCCGCTATCGCCGCTTTGAGGCTCTCCCGGTTGCGCACACGGTGCGCGTTGGTGGCCCACTCGGCTCGAGCGGGATCGAGACCGAACTCGGCCGCGAAGGTGGCCCAGAGCTTCTCACTGCCGATGCTGATCTGCACGCTGCCGTCGCGGCACGCGAACAGTCCATAGGGTGCGATCGACGGATGATGGTTGCCCTGGGCCTCTGGCACCTCGCCCGCCACCGTGGCGCGGGTGCCCTGAAAAGCGTGCACTCCCACGAGCGCGGCCAGGAGCGAGGTACGAACGATCTGGCCCTCCCCCGTGCGCTCGCGCTGCAGTAAGGCCGCGAGGAGCCCGAAGGCGCCGTACATGCCCGAGAGCAGGTCGGCGATCGGAACCCCCACCCGCTGCGGGTCGTCGGGGCCTGACCCGGTGAGTGACATGAGGCCGGCTTCGCCCTGCAGAATCTGGTCGTAGCCGCTGCGGCTCGACTCGGGGCCGTCGTGGCCAAAACCGGTGATCGAAAGGATAACGAGCGACGGGTTCAGCTCGTGCATCGCCTCGGGCGAGAACCCGAGGCGGTCCAGAACACCGGGGCGGAAGTTCTCCACCACCACGTCGGCGCGCAGCAGCAGGTCGCGCAGCACGGCGCGGCCGTCGTCGCTCTTCAGGTCGAGGGCGATCGACTCCTTGTTGCGGTTGCAGGAGAGGAAATACGTGGATTGCAGGTTGTCGTCGGGACCGACGAACGGCGGACCCCAGCCCCGGGTATCGTCTCCCACTCCGGGATTTTCCACCTTGATGACGCGTGCCCCGAGGTCGGCGAGCATCATGCTCGCGTGCGGCCCGGCAAGGGCACGGCTCAGGTCAACGACCAGATAGCCCTCGAGTGGACCACGCGCTCGGGTCTGGGTGTCCGTGCTCATAGTCAGTCCTCTTTCGATGTGCGGTATGCGGGTGCGTCTACAGCCAGCCGGGCAGAACCAGCACCGCCCAGGCAATGGCGGGGCCGGCCACCACGACGATGCCGCTGTAGGCCAGGATCTGCTTGTAGAAGCGGTCCTTGTCGACCTCATCGGGAGCATTGGCCAGCACGAGAGCACCGTTCGTGGAGAACGGCGACACGTCCACGATGGTCGAGGCCACGGCGAGGGCGCAGATCACGCCGATCGCCCCGATTTCGCCGCTGGCCAGGAACGGCACGGCGAGGGGAATCAGGGCGGCCAGGATGGCGGTCGAAGAGGCGAAGGCCGAGACGATGGCACCGATGTAGCAAATGAGCAGCGCTGCCAGCAGGGGCATGCCCAGGTTGGCTACGGCATCCGACACGTATTCGATGGTGCCGGCCTCCTCGAGTACGCCCACGAAGGTGAGCATGCCGCAGATGAGCAGCACGGTCGACCAGCTGATCTTGTTGACGGCACCCTTCTGCGCCGCGGGTGAGACCAGGGCGAGGATGACAGCGATGGTGATGGCTACGAAGCCCACATCAACCTTGAAGCCGAGCGCGATGACGGCCAGGGCGATGAGGCCGGCCACGGTGATCAGCTGAGGAATGCGTTCGGCACGGCTCGGCGCCTCCTGTGCTCCGTCACCGGCAGGGTCGCGAGGGCCGTAGATGCCGGAGCCGAAGCCCTTGAACGCCACGTCGCCACCGGCTCTGGCTCCCACGCTGACCGCCATCCGAGCCTCGGCTGCCTGCTCCACAAAATGGCCGACCCGGCTGGAGAGAAGCCCCCGGCCACCAAGCACGATGAATAGTACGACGGCGATTAGGAAGTTGAAGATGAGGCTCGACAGGAACACCGCCGTGGGGCTCGCGTCGAGTCCCGTAGTCGAGATGAGGCTGTTGACGATCACGCCGTAGACGGCGATGGGCGAGAATCCGCCGCCCTGCGCTCCGTGAATCACCATCATGCCCATGAGCAGCGGGCTGATCTTGTACTTGCGGGCGAAGCCGAGCGCAATCGGCGCCACGATCGCCACCGCGGCCGGAGACAGCGCACCAACGGCGGTGATCACGGCCGTGATGATGAACATGATCCAGGGAATGAGAGCTACCCGTCCACCGACAAGTCGAACCGACCCGCGCACGAGCAGGTCGATCGTGCCGTTGCCCTGCGCGATCGCGAAGAGGTACGTGACCCCCACGAGCGTCAGGAAGAGCCCGCCGGGAAAATTGGCAAGAATGTCGGCGGTCTCCATGCCGAGGAAGACGGCGCCAAGCAGGAAGGCACCAACAAAAGCCAGCGCACCCATGTTGACGGGAAGTAGCGTGGCGGTCAGAAACATCACCGCCAGGACGATGATCGAGATGATGGGAGCGGACATCCTTGTTCCTCCATGATTTTTAAGCGAAAGTGGGCTATTGGCTCACTGGACTAGCCTCCTAGATAGTAGGTGAGTTTGTCAATGCCCGTGTACCCTGAGGGTCACACTTCGATGAGGAGGCACCCGCGTGGCCCAGGACCTTGAACCCCAGCCCCTGTCGCGCGTGTCGAAACCACGGCTGTACGAACAGCTCGTGGCGCAGCTTCTGTCCTATATAGAGTCGGCCCATCTGGGCCCCGGCGACCTACTGCCCGCCGAGCGCGATCTCGCGGAACGTCTCGGTGTCTCTCGCGCCACGCTGGCGCAGGCACTCGTCGCCCTCGAGGTGCTCGGAGTCATCGACGTTCAGCACGGCACCGGCGCCGTACTCGTCTATCGGCCCAGCATCGCAACGGTGATCAAGGGACTCCGTGACCACCGCAACCGGCTGCCGGAAATCGTTGAGGCTCGCAGCACCCTGGAGGTGAAACTAGCCGAGCTCGCCGCGCTGCGGAGAACCGATGCCGACCTGGCGGCAATCGAGAACGCCGTGCAGGTTATGGCCGAGGAAATCGCGCTCGGCGACCGCGGCGCGCAGGGAGACGAGCTCTTTCACCAGTCCGTCACGGCCGCCGCTCACTCCCCCGTCCTCGCCCAGCTCATGGCGTTCATCGCCGAGATGATCCTCGAAACGAGATTGGAGTCCCTGGCCCAGCCGGGCCGGCCCGAGCAGTCCCTGGCCTCGCACCAAACCATCACCGCGGCGATCCGGGCACGAGACGTCGCGGCCGCGAGCGCGGCGATGCTCTCGCACATCAAGCTCGTCTCCGACGTTGCCCTGCTGAAGTAGGAGAGAATACAAGCGTGACCGAATTCGCGCAGCCCACAGCATCCGCCGCCCGCGAACTGCCGGGATGGGCTCATGCCTACTCTGGCAAGGTGCGAGACCTGTATATTCCGACCGGCGGCACGACGGATGTCCCGGCCGACCTGGCGAGCGCCTCCCGCGTGCTCGTGGTCGCCAGCGACCGAGTGAGCGCGTTCGACCATGTGCTGGAGCCGGGCATCCCGGGCAAGGGTGAGCTACTCACGACCCTCAGCCTGTGGTGGTTCGACCGGTTGACCGGCATCCCCAATCACCTCGTCGCCGACCACGAACAGCTCGGAAGCACCGTGTGCGAGCTCATCCCGGCGCCCGTCGCTGGCCGGGCAATGCTCTGCCGCACCCTCGACATGTATCCAATCGAATGCGTTGTGCGCGGGTACCTGACGGGCAGCGGCTGGAAGGAATACGTCGAGTCCCAGTCGGTGTGCGGCATCAAGCTGCCGGCCGGCCTGCAGAACGGCGACCGCCTGCCGGAACCCATCTACACCCCCGCGTGGAAGGCTCCGATGGGCCAGCATGACGAGAACATCACGTTCGAGCGCACGATCGAACTCGTCGGGGCGGGCGTTGCCGCCGAACTCCGCGACCTCTCGCTCACCCTCTTTGCCACGGCCGGAGCGATCGCCGAGAAGACCGGCGTCATTCTCGCCGATACCAAGTTTGAATTCGGCGCCGATCGGCAGACCGGCACGACAGTGCTCGCCGACGAGGTGCTCACGAGCGACTCCAGTCGGTACTGGGACGCAGAAGCCTGGCACACCGGCACGACGCCCGACGAGCGCATGGCGAGCTTTGACAAACAGATCGTGCGCGACTGGCTCGCCGCCCACTGGGACGGTACCGGCGCCCCGCCCGAGCTGCCGTCCGAGATCGTGGAGCAGACGGCTGCCCGCTATCGCGAACTGCTCGAGCGCCTCACCGGCGCCTGAGACGCAAACTGCCGTCCGGATGCCTGGGGATAGCGGAATAGCCCGGGCAACGCCTGAGTTGTGCCTGCTGTGACTCTAAGCGCGAAGGACCTGCTGGCCGCCGACACCGGAATGGGCGCGGTGACCCTGCGCGTGGGCAACCTCGACGCCATGATCGCCTATTACCGAGACGTCGTAACGCTCGAGTTACAGAGCCATGACGGGCCGGTCGCGGTGCTCGGGCGCGGCCAGACACCGCTCGTTATTCTGCAGCACGCGCCCGAGCTCGCCGCGGCTGAACCGCGCTCGGCTGGGCTCTACCACTCAGCCATTTTGTTCGACACGCAGGCCGACCTCGCTGCCGCCGTGTACTCGATCGGCACGAAGTCCCCGGGAACCTTCACCGGCAGCGCCGATCACCTGGTCAGCCAGGCTTTCTACTTCACCGACCCGGAGGGAAACGGCATCGAGTTGTACTGGGACCGCGACCGCACCCTGTGGAGTTGGACCCACGGCCAGGTAGAAATGGCCTCGCTCCACCTCGACCCGAACGCCTTCATTTCTGAGCATCTGTCGGCGGCGCCGAGTGAGGGCCGCGCCGTCGTCGGTCACGTGCACCTCTCGGTCGGAGATGTCGCGAGCGCTCGCGAGTTCTACGTGAACCGTCTCGGCTTCGAGGCGACCGCAAACTTTGGTCCTTCCGCCCTGTTCGTCTCGGCCGGGGGCTACCACCACCACATGGCCATGAATACCTGGGAGAGCTCGGGCAGCGGCAAGCGCCGCCTGGCGCTGGGTCTTGGGGAGATCAGCATCATCGTGCCCGGCGCCGACGACATTGGCGCTCTCAACGAGCGGATGACCCACTACAAAGTCCCCACCAGTCACGACGGGCAGACCCTCGCGTTTGACGACCCGTGGGCCAACCGCATCCGGGTGCGCGCCAGCGGTGCGGCATCCGCTTCGGACCCGGTCGCGACGCTCTAGCACCGCGGGCAGCACCGCGGGCAGCACCGGGGACGCCGACGTGCCTGCGACGAATCAGCGTGCGGCGCGAGCGGCGCGACGGGTGAGCCCGTGCACGGTGGCCTGGTAGTCCTTGATGTTGAGCGGGCGGCCGGGCAGCTTGGGCCGGGTCGCGTCGGCCACACGCAGGCCGTCGAGCACGATGGAGAGCTGCCGACGCCACTGGCCGGCATAGCCGGCGCCGAGGCCGCCCAGCGATCCGACCATAGTGACGAGCACAGCGAGGTCGACCGCGTCCACGTCCCGGCGCAGGGTTCCGTCCTTTTTCGCGCGGGCCACGAGACTTGCGATGAAGCCGTCGAACTCGGCGGCGGGTCGCGCCGACGGGTCCAGTTGGGCCATGCGGCGCAAAATCGGCGGCAGCGCCGGTTCAGCGACGAGCCATTCCGCAACCCGTTCGGTGTAGATGACGAGCGCCTCCCACGGGTTGGGCGCCGCCTCGATCTCTCCGCGCACCGCGTGCAGTTCGGCGAGGGCGAGGTCGTAAAGCGCTCGCACAAGGTCGTCTCTGGTCGGAAAGTTGCGGTACAGGGTCGCCACGCCAACCTCGGACTGACGCGCGATCTCCTCGAGTGAAGCATCGATACCGTGCTGCGCGAACTGGGCGCGAGCCGACACAATGAGGCGGTCACGGTTCAGCCGGGCGTCGCGACGACGAGGCGGCACGGGTGCAGACTTCTCGGGTGCAGACGGGGTTGGCACGCCATCCTGAGGCTTTCGGGTCGGCGGGGTCATGAGCTCCAGTCTAGAACTTCGGCCGGCACGGTTCGCTTTAGTGTTGCGCCCATCGCTGCAACCTGCGCACAATTTGAACAAGCCGAACGGAACCCGATGACTCTCAAGAACAACACTCGCGAATTCGACCCCAAGATTGTCACCGATTTTCGAGAAAAGATGAGCTACGGGGCCTACCTCGACCTGCCCACGCTGCTCGATGCGCAGAAGCCGGTCAGCGTTCCGGAACACCACGATGAATTGCTCTTCATCATCCAGCATCAAACCACAGAGCTCTGGCTCAAGCTTGTGCTCCACGAACTGCACGCGGCCATCGAGGCACTGCGTCAGGACCAGCTCGCGCCAGCCCTGAAGGGTATCGCCCGGGTCAAGCATATTCAGCGCACCCTCACCGAGCAGTGGTCGGTGCTCGCCACCCTGACGCCCACTGAATATGCCCAGTTTCGGCACTATCTCGGCAACTCCAGCGGGTTCCAGTCGTATCAATACCGCGCGGTCGAGTTCGTGCTCGGCAACAAGAACCGCCGCATGCTCACGGTTTTCGAAGCGGATGCCCCGGCCCACGCCCTGCTGACCGCAACACTCGAAGCGCCCAGCCTCTACGACGAGTTTCTGCGCTATTTGCACCGGGACGGCTTCCATATTCCGGCCGATGTACTCGAACGCGACGTGACCGAGGCTTGGACATTTCGCCCAGAGCTCGTGCAAACTTTTCGCGGAATCTACGAGAATGCCAGCGAACACTGGGCCGCCTATGAGGCCTGCGAGGAACTCGTCGACCTCGAAGACAATTTTCAACTCTGGCGGTTTCGCCACCTCAAGACGGTGCAGCGCATCATCGGCACGAAGCAGGGCACCGGGGGGTCGAGCGGCGCGGCCTTTCTGCAAAAAGCTCTCGAACTCACCTTTTTCCCAGAGCTGTTCGCCGTACGCACGGAGATCGGCGCGTGACCACTCATTTTCTGGTCGGTCGAGGCTCGGTGTTGCCGGGCTTTCTCGACGCGCACGTGCACCTCGCCCTGATCGACGCAACTCTCTTGCCCGGTGGCGGAATCGCTCGGGCGTTCGACCTCGGCGGCTGGCTGCCGGACGGTCTCAACACTGCTATGCCCGATTTGGCATGCGCACACCAGTTCATCACTGCTTTCGGCGGCTACCCTCTGCGTGCCGGGTGGGCCGAGCCCGGCTGGAGCTGTGCGGTCGCCTCAGCAGCGGACGCCGCCATCGCGGTCGATCTGCAGGCGGCAGCCGGGGCATCCGTTCTAAAAATCACCCTGAACTCACTGGCCGGGCCGGTGCTCGGCACCGAGGCTCTGGCCGCGGTCGTCGGCCGGGCACACGAGTTGAAGCTGCCGGTCGTCGCACACGCCGAGGGTGCGGGACAGGCCGATCGCGCGTTTGTGGCCGGAGCGGATGCCTTCGCCCACACCCCTTTTTCGGAGTGCCTCCCCGACGATCTCGTGACCGCGATGGCCGCACGCATGACCTGGATCAGCACGCTGGACATTCACGGTTGGGGTCGCCCCACCCCCGCATTTGAGATTGCGAGCGACAATCTGCGTCGGTTCCATGCGGCCGGCGGCCGGGTGCTCTACGGTACCGATCTCGGCAACGGGCCACTCCCACTCGGTTTGAACTCCCGTGAGATCACGGCGCTGCTTGGCGCCGGACTGTCCCCCGACGACGTCCTGACCGCGCTCTGCTCGCCGGCACCGCTCGGCCTGACCCTGGCCGACACTCGGGTCACATTTATTCCGGGCGAACGACCACGTAACCCCGAAGACTTCGCCGACTGGCTCGTCACCGCTCGCGCCCTCACCCGTTTTGAACTGGAGGTTCTCGCATGACACCCACTATGAACGGTGCGAATAGCCTCGATGTCCCCCTCGCTTTTGCCCGGCGGATGGACCGCATTGACGGTCTGGCGCACTTTCGCGCCAGGTTTCTGGGAACCGACGCCGACGCCGCCAACCCACGCGCCTACCTCGACGGCAACTCGCTCGGACGCCCGCTGCGGGCCAGCGCCGAACGCATCGCCGACTTTCTGCAACACGACTGGGGCACCCGGCTCATTCGCGGCTGGGACGAGCAGTGGATGGAACTGCCCTTGCAGATCGGTGACGACCTCGGCCTGGCCTGCCTCGGCGCCGAGCCCGGGCAGGTTTTCGTCGGTGACTCGACCACCGTGTTGCTCTACAAACTGGCCAGGGCCGCCGTGGATTCACGGCCGCGACGCACCGAGATCGTGCTCGACAGTGACAACTTTCCCACCGACCGCTACGTTTTGGAAGGCATCGCGCGCGAGCGCGGCCTGACACTCCGGTGGATCGATTCCGATACCGAGGGCGGGGTCACCGCCGAACAGGTACGCAGCGTCGTCGGCCCGCAGACCTCGCTCGTGCTGCTCAGCCACGTGGCCTACCGCTCCGGCTACCTCGCCGACATGCAGGCCATCACGGCCGTCGCGCACGAGCATGATGCCCTCGTGCTCTGGGATCTGAGCCACTCGGTCGGGTCTGTTCCAATCGAACTCGACCGCTGCGACGTGGATCTCGCGGTCGGCTGCTCCTACAAATACCTGAGCGGGGGCCCGGGGGCTCCGGCCTTCGGGTATGTGAAAAGCGACCTGCAGTCCGTGCTGACCCAGCCGATTCAGGGGTGGATGGGTTCTCAAGCCATCTTCGAGATGGGGCCGGGGTACCGGCCGGCCACCGGCATCCGTCGATTCATGAGCGGCACGCCTGCCGTGCTGGGTATGCTCGCCATGCAGGACACCATCGCCATGCTGGGCGAAGCCACGATCGGGGCGGTACGAGCCAAGTCGGTCGCGCTGACCGAGTTCGCGATCACGCTTGTTGATGACTGGCTTGCGCCGATGGGGGTCACCGTTGCCTCGCCGCGCGAGCAGACCCACCGCGGCGGGCACGTGACCATCAACCATCCGCTTATGCGCGAGGTCACGAAGATTCTGTGGGACAACGATGTGATCCCGGATTTTCGGGCACCCAACGGGCTGCGGCTCGGCCTCGCCCCGTTCAGCACGAGTTTCGTGGAGACCTACGACGGGGTGGCCGCCGTGCGCGACGTATTGCGCGGCATTTTGCTCGGCCAGAGCGGCGTAGCAGAGTCGGCCCACACCGAGGCGGGCCAGCGCGGTCGACCCGGCCTATAGAATTATAGGGATTTGCCACGACTATAAGCCCCAGACTGTATGCGGAGTGCCCTGTGCCAACGATCGTCGTCGAAGTAATGCCCAAGGCCGAGTTGCTTGACCCCCAGGGCAAGGCCGTCGCCGGCGCCCTCGGTCGCCTCGGTCAGACCCAGTCAGCGCTGGCAAACGTCACCGGCGTGCGCGTCGGCAAGCGCTTCGAGATTTCCATCGAAGGTGAAGCGGATGCCGACGCTTTAGCCGCCGTGCGCGAGCTCGCCGACACGGTGCTGTCCAACTCCGTGATCGAAGATGTCGTCGGCATCCACGTGCAGGACGCCCCCTCGTCAGCGGTCGCCTGATGCGCATCGGCGTCGTCACCTTTCCCGGCTCGCTCGATGATCGCGACGCTGCGCGCGCGATTCGCCTGGCCGGCGCCGACGCCGTGTCCCTCTGGCACGGCGACCACGACCTGCACGGTGTCGATGCCCTCGTGCTGCCGGGCGGATTTAGCTACGGCGACTATCTGCGGGCCGGAGCCATCGCGAGCCTCTCACCGATCATGACCGAGGTCATCGACGCGGCGAACAAAGGCATGCCCGTGCTCGGAATCTGCAACGGATTCCAGATGCTCACCGAGGCCCACCTGCTCGACGGCGGACTCATTCGGAACGACAAGGGCCGCTTTATCTGCCGTGACCAGGGCCTGCGCATCGAGAACAACGCGAGCGACTGGACGAGCGAGTTCTCCGCCAACGCCGAGATCGTCATTCCACTCAAGAACGGCGAGGGCTCGTTCATGGCCTCCGACGAGACCCTCAAGGCACTCGAGGGCGAGGGCCGCATCGTGGCCCGCTACATTGGCGGCAACCCGAACGGGTCGCTGAACGACATCGCCGGCGTGACCAACGCCCGCGGCAATGTCGTCGGCCTCATGCCGCACCCCGAGCACGCCGTCGAGGCCGGGTTCGGCCCCGACACCGACGATGCCATGGCGAGCGGCGTCGACGGCCTGACTTTCTTCACCTCGGTCATCGCCGGGGCGCTCGTCGCGCGCTAGCCCATGCCGGGCCCCTCCGCGCAACCCCCCACCCGTGTGCGTCGAGCTCGCACCGGCGTGGGGGTGCTGTTCTTCACCAATGGGGCTCTCTTCTCCAACCTCTTGCCGCGATACCCCGAGATCAAAGCCGACCTCGAACTCACCAACGCGGCGTTTGGCTTCGCTGTCGCCGCGTTCCCCCTCGGGGCGCTCATCGCTGGGTTGACGGCCGGAGTACTGGTTCGCCGCTTCCGCTCGTCTCGAGTGGCGATCGTGGCCACCGCACTGACGGCCACCGGAATACTTCTGGCCGGAGTTGCCCCCGTCTGGGTTGCTCTCGCCGCCGGCCTCTTTCTCGCCGGAGCGATGGATTCGATCACCGACGTCGCGCAGAACTCGCACGGCTTACGAGTGCAGCGGCTCTACCAACGATCGATCCTGAACTCCTTCCACGCGGTGTGGAGTGTTGGAGCGGTGTGCGGTGGCATCCTCGGCGCGGTGGCGGCGCAACTGGCAATCCCGCTGTCCGCTCACCTCACCGCCTCAGCCGTTCTGTTCAGTCTCATGGCGCTCGTTGCCTACCGATTGCTCCTGGATGGTCCGGAACCTTCCGAGGTCACCCCGTTTCTGGCTCCGGAAAACAGCCGACCGAAAGCAGCCGGGCTCACGCTGGGATCGTTGGTTAAATACGCGGTCCTCGCCGCGCTGGTCATGATCGCGGCATCGGGCGCTGTCGTGGAAGATGCGGGAAGCTCCTGGTCTGCGATCTACCTGTCGAATTCCCTCGGCGCATCGGCATTCGTCGCGGGTCTCGGCTTCATCGCCCTGCAGGGGATGCAGTTTGTCGGGCGGATTTTCGGGGACCGACTGGTGGATCGCTTCGGCCAGCGCGCCGTGGCTCGCACCGGCGGCGTGATCGTCTTTGTCGGAATGGGCGTTGCCCTGATCTTCCCGACAATCGTCGGAACGGTGATCGGATTAGGCCTGGCCGGGCTTGGCGTAGCAACGCTCATCCCGGCAGCGATGCATGCCGCCAATGAACTCCCAGGGTTCAAGCCCGGCACGGGCCTCACGATCGTGAGTTGGCTCCTGCGGGTGGGGTTTCTCCTGTCGCCGCCGCTCGTCGGTGCGATAGCAGATGCCTCGTCCCTCCGATTCGGCCTGCTCATTGTTCCGGCGGCGGGGCTGCTCGTGGTGCTGTTCTCTCCAGTGCTGGCCAAGGTCGTCCAACAGCCCCGCTCGACTCGTGCGCCTGACCCTGACCAACACCCGGCCGCGGATGACCTAAAAGATCAGGCTCATCCTCGGGCGTAGCTTTCGCCTACCGTCTACCAACTTCTGGAGTATTTTCGTGTCTCCCCGCTCGTTGTACCGCTTCGTGTCCATTGCCGAGGCGATCACCTGGTCGCTGCTGATCATCGGCATGCTACTGAAATACGTCGTACGGGCCGGCGAGTGGGGAGTGCAGATCGGCGGGTTCCTGCACGGTCTCGTCTTCATCGCCTACGCCATGACGGCCGTCTTCATTGGTGTCAACCAGCATTGGAAAGCCCGGCTGATCGCCCTGGCCTGCCTCACGGCGATCATTCCGTTCGCGACGATTGCCTTCGACCGGGCCCTCGAACGCCGCGGGGCCCTCGACGGCGGCTGGCGTTCCACGCGCACAAGCGATCTACGCGACCACACCCGGCTCAGCGCCCTGCTGCGCTGGATGCTGGCCCGACCGGTCCTGCTCGCCAGCATCATGGGTATCGCGCTGGTGTCGATTATGGCGACTCTGCTCACGATCGGTCCACCCGGCGCCGGCAGCTAGCGCCATTATTGGTCACCGCACCGGTAACCGGTCGGTGCCCCCACGATGACTGGCGCGTCCACCAGTAGCTGGCGCGGTGAAGAACGACCGGGGTGACTCAGCCGAGCGTCGCGGGTGGCTGCGGGGTGATGCCGACACGGGGGTGCCGCGCGATGGCGGCCAACGCGAGCGCAGCATCCGCTTTCTCGAGGGGGAACGTCGTTCCGACGAGGGCCGAGAACGGATGCCGGTGCCACGCTCCGCTGAGATAGGTCACGGCTTGCTGCAGGTCGCCCGGTGTGTAGTTGTGCACGCCGCGCACGGTGATCAGGCGGCGCACGATCGACTCCGGGTCGAGCAGCACCGGCGCCCCGGGTGAGACGCTGCCGACCAGCACGACCACGCCGCCGGTACCGATCAGGTCTATCACCGTTTGCACGGCTGACCGCGCGCCGCTCAGTTCGAGTGCGATCGTCGGCTCGGCAGCACCCGCATCCTGTAGTGCGGCGAGAACGCTCGCAACCCCGGTCGGCGATTCGCGCGGCGCCTCAGGGTCCGCGACCGCTGCGGCCCCGAACGCGAGCGCGAGCTGCCGGCGGGCGGCGTCCGGGTCGCTGACGACCACGACGGCGCCGGCGTCCGTGGCCATCGCGCAGGCCGTAACGCCGAGCATTCCCGCGCCGGTCACCAACACGGTGGCTCCGGCCAGCGGCACGAGAGCGGATGCCGCCAGAAGCGCCGCGACAACCGTGGCGGTCGCGCAGGAAGCCGGGGCCAGGACCGTGGCGGGAACCTGCTCGTCGACGACGACGACCGCGGTCCCGGCGCGCACCTGCACGTGGGTGGCGAAACCTCCACTGAGTTCCCAGCCGCGCTGCATCTGTTCGTGGCCGTATTTGACCACCTCGAGGCACTCCTGGGGCAGGCCACGACGGCAGCGCGGGCAGGTTCCGCAACTTACGGCGACAGACCAGACCACTCGTTGCCCGACCCGCAGGGGCATTCCATTTGCTGCATATGATCGTTCGGTGACGGCGACGATGCGGCCGATCTGCTCGTGCCCGAGCACGAGCGGTTTGGCAGACGAACGGTGACCGAGCACTGTGTGTACGTCGGAGCCGCAAACCGTGGCCAATTCAACTTCGACCAGCACGTCACCGGGTCGCAGCAGCACGCCGGGTACCGCCACGCATGCGAGCGGCTGGCCAACCCCCGACCAGACCATGGCCTCTGCGGCGCGCGGCAACACCACCTCACGTCCGACTCCGCGGGTGAGGGCTGGCAGCGTCAGGTGTTCAGCAACTGAATCGTGTTCGGGCATGGCTACTCGATCGTCTCCTCACGCAGGCCGAGCAGTTCGGCGAGGTCGGCGACGCTCGCGATGACGACGTCGGCCCCGGCTTCTTCGAGGGTGTCGCTGTCGTGTGTGCCGGTCAGCACTCCCACGATCAGGCCGGCGCCAGCGTTCAGGCCTGAGCGCATGTCGCTCGCGGTGTCGCCGACGACAACCATGGCTGCAACACTCGACGCCCCGGTACGCAGTAGCGCGGTGAGCGGCAGGTCGGGGTAGGGGCGGCCACGGCCGGCTTCGGCCGGGCAGAGGCTGACGTCGATGAGGTCGTTCCATCCGAGTGAGTCGATGAGCGTGTCCTGCGTCGCTCGGGAGAATCCGGTCACCAGCGCCACTTTCACACCGGAGTCCCGCAGTTCCTGGAACAGGTCGGCCGCGCCCGCGATCGCCGTCACCCCGACCTGTTCGACGAGTTCACCGTAGGCGGCTTCGAACTCGGCCGTCGCGGCGACGGCCGCTTCTTCGGAGTCGGTCAGTTCGCGAAAGACGTCAAGTTTGGACTGCCCCATGGTCTCGCGCACGAAATCGATGGCTTCGGCGACCTCATCGGCGGTGTCCGCCAATTCGCAACGCTCGGCGGCGAGCACGAACGCCCGCTCGACCAGTCCGTCGTCGGTCACGGTGGTGCCGGCCATGTCGAAGACTACGAGCTCAACGTCAACGTCTTCGGTGTCAAAATCGTCGAGATCGAGGGAAAGTGGTGCAGTGCTCATGGGGTGCCTTTCAGGGTAAGGGAGATGGATGAATCGCACACGGTTGCGATGACGTGCTCCGCGAGACCGAGCCCGGTCGTCATACCGATTCCGGTGGTTGCCGCAACGAGATAGACGCCGGGTTCGGGCTGGTCGATGAGAAAGTCGGCACGGCCTGAGGCGTAGACGCCCTGCCACCGTTCCAGCACCCGCGGGCGCGTCACGCCAAACAGCTCACCTGTGAGGTGCAGCAGCTGCTCGAAGGCATGCTCATTCTGGAATGGAGAAACGGAAGCCCCGCGATAGTGCGTGTCCCCCACAATCAGCGATCCGTCGGGCAACTGGGTATACATCTGGTTGAGGTCGAGTTCGCCGAGCGCCGGGTACTCCCGCCGTAGCCGTTCGCCCAAAACCGCGGCGGCCGGCAGACCGGAGAATGCCCCGTAGCGCAGAAGCGACCAGCCGGTCAGCACCGGCGCAGGCAGGGGCGCACGAAGGCCTGCGTCGACGCGCAGCATGTCCAGGCCACAGCGCACAATGCCGTCGCGCTCCGCGACTTCCGGGTACAACTGGTCGATGTCATGGTTCACCGCCACGATGACCGTTCCGGCATCGATCGACCCCCGAGTCGTTGTGACCCGACCGGGGCGCACGGCCGTCACCGCGGTTCGGTATCGAAATTCGACGCCCCGACTGGCCAGGTACGCGGCGAGACCGGCTCCGGCCTGGCGCGGATTGACCTGAAGGTCCCACGCAAGCATCGCTCCGCCGCGTGCCGTATCGGGGGCCAGCGGCAAACGAGCGTTGACCTCGGCAGCGCTCAGCACCACCACGTCGGGTTGACCACTACCAAAGAGCGATTCGGTTCCCCGCTGGGCCGCCAGTTCGGATAAAACGGCCAGTTCGTCGTCTGCCCTGGCAACGACGACGGTGCCCGACTCGCGCAGCCAGACTCCGGCATCCGCTGCCAGTCGCAGCCACAGCGGGCGCGATCGCAGCGCAAATTCACGGGCCAGGCCGCTTTGCGGCGTGAAGCACAGGTGACCGAAATTTCGAACGGATGCCCCGCCGACGGCTCCCGCCCGGTCGACAACGACCACGGACAAGCCCCGGTCGACGGCGGCGAGCGCGTGCCCGAGTCCGACGATTCCGCTGCCGACGACGACCACGTCGAAGCGCGTCATCGGAACACCCGCCGCATCCACACTGCCAGCCCTTCGACCAGGACCACCGTCACGAGAATCATCAGCACGATCGGGTGCACCGGGAACCATGGTCTCAGCGACGACCTTCACCTTGTTACTCTTGGCGACCTCGCTGTCTTCGGCGAAGTCGACCTCGCATTCCTTGCCTTCGCCCACCTTCTGCACGCTCACATCGTGCTTGCCGGCAAAGACCGGGGTCACGTCGGAGACGGGATCGACGCCAGCTTCGAGCAGGTTATAGGAGGGAAACAGGTAACCGCTGGTCGAGGACGGGTCGACGAAACAGACCGTCTTGCCAGCGAATTCCTCGAGTGAAGAAATGCTGCTGTCCGCCGGCACGATCGCCTGGAAGTAATGCCCGGGCGCCTCACCCTTGGTCGTCACGATCGAGGAGATCGGGGCGAGCACCGTCGTGGCGGTACGAGAAGAGGTGCGTGAAAAAGGGCTGGGGATTGCCACGTGAAACCTTCCTGAGTCAAGGCCAGTACGTTTAGCCACGTTAAGCAGGCCACGCCAACAACGATGGTGCGCCGGGTAACCAGCAGGTGAACGGGCAGCGGCAATTGGACGAGCGTGTCTGTGGTCACATGCACAGTTTCGTCCCGGCGCTGGGCGGTACCGTGTAGAGTTCACGCCCGATCAAAGGAGATCTTCGTGTTCACGAGCCCCTACGCTCCCGTTGAGATTCCCGACGTCACCATTTTCGACTACCTGTTCGACGCTTTGAGCGAGGCTGAACTCGATCGCATTGCCGTCATCGACGGGGTGAGCGGCGCTGAACTCAGCTACCGCACTCTGGTCGATCAGATCACCCGGGTAGCTGGTGCTCTTGCCGCAGAAGGTGTCGGTCCCGGCACGGTCGTGGGCTTGCTCTGCCCGAACACGCCTGCATTCACGGCCATCTTCCACGGCATCCTGCGCGCGGGCGCAACCGTCACCACCATCAACTCGCTTTACACCCCCGACGATATCCACCGCCAGCTCCACGACTCCGGCGCCACCTGGCTCATCACCGTCTCGCCGCTGCTACCGGGCGCCAAGGCGGCAGCGCACGCGTCGGGCATTCCCGACGAGCGCATCGTGGTCATCGAGGGCGAGACGGGGCATCCGTCGCTCGCTGATTTGCTGGCAGCGGATGCCGCAGCGCCGACCGTGACCATCGACCCGGCCACGCACGTGGCCGTTCTGCCCTACTCCTCCGGCACGACCGCAGCGCCCAAGGGCGTCATGCTCAGCCACCGCAACCTCATCGCGAACGTGCAGCAGGCGCGCGACCTGATCGGCGTCGTCCCAGAGGACAAGGTGCTCGCGCTGCTGCCGTTCTACCACATCTACGGAATGACGGTTCTGCTGAACCTCGCCTTCAAACAGCGGGCTGCCCTCGTCACCATGGCCAGGTTCGACTTCGTCGAATTTCTGCGCATGATCCAGGACCACCGCTGCAGCTACGTCTTCATCGCACCACCGATCGCGGTGGCCGTCGCGAAGCATCCGCTGGTCGAAAAATATGACCTGTCAAGCGTTCACACCATTCTCTCCGGGGCAGCACCGCTCGACGGCGCCCTCGCCGCGGCCGTCGCCGCCCGGCTGGACTGTCGCATTCTGCAGGGCTACGGCATGACGGAGGTGAGCCCGGTGAGTCACCTGATTCCAATCGATGCTCCGCACCTGTCGCGCGCCTCGGTGGGTGTGACAATTCCGAACATGGACTGCAAGCTCATCTCGACCGAAACCGGGGACGAGATCGAGGCTCCAGAAAACGGGGTGAGCGAACGGGGCGAACTGCTGGTGCGTGGCCCGAACGTGATGCTCGGCTACCTCAACAACGAGAAGGCGACCCGCGAGACCATCGACGCCGACGGGTTTCTGCACACCGGAGACATTGCCACAGTCAGCGCGCTCGGCGAGGTGACCATCGTCGACCGCAGCAAAGAACTGATCAAGTACAAGGGCTACCAAATAGCGCCGGCCGAACTCGAGGCGCTGCTGCTCACCCACCCAGAGATCGCGGATGCGGCCGTGATCGGCGCAGCGGATGCCGACGGCCAGGAGATACCGAAGGCCTTCGTCGTCACCGTGGCTGAGTCTGGTGTCACGGCCGAGGAGGTCATGGCCTTCGTCAGCGAGCGGGTCGCCCCGCACAAGAAGGTGCGCGCGGTCGAGTTCATCGAGGTGATTCCGAAGTCGGCCTCCGGCAAGATTCTGCGCAAAGACCTTCGAGCGCAGGAGCGTGCAGCGACGGTTTAGCCGCCACGGTCGGCATGGGGTCAGCCGATGCGGATGAGCTTCTTGTTCACGAACTCGCTGGCACCGAAGCGTCCGAGTTCGCGCCCGAAGCCGCTTCTTTTCACCCCGCCGAACGGTAGCTCTGCGCTGCCGGCGTCGACGAGGTTGACGAACACCATGCCGGTTTCGATGCGGTCAGCAACGCGCAGAGCCTGCTCGGGATCGGTCGTGAACAGGTAGGAGCCCAGGCCGAAGGGAGTGTCGTTTGCGAGGGTGACGGCGTGATCTTCTGAGGCTGCCCGGTAGACGAATGCTACGGGGCCGAAGAACTCCTCATGGTACGTGTCGTTGTCTGGCGTGACATCGGTGAGCACGGCCGATGGGTAGAAAGTGCCAGACCGTTTGCCCGTGGTCGCTAGGGTCGCTCCCTGCGCGACTGCGCGCTCGACCTGCTCCTCGAGATGCTCGGCCGCGGCGAGGGACGAAATGGGTCCGTAGTCTGCCCCGGGGACGGTCGGATCGCTGGGAGAGCACGCCAGGATAGCGGCGGTGAACTTCTGTGTGAACTCATCGTAAAGTCCATCGATCACGATGAATCGTTTGGCGGCGTCGCAGGCCTGTCCGCCATTGCGGAGGCGACCGGCGACGGCGGCATCCACTGCTGCGGCCATGTCGTCGGTGCTCAGCAAAATGAACGGGTCCGACCCGCCCAGCTCCAGCACGACCTTCTTGAGGTGGCGACCGGCGACCTCGGCAACGGCCGCGCCGGCGCCCTCCGAACCGGTGAGGGAGACGCCCTGTACCCGCGGGTCGGCGATGATCGTGGCGACCTGCTCGCTGTCCGCGTAGACATTGGTATAGGCGCCGGCCGGGAAGCCTGCGTCGTGAAAGATTTGCTCAATCGCCGCGGCCGACTCCGGGCACTGCGACGCATGCTTGAGGATGATCGTGTTGCCCGTCATGAGGTTCGGTGCAGCGAAGCGCGCAACCTGGTAATACGGGAAATTCCACGGCATGACACCGATCAGCACACCGAGCGATTTGGAGCGCATGAAGGCAGAACCCCCGCCGCTGCGCAGGGTGATGGGTTCGTCCTTCAGAAATTCCTGCGCGTTCTCGGCGTAGTACCGGTAGATGTCGGCGGCATAGTCGACCTCGCCGAGCGCTTGATCGACGGGCTTGCCCATCTCGCGCACGATCATGGCCGCGAGCTCGTCGCGGCGTTCCTCATGCAAATCACCGACCCGGCGCAGGAGGGCGGCCCGCTCGTCGGTCGAGGAAGACCGTGACCAGCCAACGTGGGCCGCATCTGCCGATGCGATGACCTGCTCGAGTTCATCACTCGAAATCTGGGGGTACGTCTTGACGGTCTCGCCGGTGGCGGGGTTGATAACGGCGTGGTGGCTCACGAGCCACCTCCTTTCACGGGGCTACTGTTCCGGAGGAAATCACGTAATACGAGCCAATCATGTTCGCGGCAATTGTCAAGGCTCAGGAGGCCAGTGGAGTTGAGGCGCTAGTTTCAGCGCGCGCTGGTCCTCGAATCACGGGCAGCTGCAGACCCAGCGTTGGCTCTGGGCCTTATTCCGAGCTGCGCCAGGGACTTCTCGATAGCTGTATGCGATGCAGCCACTCGGAGAGAGCGGATTCCCACAGGTGGGGGCTCCTGTTCCATTCCAGCGTGTGCGGAGCCGGGGGTAGCGTGACGAGCTCGACCAGGCCGGTGTGGGCATCCGCGAACGCCCGCGACAGGGCGATCGGAACGGAGAGGTCGCCAAAACTGTGCAGTACCAGCGTTGGGACCTCGAGGTCAAAGCCGTTGTCGATCCAGTTCAGATCACCGAGGCGTATTGGCTCTTGCAGGCCGGTTACCCGTCGCCACGAGGGACTTTCGAGGGCATGTAGCGCCAAGCGAGTCACGGGAGCCGGCACGCGCGCTCGACGGCCGGCGGCAAGAATCGTCGCCCGCCAATTGACGACCGGGGCGATGAGGCACAGCCCGATGATGCGCTTCCGATGCTGTGATGACCGGGTGAGCTGCAGAGCGATCGTCGCGCCCATTGACCAGCCAACGAGAATGATCTTTTCTGCGCCGTGGGCCACGGCGTACGTAAGGGCCGCGTCGATATCGCGCCACTCGGTCTGGCCCAGCATCGATTTTCTATCGCGCGAGCTCGGGGCCTCGTGGTCGTTCCGGTACGAGACCACGAGCGATGTGAGGCCGGCACAGTGGGCGACCGGAACGCCGCGCAGCGGGCCCGCCCTGCTCGCGCCCTGCCCGTGGATATGGATCGCCCACGTCGAGGCGGGTAGCCGGTCGATCGGGGCGTCGAAGCGGTAGGCGGGCGCAGGACCGAGTGCGGTCGGGACGGTGACGGCGGTGAACGGCAGTGCGACATCCACTGCTTGCGACGGTACGACCCCGCTCCACCTCGCCGAGAGGCCCGCTCGCAGCGGTGTGCCGCGCGCGATGACGACCGCACGCGTAACGATGGAGGCGCGCTCATCAACGGCGAGGACTGCACCGAGCTGTGCGTAGCCACGGCCGGAGTCGAACCAGATCGCGTAGTGTCCCGGCGCCTGTGTCGCATCGTTCAAGGGCAGGGTCACGGCGTACGGCGACGACGAGACATCATCGACCTCGAGGAGGCGGAGTCGTTCGCACCTCGGCGCATCCGTTCTGATGATCTTCCTGACGACAGCCAGACTCGCAACCAGGAGACCGCCGGAGAACAAACCGCCGGAGAACAGCAGATAACCGATTCTCAAGCGGATGTCCGCTGCGCACCGATGCGCGTCTCGGTCGCTGCGAGCAACGTGAGATCTTTATCTCTAAGTCGGTCGCGAGCAGTCGGGTTGAACAGAAGAGCGTCACGGATCTCCACCAGCATGCGGTGCACAACGGTGTCAACGTCGCGCGATACCAAACCTGGCGCGTAAGGGTGAGACCCATCACCCAACTCAATGCGTTGGGCAGAAACATCAGCCCAAATGCGCGTGAGGTCGGGGAGAGCCGCCTGTAGTTTGCGCCGATGGAGCTTAGTGCTGACCCAGCCCAGAATCGGCGGGAGAGATAATCCGAAACAGAGAAGCAGGATAGCGGCCAGATTCAGCACATCGTAGGCACTCGCAAAGAGGGAAAGCAGCGACAGCGACCCGAAGACATGCGCAAGATCCATTCCCACGACGCTGAGCACAGTGAGAACGGCCGCGCCACAACCGGCGCCCACGACACGGAACCCGAGTCGACGAGCCGGGGTGCTCATGCGTCCGGCAAAGCGCAGGCAGATCGTTCCAGTCAGGGCCACGACGATGCCCAAATAGGTAAATTGAATCAGGGAGTAGGCGGCAGCTGCGGGTTGGTTGCCGAAGTCCTGCATAAACGTTCCCGAGGTTGTGGGCGCGTCAATGAGGACGAAGGTCGTCACCATGAGGCTGGCCGTGATGACGGCCCCGATCCGAAACGGCCTGGCCGCCGCGTTCGCGCGGCTGGGCGACGATGCTCGCAGAATGGCTCGCGACAGGAAATAAACGCCGAGGAGGAGTAAAAGATTTGCGGGCAGATCCGCGTAATTTCGGCCCCCGAGAAGGCCGTCTGCTGCGAAGTACACCGCGTCGATGTTCAGGGTCAGCGAGACCGCAATCATGACGGCGGCATAGAGAATGCTCTGATCCGTGCGTCGGCGGGTACCGAGGGACAGCGCGCCTACGAGTCCCCAGAGGGCCAGGGCGACGATCAGTTGCATCATCCAAACACTCCTTCGAAGCCCTCAGGCTCCTTAGTGCTGGTGCGAATGGCGCCGGTCAGGAGATCGGCCAGCGACTCCGCCGCCAACTCGAACTCGTCGCGAAAATCGGAACGGCCGAACGCGATGAGCGGACCATCCGTTCCGAGCATGCCATGTAACGTCGGGTCGGCCACCTCGTCATGGCGCAAGATCATATGCGCCAACTCATGACAGACAATCTGCTGCCGATGATGTTCCGAATCCGTTTCGACGTGGAAGATCAAATCGTCGGTTTCGCGCGACAACCAGAGCCCGCAAATTTCGGTTCCATTCAGCAGTGGCGTGGAGGCGATCGAGATTCGCGTCTTCCTTGACTGTTCGACGAGGGACACGAGGCTCGGCAGGGACACACGAACGGGGAGGCCCAATGCCGTAAATGCGGCCACGGCGTGACCCCGAGAGGTGCGGTCATCCCCCGAGGCCGATTCGTCAGTTCTTGTTCTCATCAGATCCATCCTGCATCAGGAGGTCATTCGTAGCGAATCGCGGCCAGATCCGTGTTTTTCCCCAGCCGACCGGCGGCAGCGGCAACCGCAGCGAGGGCCAGTACCACGCTCGCTGTGAGCGCTCCGAGGTAGCGCGCATCGGGCCAGCCGACCGATCGGCCACTGTCGGTCAACCCCACAAGGATGAGGTCGGCGACGAGAAAGCCAAGCCCGATGGACAGGGCCATTACGGCCAGTAGCGGGGCGGCCGCTTCGAGGATGATGATGCGGCGAAGGCCGGCGAGGTTCATGCCGAGCAACCGCAGCAGGGCGAGCATCCGTCGACGGTCGATCATTGCCGAGACGGTGGCGATAGCGAGTGAGAGCCCGGCAATAAGCGTCGCCACGCCGATACCCAAATAGGCGAGGGTGGCATAACTGGCCGCCATGGACTGCAGTCGATCATCGGCGAGATCCGTTCGGGTGACGGCGGGCCTCCATCCGGTTGTGAAAATCGTGCTTGCCTGCAACGCCGTTCGTGCCCGTTCGAGCGCGGCCGTCGACCCGTCGGTGCCAAGGAGCAGGATGCTCGGCGTGAGCTCCGCCACATCGGTCGCTTCCGCCGGGGTGAACACGGCGGGCGCACCCGTCATGACGTCGCTATTGACGGAGACGACGGCCGCAGGCGGAACAGCCCCGAGGCCGAGGCCGTTCGCGGCTTCCGCCACGAGTAAGAGCCGGCCCACGTCGGGGCTGTCACCCGAGTCAAGCGTGTACACGGTGACCACCCCGGTGATGCCCGGGGTTGCGGCGAGACGCGCGCGTTCTGCATCCGTTCCCACGGGGTCGGCCGCGTCTAGGGTGGGCTCCAAATATTGGATAAGGGTAGTGACGGCAAGTGATCCAGGCCCAACAATGGGGGCCGCGCTTTGGTCAGCGGTTGTCGCGGCGCCCGCAAAGACGCTCACCATGAATACGGCAACCACGAGGCCGCTCACGGAGCGGAACGTGGCCACGGGCGTGCGACGGATGCGGTTGCCCGCGATGATTCCGGCCGCTTTTCCGCTGCGCCGCGCCATGATGCGGCCGGCAATCAGGGTCAGGTAGGGGCCTGCCACGAGCAGACCTACGGTGGTGATGGTGAAACCGATGATGATCAGCGTTCCGACGCGCGGAACTGGTAGTCCGGCGAGCACGGCCAGGGTCGTGGCGATGAGCATGCCCAACCCGCCGGCGAGGGGCAGCAGGCGAAGCATTGAGGGGGTCTTCTCTTGTCGCTGCTTCGTTTGGCCGAGCGGCCCGATACCCGCACGACGGATGCGCCAGCCCGCGGTCGCCGCGGATGCCGCGACGGTCACCGCCACCACCAGGGCTGCCGTGAGCGGAGTCACGGCGAGGTCTGCGGCAAAGAACACGCCGTCGTCGACGGGAACGAGCGCGGCGACCGGGCCGAGCAGTGCGGCCATCAGCACGCCGATCAGCGCGCCGACGAGACTAGTGGCCGCCGTCTCCAACGCGGCGATCGCGGCGACCGTGCGCGGGGTAGCGCCGATCAGACGCAGTGTGGCAAAGCGCTCCCGCCGGGCGGCGGCACCGAGCCCGGTCACGATGCTCACCAGCAGCAGCACTGGGAACAATACGGCGATGGCGCCCACGATCGCCACGGTTTGGTAACTGGAGTTCGCTCGGTAGGGCAGGCCCGTGAAGTCGGTCACAATCTGGGCCGTGGGGCGCTCGAGCAGGTCGTTCGCAGTGGCACCGACAACCACGACGAGCGAGTCGGGGCTCGCTAAACCCGCGTCACTAATGGTTCCCGTGAGTGTTCCGAAGCGGTCGCCGAGCTCGTCGGCTGGAACCCTCGCAATGCGGTCGATGAGCGCGGGCGATGCGTAGTATTCCCCCGACTGCGGCAGGTCGGTGATGCCCGGAATCGTGACGCTCGACGTCGTTAGTGCAGCGACATCAAAGCGCCCGATCCGTGCTCCCTCGTGCCGGTCGGTCGTCCGGGCCAGCAGTACTCGGTCAGTGCCGAGCGACGCCATGTCACCGGTCACCGCGCGCGGGCTTGTGTCGCCGTCGGCCACGTAGCCCCCGGAGGCGCTCATCCAGCTAGACCGCTCGTCGCGAGCGTCGAGGCCTTGGTAGGCGCCCCCGAGCAAGAGCGCGAGCGTGACACCCACCGCGACACCGGCAGTGATACCCAGGAGCCGACCCCAGGAGGCACGGCTGCCGATCACGGCTAGACGCACGATGCTCGGGTTCATGAGATCCCGACTCGGTCAGTTGCGGCCAGCTGGCCATCACGCACGATGATCTCTCGGTCGGCGTAGGCCGCCGTGCGAGGGTCGTGGGTGATCATCACCAGGGTAGTTCCCGCCTGTCGCACGAGCTCGAGCATCGCCGTCAGAACGTTCTCGGCGGCGAGTGAGTCCAGGGAACCGGTGGGCTCATCTGCAAAGAGCACCGACGGATGCGCCACGAGGGCCCGCGCGATCGCTACGCGCTGGGCCTCGCCGCCGGAAAGTTCGCCGGGCAGCTTGGCGGCGGCAGCCTCGAGGCCGAGGCGGTCGAGCCATCCGTGCGCTTCCTTCAACGCCTGCCGGCGTTTCATACCCCTGAGCAGGAGGGGGATGGTGATGTTGTCGACCGCAGTCAGGTCGGGCAGGAGCTGCCCAAACTGAAAAACGAAGCCGAACTCGGCCAGGCGCAGGGCAGAGCGACGAGCCTCGTTGAGGGCGCTGACGGTGACACCGTCGACGATTACCTTGCCGCTGTCCGGCACCAGCACACCGGCGAGGCAGTGCAAAAGGCTCGACTTGCCAGAGCCCGATGGGCCCATCACGGCGATGACCTCGCCGCGGTGGATGTCGAGATCGATGCCCCGGAGGGCATCCGTCGTGCCGAAGGACTTGCGCAGGCCCCGGGCCTGGATGAAGACGGTCATGGCAGGGTGATCTCGTTTCGCAGTTGGGTGAGTCGGGCGGCGGTCAGGTCGATCCAGCGCAGGTCGGCCTCAATGTGGAAGAGCGCGTGGTCGCACAGCAGCATGCGCATCAAATTCGCGCCCTGCTTTTCACGGGTGAGTTCGCGCATCCGCGCGAGGTGTTCGGTGCGTTGCACGTCGAGGAGCCGGTCGGCATTGTCGTTGACTAGAAGGGCAATGATGGTCTTGGCAAAAAGGTTGCTCTGCAAAGTCTCTGAGGGGACGTCGGGGGTGAACATCCACTGCGAAACGCGGTGCCGGCCAAGGTCGGTCACCTCATACTTCTTGCGGTCGGGACCGCCGCCAGCCTCGTCGGCAAGCGCAAGAATCTGCCCGTCGCGGGTCATGCGCGCGAGGCTCGCGTAGACCTGACCGAAGGCGAGGGGCTTGCGCACTCCGAAAAATCGATCGTAGGTGTGCTTGAGGTCGTAGCCATAGCTGGGTTCGACGCTGAGCAACCCGAGCAAGGTCAAGGAGTTGTCCACGACTCCAACTATACACGCAGTGTATAGTCACACGTCATGCTTCCGTGGTCAGGCAAAACCAGCCCGGAGTTCAACGAGCTGGTGAACCCTCGGTTAGCTGCCGACGCCCGAACCGGTTCCCCAGAGTGGATAGGTCGCCAGCACGACCGCGATGAGTGCGAAAGCGCAGGCGATCAGCGCAACTTGCACAACGGATATCGGGCGCCGAGAAAGCGACCGCACGCCGAGCAGAATACTGTAGCTTCCGCCGATGACTACGGCCCAGGTGAGAAGCACCCAACCCATCAGCCATGTGAGCACGGACACACCTTCCGCGGCCCCGCTGAGGATACCGACGGCGTCGCCTATGCCGAAGGAAGCCGCAGCGCCAACTGCCAGCGCGAGGGCGAAAACCGGTACTGCCACGGTCGCACGCGGCTGAAGTCGCTCCATGCGTCATAACCTAGTGCCCACAGACCGGGACTACAACGAAAAGATTCTCCGCTATAAAGGCAGGCGCCGGTTGGGGATCAGAGCAGTCCGGCGTTGCGCACCATCATCGCCAGCTGCACTCGGTTAGTGGTGTCGATTTTCTGAAAAATGTGTGTGATCGTTGCTTTTACGGTCGCGACGCTCACGAACAGACGAGTGGCTATTTCTGCGTTGGGAAGTCCGCGTGCAATTTGGATAGCGACGTCGCGTTCTCGGTCGGTGAGCGTGGCGAGCGAGGCTAACGCTGCGGAGTTCAGCAAGGCTGTTGCAGCGGTGCTGGTGGCTGCGGCGATCAACCGGCGTGTAATCGTTGGTGAGAGCATGGGTTCACCGGCTGCGACGGCATGGATTGCGCCGATCAGGCGCGCGGGCGACGTGTCTTTCAACAGAAAGCCGGCGGCGCCGGCCCCCAGAGCACGAAGGACGAGGTCGTCCGCTTCGAAAGTTGTCAGCACGATGATGGCTGGCGCTGTGGGGTGCGCCATGAGCTTCTCCGTCGTCGTCACTCCGTCTTGTACCGGCATGCGGATGTCCATCAGCATCACGTCGACGTCACCGGCAAGTTTTTCTGCCTCCACGCCGTTGGCTGCTTCGGCGACGATCTGGATATCAGTTTCACCACCGAGAATGAGCCGTAACCCGGTGCGCACCAACGCGTCGTCGTCCACGATCGCCAAACGGATCACGAGGGCATCTCCCAGGGCAGTGTCGCATCGAGAATGAACCGTTCATCGGCGACAAGGTTCGTCAGGGTGCCGCTGACCATGTTCACCCGTTCGGTCAGGCCGATCAGTCCGAGGCCACCGGATGAAGGATCGACGCGGCCCAGTAATAGCGTGTTGCTGATGCGCAGGTGGAGTTCTTGCCCCGGTCGCCCGCGCATCAGCACCTCGACACGCGCGCCCGGTGCATGTTTGCAAAATCAAGCCACCGTCACAGGCGGGCTGGCAATAACGAGCGCAAAATGCGCAAATCATGTAGAGCTCTTGCACCACCATGCTCCCCTCATACATTGCCCTTTTCGGACAGCGCACCCGTCACGGTCACATGTGTCCGCAGCTCGAACCCTCACTGGGACGGTTAAACCTTCTGTCCATCGCAGGCGGCTGGTGGGAGTCGACGATCGCGTCGGCGTAGTGGTTGATCGCACCGCGATAGACGGGCAGGGACTTTGCCGAAGCCTTGAGGGCGACTCGTAAAGCATCGCCGGGCCGCCCAGCGTCGAAGAGCGCTAAAGCAAGAAAAGCTTCGCCGACAGTTGCGTCCGGTTCCATGCCTTCGAGAATCTTGACCGCTTCGGTGGTCTCACCGACGTTGCGAAGTGAGCTGGCCAGCTGCATTTGAGCCTGAGAGTTACGGACAGGATCGAGACCAAGTTCCAGTGCACGGCGGTAAAGCGGAATCGCTTCCGCTTCCCGTCCAAGAAAGTCATGCACCGACGCCCACTCGAAGATGGCGGCCGGATCATCGTCACGTCGCTCTGCGACCAGAGCCTGCATAGAGCCGAAAGTGAGCTCCTGGTCGGCGCCACTGGCGTCAGTCTAAAATATTCTGATTCGTTCTTCCCAGTCAGTCACGGGCCTATTTTGGCAGACTGTAGGACTCCTTGAGCACTGCCCGTCAGGGAACGTCTTACGGACCTGGCGCCTCAAGGTGGGCAACCATCTGCACCCGGCGCCCATATCGGTCAAGCCCAAGTTCGTTCTCGATGCCGACAAGGGAACGGTGAAATTGCGTTGCTGGTTCTTCCTCCACAAAACCGGCGCTCGCGTAGAACGGGGCGTTCCAGGGAATGTCCGCGTAGGTGCGAAGCGAGATGCGGTGGTAGCCGCGCTTCCGCGCTTGAATTTTGGCGGCCTCGACGAGCGCTCGACCCCAGCCCTTTCGCCCATCCCCCGGTGCTACGGACAGCTGCTCCAAGTGGCAGATGCCGTCGACCTCTAGAACGTGGACAAAGCCGGCTACGTGACCGTCGTGGAGCTCGACGACGAGGATGAAGCCGGGCTCCGATGCACGATTAGCGCCCGTGGGTGCGGCAGCCCAGTCATCCGGCTTGAGTTTGTTGATCAAAAGCCGATCAGCGTCGTTTTCAATTTTCTCGAAAGCGTCGAGGTCTCTCGATCGGGCGAAGCGGACGCTGGCTGCCATGTACCAAGAGTACGGACTGGAACGCCCCGGAGAAGTACCTCTACCCTGGATAAGGGTACTGGCTCTATGGACAAGCGACAGTGCTGTCGCCCTCCTGATTGTCGGCTGACCAGCCAACAGAGGGCGGCAAGGGGGCCCAAGTTCACTGCCTGCGGGCGGGGTCGGGGCGACCGGTAGACTTGCCGGGTCAAGCATCCGCTATCTCGGGGAGAATTCCACACGTGACCGCTGTTTCTAAAACCTCTTCCCGCGGCGTCGCCGACACCGTTTCCAACGCTATTGCGACGCCCGAAAAGGAGCAGCCCTACGGGGCACTCGGGCTCAAAGCCGACGAGTACGCAAAGATCCGCGAAATTCTGGGCCGCCGCCCAACGTCGGGCGAGCTGGCCATGTACTCGGTCATGTGGAGCGAGCACTGCTCCTATAAAAGCTCGAAGATGTACCTGCGCCAGTTCGGCGAGAAGGTCACCCCCGCCATGAAGAAGAACCTCATGGTCGGCATGGGCGAAAACGCGGGCGTGCTCGACGTCGGCGAGGGCTGGGCGGTCACGTTCAAGATCGAATCGCACAATCACCCCTCGTACATCGAACCGTTCCAGGGCGCCGCGACCGGCGTGGGCGGCATTGTGCGCGACATCATCTCGATGGGCGCCCGCCCGGTTGCCGTAATGGATGCCCTGCGCTTCGGCGACATCAACGATCCCGATACCGCCCGCGTTGTACACGGCGTGGTCTCGGGCATCAGCTTTTACGGCAACTGCCTCGGCCTGCCCAACATCGGCGGCGAAACCGTGTTCGACCGGGTCTACCAGGGCAACCCGCTCGTCAACGCTCTCTCGGTTGGCGTGCTGCGCCACGAAGACCTGCACCTTGCCAACGCCCGCGGCGTCGGCAACCAGGTCGTGTTGTTTGGAGCCCGCACCGGCGGCGACGGCATCGGCGGGGCATCCATTCTCGCCTCGGACACGTTCAGCGCCGGCGGGCCCACCAAGCGCCCCGCGGTGCAGGTCGGCGACCCGTTCGCCGAGAAGGTGCTCATCGAGTGCTGCCTAGAGCTGTTCGCTGGCAAGCTCGTCGAGGGAATCCAGGACCTCGGGGCGGCGGGCATCTCGTGCGCGACCAGCGAGCTCGCCTCGAACGGCGACGGCGGCATGTTCATCGAACTCGAGAAGGTGCTGCTGCGCGATCCAACGCTGACCGCCGAAGAGATTCTCATGAGCGAGAGCCAGGAACGCATGATGGCCATCGTCACACCCGAAAAGCTCGAGGGCTTTCTGGCCGTCACGAAGAAATGGGATGTCGAGACCAGCGTGCTCGGCGAGGTCACCGATACCGGCCGGTTGATCATCAACTGGCACGGCGAAGAAATCGTCAACGTACTGCCACGCACCGTCGCCGTCGACGGCCCGGTTTACGAACGCCCGCTCGCCTACCCGACCTGGATCGACGCCCTGCAGGCCGACACCGCCTCCGTGCTGCCGCGCGCGCTCGACGGCGAGACCCTACGAGAGCAGTTCCTCGACCTGCTCGGTTCGCCCAACCTCGCCGACCCGAGCTGGATCACCGACCAGTACGACCACTACGTGCAGGGCAACACGGCTCTGGCTTTTCCCGACGACGGCGGAATGATTCGCGTCGACGAAGAGAGCGGACTCGGCTTCAGTATCGCCACCGACGCGAACGGCCGCTACTGCCAGCTCGACCCGTACCGCGGCGCGCAGCTCGCCCTCGCCGAGGCCTATCGCAACGTTGCCGCGACCGGTGCGGTGCCAGCGGGCGTCAGCGACTGCCTCAACTTCGGCTCCCCCGAGAACCCCGAGGTCATGTGGCAGTTCCGTGAGGCCGTAACGGCCCTCGCCGATGGATGCCTGGAGCTCGAGATTCCAGTCACCGGCGGCAACGTCTCGTTCTACAACCAGACCGGCGACCAGCCGATTCACCCCACTCCGGTCGTGGCCGTGCTCGGCGTGATCGACGACGTCGCCCGCCGCATCCCGAGCGGCTGGCAGGACGACGGGCACAACATCTACCTGCTTGGCGACACCCGCCTCGAACTCGACGGCTCGGCCTGGGCCGGAGTCTTGCACAACCACCTCGGTGGTCGTCCGCCGGTCGTGGATCTCGGCCGCGAGAAGGCCCTCGCCGGGCTGCTGCACGCCGCGTCGAAGGAAGCCCTCATCGACAGCGCCCACGACCTCAGCGAGGGTGGGCTCGCCCAGGCCCTCGCCGAAGCCGTCATGCGCTTCGGAGTGGGCGCGCGGGTCTGGCTCGGTGACATTCTGGATCGGGACGGGGTGGACGCATCCACTGCCCTGTTCTCAGAGTCAGCCGGTCGCGTCATCGTCAGCGTGCCGCGCGAAGACGACGTGAAATTTCTCGGTCTGTGTGCCGGCCGCTACATTCCGGTGCTGCGCATCGGCGTGACCGACGCCACCCTGCACGCCCTCGAGGTGCAGGACGTCTTCGCCGCCCCGCTGACGGAAATGCGCAATCGTCACCAATCCCCGCTCCCCGCCGCCTTCGCCTGACGTCCCCGTCCCCGGTTTTCGAGACGTCGAGGGCGCGTAACTCCTGCAAATTCCGCGGCGCGCCAAGCCAGGTCCCGGAAACACGCGGCACTGTCACCATTGGCGCGCCAATTGCAGGAGTTATGCGCCGAGAGCCGGCCGACCACCTGGAAATGGCCTAGAGGAACGGTTCGCCGATCAGGGTTTCGGCTCGCTCCCAGAGCCGGGCGGCCACGGCGCGGTCGCGAGAGGTGCGTGTGGCCGGCTGGCGGGTGGGAGCGCCGCGGGTCAGCAGGCGCGGGCCGAAGTAGTCGCCGCCATGGACATCCGGGTCGAGGGCCGCGCGCACGGTCGACCAGGCTCCCTGTTCCTTGCCCTGCGCTCCGACGAGCAGCTGCAGGCCGTCGCTCACCCGTTTACCGCGTGACACATCGTTCACCGAACGGATACCAGGAGTCAACCCCGAAATGGAATATCCCGGATGCGCCACCAGTGACTGCACCATTCCGGCACCACTAGCCCGCAGGCGCCGGTCGAGCTCGAACCCGAACACCTGCATGGCGATCTTGGACTGCGCGTAGGCCCTCCACCCGTTGTAGGTGGTGGCCAGCTGGAGGTCGTCGAGAGAGGAATCCATCAGCCGGGAGATCAGCGACCCGAGCGACACCACCCGACTCCCGGGCGTGCGGCGCAGCGCCATGAGCGAACCCGCAGTCAGCGCGAAGTGCCCGAGAAAATTCGTGGCGAAGATCAGCTCGTTGCCGTCGAGGCTGACCTGACGGTCGCGGGACGGATGCACGATTCCGGCGTTAAGGATCAGGCCATCGAGGCGCGGCAGCGCGCGCAAGGTCTCGCTCGCGCCTCGCACCGACTGCAGGTCGGCCACGTCGAGTTGCAACACAGAAACGGATGCCCCCGGTACGCGGGTACGGATGGCCGCCGCCGCGGTGTCCGCTTTGGCGAGGTTGCGGCAGGCGAGCACAACGTGGGCGCCCGTGCCGGCGAGTTGCTCGCTCGTGAAGTAACCGAGTCCGGCGTTGGCGCCGGTCACGACAAAGGTCTTGCCGGACTGGTCGGGCAGCGAACGCGGGTTCCAGCTCACCAGGCTACGACGCTGAAATCGGCGACGATGCTGGCGCCGATCCGGCAGAGCGCCCCGGCTCCACCGGCTCGCCGCCTGCGATTCGCACGTGATGGTGGATCACCTCGGCGATGATGAAGTTGAGAAACTTTTCGGCGAAGGCCGGGTCGAGATGAGCATCCTCGGCGAGGCCGCGCAGTCGGTCGATCTGCATGAGTTCACGCGCCGGGTCGGCGGCCGGCAGTCCGTGGGCAGCCTTGAGCCGCCCAACCTGCTGGGTGAATTTAAACCGCTCGGCCAGCAGGTGAATGAGCGCGGCGTCAATGTTGTCGATGCTCTCCCGAATGCTGTGCAGTTGCAGGGTCGCGGCCGCGTCGGCGTCGGCGGGTAATTCCTCGTGTACAGCCATACTTTTACGATAATGCATGCCCACGCCGTCAAGCGGATGCCGCCGCCGCCCGGCTGCGCGCCCCGAATGACCGCAGCCGCAATCGTTTCTGCGTCAGGAGTATGCCCAGCAGCACCAACAGCGCCCCGGTCGGCTCGTGCCAGGAGAATGTTTCCGCGAGCACGAGCACCCCCAGCGCCACGCCGACCACGGGCGTCACATAGGTCACCGTGGACGCATTGGTCGGACCCCAGGCGCGCAACACGTTGATGTTCCAGATGTAGGCCAGACCGGTGCCGAGCGCACCGAGCGCGACCAGGCACAGCACGATCGGCACGGTCAGCGCCACCGGGCTCCAGGCCAGCACCGGCGTCAGCAGCAGCATGATGACACCGGCGATACCGATGTTCAGAAAGGCGAACGTCGATGCCGCGATCGGCCGCCCACTCAGAAAACGCCGAGTGTAGCCGAAGGTGAAGCCGTAGCAGACGGCCGCGCCCAGGCAGGCAAGCTGGCCCCAAAGATTGCCCGTGAGCGAGGAATACTGCCACGGACCGATGATCACGACAACACCGACGATGCCGAGCACGACGCCCGCGACCTGCGCGCGCACGAGTTTCTCCACTCGAAAGGCGAGCGTCGCCATCAACGCCGTCATGATCGGAGTGACCGCGTTGTAAATGCTCGCCAGGCTTGAGGAGACGTATTGTTCGGCCCAGGCGAAGAGCAGGTGCGGAATCACGCATCCGCTGATCGCGATGACCAGAAAGTGTAGCCAGACCACGCCCTCCCGAGGCAGCACCGGCCCGCTCCCGATGCGTGGACGGGTTACGAGCACGATCAGCCCGAGGGTCAGCCCGCCGAGCACGAGTCGCGACCAGGCGATCTGCCCGAAGCTGACGCCATCGAGCGCGACCTTCATGAAGAGAAAGCTCGAACCCCAGATCGCTCCCATGCCGAGAAATTGCAGCACGATCAGGCTTTTGCTGGCGGCAGTCGTTGAGGGCACTCCCCGAGCCTATAGCGGCCGCTGCCAGGCACGGGCTCGGTGGAGCTCAACGTCTGCAATGCGCCGAACAATGGCAGCGGATGCTCTTGGCGGCTAATTCAAAAAATCCAACCGACAGGCAGGACCGGATGCCGCTCCCTACTGAGACGCGTCGGCCCCGGCGCTGCGCTCGACATCCGGCGCACCCGGCACATCCGGCGTATCCGGCACATCCGGCGTATCCGGCACATCCGGCACATTTCCGGCGGCCCGACCAAAGCCGCCGCGTGGCCCACCGCCCACGATTGTGCCGCTCGGCCCGGCGGGACGCAGATCACGATAGGTCACGAATCGGCCCTCGAAGGCGTCGAGGCGAGCCTCGAGCCCGGCGCGCACGGCCGGCCATTCATCGGCGAGGATCGAGTACACGGCGCTGTCACGCCAGGTGCCGTCGGCGCGCGGACGATCACGGCGCAGGATGCCCTCGAACGTGGCGCCGATGCCGAGGATGGCGGCGCGGGAACGCTCGTTGATGGCATCCGCTTGAATTTTGGCCCGGCCGAAGCCGTTGTCGAAGGCGGTACCGAGCACGAGCAGTTTGGTTTCGGCATTGACGGCGGTGCCCCAGACGCGCGGGTCGTAGGCGGTCCAGCCGAGGTGGATGGCTTCGTTGACGACGTCGATGTCGCCGAGGGTGGTCGTGCCGACGACGTCGCCGTCGTTCGGGCCGCCGAGCAGCCGCACCACATAGGGCAGCCCCTCCCATTGAAAGTACTCATGCGCCCACTTGATGAAGCCGTCAACATCGCGGTGCAGGGCTGCCGGGCCTCCACCGAAGCCAGCCGCAAACACTTCGGGGTGCGCGATAGCGCGCGCCAGGTCGGGCAGCACCGCACTACCGAGCGGTTGAAGCTGTACAAAACGACCGGTCAGGGTCAGGGAATGGGGTCTCACGGCGCTCACTCGCCCAGTGTGACAGGTAAAGTGAGGAATTCTCCGCTTATTGCGTCAACTGGACACATTTCGAGTCCGGTTGACGATTCAGTTCTAGTCGATCAGGTCGTGACACACCACGATGGCTTCACGGTCGGGGCCGACGCCGATCGCCGAAATGCGCGATCCACTCATGCTTTCGAGTGCAAGCACATAGTTCTGCGCGGCCTGCGGCAGCGCGTCAAACGTGCGCACACCGGTGATGTCCTCGGTCCAACCGGGGAAGTTCTCGTAGATTGGAACGGCGTGGTGAAAGTCGCTTTGTGAGACCGGCACTTCGTCGACGCGCACACCATCAACCGAGTAAGCCACGCAGACCGGGATCTCGGCCAGGCCGGTGAGCACATCGAGCTTGGTCAGCACAAAGTCGGTGACGCCGTTGATGCGCGCGGTATAGCGGGCGATCGGAGCGTCGTACCAGCCACAACGGCGCGGGCGCCCGGTGGTGGTGCCGAACTCGAAGCCGTTGGCGCGCAGGTATTCGCCCGACTCGTCGAACAGTTCGGTGGGGAACGGGCCGCTGCCCACCCGGGTCGTGTAGGCCTTGACGACCGCGATGACCCGGTCGATGCGGTTCGGAGCGATACCCGAACCGGTGACCGCGCCGCCCGAGGTGGCGTTCGACGACGTGACGAAGGGGTACGTGCCGTGGTCGACGTCGAGCATGGTGGCCTGGCCGCCCTCGAACAATACGGTCTTGCCGGCGTTCAAGGCCTGGTGCAGAAGCAGGGCGGTGTCGGCGACCATCGGGCGCAGTCGTTCAGCGTAGCTGAGCAGTTCGGTGACGATCTCCTCGACCTCGATGGCGCGACGGTTGTAGACCTTGACCAGCATGTGATTCTTCTGGTCGAGAGCTCCCTCTACCTTCTGCCGCAGGATGTTCTCGTCGAACAGGTCCTGCACACGAATACCGACGCGGTTGATCTTGTCGGCGTACGCGGGGCCGATACCGCGCCCGGTGGTGCCGATCTGGCGCTTGCCGAGAAAACGCTCGGTGACCTTATCGAGGGTGCGGTGGTAGGCGGTGATGACGTGCGCGTTGAGGCTGACCTTGAGCCGCGACACATCGACGCCGCGCTCGGCCAGCGCATCGAGTTCTTCAAACAACACCTCGACGTCGACGACGACGCCGTTGGCGATGACCGGGGTGACTCCGGGGCTCAGGATGCCTGACGGCAGCAGGTGCAGCGCGTACTTCTCGTCGCCGACGACGACGGTGTGACCGGCGTTGTTGCCGCCGTTGAACTTGACGACGTAGTCGACCCGGCTGCCGAGCAGGTCGGTGGCCTTACCCTTGCCCTCGTCGCCCCACTGGGCTCCGATGAGTACGATCGCGGGCATCTAGTCTTCTCCTCGAATAACAAAAGCTTCGGTGGGCGGCGCCGGGTCGAAGCCGGGGCTGCCGGTGTGCAAATTAGCGATGATGTCGATGGCGCTCGCATCGGCATCCGTCAGAAAAGCGGTCAGGCGGGAGACCTCGTCGGTCTCACCGATCTCTTCGGCGCCCCGGCGCAACGCGAACAGGGCGCGCAGCACGCCGCGATTGGGTTCGTGGCGCCACGGAATGGGGCCGTGGCCGCGCCAGCCGGCCTTGCGCAGGGCATCGAGTCCGCGGTGGTAGCCGACCCGGGCGTACGCGTACGACTCTAGGAGGCGACCCTCGTGGTGGGTGGCGTCGGCCAGTTCAGCCCAGGCCAGCGGAGAGGTCGGGTGCACCTGCGCCACCGCGGCGATCTCGCTCCTCGCGGTTCGGCGTAGGGCCTCGAGCACCTCCGGTTCTGCGGGAAGAAGGGTCTCGGGCTCTGAAATCAAATTGTCGCCGGTCACACTGAATCCTAGCAAGGCCGGGGAGCCCCACCCCCGCGACGGGCCCGGTCGGCCGAAAAGGCTAGGCCGGGCTTTGCTGCCGGGCTGCGACGCGCCAGCCACCGTTCACGAACAGGTAGGTCGTCGACATGTTCAACTCGGCGACCACCTCGCCCCGGCGAGCGATTGCCTTGTAAACGACGACACCGGCATGCTCACCGAGACGGATGATGGCGGGTTCGTGAATGCCGTAGCTCTCCCATGGAGCCGCCTGGTCGAAGTATGCGGTGACCTGGTCGCGAGTAATGACAGCGCCGGGCACGATCATCAGGGCATCGTCGGTCATTTCGCGCTGATAGTACGCGCCGCCCCGCCCGCCCAGGATTGCCTGCCAGCCGGCGTTTTCTTCGTGGAGGAGCCGGGCGGGAAGATCGTCAGTGATCGCAGTCATACCGTCACGCTAGCCCCAAACCGTCACGGAATGCAGAAAACGTTAGAACCGGTGCTGAACCACCCAGGAATGCATGGTGACGGCCGCGGCGGCCGAGGCGTTGATCGACCGGGTCGACCCGAACTGGCTGATTTCGACGATGGAATCGGCGGCGGCGATAGCCTCCTCCGACAGTCCGGGGCCTTCCTGGCCGAACAGGAGTACGCAGCGTTCGGGAAAGGTGAAGGTCTCGATAATGACGCTGCCGGGCACATTATCGATGGCGATGATCGGCAGTGCCCCGCTCTCGCACCAGTCCACAAAAGCGGCGACGTCGGTGTGGTGCAGAACGTGCTGGTAACGGTCGGTGACCATGGCGCCGCGCTTGTTCCAGCGCTTTCGGCCGATGATGTGCACGGTGTCGGCGCCGAACGCGTTGGCGCTGCGCACGATGGAGCCGATGTTCATGTCGTGCTGCCAGTTTTCAATGGCCACGTGAAACGGATGCCGGTGCTCGTCAAGGTCAGCCACGATGGCCGCCATGTTCCAGTAGCGGTAGCGGTCGATCACATTGCGGGTGTCGCCGTGCTCGAGCAGGTCGGCGTCGTAGCGCTCCTCGCTCGGCCACTCCCCCGGCCACGGGCCGACGCCGTAGGTCGAGCGCTCAGGGGTGGGGTTGTCGGCGGTGAAGGTTGGGGCGGCTGGCTCGGTCACTACTTAACCGTAACCTGCGCCCAGCGCTCACATTTGGGCTTTCGGTTAACCGAAAATCTGGCTATGGTTTCGGCATGACTAAAACGGATGCAGTCGCTCCCGATCGCCTGCTCTCCAAGGCTCCCACCACGGTCGCCTCCAGCCGCTTACTGTGGTTGCTCGGACCGGCTCTGGTTGCGGGAGTCGCCTACCTCGACCCGGGAAACGTGGCGAGCAACATGACCGCCGGAGCCCGCTACGGCTACCTACTGGTGTGGGTCGTCGTAGCGGGCAACGTCATGGCCTGGCTCATCCAATACCTCTCGGCCAAGCTCGGCATCGTCACCGGGGCGAGCCTGCCCGAGATTCTCGGCGTGCGCATGAAACGACCGACGGCCCGTCGGCTGTACTGGGTGCAGGCCGAACTCGTCGCCATGGCCACCGACCTCGCCGAGATCATCGGCGGCGCGGTCGCCCTCAACCTCCTATTCAACCTGCCACTGATCTGGGGCGGCGTGATCACCGGCACCATTTCAATGATCGTGCTCATGGTGCACACACGACGCGGACCGCGCGTCTTCGAACGCGTCATCATCACGCTCATGCTCATCATCACCGTGGGCTTCACCGCTGGCGTGTTCTTCTCGCCGCCCGAGGCCGGCGGGGTGCTCTCCGGACTGGTGCCGCGGTTCGAGGGCTCCAACTCGGTGCTGCTCGCCGCGTCCATCCTGGGCGCCACCATCATGCCGCACGCCATCTACGCGCATTCTTCTCTGGCGCGGGACAGATTTCCCGAATGGCAGGGAATCGTCGCCACCCGGCGGTTGATCTGGGCTACCAAATGGGACGTGACGATTGCCATGGTGATTGCCGGAACGGTGAACCTGGCCATTCTGCTGCTCGCGGCATCCGCTTTGCAGGGTGTAGACGGAACCGACACCCTGCAGGGGGCGTATGCGGCGCTCAAAGACACGCTCGGGCCGGCGATTGCGACAACGTTCGCTATTGGACTGCTCGCCTCGGGTCTGGCCTCTACTTCGGTCGGCGCCTATGCCGGGGCCGAGATCATGCACGGCCTGCTGCACGTGCGCATCCCTCTGATATTGCGCCGATTGGTCACGCTGATTCCGGCGCTGTTCATTCTCGGTGTGGGGTTCGACCCGACCCAGGCGCTCGTGCTCAGCCAGGTGGTGTTGTCCTTTGGCATTCCGTTTGCCCTGATTCCGCTGGTCTGGCTCACCGCGCAGCGCGGCCTCCTCGGCACCTTCACCAATCGCTGGTTCACGACCGCCGCCGGGGTTGCCTGCGCCCTCGCTCTGGTCACTCTGAACGTCGTGCTGCTGGTACTCGTTTTCACCGGAGCCTGAACGGTAACCTGAAATAGATATGACGCACACTTCCGGCGCAGCCGAGGACTACCTCAAGACCATCTATGCCCACACCGAGTGGCAGTCCGACCTGATCACACCCTCAGCGCTCGCCGTTCGGCTGGGTGTGGCGCCGTCATCCGTTACGGAAATGGTGAAGAAACTCGCTGCAAGCGGGCTCCTTACCCACGTTCCCTATGGTCCGCTGGCGCTGACGGATACCGGCCGGCTGCGCGCGACCGCCGTCGTGCGGCGGCATCGCCTGATCGAGACCTGGCTGGTCGGCGAGATGGGCTACGACTGGGACCAGGTGCATGACGAGGCCGAGATTCTCGAGCATTCCATCTCGGACCGGTTGCTCGCGGCGATCAATGCGCGGCTCGGGTTTCCGGCGCACGATCCGCACGGCGATCCGATTCCGTCCGCCGATGGCACCGTGCTGCGACCGCCGGCCGTACTGCTGGCGGAGGTCACGGTCGGGCATACGGGCACCGTGTTGCGCATCAGCGACCGCGACCCGGCCGTACTGCGCGAACTTGCTGCCGATCTGATCGGACCGGGCACCGAGTTCACGCTGGCGGCGGCGCTGACCATCGTTCTAGCGGATGGCCAGAGCCGGCAGCTGACGACGGCTGCGGCAGCGTCGATCTGGGTGACCGTCTGAGCTAGTAGGGCATCCGCTTATTTGCGTGTTGCCAGTTACCGTGGCGAAACTCAGCGCGGCTAGGCTGAACACGACGAAAAGGAGCGCCTGATGGCACGACGCGACGAAATCGAATGCTGGCTCACCGACATGGACGGTGTGCTTGTGCACGAGAACCAGGCCCTCCCGGGGGCGGCCGAACTGCTGCAGCAATGGACCGACGCTGGCACGCCGTTTCTCGTGCTCACTAATAACTCCATTTTCACGCCGCGCGACCTGAGCGCCCGGCTGCGCGCGAGCGGGCTGAACGTGCCAGAGGACCGCATCTGGACCTCCGCCCTGGCAACGGCAGACTTTCTCAAGTCTCAGGTCTCCGGCGGCACGGCCTTCGTGATCGGAGAGGTCGGCATCACGACAGCGCTGCACGAAGCCGGGTTCATCATGACCGAGACCGACCCCGACTATGTGGTGGTCGGCGAGACCCGCAACTATTCGTTCGAGGCGATCACCAAGGCCATTCGGTTGATCCTCGGCGGGGCGCGATTCATCTCAACCAACCCGGATGCGACCGGGCCGAGCAAGGACGGCCCCACCCCGGCGACCGGCGCGATTTCGGCGCTGATCACCAAGGCCACCGGTATGGAGCCCTATGTCGTCGGCAAACCCAACCCGATGATGTTCCGTTCGGCGATGAACAAGATCGGCGCGCACTCGGAGAACACCGGCATGATCGGCGACCGCATGGACACCGACATCGTCGCCGGCATGGAGGCGGGGCTGCACACGATCCTCGTGATGACCGGCATCAGCGACGAGGCCGAAATCAACCGGTACCCGTTTCGGCCAGACGAGATCGTGGCCGGCGTGCACGAGCTACTCTCGACCGAGCCGATCGAAAGCGACGAGATCTAGACGCCTTCCTCCCCCGCCGGTTTGTTTAGCGCTCCGTCTAGGCGCGAGGCGGTGCGCCCGCTTTAAGCGGTCGGACCGGCTCCCACGATGCTCGCAGTGAGCGGCTCGGCCGCGGCGCGGCTGGCGAAACAGTAGTAGTAGCGCGGCTCATCGGTCCACTGTTCTGCGCTGATCGGATAGCTCCCCTGCATCTGCAGATTCGGGTAGGCGCCGGCCGCGTTCAAGTCGAGGATGCCGGGTGCCGTGCACAGCAGGTTGATCTGGGCCGCGAGTGCTGCCTCCCCCGGAAAGGCTGTGGTCGCGTCGCCGCCAAAATTGCCGCGATACACCAGCTGGGCCGTGTGTGCGGCTGCACAATCGAAGACCGTGAATTCCTCCGCCCATGGGGACGCATACGGTTCGAGGCACTCGCCACCAAACAGAGCGTTCCACTCGTGCACTCCGGCAGTCTGCGCCGCCGTGACCTCCGGGGTCGGCGTTGGTGTGGGTGTCGGTGTCGGTGTCGGCGTCGGTGTCGCGGATTGGGTCGGTGCCGGCGCCGCTGCCGGGCTCGCGACGAGGCGCTGGCCGAGATAGAACAACCCCACGAGCACGATGAGGGCGAGTAACCCGACGGCGGTCCAGACCAGGGCTGCCTGGGTCGCTCCGGGAGCGCCGCGCCTGGACCAGTGGCGGCTCTGCGCCTCGGCGTACGTTGGCTCGCCGGCTTCGGCTAAGCGGATGCTCGCGTCAGCATCCTTTGCAGAGACGGGAAGCAACTCGGTTGCTGCCGTGCCCTGGTGTTCGACCGCCTCGGGCACGACAGTGGGCACCGGTGCCGGTGTGGTTAGTTCGGGCGCCGTCGGGTCGGGTGTGATCGGCTCGCCCCCTGCAGCGGGCTGCGCGGCCAGCTCCAGCTCCGGCTCACTCTCGGTCGGTGGGACGACCTCCTGTTCGGCAGCGGTGGCCGGTTCATCGTCATGCGCTGAATCGGAGTGTCCGCTGGGCTCAGCCTCAGCGCTGTCAACCTCGCTGGTGTCAGCTTCAACTTCGACCGGTTGCGGCAGCGGAGTGGTCCACCAGGGAGCCGGCCCGGCGGGCGCTGCCGGAACGGGCACCTCAACGGGCTCTGCAACCTCGCGCTCGGTCACGACCGTTTTGGCGTCATCTGAAGCTTCGACAGGCAAGTCAGCACCAGTGGCGCCCGGGTTGAGCTGCGATGCGAGCCAGTCGATTCCCCGCTCGTCATCGTCTGGTGCCACTAGTTGAGCCCCAGATCCTCAAGGGAGATCGCGGCGAAGTAGGGGTAGCCAGCAGCCTCGATCACTTCGCGGGCACCGGTGTTGCGGTCGACCACGACGGCGACGCCAGCGATCTCAGCACCGACCTTGAGCAAGGCTTCGATGGCGGCGAGAGGGGAGCCGCCGGTGGTCGAGGTGTCTTCGAGCACGATCACGCGCTTGCCGGCGAGGTCGGGGCCTTCAACCTGGCGGCCGCGACCATGGTCCTTGGGTTCCTTGCGCACGACGAACGCGTCATAGGTCGCGCCGCGGGCAGCGCCCTGGTGCATGACCGCAGCGGCGATTGGGTCGGCCCCCATGGTCATGCCTCCAACAGCAACCACATTCGGCACATCCTTGATGAGGTCGAGCATGACCTGCCCGATCAGCGGCGCAACCCGATGGTCGAGGCTCACCCGGCGCAGGTCCACGTAATAGGTGGCCTTTTTGCCGCTGGTGAGAACGAAGTCTCCGTGAAAAACGGCCTCGGCCGAGATGAAGTCGATGAGTTTTTGCCGTGTATCAGTCACAATCGCCAGTTTAGGGCATGCCCAGCAGGCCGAACGTGGCCGCCAACGGGCGCGAGTGGAGGGGGCTTTTTCACACAGGCCAGAGGCGAGCCGTCGCGTGGGCTACGACTCGTCCACGCTCGGATAGCCGAACTCTTGTGTTAGAAGATGCGAACCAGGTTGCGACGCTCGATCTGGCGGTAGCCATCGCGATGCACCTCGACGACGAGGGCAACGATTGAAACAACAGCAACGAGCAAGATGGCGATGAGGATGAACACGGAGTGCCTTTCGAAGGAGGTGAACTGGCCCGGCACGGAGGCGACACTGCTCGTGTATGACTTTCCTATTTGACCACCCTGAACCATGCAGCACAATCGCTTTATTTTGCATGGATTGTTTAGAGTGGCTACATGGACGTGCAACGACTTGAACTACTCCGCGAGCTTGCCGACCGCGGCAGCGTCACCGCGGTCGCTTTGGCCACTCATCGCACCCCCTCCGCCGTCTCGCAGCAGCTCAAGGTGCTCGAACGCGAGGCCGGTCTGCCGCTCACCCAGAGGCACGGACGCGGCCTCGAACTCACAGACGCTGGCCGCGCCCTCGCCCGCAGCGCAACGGATGTCGCAGTGTCGCTGGCGAAAGCAACCGCACTCTGGGACGAATTTCGCAACAACGCCACTGGTGAGGTGAGTCTGGTCACCTTTCCAACGGCCGGTCAAATGCTGTTGCCCGGCGTCATAAAAAACCTGGGGCCCGGGCTCGTGCTGAACTGCGCCGACGAAGACCCCGAACTGAGCGACTTTCCCGCCTTCACCGCCGAGTATGACATTGTGTTGGCCCATGCAATGAGCGGGCAGCTGTCTTGGGCCGGCCGGGGCCTCACCGTCGTTCCGCTGATGACCGAGCCGCTCGATGTGGGGCTGCCGGTGGGGCATCCGCTTGCCGATCGCGCCTGGCTGCGCCCGAGTGACCTCATCGGAGAGACCTGGATCGGGGTGACCGACGGTTACCCCTTCGAGCGCATTCTGCACGCGATCGAGCAGGAAGCCGGCGCTCACTTGTCGATGGCGCAGCGCTTTGCCGACCTCGCCTTGATTGAATCGTTTGTGATTGCCGGGCTTGGCATCGCCCTCGTGCCGCGCTATACCTCCGGCGGGGGCCAGCCCGGCCGCCTCGTACTGAAGCCCCTGCGGGGCATCGAATCCGAGCGCCAGATCGTGGCGCTCATGCGCCCCGACCGAGCTGAGCGCTTGGCCGTGCGCACCGTCATAGAGGCGCTGCGAGCCCAAGCCTCGCAGGTGCAACTCTCTCACAGCGCGAAGTAGGTCGGCGAGAGCGCAGAAAGTGCCCGATTAGACGGATCAAACGAGCACTTTTTGCGCTCTCGCGGGAGAGAGATGCGGGACTACTGGTTCTGGGGGAAGCCCAGGTTGATCCCGCCGTGGCTGGGGTCGAGCCAACGGCTCGTTACGGCCTTCTCTCGCGTGAAGAAGTTGACCCCGGCGGGGCCATAGGCCTTGGCGTCACCAAACAGCGAATTCTTCCAGCCGCCGAAGGAGTGATACGCGACCGGCACCGGAATGGGCACGTTGATGCCAACCATGCCCACCTGCACCTCGTTCTGGAACCGGCGGGCGGCCCCACCATCGTTGGTGAAAATGGCGGTGCCGTTGCCGTACTGGCTGGCGTTGATGAGATCGAGTCCCTCCTGGTAGCTGGCCACCCGCACGATCGACAGCACCGGTCCAAAGATCTCGTCGAGGTACACGGCCGAGTCAACGCTGACCTTGTCGAACAGGGTCGGGCCGAGCCAGAAACCGTTGGGGTCGCCGTCGACCTTGACACCGCGACCGTCGATGACGATGTCGGCGCCGTCAGCCTTGGCGATGTCAATGTAACCGGCCACCTTGTCGCGGTGCACCTTCGTGATCAGCGGGCCCATGTCGCAGCCGCGCGTGCCGTCTCCGACGGTGAGGCTCTTGACGCGTTCGGCGATCTTCGCGATGAGTTCGTCGGCGACCGGCTCGACGGCCACGATGACGCTGATGGCCATGCAGCGCTCTCCCGCGGATCCGAAACCGGCATTCACTGCGGCATCCGCTGTCAACTCAAGATCGGCATCTGGCAGCACGAGCATGTGGTTTTTCGCGCCACCGAGGGACTGCACGCGCTTGCCGTTCTTGGCGGCAGTCTCGTAGATGTAGCGGGCGATGGGCGTCGAGCCCACGAAGGAGATCGCCTGCACGTCGGGGTTTACGAGCAATGCGTCGACGGCTTCCTTGTCGCCGTGCACGACGTTGAACACACCGGCGGGCAGCCCAGCTTCGGTGAAAAGCTCGGCGAGCCAGTTCGACGCGGATGGGTCTTTCTCGCTCGGCTTGAGCACGACGGTGTTGCCGGCCGCAATGGCGATCGGAAAGTACCAGAGCGGCACCATCGCCGGAAAGTTGAACGGGCTGATGATGCCAACGACGCCGAGCGACTGGCGGACCGAGTATACGTCGACGCCGGTTGAGACGTTTTCGGAGTACTCGCCCTTGGACAGATGCGGCATGCCGAGCGCGAATTCGACGACCTCGAGCCCGCGAATGATCTCGCCGAGTGCGTCGGAGGTGACCTTGCCATGTTCGGCGGTCAGGATTTCGGCCAGGTCGCCCTTGCGGGCGTTGAGCAGCTCGCGAAAGTTGTACATGATGGTCTGGCGGCGGGCCTGGCTCATATCGCGCCAGGCCGGGTAGGCCGCCCGGGCGACCGCGACGGCGTCGTCGAGGTCGCGAGCGCTCGCGAGCAACACGTTTTTGGCGACTGTGCCGGTGGCCGGATTGAAAACCGGCGCGGTGCGGGTCGAGGTACCTGCTGCTGCTGCGCCGTTGATGTAGTGCGAAATGGTGGGAAGGTCGGTCATGGTTGAGCCTTTCAGTGGATCGGTTAGGACAGAAGGGCGAGGCTGAGAACCTCGTCGTAGATGGCGAGCGCCTCGGCCACCTCGGCATCGGTGACGACGCAGGGCGGCACAACGTGGATGCGGTTCTCCATGAGGAACGGCAGCAGGCCGCGGCCGAGCAGTTCGGCCTTCACCCGGGCCATGACGGCGGCGCTCACCGGCTCGCGGGTCGCCGGGTCAGCCACGAGCTCGAGAACCCAGAAGACGCCGACACCGCGCACTTCGCCGATGATCGGATGCTTGGCCTGCAGCGCTTTCAGGCCCGGCTCGAGCACGTCACGCCCGATGCGGGCGGCGTTCTCGACGATGCCTTCGGCCTCCATCGCGTCGAGCGCGCCGACGATCGACGCCATGGCGAGCGGATGCCCACTGTAGGTGAGTCCGCCGGGAAAGACGGTCTCGTCGAAGGTAGCCGCGATGGCATCGGAGATGATCACACCGCCGGCGGGCACGTAACCGGAGTTGACGCCCTTCGCAAAAGTGATCAGGTCGGGCATGACGTCATACGCTTGAAACGCGAACCAGTGGCCGGTGCGGCCGAAGCCGCACATGACCTCGTCGAGGATGAGCATGATGCCGTACTTGTCGCAGAGCGCGCGCACACCGGGCAGGTAGCCGGCCGGTGGCATCATGATGCCGGCGGTGCCGGGAATGGACTCGAGCAAAATGGCGGCGATCGAGGCTGCGCCCTCGCTCTGGATGACGCGTTCGAGGTGGTGCAGGGCACGCGCGCATTCCTCGGCCTCGCTGGTCGCCCAGAATTCGCTGCGGTAGAGGAACGGGCCGAAGAAGTGCACGTGGCCGCGCGAATACTCGTTGGGAATGCGGCGCCAGTCGCCGGTCGCGACGATGGCCGCTCCGGTGTTGCCGTGGTACGACTTGTAGAGCGAGAGCACCTTGTCGCGGCCGGTGTTGAGGCGGGCCATGCGTATGGCGTTCTCATTGGCATCCGCTCCCCCGTTGGTGAAGAAGACCTTGTTGAACCCGGCCGGGGCACGGTCGGTGATGCGCCTGGCCGCTTCGCCGCGGGTGAGATTGGCGGTGGACGGAGCGATGGTCGTCAGCAGGGCGGCCTGTTCGGTGATGGCTTTCACGACGGCCGGATGCTGGTGGCCGATATTCACGTTCACCAGCTGACTCGAGAAGTCAAGGTACGTTCGTCCGTCGTGGTCCCAGACGCGGCAGCCGAGCCCGCCGGCGATGACGAGCGGCTTCAGTGCCGCCTGCGCCGACCAGGAATGGAAGACGTGCGCGCGGTCGAGTTCGCTGGTGTGCGCATTGAGGGTTTGTGTGCTGGTGTCAGTCACGTATATCGCTGGCTTTCTTTGTAGTGGATGGTTGTCGTCATGAGAAAGGTGTGGGGCCGGGCGGCCTGCGCCGCCCGGCCGGGTGCAGTTAGTTGCCGCCCTCGTTGAGGGTGACCTCGGTGGGCTTCCAATCGGTGCCCAAAACGTCGACACCCTCAGCTTTCAGCTCGTCGAGGGCCTTCGTGACGTACTCGTTCGTGTAGGCCGTTACTGGCGGCTCGGTCGTGATGATGGTCGCGCCGGTCTCGTTCTTGGTGTTCATGGCGATGTCCACCGTGTTGGACCAGGCCGATTCATCGATCATGCCGACGCCGTTGCTGGACGGGAAGATCAGCTTGCTGACCTCGTTGGTCATCCACAGCTGGTGGCTCTCACCCAGAGTCGAACCGGCTGCCGTGACAATGCCGGCGGCCTCGGCGGGGTTGTTGGCCGCATAGATCCAGCCCTTGATCGACGCCTTGATGAACTTCACCGTGTTGTCGGCGTAGTCTGCGTCGCTTTGAAGCTTGTCGGCGTTGGCCCAGATGGAGTCCTGGAGCATGGCGGTGCCCTCTTCGTTCCAGTCGATGACGTTGAGCTCATCGGGCTGGAAGAGTTCGCCGGTGTCGGGGTTGACCGTTTCCAGAACCTGGGCGTATTCGTTGTAGGTCATGGCCTGGGCCGCGTCAATGTCGCCAGCCAGAAAGCCGGTCATGTCGAATGCCTGCTGGATCAGGTTGATGTCGCCAAGCTCGACGCCACTCTTCTGCATGCCGGCGAAGAGTTCCCACTCGTTGCCGTAGCCCCAGCTGCCCACGTTCTTGCCCACCAGGTCGGACGCCGTTCTGATGTTCTTGTCTTTAAGTGAGATCTGGGTGGTGGCGCTGCGCTCGAAGATTTGAGCAACGTTGGTGATGTTGGCTCCCTGTTCGATCGAGCCGAGTACCTTGGGCACCCACGAGATGGCATAGTCGGCGTCGCCGGCGGCAAGCACATCCTGCGGAACGATGTCAGCGCCACCCTCGTCGATGGTGACGTCAAGGCCCTCATCTTCGTAATAGCCCTGGTCTACGGCAGCGTAGTAGCCCGCGAACTGGGCCTGGGCGAACCATTGCAGCTGCAGGGTCATGGGCGTGAGTGCGCCGCTCGCGTCGCTCGAGGTCGGCGCATTGCCGTCGCTGCTGCATCCGCTGAGAACCAGAGCGCCAACTGCCGCGAGAGAACCGAGTGTGCCGAACCATTTGATGCGCTGTTTCATGACTACCTCCTTGGTTGCTGGTGCTGTGAGTGTTTCCAGGTGGACCGGTTAGCCGCCGGATCGGCGGGTCACGAGCTTCTCCACAGCGAGAGCTGCGCAATAGAAGAGGAGACCAAGAATGATCGAGCCAAGCACGTAGGCCCAGGCCAGGCCATAGTTGCTGCTCGACGCGGCTGACGTGATCGACTTGCCGAGGCCGCCGACCGGTCCGCCGAAATATTCGGCGATCAGGGCGCTGATCACGGCGAGCGAGGACGCTACGCGCAGGCCGGTGAAGACATAGGGCAAGGCAGTGGGCAGGGTGACCGCCCGGGTGGCCTGCCAACTGGTGACGGCGTAGGCACGCATGAGGTCGCGGTGCACCGGACGCACCTGGCGCAGGCCCTTGAGGGTGTTGAAGTAGACCGGCACGAACACGGCGAGCGCCGCGACGAGCTGCCGGGCGGTCTCCGCGCCGGCGCCAAACATTGTGTAGAGCACCGGAGCGAGCGCCACGATCGGCACCACCGAGAGGGCGGCGACGACCGGCGCGACCATCTCGTCGAGCAGCCGCGCGAGGGCTGCCAGGATTGCGAGTGTGATACCGAACAGGGCGCCGATGATCAGGCCGATCAGGGAGTTGCGGCCGGTGACCGCCATTCCGCTGGCAACGTTGTTTAGATTGCCGGCGAATTCAGCGCCGATCGCAAAGGGTGCCGGCAGGATGAAGGCCTTGATGCCCAGCCCGGTGATTAGGGCCTGCCAGAGCGCAATGACGGCCACGCCGAACACGATCGGGGCCAGTACGGTCTGAACGAGCCGCGGCTGACTGGTTCTCATCGGGTCTCGACCCCCTGCGCTCCCGTTGGGGCAGCGGCATCGCCGTGCAGCAGGTCGCGCACCTCGCTGAGGGAGTGAAAGAAGCCCTCGTTTTCGCGCAGGTCCTCGCTGCGGCCGCTCATATCGCCAAGTCCCACGCTCACAATGGAGCGGATGCGCCCGGGCCGCGGCGACATGACCACCACGCGGTTGGAGAGAAACACCGCCTCGGGAATGGAGTGGGTGACGAACACAACGGCCGCCCGGGTCTCGACGCAGATGCGCACGAGTTCGTTCTGCATGCGCTCCCGGGTCATCTCGTCGAGAGCGCCGAACGGTTCGTCCATGAGCAGCAGGCTCGGGCTTTCGGCGAGCGAACGGGCGATCGCTACGCGCTGCTGCATGCCACCGGAGAGCTGGTCGGGGTAGTGGCTCGCAAAGTCGGCGAGCCCGACGAGCGTGATCAGTTCGGCCGCGCGACGGCGCCGGGTCGCCTTGCCCACTCCGTGCAGTTCGAGCGGCAGCTCAATGTTGCCGGCGACGGTGCGCCAGGGCAGCAGACCAGCCTGCTGAAAGGCGATGCCGTAGTCCTGATCGATGCGGGCCTGCCGGGCCGGCTTGCCGAACACCTCGATGCTGCCGCTGGTGGGAACGTCGAGGTCGGCGACGAGTCTGAGAAGCGTGCTCTTGCCGCATCCGCTCGGTCCGATCAGACTGACGAATTCACCGGGCGCAACCGTGAGGCTCACATCGTCGAGGGCAGTGACCCCCGGGCCTTTGCGGGCGGCAAAGATGCGGCTGACACTGTGCACATCCACGGCAGGCACATCCGTTGTGTTGGTCATGCTGACACCTCTTCCCTGCGAAAGCGCCGAAGGAACAAGCCGATCAGACCTACAAAACCGGCGGCGACCAGGCCGACCAGGATTGATCCGAAGATGGGCGCCCAGGGCTTGCCCGGATCATTGCCAGCCGCGCCGGCGTATTCAACGATGAGCCGGCCAATGCCGCCGCGCAGCCCGATCGACACCTCGGCGACGACGCTGCCGACCACGGCGCTGACCGCGGCCAGGCGCAGGGCCGGTAGTAGGTAGCCGACACTGGCTGGCAGGCGCAGCCGCCAGAGCGTCTTCCACCACCCCACCGAGTAGCAGTGCATGAGGTCGACGTGGTTGGTGTCGGGCGAGGCGAGGCCTCGCAGGGCGCCGACGGACACCGGGAAGAACGCGAGGTAGGAGGCGATCAGGGCCACCGACATCCAGCTCTCCCAACTGAATTCACCGAACTGGATCTGTGCGCCCCAGCGTCGCACGAGCGGGGCGATCGCGATCAGCGGCACGGTCTGGCTCAGAATGATCCACGGGAGGATGGCCGACTCGGCCAGGCGAAAACGCTGCATGAGCAGCGCCAGAGCGAGCCCCACGGTCACCCCGACCAGCCAGCCGACCGCCGCGATACCCAGGGTGAACAGCGAACCGGCCAGCACCGCCGCCCACAGCGGCAGAGCGGATGCCGCGCCGGTCACCGGCTCGAGCACGCGCTCGAACATGACCCAGAGATGGGGCATAGCCAGGTCGCTCGTGCGCGGCAGAACGGTAAGCGTGCCGATGACAACGCCGTCGACCGGACCAAAGGTCTTGTACAGCTCCCAGATCAGGGCGAGCAGCACGAGGCCGGCCAGGCCGAACAGGCCACCGCGCAGGCGAGTGCGCACCCCCGAACGCCGGGGCTGGTGCTGTTTCGCCACTCCGAGCGCCCCGCGCGTGAGCGGGGCGGCCTGCTCGCTGGTCGTCGACATCCGCTTGGCTATTTCGTGGCCATGATCGAGTCGGCCAGGGCTGGAATCACGGTCTCGCCGTAGACGCGCATCGTTTCTTCCTTGTTGTCGTGCTGTAGATAGCCGGCGAACTGGTCGACGCCGAGGTCTCTGAGCGCCTCCAGCTTTTCGATATGGTCTTTGGCGGTGCCGAGCAGGCAGAACCGGTCGACGATTTCGTCGGGCACGAAGGCAGCGTGTTCATTGCCGGCCTTGCCGTGCTGGTTGTAGTCGTAGCCCTCGCGGTTTTTGATGTAGTCGGTGAGCGCCTTGGGCACGGCGGAATCGGCACCGTACTTGGCGACGATGTCGGCCACGTGGTTGCCGACCATGCCGCCGAACCAGCGGCACTGGTTGCGCATGTGTTCCCAGTCTTCGCCGATGTAGGCGGGGGCGGCGACGCAGAACTTGATCGACAGCGGATCGCGGCCGGCGTTGGAGGCTGCTGTGCGCACGCTTTCGATCATCCACTTGGCGACGTCGAGGTCGGCCATCTGCAAGATGAAACCGTCGCCCACCTCACCGGCGAGCTTGAGCGCGAGCGGGCCGTACGCGGCGACCCACATCTCCAGGCTGGAGCCGCGACTCCACGGAAACTGCACGGTGGCGCCGTTGTATTCGACCGGCCTTGAGTTGGCGAGTTCTCGAATGACGTGGATCGACTCGCGCAGTGTTTTCAGGGTGGTCGGGGAGCCGTTGGTGGTGCGCACGGCTGAGTCGCCGCGGCCGATGCCGCAGATGGTGCGGTTGCCGTACATCTCGTTGAGGGTCGCGTAGGTCGACGCCGTGACCGTCCAGTCGCGGGTGGCCGGGTTGGTGACCATGGGACCGACGATGATTCTGCTGGTTTCGGCCAGGATGCGGCTGTAGATCACATAGGGTTCCTGCCAGAGCAGGTGTGAGTCGAAGGTCCAGACGTGGCTGTAGCCGTGTGCCTCGGCGAGTTTGGCCAGTTGCACGGTGCGCGATGACGGCGGGTTGGTCTGGAGTACTGCTCCGAAATCCATGTCTGCCCCTAAATCAAGTACTGGCTCAGGCCGCGTTTGATAAATCGGCCGTCACTCTTGGTGCCGAGGTAGGCGAAATCGTCGACGACGACCTTGCCGCGGGAGATGACGGTGTCGACGTGGCCGTCGATCTCGTAGCCCTCCCAGGCGGAGTAGTCCATGTTCATGTGGTGTGACTTTTCGACGCCAATGGACGTGTGTCCGTTCGGGTCGTAGATCACCACGTCGCCGTCGGCGCCAGGTGCGATGACGCCCTTCTGGCCGTACATGCCGAACATGCGTGCCGGGGTGGTTGAGCACACTTCGACCCAGCGTTCGAGGGAGATCTTGCCATCGACGACGCCCTGGTATAGGAGGTCCATGCGGTGTTCGACCGAGCCGATGCCGTTGGGAATTTTGGAAAAGTCGGTCAGGCCCATGTCTTTCTGGCCCTTCATGCAGAACGGGCAGTGGTCGGTGGAGACCATCTGGATGTCGTTCGTGCGCAGGCTCTGCCACATATGGTGCTGGTGACCCTCGGCCCTGGCGCGCAGCGGCGTAGAGCAGACCCACTTGGCGCCCTCGAAACGGCCCCACTCGTCGCTCTCTGCGCCGAGGTTGTCCTCGAGCGAGAGGTAGAGGTACTGCGGGCAGGTTTCGCCGAACACGTTTTGGCCGTTGTCCCTCGCTGTCGCGATCTGGTCCACCGCCTGCTTGGCTGAAACGTGCACAATATAAAGGGGAGCGCCGGTGAGGTTGGCGAGCATAATCGCCCGGTGCGTGGCTTCTTCCTCGGCCTGCCAGGGCCGGGTGAGGCCGTGATAGAGCGGGCCGGTGTTGCCGGCGGCGACGGCCTGCTGCACGAGCAGGTCGATGACGCTGCCGTTCTCGGCGTGCATCATGATCATGCTGCCGTTCTGGGCAGCCCGCTGCATGGCCTTGACGATCTGGCCGTCGTCGCTCAGGAACACGCCCTTATAGGCCATGAACAGTTTAAAACTTGAGACGCCCTCGTTCACGAGTTCGTCCATCGCGGTGAGGGAGGTGTCCTGCACGTCGGAGAGAATCTGGTGAAAGCCATAGTCGATGGCGCACTGTCCGGCGGCCTTCTGCTGCCAAGCGGCGTAGCGCTCGAGCACGTCCTCGCCGGCGTACTGCACGACGAAGTCGACGATGCTCGTGGTGCCGCCCCAGGCTGCGGCGCGGGTGCCGGTTTCAAAGGTGTCGCTGGCCTGGGTGCCGCCAAACGGCATCTCCATGTGGGTGTGGGCGTCGATGCCGCCGGGAATGACGTACTTGCCGCCCGCGTCGATGACGCGATCGACATTGCCCGCCACGTCGAATCCGAGCAGGTTCGCGCCGGGTGCGAGCACCGCGGCGATTTTCTCCCCGTCGATCAGCACATCCGCGAGCCCTCGGCCCGTGGCGTTGACCACGGTGCCGTTCTTGATCAAAGTCTTCATGGCATCCTCCGTTGTGGTCGGCTGGGGCTACGGCGCGACGAGGGGCTCATAGGAATCGGGGCGGCGGTCGCGGTAGAACTGCCAGGAGTTACGCACCTCGCGGATCACGCCGAGGTCGAGGTCACGCACCAGGATCTCTTCGGTGTCGGTCGACGCCCGCTCGCCGACGTAGTTGCCCTTGGGATCAACGAAATAGGAGCTGCCGTAAAAGGTCACGGCCTCCTCGCCGAACTCGGCTTTCTCGTTGCCGATACGGTTGTTGGCTCCGACGTAGTACTGGTTGGCCACCGCGGCGGCCGGCTGCTCGAGCTCCCAGAGACGGTTGGACAGTCCGGGCTTGGTGGCCGAGGGGTTGAACACGATCTCGGCGCCGTTCAAGCCGAGTGCGCGCCAGCCCTCGGGAAAGTGGCGGTCGTAGCAGATGTAGACGCCGATCTTGCCGTACTTCGTGTCAAAAACCGGGTAGTCGGTGTTGCCGGGGCGAAAGTAGAACTTTTCCCAGAACTGCGGCAGGTGGGGGATGTGGTGTTTGCGGTACTTGCCCAGGTAGGTGCCATCAGCGTCGATGACCGCGGCGGTGTTGTAGAGCACACCGGGCTGTTCTTCTTCGTACATCGGCACGACGATGACCATTTTGAACTCGGCGGCGAGCTTTTGAAAGCGCTCGACGATAGGGCCGGGCACGGCCTGCGCGTAGTCGTAGTACTTGGAGTCCTGCACGATGCCGAAATAGGGGCCATGAAACAGTTCCTGGAAGCAAATCACCTGCACGCCCTGGGCGGCCGCGGTACGCACGAAACCCTCGTGTTTGGCGATCATGGACTCCTCGTCGCCGGTCCAGGTGGCCTGGGTGATCGCTGTTCGAACGACGTTCCTACTGTCGACAGTCATGCTGTGCCTTCCACTTGCTTTCGTTAGTCAAGGGACAATGCGAACCGCGCTGTTCGTATTGTTATTATTTAACGTAAACATTTCAAATGTGTTTCTCTGTGTATCGCACGCATTATTCATCCTGTCGGCCAACGCACCCAAGGGCAAGGGCAATGCAGAACTTTATCGGCGAGATCGAGCAGCGCTCCCCCGCGGGGATAGCCGCGGCCATCGGCCGGCTGATTGCCTCCGGCCGGCTCGCACCGGGCGACCGCCTGCCCACCGTTCGAGCGCTGGCCGGCGAGCTCGGCGTGAGCCCCGCCACGGTCAGCCACGCCTGGCAGGCGCTCTCCGCGGTCGGCCTGATCACGTCACGTGGGCGCGGCGGCACCTTCGTGCAGGAAGCCGCACCCAAGTGGCTGCCGGCCCGCAGCCAGTCCATGGTTGGTGCGGTTGGCGCGGTTCGCCTCGACCTCTCGCGCGGCACGCCTGACCCGCGGTTGTTGCCGTCGCTGGGGCCGGCGCTTTCCCGGGTTTCCCAGCGAGCGGTGACGCCGAGCTACCAGGATCTGCCGATTATTCCGGAGCTGCTCGAGGTGCTGCGGGCTTCCTGGCCCTACCCGGCCCCGACCATCACCATCGTCGACGGCGCCCTCGACGCCATCTCGCGCAGCCTCGACGCGGTGACCCACTTCGGCGACCGAGTCATCGTGGAGAACCCGTCGTTTCCGCCGTTTTTCGACCTGCTCGACCAGCTCGGCCTCGAACGGCTGCCGGTGTCCGTCGACGAGCACGGCATCGTTCCGGCCGACTTCGCTGCGGCACTGAAGCTCGGCCCAGCGGTTGTGCTGTTGCAGCCGCGCGCGCAGAACCCGACCGGAGCGTCGATGACGGCGCATCGGGCCAAAGAACTGGCCCGGCTGCTACGCACAACTTTCGCGAGCGCTGACACCATCGTGATCGAAGACGACCATTCCGCCGAGATCAGCATCGCGCCCGACGTGAGTCTTGGCGTCTGGCTGCCGGAGCGCACGCTGCACGTGCGCAGCTTCTCTAAATCGCACGGCCCCGACCTGCGCATTGCCGCCCTCGGCGGGCCGACCGCGCTCATCGACCCGATCGTGTCACGGCGCATGCTCGGTCCCGGCTGGACCAGCCGCATGCTGCAAACTATTTTGCACGACCTGCTCACCAACGGCGAGAGCATGGCGCAGGTCAGCGAGGCCCGCCGCATCTACTTCGCCCGCCAGCGTGCCCTCGCCGACGCCCTGGCCGAGTGCGGGCTCAATGTGGTGCAAGCCGACGGCATCAATACCTGGCTGCCGGTGCACAACGAGCGTGACGCCATTGTGCGTCTCGCCGCGTCGGGCATTCGCGTGGCCGGCGGCTCGCCCTTTTTGTCGAACACCGGTGGTCCCGAGTTCATTCGGGTGACCGCCGGCGCCCTGCCCGACGACATACGACCCGTAGCCGAGGCCCTGCGCGCTGCGGCGCATCCGCTTGACGCTACTGTGAACCCGGTCGCTGCGCGCTGGTCGTAGCCCTCGCCAAACGCGGTTGGGCCGTTCGTTCAGCAGACCTGAATACAGAACCCAGTTATCGAGTCATTCCTTCGTTGCTCGCCTGCGCCACGACTCGATCGGATGCTTCCTGAAAACGGGCGAATCGTCCCTCGATGCGGGTGGATGGCTCAGGTTGAGACAGCAGTGCTTCATCTTCGTCGAAGACGACGGCCGGCCATCCTGCAATCTTTCCGGCGATAAGGGCCGCTCCCAAAGCGGTGGCGTTCTCGATGCGTCGACCGGCCACGGGGTGCCCCAGAACGTTTGCCGCTAGTTGCCGAATTCCGTGGTGTTTGCTGCCACCCCCGACCATTTGGATGAGTCCCGCATGCCCGGGCAGCTGGTCGATCGCTCGGCGGAGCCCAAAAAGCATCCCTTCGACCGCCGTGGCGGCGAGCATTTCACGACTGGTGCTCAGCCCCATTCCTTGCCAGCCGGCGTTCGATGCGTGAGTGAGCGCGGGGATTCGTTCACCGGCGAAGTACGGCAGGAAGACGGCTTCATCGTTGGGAATCGATAAATATGGCGATTCATAGATCTCGCTCCATTCCATTGCGAGCAGGTCACGCACTCGTTTGAGGGCGAGGCCACCGTTCAACGGGGCGGCCATTCCGAAATAAGACCCGGTCGCGGACCGGAATGAATGAAACGTCGGGTGCGCAGTGGCGGTTGGGGTGATGTCGGCCACGAGCGCCTGTACACCAGAACCCACGATGATCGACAACGTTGCAGACCCGGTGTTGATCGCTGTCAAGGTGGCGGCGACATCACCGCATCCCACAGAAACCGGGATACCCGCAGGAAGACTCCAACTCGCCGCAGTTGCAGCATCCAGACGCCCGGCAACGCTGCTGCTGGGACGGATTTCGGGAAACAGCGAGGCGCGAATGCCCAACTCGGCAGCGAGTTCACGGTGCCATCCATTGTTCACAACGTCCCATAGCAGCGTTGCGGAGGCGTCGGACGCGTCCGTGACGAGAACTTCTGGAATGAGTCGTGTACGGAGCCAATCTTTTGGGGACAGGAACCGATGGGCGCTACGGTACTGATCCGGCCAGTGACCTGCCGCCCAGAGCAGAAGAGGACCCGCCATTCCGGTGCCCAAAGGGTTGGCCAGTGCACTTTTTAAATGCGGCGCAAGTGTGCGCCACGTCTCAACTTCGGCCATTGCTCGAGTATCCGGCCACAGTAGCGCTGGGGCGATGGCCTCGCCGCGCTCGTCGACGAGGAGGACCCCATGCATCTGCCCATCGATGCCGACTGCTTCTATCTGTGCATCTGGTGCAAGCTGCCGGAGTTGACCGACGACCGAGCGTGCTGCCAACTCCCATTTGGCAGCATCGATTTGAGCCCATCCGCTGTGCGGGGAGTCGAATTCGTACTCAGCGGAAGCCGTCGCCACGACGCGTCCGTCATAGCGAAGAAGAGTGCCCTTGAGCCCGCTCGTCCCCAGATCCAGTCCAAGAACGCACTCTGTGTCAGCCATGTTCTTCCTTCAGGAATTGATCGGTCGATGTTGTCGGGGTCGCGGAGTCGGACCCGGTCTCATTGATCTAGAGTTTAGGCAGACCACCGGTTTGCTTTGACCGGTTCTGCTGGCCTGGATTTGGGCTGAGGTCCATCATTATTCCGCCAGTTTGCGGTGGCGTTGCCGCGTGCGACGAGCCGCGACGAGCCGAAAGAGACCTCATGAATCGACTTACCGTGTGCCTGGCTGCGCTGGCCACTTCGACCCTGCTGCTGAGCGGATGCGCCGCCGCCTTGTCGCCGGCCGCCACGCCCGCCGAGACTCCCGCCGCTGGCGCCGGCTATCCGGTGACAGCCTTTAACTGTGACCGGGTCGTCACTGTCGAGTCAGCCCCCGAACGCATCGTGTCGATCAAATCGTCGGCGACCGAACTGCTGTTGGCCCTCGGCGTCGGCGACCGCATCGTGGGTTCGGCCTTTCTCGACGGCCCGCTGCCAGAGTCGCTCGAAACGACAGGCGCCGACCTCAACGTGATCAGCGACTTTCTGCCCGGTCAGGAGGCTGTACTCGGACTGGACCCCGACTTCATCTACGGGGGCTGGGAATCCAATTTCACTGCGGACGGTGCAGGAGAACGTGACGCCCTAGAGACGCTCGGTGTGGGCACCTACGTCTCTCCCGCTGCCTGCAAGGGCGAGCGGATGCCCAACCCTCTCACCTTCGACACCGTCTTCAGCGAAATTGAGGAAGCCGGCGCAATCTTTGGGGCAGCGCCCGCCGCCGCCGACCTGGTCAGCGCCCTGCGGAACGAATTGGCCACGCTCGAACCGACCTCCACCGACACTTCCGCCCTCTGGTACTCCAGCGGCACCACCACGCCCTACGTCGGCGCCGGTATCGGCTCGCCGGAAATGATCATGAAGGCCGCCGGCCTGAGCAATATCTTCGCTGACGTGAACGACACCTGGACCTCGGTGGGTTGGGAATCGGTCATCGAGGCCAACCCGAGCGTCATTGTTTTGGTCGACGCCACCTGGAACACGGCCGCCTCAAAGATCGCCCACCTCGAATCCGACCCGGCCACCCAGGTGCTCGATGCCGTGAAGAACCAGCGTTATATCATCCTGCCGTTCGCTTCGACCGAAGCCGGCATCCGCAACGTAGAAGCGGCGTCCTCCGCGATCACCCAGCTAGCCGACCTGAACGAGTGATCTTGTTCAGTGGGGAACTGCGGTGACTCGGAGCAGATACCTCGGGTGGCTCCTCGCGGCCACCGTCACTTTGATTCTGGGGTGTGGTGTAGCCGTGACCATCGGGCCGGCCGCCGTGTCCCTCGGGCAGGTGGCGGGCAGCATCGGCGCCCACCTCGGCCTCGCGACGGAGCCCGTTCCGATCCTCATCGACTCCATCGTCTGGCAGCTGCGACTGCCCCGCGTGCTCACAGCTGCGCTGGTCGGCGCGGGCCTCGCGCTCAGCGGCGCCGTGATGCAGAGCGTAACGCGCAACCCCCTCGCCGACCCGTACCTGCTCGGGCTCTCAAGCGGGGCATCCGTCGGTGCGGTCTGCGTCGTGATTCTCGGTATCGGGTTTTTTCTGCCGGCCGCGGCATTTGCCGGCGCTTTGCTCGCCCTCGTCGCAACGCTGAGCATCGCCAGGGTCGGCGGCACGATCACCCCCGTGCGGGCCGTACTGGCGGGACTTGCCATCGCGCAGCTCGCCGGCGCCCTGACGTCATTCATCATTTTCTGGGCCGCCAAGGGCGACTCGTACCGCGAGATTCTCAACTGGCTGCTCGGCTCGGTGGCTGGCGCCACCTGGCAGAGTGTCACGATCGCCGCAACGGCAGTGGCCGTCGTGGGAACGGGCATCCTGTTGTCGGCGACCCGGCTCGACGCCTTCGCCTTCGGTGATACCGCGGCGGCAAGCCTCGGCATCAACGTGAACCGCACCCGCTGGGCGCTGCTTGGATCGGTCGCACTGCTGACCGGCGCGATGGTGGCCGTCAGCGGGTCGATCGGATTCGTCGGACTCATCCTGCCGCACCTCGTGCGCGGCGTCAGCGGCCCGGGGCACCGCCGGCTCCTGCCGCTGGTAGCGGTCTGCGGCGCGCTGTTTCTGGTCATCGCCGACACGCTCGCGCGCACGGTGTTCGATCCGCGCGAGTTGCCGGTGGGCATCATCACGGCGTTCATTGGCGTGCCGGTCTTCATTCTGCTGATCAAGAGAAAGAAATCGCACCTGTGGGCGTAGACCTCGACCAGCTGTCGTTTTCCATCGACGGCACCAGAATTCTGCGGAACGTTTCGGCGTCGCTTCCCACCGGCAGCGTCACCGGCCTGCTCGGGCCGAACGGTGCCGGCAAGTCCACCCTGCTGCGGCTCATCGCCGGCATCGACAAAGCGGATACCGGCGCTGTTTCCCTCGACGGCGCCTCGGTTGGGTCGTTGCCCCGGCGCGAAGCGGCCCGCCGCATCGCGCTGCTCGAACAGAACGCGGCGCCGAGTGTGGAGTTGACCGTGCTCGACGTCGTGCTGCTCGGCCGCATTCCACATCGCACCAGGCTGATGGGGTCGTTCGGCGGTGAGGATGACCGCGCCGTCGCCTTCAGCGCCCTCAAGACCGTCGGCGCGGCGGCGTTGGCCGAACGGTCCTGGCAGACCCTGAGCGGCGGGCAGCAGCAGCGCGTGCAGATTGCCCGGGCCATGGCACAGCAGCCGAGCCTGCTGCTGCTCGACGAACCGACCAATCACCTCGACGTCAGCGCCCAGCTCTCGCTGCTGGGGCAGGTGCGAGAGCTTGAAGTCACAGCGATCATGGCCCTGCACGACCTCAACCTTGCGGCGGCGTACTGCGACCATATCCTGCTGCTCGACGGCGGCCGGCTCGTTGCCACCGGCACCCCCGACGAGGTGCTCACCCCCGAGATCATCGGCGAGGTCTACGGCGTGGACTGCTTCGTTTTGCCACACCCGCGCGGCGGCCACCCGGTCATCGTGTACTCCGCCGCCACGTCGAAGGGCAACTCATGAGGAACGTAACCGTACTCGCCGGCGGCGTCGGTGGCGCCCGCTTCACCCGCGGGCTGCTCGCCCACCTCGCCACGGCCGCCCCCGACGCAGCCGTGACGGTGATCGTGAACACCGGCGACGACATGTGGCTCGACGGGCTGCGCATCTGCCCCGACCTCGACACCGTCATGTACACCCTCGGCGGAGGCATCAACGAAGAGCAGGGCTGGGGCCGACCCGAAGAAACCCGGCGGGCCTCCTCCGAGATTACCGCCTACGGCCGGGGCTGGTCGTGGTTCACACTCGGCGATCTCGACCTTGCCACGCACATCGTGCGCACCGATCTACTGCGAAGCGGGTCGACCCTCAGCGAAGCCACCGAGTTTCTGTGCCGGCGCTGGCAGCCCGGAGTGCGGCTACTGCCGATGAGCGACCAACCCGTCGAAACATATGTATGCCTCGATGAGAATATCGATGAGCATGCGGCCGGCGACTATATTCATTTTGAGGAATGGTGGGTGCGTTACCGCGCCCGAGTGGCCGTAACCCGGTTTGAGCAGCGAGGGCTGGCCAACGCGGTCGCAGCGCCCGGCGTGCTGGACGCCATCCAGACAGCCGACCTCATCGTGCTTCCGCCATCAAACCCGGTCGTGTCGATCGGCACGATTCTGGCCGTACCCGGCGTTCGCGACGCCCTGCGTTCCACGAGGGCCCTGGTGGCCGGTGTGTCCCCGATCATCGGCGGCGCGGCCGTGCGCGGCATGGCCGACGCCTGCCTGCACACGATCGGGGTCGACACGAGCGCCCTCGCCGTCGGACTGCACTACGGCGCCCGCAGTCAAGGTGGGCTCCTGGACGCCTGGCTCGTCGACGAAACGGATGCCGCGGCGCTGCCCGCGCTGACGGCCGCCGGCATCCGTTCTGCTGCGGCGCCGCTGTGGATGACCGACCTGCCCGCCACGACCGCGATGGCCGCCGCCGTGCTCGCCCTGTGAACTAGAGCTGGGCGAGCAGCGCGCTCGTGTGCGGGCCGAGCCCGAGTGTGCGGGCTACGTCGAGGTCGACAATGGTGTCGACATCGTGACGCAGCGTCGAGGGGGGCGGCAGGTCGAGAACAACGTGCCCGGCGGCCTGGTGCGCGGCGCATGAGCCAACTCCGAACTGCGGCGTGAACGAGATGCCAGAACGGGCAAACAGACTCGTCGTTCCCACGCCTTCGGCGTCGGGTACCACGGACCGTGTGTGCTGGGCGGCGAGCACGAAGGCAGCGTCAAGGTCGGTCGGGTGCAGGGCGGGCAGGTCCCCGGTCAGCACGGCCAGATTCGCGTCGGGCTGGTCGAGTCGCGCGGCCACGACGCCCTGCATGATCGCTGCATTCAACCGGGCATACCCCGTTTCAGCGCCGGGCACCTCGGGCACGATGACCGCGCCGAGCCCGGCGAGCAGCGCTCCCAGACGTGCACTCGCGGTCACCACGAACACGCGTGCCACAGCGGATGCCGCCACCAGCGCCGCCACCGTGTCGAGCGCGAACGCATCGGCGAGCGCGGCCCGTTCGGGCCCAGCCCCGAGTCTGCTCTTCGCCTCCAAGCTCCCCTTGATGGGAACGACAACCACCCAGTTGGCCGCGGCTGGCGGCGACGACGGTCGGTCGACTGTGCCGCGTGTTTCGTCCATGGCAAAACGCTAGCAGCGTCGGGCGCAGTCGGCGCGCGGTAGCCTCAAGGGTCGACGGCAAACATCCGTCGACCCGAATACGTTCGTTTGAACTACCCAGGAGGTTTCATGTCAGTCACCACCCAGGCACGCACGCTGCCCATGTCGATCACCACCTACCTTGAACGCAGCGCGAGCCCCAAGCCCGCGTCCGCCAGAGCGACCTTCACCGAGAACGCGGTCGTCATCGATGACGGCAAGACCTACACGGGCGAGGTGGCCATCGCCGCCTGGCTCGCCGGCAGCGTTGCCGAGTTCGAGTACACGACCACCCCGCTGCGCACCGAGACAGATCAATCGTCCACGACCGTCGTCAACCGCGTCGAGGGCAACTTTCCCGGCCGCAGCGTCGACCTGAACTACCGTTTCGAGCTCGACGCCGAAAGCGGCCTGATCGAGGCCCTCACGATCTCGATTTAGTCTCTTCCAGCCGCGAGCCCCGCGGCGTACCCCTCGGCATACCCCTCGGCACAGGCCTCCGCCGTGCCGAGCCGGAACATGTCGCTGTCACTCTGCCGCTGCAATGCCCGAGCGCCGGGAAGCGCCAGGGCGCCGACCAGGCGGCCAAGTCCGCGCACCACGGCGACCGGGTTGCCGCTGGTCTTGCCCTTGACCAGGTCGGCAGCGGCAGCGATCTCATCGGCGACGGCCGCGACCGTGACGTCGAGGCGGCGGCCGGAAGTATCCGCTGTGCCACGCAGGTCGTCGAGCACCGCGAACCCGGCCGCGCCAATGGCCATGTCGGTCTGGCCTTCCCGCCAGGGACGCCCGGCGGTATCGGTCACCAGCACGCCGAGTTGCAGCCCGGTGCGCTCGCGAAGGGCAGCGCAGATAATGCGCGCAGAGGAATCCGGATCAACCGGCAGCAGCAGCACCATGCCATCGGGGGCATTACTGGTGTCGACGCCAGCCGCGGCCATGACCAGACCCTGCCGGTTTTCGACGATGCGCGTGACACCACCGGGGTGCGCCCGCGAGGCCACGACGCGCACGGTCTCGTCGGTGATCGCCTGCTCCCGATTCACCGCCGCCACGACGCGGCCCTCGGCCTTTGAGACGATTTTGCTGGTAATTGCTACGATATCGCCGTCGAGCAGGCGCGACCGCGCTGCCTCCGCGATCAGGCCGGCAAGGTCGTCGCCGGCCTGAATCTCGCCGAATCCACCGAGCGTGAACACCTTGAGGCCGAACAGTTCCATAGCGCCCACTTCTGCGGCGGCAGCGTCGGGCCGGGAATCGTACGGCATCTATCGAACGAGCTTCGGCAGAACGGATGCACCAAAGACGTCGATCCACTGCTTCTGATTGCGGCCGACGTTGTGCAGGTAGATGCGATCAAAGCCGAGGTCGACGAACTTCTGAATGTATTTGCGGTGCTCGTCGGGATCGGCCGAGATGATCATGCGGCCCTCGAAGTCTTCCGGACGCACGAGCTTGGCCATTTGCTCGAACTCAAACGGCGAACGGATGTCGCCCTTCGGAAACTTCATGCCACCGTTCGGCCACTCGTGCAGCGCACTGGTCATGGCCTCCTCGTCGGTTTCGGCCCAGCTCATGTGCAGCTGCAGCACCTTGGGCATGATCGACGGGTCCTTGCCGGCCTCGCGGGCACCGTCGTCGAACTTGCCGAACAGCATCGAGATCTTCTCCAGCGGGGCGCCGACCGTAATGAGGCCGTCGGCGAGCCGGCCGGCACGCTTGGCGGTGACCGGGCCGGCGGTGGCGACCAGAATCTCGGGGGCTACCTCGGGCATGGTCCACAGCCGGGTCGACTCGAGCTTGAAGAACTGACCGGAGTGCTTGACGTCCTTGCCGGCGATCGACCCGGCGAACAGCTTCGAGATGATCTCGATGGCCTCGAACATGCGGTTGATGCGCTCGGGCGCTTCGGGCCAGTAGCCACCAACGATGTGCTCGTTCAGGGCCTCGCCAGAACCCAAGCCCAGCCAGTGCCGACCAGGATACATTGACGCCAGTGTGGCCGAAGCCTGGGCCACCATCGCCGGGTGCCAGCGAAAAGTCGGGGCGGTCACGCCGGGACCGAAGTCGCCCTTGGTGCGCTCGGCGATCGCGGCGAGCACGCTCCAGACGAAACTCGACTGCCCCTGGGCCGGAACCCACGGCTGAAAGTGATCGGCCGCCATAACGCCGGTGAAACCGTGCTCCTCGGCGTAGGCCGAGAGCGCGACCGCCTCAGCCGGTGCGAACTGCTCCAACATGGCCGCATAGCCAATCTGCAACTCCGTCATTGTGACCTTCCTGCGCCTAAAGATTTTGTACCCATTCAATCGCAACACGACGAGAAGCGCATTCGATACCGCCGAGCCGGCATCCGCTTGGCGCCTTATAGGCTGAGAGCATGCGCATTGCCACCTGGAACGTCAACTCCGTTCGTGCCCGCTCCGGGCGCATTATCGACTGGATGGAACGCGAGGACATCGATGTTCTGGCCATGCAGGAGATCAAGTGCAAGCCCGAACAGTTTCCGTCCCAGGTATTCGAAGACGCCGGCTACGACCTCGCCATTCACGGCCTGAGCCAGTGGAATGGCGTGGCGTTCGCGAGCCGCGAACCGATGACGGATGTCGTCACCGCCTTTCCGAATATGCCCGGCTTTCAAAAAGGTGCCGTCGGTCCAGATCAGCCGCTCGAGGCGCGCGCGCTCGGCGTGACCGTGAATGACCTGCGGCTGTGGAGCCTGTATGTGCCGAACGGGCGCGCTCTCGGCGACCCGCACTATGCCTACAAGCTGGGCTGGCTGAACGCCCTCAAGTCCCATGCGGCCGAGGAACTTAGCCGACACCCCGCACTCGCCCTGGCGATGATGGGCGACTGGAACGTCGCCCCCCGCGACGAAGATATGGGCGACCCGAGCTTCGTACCCGGTCTGTCGACCCACATCTCGCCCGAAGAACGTGCAGCGTTCGACGCCTTCGAGCAGGCCGGTCTGAGCGACGTCGTGCGACCGATCGTGCCGGAGGGTTTCACCTTCTGGGACTACAAGCAGCTGCGTTTTCCGCGCAACGAGGGCATGCGCATCGACTTTATCCTCGGCTCGCCGGCCTTCGCCGACCTCGTGACGGATGCCAGCATCCACCGTAACGAACGCAAGGGCGACGCCCCGAGCGACCACGTGCCGGTGCTCGTTGACCTCGATCTCGGCGGCGATGACGACGATCGTCCGATGATTTTCTAAACCCTGCAGCCGGCCACGCGGACACAAACACAGACGGCACCGGTCCCCAGCCGTGAGGCCGAGGGCAGGTGCCGTCGTATCGTGCCAGGTGCGCGCTACGCGGAGATCTTCTCCGGTACCTGATACTTGGGGTGAGCCTGCTCCGCAGCGGCATCGAATTCAGCGTCGATGTCGGCGTTGGGCTTGTAGGTCACGAGGGAAACCACGGCGGCCACGATCAGGCTGGCCGCGAAGCCGGGCACGATCTCGTACAGGATATCGCCGAGCGGGGAGTTGCCCCAGATGAAGACAACGACGGCACCGGTGACCATCGAGGCGAGGGCGCCCCAGGTGGACAGCTTCTTCCAGTACAGCGAGAGGATAACCACAGGTCCGAAGGCGGCACCGAAACCGGCCCAAGCGAAGCCGACCAGGTCGAGAATGGTGGAGTTCTGCTGCAGCGCGATGAGTCCGGCGACAACGGCAACGAGTAGTACGCCGACCCGTCCGAGCATGACGAGTTGCTTCGGGGCCGCGTCCTTGCCGACGATCTTGTAGAGGTCCTCGACCAAAGCCGACGAGGAAACGATCAGCTGCGAGGAGATCGTACTCATGATGGCGGCCAGCACAGCGGCCAGAACGAGGCCCGCGATGAAGGGGTGGAAGAGGGTCTGCGAGAGCAGCAGGAACACCGTTTCCGGGTTGGCGAGCGTCAGGTCCGGGTTCTGCTGGAAGTACGCGAGTCCGATCAGGGCAGTCGCGACAGCGCCGAGAGAGGTGGCGACCATCCAGCCGATGCCGATTCGGCGTCCGGCCGTGGCATCCTGCGGGGTGCGCAGGGCCATGAAACGCACGATGATGTGCGGCTGGCCGACGTAACCGAGGCCCCAGGCAACAGCCGAGATCACACCGAGCACGGATCCGCCGGCCGTGATGGACAACAGGTTCGGATCGATTTCGCGGATGGACTCGAGCGTGGCGACGACTCCGCCGGTGGCATTGAGCGCCACGAAGGGCACCGCGATCAGTGCGACGAGCATAAGGATGCCCTGGGCGACGTCGGTGAGGGTGGCGCCGAGAAAACCGCCGAACAGCGTGTAGAGCAGGGTGACGCCGGCCACGATGAGCATGCCGGTGAGGAAGGTGGAGCCGAAGGATTCTTCAAAGAAGACGCCGCCGGCCACCATGCCCGAGGAGACGTAGAAGGTGAAGAACACCAGGATGATCAGGCCGGAGACCACGCGCAGCAAACGCGAAGTGTCTTTCAGCCGATTTTCGAAGAAGCTCGGAATGGTGATGGAGTTCTTCGACACGAAGGTATAGGAGCGCAGCCGCGGAGCAACGAACTTCCAGTTCAGCCAGGCACCGATGGTGAGGCCGATCGCTATCCAGGCCTCGACGAGGCCGGATACGTAGATGGCCCCGGGGAGACCCAGCAGTAGCCAGCCGGACATGTCTGACGCGCCGGCGCTCAGCGCAGCCGTACCGGGTTTGAGGCCTCGGCCGGCGAGCATGTAGTCGTCAAGATCTTTGGTCTGCCGAAAGGCAAAATACCCGATGGCGACCATGCCAGCGAGGTATAAAACGATCGCGATTATCTGAAATGTTTGATCCGTCAATGGGATTCCTTTGTTGGGATGCCCGACGTACTGGACGTGATTACCCGCGTTGCGGGCAAGGTCAAGACTCCAGTCTCGCAGAAATACGGGCTTTACGCCATGTTTGACCACCCAATTGCCCACGTAACCGTTTGTTAACAGAGGGGCTTACCCCCTGTCCGAGGCTGTGCGCCGCCGGTCCAGAATGCCCTCACACGGCCGACGATCCCGTCGTCCCTTCCGTTGTTTTGCAGAATTGGATACAGTCTCAAAATGATGCGTCAGACCACGTGAAAGGCGAGGTCGCCGACCCCGTCGATGCCGGCGGTGACGGCACTTCCCGGCCCAATTCGGCCCACACCGGCAGGAGTACCGGTGAAAATGAGGTCACCGGGCCGCAGGGCGACAAACCGCGACAGAGCGGCGATCACGTCGGGCACTGGCCAGATCTGGTCGGCAAGGTCGCCGTCCTGATGGGTCACGCCGTCGACATTGAGCCAGATACGTGCCGAAGCTGGATGGCCGACCTCGCTGGCGGCAACGAGCGCAGTGCAGGGTCCCGAGAAATCGAAGCCCTTGGAGAGATCCCAGGGGCGACGCAGTGCTTTGGCGGCATTTTGGAGATCGCGCCGGGTGAGGTCGACGCCGCCGCCGTAGCCGACGACGTGGGTGAGGGCATCCGCCGCCGCAATGTCGGCGCCGCCGACGCCGATCGCGACCACGAGTTCCATCTCGTAGTGCAGGTTGTCGGTCTCTGACGGGAAGGGAACCGTGTGCGGAGCGACACTGTACGCGGGAACGCCCTCGTCGACGGCGAACACGGCGTCGGCCGGCTTGGCGAAGAAGAACGGCGCCTCGCGGTCGGGGTCGTTGCCCATTTCGCGGGCATGATCGGCGTAGTTGCGTCCGACGCAGTACACCCGGTGCACGTAGAAGCGCTCAGCGGAGCCGATGATCGGCAAGCTGGTGGCCTCGGGTGCGGTAAACGGGCCAGAAGTAGACATGCGGTCCTTTCGGGACTCAGGCGAGCAGGGCCGCGATGACGAGTAGAGCGGGCATCGACAAAATCGTGGTGAGAAAAACGGTGTCCCGGGTGACGACCATGGCTCGATCGTAACGCGAGGCGAAATTGAAGATGTTCTGCGCGGTCGGCAAAGCCGAGACGGCGACTACGGCGAAGAGCTCGGCGCCATCAAGATCGAACACGAAGCGTCCGAACAGAAACGCGATGATCGGCATCAGTACGACCTTGATCATGGTGGCCGCCACGACCTGTTTACGCCCGGTTCCGGCCTTCAGTAGTCGTTGGCCGTGCAGCGACATGCCAAATGAGAGCAGCACCAGGGGAATGGCGGCTCCGCCGATCAGTTCGAACGGCGCCAACACCGGGGCTGGCAGGGTGATATCGAAGGTCGCCACGAGCACGCCGGCAAGCGAGCCGAGAATCATCGGGTTTCGAAACGGCTGCGTCACGAGCGACACGAACGAGGCCCGGCCTCTGGTGGCCACGTCGAGAACGGCCAGGATGGTCGGGGCCAGAATCACCAGCTGAAGCAGCAGTACGGGCGCCACATACTGGGCGCTGCCGAGCACGTAGATGGCCACAGGCAGCCCAATGTTGTTGGCGTTGACGTAGGTCGCGCTCGAGGCACCGAGCACCGTCTCGGCCAGCGGCGTTCGAAAGAACAGCCGCGCGAGGGCGAGGTAGATGACCACGCCGACCACGAGGGTGCAGACGATGGCGACCAGAAATACAGAGAAAATCACCGATACGTCCGCGTGAGAGAGCACGGTGAACAGCAGCGCGGGAGTGGCGACGAAGAAGGCCATTCGGTTGAGTACCCGGCCTGCGCCCGCGCCGATAATGCCGAACCGCTCGACAAAATACCCGATCAGGATGACAAACCCGATAATCGAAAACCCAACCAATACACCGCCCATTCTGACGAGCCTAAGGCTTACCCCAGCACGAACCGGCACGGCCCTTTCGGCCGTGCGATCGACGTTGCTACGCTCAACGCATGCCCCGACTCGACGTTCCTGGCGCTTCCCTCTATTACGAGACCCAGGGAGACCCCGACTCGCCCGCCCTGCTCCTGCTCCACGCGGGCATCGCGACCCTGCGCATGTGGGACCCGCAGGTCGCGGCCCTCTCGGCCCGCCACTATGTCATCCGCTTCGATACCCGTGGTTTCGGCCAAACCACGACCGAGAATGTTGAATTCTCCAACCGAGCGGATGCCACGGCGCTGCTCGATCATCTCGGCGTGGCTCGAGCCACCCTGATCGGGTGCTCGCGCGGAGGCACGATCGCGATCGATCTTGCTGTGGCAAGCCCCGAGCGCGTCGCAGGCCTGGTCACTATTGGGTCAGGACCCAGCGGATTTCCCGATGTGGAGCTCACCGAACGTGAAGACGCCCTGTTCGACAAGCTGGATGCGGCCTTCACCGGCCGGCAATGGCCGCGGCTGGCGCGGCTCGAAGTTGCATTGTGGGCGGTCGGGCCGACCCGCAAGGCGGCCGACGTCGACCCCGCCTTTCTGGCCCTCGCGCAGGAGCTCAACCTTCGTAACGTCATCCACGCCACGGAAGCGCCAATCCCGATTCCGCTCGAGCCCGCCGCGCTCGACCGGGTCAGTGACATTGACGTTCCGGCGCTGGTGACCGTGGGCGAGCTCGACGTCACGTCGTCGCTGGCTCACTACGAATTTTTGTTGGAAATGCTGCCGCAGGCCAGCGGCTGCACGTTCCGCGACACCGCTCACCTGCCGAGTGTCGAGCATCCGCTGGAGTTTCAGCGCGTGTTGGTCAGCTGGCTCGCGACCAACAGCCTCTGATCCTTCCGTCTCCTCCCCCGCCCGCGTCGTGGGCAATTGTCTACTGCAAGCGCCGTTCGTGATCGGTGCTGCCGTGCTGCTGATCAACGGTGTCGCCCAGCTTTGGCCGTGGATCGCCCTCGCCTACAGCGTGGTTCCGTGGTTCCGTGGTTCCGTGGTTCCGTGGTTCCTCTGGCTCGGTGGCGGTGGCATCCTGCTTATCGTTCTCGCTGCACGCTACGAACAGCGCATAGCGAACTTCAAGTCGGTTGCCCTGCGCATCAGCGCGCTGCGGTAGCCGGTTACACCTAGAACGGCTGCGGGTCGGGGTCGGTGATGTCCCAGGCCGAGGCCCACGGGTTGGGCGGAGCCGGTTCGACTGCGGGCTCGGGTTGCGGTGGGGGTGGTGACGTGTCGGCCTGTTGTCGCAGGGGGCTGATGCGGGTGGCGGGGTCGGTGGCGTAGTGTTTGCCGGCGGGGCTGGTCCAATTGAGGGGGCCGTCAAGGTCGACGGTGACGGTCCAGGCGGAGTAGTGCTTCAGATTGTGGTGAGCGGGGCAGAGGTGGTGCAGGTTGGTGGCGGTGGTGGGGCCGCCGAATTGTTTGTCGCGGGTGTGGTCGAGGTCGCTGTGCCCGGCGGAGCGGTTGCAGCCGGGGAACCGGCAGGTCCCGTCCCGCAGGCGCAAATACTTCTTCAAGCTTGCCGGCACCCGGAACGGTTCTGCGCTGACATCGAGCACGATACCGGTGTGCGGGTGGGTGAGGATGCGC
>NZ_PJJJ01000032.1 GCF_002929495.1 Cryobacterium sp. Y82
GTCTGGTCGATTTCGATGGCGCAGTCAGAGACCAGGGGAGCGCCGGCGAGGGCGGTTCCCTTGAAATAGTCGACCGACCACCGTGTGCTCAGGCAAGCACCGGGAACCACGACTTCTTCGGGAACGGCAACCTCGATGGCCGTGGATGCCTCCGAGACGAGGGCGTTATTGCCAACGGACTGAACGATGTAGTAGTAGGTCGTTCCGGCCGTGACGGTCTGGTCGGTGAAGGTCAGGGCGGCCAGGGGAGCCGCGCCGTTGAGAGCGACGCCGTCGGTGGCAACGGTCGCGGTGGTGCCGCGGTAGATGTTGTAGCCCGCAGTTTCCGGCACGGCGTCCCAGCTGATAACGGCCAGGTCGGCGTCGTCGAGGCTGCCGACGACGTTGGCCGGAGCCTCTGGTGCTGCCGGTGCTGCAGGAATGTCCACGCGTACAGCGGTCGAGGCTGCCGAGGCCGCAGTGTTTTCGCCCAGCGCCACGACCACGTAGTAGTAGGAGCTGCCGGCAATAACGGAGGCGTCGGAATAGCCCGTCGCGGTGAGGGTCTCAGCGTTCAGCGGCGTGCCCGTGATGTCGACCTCGGTGCTGGCACCGCGGTAGACGTTGTATCCCACGGCTCCGTCGACGGCCTGCCAGGACAGGGCGACGGAGTCGGAGCTCAGGGTGGTGGTGACGTCCGTCGGAGCGGATGGGGCGAACGCGGTCACCTCGTAGATCTCGAGGTAAGCGATCTTGCCGTTCGTGCCTCCCTCGGCGTCGATCGTGAGCTTTCCGTCAGTCACAGAAACTGTGGCAACAGATTCGTTGTATTCATTGCTGGCGGATCCCACGAAGGGTGCCAGAAGTTCAACCCCTTCTGCTCGCAGCGCGTGGGTGCTGTCATAGTTGCCCGTGGCCGAATCGCCCATAGCTGCGACTACGTTGTAGCTGCCATTTGGCAGGTTGTATTCCCAGACGCCCTCCTCGGTGGTGATTCCGTTGGCGGCGTTCGCTGCGGCGATATCGCCGTACTGCATGTGCACGACCGACGCCAGCCGCGGGTCGGTCGTGACCCCGGAATTGGTGCGAACGCGGGCATTGAGTGAGAAGTCGAAGGGGGTGCCGTCATCAGCCGTCAACCAGCCGTAGCCAGTCCCTGCCGCAAACGGCAGGCCGGTGTCTTTTGTGTACCCGTCAACTGCGGGGCCGGCGGTCGTTGAGAAATTGAACTTCTCCACGAGGGTGCCGGTGGGAGCCGGAGTGGTCAACGCCGTGGACTCCGCCGCAGCCGCGGCATTGCCCGACGCATCAACGGCGACGACCGAGTAGACGTAGCCGGTGCCGGTGAAGGTGCTGGTGTCGGAGTACGAGCTGTCGGTGAGCAGATCTGTTCCCGACAGGGGCGTTCCTGAGGTCGAAACGGGTGAGGTGAGGCCGCGATAAACACGGTAACCGGCCAAATCTTCAGCAGCTGATGCCTCCCAACCCACGTCAATCTGGCCGGGTACGGCCTCGCCGAGCACGTTCGTCGCGGGGGCAGGCGGCGTCGAGTCGGTTTCGCCCACGGTGAAGGAATTGAAGGAGAACGTCGCCGCCGTGGCTTCGGGCATATTGCGCTTGGTCGCGAACACGCCGCCGAATGAGTCGACCGTGCTGGTCGCAGGCCCGGTTAGAAGCGATCCGTCGAGAAAGTTAGCCGGAATCTGCACCCGCCCCAGCGTCGTCACGGCGCCACCGGCGAGCTGATAGTGCGCGGTGGCAGTGCCGGTGATGGCGTCGATGTCGAGGATGAGGGTCACCGCCGAGCCGTTGGGAATCACAGCGGTGGAGGTGTCGAAGTTCACCTGGTCAACCGCGGTGCTCGTCGAGATAGCAGCGACTTCTCTCCCCAGTTGAATCTGTCGGTTTGACGCACCGGCGCTGCTGCCGGGAGCGGCCATCACCAATTTCAAGTAGTTATCGTCGTTGGGCCCAAACCACAAACCGGCCTGGGCCGAGTTGTAGACCCTGCTCGGGGCGGTGAGGGTGGTGGTGAGCCGTAAGTTTTTGCCCGAAGCTAGAAGGCCTGCCCCGAGAGTGTTGTCCTGTTGGTTTCGAGTACCGCCGTTGTTGATGGTCGGCGCGTTGTGCAGGTACGCGATGCCCTTGCTGGCCGCGATTTTGAGCGAGCCGTCGGCGACCGTGAGGTTGTTCGGCAGGTACCACTGGCTGTCGGCAGAAGACGGCTGCACCATGGTGAAGCCGGTTCCAACGTCTCCGCTGGCCGGCAGGCCGCCGGACTCTTCGTCGAACTCGAGTGTGAGCGAGTTGCCCGGCGCCGCGATCTCTTCGGGCTGCAGAGGCGAGTAGGGGGACGTGGCCCAGGCTGCCGGGTCTTCGGCAATGTCAGCGACGGTGAGTGCGGCGGCAGGCATCGTGCCCAGGAGCGAAAGTCCGAGTGCTGCAATAGTGCCGACCGCGATGCTTCGCAGGCGGCGTGGTGGAGTAGAAGGGGCCTCGGAGCGAGGAGCAAAGCGCGACATTATTATCCTGACTATTTGGTTGCGCTAACTGCGATCGAGCACGTCAAGTCGACGCGCCCTCGCGAGTGCGGTCACAGATTTCTGGGGCTTCACCGTCCGCGAGTGAGACGCGCTGGGCGACTTGGGTTGGTGAGACGATGCGATTGGTCGCCCTGACTCATATCTGCCGAGTCTTGGTAAGTTGCGGGCAATTGCCAGAACGTTATCGACAAATTCTCAGATTTGGCGACCCCTGTCGCGCGTTCTCCCCCCGCATTGGGGGGAGACTGCTGCCCGGTCTGGGGGGTGCCGGTGCTGCCCGTGCGATTTACTCGTCCTAGACTGACGATCGCCCAGCTATACCCGGATGGGCTGCTAGGAAACGCCTGCGAGAGGCCAAGGCATGCCCCGAGTTCACCGGTTGCTTGCTGGCACAGCCTGGATTTACGGGGCTCAGCTTACGACGGTGACTCTACAATTCGGCTACGCGGCTGTGACGTCACGGACGGTCGATGCGAATGGCTTCGGCCAATACGGCGTAGCCCTTGCGGGAGCTGCTCTTGTGGGGCTCCTTGCAACCGGAGGCCTCGCTCAGACGGTGGCGCGAATGCTCACCATCGATCCCGCTCGCTTGCGGGCCATTTCGCTTTACGGTCTCATTCTTGGAGGCGCCGGTTTCGGCGTTGTGCTCGCGGGAGCGAGCCTCTGGGGCCAGCTGTGGTCGGCTCCCGGAGCGGCCCAGCCGTTACGGTGGCTGGGCATCAGCGTGCTAGTGGCTCCCTTGTTGGGGCTGGGGACGGGGCTCTTACGCCGGGAGGGACGTTTTCGGTTGCTCGCGACCATCGTTCTCATCGGCAATCTGATCGGTATGGCGGTCGGAGTTGGGGCCGTTGCGCACTGGGCGACGCCGAGTGCGCTCGTGCTCTCACCGGTGCTTGCGCAACTGCTCACAGCAGTGGGCACCTGCTCAGTGAATCGCAAACGATTGCTCGGCAGGGCTCGCCTCGGCGACGCTCGCGGCGACATTGCGTTTAGTTGGCGGCTTACACTCGCGTCGGTGCTGACCTATGCGAACGGCAACGTCGGTCGATGGGCGGCATCGAAGGCTCTGGGCGCTGCGGCTCTCGGGCACTGGAATCGTGCCGACGTGGTAACGACAGTGCCCTTCCACCAACTGCAAAATGCCATCGTGCAGGCGATATACCCCGAATTCCGACACGATCGGCGCGATGGTCGGCGTGCGCGCGAGGTGTGGCCAGACCTTCTCGTGCTCGTAGCCTGGGTCACGGTGCCCGCCGCAGCTGTTGCTGCGGTGCTCCTTCCCGTACTGATTCCGGTCTTGTTTGGACCCGGTTGGGTCCTTTCCGGCCAGCTTGCCGTGCCCCTCTTGCTCATCGCGGCGATCCAGGCCGTGTCAAGCGTTCTGTCCGCGGCTATCGAAGTGTTGGGAAGATTTTGGTGGATCTGGGGCACACAGCTTGCCCTTCTCGTGGTTTACATCGGTGCCGCTGTGGCAGCGCTCGTGACCCGGGGATGGGTTCCACTCATAGCGGGGCTGTTCGTTGGGATGATCGCGCAACACGGGACGCACATCATTCTCTGTCGACGTTCGGGCTACCTTGCCTTAGGCCCACTGCTCCGAGGTTACGCCAGCGTCGTCGTCGTCGCTCTTTCACTCGCGGGCCTGACGATGATCGTCGTTCGAGTGCTCTCACCAGCCTCGTTGCCTGCACAGCTTCTCGGATCGGTCGTCGTGCTGGTCGCAGCCGGAGCACTCATCTATGCCGCACGTAATCGCCTCCCGCCGATCCGGATTATGCGTGAGCACTCGCTGATCTGACGCTCAGCTGGTCACAGTTCGTGCAGGGCAGGTGCGGCGATTTTCCATATTTCGGTGGCGCGTGCGGGATCGATTCGGGCGCCGCCAGCATTCAGCAGTGTAACTAGGTTGTCGTCCTGGCGAAAGTGGTCGAAGGCGAACTGGCGGCCGGCGGCAGCGGCCGCCATCCGCTGGCCCGGGCTTGTTGTGCCGAGAATCGCCGCCACCCGGTGCACGATCTCGCTGACATTAGGCTCGTGGTGGAGAAACTGCTGACCCGGCGGAAAGACGTCATCGAAGCCGGGTTTCGTTGAGGTGACGTGAACGGTGCCACTCGCAAGCGCGATGGGCAACCGGTCGGAGAAAGAGCGTGACTCGGTCGTGAAGTGTTCCCAACTTGCCGTGATCCACCCGGACTGCACGGCCCGTCCCTGGTCGAGAAAGTCGATGGGGCCCTGAGCGGACGGCCCGGTCCAGCCACGCCCATACACAGCAAAGCGCTTGCCGAATCGCTTCTGAAATGCCGCGACCAACTGTGCCCGTTCTCGCGCTCCGGGCATTGAATGCAGGGGAATGCGCGAGCCGTTGGCATTGCCAATGAGAACTACGTCGAAGGGGCGATCGAGGGGCAGTGGCGCGTGGCCGAATTGATCGGAGTTGAACGCAGTGGGAACCCACCGCACATCGGGCACCCCACAACGACGCAGAAAATCTAGCTGTGCGGACGCGCCAACGCTGAAGGCGACATCCGCGTATGCGGCGGCACTGCGGAGTTCCCGCGGCGGAGGCCGGTGCCACCGATCGTAGAGATCACCTTCGTGCAGCACCAGGGTGAATTCGGCGAGTTGTCGAAGTTCTTGCCAATGTCGGCCGTACAGCTCGCTGCGTTCCGGATGCTGCACGAGCACGATGTGCGGTTGAAAGTCGTGCACGAGCTGGGCCAACTGCCCGAATACGTCTGATTCCCCATTTTGCAAACGCCACAACGGGCTGAAAATACGAACGTCGCCGATCAACTGCCCGGCAGCGAGTCTGGCGAGTCCCAAACGTAGGCCCTGTTGCCGCCATTCGCCCGCTTCATTAGGCAGGTACAGCACGCGTGATCCGAGCTGGTTCATGGCCGCACGGCAGTTCGATAGACCCCGACGTATTCACTAGCGCCACGCGCCGAAGTGAAATCAAACGGGCTCACAACCGCCTCTGTCGGCGGCGACAGCACAGCTTTCTGCCACGCTTCGGGGGTATCGGGCACCATTACCACCCCGGGAATGCCGTGCGCCCAATGTAGGCCGGGGGATGCGCTCACGAGGCAAGGAACCCCCGACACGATGGCCTCGGCGAGCGCCACCCCCATGCCCTCGACGCTGCTCGGCATTGCAAAGTAATCGGCACGGCCGAGGGCCGCGACAGGAGATTTTACACCTCGAGTAAATAGCTGCCCCGACGCTTCCAAGTCGTTGAGAAATTTCCGTTCGGCGTCACCGGAGCGCTCCTCCGAACCGAGGTGCATCACCGAGTGGCCTGCCGCGATGGCGGCCTGCAAGTAGAGGCCGTGCCGCTTAATAGCGGAACAGTTGCCAACAAGTAGCCCCAGCAAGGGCGTGAATGGGGCGCGCGCTCCAGCGTCACGTCGGGCACCCACCGCGAAGAAAGCGTCGTCGACCCAATTGAGAATCGTGCGGGTATTCCGACCAAAACGATGTTCATTAGCCGTGACGTCGGGCGACGGAGCGATGATGGCGCGTACGAAGCGGTCCGCCACTGCTGCCTGAATCCACCGGGAGAGAAACCAGCGTCCGCGCGCGTCGAAAACATTGTGCACGGTGCGCACGATGCACGGTCGTTGGCTGCCGAATGCGGCCACACATGCGAGAACGGTGCGCAGGTAATCGCCTTCGGTGTGCACGTGAATGACGTCAATCTGTTCTTGACGAACGAGCTTACGTAGCTGGCGACGCGAGTGTCGACCGGTGACTGGCCCGTTCAGCAACGTGACGGCGTAGCCCGCGCGCTGCAATTCATCGGCGAACGGATGCTTGCGGCCCTGGCCCACCACGAAGCCGCGCACACCCAGACGGGAGAAATCAGATGCTGCCGAGACGAGCATCCGTTCCATTCCGCTTGGGTTGAGCTCTCGAAGTAGGTGCAGCACACGCAGTTTTCTGTCAGTGGAGAGCATGCGACCTTCGTTCCGTGGGCTGCAAGGACAGCTGGGGCGGCAATGAACGATCGTTCAAGGTTGGCGAGAGGATGCGGCTGCTCGCCCACGCAAAGATGAGCAGGGTGTACCACGGCCAGGAATACGCCCAGCCGAAGACCAGAATGGCGCTGATAGTGGCAGTCTCGATCGGCATCGTGTGCTTGCGTACCGCCGTTCTTGCTAGCTCCACGAGGATCACCGCCAGCAGTGCTAACCCGACGAGTCCGGTGCGAAGGTACAGCATGATGTACCAGTTGTGCGGCGAGTACTCCACCCAGCGCGTCGCGGATTCGAACCGGCCGTAGCCGCTTCCCACGGCACTGCCGAAGATGACGTTGATAAGTCCATCGTCGGCTGAATGTTGCACGAGATAGAGCCAACCGCCGACGCGGCCGTCGTAAGTCTTTGCATTAGTGGCTGATTCCCCCAGGCCGCCGAGAACCTGCAAGCCGCCAACGGCGACCAGAAGGATGACGATCGTTGCGGAGTACGCGACAATCAGGAATGTGAACCACCGCACTCGAACCGAGAGGTGAATGAAAAGCGCCAGCCCGGCCGCGAGCAGCGCCAGCCACGCCGCACGTTGCTGGGTGAGTATCACTACGGTCAGAAAGACGGTGGATGACAGGATGGATAAAGTTTGGCGTCGCTTGAGCGCGTCGCAGCCTACGATCACTGCGCATAGCAGCAAGGTCAGGGCCTGACCGGAAACGAGGATGCGCGACGTCTGCTCTACACCCGATGCAGGGTCGACGAATTCGTCTGCACCGCCTAGCCCATAGACCGTCCAATGCGCCAGACCCACCGCTACGAGCGACCAGCCGAGCACGATCCCTCCCCGCGTCCACACTTCTTTCGGCAGTGTGTCGAAGCGAAGGCTGAGCCCCCAGAACAGCGCGGCGAAGGGGTATAGAAAGAATCGCAGCTCGTTGAGCACGATCCCGGGAGTGAACTCGCCAAGGCCCCGGGCGAATCCGACGGTGAGGACAAGGCCGATGACAACCCATAAGTAGGTAGTCCAGCCAACGTTTCGCACGATTTCTCGGACCCGGAATGAAGCCACTGTGAGCATCACAGCGGAGAGTAGATCGAGGGGGTAGAAGGTATTCCCCGCCACGATGAAAAGCGGCGGCAGTTGCGGAAATTCCCACGCCACCAGTACTGTCAGTGCCATGCAGACGGCGCCAAGAATCGGCCAGCGTCGCAGCATGAGTACCGCGAGCCAGAACGCAGCACCCGCGCCGGTGGCGACGAACAGTATCCAGACGGACGTCACGTCGACTGCACCAAGGCGGCGAAATGACGGCTCCACCACAAGAGGTAGGTAACGACGATAGCGGCGGGCCACTTAGCTGGTTCATGGCGACGAACGAACCGCCTGGTCGACGCGAAGTGGCCGCCTCCGGTAACGCCGATGAACTGGCGCCATTTTCGGCGTACGCCGCCGGCGGGTCCCGACGGATTGCGGGCGCAAGTGCCGATCGAACCGGGTGCCACCAGTACGGGGATCGAGAGCCACCGGCACCGCAGGCCATAATCGATGTCCGCGAGGGAGTGCGAGAAGCCTCCGTCGATTCCGCCTACACGGCGGGCAGCTGCGATCGGGACCAACACGGCATTACCGTTAAACGTGTCGACAGGTGTCGATCGGTCCGCGATTGGGACCAGGCGAAAGCTGCGGGGGTGCCACCCTTCTCGTCGGAATCCGCCATACGTCACCACCTGTGTGGTCGGGTCACGGAGCGCTCCGACCACGACTGCTCCGGGGTGCTTTCTCGCGCAGCGCAGCAGTACACTCAGGGCATTCGCATCGAACTCAGCGTCGTCGTTGAACCAGAACACGCTGTCGCCGGGGTTGGCGCCGATGAGAGCGTGTGCCTCAGCGCGCGCCATGCTCAAGGCCCAGAAATCCGAGCCCGCACCCGGCACAATCGTGAGGTGTAGGCCTAAGTCCAGCAGCGCTCCCGCGGTGCCATCGGTGGAGCCATCGTCGTAGATCGTGAACTCGATGGCAACGTCCGCCTGCCGAGCCGCCAGTGCCAGGCCGAGAACAGCGCGCACTGTGAGCGCGCGTCGGTTGTGGCAGGCTACGATTGCGCGAATCATCGGGTACCGGCTTCGCTGAAATGCCGCACTCCGGCGACGAAGTTTTCTACCATGAGCTGGATGCTGTATCGCTCGCGAGCCTCGAGGCATTCAGCGGCCAAGCCGCTCAATCGGCTGGCGTCATTTAGAATCTTTACGAGCTCGCTGGCGTAGGTGGCTTCGTCGTCGCGAGTGACGATGGCGTTTCTTGCTGCCTCAAGGTACTCGAATTCGGGCGCGTGCCACGGCCAATTCGTCGTTACGATGGGGGTGCCGGCGGCGAAGCTGTCAACGGCAACGAGACCGACCCGACCGGGCATGGCGATGACCTCCGCGCCGCGCAGGGCGAGTGCCTTCTCGGTTCCAAAGACGGATCCGAGGTAGTGCACGGCGGGGTTGGTGCGGCAGGCCTCCTCCACGGTCGCGCGTTCGGAACCGTTCCCGGCGATGAGCAGCCGAAAGTCGGGGTCGAGCGCGGAGGCCATGGCGGCAGAATGCAGAAGAAACGGAATGCGTTTCGGTTCGTCGAGGCCGCCCAGAAATAGCGCCGTCTTGCCGCGCAGGTCGTATGTTTTGACGAAATGACTGATCTCTGCCGGAGTGATTGAAGCCAGGTCCACGCTCAATGCAGCAGTGTCGCTGGCATTATTCAAAACAGTCACCCGTGCGGCAGGAAAACCGGCTCGCGTCACGGCATCACCGCCACCCCGGGTATATGCGAGAAACCAGCAACCCCTCCCGGTGAGCCACTGTTTGACAGCCTCCTGAACGCGACCCACCTGTTTTGTGTAGGTCGCGCCGTGACCCCAAAAGGCAATCGGCGTGGATTGGATGATCAAGCGAAACGTCTCCAGATTGCGCACGGCCTGCTCAACGATGATCAGATCGTAAGGGCCAGACCGCGTAATCGGTCTGAGTGATTTGAGGATCAGTGTGCGACCGCGGAACGTGAGGAACCGTGTCCGTAGCGCAGTGGCCCAAGTTGCAACGGAGGTATCACCACGCGCGCGCCATTCTGGTGGTGCATCGCCATAGAAAATTACGAATTCTATGCCGATTTCGGCCCCTCGTCGGCGCAGTAGCTCGAAAAATTTAACCCGATATTTAGGTAACCATGGATGCACAACCGCAATGCGTACGGTGGCGACTGCCTCAGCCGGGCCGTTCATCGGGGCAGGCCGACACCGCGTCGTCGTACGACGGCATAGAGAAAGCGCAGGTTGCCAACGAGGTACCGGTGTCCAAGTCGCCGGGGCTCGTTTGCCAGGCGATAGAACCACTCCATGCCGAGCCTGCGCACCCAGGCTGGCGCTTCGCGCTGGGTGCCTGCCACAAAATCGAATGCCGCGCCGATCGCGACAGTGATGCGTTTCGTTGAACGCGAAATTCGCTGCGCCTCAAAATCTTGCTTCGGTGTGCCAAGGGCCACCCACACGATTCCAGCGCCGCTGGACCGAATCATGGCGTCCTGCCGGGATCGCTCTTCGTAGGACAGAGGCCGGAGCGGCGGCGAATAGGCCCCGACGATTTGCACGCCGGGGTAACGCCGGTATAACTCAACGTGCAGTCGGGCCAGCGTTTTCTCGCTCGAGCCCAGCAAGAAATGGGTGACGCCATGGACTCGTCCGACATCGAGCACGTCGGTGAAGAGTTGGGGTCCGCGCGTTTGGGTAAGCGGGTTCGCACCGAAGGTGGTCAGCCACGAAAGCGGCTTGCCGTCGGCGAGATTGATTCCCGCGCCGGCGAACACCTCGTGGAGTGCATCATCACTTTCAGCAGATGCAATGGAATAGGCGTTGATGAGGTGCACATCTATCGGCTGCCCTCCGGAAGCCGCTGCCTTATTGCACAGCCACGCCGTCGCCGAAGCGGGAGTCGTCGAAGCGATTGTAAACCCGGCGACGCGCCGGGTTGGAAAGGCGTGCGGTTTCTCTTGCCGTGTCGTTACAAGGTTTTCGCCCATGCGCGTCGGAGCAAGGACGCGAAGGTCTTCTAATGGAAGGGTCATGAAGCAGTCTCCTTCGGAGTAAGGAGAGCGGATCGGAGGCGCAGTAGTGCGCAGTCGGCAGAGCTCCTAGGGGGGGCTCGCCGGCCAGACCGGGACGTTCACCAACGCGTTCTCTGGTTCGGGTGAGCCAGAACGTGGTCTCACGGTAGTGGAACGGGCGTCGAATACCACTCCCCCCAACCATGGGGGTGCGCGACATCCAATTTTCTGATAGGAGAATTACTCAGTTCCCTGCAGGGCGCAGCCTTTAAGCGTTCGCGGGAGCGATGTTGATGTAATGCGCAGCTAGAAGCGGAATTCATCGACTAGGTGAGAGTCGATGTGTGCATACATGGCGTCCAAGGGCTTCCCAACGTGTCGTGAGAACCATTGACGAATCCAGGTGAGCGGTGAGCGCATGCGGGTGCACCTTCTAGGCCGGGCTACTGCATCGAGTACATGCGCGGCTCGGTCGGCAACACACGACGAATTTTGCGGGTAAGCGCGTCTTCGTGGTGCGAACGTAGCCTAACTGGCGGATATTTGCGAGCGTATTGAGGAATTTTCGTTTCATTTTCAGTGCAGCAGTGATGCAACATCTTCAGGTGTCGCGCCGGTTTGTCATGGCGGGCCCGACACCTGACATTGATCTCGGGCGCGACGTCGGCGACCCAATTGGGGCACCACTTGCCCCCGTGATGAACGTCGAACACGTGGAAACTGCTGTAAGCCTTGTCTCAACGGATGCCGCCATTTGAACAAGCGCACTACTGCACGATTGCTCGTGCGCAACGGGAATTCACGCACCTTTCACCGGCGACGCTCAAGGTAGCGGAGGTAGCGGAGGTGGCAGAAAAGACGCTACTGGCGCGGATGAATTCCTGATCCGCGGTCGGTCCGCCGTGACCGATTGTGACTCCCGTCGGTGCATCCTGGCGAACGCTTTGTCTGAACGATGGGGTTCGTCGAGCAGGTGGGCCTCAAGCTGGGTACCGTCTTTGGGTGCGTGCGAAACTCGTGTGCACATGAAGGATTTTGCTGGGTAAGTGCGTCTCCGCGCAGCGCTTGCGAGATATTCGCATGTTGTTCTTTGGATTCGTGACCGGATAGGTCTCGCGGGTCAATACGAGTCGCGGCATCCGCTCAGTAGGCGCCGTCGCGAGCTAGCACGGCCTTGGTGGTGCGCCAGAGGATGACGAGGTCGCCTACGAGCGACCAGTTCTCGACGTAGTAGAGGTCGAGGCGCACGGTTTCGTCCCAGGTGAGGTTGGAGCGGCCGCTTACTTGCCAGAGTCCGGTGACGCCGGGTTTGACGAGAAAGCGGCGGTGCACGTGCAGCTCGTACTCGCTGACCTCGGTTTCGAGCGGCGGGCGGGGGCCGACGAGCGACATGCTTCCGGCGAACACGTTGAATAGCTGGGGCAGTTCGTCGAGGCTGTAGCGGCGCAGAAAGCGGCCGGCGCGGGTGACGCGCGGGTCGTTCTGCATCTTGAACATGACGGTGTTGCCGACCACGCGGGGAGTGTCTTGCAACGCGGCAAGGCGTGCCTCGGCGTCCACTACCATCGAGCGAAACTTGAGCATCTTGAAGAGATGACCGTTGTGACCCACGCGTTTTTGGTGAAACAACACCGGGCCGGGGCCGCTGAAGCGCACGGCGAGGGCGATGGCTGCGAGGGCGGGGGAGAGCACGATGATGAGCAGGGCCGAGCTGATGATGTCGAATGCGCGTTTGGTGAAAAGGGTATGGCCTTCGTATCGGGGGGTCTCAACATGAATGAGCGGCAGGCCAGCGACGGGTCGGGTGTGGATGCGTGGGCCGCCTACGTCGATGAGGCGCGGCACCATGATGAGGTGGTGGCGGCCGGGTTCGAGGCTCCAGCTGAGTTCGCGCATGCGGGTGGGGGAGATGTCGTCGCTGCTGGTGATGATCACCGTGTCAGCGTTCAACGAATCAAGGGCGGTGTGCATATCGTCGATGTCGCCCACCACGGGCACGGTGCCGCGCGGCAGATAGGCGCTGACTTCGCCCGACGTGACGCAGGCGCCGACGACGAGGTAGCCGGCGCCGAGGCGTGTTCTGAGCTCGTCGGCGATGTGGGCGGAGGATTCCTGGGTGCCGATCAGGATGACGCGGGAGGTGAACTGGCCGCGCGAACGCTGCGCGACGAGCCATTGCCGCCACATCCATCTTGAGAAGATGAGCACGACGATGCCGACGGGGAACGCGAGCAGAATGTAGCCGCGTGCCACGTCGATCTTGAAGAGATAGGCGACGATGGCGAGCAGGCCGAAGAGTCTTATTGAGGCCCCGGCGATGAGCTTGTACTCGTCGAAGCCGGTGCCGAGTACGCGGTCGGTCCGGGTTCCGTAGAGGTTGAGCGCGACCATCCAGCTGGCGATGAGAATGACTGACACCGACGTGTATGACACGGCCAGGTCGGTGGAGCGCACGGCCAGGCTGGCCCGGTCGAAGCCGAACCAGGCGATCTGCACGCCGAAGACCACCCAGAGCAGCACGAAAAAGTCGCTGAGGCTGAGGCGGGTCGAGTAAACGGCGTGCCAGTTGTAGGACCGTTTGGGGAGTTTTCGCGTGCGCGTCGTGTTCGACAAAATGCGATCAACTCCCCCGAATTCGCGGAGATTTGACCGCACCTCTAGTTTACATAAATGGGCTTTCCCCATTGAGGGGTAACGCAGTCCGCTCGCCTGGGCCCAGCAGCGGGGCAGGCTCCTTGAACTGCGTGAACGTGTCGCGGATCTGGCAATTCGTAGAGTTGTTGGGCTGACCAACTCGGGCGGGTCATCTTCGGGCATTGCGGAAGCAGTGTGACGAGTTAGATGTACCCGGCCATGACGATAGTGACTTGAGGGCTTGAAAAGGGAGAACCTCCGGTGCTTAGTGGAGTGGAGCTGTCAAAGGCCAACCACTTCAGACCAGGAGGTCCTCGTGTCCCACGCTAATGCTGCTTTGACTCCGCGTCACCGTCTTCGTTTGGCGCGTCTCATCGTCGATCAAGACCGCTCGATCGTCTACGCCGCCCGACTGTTCAACGTGTCGTGGCCGACCGCGAAACGGTGAGCCGACCGCTACGCCGCAATGGGCCCGGACGGGATGGAGGACCGGTCCTCACTCCCGCATCGAATGCCCACCAAGACACCTCAGGACCAAGTGAGGAAGCTCGTCCACCTGCGCTGGAAGAAGCGTTTGGGGCCCGTGGCGATCGGCGCAAAACTGAATATGCCACCCTCGACCGTTCATGCGGTTCTGAACCGGTGCCACCTGAATAAGCTGCACCACGTGGACGTGCGCACCGGGGAGGTCGTCCGCCGCTACGAGCACGCCACCCCGGGGTCGTTGATCCACGTCGACGTGAAAAAGCTCGGCAATATCCCCGATGGTGGCGGATGGCGGTACGTTGGCAGGCAGCAAGGCGGCAAGAATCGAGCCGCGACGGCGACCCAGAACCGCAGCGTTCACCGCCACCCACTGATCGGGACCGCGTTCGTGCACACGGTCATCGAGGACCACTCCCGCGTCGCCTATGCCGAGATCCACAACGACGAGACCGCCGCGACAGCCGTCGGGGTCCTGCACCGCGCGGTGTCCTGGTTCGCCGCCCGCGGCGTGACCGTGGAACGGGTCTTGTCGGACAACGGCTCCGCCTACAAATCACACCTCTGGCGCGACACCTGCCGAGACCTGAACATCAAGGTCAAGAAGACCCGCCCCTACCGCCCGCAGACCAACGGCAAGATCGAACGCTTCCACCGGACCCTCGTCGACGGCTGGGCGTTCAGCCGCTTCTACAATTCAGAATCTGCCCGTCGAAACGCCCTGCCAGCCTGGATCCACGAATACAATCACCACAGGCCCCACACCGCCATCGGAAACCACCTACCCATCAGCCGCTTAACCAACGTCCCTGGGCAGTACATCTTGCGCGTCACTGCGAGGTTGATCGACTGCTGACGGATGACGCGGCCAGCGTCGAACAAGCAATGGCCGCCTTTCGTGAGGTGGTGACAGGCCGCTCGGCTCGGCTCCTCGCTGAGGCGCTCGACCGGTTTGCTCTGGCGCGGCAATTTGCCGCCGACGCCACCGACGACGGCGGTGGCGATGCCACGACCGAGCACAGTTTTCACGAGCCCTTGGGTATAACCGCGCCCGTCGTGGTGGCAACGTCGAAGTCGAGATTTGTGGCGGCTGTCGGCGGTGAACTTGACCTCGGTAACGATTGGGTGGGTCGACAGGACTGGCTCCGAGAGGTTGTGCGAGAGGCCGCCAAGCCGCTCCAGATTGATCCAAGCGGCCGCGCGTTCCCGATGGGTGCCTGGAGCGGCTTCGACTACGCCCGGTGGATTGCGCTCGGCGCACCACAGGATGACTCGTACTTTGCTTTCGGAATCGCTAGTCGGTGGGCCATCGATGGGCGCACTCCGGTGTGGATCCAGGTAAATTCGGGCACCGGCGGATGGTCAACGGTTGAGGTGCGCGTCACCTCGTCGGTGCTCGCGAACACGATGGAGCTCGAGGCCGAACTTGCCGGGCGGGAAAGCACTCGACTCTGGATTCCGGTGGAAGCCCCCGCCTACCTTGAGCGGGAGACGTTGATCGCGCACTTCGTCGCCCAGGGAAGAGAGTTCAGAAAGGTCATCGTCAGCGCGGATGAGCCGCAGCCCAACCCGGCCATCCCGCTGTCGTTCGGCCGCTAGCCCCGGTTGGGCAGGTGTCGGGCGCTCGCGGCACTATTTAGAGATGACGGCACCGGTTCCTGGGGGTGCGCGCTTTGCTAAAACGTGCCACGAGACTGCCAGCATCCGCTTTAGGCGCGCGCCACGCCTTCGGCACGCTTTCGGCGTACGACAGTCGTGGTGACCAGGGTCAACCCGAGCAAAAACGCTGCGCTTCCGCCCGAAATCGCCAGCACGGAGCCGTCATAGCCGGTCGAGGCAAGCCCGACGTAGCCCACATACGCCTCCTCGGAACCGACATATCCCGCATCCGGAGGCACAACGGCACCGGTCGTTTTGGGGCTCGAACTGCCATTGGGAACGTAAGTGACAGCGGATGCCGCGGCCGGCACCGCTAAGACGGCCAGCGTGGCCAGCATGGTGATTGCAAAGAGCTTCTTGAGCATGAGGAGTTTCCTGTCGAAACGGTCGGTGCGGCACGAATCACGGTGGGTGTGTGCCGTGAACGCCTCATACCGTAGTGATTTTTCCCGTAGATATCTACGGGGTACTGACAAATTCTCACTGATTTTAGTGAGTTGCATTTTTCGAGCCAGAGCTCCCGCGCAAGCTGAAAGTGACGGCCCCGGCATCACGAACCGGCTGATGAATCCACCCGGCACCCGCCTGTAGGGTGGCAATGGCGTACATCCGCTCCCTCCATCGAACGGACGAATCATGCCCGACCTCGTTCTGCGCTCCGTCATGCAGCCCGGCGACACCACCCTCTCCGATCTGCATATCTCCGACGGGGTCATCACGCAGATCACGCACGTCGGCACCACAACGGATGCCCCCACCGTCGACCTCGAGGGCCGCACCGTCATCCCCGGCCTCTGGGACGAACATGTACACATGACCCAGTGGGCCCTCGCCGGCGCCCGGTTCGACCTCTCCGCTGCCGCCTCTGCCCGCGAAGCGCTCGAGATCGTGCGCGCACAGATCACCCCGGCCGCGAAACCGACCCCGCTGATCGGAGTCAGATTCCGCGATGCGATCTGGGCCGACCGGCCAACTCTGCGGGGTCTCGACGAGGCGACGCAGGGGTATCCGACCGCCTTGATCAGCCATGACCTGCACTGCGTCTGGCTCAACAGCGCGGCCGCCGCTCGTTTCGACGTGCACGTCGACGAGTCCGGATTGCTGAGGGAGCAGGCCGCGTTCGACCTCACGATTGCACTCGGCCAGCTGCCCGACGCCGAAGTCGACGTTCTGGCCGCCCAGGCCGGGAGCCTGGCCGCCGCCCGCGGCATCGTCGGCATCGTCGACTTTGAAATGACGTGGAACCGAGACCCGTGGCAGCGCCGCATCGGCAACGGATTCGACGCCCTCCGCATCGACGCCGGCGTCTACCTCGCCGACCTTGACCGCGCCCTCGTCGAGCGGATGCACACCGGCGACCGCATCGCAGACACCCGCGGGCTGCTCACCGTGGGACCGCTCAAGATGCTCATCGACGGATCGCTGAACACCCGCACGGCCTTCTGCGTCGACGAATATCCGGTCGGCGGGCATGGAGTGCTCACCGTGAGTGAAGATGAGCTCACCGACATTTTGTTGCGAGCCCGACAAGCCGGGCTGCTGCCCGCGGTGCACGCCATCGGCGACGCGGCCAACACCGTCGCCCTCAACGCCTTCGAGCGCGTCGGCACAATCGGCCGTGACACCCCCATCAGCCCGGCCGGTCGCATCGAGCACGCACAGTTTCTGCAGGGCCAGGACTTCGCTCGCTTTGCCCGCCTGGGCGTCACGGCGAGCGTGCAGCCGGAGCAGGCCCTCGACGACCGCGACGCCATCGAGCTCAACTGGGCGGCGGGCGCTGACCGCGTCTTCGCCCTGCGTTCGCTGCTCGACGCCGGCGCCACCCTGGCATTTGGATCCGACGCCCCCGTCGCCCCCCTCGATCCCTTCACCGCCATGAGCGCAGCGTCGTCCCGCGCTCGAAGCGACGGCCGCGAACCGTGGCGCCCCGATCAGGTCATCACCCGCAGTCAGGCACTTGCCGCGTCAACCCGCGGCCGCACCCGCCTGCGCGTTGGCGATGTCGCCGACCTTGCCGTTCTCGACGGTGACCCGCTTCAGGTCTCCGACGCCGTCTTTGAGCGGATGCCCGTGGCCGCCACGCTGCTCGCCGGTCGCGCGACCCACGGCGCCGCCCTCCTGGCCCCCCGAGAGAGACCTACCCGAACCGTCCAGACACGTAGTCCTCTGTGGCCTGAACACTCGGGTTCGAGAAGATCGTCGTGGTGTCGTCATACTCGATGAGCTTGCCCGGCTTGCCGGTACCCGCAATGTTGAAGAACGCGGTGCGGTCAGACACCCGCGAAGCCTGCTGCATGTTGTGCGTCACGATCACAATCGTGTACTCCTGCTTCATCTCTTCGATGAGGTCCTCGATAGCCAGCGTCGAGATTGGGTCGAGCGCCGAACACGGCTCGTCCATCAGAATCACGTCGGGCTCGACGGCAATGGCGCGGGCGATGCACAGTCGCTGCTGCTGCCCACCTGACAGCCCCGATCCGGGGCGCGCCAGGCGATCCTTCACCTCGTTCCACAGGTTGGCGCCGCGGAGGGCTTTTTCGGTGAGGTCGTCAGCATCCGTTTTCGACATGCGACGGTTGTTGAGCTTCACGCCGGCGAGCACGTTGTCCTGAATAGACATGGTCGGAAACGGGTTGGGTCGCTGAAAGACCATGCCGACCTGGCGGCGCACGAGCACGGGGTCAACGCCCGGTCCGTACAGGTTGTTGCCGTCGATGAGCACTTCACCCTCGACGCGGGCGCCGGGAATGACTTCGTGCATGCGGTTGAGCGTACGAATGAAGGTGCTTTTACCGCAACCGCTCGGCCCGATGAACGCGGTCACCGTGCGCGGCTCGATGACGATCGAGACACCCTCGACGGCCAGGAAATTGGTGTAATACACGTTGAGGTCGTTGACTTCGATGCGCTTGGACATAGGTCCCTTTCTATACTGAATGAAAAATTAGCGACCCAGTTTGGGCGAGAACCAGTAGGCGATCAGACGGGCGAGCCCGTTGAGCAGCATCACGATCAGAATCAAGGTGAGCGCCCCGGCCCAAGCCCGGTCGATAAAGGCCTGCGAGTCGGCGCCCTGGTTGGCGTACTGCGTGTATACGAACACCGGCAGGGTCATCATCCGCTCGCTGAACAGATCGTAATTCATGCTGGCGGTGAATCCGGCAATGATCAGCAGCGGGGCGGTCTCGCCGATCACGCGGGCGATTGCCAGCATGACTCCGGTCACAATTCCGGCCATGGATGTCGGCAGTACGACCTTAAGAATGGTCAGCCACTTCGGCACCCCGAGTGCAAAAGCGGCCTCGCGCAGTTCGTTCGGCACGAGCTTGAGCATCTCTTCGCTCGAGCGCACCACCACGGGAATCATCAGCACCGACAGTGCGATGGCTCCACCGAACCCAAACCGGATCCCCGGATCGTCGAACAGAAGCGCGAACAGGGCAAAGGCGAACAGACCAGCGACGATCGAGGGGATACCGGTCATCACATCGACGAAGAAGGTGATTGCCTTGGCCAGGCGTCCGCGACCGTATTCCACGAGGTAGATCGAGGCCAGGAGCCCGATCGGTACCGAGACGAGCGTTGCCATGCCGGTCACCAAAAGCGTGCCGATGACGGCGTGTAGCACGCCGCCGCCAGCGCCCACAACGTTGCGCTGCGAGGAGGTGAAGAACGTCGGCGTCAAAAACGCGGGCAGCCCGTTCACGACGGTCGTGTAGATGATCGAGATGAGCGGCAGCAGGGCAATGATGAACGCTGCGGTCACCAGCGCGGTCATCAACCGGTCCTTGGCCTTGCGCGAGCCCTCGACCAGGCGGGAGAGCACATAGATGGCCACGCAGTACAGCACGGTACCGAACACGACCGTGCCCACAATGTTGAAGCCTTCCACGGCTCCCGACAGGTAGAGCATCGCGAAGACGGCGGCCGACACGGCCCAGCTGGCGAGCAGTACCCACAGCGACGAGCGCCGGGGCAGTTTGCCGGCGGTGAGCGAGTTCGTGAGCGGCGAAGCTTCCAGAACGGATGACATCAGTTGGCTCCCGAAAATGCCTTACGGCTGTTGATGATGACCCGGGCCAGCATGTTCACGAGCAGTGTAACGACGAACAAAACGAGGCCGGTCGCGAGCAGAATGTTCACGCCGACGCCGTGCGCCTCCGGAAAGTTCAGGGCGATATTCGCGGCGATCGTGTTGGAGTTCTGCGCGGTGAGCAGTTGGAAGATCACTTCCGGGCTGGGGGAGAGCACCATGGCCACGGCCATGGTCTCGCCGAGCGCACGGCCGAGGCCGAGCATCGACGCCGAGATGATGCCGGGCAGGCCGAACGGCAACACGGCCATGCGAATCATTTCCCAGCGGGTGGCGCCGAGGGCCAGGGCTGCTTCTTCGTGCAGCAGCGGGGTCTGCAAAAAGATCTCGCGGCAGATGGCGGTGATGATCGGCAGAACCATCACGGCGAGCACGATCGCCACGGTGAAGATGGTGCGCCCGGTGCCCGAGGCCGGGCCGGCAAAAGGGGTGAACCAGCCGAACCAGTCCACGATGGTGGTGTAGAACGGCTGTACGAGGGGGGCCAATACGCCGATGCCCCAGAGGCCGAAGACCACTGAGGGAACGGCGGCGAGCAGGTCGACCAGGTAGCCGAGGCCCTGCGCGAGCTTGCGCGGGGCGAAGTGCGAGATGAACAGTGCAATGCCGATGGCGACCGGCACGGCCATGAGCAGCGCCAGAATGGCCGAGTAGATCGTGCCGAACACGAGCGGGCCCACGTAAGACCAGAAGTTGGTGATGTCTCCGCTGAATTCGTCTGGCGCCGCGACGAACGCCGGCAGGCTCTCGACGAGCAGAAAGATGGCTACGGCGGCGAGCACGGCGAGGATCAGGCTTCCGGAAATCACGGTGGCCGACGAGAAGATGCGGTCGCCGGGACGTTGCCTGGCCTTGATGGTCGTGGCGGCAGCGGTGGTCATGCCGGTCTCCTAAAACGCGTCGAGCTGGTGAAATTATGTGAAACGGGGGTGCCATGCGGCTGGACGCAACTGGCCGTACACCCCAGTCTGCCCGATCCGCCCTCGCAGGTGTGCGAGAACAGACCGGGCAGGTGTGTGAAGTTGTTACTTGACGGTCGCGAGAACCGCGGCGACGTCGGCTTCGAGCTGGTCGGTCAGCGGTGCAACGCCGGCAGACTCCTCAGCGACGGCCTGGCCGGCAGCGCTGGCGATGTACTCGATGTAGGCCTTGACGAGCTCGCCCTGTGCTGTATCGGCGTACTCGTTGCAGACGATCGCGTAGCTCACCAGTACCAGCGGGTATTCCGCCGGGTTGGTGGTCTTGCGGTTCAGGTCGAGCGCGAGGTCATCGGCTGCGCGGTCGGCCACGAGGGGCGATCCGGCAACAACCTCGGCCGCGGCCTCGGGGGTGTAGGCCACGAAGTCAGTGCCGACCTTGAGCTTGGCGGTGCTGAGCGTGCCGGCCTGCGAAGCGTCGGCGTAGCCGATCATGTTCGTGCCGTTGGTGACAGCGTCAACGACGCCCGAGGTGCCCTTCGCGCCTTCGCCGGGGAACGGGAAGGTGTCAGAGGCCTTTTCGGCCCATGCGTCGGGTGCGGCCTGGCCGAGGTAGTCGGTGAAGTTCTTGGTGGTACCCGAGTCATCCGAGCGGTGCACGGCGTGAATGATATCGGAGGGGAGCGTTGCGTCGGGGTTCAGCGCAACGATAGCCGCGTCGTCCCAGGTGGTGATTGCACCGGAGAAGATCTTGGCGAGCGTGTCAGCGTCCATGTTGAGTTCGTCAACGCCATCGACGTTGAAGATCACGGCGATGGGGGAGATGTAGACCGGCAGGTCGACGGCCTTGCTGTCGGGAGCGCAGGAGGCAAAGGTACCGGCGAGTTCTTCGGTGCTCATGTAGGAGTCGCTGCCGGCGAAGTCGGTACCGCCGGCGATGAAGGCTTCGCGGCCGCCGCCGGAGCCGGAGGGCTCATAGTTGATCGTGACGCCGGTGTTGGCCGTCTGGAAGCCGGCGATCCAGGCCTGCTGGGCGGCATCCATCGAGCTGGCGCCGGCGCCGTTGAGGGTTCCGGTGAGGGTGCTGGCGGATGCTTCGTCGGCCGCCGGGGCGGCGCCTTCGTTTGCTGCACAGGACGAAAGAGCGAGGCCTGCGGCAATGGCGATGACCGCGGGGCGGCCGAAACGCTTGAAGTTCACGTGTATTCCCTTTCAGGGTTTTGACAAGACTGTGTTTGCTTATACAAGCCGGTGCTGGCCCGTGTACGAGGTTAGAGATTTGAAGTAACCATCGCTCGACCTATTGGTAAACGGGAGGTAAACGAGAGATAACGCTTGCCGCGTCTGTGTCCCCAGTTCGGGTGGTCTCGGCGCGCGTGACCAGCGGATGCGTGACCGTGCAGCTGGACTAGGCCGTCGCGGGGTACGTCTCTATCGCGAGGATGCCAGCAGCCGGGTTCTCCGACGACAGGTGCACGATAGAGAACCCGCCCGTGTCCAGATCCGCGGCGTCGAACAGCGCAGCCGACGTCTGGCTGCCCGTCGCCAGCGCGATCTCCCGCATGATCTCCGGGAGTACCGGTCCGTGGCTGCAGAGCACGGCCGTCTTGCGGGCCCGCACGCGCTTGCCGACGACGGTGCGAACATCCGCTTCGCCGCTTTCGAGAGCGTCCTGGCTGATCAGCTCGCTCTGCTTGATGGGAATACCCGTGGCGGCGGCCAGCGGAGCGACCGTCGTGACACATCGCGTTGCCGTGCTCGAAATAATGCGCAGTGGGCGCCACGCCGTGATCGTGTCGACCAGGCTCGCCGCCTGCTTCACGCCGCGAGCGGTCAGCGGACGACGCGCGTCGGGCAAGGCGCCGGTGCGCGCCGCCGCTTTGCCGTGCCGCAGGGAGATCAGTGCGAACGTGCGGGTCACACCGGCATCGACCAGAGCGGAGAACGCCTCGAGAATGGTGACATCGGCTGGGTAGCTCAGATAGGTACGCGCCTTCTTGATGGTGACCCATTCAATGGCGGCGACCTCGCCGTTGGGCACAAAGGTGGATTGTGCGATGGCGTCGGGGGTAATCTCGGCGGCCCAGTAGTGCACGATCTTGGTGCGGCCGTCGGGCATGTCGTAGTGCGACACCCCGAGCGGAACTCCGAGGGCCACGGCCAGCCCGGTCTCCTCCGCGACCTCGCGCACCGCGGTACGGGGCAGCGTCTCGCCCGGGTCCACCTTGCCCTTGGGAATGGTTACGTCGCCATGTACCGTGCGGTGGATCAGCAGCACCTGCACGCGCCCCTCGACCAGCCGCCAGCAGACAGCACCGGCGGCGTACACGGCGGGGTCGATAGCCTTGACGGCCACTAGCGTCGTCCGGTCGGCCGCTTGCGCGCACCGATTTGCTGCATCAGCTTGTTCTGCATGTCGCTTAGGTGCACACCGTTTTCGTCGACGTCGTGGCGGGTCCACTGGCCGGTCTCGTCGAGCCACCAGCTTGACGTGCGCGGATCCATCGCTCGCTCGAACAGATTATCGATCTCGATCAGGTGCTCTGGATCGACCAGCCGCACGAGCGCCTCGACCCGGCGGTCAAGGTTGCGGTGCATCATGTCGGCGCTGCCGATGTACACCTGGGTGCCGCCGAGGCTGTGGAAGGAGAAGATGCGCGAGTGTTCCAGGTACCGGCCCAGAATCGACCGCACCCGAATGTTCTCGCTCATGCCCGCGACGCCGGGTCGCAGGCTGCAGATGCCGCGCACCCAGACATCGACCTGTACGCCGGCCTGGCTGGCCCGGTACAGCGCGTCGATGATGTCCTCGTCGACCATGGAGTTGACCTTGATGCGGATGCCGCTCGTCTTGCCCTCGAGCGCGTTGTGGGTCTCGATGGCGATGTGCTTGAGCAAAGCCTTCCGCAGGTGCAACGGAGCCACCAGCAGGCGCTTGAACTTCTTCTCGATGGCATAACCCGACAGCTCGTTGAACAGGCGGGTGAGGTCCTTGCCGACCTGGGGATCCGCTGTCAGAAGGCCGAGGTCTTCGTAGATGCGGCTGGTCTTGGGGTTGTAGTTTCCGGTGCCGACGTGGCTGTAGTGCCGCAACACGCCCTTCTCATAGCGCACCACGAGGGCGAGCTTGCAGTGCGTTTTCAGGCCGACCAGGCCGTAGACCACGTGCACGCCGGCCTTCTCGAGCTTGCGAGCCCAGGTGATGTTGGCCTGTTCGTCGAAGCGGGCCTTGATCTCAACCAGCGCGAGCACCTGCTTGCCGCTGTCGGCGGCGGCGATGAGTGCCTCGACGATGGGGCTGTCGCCCGAGGTGCGGTACAGCGTCTGTTTAATGGCGAGCACGTTCGGGTCGGCCGCAGCCTGCTCCAGAAATGCCTGCACGCTCGTCGCGAACGACTCATAAGGGTGGTGCAGCAGCACGTCGTGCTTGGCGACCGCTGCGAAGATGTCCTGCTCGGCGTTCGGCTCGCTCGGCAGCAGCTGGGCCGCCGTGGTCGGCACGTGCTTGGCGAAGTGCAGGTCGGGCCGGTCGATGCGAAGGTCGAACAATCCACCGAGGTCGAGCGGGGCTGGCAGGTGGTAGACCTCCTGCTCGGTCACGTCGAGTTCGCGCACGAGCAGGCCGAGGGTGACGTCGTCCATATCTTCGGTGATCTCGAGCCGAATCGGCGGGCCAAACCGGCGTCGCAGCAGCTCTTTCTCGAGCGCTTTGATCAGGTTCTCGGTTTCGTCTTCGTCAATCTCGACGTCTTCGTTGCGGGTAACCCGAAACACGTGGTGTTCCAAAATCTCCATGCCCGGAAACAGGTCGCCGAGCTGGTTGGCGATGAGATCTTCCAGCGCGATGTACCGAATGCGCTCAACTGACTCCCGGCGGTCGACTCGCACGAAGCGCGGCAGCATGGGTGGCACCTTGAGCCGGGCGAACTCCTGCTTGCCGGTCTTGGAGTTGCGCACCCGCACGGCCAGGTTGAGCGACAGGCCTGAAATATAAGGAAATGGATGCGCCGGATCAACCGCGAGGGGCATCAGCACCGGAAAAATCTGGTTAGAAAAGTAGGTACGGAGTGAACGACGATCGGAGTCATCGAGGCTCTGCCAGTCGACGACTTCAATCCCGGCCTCGCCGAGGGCGGGGCGCACGAGTTTTTGAAAGGCGAGGGCGTGGCGATCCTGCAGGGCATGGGCGACGGCCGAGATGTCGCTGAGCACATCCTGGGCGGCTCGACCCACGTTGGTCGGCACCGCGAGCCCGGTGAGAATGCGGCGTTTCAAACCGGCAACACGCACCATAAAGAATTCGTCGAGGTTGCTGGCGAAGATGGCCAAAAAGTTTGTGCGTTCCAGCACCGGCAGACTCTCGTCTTCGGCCAGTTCGAGCACGCGCTGATTGAAGGCGAGCCAGCTCAGTTCGCGGTCAAGGTAGCGGTCGTCGGGCAGCGCCGGGTCAAGTTTTTCGATGAGTGGGTCGAAATCGTCATCGTAATCTGTGAGTCCCGAGTCTGCTTGGGTGATTTCGCCGTCCATCTGACCATCCTGACACCCTTGGTCGCGCCGCCGCGACGAACGGGGTGAACGTCTGGCGAAATAATCTCTGGGCTGTTGACTTTCCGCCGCGTCGCGTGCTCAGTATTACGTCGCACCGCAGTGGCGCCGCGCCGCGCGCATAACTCCTGCAATTGGTGGGCCGCCACTTTTCCGTCCGCTAAATCATGCGGAACTTGCGGCGGCGTTCGAGAATTTGCAGGAGTTATGCACCCGCGACGGCGGGTACGGCGCCGTCAGTTCGCGAAGCGACGGTACTGCACGTCAACCGTGTGGTCGACAAAACCAAGCGCCCGATACAGGTGCACCGGGCCGAGGCTGTCGGCCTCGACATAGAGCGAGGCGGTGGTGCAACCAGCCTCGGCCAGGCGGTGCAGGCCGGCCTGCATGAGTACTCGTCCGAGGCCGCGGCCAGCGGCATCCGGATGCACCCCGACCACATAGATCTCGCCGATCGCCCCGTCGACCTTGAGCCAGTTGTAGCCGATCATGTCGCCTGCTGCGTTGTGCAAAATCAGAAAGTCGTCGGCGTTGAACCACGACTCCGCCTGCCGCGCCGCGAGGTCGGACTCGGTGATGGCACCCTGTTCCGGGTGCGTTGCAAACACGAGCGCGTTGAGCGCCACCCACTCCGGCTCGTCAATGCCCACCCGGAATGCCGAGATACTTTCGCCACTGGGTAGAGCGGATGCCTCCACCTCGTCGAGCAGCGGCCTGCGCAACTCCAGCAACGTTCGCGCAGCGACGAAGTTGAGCTCGTTGGCGAGCGCCCGGGCGGCCGGATGATCGCCGTGCGACCAGGCCGTCACGTCGTTCGGCTCGGCCTGGGCGAGTTCGCGCGCCGCTGTGCGCCCGAACCCGCGCCGCCGATAGGCCGGGCTGATCACGAGGTCAATCTCGCCGTGTCCTGACAGCGACGCCCCGACGACGAGTTCGTTCGTGCGCACCAGATAGGCGGTGCGATGGCCCGACTGCAGGTCATACAGAGCCTGCTCGTTGAACGGCGCGTAGCCGTCGAAGGCCAGCGCGGAATCGGCGACCTGGTGAAAGGCAGCCAGCCCAGCGGCATCCGCTGTACTAAGCGCGGACAGAATGGGGAACCCGTTCATCGTTCTCTTCGTGCACATTGAAACGGTAGCCCACGTTGCGCACCGTGCCAATGAGCGACTCCTGGTCGCCGAGCTTGGCGCGCAGGCGCCGCACGTGCACGTCAACCGTGCGGGTTCCACCAAAGTAGTCGTAGCCCCACACCTCGCTCAGCAGTTGTTCGCGGGTGAAAACGCGTGCTGGATGCGCCGCCAGAAACCGCAGCAACTCGAACTCCTTATAGGTGAGGTCGAGCGGCTTGCCGTGCACTTTCGCCGAATAGCTCGCCTCGTCGATGACGACTCCGGCGGCGCGAATCGTGTTCGACGGCTCCGTGCGAGCGAGGCGGCCTGCGGTCAAGCGGATTCGGGCATCCACTTCGGCGGGGCCGGCCGTGTCGAGAATGACGTCGTCGACGCCCCAATCGGGGCTGACAGCGGCGAGGCCGCCTTCGGTGATCACCAGCAGCAGGGGAATGGAGCTGCCCATGGTGCGCAGAATCTGGCAGAGCGACTTGGCCGCGGCGAGATTGCTGCGGGCATCGACCAGGATGAGGTCCGAATCGGGCGCATTGATGAGTTGGTCCGCCTGGGCGGGAATCAGCCTCGCGCTGTGCGACAGCAATGCCAGGGCGGGGAGGACATCATTGTTGGCCGCCGAGGTCAGGATCAACAACTGCGCCACGGGCGCCCTCCAAGCATCTCGAATTTCATACTAGCGTGCCATGGAACACGGGCGGTCAGGCAGAATAGAGACGTGAACTGGCACTGGAAAACGATCGCGACCGTGTGGGTACTGGCAATTGCGGGCGCAATTCTGACCGCGATTCTCGCCACCGACGGGTCCGCGATCAGCTGGATCGGCCTTACCCTGGCCGTCTGTACCCTCGTCACGCTGGGCCTGCAGATCGCCACCCGCACCAAAGAGGGCTACGTCAAACGGGTCACCATGAGCATCACCGGAGCCATCGTCATTCTGGTGGTGGCCACGGTCGTCGTCTCGATCTGACCGCTCGCACTAGACTCGCAGCATGGATCTGTTAGCGCTAGAACTTTTCTTCCTGGGCCTGCTCGGACTGGCCAGCTTGTCGATCGCCTGGGTATCGGGCATAGTCGTGTTCAAGCTGTTCCGGGGGCAGCGGTAACCACGCATGATTGACCTGCCGGTCGGCTTGCCGTCCGAACTCGTTCCACTCTCGTGGTTGATCGGGGTCTGGGAAGGCTCCGGTGTGCTCGAATACAAAATCGGTGAAGAGTCGGTCAGTAAAACCTTCGGCCACCGCATCAGCTTCAGCCAGGACGGCCTGCCACACCTGAACTACAGCTCCTACACCTGGCTCGAGCCCGAGGTTGCTTCTGCAGAAACGGATGCCGCCGCATCCGCTGGCACGTACCCCGGCGCCGCAGAAAATGCCGCGGCCGCACTACTGCCCCCGGCGCTGCCCCCCGAGATGATGTCCGACGAGAAAATACCGTTGGTCACCGAAACCGGATACTGGCGGCTCAGCCGTCACCAGGGTGACGGCGATCCGGGCCCCGGGATGCTGCCCGGCACCGGCGAGCGTCCGTTCACCTCGGCGGCTGCTGTCGAAACGCTGCGCAACAGGGATGGCGGCTTCGACATTGAGGTCACCCTCGTGCACCCCGGTGGTGTCGCCGAGCTCTACCTCGGCCAGGTCAAGGGCCCGCGCATCGATCTGGCAACGGATGCCGTGCTCCGCACTGCGGGCGCCAAGCCTTACGCCGCCGCCACCCGACTCTACGGCCTGGTCGACAACCACCTGCTCTGGGCCTGGGACATCGCCGCCCTCGGCCAGGACCTGCGCACCCACGCCTCCGGCCGCCTCGCCCGAGTGCAATAGCCCCCTCGCACTCGCTTCTGACCGGGCCCGGGCCCGGAAACGGGGCCCATGCTAGATCATGGGCCCGGTTCCCTAAAGTGGGCCCGGTCGCGCACCTCACCCGCCGCGCCCACCCGCCCCGCGCTCACCCGCCCCGCGCTCACCCGAATAAATCGCGCGGCCGTACTGTTGATACGGATGACNTGTTGATACGGATGACCAACGCACCGAAGCACGATCGCCGCCCCTCAACCCGGGCCGGCAGAATTGAGCGACATGACTGACCCGGCCCTGACCTCCTCCCCGCTGCTCGGCCTACCCGGCGCGGTTCAGGCCGAAGGAATCGATGCCGGCGTCGCCGCGCACTACGGCAACCCCATGATCGAGCAGCGCACCCTCGCTGCCGGTGGCGCCATCGTCGACCTCTCCCACCGCGGCGTGCTCTCCGTCTCCGGCCCCGACCGACTCACCTGGCTCAATTCCATCGCCAGCCAGGAATTGAAAAGCATGAAGCCGGGCGAATCCACCGAAATGCTGCTGCTCGACCCCACCGGACGTCTCGAGTACGCCATCCGCGTGCTCGACGATGGCGTCGAGACCTGGCTTTTGATCGAGGCGGCCGAGCTGCCCGGCCTGCAGAAGTTTCTCGACCGCATGAAGTTCATGCTGCGCGTGCAGGTCGTCGACCATACTCTGGCCTACGCCACGATCGGCGCCATGACGGATGCTCCCGCCACCGTCGGCCTCTTCCCCGCCGCCCCGAACGACGTGCCCCTGACCTGGCGCGACCCGTGGGCCGAAGTTGCCCGCGGCGGCTACCAGTATGCCGAAACTCCCGAGCACCCCGGAACCCACTGGACTTACACGGAAACCCTCGTGCCCCGGGCCAGTCTCCCGGCCCTCCGCGATGCCCTCGCCGCCGGAACCGTGACCGTCACGCCCGCGCTTGCTGAAACCGCCGCAGCACCCGGAGCCGCGCCCGCCGATGCCCTCGCCGCCGCATCCGCTTCGCCAGTGAAACCCGCAGGTCTCCTCGCCCTCGAAGCGCTGCGCATCGCGGCCTGGCGGCCGCGCCGGGCGCGCGAGGTCGATGAGAAGACCATCCCGCACGAGCTGGACTGGCTGCGCACCGCCGTGCACCTGAGCAAGGGCTGCTACCGCGGACAGGAAACTGTCGCGAAGGTGCACAATCTCGGCCACCCGCCGCGCCGGCTGGTCATGCTTCACCTCGACGGATCCGAGGGCGTACTGCCCGCCCCCGGCGACTCGGTGCAGGCCGACCGTGTCAGGCCAGAGCAAGAAGCCGAGCGGGTTACCGTTGGCGTCATCACCTCGAGCGGAATCCACTACGAGCTCGGGCCGATCGCGCTCGCGGTGATCAAGCGCACCATCCCGGCTGCGTCGACGCTCTACGTCGAGTCCGAGGGCATCGTCATCTCGGCCAGCCAGGAGATCATCGTGCCGCAGTCGGCCGGGTCCGTCGCCGACATCCCCCGCCTGCCCCGCCTCGGCATTCGCACGCCCGGTCACTGAGTCCGCCCCGGCGCTCGATAGAGTGGGCACATGCCTGCCCCCTACACACTCGTCCTTCTCCGCCACGGCCAAAGCACCTGGAACCAGCAGAACCTGTTCACCGGCTGGGTGGACGTTCCCCTCAGCGAACAGGGCGCCAGCGAAGCCGCGCGCGCTGGCGTGCTGCTGAAGGATGCCGGCCTGCTGCCGGACGTATTGCACACCAGCCTGCTCTCCCGCGCTATCCAGACCGCGAACCTGGCGCTCGAAGAAGCTGACCGCTCGTGGATCCCGGTGAAGCGCTCGTGGCGTCTCAATGAACGCCACTACGGCGGGCTGCAGGGCCTTGACAAGGCCGCGACCCAGGCCAAATTCGGCCAGGAACAGTTCATGCTCTGGCGCCGCTCCTACGACACCCCGCCGCCCGTGCTCGACGACTCGAGCGAGTTCTCGCAGGCGCACGACGCCCGCTACGCCGACCTCGGCCCCGACCTGCCCCGCACCGAGTGCCTCAAAGACGTCGTCGAGCGGATGCTGCCCTACTGGCAGTCCGACATCGCGCCCGACCTGCGCGCGGGTAAAACCGTACTGGTCACGGCGCACGGCAACTCCCTGCGTGCCCTGGTCAAGCACCTCGACGGAATCAGCGATGCCGATATCGCCGAGCTGAACATTCCCACCGGAATTCCGCTCGTCTACCAGCTCGGCGAAGACCTTATGCCGCTGGGCCCCGGGCAGTACCTCGACCCCGAAGCCGCTGCGGCCGGTGCGGCCGCCGTCGCCGCCCAGGGCAACAAGAAGTAGTTTCGCTGGCTAAATCGGCCACCCGGCGCACTTCTTTAGGCGCATAACTCGTGCAAATTGTCGGACGCCGGCACAAGTACCGTGTAATCCTGCGGTCGAAAATTCGTCGGGGCGCACATTGCAGGAGTTATGCGAGTGGCGCCTCGGTGAACTAGCGGAAACGGACCCGGAGTGCCGGCTTCGGGGCTGGTGACAGGATTTCGATGCCTGCGGCACCCCACGCCTCGTGGCCGCGCCTCATTTCGGTGGGCGCTGCGCCGGTTACTGTAGCGACTACCGAAACCGGGCGCGCGCATCTCGTGTGGTCACCCAACCGGATCCCCGCACCGCAAACGGACACCCGCACCGAAACCGGGCGCGCGCATCCGAGTCGTTACCAGATGATCAGGCGTGGTCGTCCTGGTGCCAGGCGCCCGTACCGAGGTACTGCACCTTCTTCGCGATGGAGACTGCGTGGTCAGCGAAACGTTCGTGGTACCGGCTGGCCAGGGTCGCGTCGACGGTGTCGGCGGCCAGTCCCTTCCAGGTTTCGCCGAGCACGGCGTCGAACACGCTCAGGTGCAGGGCGTCGACCTTGTCGTCTTCGTTGCGAATCTTTTCGGCGAGCTGCATGTCCTGGTTGGTGAGCAACTGGGTGAGCATGTTTGCGATGACTACGTCGAGGGCGCCCATCTCGGCGAAGGTGCTGCGCAGCCCCTTGGGGATGACCTTGTCGGGAAATCGGTAGCGGGCCAGCTGGGCGATGTGGGTGGCGAGGTCGCCCATCCGCTCGAGGGAGGCGCTGATGCGCAAGGCACTGACCACGATGCGCAGGTCGCGGGCGACCGGCTGCTGGCGCGCGAGAATGGTGATGGCGAGTTCATCGAGCTCAACGGTGAGTTCGTCGATCTTCTCGTCTTCGGTGATGGCCTCTTCGGCGAGGCTCACGTCGCTCTCGTTGAAGGCGCGTGTTGCTTTGTCCATAGAAATCGCGACGAGCCGGGCGATGTCGACGAGTCGCTGTTGAACTTCGGCGAGTTCTTGTTGGAATACATCGCGCATAGGGGTGGTCCTTCCGGCCGCGCGAACACGCACGATCTATGTGACCAGCTTTGGTCACCGGTTTATGATGTCGAATTTAGGTTAACGGCAGGTGCCGCCCACTTGAACACTTACTAAAGTACAGGGCCAGGCGTAGGTGCGTTGCGAACGACGGGCAGATACTGTCAGTAATCTGTAGAGATGGAATCGACGTGGCTGGTGTTGCTGTCGCTGGCACTCGGGCTCGGTGTTGGCGCCGGCTTCGTGTCGCTCGTGCACGTCGCCGAGCGTCACGGTCGCCGCGCTGCGGATGTCGTCAACCCCGCTGTGCCCGACGGTATCGATCAGGTGCTCGACGCCCTCGAGACAGCTGGCGTTGTGCTCGACCCGTCGAACAACGTCATCAAGACCAGCCCGGGCGCCCTCACTCTGGGCCTGGTCTGGAACCAGCAGCTCGTGCACCCCGAACTGCTTGAACTCGCCCGTCGGGTACGGCAGACCGGCGACCCGATCTCCGAAGACCTGGTGCTCTCCCGCGGTCCGTTCGGCGACGCGAGTATGCGATTTCGGGTGCGCCTGGCCCGGCTCGGCACCCGTTACGTGCTGCTGCTGGCCGAAGACCGCACCGAAGCCTTTCGCCTCGACGAGGTGCGCCGCGACTTCGTGGCCAATATCAGCCACGAACTGAAAACTCCCATCGCCTCCGTCGGTCTGCTCGCCGAGGCTCTCAACCAGGCAGCGGATGAACCGGAGCAGGTTCGCCGCTTTGCCAACCGGTTAACGACAGAGTCGGCCAGGCTCGGCCGCCTCACCCAGGAGATTATCGAACTGTCCCGGTTGCAAGCGCAGGACGCCCTCGCCGAACCGGAGATTCTCAGCGTGGACGACATCGTCGCCGCAGCGGTCGATCAAAGTCGGGTCGTCGCCGAGGCCGAGCGCATCACGATCGTCATCGGCAAGAAGTCTGGGGCCCGGGTTTTCGGTGACGAAGCCCTACTCATCGTCGCCGTTCACAATCTCGTCGCAAACGCGGTGAACTATTCCCTCGAGGGGTCGCGAGTCGGCGTCGGCGTGCGCCTGCAGAAGGGCATCGTCGAGATCACCGTTACCGACCAGGGAGTCGGCATCGCCGAGAGCGACCTCGACCGGGTGTTCGAACGCTTCTTCCGCGTCGACCAGGCTCGCTCGCGGCACACCGGCGGTACCGGCCTCGGCTTGTCCATTGTCAAGCACGTCGTGCAGAACCACGGCGGCGACATTCGCGTCTGGTCACAGCCGGGCAGCGGATCTACCTTCACCATCCGCCTTCCGGAGGCGGCTGTACCGATCATCGAACCACGCCCGAACAAACCGCGACCGGTCGCCCGTGCGGCCGCAGGAGACACACTATGACACGCATCCTCTTAGTTGAAGACGAGAGCGCACTGAGCGAGCCGCTCAGCTTCCTGCTCGAACGTGAGGGCTATGAGGTCGTCGTTGCCGAAGACGGCCCGAGCGCGATCAGCGAGTTCGACCAGAACGGCACCGACCTTATTCTGCTCGACCTGATGCTGCCCGGCATTCCGGGCACCGAGGTGTGCCGGGATATACGCACCCGCTCGACCGTGCCGATTATCATGCTCACGGCAAAGGATTCCGAGATCGATATCGTCGTCGGGCTCGAACTGGGCGCCGACGATTATGTCACCAAGCCCTATTCCACTCGTGAACTGGTTGCCCGCATTCGCGCGGTGCTGCGGCGGCACGAAGACCAGAGCGCAACCGACGTGGACACCATGCTCACGGCAGGCACGGTGCGCATGGACGTGGAGCGGCACGCCGTGACCGTCTCCGGTGAGCTCGTCAATATGCCGTTAAAAGAATTCGAACTCCTCGAATTTTTGTTACGGAACGCCGGGCGTGTGCTCACCCGCGGTCAGCTCATCGACCGGGTCTGGGGCACCGACTATTTCGGCGATACCAAAACGCTCGACGTGCATATCAAACGCATCCGCTCGCGAATCGAGGCTGCACCCTCCGAACCGGTCATGCTCGTCACTGTGCGCGGGCTCGGCTACCGATTCGAAGCGTAGCCCGAATACACTTCAGGCCGCCGACCCATAAGGGACGGCGGCCTGAGTGAGACGTCGTGAGGTTACGCGGCGGGCGTGGCCGACGGTGTTGGAGTCTCGGTCGGTGCGATCGTCGGCAGTAATCCGTCGTATTCTTCCTGAAAACCGGTCAGTACGGGCAGCAGTAGCTCGATGCCGGTCTCTTCGCCGTACTGAAAGAACACCGGAAACAGCGAGCCGGGCTGGCTGTCCATGTTCTCCAGAACCACCGAGGCCGCGCCGTCAGTGCCGAAGGTCACGGTCGTATTGGGCTCGACCGGAACGTTCTGCGAGACCTTTCCGGTGCTCGACTCGTACTGCACGAGCAGGCTCTGCACGGAGTCCGTCGGGTTCACCACGGAGACGACCAGGTTGGCCAGCTCGCCATCGGTGGAGAACAACATGGCGTTGCGAATGTGAATCTCGCCCACCTCGCCGCTAACGCCGTCGCTGGCGTTGTAGGCGATCGAGGTGGCCGGCGCTGCGAAGAACCCGCACGCGCTCGTGCCCAATAGAATGCCAGCCGCCAAGACGACGGATGCAGCGATGCGCGCTCTCACAAGACCTCCACTTACTGAAGCAGCGGTCGGCAAGGGCCGGCGCTGCAAAATTCACTTTGTCACTAGCTTAGCGGCGCGGGTAGGTGCGCAATTGTCGCCGACGTGCCTCGCGGGGGCGCGCGTACTGTAGCACCTCTTAGCTGTGGTAAACTCGGGGTCGCTGAAGGGATCACATCCATGCTGTTTGAGGTTGGCGAAACTGTCGTATATCCCCACCACGGCGCGGCGATGATCACCGAGGTGAAGACCCGCATCATCAAGGGTGAAGAGAAGCTGTACCTCAAGTTGAATGTCACCCAGGGTGATTTGACTATCGAGGTTCCCGCCGAAAATGTCGATCTTGTCGGCGTTCGCGATGTCATTGGCCAAGACGGCCTCGACAAGGTCTTCGAAGTGCTGCGGGCTCCGTTCACCGAAGAGCCCACGAACTGGTCCCGCCGGTACAAGGCCAATCTCGAAAAGCTGGCCAGCGGCGATGTAATCAAGGTGTCAGAGGTGGTGCGCGACCTGTGGCGCCGCGACCAGGACCGTGGCCTGTCCGCCGGTGAAAAGCGGATGCTGGCCAAGGCTCGGCAGATTCTGATCAGCGAGCTGGCCCTGGCTGAAAAGACTGACGAAGAGAAGGCGTCTACCGTACTCGACGAGGTTCTGGCTTCGTGAACTTCCGAACTATCTAGCTCGACCAATGTGCTTCGTGAGAGGCGGCGCCGACAGGCGTCGCCTTTTGCATGCTTGTCCCGACCATACTTTCCAGCCTGATGCTCAGATAGATACCCTCCAGATATGACTGATTCACCAGCACTATCGGCTGCGCCCTCGGTTGCCGTCATCGTCGTGGCCGCCGGCAGTGGTTCGCGCCTCGGTCACGCCGAGCCTAAAGCATTCGTTCCGCTACAAATGCGCCCCCTCCTGGAGCGTGCCTTGGATTCGATTTTTAGAATGCGTGAGGCCGTGCAGATCATCGTGGTTGCTCCCAGTGACCGGCTGACGTATGCCCGAGGCATTGCCGCTCAGGTCGCTGCACGTCACGAGGCGCCCGTTTCCACCAACCGGCCGGCGTCCGGCCCCGCCGCGTCTCCTTCGCGCACGGTCACCATCGTCGGCGGCGGGCGCACTCGCCAGGACTCGGTCGATCGCGGCATGAGTGCACTGATACCGAGCATCGACATCGTGCTCGTGCACGACGCCGCGCGCGCACTCACCCCGGCCGCCCTCTGCGACGAGGTCGTCGCTGCGGTGCGCTCCACTGGACACGGCATTATTCCGGGGTTGCCCCTGGTCGACACCATTAAGCGCATCGCCAATTCCGGCGCCATCCTCGGAACCGTCGATCGTTCTGAGCTCTCCGCGGTGCAGACCCCGCAAGGCTTTCCGCGCTCAATGCTCGCGGAGGCCCACACCTGGGCCGCGCAGAACGGCCGGTTCGAAGCCCTCACCGACGATGCGGCGCTCGTCGCGGACGCCGGGCTCCCGGTAAGCGTTATCCCCGGCCACCAGCTCGCCTTCAAGATCACGACCCCCGAAGATCTCGCACGTGCCGAGCTGATTTTGCAAGCTGCGCTGGGCGAACCACAGCCTCAGATCCTTCCGCGCATCGGCACCGGCCTCGACGTGCACGCCTTCGCGGCCGACGACACGACCGAACTCTGGTTGGCCGGCCTCCACTGGCCGGGGGAGCGCGGGCTCAGCGGCCACAGTGACGGCGATGTCGCCTGCCACGCCATCTGTGATGCCCTGCTCGGCGCCGCCGGACTCGGCGATATCGGCAGCGTTTTCGGCACGGCCGACCCCCGGTTCACCGGTGCGCACGGCGAGACTTTCCTCACCGAAACCGTGCGCCTGGTCGCCGCAGCCGGCTATCTCATTGGCAATGTTTCGGTGCAGATTATCGGCAATCGTCCTAAATTTTCACCGCGTCGAGGCGAAGCCGAAACGCGACTCGCCGGCATTCTCTCTGCACCGGTCAATATTGGCGCGACGACGACCGACACGCTCGGCTTCACCGGCCGCTCTGAAGGCGTGGCGGCGACGGCGACCGCATTGGTTTACCCCGCACCCCGTGCAGGGCGATTTGCCGGGCAGGTGGCCGCGCCCGCCCCCCTGCCCGAGCCGGGTCAGACCCCTGACCTAAACTGGGAGGCGTGACCATGCAACTGTACGATTCGAAGGCGCAGGCCCTGCGCGACTTTGTCCCCCTCGAAGCGGGGCAGGTCTCGATGTACGTGTGTGGACCCACCGTGCAGTCCAGCCCGCACATCGGTCACCTGCGCAGCGCCCTGGTCTACGACCAGCTTCGTCGCTGGCTCAGCTACCGCGGACTGAACGTCACCTTTGTACGCAATGTCACAGACATTGACGACAAGATTCTGATCAACGCGACCGGGTCCAGCGAGCAGTGGTGGGCCCTCGCCTACCGTTTCGAGCTCGAGTTCACCGCCGGCTACCAGCGTCTTGGCATTCTTGCGCCCACCTATGAGCCGCGCGCGACGGCGAGCATCACCGAGATGCAGACCATCATCGCAACCCTGATCGACCGCGGCCACGCTTATGCGGCCCCCGACGAATCCGGCGATGTTTACTTCGACAGTGCCAGCTGGGCGGCTTACGGTGCCCTCACCCACCAGTCGCCGGGCAATATGGAAGCGGCAACAGACGCCTCACCCCGGGCCAAACGCGACCCGCGCGATTTTGCCCTGTGGAAGGGGGCCAAGGTCGGCGAGCCCGCCTCAGCCGCGTGGGCCTCGCCATGGGGCCAGGGCCGCCCGGGCTGGCACATCGAGTGCTCCGCCATGGCCGCCCGCTACCTCGGCGACCACTTCGACATTCACGGCGGCGGCCTCGACCTGCGGTTTCCGCACCACGAGAATGAGCTGGCACAGTCGACAGCGGCCGGCAGCGACTTCGCGAACTACTGGGTGCACAACGGCCTGGTCAACGTGAACGGGCAGAAGATGTCCAAGTCGCTCGGCAACTCGGTGTTCGCGGCCGAACTGCTCGACCAGGCCCGCGCCATCGTCGTGCGCTACTTTCTCGGCGCTGCCCATTACCGCTCCACCATCGACTACAACGATGGATCCCTCGCCGAGGCCGAAGCAGCCCTTGAGCGCGTCGAAAGCTTTCTCGACCGGGCCGATCGCCGGCTGGCCGGCACCCGGTTCGCCGGGAGCGGCGTCGAGGTCGTGCCCGAGGATTTCGCCACTGCCATGGACGACGACCTCGCCGTTCCACAGGCGCTCGGCGTGCTCCACGACACCGTGCGCGCCGGCAACGCCGCGCTCGATGCCGAAGACCTGCACGCTGCGGCATCCGCTCGCAGTGAAGTACTCGCGATGAGCGAAGTGCTTGGAATCAACCCTTTGTCGCCCGGCTGGGCCGTGGCAACAGACGAACCGGCCATGGTGGCCCTGAGTGCGTTGGTCGAGCGACTGCTCGGCGACCGCAACCTTGCCAGGGAAAACCGCGACTATGCGGCCGCAGACCGAATCCGGGACGAACTCGTCGCCGCCGGAATCACCATCGAAGACACCCCGTCGGGTGCCCATTGGAGTTTTGACTGATGAAGAACTTAGACCGCAAATCGCGTACCGGAGCGGTGCGCAAGGGCAGCCGTGGAGCCCAGGTCGGCTCCGGCGGCCAGGGCCGTCAGGCGCTCGAGGGTAAAAAGCCCACCCCCAAGGCCGAAGACCGTCCGTACCACCCCGCTGGCAAGCGCAAGGCGGCTGCCGAACGGTTCACCGCGGCCGGCGGCTTCAACTCGCGGCCCGCAGCGGATGCTTCCGCCAACCGGGGCGGCGCCCGCGGCGGTACCCCGGCGCGTGGCGGGGCTCCTCGTGGCGGCGCCCGCGGCGCCTCGCAGGGTGCACCCCAGCGCGGCACCGGTAACAGCGGCGGCGGCGGATCCTCGACGCGTCGGGCGCAGCAGATTGACGAGCACGAGATTGTCACCGGCCGCAACTCGGTGCTCGAGGCGCTGCGGGCGAAGATCCCCGCGCTGACCCTCTATATTGCCGCGCGCATCGAGATGGATGAGCGGGTAAAAGAGGTGCTGCTCATGGCGACGAGCCGCAACATTCCCATTCTCGAGGTCATGCGCCCCGAACTCGACCGTCTCGCCGGTCGCGACGCCGTGCACCAGGGCCTCGCGCTCAAGGTTCCCGCTTACGAGTACGCGCACCCGATGGAACTGCTCGAACTCACCATCAGCCGCGGCCACAAGCCGTTGTTCGTGGCCCTCGACGGCATCACCGACCCGCGTAACCTGGGCGCGATCATCCGCTCGACCGCTGCGTTCGGTGGCCACGGAATCATCGTGCCGCAGCGCCGCTCGGTCGGTGTGACCGCCTCAGCCTGGAAGACCAGCGCCGGCGCGGCCGCTCGCACGCCCGTCGCGATGGCGAGCAACCTCACCCAGACGCTCAAGGCGCTCAAGGCGCAGGGAGTGTTCGTGCTCGGACTCGACGGCGACGGCGACGTGTCACTGCCCGACCTTGGTACCGGCTTCGCCGAGCGCCCGATCGTGATCGTCGTAGGCAGCGAGGGCAAGGGCCTGTCCCGCCTCGTCACCGAGACCTGCGACGCGATCGTCTCGATTCCCATCAGCGCGGCGACCGAGTCGCTCAACGCCGGAATCGCTGTCGGCGTCACCCTGTATGAGGTGGCCCGTCTCCGTGCCCAGATCAAGCAGGCAAAGGCCGCAGCAAAGCTCTAGCCCCTTTCTCCCCTTTTTTGGACCGGGCCCGGGCCCGGAAACCGGGCCCATGATAGATCGTGGGCCCGGTTCCATAAGGTGGGCCCGGCGGGCGCCGCGGGGCGGGGCGTGCCACGCCCGCGCGCCACGCCCGCGGCTCGTCCTCCCCGGCGGATGCCGCCGCCGATATTCCACAGATTCGCCGACTGCTCGACGCTCGAGACCCGTGCCCGGTCAGAATCAACCATGCTTGACAGCCTGGATCTACTAAATGCCCGCAACGAGGGCCTCATTCATGCCGCATCCCTGCGCGCGTCGGGACTCACCACCCATGCAGTGCGCGCACTCCTCGCGAGTGGCGAGCTGGTGCGCATCCGTCGTGGAATCTATATCTTGGGCGCTGCTTGGCGCGGAGGTCACAGCGCGGACCGGTATCGACTCTTCGTACGCGCCACGGTTCTCGCAGCCGAGCAGCCGTTGGTGCTTTCGCATCATTCGGCGGCGGTGCTGCACGACCTGCCCATCATTGGCCCATGGCCGCAGGTCGTGCACGCGATAAACAATGACACCGCCGGCGGGAGCAGCGCCCGATTCACCACGAGTCATAGGAGCGTAGCCGAGCCCGAAACCGTCATGGTGAACGGATGCGCAGTCACCAGCCTTCCCCGCACCCTCATCGACGTGGCCGCCAGCTCGATTTTCCTCGTCGGCGTCACGATGATGGACCACGCACTACGAGTGGACCAGGAGCGCGTTCAGGTGGAACGCCGCCGGGGCACCCTTGGTACCCCGGCACTGACCAAAGACGCGTTATATGCCGAACTCGCGAGTGTCAATCCGCGCAGCGGAGGCGCCCAGGTTCGCCGCGTCATTGAATTCGCGAATCCCCTCTCGGCCAACCCGGGCGAGTCGCTCAGTCGTGTTCGCCTGCATGAACTGGGCTTCGAGATTCCCGAACTCCAGGTGAGCTTCGTGGTGAAGGGCCACGAGTATTGGGTCGACTTCTTCTGGCGCGGTGTGCGCAAGATCGGGGAGTTCGACGGCAAAATCAAGTACACCCGGGGCGCGATATTGGGCGACCGGCACCCGGGTGATGTGGTCGTTGTCGAGAAGAATCGCGAGAATCTGCTGAGACCGTTTGCCAAGAGCTTCGATCGGTGGGACTGGGATACGGCCTACTCGCCGCGCCGATTCTATGATTTTCTGGCCGAGCACGACGTCCCTCGCGCCTGATCCGGTAGCGGATGCCCGCTGCCTCACGATCCGACCGTGGTGCGTCTGGGCCCACCTTACGGAACGGGGCCCATGATCTATCATGGGCCCCGTTTCCGGGCCCGGGCCCGGTCGAAGGCGGCTAGACCTTGAGCATCCAGTCGTCGGCATCGTCGGGGTCAGCAGACGCGTCGTCACCGAGCTGCGTGCGAATCGGCAGGGTGATGGCCCCGGTGAGCGGGTCGATCACGGTCGCCTCGTCGCGACGGTGTCGCAGTACGTCCTGCACGTACGAAGTGACGGCCTCGGCGAGCGGAATATCCCGCGACTGGTTTTGCGCCATGTACCAGCGGTGATCGAGCAACTGATGAAACACCTGCGCCCGCTCGAGCTTGCCTCGCAGCTCCTCCGGAATAGCTCGCACTACCGGTTCGAACACCCGCACCAGCCACTCGTGCGCGACCATCTCTTCGTCAACTCGGGGGTCACCGTAGGCAGCCCGATAAGAGTCGAGGTCGTTCAGCAGGCGGCGGGCCTGATTTTCTTCTGCGTCGAGGCCGGTCAAGCGCAGTAGCCGGCGCTGATGGTGGCCAGCGTCGACGACTTTCGGCTGGATGCGCACGCTTGAACCCGTGCTGTCGGTCTTGATGGCGAGTTCTTCGATGTCAAAGCCGAGATCGTTAAGGCGTTCCACCCGCTGCGCAATTCGCCAGCGTTCGGAGTTGGAAAAGGACTCGGAGCCAGTAAGTTCCTGCCAGAGCAGCCGGTACGCTGCGACGATGCCGTTGCTGACGCGCACCGGGTCGAGCTCGTCGGCGACGCGACCGCCAGCTTCCAGATCCATCAGCTCGCCAGCGATGTTCACTCTGGCGATCTCGAGGTCGTTTTCGCGTTGACCATTCGACAGACCGCCCGAGTACAGCTGTCCGGTTTCAGCATCGACGAGGTAAGCGGCGAAAGCGCCGGCGTCGCGGCGAAACAGGGTATTCGACAGCGAGACGTCTCCCCAGAAAAAACCGATCATGTGCAGGCGCACCAGCAGCACCGCGAGGGCGTCGACCAGCCGGGTGGCGGTATCCGGTCGCAGCTCGTGCGAGTACAGCGCTCGGTACGGGAGTGAGAACTTGAGGTGACGGGTGACCAGAACCGAATTGAGCGGATCGAGCGCAGCATCTGTTCTGTTGGTAATGACCGCGACCGGCTCAACGCAGGGAATCTCCAGGTTGGCCAGGGTGCGCAGCATGTCGTATTCGCGCTTAGCCATCTCGCTCGTGGTCTCTTTGATGGCGACCACCCGCCCGCTCAGGTGGGCGAACCGCACAAGGTGGCGCGAGATGCCCTTGGGCAGCGAGGCGATGCTCTCATTTGGCCAGGCATCGAGGGGCAGTTGCCACGGCAGGTCGAGCAGGGCAGGATCGACTGTGGCCGACGTGATATTGAGTGAACCGCTCATTATTTGACCCTAACAAACAACAAACGGCTGGAGGGAGCGAACCCCCTCCAGCCGTTGTACGTTACTGACTAGTCGGTGACGGCGCCGCCGAGGCGCAGGCCGCTTTCGGCGTCGAACACGTGTAGGTGGTTCGGCGTGGCTGTGAGGTACACCGTCTCGCCGGCGTTCGGGTGCGACCGTCCGTCAACGCGCGCGACGATGTCGGTGCGCTTGCCCTCGATCGTGGAGTGACCGTAGAGGTAGCCGTCAGCGCCGAGTTCCTCGACCAGGTCGACCTCGATCTGCAGGCCGTCGCCGGCGGCGGACGACATCTGGATGTCCTCCGGGCGAATGCCAACGGTGACCTTCTTGCCGGTCGAGCTGGCGAGTGTCTCGCGCTGCACGGGAACGGTCGCCGTGCCGAACTTGATGCCGCCATCGACGGTGTCCGCCAGGAACAGGTTCATCGCGGGGCTGCCGATAAAGCCGGCCACAAACACGTTCTGCGGCTTCGCGTACAGGTCGCGGGGCGAACCGACCTGCTGCAGGACGCCGTCCTTCAGAACCGCAATCCGGTCGCCCATGGTGAGGGCCTCGGTCTGGTCGTGGGTTACATAGACGGTGGTGACGCCGAGGCGGCGCTGCAGCGACGCGATCTGGGTGCGCGTCTGCACGCGCAGCTTGGCGTCGAGGTTGGAGAGCGGCTCATCCATCAAAAACACCTGCGGCTGACGCACGATTGCGCGGCCCATGGCAACGCGCTGACGCTGGCCGCCGGAGAGGGCCTTGGGCTTGCGGCTGAGGTAGGGCTCCAGGTCGAGCAGTTTGGCCGCTTCAAGCACGCGGGCGGCGCGCTCGTCTTTGTTGATGCCAGCGATCTTGAGCGCGAAACCCATATTCTCGGCGACGGTCATGTGCGGGTAGAGCGCGTAGTTCTGAAAGACCATGGCGATGTCACGGTCTTTCGGCGGAACATCCGTCACGTTGCGCTCGCCGATGAAAATATTGCCGTCATTGACCTCTTCGAGGCCGGCGAGCATACGCAGTGAGGTGGACTTGCCACAGCCGGACGGGCCGACTAAAACCAGGAATTCGCCATCGGCGACCTGCAGGTCGAGCTGGTCAACAGCCGGCCTGGTAGAACCAGGGTAAAGCCGCGTTGCCTTGTCAAAGGTCACTGAAGCCATGATTATTACTCCTTCACCGGCAGGAACGTGCCGGACGATCCGTTGTGAATAGGATTTTTGCGTCGCAGGCCAAAGCGCACGATCGTTCCAGTATTACACGACGGATGCCCCGGCGCGGGTTCGCGCCCCGTTTGGCCGTTTCCCAGTCAGGGGACCTACTATTTCAGTGGTGCCTTCACGTGCGCCCCCACTTCTCGAAAGCGATCTTTTATGACTATTGGCGGATCAGGCGACGGTAGTCCCTCAAAAAACCGGCGGCGTGACGCTGCCAGAGTGAAAGCCAAGCAGCTTCGAGTCAGTCAAAAGAAAAAGGACCGCCGCAACAAGGTATTTTTGCAAGGCGGCATCGCCCTCGCAGCCATCGCGATCGTCGTTTTGGTTTCCGTGATCATCGTGAATTCAATCAAACCGGCTGGTCCGGGCCCTAAAAACATGGCCAGTGACGGCGCGCTCATCGGCGAGGGCATGGTCACCGCTCTGACGCCCGCATTGCAGCCCAACGCGAACCCGAGGCCGTCCGAGCCGGATACCACCGGCGCCGTCGCCAACATTCGCGTCTACGTCGACTACCTCTGCCCACTTTGCGGCGACTTCGAAGACGCTAACAATGATCAGATCGCTCAATGGGTCGAGTCCGGCGCTGCAACAGTCGAAATTCACCCGGTAGCCATTCTCACGAGCAAATCCGCCGGCACCAAGTACTCCCTGCGCGCGGCGAACGCGGCAGCGTGCGTTGCCAATTATTCGCCGGATGATTTCTTCGCCTTCAGTTCCGCCCTGTTCGTCGACCAGCCCAAAGAGACATCGCCCGGCCGCAGCAACGACGAGATCAAGGCTGTCGTCCGGGAATCCGGTGTGAGCACGGCCCTCGCCAATATCAATTCATGTATTGAGGACGGCACCTACGAGTCCTGGGTGACGGCGGCAACCAACCGTGCGCTTGACGGTCCTATCCCCAATTCCTCGATGGAGTCCATCATCGGAACGCCGACCATCCTGGTCAATGGCAAGCCATATACCGGGTCACTCGAAGACCCGAAGGAGTTTGCGTCCTTCGTGCAGGTCGCCCTCGGTGAGACGTACTCCACGTCGACGCCAACGCCGACCCCCGGCGGGTAATGTGCCACTTCGCAAAGCGGATGCGCCACCTCGCTCCACGCGCATCCGCTTGGGTGTTGCCCGTGCCAGCGCTGAAATGATTTAGGATGGTGGACTGAGGCCTTACGCCTCATGCCGGCCTGGCGCAATTGGTAGCGCACCACTCTTGTAAAGTGGGGGTTACGGGTTCAAGTCCCGTGGCCGGCCCCATTCTTCCTGCTCCGCTCCGAACCGTGAGTGAGTCTTCGACCTCCCGGGCGCTCGCCCCGACGCCGAAGCGGATGTCCGCGCGCCCTGAGAGGAAACACGCATGAGCCTGATCCGGCTGAACGATGTCAGCATCCGCTTTGAGAACACCCAGATTTTGCGCGAAGCGTTCTTTCGCCTCGAACCTCGTGACCGGGTCGGCCTGATCGGCAAGAATGGCTCCGGCAAATCCACCATTCTCAAGCTCATCCTCGACCAGGTCTCGCCCGACACCGGCGAGGTCACGCTTGAGGACGACATCCGGGTCGGCTACTTCTCCCAGTTCTCCGAACTCAACGGCGCCCAGACCATCACCGAAGTGCTCGACGCGCTGTTCGTGGACGTGAAAGCGGTTGAGGCCGAGCTCGCGGCGATCGACGCGGCAATTGCCCTCGATTCTTCGGCCAGCTCTGAACTCGACCAGCTGATCTCCCGGCAGGGCGAACTGTTCGAGGAGATGGACCGGCTCGACGGCTGGGAGTACAAACGCCACATCGACACCGCCCTGACCACCCTCGGCTTTAACGAGGCACACCGCGTCTGCGCCATCGACGAGCTCTCCGGCGGTTGGCGCAACCGTGCAGCCCTGGCGAAAATCGTGCTCCAAGCCCCCGACGTGCTGCTGCTTGACGAGCCCACCAACTTTCTTGACGTGGCCGGCGTTGAGTGGCTCGAGGCCTGGTTCAAGAGCTTTAAAGGCGCCGCCATCGTGGTCTCACACGACCGCAAGTTTCTGGACGCTGTCGTCACTCGCATCATCGAGGTGGAGAACTTTCACCTGCACGAGTATCCCGGCAACTTCGGCGAGTACATCGTGCAGAAGCAGTTTCGGCTCAAGACGCTCGAGGCCCAGTTCGTGCATGAATCCGAGCTGCTCGCTTTCGAAGCGGAGGGCATCGCCGACCGCCGTGAAGCAGCCAAGGCCGAGAGCCGCCAGCTCGGCAACCAACTGGCCCACATCAAGAAGTCGCGCACACCGCGCCCAGTCGACCAGATCATCACGGAGATCTACGGCAACCTGCACGTCAAGGACGTCCTGTGTCGGGTCGACGGCCTCGCCAAGAGCTACGGCGACAAACTCTTGTTCGAAAACCTCAGTTTTGAGGTGCGCCGCGGCAACCGAATCGTGGTGCTCGGCAGCAACGGCAGCGGCAAAACTACCCTGCTGCGCGTGCTCACCGGCGAAGAGACGGCGGAGCACGGCTCGGTTGCCTGGGCCAGCGGGGCCGGCGTCGTCTCGTACAACCAGATTCTGGCTGAACTTGATGCGAGCGACACCGTCAGTCACGCCGTCAACGCCATGCCCGGCAGCCTTGCACTCACCGCGACGAAAAAGTCGGTCAACCGATTTCTGACCATGTTCCAGTTCAGCGAGGCCGATCTCAAGCAGAAGATCGGTGCTCTTTCGGGTGGTCAGCGCGCCCGCGTGGCCATGGCCCAGTGTTTGCTTTCCGGCGCCTCGGTGCTGTTGCTCGACGAACCGACCAACCACCTGGATATGTCGAGCACCCAGGTGATGGAACGCGCCCTCGTGCACTTTCCCGGCGCCGTCGTTGTGGTCAGCCACGACCGCTTCTTCACCGACAAGATCGCCAACCGCCGCTTGGTTTTCGGCAGTGAGGGAGCCGCCCCCGGCCAGATAGAGATGCGCGCCGCCTGACCCGCCCTCTTCTAGGGACCGGGCCCGGGCCCCGGGCCCAGCTTATAAACTGGGCCCGGGGTCACAAGGTGGGCCGCGCAGCCCAGCAGCCTGGCGGCGCACAGCGCACCCCATCTCGTAGTATTACCGGGTGACCCAAGCCCGCGCACGAAAACGAACGGAGGCGTCAGCCGCGCTCGCGACATCCGCTGTGCCGGTCTGGCTGGCCCTCGTCTTCTCGGTGCTGATCGGCGCTTTGTACGCCGTGCAATCACGCGTAAACGGCGAACTCGGGCACCAAATCGGCGACGGATTCATCGCCGCCGTCATCTCCTTTGGTTCCGGCCTGATCATTCTGAGCCTCGGAGTCATCGCGTTTCGCCGCGGACGCCGAGGACTCCAACTCGTCGCGCGCGCTGTATCGGCAAAACATCTGTCCTGGTGGCACCTGTTCGGCGGACTGGCCGGCGCCCTGTTCGTACTGTCGCAGGGTCTCGTCGCCGCGCCGCTCGGCATCGCGTTGTTCACGGTCGCCGTGGTGGCTGGCCAGACCGTGAGCGGTGTGCTCATGGATCGTTTCGGCATCGGCCCGGGTGGTCGGCGACCGCTGCACGCGTCCAAAATCGTTGGTGCCGCGCTCGCCCTGATCGCCGTCGCCTTCACGGTGAGCGCCGAAGTGAGCGGCAGCGGTGCGCTCTGGCTGCTCGCGCTGCCGCTCGTTGCCGGTATCGGCCAGGGCTGGCAGCAGGCCGTCAACGGTCAGGTGCGGGTCACGGCCCAGAGCGCGCTTACGGCGACCTTTCTGAACTTTCTCACCGGCACCATCGCCCTCGTACTCGCCGCGCTCGTGCACGGCCTGTTGGTGGGTTTCGCGCTCGACTTGCCAGGAAACCCGTGGCTCTACACCGGCGGACTCATCGGCTGCGTCTTCATTGCCGGGGCCGCCGTCGTCGTGCGCACCACCGGGGTACTGATGCTTGGCCTGTGCGTCGTGGCCGGCCAGCTGGTCTGCGCCCTCGCGCTGGACCTGCTGGCGCCAACGGCGGGGCATCCGCTCGGCATGACGACCATCCTTGGAACCGCGCTCGCGCTCGTGGCCGTGGTCATCGCCGCGGTGCGCTGGCGTCGCCCCGGCCACGTCCAGCGCCGAAATCCCGCGCCGAGGACCGGCGTCTAAATCCCGCGCCGACTACCAGCGTTCGATTACAGAACCTTGAGAAAATCTGCGGGGTCGATTGACAGCCGCACACCGGGTTTGCAGTCAGCCGGGATGCCGCCGATATACAGCCATCCGAGCAGTTCCTCGTTGTCGGCGAGGTCGTGCACCGCACGTACCGCTGCCGAGCGCACGAGAGGTCCGGTGCGCCACATCGCACCCCAGCCGGCGTCGTCGAGCAGAAGCGTGAGCAGGTGCGCGACGCCCGCCGCCGACGCATCCTGCTCCCAATCAGCCACCTTGTCGTTGGCTCGCCGTACGGCGACCACTGCAATCAGCAGCGGCGCCCGTAGCGGTTTGCCGGCCAGTTTGATGGCTTCACTGCCCTCGCAAGCGGATGCCAGCACAAATGCCGTTCCCAGCCGCTCCCGTGCGTCGCCGCGTAGTTCGAGTAGACGCCACGGCCGAAGCGCACCGTGGTCGGCCACCCGTGCCGCCGCGGCCACCAGGGGCAGCAACTGAGCTCGCGTAGGCGCAAGAGCCGTCACTTTGGAGTAGCTGCGCCGGCAATTGACGGCCTGAAAGACCGCAGACGTGGCAACATTCGGTGTTGAGGGAGGCAGGCTCACCGCTTTACTCGGCGGGCGTGAAGCTGAGCGAAATCGAGTTCATGCAATAGCGATCGCCGGTCGGAGTGCCGAATCCGTCGGGAAAAACGTGACCCAGGTGCGAGCCACAGTTTGCACAGCGTACCTCCGTGCGCACGCTGCCGAGGGAGCGGTCTTCGAGCAGTTCGACCGCTTCGGGCCGCACCGACTCGTAGAAACTCGGCCAGCCGCAGTCGGAATCAAACTTGGTACCGCTCTTGAATAATTCAGCGTTACAGGCGCCGCAGGTGTACGTGCCGGCCCGGCTCTCGTCGAGCAGCTCGCCGGTGCCGGGACGCTCGGTACCGGCCTCGCGTAGCACGGCATATTTTTCGTCGCCCAGTTCGGAGCGCCACTCGCTGTTTGACTTCTTGATTGCGTAGTCCATGGTGGAGGTCCCTTCGATCCGGCCGCCCACAAACGGACAACGTCTACTCAGCCTAAACTTGTGTGGCGCTGCCCGCATTCCGGGCCAGGCCGTTTTTGCAGCGTTTGCACGGCGATAGCCCCTGCGCTTCCGGGCGTTCCGGGCGTGCCGGAGGCAACATCTAGCCACCCACAAATAGGATAAAGCCGTCGGATAACCCGTCGAAACTGCCTTGGGGGAGAGAAATATCAATGAGTGAGAGAACACCGACCCACGCACACCCTCCCGCTTCGGCCTCCGAAAGCGCCCCGGTTGTAACCCAACTCGGCGAACGCGACGCCGCCGTGCTTTCCTTTGAGCGGCAATGGTGGCGGCATGTTGGCGCCAAAGAGGAAGCTATTCGTGCCACCTTCGGTCTTTCGGCCGCCCGGTATTATCAGATATTGGCGGCACTGGTCGATTCACCGTTGGCACTGGCCTTCGACCCGATGCTCGTGAACCGACTGCAGCGGATGCGTTCCGCACGTTCCGAGGCGCGCGCCAGTCGTTCGCTGCCCGCTCACGACTAGTACCTGACCGCATGTCGCCGGCATGGAGCGGCCGGCCAATCAAGGATCCAATCACTATGGCGCGAAAATTCGCGAAAGACCGTTTCGACACCCACCTGCATGCCCTCGACCGAGTGGGAGCCCACCGTGCCCCTCGTAGAAAGGGCCGCGGGTGGATTGGGTTCTGGTGGGCGCTCGGCGCCACCGTGCTCTTGATCGCGGTCGGCGTGGTCGGAATTTTCGCGATCAACAACCGCCTCGACTTCTCCAACATCCCGGGCCTGTCGTCGCCTAGCTCGACTCCGGTCCCCACCGAAACCGCCATTCCGACCGCCGAAGCGACCGTCGACCCGGCGCTGACCGTGAACGTGCTGAACGGCTCCGCGACGAACGGTGTCGCAGCATCCGTCAGCGACACGCTTACCGCCGCTGGCTGGGTAGTAACCGCCACCGGCAACGCGAGCACCGACACCGAACCGACCACCGTCATTTACTACGCCGATGCCAGCCAGGAAGGCGCCGCTCGCGGCATCGCTGCTTCACTGCCCGGATCGAAAATCGTCGTCTCGACCGGCTTCGTCGGCTCGGGAGCGGCCCTCACCGTCGTCGTCGGTAACGACTACGTGCTGCCAGCTGGCTGACAGGGACTCGAAACTTCGGACCTAGTGGGCATGGCCCGATTCGTCAAGCCCCTTTTCTTTCGCCGTGGCTTCAGTATTATCTGGTTTTGGTCACACATTTTGTTCGGGCAATACCCGCCCGGATCAAGAACACTCGCCCAAGGTAACTTGCACCAGTAGGTAACTTGCAACAGAAGACTTGCTCTCGGGGATTTGCTGCTTGCACAGAATGAACGCAGCTTTTGCGACACGGCCCGGAACAGCCAATGGGCGGTGCCGTCGAAATTGAGCAAGGAGTAACACATGGCGAACGGAACCGTAAAATGGTTCAACGCTGAAAAGGGTTTCGGCTTCATCACTGTCGATGGGGGAGGGCAAGACGTTTTCGTCCACTACTCCGCCATTGATATGAGCGGATACAAGGTACTCGAAGAAGGCCAGCAGGTCGTCTTTGAGGTCGGTGCCGGAGCGAAAGGCCCCCAGGCCGAATCGGTTCGACCGGCCTGACACAGCCAATAATCGGGGTCTGTCCCCCACCTAACGCCGCCCGCTGCAACGGGCGGCGTTAGTGTTTACCGGTGATCAAGAAAAAGACAGCCCGCACCACACGACCGTTGAAGAGCTCGGTCCTGCTCGCTCTGATCGTGCCGGCACTGCTGCTGAGCGGATGCTCCGGCAGTAGCGCGACGCCGACCAAGACGCCGGCTCCCGCCTGGGCTTCAGGCTATGTAGCCCCCGCCGCCACGGAGATCGCTCCGCTCACCGGCATTGCTGCGGCAGTCGGATCGACGGCGCGCCCTTCACTCGCGGCCAAGATCGACAACCACGTGGCCGCCCGGCCGCAGGTCGCGATCGACCGCACCGACGTCGTGTTCGAAGAACTGGTTGAGGGCGGCATCACCCGGTACGTCGCCGTGTGGCAGTCGAGCATTCCCGACCAGGTCGGGCCGGTACGGTCGATCCGCCCGATGGACCCGGACATCATCGCCCCGTTCAGCGGCCTCGTGGCGTTCTCGGGCGGCCAGCAGCGATTCGTCGATGCCATGGCCGCGACCGGTCAGATCAGTGCCATCTTCGACTATGACACGACTGGCCTGTTCTCCCGTTCGAACGCTACCGCGGCCCCGCACAACGTCATCCTCGCCGCCTCGGAATTCGTCAACCGCAACGCTACAGTCGCCCCGCCTGCCCAGCAATACGCTTATGCTGCCACGCTCGCCGGGGCGTCCGCGGTCGTGGACGGGGCCCCAATTTCAGTGATCAATGCCCGGTTCTCAAACGCGAGTGCCCGTAGCTGGACCTGGAATGCTGAAGCTACCGCTTACCTGCGTGCGCAGGACGGCGCGCCCGACCTCGCCAGCGACGGCGTGCAGCTCAAGGCCACCAACGTTGTCGTGCTGCGGGTGGACGTCACCGTCGATCAGAGCATCCCCAAGACCGAGCTCGTCGCCTCGGGTGAAGCGTCGATCTCGACCGGTGGAAAAACGCTGGCGGCCACCTGGAGCAAGGATTCTCAGACCGCACCGATCCGCCTTGTCGACGCTCATGGCGTGACAATTCGGCTCGCTCCGGGCAATACCTGGTTTCAGCTGGTGCCCAATGGCACCGGCTCGACCGATCTTGTTCCCTGACCGTCGGCAGCTGGTCAGACGTAACCCCGGATGCTCGCTTGCACTCTCGACCCCAGAGTGCCAGAATCGTTTTAGCACTCTCGTCACCTGAGTGCTAACCCCATCATCGTTTGGAACGTCCGGGAGGGACGAGTTACACATATGGCAAAAATCATTGCATTCAATGAAGAGGCCCGTCGTGGGCTTGAGCGCGGCCTGAACATTCTGGCCGACACCGTCAAGGTCACCCTCGGCCCGCGCGGTCGCAACGTCGTTCTGGAGAAGAAGTGGGGCGCCCCCACGATCACCAACGACGGTGTGTCCATCGCCAAGGAGATCGAACTCGACGACCCGTACGAGAAGATCGGTGCGGAACTCGTCAAAGAGGTCGCCAAGAAGACGGATGACGTAGCCGGCGACGGCACGACCACCGCAACCGTTCTCGCCCAGGCCCTCGTTCGCGAAGGCCTGCGCAACGTCGCAGCCGGCGCCGACCCGATCAGCCTCAAGCGCGGCATCGAGAAGGCCACGGCAGCTGTCATCGCCGAGCTCATCGCCAGCGCCAAGGAGATCGAGACCAAGGAAGAGATCGCCGCTACCGCGTCCATCTCCGCCGGAGACACCGAAATCGGCGCGATCATCGCCGAGGCCATCGACAAGGTCGGCAAGGAAGGTGTTGTCACCGTCGAGGAGTCGAACACCTTCGGCACCGAGCTCGAGCTCACCGAGGGCATGCGCTTCGACAAGGGCTTCCTGTCGGCGTACTTCGTCACCGACCCCGACCGTCAGGAAGCGGTCTTCGAAGACCCCTACATCCTGATCGTCAACTCCAAGGTCTCCAACATCAAGGACCTGCTCCCCATCGTGGACAAGGTCATCCAGACCGGCAAGCAGCTCCTCATCATCGCGGAAGACGTCGACGGTGAGGCCCTGGCCACGCTCGTTGTGAACAAGATCCGCGGCATCTTCAAGTCCGTCGCCGTCAAGGCTCCGGGCTTCGGAGACCGTCGCAAGGCTCAGCTGCAGGACATCGCCATCCTGACCGGTGGACAGGTCATCTCGGAAGAGGTCGGCCTCAAGCTCGAGAACGTCACGCTCGACCTTCTTGGTAACGCCCGCAAGGTCGTCATCACCAAGGACGAGACCACGATCGTTGAGGGTGCCGGCGACGTCGAAGCCATCGCCGGTCGCGTTTCGCAGATCCGTGCCGAGATCGAGAACACCGACAGCGACTACGACCGCGAGAAGCTCCAGGAGCGCCTCGCCAAGCTTGCTGGCGGCGTTGCTGTTATCAAGGCCGGAGCCGCAACGGAGGTTGAGCTCAAGGAGCGCAAGCACCGCATCGAAGATGCAGTGCGTAACGCCAAGGCAGCTGTTGAAGAGGGAATCGTCGCCGGTGGTGGCGTTGCACTCATCCAGGCTGGCAAGACGGCATTCGAGAGCAAGGCAGTCCTTGACCTCGTCGGCGACGAGGCAACGGGCGCGAACATCGTGCGCGTCGCCATCGACGCCCCGCTCAAGCAGATCGCACTCAACGCGGGCATGGAGCCCGGCGTTGTCGCCGACAAGGTGCGCAACCTGCCCGTCGGATGGGGCCTCAACGCCGCCACCGGCGAGTACGTCGACATGATCGCTGCCGGAATCAATGACCCGGTGAAGGTTACCCGCTCTGCGCTGCTGAACGCTTCGTCGATCGCCGGACTCTTCCTCACCACCGAGGCCGTCGTTGCCGACAAGCCCGAGAAGAACTCGGCTCCGGCCGGCGACCCCTCGGGTGGCATGGACTTCTAAGTCCGAGCCAGCACATTCGAACACCACAAAGTGGGCGTCTCCCTTGGGAGGCGCCCACTTTGTGCGTCTCGCTCGGACGACTCGTGCGTACGGGGCCACAAGGGGCGCGAAAATCAATTCCCGGGAATGACCGGCGGCCCCACGATTACAGCAGATGCCTATCGCACGAACAGACGGGTGTTGGCCTGCTCGGTCTCGGCGTACTGCTGCCCGGCGACGCTCAAGGCCTGGTTGAGCAGGGTCAAGCTCTCTTCCAGCTGCTGGTGCATGCCACGCCACTCGGCGAACGCCCCCTGGAAGGCCGCGGAGGCCTGGCCGGTCCAGAAACCTTCGAGGCTGGTCAGCTGGGCGTTGAGATCGCCGACATCTGCTTGTACGCGCGCAATGGTGCCACGGGCGGTACTCGCTGTGCTCTGTACCGCATCGCTGTCGACCTGGAAGCTCGTCATGGTGTGCCCTTCTCCTACATAGCAGTGGTTGGTGACTGCGAGCGTAGAAGGTGGGGGCGCGCCATCCGCTCTCTTAAATTGATCTGTGAGCGGATGCCGTTACCGGCAACCTGTGGAGGATGCGGCGAAATCCCTACGGAATGACGGGTTGCGCGTGCTGTGGTGCGCTCGGTGTGCCGGCGAGCGGGAGTGATACGCGGAAGGTCGCGCCGCCGCCGGGGGTGTCGACGACGTCGACCGTGCCGTTGTGGCTCGCGACGATCGCCGCGACGATAGCCAGTCCGAGACCGCTGCCGCCGGTTTCGCGGGCGCGCGAGGAGTCGGCACGCCAGAAGCGCTGAAAAATCTTCTCTCGAATCTGCGGCGGAATACCTTCGCCGTGGTCGATCACGGCGATCGATGCCCGCTGGGCGCGCGAATCCACCATGATTTCGAGTTCGATCGGGCTGTCAGTAGCGGTGAAGCGCATCGCGTTGCCCATGAGGTTGGTGATGACCTGGCGAATCTTGTTCTCTTCAGCCATGACGATCGGCGGTAATTGCGCATCCATCGGCAGCGCGGTCGGGGTGACGTCGGGCAGAACGGGGCCTCCCCGACGGGGCTTGCGAGTGCGCAGACGGGCCAGGGTGGCGCCGGCAAAGGCGATGGCTCCCGTCGGTGTGCCGGTTCCCGACGACCGGGTGATGGTGCCGGTGGTGGCGCTCTCCGACGAGTCGTTCCCTAATGGAAGAATTTCTCCGGAGTCCCCGTCAATATTCACGTCGAGGTCGTCGCCCCGCGGCCCGCTCGGCGGCGGGGGAGTGAGTACGGTGATCTGGCGGCCGGGGGAGCTGGCCATGGTGTCGAGGGCGGCGTCGCGGGCCAGCGGAACGAGATCCACCGGGGTCAGAGCCAGCGGCTTGGTCTCGTCGAGGCGCGCTAGTTCGAGCAGATCCTCGACCAGGCCGCCCATGCGAATGGCCTCCTTTTCGATGCGTTCCATGGCCTGGGCAACATCTTCGGGCGTTTGCAGCGCACCCATGCGGTACAGCTCGGCGTAGCCACGAACTGAAACGAGCGGGGTGCGCAATTCGTGGCTCGCATCGCCGACGAAGCGGCGCATCTGGTCGATGGTGCGGGCTCGGTCCTTGAAAGCACGGTCGATGCGGCTGAGCATGATGTTGAGCGAACGGTTGAGGCGACCGACCTCGGTGTTTGGGGTGGCACCGCCGAGGCGCTGGCTGAAGTCACCGTCGGCGATGGCCGCTGCGGTCTGCTCGGCTTCCCGCAGCGGCACGAAGGTGGTCGTGACGAGCACCCGGGTGAGCATGGCCCCGATCAAGACCACGCCAGCGCCGAAGCCGAGAAAGATCGTGAGGTAGGTGGCCATGGTGTTCTCGGTCGGCCGCAGCGACACCGCCATGACGAGGGTGCCGTAGGTGCCGGTGGGGCTGATCACCACGGGCACCATGATCGCGTGAAACTCGGTGTCGTGGGCGGCGTCCCACAGAGTCTGGATCTGCCCGTCGAGCTGGGACACCCGTTTCAGATCGAGCGGCATGCCCACGACCGGCAGTTCAGCATGGTCGCGTTCCTGCCAGGTTCGAGTGATCAGAGCGCCGTCCTGGTCGTAAAGTGCCACGAAGTAGTCCGACGCGACGCCTTCGGTGTCTCCCTGCGAGAAGACGCTCGACGAATAGCCGCTGAGCGCGGTTTGTGTGTCGACCTGCAGCTGCGTGTCGACCTGAGTCACGACATACTGCTTCAGCATTGCCATGGTGCCGATGCCCGAAACGAGCAGGCCTAGCGTGAGCATCAGCACCGTGACGCCGGTGATCTTGGAACGGAGGGAGATGCTGCTCCACCGTCTCGACAGGGTTTCGTGCATTTGGATTTAGTCTACGAAAGCTCGCTGTGTATAACGTGCGCCGGGACTACGCCTTGGCAGCCTTGAGCATGTAACCGAAGCCACGCTTGGTCTGAATGAGAGGTTCGCTCGAGTGCACATCGACCTTGCGGCGCAGGTAGGAGATATAGCTCTCCACAATTCCGGCGTCACCGTTGAAGTCGTACTCCCAGACGTGGTCCAGAATTTGCGCCTTCGACAGCACCCGGTTGGGGTTGAGCATGAGGTAACGCAGCAGCTTGAATTCGGTAGGACTCAGTTCGATGGCTTCCGTGCCTACAAGAACCTCGTGGGTGTCCTGGTCCATGGTGAGCTCGCCGGCGCGGATCACGGCGTCTTCGTCAGCGTGCATGGTGCGACGCAGGATGGCCTTGATGCGGGCGACGATCTCGTCGAGGCTGAATGGCTTGGTCACGTAGTCGTCACCGCCGACGGTGAGGCCGGTGATCTTGTCTTCGGTGTCGTCTTTGGCGGTCAGGAATAGGATCGGGGCGGTGTAGCCGGCCGAACGCAGGCGTTTGGTCACCCCGAAGCCGTTCATGTCGGGCAGCATGACGTCGAGGATGATGAGGTCGGGCTCCTCCTCGAGTACGGCGGAGATAGCCTGCGCGCCATTACCGACGGCGCGCACGGCGAAGCCGGCGAAGCGGAGGCTGGTGGTGAGGAGATCGCGGATATTGGGTTCGTCATCGACGATAAGGATGCGGGGGCCGTCAGTCATGCCCCCAGTATCTGCGCGTTAGCTGAAGCTTTGCTGATAGTGGACGGTGTGTGCGGGGATCGGTGGCAGATAACTGTCGTGCAACGCGGATTACCGCCATGATGGGAGAGGACGATCGACTCGTCTCACAGGTGAGGACCGCTATGAACCGCACGAGTACCGGCACAACGTTGACGTTGCCTCAAATGGATGCCCCGCAGCGGCTGATCGGCGGCCGCACCTTCAACTTCGATCGAGAGGTGGCCGTGATGGCCATCATCAATCGCACGCCGGACTCGTTCTATGACCAGGGCGCAACGTTCGCGCTCGACGCATCCGTTGTGGCGGCGCATCGGGCGATTGCCGATGGGGCCGACTGGATCGACATCGGCGGGGCTAAATTCGCTCCAGGGCCGGCCGTGCCCATCGAGCAGGAGATCGAGCGGGTGGTGCCGGTGGTCGAGGCGCTGCGCGGCTCGGGCGTGGTCATTTCGGTTGATACGTTTCACCCTGCGGTGGCCGCCGCGAGCATCGCCGCCGGCGCGCACGTGATCAACGACACCACCGGAGTGCACGATCCGGCCATGGCCGACATCGTCGCGGACAGTGACGCCACTCTCGTGATAACCCATAGCCTGGCGGCGCCGCGGAGGCCCTACCCGGCGCCGCACTATGACGATGTCGTTGCCGATGTCAGCGAGTTTCTGCTGGCGCGGGTCGATCGGGCTATGGGGCGAGGCGTTTTGCGCGAGCGGATCATCATCGACCCGGGCCACGACCTCAACAAGACCACGCGACACTCGCTCGAACTGACCAGGCGGCTCGGCGAGATCACCGCACTGGGCCTGCCTACCCTGGTCGCCGTCTCCAACAAAGATTTTGTGGGGGAGAGCCTGGACCGGCCACGCGGCGAACGCGTGGAAGGCTCTCTGGCAGCCATGACCGTGTGCATTCTGCAGGGTGCCCGCATCGTGCGCATGCACAATGTGCGGGCCGCCGTCGACGCCGTGCGCATGACCGAGGCCATCCTCGGGTTTCGTGAACCCGCCTACGAGCGTCACAACCTCGCCTGATGCGGGCTGAACTGCCGCCTCGGGCCGAATTGATCGAGGACTACCGCGTGGCCGCCCGATCGGTGCCGCGGGTGCGCGTCAACTTCATCGCCAGCCTCGATGGTGCCGCAACGCATGAGGGGCTCAGCGGCGGCCTGAACAACGCCGACGACAAGATGGTCTTCGACACTCTGCGGCTGCTCACCGATGTAATTTTGGTCGGCGCCGGAACGGTGCGCGCCGAGGGCTACGGCGGCATTCTGCTGCCAGCGGATGACGCGGCCTGGCGCGTGCAGGCGGGCCTGGCCGCCCAGCCCCGGGTCGCAATCGTGTCGGGGCGGCTGGATCTTGACCCTGGGCATCCGGTTTTCACGGATGCGGCGACCCGACCCATTGTGCTGACCCATGCAGCAGCGCCGACCGACCAGCGGGTGGCACTCGCCTCGCGCGCCGATGTGGTCGACTGCGGTGAGGACGCGGTCGACCCGCGACGCATGGTGGCGGAGCTCGCTCGGCGCGGTTTGCCCCAGATTCTCTGCGAGGGCGGTCCGCACCTCTTCGGCGACCTCGTGGCCGCAGACCGGGTCGACGAGCTCTGCCTGAGCCTCGCCCCGGTGCTCGAGGGGGGATCCGCCGGGCGCATCGCCGTCGGGGCGACCGCGGCGACCCGCGCCATGGAGTTGGTGCACGTGCTGCGCGCTGGCGACATGCTGTTCCTGCGGTACGCCCGTCGACAATCCTGACGCGGGCGGGCGGGCGGATGCGCTGGCCCCACCTTACGTACCTGGGCCCAGTTTATAAGCTGGGCCGGCGGACTGGGCCCGGGCCCCGTCCGCCGGGAGGGGGTCAGGCCGCCAGGGTGGGGGCGGTGAGGCTCTGCGCGTCAAGGATCGTATAGCTGTAACCCTGTTCGGCGAGAAAACGCTGGCGGTTCTGGGCGAAGTCCTGGTCGACGGTGTCGCGGGCGACGAGCGTGTAGAAGTTCGCCGACAGGCCGGACTCCTTCGGGCGCAGCAGCCGGCCGAGACGCTGGGCCTCTTCCTGGCGTGAGCCGAACGAGCCGGACACCTGGATGGCCACGGTTGCCTCGGGCAGGTCGACCGAGAAGTTCGCGACCTTCGAGACCACGAGCACCTTCACCTCGCCCACGCGGAACGCCTGGTATAAGCGTTCGCGTTCGTCGATGGGGGTGGCGCCGGTGAGCTGCGGGGCGTTCAAGACCGCGGCAAGTTCATCGATCTGGTCAAGGTACTGGCCGATCACCAGGATGCGTTCGCCGTCGTGCTTCTTGATCAGGGCCTGCACCACGCCGAGCTTGGCCGGTGCGGTCGCGGCCATGCGGTAGCGCTCATCGTCAGCGGCGGCGGCGTAGCTCAGCCGCTCCGACTGCGGCAGATCGATGCGCACCTCGAAGCAGTTGGCCGGGGAGATGAAGCCCTGGGCCTCGATCTCCTTCCACGGGGCGTCGAACCGCTTCGGGCCGATCAGGCTGAACACGTCGCCCTCGCGGCCGTCCTCGCGCACCAGGGTGGCGGTGAGGCCGAGACGGCGGCGCGCCTGCAATTCGGCGGTGAGCTTAAACACGGGCGCGGGCAGCAGGTGCACCTCGTCGTAGATCACCAGGCCCCAGTCCATGGCATCGAGCAGCTCAAGGTGGGCGTACTCGCCCTTGCGCTTCGCCGTAAGAATTTGGTAGGTCGCGATGGTCACCGGCTTGACCTCTTTCACCTGTCCGGAGTATTCGCCGATCTCGTCCGGCGTTAGCGTCGTGCGCTTGAGCAGCTCGTCGCGCCACTGGCGGGCCGAGACGGTGTTCGTCACCAGAATGAGCGTGTTGGTCTTCGCGGTGGCCATGGCCCCGGCGCCAACGAGGGTCTTGCCGGCGCCGCACGGCAACACGACGACGCCGCTGCCGCCGTCAAAGAAGCTCGCAACGGCCTTGTTCTGGTAGTCGCGCAGCGCCCAGCCGTCTTCCTTCAGCGCAATATCGTGCGGGGTCCCCGGTGTGTAACCGGCAAGATCTTCGGCCGGCCACCCGAGCTTCACCAGTTCCTGCTTGAGCTGCCCGCGAGCCCACGCCCCTACGAGATACGTTTCCGGAGAAGGATGCCCGATCAACAGTGGCGCAATGCGCTTCGCCCCTGCTATTTCGGTGAGAACGGCTTGGTCACTGCTATGCAGCACGAGGGCACCCTCGGGGTCACGTTCGATGACGAGCCGCCCGTAGCGACCGACCGTCTCAGTGATATCCACGCTAACCGTCTGCGGTATGGCGAACTTGGAATACTTCTCGAGCGTTGCGAGCATGTCGGACGCATCGTGCCCCGCTGCCCGGGCATTCCACAGGCCCAGCCGCGTGATGCGGTAGGTGTGGATGTGTTCGGGGGCGCGTTCGAGCTCTGCGAAAACGGCGAGGTCGTGACGAGCATCCTCGGCAAGAGGATGGGCAACTTCGAGCAACACCGTGCGGTCACTTTGCACAATCAGGGGGCCATCAGACATAGCCCCCAACTCTACGCCCGTCTAGCGGGGTTCCCGGTACGGGGCGGTGGCCGCGCACTCAGTTGGTACGCCCGTCTTGCGGGGTTCCTGGCACGGGGCGGTGGCCGCGCTCCAGGGATCGGTTGGTGTCAGCGCACCAGCGATTAGGGGGCCGGGGTGATGCTGAGGATGCTTTTGAGTGGCAGTGTGCGCTCGATGTCGGCCCGCCGGTCGCGAGCGCGGAAGCGTCCGTTGCTGACGCTGGCCGGTTCGAGCAGGTAGTCCACAACGGCGCCGCCGGGCATTGCGATGCTGACCAGGATGGTCTGCTTGGCCTTGATCGCGGTGTCGAGCTGGCGGGCGAGCCAGGCATCCGCTACTGAAAGGCCACTTTCAGCGCGGAGCCGCAGCTTCTCGACCAGGTTGCGGGCGGTGTCAACCGTCGGTGTCTGCGTGACGCGGGCGATCTGGTGACGGCGCAAGTGCACGATTTCACCGAGGTCGTCTTCGGCGGCAACGGGATAACGAGCGTCACTCAGCGCCCAAAAAACGGCGTCACCGGCAAAACGGCTGAGCAGGTGTTCGCTGTCGCCGGCGCGCACGAGTGCGAGCGGCGCCAGCGTCTGGTCGACGGCGATAGTGCCGAGCAGCGCCGCGTCAGCTGAGCATACGTAGCTGAGAAAAACGGTGCTGTTACCAGCCGGGGCGATCGGGGCGTTCGGCCCATCGGTGAGACTTCCAACTCGCACCCGACCGTACCGCGAAGCCGATTCGTTGATGAGGTAATCGACCGGCTGCGGAATGCCGGTGAGTGAGATCGACGCCAGAAAAGCGAGCAGCGAGTCTGCATTCTCTCCCGCGGCCAGGGCGCGATTGACGGATGCCGCGGTGATGCGATAACTCGACGCAAGCTCTCGACTTTCCACGTCGGCCATCCCCCGCAGCCGCGAGTCTATCGACGGTGCGAGTGGGCCTGGCGCGACGATCGAGAGGTCGTGCTGCAGATACACCGCGCCGACTTCAGCCGGCAGCGCGGTCGCCATGATGTCGACGGCTACCTCGAGGTCACCGCGCAGCACGCTGGCTCCGGCCGTGCTGGTGGTGTCATGGGCGGTGATGCCGAGCAACTCAGCGTCGCAGGCGAACTCGGTTAGCTGGGCGAGCATCCACTCGCCGCCGGCCGGATAGAGCCAGGCGATAAACGCACTGAGTTCGTCACCCCAGTGCAGCCCGGCCTGGCGCGGAAGAATATCGGCCACGATCGGCGGGAGCACCGCCAACCACGCCACGGCCAAGGCCGCCCAGCGGGAGGTCGTGTGCTCGAGCAACCAGGCCTCTCCGGCCTCGGTTTCCATCCAATATCCGTCGGAGTGGGCGAGCAAGTCGGCCCGGGAAGCCAAGGCCAGGATCGGGGCAACCAGATCGATGTCGACCGTCATTACGGCGGCGAGGCGCTTGGTGTCGGGCAGGCCGAGCCCACCCCGACTCAGCTGCCGGGCGGGCTCGCGGCACAGCTCGTTGACCAGCTCAGCGATCGACGACACCACCCCGAAGGCGCGCTCAGCGGCCAGCTGGTCGACGAACACAATCTCGGTGTCGGGCACGGCGGCGGGATTGACCGGGGGCAGAGCGACGGCGAGGTCGGCGGTACCCGGCAGGCCCTGGGCTGGCCAGCGCGCTAGATGAGTCGAGACGGCGTCGTAGGGAATGCAGCATCCCTCGCTGAGCTCGGCCAAGAACAAAGCGTGCAGGGTGTCGACCCGGCGGGCCACTGCGGCGAGCACGACCTCGGTTGAACCCAGTTCAGACAACCGGTTCGTCACCGCGCCCAGCGTCGGTACAGAATTGCTGCTGGTGAGTTGAGCGGCTACGGCCAGAACGGCAAGGGTCGGGCGGTCCAGGTGGCTGAGGGCCGATTGCACATTGCCCGCCTCAAGCAGGGCTTCGGCCAGATCGAAGAAGTCGTGGATGCCGTTCGCAGAAACGCCCCGCACCCCGATAACGTGCCGCAGCTCGGCATCGGACAGGACCCGAAGTCTCGATGCGAGGCCGAGCATTACTCGCGGTCTCGTCGAGCGGCGCGACTGCGGCGAACTCCCACAGAGATGATGAGCACGATAATAAGCACGAAACCGATTGGCAGGCCGTAGAGCGGCAGGATGAAGATTGGCGGCCAGATGCCGCGACTGAACCCGTCATTTTGGCCGACGCCCATCGCGGTCGCGATGATCACCGCGATAAACGCGAGAATCGACAGCCCCACCACACTCGCCACCATATAAGCGAGCACACGTTCCAGCCGGCTGACGGATTGCGGAGTTTGATTGGTCACAGACTAAGGATACGGGCACGCGGGTGCCGCAACCGAATATGCTGGGTGCACACCCCGCGCTCTCCTGTGCGCCCAAAACTCAGTGAGGTTCAGATGCCTACCGGCAAGGTCAAGTTCTACGACGAGGAGAAAGGCTTTGGCTTCATCACATCCGATGACGGTCAGGAGGTCTTTCTCCATGCTTCCGCCCTGCCGTCCGGCGTCACCATCAAGGCCGGCGCGAAGCTCGAATTCGGAATCGCCGACGGAAAACGCGGCGCCCAGGCGCTGTCGGTGCGCGTGATTGAGGCTCCTGTGAGCCTGTCGAAATTCAACCGCAAGCCGGCCGACGACATGTCGATCATCGTCGAAGACCTGGTGAAGCTGCTCGACGGTATCGGCACAAATCTCAAGCGTGGCCGCTACCCAGAATCGAGCCACAGCAAGAAGATCGCGGCGATGCTGCGCAAGGTCGCCGAGGAACTGGATGCCTGAGGCTACCGACGCACAGCCGGCGGACGCACAGCCGGCGGAAACGGCTAGATCGACCGACGCCACCCTGCTCGCGGCCGTTGAGCTGGCGCGCACGGCGCTGCTGGAGATCACGACCGACGACACTATCGGCGAGGTCCTTGGCCACATCGACGAAGGCGACCTCGTGGTGTCGCTGTTGTTTGACTGCCTGCTGACCGGCTATCCGGGCTGGCGCTGGACGGTCAGTCTTGCGCGGGTCGACGAGAATTCCGAGCCGAAGGTTCTTGAAACCGAGCTGACTCCCGGTGATGACTCCTTGCTCGCGCCCGAGTGGGTGCCGTGGTCGGATCGTCTCGTCGACGACGACATGACAGCGGATGATGACGAGTCTGACGAGGACGAGGATGAGGACGAGGACGAGGACTCCGACGACGCGGACGCAGACAATGCGGAGTCAGACGAAGATACGGACGACGACGCAGACTCGGCCGACGACGACGCGGATGACTCCCTCGATGCTCTGGACGGCATCGACTTCGACGAAGCGCTAGCGGCGGCGGAACTGAACCCAGGCGAACCCCACGAGGCCGACGCCGACGCCGGTCACAGTGCACCACAGCCACCAACCCGGTCCCGGCGCGCTCGCCGCGCCTGATTTTGCGGTGCCCGGCGCCGTTACCTCAATGAAGAGGGCGGCGCCGAGAGCTACCAGCCAGAGCAGGGTGCCGACGAACAGTGCCGTGCGGGCATCCGTTCTAGCAGGCAGCGGATCGGGTCGGCGTTCGCTGTCTTTCAACCAGAGACGCATCGTGCGATCCTTTCGTTGTGTTTTGTGCTGCTAGTTTCCGAGGTGCGCGACGACGTGCTCGATGGATGCCACGAGCTTCTTGACATCTTCGGGGTCGATGGCGGTGAAGGTGGCGATGCGCAGTTGGTTGCGCCCGAGCTTGCGGTATGGCTCGGTGTCGACGATGCCATTGGCGCGCAGAGTCTTGCTGATTGATGAGGCGTCGATGGCGTCGTCGAAGTCGATCGTCACGACGACCTGTGAGCGGTGCGTCGGGTCGGCCACGAATGGGGTCGCGTAGTCGACGCCTGCCGCCCAGTCATACAGAACGGATGACGACGCCTGCGTTCGCGCAGACGCCCACGCCAGCCCGCCGCTCTGGTTGATCCAGTCGATCTGGTTTTCCATCAGCAGGAGGGTGCTGAGGGCCGGCGTGTTGAGCGTCTGGTTCAGGCGGGAATTGTCGACCGCGTTCTTGAGGCTGAGGAACTCGGGTATGTACCGGCCGCTCGCGGCAATGCGTTCGACGCGTTCGAGGGCCGCAGGGGAGAACAATGCGATCCACAGGCCACCGTCGGAGGCAAGGTTTTTCTGCGGAGCGAAGTAATAGACATCCGCCTGGCTCGCGTCGAAGTCAATGCCGGCGGCGGCGCTGGTGGCGTCGATGACGGTGAGCGCGCCAGCGTCACCATTGACTCGGGTAACCGGGGCCATGACGCCGGTCGAGGTCTCATTTTGGGGCCAGGCGTAGACGTCGATGCCGTCGCGCACCACAAAATCGCTGCGTGAACCAGTGTTGGCCGTGATTACGTCGGGGGCTTCAAGCCAGGGGGCACCCGCCGCCTTGGCAAACTTGCCGCCGAACTCCCCGAACACTAAGTTTTGCGCGCGGTTTTCGATGAGGGAGAAGGCGGCGGCGTCCCAGAATGCGGTCGAGCCGCCGTTGCCGAGCACAACTTCGTAGCCGTCGGGAATGCGGAACAGTTCGGCCAGGCCGGCGCGCACGCGTCCGACGAGGTCTTTCACGGGTGCCTGGCGGTGCGAGGTGCCGAGCACTCCGGTGCCGAATCCGAGCAGATGGTCGAGCTGTTCGCGCCGGATTTTCGATGGGCCGCAGCCGAATCGACCGTCGAGGGGGAGTAGATCGGTGGGTATCAATAGGTCGGCCATACGGCGATTCTAGTTGCCCTGCCGCGGGCGGGTAGGCTTGTGACGCTGTGCGGGCCACTACCGAGGCCGCCAACGGAGCGCCGTTCTATCAGTCGATGAGCGGTGCGCGCACGAGCCGAATGAAGGGCTGCGGATGAGCGATCTGATCGACACGACCGAAATGTATCTCCGCACCATCCTCGACCTGGAGGAAGAACAGATCGTGCCCCTGCGGGCCCGCATCTCCGAACGACTCGGACACTCCGGTCCGACCGTCTCGCAGACCGTCGCCCGCATGGAACGTGACGGCCTCGTCATCGTGTCCGGCGATCGGCACCTGGAACTAACCCCAACCGGCCGCAGCAAAGCCGTGCACGTAATGCGCAAGCATCGTCTGGCCGAACGCCTACTCAGCGACGTGATCGGTCTCGAATGGGAGTTCGTGCACGATGAAGCCTGCCGCTGGGAACACGTGATGAGCGAGCAGGTCGAACGTAAAATTTTGGAGATGCTCGGTCACCCGACCGAATCTCCCTACGGCAACCCGATTCCGGGCCTGGACGAACTCGGTGATTCCCCTGCGGTCGCGTTCATGGCCGGCGTGACCAACGTTCTTTCCGTGGTGGCGAGTTCGACTGCGCCGGTAACGGCGGTCATCCGTCGTCTTGGTGAACCGGTGCAGTTCGACCCTGAGCTGCTCCTGCAGCTCAAGCAGAGCGGCGTCATGCCCGGCGCGACCGGGGTGTTTTCAGCCGCCGGATCGTACGTTCTAGTTCAGGTCGAAGGTTTCGGTGCCGGGTTAGAGCTGCCCAATGAGGTCGCCGGGCACATCTTCGTCACCACACCGACCGGCTACAGCCCGGTCGCTCACTGACGCTGCGCCGGGTTCTCAGCGCGTTGAATCGATCCAGTCGTCTCGACCTGCTAACTGGTTCGTTACCAATCCGTTAGAAATGTGCCGTTTCAGGGTGACAAATGGGCGTCGCTCTTGTAGCCTCGGGATGTCCCACAGACCATGAAAGGTCGAAGGACTCTGATCAAGACGCCTGCTTGCCCCGTCTCTTGATCTACGAACACACCCGCGATTAGCGAAGTGGACGGGACAACAACCTAGTGTTGTCGAGGCGCCGGAGGTTAAAACTTTGGCTGCATTAGGAACAAGAAGGTCCCGTCGCGGGCTGAACCGCGCATCGGATTCTCTGGAAAAAGTGGAATCGTCGGCACACTCTTACCGTGCCGTGCCTCGGGTGGCACCGAAGAAGCGACGTGGCGGTATCGCCAACATCGTCGTCATGACCCTCGCTACCGGCCTTGTTGCCACAATGGCCCTTCCGGCATACGCCTTTGCTCCCGGCTCGAAAGATGCCTCCTTCAAGGCCACCGAATCCACGGAGATGTCCAAGGCGCAAGCGCAGGCCGTTGATGTCGATGCCCAGGCGGCAACCGTGAGCGTTGCCCGAGAGGGTTTCACTGCGACCACGCCCGAAGAGCTGGCGGCAACCGCCGCTGCCGCCGCGGCGGAAACCCGTCGCGTTGAAGTCGCCGCGCAGATGACCTCCTATGCCGCGAGCTATTCCGGCCCGAGTGTTGCCGACTTCCTGGCAAACCCGACCTATCCAAATTTCGATCTCGCATCCGTTTTCAATGTGGCCTCGCAGTACCAGGGCACACCGTATGTCTACGGCGGCGCTACGCCAGCCGGGTTCGACTGCTCAGGCTTCATCATGTACGTCTACGCGCAGTTCGGAATTAGCCTGCCGCACTCCTCTGTTGGCCAGGGAGCGGCCGGAACGAAGATCTCGATCGAAGACGCCGTGCCGGGCGATCTCGTGATCATGGACGGTCACGATGGCTTCTACGCCGGCAATGGAAACATCCTGCACGCGCCGTACACCGGCCAGTCCGTGCGGATCCAGCCCATCTGGACCAGCGACTACTACATCGTGCGGATCGGCATCTAATTCGCCCCTTCCGGTGAACACTGGGTAACAGCTCACACGAATGGCGCATACAGGTTTACCTGTTGCGCCATTTGTGGGTTAACCTAGTGCCCTGATGTAGTTTGTAGGTCCGAAAGGAGAGCCAATGCATAAGCGACGCACTATCCACACCATGGATGTGCGCGGTCGCGAGTGCTTTCGGCATAGTTGTCAGAGCGAGAAGAGCTGTGTGAGCAGCCAGAAGGCGTTGTCATTGTGACGGCGCCTTTTTTTGTACTCTTTTTCGCCCCGTCGCGCTCCAGTTCTTCACGCATCGGATGTAGTTCGAATGGCTGGAAGCCGTCCAGCCTCCTTCGAAAGGGAGCGCATGCGCACACTGGTACTCAATGCGGGCTATGAGCCCCTCGCCGTCGTCTCGTTCAAACGAGCGCTCATTCTGGTGATGAATCAGAAAGCCACGATCGTGCAGTCCGATCAGGGCCATCCCGTTTTCGCGGCCTCGGGCTCGTGGGATCGTCCGAGCGTCATTCTGCTCACGCGGTACGTGCGCATCCCCATGTCGCGACTGGTTCCGGTCAGTCGCCGCGGAGTCTTGCGCCGTGACGAGCATCGTTGCTGCTACTGCGGCAAGTCGGCGGCCACGATTGACCACGTGTTGCCGCGTTCGCGCGGTGGCCGTGATACCTGGGACAACCTCGCCGCGTGCTGTCTAAGGTGCAATAACCTCAAGAGCAACCACACTCCGGCCGAAATGGGCTGGGAGCTGCGCTTCACTCCGCGGATGCCTCAGGGCACTACCTGGATTGTGCGCGGAGTCGAGCGCCCCGAGCAGGAATGGGACGCCTATCTGGCCCCGGCCGCCTAGCGCGGCGATTTACCGCCGGGGCAACAGGCGACATTGTGATCATCATCACAAGCGTGTTGACGGGGCGGTGCGTGCCACGCGACAACGCGGGCGGCGCGCTCGACCGAGCGGACTGATCGGCTAAACTTGCCGGACCAGCCTCTGTAGCTCAGTGGAAGAGCAATTCCGTCCTAAGGAAATGGCCGGGGGTTCGAATCCCTCCAGGGGCACCACGCTTGAAGGCCCTACATCCCTTGTAAACAATGGGCTGTAGGGCTTTCGCCATTCTGAGGAATGGCCGTTTGCCCACATTTTGCCCACACCTCAAAAAATTTAGGTCTAATCTGACGTTGGTAAAATAGCGTAAAACTGGCATTTGAACGTGCAACGGGGACACCCTGCCAAGGGTTTTTGAGGCCGCTCCTCAAGATCGAAAACCGGCCCCGACGGCGTGAATCGTTACGGCAGCGTGTCCGACCTGGCCTTTGCAATATGCAGCGCGATCGCCACGGCGTCAAGATCGTCAAACAGGTCGGCATGGGTGTCCAGGGTCCTCGCCGCTGAGGCGTGCCCCGGCATGCGCTGCACCGCCTTCACGTTTGCGCCGGCCGAGATCGCCAAGGACGCTACGGTATGCCGCAAATCATGCGGCGTCAGCCCAATAGGAATGGACGAATCGGTCAGGCGTGCGCGTTTCCGGGCTCCCGCGAACCAGCCGTCACCGTGGGTCGGCGTGGCCAAATAGATGTTGCCATCGCAGAACACGAGCTGGTTGCGCTGTTTGCCGGCGATCTGATCTGTCAGCGGCGCTTCGAGAAAGGCAGGAAAGGGCACGCTGCACATCTCGTAGCCCTTGGAGGAACGACTGCAGATCGCGGCCTTGCACCTGGGTGGTACCGGCGTGCGGGCGAACACTGCTCTGGTGGGCCGGTCTGCTGCCACGATCAGTGCGGTGTTTCCGGCTAGGCAGGAGATGCGGGTCAGTCCGGAAGCCATCTGCCAGACGCTTTATGGGGGCGGCCGGGGCGGCTTGCGCGGTGATCTGCATCAGCACTTGCGCACCGGCCGCGCCATCCGGCGTCCGAGACGGCCTGCTGCGAAGAACTCGGGCAAGATCCCGGACATGACCATGATCAGTGAGCGGCCGCCGGAGGTTTCCGGCCGCGCCGTGCCGGGGCATTGGGAAAGGGATCTAATCTTGGGATCACACTGCCGGTCGGCGATCGCTCCGTGTGTGGAGCGTCAGACACGGTTCACGATGCTGGTCCACCTCCCCGGTGACCCAGCGCAATCACGGTTCGTGATGGGCTGTTGGCCGCCATCAAGACCCTCCCCGAGCACTTGGAGAAGACTCTGACGGGGGATCAGGGAACTGAGCTGGCCCAACACCGGCAGATCACAATGGCCACCACGATGGCTATCTACTTCTGTGATCCACACTCGCCGTGGCAGCGGGGCACCAACGAAAACACCAACGGTCTGCTACGCCACTATTTCCCCACAGGCACCGACTCATCCGTCCATTCGCCCGAGCGGCTACTCGAAGTCGCTACCGAACTCAACAATCGACCCCGCAAAACACTCGACGGCAGCACACCCGCTCAAGCCATGCAACGACTATTATCAGAGCCAGAACAGCCCATCGTTGCGACGACCGGTTGAATCCGCCGTTCCCCTTGCGGTTACATGGTTCGCTGAGAGTCGTCATACGGCGCCATCCGGGTGCGGGGCACTTTTGTGAATTGGTCGACACGACAGACTTGGGTGATGACCAACATTGATTCGCTTCCCATCGCGGAGGTCGGATTCCCCGGGCCGCTCCGCGACAAGCTTGTTTCCGCTATCTGCGATGGACGTAAGACCTCGACGACGTCTTTTGTGGCGGAGTATCAGATTGAAAACGAGCCTTTGCCTCAGGTTGGTTCACGCCAGGCTGTCGTGGATTCGGAGGGGCGTCGACTCGTAACCATCGAAACAACGGATGTTGAACAGGTTCGGTTATCCGATGTGCCGTGGGAGCATGCGCGCGACGAGGGCGAAGGGCATTCGTCGTTATCTGAGTGGCGTATCGCGCACGAGCGATTTTGGGAGGATGATGAACTGCGGGCCTTTCCGATGGACCCAACTTTTGTTGTGGATGACAACACACTTGTGGTGCTTGAACGGTTTAGAGTCTTGGACTGATCCCGCTGAGCGTTTCCGCCAGGGGTACTTCGGCTGGAGGCTGTAGCGGTGCCGCGCAGCGGCTGCGACGCTGGCAAGATAACGCGTTGTCCCCGCAAGCGTGCCGACAACAAGGGCCTGTCCCAAATCTACGGCGGGCATAATGTCGGCATGACCAAACACTGGACGCCACTCGCTCTCGTCTATCTCGGGCTGGGTCTCGCCGGGCTCGCTGGGACCTGGACCTACAACGTTCTCGCGATCGTGCAGATGCGCAACTTCATCGGCGACTGGATGGACAGCGGACCGGCGGTCTCGTCGCTCACCGTTGACTTGCTCATCGCGGCGGTGGCCGGGAGCATCCTGATCATCGTTGAGGCGCGACGGCTCGGTATGAAGCGAGGCTGGCTTTATGTCGCCCTCTCGGGAGTCACCGCCTTCGCCTTCACGTTCCCGCTGTTCCTCGCGATGCGCGAGCGCGCTCTGGAAACGGCGCGTGAAAAGGTGCTGGATTAAACGGGCTGCAGGATACTCGTTTCGGCTCGTGATGGTCCTGGTTTTACTCGGCCAGAACCGCCGATCCCAAGGGTCTCAGCGAGGAGAACTCAAATGGGAACCCATACGCTGGCGTCTACTTCTAGATGTTCGTGATGAGAGCGACGGCAACGGCGAGCGACGACAAGCCGAAGGCCGCCTCGATCGTGTGCGGCACCCGCACGTTCCGAGAGAGTTCTAGACTGGTACTTTCGCGGCGTGCCGTACTACTGCCACGACCTGAACGAGGAGTCGTGTGAGCGAGCACCAGTACAGCCCAGCGGGCGACAGCGGCTACGCCCAGGATGTGCTCTCAGCGGGTCATCTGGCCATGCCTGCCCGCACCCTCGCCGACGTTTTCGCGTACACCGCAGCGCAGCATCCGGATGCTTTGGCCCTGGAAGACTTGGCCGGCACGATCAGCTATCGCGGCATGCTGCGGCGGGTGCAAACCCAGGCGAACGCGCTGAGCCTGGCCGGAGTACGCCGCGGGGACACCGTAGGCATTCGCATTCCCTCTGGAACCCGCGACCTGTATGTCTCGATCTTGGCCACGCTATTCGCCGGCGCAGCCTATGTTCCGGTCGATGCGGACGATCCGGAGGAACGCGCCCGCCTGGTCTTCGCCGAAGCACACGTGGTCGGCATCATCGGCGAGAACAGTGTGTTCGCGCCGCGCGAGGCCCTGGACCTGCAAGCATTACAGGGGCGACCCGTGCCGCCACACGACGACCCAGCTTTGGTCTTTCCGAGCGGCAACATTCCGACGCCCGACGACGACGCCTGGGTTATCTTCACCTCCGGCTCAACCGGTGTGCCCAAGGGCGTCGCTGTCACGCACCGTTCAGCCGCGGCGTTCGTCGATGCTGAAGCGGAATTATTCCTGCACGACGAGCCGATCGGAACGGGCGACCGAGTTCTGGCCGGCCTGTCAGTGGCCTTCGACGCGAGCTGCGAAGAGATGTGGCTGGCCTGGCGCAACGGCGCCTGCCTGGTGCCGGCCCCGCGCTCCCTGGTGCGCAGCGGCGCTGACCTCGGTCCCTGGCTGATCGCCCACGGCATCACCGTCGTCTCGACCGTGCCAACCCTCGCCGCGCTCTGGCCAGAAGAATCACTCGAGGCAGTGCGGCTGCTGATCTTCGGCGGCGAGGCCTGCCCGCCCGAACTGGTCGCCCGCATCAATGCCCGCGGCCGGGAAGTCTGGAACACCTACGGCCCCACCGAAGCGACCGTCGTAGCCTGCGGAGCACTCGTCGACGGTGTCGGCGAGATGCGTATCGGCCTGCCGCTCGACGGCTGGGACCTCGCCGTCGTCGACGCCCACGGCGACCGGGTCGCGGAAGGAGAGACCGGCGAACTCATTATCGGCGGCGTGGGTCTTGCCCGTTACCTCGACGCCGCCAAGGACGCCGAGAAGTATGCTCCGCACCCGCAGCTCGGCTGGAGCCGCGCCTACCGCAGCGGCGACCTCGTACGTTTCGACCCACGCGGTCTGGTCTTCGCTGGCCGTGCTGACGACCAGGTGAAACTCGGCGGGCGCCGCATCGAGCTCGGTGAAGTGGATGCTGCCCTGAGCGCTCTCGACGGAGTGGCCGGCGGTGCCGCTGTGGTGCAGACCACCCCGGCCGGTAACCACATTCTGGTCGGCTACATCGCTCTGACCACCACCAGCGCGCCGTTCGACCGGCAGGCCGCGATCGTCAGGCTGCGGGACGAACTGCCGGCCGCGCTCGTGCCGCTGCTCGCCATCGTCGATGCGCTGCCCACCCGCACCTCTGGCAAGGTCGACCGGGCGGCATTGCCGTGGCCATTGCCCGCCTCGCAGCCCGGGTTGGACGACGATGCGAAGGCGCTGTCACCGACGGCGGCTTGGCTGGCGGAGGCATGGGCATCCATTTTGGGGGTGCCGGTGACCGGGCCCGACGACGATTTCTTCGCCCAGGGCGGCGGCTCGCTCTCGGCCGCGCAGTTCGTGTCAGCCGTGCGCGCCCGCCACCCCGAAACCACCGTCGCCGACCTGTACGATCACCCGCGCATCGGGTCGCTCGCCGAGGAACTCGACGCGCGCACCCCCGTGACGCCGACTGTCGTACGGCAGGTGTTGCCGACGCCGGCTCGCAGTCAGTTTGCCCAGACGGTGCTCGGTATTCCGCTGCACGTGCTGAGCGGCGCCCGCTGGCTGGTTTACCTCGCCATCGCCAACAACCTGCTCAGCCTGGCCGGCGCGACCTTCGCCCCGACCCTGTCGTGGTGGTGGGTAGCGCTTGGGTTTGCACTGTTTGTGACCCCGCCCGGCAAGATGCTCATCGCCGTGGTGGCGGCCCGACTGTTGCTGCACGACGTGATGCCCGGCAACTATCCGCGGGGCGGCTCCGTGCACCTGCGGCTATGGCTGGCCGAACAGATCGCGCTGCTCGTCGACGCGGCGAGTCTCGCCGGGGCGCCCTGGATCAGCTACTACGCGCGGGCCCTCGGCGCCGAGATCGGCTCCGAGGTGGACCTGCACTCGTTGCCGCCGGTTACCGGGCTGCTCACCATCGGTGCTCAGGCCTCGATCGAACCCGAGGTCGACCTGGCCGGGCACTGGGTCGACGGTGACGTGCTCCGCATTGGCCATCTGCATGTCGGTGCCGATGCTCGGATCGGCTCCCGCAGCACCCTGCTCGGGGGCGCCCACGTTGGCGACGGCGCCGAGATTGAACCCGGTTCCGCGGTCTCGTCGCGTGTGCCAGCCGGGGAGCGGTGGGCCGGTTCCCCCGCTCGCCGTGTCGGATCGGGCCGCCGCCCGTGGCCGGCCGAACGTCCGTCGCGCGCCAGTCGCTGGCTTGGCGCCTTCGCGGCCGGGTCGGTGGCGATGACCGCTATCCCTACGATTGCAATCGTGCTCGGCGTGCTCATCGTCGGCGCCGCCGTCGGCAACGCCGACAGCCTCGGCGTTGCTGTGCTGCGCGCGGCTCTGATCATGCCGGTCGCCGTCGTTGGCGGCGGCCTCGCCTATGCGCTTCTGGTGATTGCCTTCGTGCGCGCGCTCGGCGTTGGCCTGCGGGAGGGTTACTATCCCGTGCGCAGCCGTATCGGTTGGCAGGTCTGGATGACCGAACGCACTCTCGACGGTGCCCGCACGGTGTTGTTTCCGGTCTACGCGAGCCTGCTCACGCCCACCTGGCTGCGACTACTCGGGGCTAAAGTCGGCGCCGATGTCGAGGCGTCGACCGTGTTGCTGCTGCCCTCGCTCACGACCATTGCACCTGGCGCGTTTCTCGCCGACGACACCATGGTCGCCTGCTACGAACTTGGCGGCGGCTGGATGCATATCGGGCCCGCCAAGGTAGGCCGCCGGGCCTTCCTCGGCAACAGCGGCATGGCCGGCCCCGGCCGCACCGTGCCGCGCAATGGGCTTGTCGCGGTGCTCTCGTCGACGCCCCGCAAAGCCAAACGCGGCTCGAGCTGGCTCGGCAACCCGCCGGCCCGCCTGCGCCGCAGGCAAACGGATGCCGATGACTCGCGAACCTTCCACCCTCCCGTTCGCCTGAAAGTAGCCCGTTCGCTGTGGGAACTGCTGCGCATCGTGGCCAGCTTCACCACCGCCTGGATCGCCCTTCTGGTACTGGCGTTGCTAGACCTGCTCTGGCTGCAGCTCGGCCTCGGTGCAGCGATCGGCCTCTCGGGGGTAGTCATGCTCACGGCCGGTGCGGTGGCTGCCGGGGTCACGACGGTGGTCAAGTGGACGCTGGTCGGGCGCATTGACGCGTCGGAGCATCCGCTCTGGTCATCGTTCATCTGGCGCAACGAGGTGTCGGACAGTTTCGTCGAGATGGTGGCTCGGCCGTGGTTTGCCGAGAAGGCATCTGGCACGCCGGCGCTCGCCGTGTGGCTGCGCACCCTCGGTGCCACCGTGGGCAAGGGCGTCTGGTGCGAAACGTACTGGCTGCCGGAAGCCGACCTGGTGCGGCTGGGGGCTGGCAGCACCGTGAACCGCGGCTGCGTCGTGCAAACTCATCTGTTTCACGACCGGATCATGCAGCTTGACGTGGTCGTGCTCGCCGAGGGCGCCACGCTCGGGCCTAACGGAGTCATTCTGCCGGCGGCGTCCATCGATGCCGGGGCGACCGTCGGGCCCGGCTCGCTCGTGATGCGCGGCGAACGGGTGCCGACCGGTTCGCTCTGGTCTGGCAACCCGATCACGCCGTGGCACCAGCCGCCGTGGGCTCGTTGAGCGTGGATAGTTCAGCGATGGCTCAGACTAAGCAGACGACCTACGGGTCGGCCAGCGCCGGTGACCCCTACCTTCCCACCAGCGGAAATGGTGGCTATACCGCCGTGCACTACGACGTGACCCTGGACTACCGAGTAGCCACCAACCGGTTGAATGCGACCGCGATCATTACCGCGCGGTCCCTCATGATGCTCGACCGGTTCAGCCTCGACTTCGCCGGGCTCACTGTGGAGAAAGTCACCGTGAACGGCGCACGGCCGACGAAAGTCACCCACAGCGCTCGTAAGCTGGTGATCAGCCTCGCCACGACCATCGACGCCGGGGCCGTATTTGAGGTGGTGGTGCGCTATCGCGGAGCGCCGCATCCGGTGCGCAGCGCCTGGGGCGACGTCGGCTGGGAAGAACTCGACGACGGCGTGCTCGTCTCCGGGCAGCCGTGCGGGGCCCCTTCCTGGTTTCCATGCAACGACCACCCGAGCGACAAGGCCACCTATCGCATCACGATCGCCTGCGAATCCAGCTACACCGTGGTGTCGAACGGGGTGTTGTCGAGCCGGTCGAGCCGTTCCGGCCGCACCACCTGGATCTTCGACGTGCGCGAGCCGATGGCGACCTACCTCGCCACGGTGCTGATCGGCCGCTACCGCCGCCTTGACCTGGCCAACACTCCGGTCGCGCACAGCCTGTACTTTCCCGCCCATCTGGCGACCCGTGTCGGTATCGACTTCGCCCGCCTCACCGAGATGATCGCGTTTTTCGCCGACCGGTTCGGGGCCTATCCGTTCGCGTCCTACTCGGTCGTCGTGACCGACGACGAGCTGGAGATTCCACTCGAGGCGCACGGCCTGGCCATATTTGGAAGCAACCACATCGACGGCGAGCACGGCAGCGACCGGCTGATCGCCCACGAGCTGGCACACCAGTGGTACGGCAATAGCCTGACCGTGGCCCGCTGGCAGGACATCTGGTTACAGGAGGGCTTCGCGTGCTACGCAGAATGGCTTTGGGAGGAGCAGCGCGGTGGCCGCACGGCCGACGCCCTCGCCGTGCTGCACCGCGGCCGCGTTGCGGCGCTGCCCCGTGACATTTTCGTCGGCGGCCCCGGCCCGCACGCCATGTTCGATGACCGTGTCTACAAACGAGGCGCGCTCGCCCTGCACGCCATTCGCAAATCTCTCGGCGACGAGGACTTCTTCGCGACCCTGCGCGCCTACACGGCGGCCCGGCGATACGGGCAGGTCTCGACCGACGACTTCATAGAATTTTTCTCCGAACACACCGGCAGCCGGGCGATCGGCGGGTTCGTGGCCCGCTGGGTGCAGGACAGCGCGCTGCCGAGCCTCTGATTACAGGGCACGAGGCGTGGCCGGGTTCGGGCGTGGGTGTGGTTGCGCTGCGTGGGAGTTGCGCCTTGGCCAGTACTCCCGCGCATTTCGTAGCGCTGGACCTGCGCCAGTACGCGGTAGTTCCGCCTCCCGCGCAGCGGCTCAACTCCCGCGTGGCGTGAAACGGATGCTCGCGGTCATCCGTCGCTCAGTGGATGGCACGCCGTGACGAACCGCGTGTTCCTCCTCCACAGGTGGGTGTGGGCCCTGGGTTCTGCACGGAGGGGGCAAGCCGCCTCCCGCAGCAGGCGCCTTCCGGACACTCTGGTTCTATGTCTCAGCCCGACCCAGAACCCAGCGCCAGCTTCGACATCGTTCCCCGAGGCGGCGCCGGCCTCATCTCCCAAACGAGCACCGACCCCGATCCTTGCAACGGCCTCATCCTCGCGTCTGATCTGGCAAGCGCCCTGGGCGTCGATTTTCGCTTGCGACGGGAATCAACACGGGGCCGACTGCAGCGGGTGAGCCGCGGTCTGTACTACCCCAGCGCGCGTTGGAACCAATTGCGGGAGGACCAGCGCTATCTGATCCGGGTGCGCGGGGCTGCCCTCATCCGGCGCGGTCAGGCGGTGCTCTGCCACCACTCGGCCGCCGTGCTCTGGGGGCTGCCGATGCTCGTCGGCTGGCCGGGGGAGGTGCATCTGCTCACCGAACGAGCCTCGGGCGGACGATCGGATCCGGGTATTCGCAGGCATGCTCTCGGCATGGATTCCCGCGACGTCACGACCATCGACGGACTACTCGTGACGACCGTCGACCGCACCGTGGTCGATTTGGCGGCGACCCTCGATCTGAAATCCGCCGTGGCAGTGGTCGACCGCGCGCTCTATCAGGACCGGTTTAGACGCACCCTAACCCTGACTACCAAGGTTGCGCTTCTGGCCACGCTTGAGCGGATGCTGCCCTTTCGCGGTTCCCGCCGCGCCCGCGCGATCATCCAGTTCGGAACGCATCTCTCCGGTTCGCCAGCGGAATCGGCTAGTCGGGTGAACATCGCCCTGAGCGGCTTTCCCGAACCGGAACTGCAGCATCCGTTCATCATCGATGGCAAGGAGTGCGAGACCGACTTCTACTGGCCCGAGATCGACGGTGTGGGGGAGTGCGACGGTCGGGACAAGTATTTCAACGCGAAGTATCTGGCCGGTCGCTCTCCCGAGCAGGTACAGTATGACGAGAAGCTGCGCGAGGACGGAATTCGCCGTCAGGTACATGGATTCACCCGCTGGCCGGCTTCGGTCGGGATGAGCCAGTACTCCCTGCGGCGGCGGCTCCTGGAGCTCGGACTGCAGCCCGGCCCGCAGCGCGCCCTGCGCGGCCTGGAACGCCCCCAGCCATAACGGCGGGGTGCACACGTCGCGCTGGACTTGCGCCAGTGCGCGGGAGTTCCGGTCTGGGCGGAACTCCAGCACCACGCGTCGCGCTGGACTTGCGCCAGTGCGCGGGAGTTGCGCCTCCCGCGCAGCGGCGCAACTCCCGCGTGGCGTGAAACGGATGGCCGCACGCTGGCGCCGAGCCTACGAATCGCGGCGCAGCTCCACCTCGGGGGTCTCCGCACTGAAAACGGCGAGGGTGCCGATCAGTCCGGGGCCTGCGTCGAAGCCCACGACGTGCACCCGGCTCAGATCGAGGGTGGAAGTCGGCCATCTCCATAAAACGGATGCCCCCGCCCACCCCACAGTCAGCTCTCGCGGGTCCACCGTCAGGCCCTGGCCCGAGAGCTTGAGCAGAGCTTCCTTCGTGGTCCAGATCCGGGCGCGCGCCCGGTCGCGCTCGCCGATCGGCACAGCGGCCAGCGCTGTGCGCTCGGTCGCATTGAACGCGACATCATCGAACCCGGCACGGCCGACCGCCGTGACGCTCTCGATGTCGACCCCGATCTGCCCGACCAGGGAGACGGCGACGGCGACGGTATGGCCGGCTCGACTCAGGCTCACGTGCACCGCGCTTGGCGCCAGGACGCGCGGGCGGCCATGCGCTCCGCCGCAGTGCTCGCAGCGTTGCTCGATGGTGACCGGGCCCCGCGCCGAGCAGACCAGGGCCACGGCGGCGGTGAGCCGTGCGCGGTCGGTCTGGGGGAGCGTCGCGCGCGGAGCGAGAAAAAGGGAGACATCCGTTTGCGGCACCCTCAAACGTTACCGGGCGGTGTAGGCGAATGACACACTTGAAGATCGAACAAGGAGAGCCGATGGCGCTGGTTGATAATGCGGTTTACGTGGATGGGCACCGGGTCTCCACCCCGCACACGCTCGACGAGACCTTTGAAGTCATGAAACAGAACAAGGGTTTCGCCTGGATCGGCCTGTATCGGCCGAGCGAGTTGGAGGTGCGGGCCGTCGCCACCGAGTTCAGCCTGCACCATCTAGCCGTGGAGGATGCGCTCGCCGGTCACCAACGGTCGAAGATCGAGCGGTACGGGGACATCCTGTTCGTGGTGTTGCGCCCGGCACGCTACATGGACGACGAGGAGCGCGTCGAATTTGGCGAGCTGCACGTGTTCGTCGGGCCGGATTTCGTCGTCACCATCCGCCACGCTGAATCGCCCAACCTCGCGCAGGTGCGGGAGCGCATGGAGCAGACGCCGCACTTGCTCGCACTCGGTCCGGAAGCCGTGCTCTACGCCCTTCTTGACCAGGTCGTCGACGAATACGTACCGGTCGTCGCCGGCCTCGAAAACGACATCGACGAGATTGAAGACCAGCTGTTCGACGGCGACCCGGAGGTCTCCCGGCGCATCTATGCGCTGTCGCGCGAGGTGATCGAGTTTCAGCGGGCAACCCAACCGCTCGTGACCATGTTCGAGTCCATGCAGCGTGGCTTCGATAAATACAACGTCGATTTGGAACTGCACCGGCACCTGCGTGACGTGCTCGATCACACCCTGCGGGTCGTGGAGCGTGGCGACGCTTTTCGGCAACTGCTGCAGAACGCGCTCACCGTGCACAGCACCCTGGTCGGCCAGCGCCAGAACGACGAAATGCGCCACCTGTCAGAGACGAGCCTCGCGCAAAGCGAGGAGGTCAAGAAGATCTCCAGCTGGGCGGCGATCCTGTTCGCACCGACGCTGGTGGGAACTGTTTACGGCATGAACTTCGACCACATGCCCGAGCTCCATTGGGCCCTGGGCTATCCGTTTGCCCTCAGCCTGATGCTCGCGATGGGTGTCAGCTTGTACGTCGTGTTCAAACGGCGCGACTGGCTGTGAACGTCAGTTGGGGTCAAAACCCGCGAAACCCCGGCCGCCTCAGGGCAAACCGGTGATTTGCCAATTAGGGTATCCCTGTGTGGCACCTCGATAAAAAACAAGATGACGACGACGTGCTTTCCAAGTACCTGGGCGGCGTCCCTGTCGACCCGCAAAACGTGACCAGTCCACACAACCTCAGTCTGGGCGACCCGGCCTTCACCGCGGGAAACATCGCCGAACCGGTCTGGCAACGCTGGCGCGACGAACTAGCAGCCCTCGGCGGACGATCGCCCCTGCTGCACTTCACCGACGAAGCCCGCACCCGCATCGAGCTCAGCGCCACGCACCCCGGCGGTCTGCCGCAGTTCATCATCGGCAAAACGACGCTGCTGTCCAACCTCATTCGCGACGAACTGGCGCTGCGCAACGCCCGCCTGGCCGCGAACGAGATCACCCAGAAAGGCATCGAACTGCGCTCCATGCGCGGCCTCGAGTCTGTCAACCTCGCCATCGGCCTTGCGGAGTGGCGCTATCAGGACATTGATTACAGTGCCCCGGTGCTGCTGCGTCCCCTCGCTATTCGTCGGTACGGACGCGACTACGAACTCAAGCTCAAGGGTCAGCCTTTTCTCAATCCCGAACTCGCCCGTGCCTTGAAAGACCAGTTTCAGATCGTGCTCGACGCCGACGCTTTTGTGGCGCTCGCCGTGACCAATGGCGCGTTCAAGCCGCAACCTGTCATCGACCGGCTGCGCGGGCTTACCTCGCACCTGCCCTGGTTCAACGTCGTACCCCGCCTCGTCGTCTCCTCATTCGCAGACGTGGGCCGGGCGCTCGCCGCCGACGCGTCGAACCTCGACCATCCGCTGCTCGACGCCGTTGCCGGCAACATGACCGCTCGGCGCAACATCGAGACCGCCTATAACCCGGTCGTACCAATCGGGCAGGACGCCCGCCCGCCCGCCACCGACACGCTGCTCGGTGACGCCGACTCCGAGCAGGAGAACGTTGTCGCGCAGATCGCAGCCGGCAACTCCCTCGTCGTGAAAACGCTGCCCGGCACCGGTGGCACCCAAACGATCGTCAACGCGATCGGCTCGCTCGTGGCCCAGCACAAACGGGTGCTCGTGGTGAGCGCCCGCCGCTCCAGCCTCGATGGCATCCACGGCCGCCTCGTGCAGGTGGGCCTGCCCGGCATCGCCGTCACCCCGCGCACCCTGCGCCGCGACCTGATCCAGTCGATCACCCGAAACGAGAGAGCGGCCCAGCCGCGGGTCGGCGACGTCGATGACGCACTCGTGCGCCTGCGCAAGGTGCTGCTCGACTACCGTTCGGCGCTCACTCGTCGCGACTCCGCTCTCGGCGTCTCTGTGCTCGACGCGCTGGGCGAACTCGCCCGGCTCGCTCAGCTGTCTGAGCCGCCGTCGACCACGGCCCGCCTCGACCGGCACGCCCTCGAACTTCTCGCCCATTCCCGGTCGGCCGCCGCCAACACCCTGATCAAGGCCGCCGTTCTCGGCGAATTTCGGTACGGACCCGGCGACTCGCCCTGGTACGGCGCCTCGTTCACCTCCACAGCGGATGCCTCCAACTCGCACCAGCTCGCCAAACGCATCAACCAGATCGAACTGCCCCGGCTGCTTGAACGCGCCAACGGCCTGATCGGTCAGACCCGGTTGCGCCCGTTCGAGACGATCAACGAACTCGGGATCTACCTGCGTCTGCTGCTGGATATTCGCGAAACCCTCGACAAATTTCAGCCCGGCGTCTACGACCGGTCGCTCACCGAGTTGATCGCCGCCACGTCGTCGAGGCGTGAATCGTCTGAGATGAGTTCGGCCAGTCGGCGCAGGCTGCGAAAGCTCGCCGAGGAATACCAGCGCCCCGGCGTGCGGGTCAACGACATGAACGAGAGCCTGCGGCGCATCCAGAGCCAGCGAACGCTCTGGCAGCGCTACGCAGCTGCCGGCGTCACTCCGGAGGTGCCGGTCGGCATTAACGACGTGCACGTTGCTTTTCAGCGAGTCTCGGAAGACCTCGGTCTGCTCGACATTCCGCTCGGCACCAGCGGCACGCCCCGGGCCCTGGCCGGGCGTCAGCTGAATGAGCTGGTAGCGATGATCTCCGGCCTCGCCGCTGAGAGCGAGGTTCTCGCGAACCTGCACGAGCGCACAGCGCTGCTGGCGACGCTACGCGAACACAACCTTGACCCGCTGATGACCGACCTGTCCCAGCGCCACGTGTCGGAAGAGAACGTCGCCGGCGAGCTCGAGCTGGCCTGGTGGCAGTCCGTGCTCGAAATCATGCTCGCGAGCGACCGGGCATTGCTGGGTGCCAACACCCAGGTGCTGGACCGCCTCGAGGCTGATTTCAAACTCGTCGACGAAGCCCACGCATCCGCTACCGGCAAGCTGCTGGCCTGGTTGCTCGCCGAAACCTGGAAGATCGGCGTCGTCGACTTTCCCGAGGAAGCCGACCAGCTGCGCCGTCTGCTGCGCGCCGATCGTGCCACCCCGGCCCGACTCAATGACGTCGCACCCCACCTCGGTCGAGTGCTCGCCCCGGTCTGGCTGGCCTCGCCCTACGAGATCGCCGGAATCAGCGACCAGATCACCTTCGATACCGTGTTGCTGGTTGACGCCGGAGCCACGACCCTCGCTGAAAACGTCGGTGCGATTCGCCGCGGCCGACAGATCGTCGCGTTCGGCGATCCGGTCACCCAGACGCCGTCAGCATTCGAGACCGGCATCGCCGGTTCGGGGGAGACCGTTGCGCCCGACGCGTCGGTGGACGCCCTGCACGCCGACTCTGCCCTGGCCCGCCTCGGCGAACTGCTGCCGACCCTCACGCTCACCCGCAGCTATCGGGCTGGCGGGGAGGACCTCGCTGAGCTCGTCAACCATCGCTTCTACGGCGGACGCATCGATTCCCTGCCCTGGGCCGGAAGTTTTCTCGGCCACGGCAGCCTCACCATCAACTATGTGGCCGGCGGCCGCGGCATGCCCGACGTCGATAGTGGCGCCATCGAGAGCGTCGACGCGGAGGTCGTGAAGGTTGTCGATCTCGTGCTCGACCACGCCTCGAAGCGTCCGCGCGAATCGCTTATGGTGATCACCGCGAGCACCCGGCACGCCGTGCGGGTGCAGCAGGCCGTGCTCGCAGCGTTTGCCAAGCGCACCGACCTTTCCGACTTCATTCTCAAAGATCGCAGCGAACCGTTCACCGTACTCACCCTCGAGCAGGCCGTGGCACAGAGCCGCGACCGGGTCATTTTCTCGATCGGCTACGGCCGCACCCCACACGGTCGTCTGCTCTCGAACTTCGGTTCACTCGGCGAACCGGGCGGGGAACGCCTGCTTGCGATCGGCATGACCCGTGCACGTCGCGCGCTCGACATCGTCTCCTGCTTTCGCCCCGCCGACATCGACGAGGACCGCCAGCGTCACGGTATTCTCGCCCTGTCCCAAGTGCTCAGCGAGACCGAAGCCCGTCGTGACGAGGTGCAGGTTCCCGACGCGAGCGAGGCCATGCTGGTCGATCTCGGCCACCGCCTCGAGAAGCTCGGCCTCAGTGTGCGCCTCGGCCACCGCGGCAAGCTGGCCCTCGCCGCCTCCTACGGCACCCGCGCCATCGTGGTCGAGACGGATGCCGTCGTCAATCGTGCGAGCCTGCGCGAGTCGCTTCGGCTGCGCCCCGAAGTGCTGCGCCGACTCGGCTGGCACTACCTGCGCGTGCACAGCTTCGAACTGTTCAGCAACCCCGACGCCGTCGCGGCGCGCGTGGCCGCAATCGCCGGTGTTCCGGCGGCGGATGCCGCTCCGCGTGCCTTTCCAGCCGGCGACGCCCCCACAGTCACCCCGAAACGCCCGGGCGCGTGAGCGGCTCGGAGGATGTGCCACCCCTGGGATCGGCGCGCCAGCCGATCGTGAAGGCGGCAGGCAAGGCCCGGCGCGCCAGACTTCTGCCCGCGCCGGATACCGACCCCAACCCGCACCCGCCGGTACTGCGGGAAGAGGGCGGCGTCGCCCACACTGGCAGCGCACCGAGCGCGAACGAGGCACAGTTGCGGCAGGATCGCCCGCCGCACTGGTAGCTGCTAGTGTTTGGGGCCCTGGTCGGCTGCGGCGTTCTTGGCCAGCAGATCGCGGATCTCGGTGAGCAGGTCGAGCTCGGTTGTGGGGTCCACGACGACGGCCGCAGGAATGCCCGCGTTGCGACGGCGGTCCTGCGACTCCTTGAGCTTGTTCAGCGGCAGCACGATCGCAAAGTAGACCACCGCAGCGATCAGCAGGAAGTTGATCAGCGCGCCAATGACGGCACCGAACAAAATGCCGTCCCCACCCCGGAGCGGGAGGACGAGCGAGTCTGCCAGGGACTCGGCGCTGAAGATCGACGCGATCAGCGGGTTGAAGATGCTCGTGACGATGGCGGTGACGAGCGCGGTGAACGCGGTGCCGATGACGACGGCGACCGCGAGGTCGATGACGTTGCCGCGCATGATGAATTCTTTGAAACCGTTGATCACGGGGTGCTCCAAACGGATAACTTGGGCGACCGTCTTTGTCAGCGCCATCTGCCTAAGACGCCTTCGCGGCCGGAACGGAGGAGGACGAGGAGGAAGAGGACGCCGAGCTGTCTTTCTTCGCCGGCGTACTGTCGGACTTCTTCGCGGACTTGGTTTCGGCGGGTTTGCTCGCCGAAGAGTCGGACTTGTCGGCTGATTTCTCGGTCGGCTTGCGGTCGAGATTCGGGTTGGACCGCTTCGCATCCGCTTTGGAATCGTTGCTGTAGAAACCCGAGCCGCTGAAGGTCACGCCGATCGAGGAGAACACCTTGCGCAGCTTTCCCTGGCAGGTCGGGCACACCGTGAGCGAGTGGTCGGTGAAGGCCTGCTGGATATCGAAAGCGGTGTCGCACGCGGTGCAACGGTAAGAGTAGGTAGGCACTGCATCTCCAGCTGGTTGAGCCGACAGGCAAACGCCTGCCAAGACTAAGGTTATGCGCGCACAGACCCCCGCAGGTTCAGAACCGGGGTCCCAGGCGGTGAAAACGGTTAGAAAGCGATGATTCGGGTCGGCGTCACGAGGCCGTTGACGGGCTGATCGTGCACTTCGCGGGGAACTTCATCGAGGTACTCGCTGTCGAAGACGACGGCGTATACCGGCGGGCATTTCTCCATCGAGCCGAGGGTCTTGTCGAAGTAGCCGCGACCCCAGCCCATGCGCAGTCCCGACTCGTCCACGGCCGCCGCCGGAACAATGATGAGGTCGACGTCATTGATGGCGATTGGCCCGAGCAGGGTTCCCACGGCCTCTGGGACGCCGGAAATTCCGGTGAATTCCTCGTCACCGTCGCCGACGGTCCAATCGAGCAGGCCGTCTTCGCGCGAAATGGGGAAGAGAACGCGAATGCCTTCTGCCGTAGCCCAGTTGAGAAAAGGCCGGGTATCAGGTTCGTTGCGGGCTGACAGGTAGCAGGAGATCGACCGCGCTGACAGGTCGAGAACAAGGCTTTGCAGATTTTCCGTGAAGCCGGCCGTGGCGAAGTCGCGCTCCGAGGACGTCAGGTTCTGACGGCGTTCGCGTAATTCCGCTCGTAGCGCACGCTTTCGATGAGCTATGTCGGAGTCCATATAAGGCATCCTACTTGCCACTAACCTAGTGCCCATGGGTACCCCGATAACTAAAGCAGTCATTCCCGCAGCTGGACTCGGAACACGCTTCCTCCCAGCGACCAAGGCCATGCCAAAGGAGATGCTGCCCGTCGTCGACAAGCCGGCTATTCAATACGTCGTCGAAGAAGCGGTCGCGGCCGGGCTCAGCGACGTGCTGATGGTTACCGGGCGCAACAAGAACGCCCTGGAGAACCATTTCGATCGCATGACTGAGCTCGAGGCCATGTTGGAACGCAAGGGGGACCAGACCCGGCTGGCCAAGGTGCGTGAATCCAACGAGCTCGCCGACATCCACTATGTGCGGCAGGGCGACCCGCGCGGACTCGGCCACGCCGTACTGCGGTCGCGGATGCACGTGGGAAACGAGCCGTTCGCGGTGCTGCTCGGTGACGACATCATCGACTCGCGCGACCCGCTGCTGACCCGCATGCTCGAAGAGCAGATCAAGCGTGGCGCCAGCATCGTTGCCCTGCTCGAGGTCGACCCTTCACAGATTCATATGTACGGGGCGGCTGCGGTCGAAGCTACCGATGACCCTGACGTCGTGCGCATCACCGGCCTCGTCGAGAAGCCCAGCGCCGAAGATGCCCCTTCCAACCTCGCCATCATCGGCCGGTATGTGTTGCGTCCCGAAATTTTCGATATTCTGGAACACACGGCGCCCGGCAAGGGCAACGAGATTCAGCTCACCGATGCCCTGCAGGAGATGGCTGTCACCCCGGAGTCCACCGGCGGCGTGTACGGCCTGATCTTTCGTGGCCGTCGTTATGACACCGGCGACCGGCTCGATTACATCAAGGCGATCGTGCAGCTCGCCGTCGATCGTGAAGATCTCGGTGCCGACCTCAAGCCGTGGCTGCGCGAATTCGTCGCCACCCTGCACTAACGATTTTCCCCGCCCAACCCGGCTTCTCACCCACGACAGACAGGCGAACCGTGCCGATCGCAATTCCGACCCTCCGTGAGGGAGCAGTCACCCTGCGTCCCATCCGATTGCGCGATTCGCGCGCTCTCGAGGGCGAACTGCTGGCGAACCGCTCGTGGTTGCGCAAGTGGGAGGCGACCAACCCCTACGCCCCAATGTCTTTCGACACGCGCGCGAGCATCCGCAGCCTGTTGACGCATTCGCGGTCGGGCAACGGCTTGCCGTTCATTGTGGAACACAACGGCGAACTGGCCGGTCAACTAAACGTGTCGTCGATCACCTGGGGATCGCTGTCGTCGGCCACCATCGGATACTGGGTCAGTGAAAAGTTTGCCGGCCAGTCGGTCACCCCCACGGCTGTCGCGCTCGCGACGGACTACTGCTTCTATCAGCTCGGCCTGCACCGCATGGAGATCTGCATTCGTCCCGAGAACAAGGCCAGCCTGCGCGTCGTTGAAAAGCTCGGCTTTCGGTATGAGGGCCTGCGCCGACGGTATATCCACATCAACGGCGACTGGCGCGACCATTTCTGCTTCGGCCTGGTCGCCGAGGAACTCAGCCAGGGCGTCATGCGCCGCTGGCAAGATGACCTGGTACCAGCGGATGCGGCGAGCGTCACCGCGTCAGATTTGGAGTCGGCCGCGCACCCGGTGCGTGTCATCACCCGATGACGGTTAAGAATTTCCCTGTTCGGGGGCGGAATCAGTGTATTAACTTGGGTGACACACCGGGAGTAATGTTCGGCGGATGTGCCCGCGCCTCTTACCGTTGTCAACATGAGTAGTGAGGCATTGGGTGGTGGGGTCATGGTGGCGGTGGCTGCTGTGCTCTGGGTTGCCTACTTGATGCCCACCTGGTCGCGCCGCAAGCAGTTTCAGGCAACCGAACGAAATGCGGTGCGATTGCAACAGACACTGCGTATTCTGGCTGAAACCGCCGAGGTTCCGCAGCAAGTGCGGCTTGAAGCGAATGCACGCACAGTAGCCGAGCAGCAACGCATTCTGGCCAGGGCCGAGCAATCGGAGCGGGCTGAAGCGCAGGCGATAGCGGATGCCGCCAGCGACGCTCGCCGCGCGGCCGCCGCTGTGGCCGCCGCGGCCGCGCCGCGCCTGCCGGAGTCTCCGGTGAAGAAACTTCGGCGTCTTCGGCGCTTTCGCGGCCTGGTGTCGCTGATTCTGCTGACCGGTTTCGTGCTGGCAGTATCGGGGATCTCTGCCGCTCTGACCGGTTCGTTCACGGCGCTGGTCGGCGGCGCAGTCATAATGGTCGCCGCGTTTAGCGTTCTCGGAAGACTCGCCACAGTCGCACGCTCGGCGCGCATCGTTCGCCTGGAAGCCCCCATGGAGCTGCCCGTGCTGATCAGGCAAACCTTCGAACCCGTGCAGCTAGAGCAGACTCCGGTCGCCGCGGCCACCTGGACGCCGCAACCGGTGCCGCGAGCGCTGCACCTCTCGCGCGGGTCCATCGCGCAGACGGCGATGGCATCCGTTGAAGCGGCCAACCAACTGCGCAGGGCAGCCGCCGAAGCGGAGGTCGCTCGTCGTGCCGCCGTACTCGCAGAGGAGGCCAACCGAGTGGTCACGCCGATCGCCCGGCCCGTCGTGGCGGCGACCACTGCTGCGGTGCCCAGCCGCTTCGCGTCGATGGGTATTGTCGGCGAGACAGTCCCGGGCATGACCGACCTCGATGCCGTGCTGCGCCGCCGTCGCGCGGTCTAATTGACGCCCCGCGCTAAAGGGGCAAAACTGTCGGCCAGCCCGTGATATTCTTCAAAGGCAGTTTGGGGCTATGGCGCAGTTGGTAGCGCGTCTCGTTCGCAATGAGAAGGTCAGGAGTTCGAATCTCCTTAGCTCCACTGTAGAAGGGCCAGTATCCGAAAGGGTGCTGGCCCTTCTTCGTCTCTGGAGCGGCTGCTTTATTCTGTCCGTGGATGGCGCAGGAGGGTGAGCCGAGCCTGGCCGACAGCAGGGCGTCCTGGCCCTGACTACAAGCGTATAGTTCCCTGTAATTTACGGGAGCTATGGTGAAAATCCCGCTCCGCGAAAGCGGGGTGGGACGTCTTCTAAGGCCGACGTCTCTACTGTCCGCAACGTACCAGTGAAATTGCATGCGGTAATCTGCGAGCGTTGCTAAAGCTGACAGAATTAGAGATCACGCCCAACTCTTACGGGATGCCCTGCAACGTCCGAGGCGTCACGTGCGTGTGTGCGCTGCGCATCTTGGGTGTGACGGAGCATGACCGATACCTCGGCTCGCGGGCCGCTAGGTGATCGGCGGGCGCTGCAGGGTCTGGCTGATGCGGCTGGCCTCGTCGAGCAGAAGTTGACCGAGGATCCTCTGCCGATCGGGCTTGAACCGCGGCTCGATGCCGGTCAGCGAGAGCGCCCAGCCGGGGCGGCCGCTGCGGTCGAAGATCGCGGCGCCCATGCCCCAGCTGCCCTCCAGAATGAGTCCGGGATTCACCGCGTAGCCGGTTTCCCTGGTTCGTTCGAGATTGGCGCGGATGCTGGCGGGTGAGTGCTGCGCGCCCCAGCGAGCCGAAAACGCGTCGGTGTCGTCGAGGAGGGCATCCACTTCTGCTGTGGGCAGATAGGCCAGAATGGCCAGTCCAGCGGATGCGACGCCCAACGGAAATCGCACCCCCTCGTGCAGCACGAAGGAGCGGATGGGGAAGCTGCCTTCTTCGCGGAGGAGGCACACGGTTTCACCGCCGCGCCGGATAGACAGGAAGGCGCTCTCCCCGGTCTCTTCGGCCAGGCGCACGAGGCTCGGCCGGGCAAGCTCTTCGATCGGGTAGCGGGCGGCGGCGACGGTTCCCATGACGAAGACCTCGGGGCCGTAGTGCCAGGTATGGCGCACGACATCGTGGTCGAGCAGGCCCTCGGCGGCGAGCGAGGTGAGCAGCCGGTGCACGGTAGGCCGGGTCAGGCCGGAGTGCTGCACGATCTCGGCCAGGGAAGTGCCTAAAGGATTTTGACCGACGAGACGCAGCAGTAGGGCAACGCGCCCGACAACCTGTGCGCCCTGCACCGGTTGGGCCAGGCGGGCCAGCTGGCCGCCGCGGGCCTTCAGCGCCGCAGGTGTGGCCGACTGACCGGTCATATCGACTCCTTTGTCCATAAGGTGGATAATTCGAAGCCTACTGTTCATGACATGGAGTCGCAATGCTATAACGATTGACAGGGCTTGTTGGCGCTGAATACGATGGCGTTAGGAAGTAGCGTCCACAAGGTGGACACGTTAGCAATGACCATCACTCAATGAGGAGACTGTATGTCCAAGGTTCAGGCCAGCGCGAGTGAGGCGCTGTACGACGTTCTGCGCGACGGGATGGTCATCGCGGTCGGCGGATTCGGCCTGAGCGGTATTCCGGCCGACCTCATCGACGCGGTGCGGGCATCCGGGGTGAAAGATCTCACGGTCGTCTCGAACAATATGGGTGTCGACGGCAAGGGACTGGGCGTATTGCTCGAAGCCGGTCAGGTGCGGAAGGTCATCGCCTCGTATGTGGGTGAGAACAAGCTGTTCGCCGAGCAGTTTCTGGCCGGCGTGCTCGAGGTTGAATTCAGCCCCCAGGGCACGCTCGCCGAACGGCTGCGGGCCGGGGGCGCTGGCATTCCGGCTTTCTATACCAAGACCGGCGTCGGCACGCTCATCGCCGAGGGCAAACTGCTCGCCGACTTCGACGGCGAAACCTACCTGCAGGAACGCGGCATCGTCGCCGATGTCGCCCTGGTCAAGGCGTGGCGCGCCGACACCCTCGGTAACCTCGAGTACCGGTTCACCGCCCGCAACTTCAACCCGGTCGTGGCAACCGCCGGCCTCGTGACGATCGCTGAGGCCGAGGTAATCGTTGAGCCCGGCGGCATCGATCCGAACCACGTCATCACCCCGGGCGTCTACGTGCAGCGTTTGATCCAGTCCTCGGCGCGGGTCAAAGACATCGAACAGCGCACCGTGCGCAGCCGGCCTGTTCTGGCCAGCCTGTAGTGAGGGAGTAGAACCATGGCTTGGACCAGAGATGAAATGGCCGCGATCGCGGCGCAGGAACTCAACGACGGCGACTACGTGAACCTCGGCATCGGCATCCCGACGCTTGTCGCCAACAATCTGCCTGAGGGCATTCATGTGACGCTGCAGAGCGAGAACGGGCTGCTGGGCATGGGGCCGTTCCCGTTTGCGGGTGAGGAAGATGCTGACCTCATCAACGCCGGCAAGCAGACCGTCACGGTGCTGCCGGGGGCGGCGATCTTCGACTCGGCGACCTCCTTCGGCATGATCCGCGGTGGTCATGTGAAGGTTGCCATCCTCGGCGCTATGCAGGTTTCCGCGCTCGGTGACCTCGCCAACTGGACCATTCCCGGGAAGATGGTCAAGGGCATGGGCGGCGCGATGGACCTCGTAGCCGGCACCCCGCGCGTAGTGGTGCTCACCGAACACGTCGCGAAAGACGGAACGCCGAAGATCGTCACCGAGTGCACCCTGCCGCTCACCGGCGTGCGGGTCGTCGATCGCATCATCAGCGACACGGCCGTCTTCGACGTGACGCCGACCGGCCTCGTGCTCCGCCAGCGGGCCCCCGGCGTGAGCCTGCAAGACATCGAAGACACCACAGAGGCAGCGTTCACGATCGGGGAAACTGCTCCGGTCTAGTCATCCGATCAACCAGTGAAAGCCCCGTCCAAGTCTCGGACGGGGTTTTCACTGGTTCAGGATTGCGTCGGCGGCCCGTTTGGCCTCCGGCACGGTCGTGGCGTCGTCGAGCTCGCGTGACCCGTCGGGGTTGAGGCGGATTACGCGCGGCCGGGCCGCGCGCATCCGTTCGTCAGTCCAGTCCTCGACATCGGAGTCGAGGCGCTGCCGGGCAGCCGGGCGTTTGTCGCTCGGGTCACGCGGATGCGGCGACATAGGTGTTCTCGATGACAGACCCCCAGTAGGGTCCGAACATAGTGTTCGCGATGTTGTTGTAGCCGAAACTGTTGACCGAGTTCTGCAGGCCGGTGGAACCGCTGCCGATCATCCACGGGCCGCCCGACGATCCGCCGGTCATGTCGCAGGGGATGCCCTGCGACTGGGTTTGGCCGTAGGGGTCAGGGGTGGCGGTGCCGTAGCAGGACTGCAGGGTCTCACCGTTGAACGGTGCGGCTGCCGGATAGCCGTAGGCGGTGTACGTAAGGCCGCGGCTCTGGTTGAAGGTGACGCCCGACGCGCCGACACTGTCGCTCAGAGACGAGCCGGTGGGTGAGGAAACGATGGCGAAGCCGGTGTCATAGCTGATGTCACCGCTGTTGCTCCACTGGGTGGGAGCGTACAGCTCGGTGGCGTTCCACTGGCCGAACGGTGCTGAGCCGTTCTCGTAGGCGGGCACGAAGATGAGTCGTGTGGCGAAATTTCCCGGGCCCTCGTTGACGCAGTGTCCTGCGGTGACGACGGTGTTCTCATTCGCGGCCGAGACCGAGTTGCCGGGACAAACGTGGTCGGCGCCGCCGAGGGTGAAGAAGATTTTGCCGATGTGGGAGACTCCAGTCATCGATCGCATCCAGCGGACTGTTTTGCCGCGAGTATTCCTACAATATTCGGCAGTGCAGTCGTTGTTCACTCCTTATGGGCGGCGCCCATTATGGGGTGCAAACGCGGGTATCTTTGTCGGGATCTGGTCGGAAGAGCACTCGATTTAGGCTCGATTGTTGAACAATAGTTGGAAATACGGCAGTCTAGGGGGAACGGAAGACGGGGACCATGCCAACCATCGATCTGAACAGCGACGTCGGGGAGTCCTTCGGCAACTGGACATTCGGCGACGACGCTGCCATCATCGCCTCGGTCACGAGCGTCAATGTGGCCGGCGGCTTCCACGCCGGTGATCCAACGACAATTCGCGCGACCTGCGCCGCGGCGGCCGCCGCCGGCGTCACGGTGGGCGCACACCCCGGGTACCGCGACCTGGCCGGCTTCGGCCGCCGTTTCATCGAGATGGATCCAGCCGAACTCAGCAACGATGTGATCTACCAGATCGGCGCTGTGCAGGCCCTCGCGCGCGCAGCCGGCACCGCTGTACGTTACGTGAAGCCGCACGGCGCCCTCTACAACACCATCGCCCACCACCCGGTGCAGGCGCAGGCTGTGGTCGACGCCATAATGGCCGTCGACCCGACCCTGCCGCTGATGGTTCTGCCCAACAGCGACATCGAACGAATCGCCCAGACCGCCGGGCTGCGTACAGTGGCCGAAGCGTTCGCCGACCGCGCCTACAACCCCGACGGCAGTCTCGTGTCGCGCACGCTGCCCGGAGCCGTGCTGCATTCGGTCGAGGCGGTGACCGCTCAGGTCGTTCGCCTCGCCCTGGAGGGCACAGTGGTCGCCGTCGACGGCTCGGTCATCGCCATGCCTGCAGCGAGCATCTGCCTGCACGGCGACACCCCCGACGCTGTGCACCTCGCCGCAGCGGTGCGTTCCGCGCTGCTGGCTGCCGGCGTCTCCATCACCAGTTTCGTGTAGCGGATGCCGCCCCCCATTCGATCTATCCGTCCCGTTGGGGACCGGGCCGTACTCGTGCAGCTCGGGGGCCTCAGCGAAGTGCTCGGGCTCTACGAGGCGCTGCGCGAGCATCCGCTGCCTGGACAGGTGGACCTGGTTGCCGCCGCCGAAACCGTGCTCGTGATGGCCGACACCGCGGCGGCAGCACGCGGGTTCGCCGCCAGGCTGCGCGCGATCGAACCGCGCACGGCCGCCGCCGAAAGCGACGAGCTCGTGACCATTGACGTTATCTACGACGGGGATGACCTCGACGAGGTCGGCGAAGTCACCGGCCTCGGCCCAGACGGCGTGATCGCAGTGCACACCGGGCAGCTGTGGACCGCCGCGTTTGGCGGTTTCGCCCCCGGCTTCGCGTACCTCGTGGGTGACGACCGACTGAGGGTCGCCCGGCGCAACAGTCCGCGGGCGGCTGTGCCGGCCGGTGCAGTGGCGCTCGCCGACGCCTATTCGGCTGTCTATCCGCGGGTCACTCCCGGTGGCTGGCAGCTGATCGGTCGCACTGATGCCGCCCTGTGGAGCCTCGACCGCGAGCAGCCGGCGCTTATTCAACCGGGCAATCGGGTTCAGTTCCGCGCTGTGCGCGAGTTCGTGAGTGCCGCGCCGACGCCCAGCGGGACCGAAGTCCTCGACCTCCCGCCCGACCTCCTCGTCGTACAACCCGGGCCGCAGACCACCGTGCAGGATCTCGGCCGCCCTGGTCTCGCTCACCTCGGCGTGGCGGGCGCCGGCGCCCTCGACCGCGGAGCCCTGCGCCGCAGCAATCGCCTGGTCGGTAACCCCGCCTCCGCCGCCGTGCTCGAAAACGCCCTCGGCGGCCTCGTACTCGACGCGCGCACCGAGCAGGTGGTCGCGGTGGCGGGAGCCTCCGTTCTCATCACGATCAGCAAAACGGATGCCGACCCCCGCGTCGTGCCCACCGACGCGCCCTTCGCGCTGCACGCCGGCGAACGGTTGACCCTCGACGTCCCCGCGTGGGGCGTGCGCAGCTACGTCGCCGTGCGCGGCGGCTTGGACCTGCCGCTCGTGCTCGGTAGCCGCTCGACCGACTCGATGTCGGGCATCGGCCCGGGGCCGCTCGTGGCCGGCACCGGATTACGGGTGTTGCCGGCCCCTCCAACGAGCGTGGTCGGTGCTGCTGAACCCGCGGTCGACCCGCCGGACGCGGTGACCGTGCTGCGCTATGTTCTCGGCCCCCGTGCTGACTGGTTCAGCGCCGACACGCTCGCCGGTTTCGACCGCACCGACTGGGCCGTCACCGCCCAGTCGAACCGCATCGGCCTGCGTCTGGACGGGCCGGCCCTTGAACGCGCGCACGGCGGTGAACTGCCAAGCGAGGGCACCGTGTCCGGCGCGATCCAGCTGCCAGCTTCGGGCATTCCGGTGTTGTTCCTCGGCGACCACCCGGTCACGGGTGGTTACCCGGTGCTCGGCGTCGTGCTGCACGCCGACCTGGACCGGGCGGCGCAACTCGGCACGGGCGCGCGCATCCGCTTTGCCGCCGTCACCACTGAAACCCCGAACGAGAGCTGAACCGTGCAGAAAGTACTCATTGCCAACCGCGGCGAAATCGCCGTGCGCATCATTCGTGGTTGCTCAGACGCGGGGCTTGACTCCGTGGCCGTCTACGCCGACGTCGACGCCGATGCGCTGCACGTTGGTCTGGCTACCGAGGCCTACGCCCTGGGCGGCAACAGCCCGGCCGACACCTATCTCAACGTGCCGAAACTGCTCGCCATCGCTCGCCGGGCCGGCGCGGATGCGGTGCACCCCGGGTACGGCTTTCTCTCCGAGAACGCCGACTTCGCCCAAGCCGTGCAGGACGCAGGGCTGACCTGGATCGGCCCGAGCCCGGAAAGCATCCGGGTGCTCGGCAACAAGGTCTCGGCACGCGAGATTGCCGTGCGGGTGGGCGCTCCACTCGTGGCCGGTTCGAACGGCACCGTCGAGACCGCCGCCGAGGTGCGCGCCTTCGCTGAGGAACATGGCCTGCCGGTTGCCATCAAGGCGGCGTTCGGCGGCGGCGGCCGCGGCATGAAGGTGGTCTGGGAACTCGACGCCATCGAGGAATCGTTCGACTCGGCGGTGCGCGAGAGCGTTGCAGCCTTCGGCCGCGGCGAATGCTACGTTGAGCGCTTTCTGCACAAGCCCCGGCACGTCGAGGCTCAGATTCTGGCCGACGGGAACGGCAACGTGATCGTCGTCGGCACCCGCGACTGCTCGCTGCAACGCCGCAACCAGAAACTGGTCGAAGAGGCGCCAGCCCCTTTTCTTACCGCAGACCAGCACGATCTCATCTACACGTCGGCGAAAGCCATCTGCCGTGAGGCGGGCTATGTCGGCGCCGGCACCGTGGAATACCTGCTCGCCGACGACGGCAGCATTTCCTTTCTCGAGGTCAACACGCGGCTGCAGGTGGAGCATCCGATCACCGAGGAGACGTCAGGAATCGACCTTGTGCTCGCCCAACTCGCCATCGCGGCCGGCGAAGGGCTGCCGGTGTCGAAAGACCCCGTGCCGCGCGGCCATTCGTTTGAATTCCGCATCAATGCCGAAGACCCCGGCCGCGGATTTCTGCCATCACCCGGCACCGTGACGACGTTCACCGTGCCGACCGGGCCGGGAATCCGCGTGGATTCTGGCATCCGTTCTGGTGATGCCGTTGCCCCGCAATTCGATTCGCTGCTCGCCAAACTCATCGTCACCGGCGCTGACCGCCCAAAGGCCCTGCGACGTGCCCGCCGGGCGCTCGCCGAGTTCGAGATCGAGGGCCTGCCGACCGTGTTGCCGTTTCACCGGGCGGTCGTCGACCTACCCGTATTCGCCGGGCCCGACCGGCTCGGCGTGTACACGAGTTGGATTGAAACCGAGTTCGCCGAGCAACTCGCGCACGACCCCTCGCTCGCCCCGGCCGCCCCGCTCGTGAGCCGCCGCACCGTCACGATCGAACTCGACGGGCGACGGATGGCCCTGGGCCTGCCTGAGAACCTGCTTGGTGGGCTCGTGCAGGGCGGCGCTGCTGCCGTGGCGCCGTCGATCCCGAAACCCGACCCGGCCGAACTGCGCTCCACTATGAGCGGCACCGTTGTGAAATGGCTCGTTGAGCCCGGCGCCACGGTGACCGAGGGCGAGGCTCTGCTCGTGCTGGAGGCCATGAAGATGGAATCGACCGTCGCCGCGCACCGCTCCGGAACGCTCGTTGGACTCCTCGTGGCGGTCGGCGACGCCGTGACCGTGCACGCCGTCGTCGCTGAGATCGAGGATTGAGCGCGAGAGTCGATACTGTGTGGCTATGACCCTCGACGAGATCCTTCCCGACCTGCGTCGCCAGAGCGTCGACGTGCGCCACGCCGAAACCGGCTTGTGGGCGGCTTCGATGCTGCGCGACCGCATCTCGGCCGGCCAGCTCGCGCCGGGCGCGAAACTGTCGGAGGAGCCGCTCTGCGAGGTGCTCGGCGTTTCTCGCAACACCCTGCGCGAGGCGTTCGCCACCCTCGCCGGCGAGCACGTCGTTACCCGCATCCCCAATCGTGGTGTCTTCGTGGCCCGGCCGACCGCCGACGATATCCGTGAGATTTACCGGGTACGACGCTTTCTGGAACCGGCCGCGCTGACCTGGTCGACCGCGTCGCCAACGGATGCCCTCCACGCCGCGATCGCGCGCGCCCGGGCCGCTCGAAGGGACGGTTCGGTGCCGGGCATGGCGAGCGCCAACCAGGACTTTCATGCGGGCGTCGTCGCGCTGACTCGAAGTGACCGCCTCAACGCGCAGATGACCCAGGTGCTCGCCGAGATGCGGCTGGTGTTCCACTCGATGGTGGCCGATCCGCTGTTTCACGCGCCTTACATCGACGACAACGCCGTCATTCTCGCGAAGTTCGAGGCGGGGGAGCGGGCGGCGGCTGCCGCACTCATGGTCGACTACCTGCGTCGCGCCGAGCAGCAGCTGCTCGAGGCGCACGCCCGCGCGTAAAGCTGCGGCATCCGTTGAGGCGCGCTACGGCACCAGATAGTCGGAGTCGCGGGCGTCCGTGATGAGCATGTGGCCGGGGGCGTGGCCGATCGCCAGCGGCGGGCGGGACTCCATCACGGCCGCTTGCGGTGTGACTCCACAGGCCCAGAACACGGGAACGAAGCCGTCGGCCACCGTCACAGGGTCTCCGAAATCGGGGTTGGCGAGGTCAAGGATTCCCAGATCGGTCGGATCCCCGATATGTACGGGGGCGCCGTGGACGGCGGGGTACTGGGCGGTGATGCGCGCAGCATCTGCTACCCGGTCAGCGCCGATCGGGCGCATCGACACGACGAGGGGGCCCGCCATACTGCCAGCGGATGCGCAGCGCCGGTTGGTGCGGTACATCGGTACGTTCCGGCCCTGCTCGATGTGCGCGATCGGAATGCCCGCGCCCTGAAGAGCCGCCTCGAACGTGAAACTGCAGCCGACGATGAAGGTCACCAGGTCGTCGCGCCACCACGCCGAAAGGTCGGTGGGCTCATCGACGAGCACCCCGTTCTGATAGACCGTGTAGCGCCCGACATCGGTGCGAATGTCGCCGCCGAGCAGCAGCGGGCCAGTCGTCTGCCCGGCCTCGAGCACGCCGAGAATCGGGCACGGCTTGGGATTGCGTTCGGCGAACAGCAGAACGTCGAAGGCCTGCTCCTTCGGCACGATGATGAGGTTCGCCTGGGTGAAACCGCTCGACCAGCCCGCCGTCGGCGTGGCGAGGCCGTCGCGAAACAGTGCGCGAGCCTGGGCAGGCGAGAGATTGGCCCGGTCGATGGCACTCACGCCCACAGCTGCACGAGGCCGCCGAGCGAGCGGTAGCCGAGATAGAGGGTGAGGAGCCAGGCGGCGACACCGACGACGAGCAGCCACTTCGGGTATACGTAGCCGCCGAGTAGGTCGCGGCGGCGCCACGCCACCCAGAGGATGACTGCAAAGCCGACCGGAAGGATCAGCCCGTTCACGGCGCCGGCCATGATGAGCAGGGTGGCCGGAGCCTGGCCGAGCAGAGTGAAGGCCGTTGCCGACACCGCGATGAACACGCAGGTGCCGATGCTGCGTACCCGCGGCGAGGTCTTGGCGGTGGTGACGAACGAGATCGACGTGTACGCGGCGCCGATCACCGAGGTGATCGATGCGGCCCAGAGGATCACACCGAACAACTTGAGGCCAATGTCGCCGGCCGCGGACTGGAACGCTTCGGCCGCGAGGTTGTCGCTGGTGAGGGCAACGCCGCCGGCGACAACGCCGAGAATCGCAAGAAACAACAGCACCCGGATGACGCCGGTGATAATGATGCCGAGGATGGAGCTCTTGGTGATCTCGCCGACGTTCTCGCGGCCGGAAACGCCGGCATCGATCATGCGGTGCGCGCCGGCATAGGTGATGTACCCGCCGATGGTGCCGCCGATGAGGGTCGTGATGATGAGAAAGTCCACGTTGTCGGGAATCACGGCGTTCTTGAGCGCTTCGCCGAGCGGCGGTTGCGACACGATAGCCACGTAGCCGATCAGCAGAATCATGACGGCGCCGAGCACGACCACAATCTTGTCAAGCGCCACACCGGCGCGCTTGCTCAGGAAGATGGCGATGGCCACGGCGGCCGACACGAGTCCGCCGATCTTCGGGTCGATGCCGAACAGAACGTTCGTGCCGAGGCCGGTTCCGGCGATGTTTCCCACGTTGAAGATCAGTCCACCGGTGAAGATCAGGGCGGCGAGAAACCAGCCGGCGCCGGGCAGCACGGTGTTGGCGAGTTCCTGGGCGCGCTTGCCGCTGACCCCGATCACTCGCCACACGTTCAGTTGCACGGCGATGTCCACCAGGATCGACACCACGATGGCGAAGGCGAAGGCGGCGCCGAGCTGCACTGTGAAGGTGGTGGTCTGCACGATGAAGCCGGGGCCGACCGCGCTGGTCGCCATGAGAAACATCGCCCCGAGGAGTGCGCCACGGTGTTTGTTCTTCAGCTTCTTTGGTTTGCGGGTAACGCTCGTGGCCATGGGTGCTGCTCACTTCTTTGGGATACGAGTCACCACCGGCGGTCACTGATTGTGAGAAAGCCTATGATTGTTCAACAATCAGCGCAACTCTTCTGCACGAATTGGGTCATCTTGTAATCTGCTCGAAACGCGGCGGCCGGTTGGAGCGCGCGCATTCGGTTGTTGCACGGGTTTCCCGGCGCATAACTCCTGCAATTTGTGGGGAGCGCCAAAGACTTCCGCAGGATTCCGCAGTGGGATTCCCGCGACCGTGCAGATTGCAGGAGTTATGCGCACGGCGGTGGAACGGATGCCGCCGGCCGGCCGGCGCGGCCGCGATCACCTTGGAGCGGCGATCGCGCGGATCCTGCTCACGGGTACCCGCGCCGCGATTTTCCAGGTGGTCAACCAAGTGGGACATCCGTTTTATTGAGCTCATCGATGAGCGCGAGCCCCCGCTCGGCCCACTGGATCTCGTGCTCGGCCCGCGCGATCAAGCCCTCATAGGTATAGCGCTTGTAGGCACGGATGCTCGCGTGCTCGCTCGCCGGCGCGTGGGTGAGGCGTTTTTCGAGCATGGTGCTCGTTCCGGTGTCGATCTCGCGCACCTTCGCGAGCCACTCGACCCGCTGTTCGTCGAAGTTCGCGATATGGGCGTGCAGCGCAGCGCGCGCCGCGTCGGGCTCGGCCCACTCGAGGTAGGCGGCCTTCAGGTGGGCCGGGTCGCGTTCGCGGGTGTAGCTGAGCGGCTCGTTCATCCAGGCGCGAAAGGCGTCGAGGCCGGCCGTCGTCACGTGGTATTCGCGCTTCTTGCCGCGCGGCCCCCACGGAACCTCGGCGCCGACGAGCAGGCCGTCGGCTTCCATGCGGCGTAATTCCGGGTAGATCTGCGAGTCGGGGGCATGCCAGACATGCGAAACGGATGCCTGAAACGCCTTGGACAGGTCGTATCCGGTCATCGGTTCCACGGTGAGAAGCGCCAACAGGGCGTGTCGAAGGCTCAAAGCGTTCTCATTTCGGTCTTGTAAGTAACTACCAGCATAGATAGTCTGAACCTGCGCTAACTATCTATGGGGATAGTTAGCTGACCGGAGGTCATCAATGACGATTATCCAGACCAAGAGTTCGACCACGAACAAGGTACTCAACTACCCGCTCAATACCTGGTACGTCGCCGCCTGGGACCACGAGGTCACCCGCAAGCTGATCTCCCGAAAGGTCGCCGATAAGCCGCTCGCCATCTACCGCACCGAAGATGGTCGGCCGGTGGCGCTCGCCGACGCATGCTGGCACCGTCTCGCCCCGCTATCGCAGGGCAAGCTGCTCACCAAGGACGAGATTCAGTGCCCGTACCACGGCATCGTCTACAACTCCGCCGGCCGCTGCGTGTCGATGCCCGCGCAGGAGACCATCAACCCGAGCGCGACCGTGCCCTCGTACCCGGTCGTCGAACGCCACCGTTTTGTCTGGGTCTGGCTCGGCGACGCGAGCCTCGCCAACCCCGACACCATTCCCGACATGCACCAGATGGACCACCCCGAGTGGGCCGGCGACGGCCTCACTATTCCGGTCACTTGCAACTACCAGCTCGTGCTGGACAACCTGATGGACCTGACCCACGAAGAATTCGTGCACGGCTCGAGCATTGGCCAGGCTGAGCTGAGCGAATCCGACTTCGAGGTCACGCACGACGACACCACCGTCACGGTTTCACGCTGGATGCGGGGCATCGACGCGCCGCCGTTCTGGCTGAAGAACATGCGGGACAAGTTTCCGGGCTTCACTGGCAAGGTCGACCGGTGGCAGATCATCCACTTTGAAGCGCCCTCGACCATCAACATTGATGTGGGAGTTGCCAAGGCTGGTACTGGCGCGCCTGAAGGCGACCGCAGCCAGGGTGTCAACGGCTATGTTATGAACACCATCACCCCGGAAACAGCACGCAGTGCGCACTACTTCTGGGCCTTCATGCGCAATTACCGCCTGGAAAGCCAGCTGATCACCTCACAGTTGCGCGCCGGCGTCTCCGGCGTGTTCAAGGAGGACGAGGACATGCTCCTGGCCCAGCAGACCGCCATCGACGCCAACCCCGACTACGAGTTCTACAACCTCAATATCGATGCCGGCGGTCTGTGGGTGCGCCGCCTGATCGAGCGGATGCTCGAGGACGAAGGCCGATCGGTCTCCGCCGGCCGCACTGGCCGCGTTCGCGACGCCAACTAGGCGGGCACAACCATGGCAGCCACCAATATTGAGGTCTGGCAGCAGGCGACGGTCATCGAGACCGTGGCCGTTGCCACCAACATCCAGCGCATCGTGCTGGAGCCAGCCTCACCCAAACGGGCCGAACCGGGTTCGCACCTCGACGTGTTCGTCACGGTCAATGGCGAGCGGCAGAAGCGTTCGTACTCCGTCGTCGACTCTACCGACGATGGCTCGCGGGTGGCGATCAGCGTGCTGCAGGCACCGCTGTCCCGCGGCGGCTCGATCTTTATGCACTCGTTGAACCCGGGCGATACGCTCGAGATCACCCAGCCGCTGCAGAACTTTCCGCTGCGGGTCGGCGCACCAAGCTACGTGCTGTTGGCCGGCGGCATCGGTGTGACCGCGATCGTCAATATGGCGCGGGTACTGAGGAAACTCGGCGCGAAGTACACACTCGTCTACGCGGCCCGCAGCCGGGAGCGCATGGCCTACCTGCCTGAGCTGCATGCGCTGCACGGCGACAACCTGCGGGTGCATATCGACGACGAGGGCACCGAATTGTCGGTGGCCGAGTTGGTCGGCAGCGTTGACCAGCAGACCGAGCTCTACATGTGCGGGCCGATCCGCCTGATGGATGCGGTGCGCCGCGCCTGGCGCGAACGCGAGCTCACCTATCCCAACCTGCGGTTCGAAACCTTCGGCAACAGCGGTTGGTACGACCCGGAGGAGTTCATCGTGCGGGTGCCGCGACTCGGCGTTGAAACGCGCGTGTCGGCTGGCCGCTCAATGCTCGAAGCTCTCGAAGACGCCGGCGTCGAGATGATGTTCGACTGCCGCAAGGGCGAATGTGGCCTGTGCGAGGTCAAGGTGCTCGCCCTGGAGGGAGCCATCGATCACCGCGACGTGTTCTACAGCGAACGCCAGCAGCACACCGCCGCCACGATGTGCTGCTGCGTCTCGCGCGCGCTCACCTCGCCGTCCGGCCTCCAGGCGGATGCCGCGCGCGGCGGCCTCGCGATCGTCACGATCGCCGTTTCCTAGCGATTACAAAAAGCGGATGCCCCGGCGACTGTCGCCGGGGCATCCGCTTTACTACGGCAGCTACCTGAGCGACGCCCTGCGCTGCGCGGTGATCTGCTCGGTGACCGGGCCGAGCTTGGCGCGCTGGATCTCGGCGTAAACGTGCGAGCGTAGCTCCATGAAGCGCGGGAGGGCACGTGTGTTGAGCTGGTCGCGTTCGGCGGGCAGGTCGATTTTGAGGTCTTCCTGCACGACGGTGGGGGAGCTCGAGAGCACAATGACGCGCTCGCCGAGGTAGACCGACTCGTCGATGTCGTGGGTCACGAACAGAATGGTCACGCCGAGCTGCTTCCAGATGGTGCGGATGAGGTCTTCGAGGTCGGCGCGGGTCTGCGCATCGACGGCCGCGAACGGCTCATCCATCAGCAGCACCTGGGGGCGGTAAGCCACGGCGCGGGCGATGGCCACGCGCTGCTGCATGCCGCCCGACAGCTGCCAGGGATAGCTCTTGGGAACGTGGTCCAGCCCGACCGACTTGAGGGCGGCGTCGACGAGCGCGGCGCGTTCGGCTTTGGGAACCTTCTGGTTCTTCAGCGGCAGTTCCACGTTGGCGCGAACGGTCATCCAGGGAAAGAGGCTGCGGCCGTATTCCTGAAAGACGACGGCCATCGATTTGGGCGGGCCTGTGACCTTGCTGCCGTTCAGTTCGACTGTGCCGCTGGTCTGTTCCATCAGGCCGGAGATGCATTTGAGCAGGGTGGTCTTGCCCGAGCCGGAAGGGCCGACGAGGCAGACCAATTCACCCTCGGCGAGGTCGAATGTGAGGTCCCGCACGGCCTCGACATCGCCGCCGGGCACCTTGTAGATCTTCTGCAGGCCGCGCACCGAGAGCATCGGCACGGCCTGGATTGGCTGGACGGGCTGTACGGGCTGGTTCATGGTGGTCTCGCTAACTGTCATGAGTGATCTCCTTCAGACCGTGGTACCAATGCAGTACCCGTCGTTCGACGAATTGAAAGATGAGGGCCAGGCCCAGGCCGATCAGGCCGAGCACGACGATGCCGCTCCACATTTCGGGGATGGCGAAGTTGCGTTGAAACTGCACGATGGTGAAGCCAAGGCCAGAGGAGGAGGCGAACATCTCGCTGATCACCATCAGAATCAGGCCGATCGACAGCGACTGGCGCACGCCGGCCATGATCTGCGGGGTCACCGCGGGGAGCACGAAATAGCGGATGCGTGCGAAACCGGCAATGCCGTAGCTGCGGCAGCTGTCGTTCAGTACCGAGTCGACGGCGCGTACGCCCTCGACGGTGTTGAGTAGCACCGGCCAGATGGCGCCGGAGATAATGACGGCGACCTTCATGCCGTCGTTGATGCCGATGAGCAGCATGAGCAGCGGCACGAGCACGGGCGGCGGGATGGCGCGAAAGAATTCGAGCAGCGGTTCGAGCAGGTTGCGCAGCCAACGGGTGGAGCCGATGAGCAGGCCGAGCACGATGCCGAGGGCGATGGCGAAGAACAGGCCGACCGCGAGACGGCCGAGGCTCGGCAGAACGTCATCGAAGAAACGGTCGCCGATCCAAGTGGACCACAGGGTCTGGGCAAGTTCGATCGGCTTGGGTACGAAGAAGTTCGTGGAACCGAAGGAGAGCGCCCACCAGACAATGATGAGCAGAATGGGCAGGCCGACGAAGTAGGCGATGCGTTTGAGGGGACTCACAGGACGACCTCTCCTCTCACGGAAGGATGCCAGGACAGCACACGTTTTTCAATGATGCGAGCGGCGAGGTTGATGAGCACGCCGATCATGCCGGTCGCGAGCACGAGGGCATACATCGACGAGATTGCGCCGCCCGCCTGGGTGAGAGCGATCTGCTTGCCGAGGCCGGGGGTGCCGATGATGAGTTCGGCGGTGATCGCCAGAATCAGGGCGACGGCCGCGGCCAGGCGGAGCCCGGTCATCAGGTAGGGCAGGGCGGTGGGCCAGATCACGTAGCGCACCCGGGCGAGCCGTCCGAGGCCGTAACTCTTGGCGGTGTCGTTGGCGACGGCATCCACATCGGCAATGCCGTAGAGCAACTGCAGCAGCACTTGCCAAAAGGAGGCATAGACCACGAGCAGCAGGGTCGACTCGATGCTGGTGCCGAAGATCAGCACGGCGAGCGGGATGAGGGCGACTGAAGGGATCGGGCGCAGAAACTCGATCGTGGTGTGGGTGGCGCGGCGGAGAAACCGGCTGGAGCCGATGATGAGGCCAACGACAATCGCGGCGACCGTGGCGATGGCAAGGCCAAGAGCCCAGCTCATCATGGTGTCGGCGACGTCGTTCCAGAACGCGGCCTCGGTGAGGTACTCCCCGAGGCGCGCGAGCACCTCACTGGCCGGCGGCAGGTAGCGATCGCTGACCAGGCCGAGGCGGGGAGCGGCTTCCCAGATCAGGAAGAACAGGATAATTCCACCGATGCCCAGGCCCAAAGCTTTCGCTTTCAGCCCGGCAGCAGTGCTACGTTGTTTTCTCATTCTGGCAAGCCACTTCCTCGTGGTCGGTGCGATTCAAACGGATGCTTCGGTTACGGCAGGAACGTGGACACGTCGGGTGCGGTCTCGACCACGCCGTACTTGAGGGCCGCTTCGCCGAGGGCGGTGACGGCGTCCACGCTGAATTCGGTTGGGAACTTCGGGAGCACGATTTTCGCGAGCACCTCGGGCGGGGTCTTGGTGTAGGTCGCGATGATTGCGCGCACGGCGTCAGGGTTGGCCTCTGCATATTCGAGCGACTTCTTCATCGCGGCCTGAAACTTGGTGACGAGTTCTGTGTCGCCCTCAACGGTCGCGGCAGAGGAGAAGTACGCGGCCACGTCGAGGTTCAGGTCGAAGTCGGCGTAGCCGTAGGAGATGACGCGCTGGCCGCTTTCGATGGCGGCGGTGACGAACGGTTCGACGACGAAGGCTGCGTCGACCTGACCGTTTTCCACGGCTGCGCTGGCGTCGGGGAACGGAATTTCGACGAAGGAGATCGACGAGGAGTCGCCGCCGAGGCGGTCGATCGAGGCTCGCATGACCGTGTCGACAATGTTGTTCAGGCTGTTGCCCGAGACGGTCTTGCCGTCGAGGTCGGCGAGCGTTTCGACGGGGGAGTCGCCCTTGACGATGACAGCGCCGAAGTCGCTATCGACATCGCCGGTCGACGCGACGGCCGAGTTGACGACCTTGAGCGGCAGGCCCTTGTCGTTGGCGACCATGAGCGAGACCAGGTTGCTGAAGCCGAACTGGTAGTCGCCGCTGACGACGGCCGGCACGATCGCGGCACCGCCGGTCGCGGTCTCGATGGTGAGGTCGAGGCCTTCGTCTTCGAAGAAGCCCAGGTCCAGGCCCAGGTAGAGGGGAGCGGTATCGGCGATCGGGATGACACCCACCGTGACGGGCGTGAGGGCGTCACTCCCGGCGGGGGCAGTGGTGTCTGCGCCGGCCGAGCAGGCGCTGAGGGCGAGAACGGATGCCGCGGCAAATCCGATCACGAGCATTTTCTTCATGTTCACTCCATTGTGTGGTGGTGCGGATCGTGCTGCTGTGGGTGTTCGGGCGCTATCAGCCTGCGTCAGAAGGACTCATCGGCTCTGATTGGAGACTAGCCATGGATTTCACCCCTAAAACAGGCGCTTCCGTCCAGTGGAAGTTCTTGGCTGATCCCGGTAGCGTGGCGGATGATGAGCGGTAAACCAGCACAGAAAGTAACGAACGTCGACGCCGTGGCCGTCGACGATCGATCCGTCGCGTCCCGGCTCTTCGCCATTCTCGACGCATTTGCGGCTCCTGCCGGAGCGACCTCGCTCACCCTGACCCTGACAGCCATCGCTCAACGCGCTGGCCTGCCACTGTCGACCACGCACCGGCTCGTCGCCGAGTGGGTCAGCTGGGGCGGCCTGAGCAAGCACGAGAATGGCCAGTATTCGCTCGGCATGAAATTGTGGGAACTCGGCGTGCAGACCCCGACCGCCCGCAACCTGCGCACCATCGCGCTGCCATACCTCGAAGACCTCTATGAGACGACGCGCGAACACGTGCACCTCGCTATTCTCGACGGGCGCGACGCGCTGTATCTGGAGAAGCTCTCAGGCCATCACGTAGTGCGCCTGATTTCGCGGGTCGGTGCGCGCCTGCCGCTGCACTCGACCGGGGTCGGGCTGGTGCTGTTGGCCTATGCACCGACCGATGTGGTGCAGGAATATCTCGCCACGAGCCTGCAGCGCTTTCTGCCGCGCACGGTCACCGAGCCAGAGGCAGTGCGAAAGCGGCTCGCCGAGATTCGCTTGATGGGCATCGCCCGCATGTCCGAGGAGATGACGGCCGGCTCGAGTTCTCTGGCCGCCCCCATTCGCGACCGTACCGGCCAAGTCGTAGCGGCCGTATCCATCGTGACCCGCACCACCGACACGGTTGACCCGGAGCAGGAGCAAGCTGTGCGCCTGGCTGCGCAGGGGGTCAGTCGGGCGTTGGGATACCGGCGTGCTCAGCAGTGAAGGAGTGTCGACACTTTCACTGAGTGGAAACACTGCACCGTACCCGCGCGCAGCGCAGCACACTGGTCAGATCACCCTGTCATCGTTGCTAGGAGAACCTGTGCCCCACGAAATCACCCGCGTCGCCATCATCGGCGCCGGTCCAGCCGGCCTTCTTTTGAGCTGGGCGCTGCAGGGCGTCGGCATCGATTCGATCGTCATCGAAAACCGCTCGCAGGAATACGTGGTGGGCCGCATTCGAGCCGGCGTCCTGGAACAGGGATCGGTCGAAACCCTCGCCCGCCTAGGACTGGGTGACCGCCTCGCATCCGAGGGGCTGCAGCACGACGGAATCTTCCTGCAGTATGCGGGGGAGCGTCACAACGTGAACTTCAACGAGCTGATCGGCCGCACGGTCACCGTCTACGGCCAGCAGGAGGTTGTCAAGGACCTCGTCAGTGCACACGCCGCCGCCGGGTCGACGATCTACTACGAAGCCTCCGACGTGGCCGTCGATGGCCTGACCTCCAAGAACCCGAGCGTAACGTTCGTGCACGACGGCGAGGAGCACACTATCAACGCCGACTTCGTCGTGGGCGCCGACGGCTTCCACGGCATCTGCCGTGCGTCGATCCCCGCCGAAGAGATCACCCTGTTCGACCGCAGCTACCCCTACGCCTGGCTCGGCATTCTCGCCGACGTCGCACCGTCATCCGACGAGCTGATCTACGCCCTGCACGAGGACGGCTTCGCGATGCTCTCGATGCGCTCGCCGGTTGTCTCCCGGCTGTACCTGCAGGTCGACCCGGCCGACGATATTGTGAACTGGTCGGACGACCGCATCTGGGAGGCGCTGCACACCCGGCTGGGCACTCCCGGCTGGGCCCTGCAGGAAGGCCAGATCACCGACAAATCGATCACCCCGATGCGCAGCTTCGTCGCTTCCCGCCTCGCCTACGGCAGCCTGTTTCTGGTCGGAGACGCCGGCCACATCGTGCCGCCGACCGGCGCGAAGGGCCTCAATTCGGCCATCTCCGATGTCACCCAGCTCGCCGCGGCCTTCACCGCTTTCTACGCGAAGGACGAAACCCTACTCAGCAGTTACAGCGAGACGGCGCTGGCCCGGCAGTGGCGGGTGCAGCAGTTCTCCCGGTGGATGACCGAGATGTTGCACACCAGCCCGGGCGACCTGCAGACCGGCGCCTTCGACTACCGCAGCCAGCTCGGCCAGCTCGACTACGTTACTCATTCGCCACTCGCTGCGCGCATGCTCGCCGAGCAGTACACCGGCCTCCTGCTCTAACCGATATCGAGGACACAATGACCCAGAAAACACCACGCCCCGGCACCGGCTCGGCGAGCCAAAATGAAATCACTACCGAGATTGAAACGATCGAAGCGGATGCCGCCGCCCGCGTCGTCGCCGGCGGCTCGCCCGAGCTGCAGCCTCGCCGCGACTACGCTCCGTACCGCAGCTCCCTGCTGCGCCACCCTACCCACGAACTCGTGCGCGTCGACCCGGAGGAGGTGGAACGGGTCTCACCCGCCTTCGGCCATACGGATGTCAACGTGCTCGAAAGTGACCTCACCATTCAGCACGCCGGCGAACCGATCGGCGAGCGGATGACAGTGAGTGGCCGCGTGCTCGACGGCGAGGGCCGCCCGGTGCGCCGCCAGCTGATCGAACTCTGGCAGGCCAATGCCGGCGGACGCTACGTGCACAAACGCGATCAGCATCCGGCACCGCTCGATCCCAACTTCACCGGAGTCGGGCGTGCCATCACCGGCGAGAACGGCGAGTACTCCTTCACCACCATCAAGCCAGGCCCCTATCCGTGGAAGAACCACATGAATGCGTGGCGACCCGCGCACATCCACTTCTCGCTGTTCGGCACGGCGTTCACGCAACGCCTGATCACCCAGATGTATTTTCCCGGTGACCCGTTGTTCGCTCTCGACCCGATCTACCAGTCGATCGCCGATGCTGATGCCCGCGCCCGACTGGTTGGCACGTACGACCACAGCCTCAGCGTGCCCGAGTTCTCGCTTGGCTATAACTGGGACATCGTGCTCACCGGACCCAAATCAACCTGGATGGAAAGCGAAGAAGCCCATGACTGACCTCGTGCGCACCGGACTGATCCCGAGAGAATCCACCTGGATGGAAAGCGAAGAAGCCCATGACTGACCTCGCCGAAGTAGCTGCCGTCGTGCAGCCCCCCGCCCCGCAGAAGCGAGCACTGCAAACCCCGTCGCAGACCGTCGGCCCGTTCTACGGCTACGCCTTGCCCTATGCCGGTGGGCCAGAATTGGTTCCCGGGTATCATCCCCGCGCCATCCGCTTTCATGGCACCGTCACTGACGGCGCCGGCGAGCCAATTCTCGACGCCCTGCTCGAGATCTGGCAGGCCGACGAGAGCGGCGCGCTCAGTCGTTCCCGTGGCAGCCTCGACCGTGACGGTTTCACTTTCACCGGGTTCGGCCGTTGCGCCACCACGATCGCTGGCCACTACACCTTCACAACGCTCAAGCCCGGTGCGGCCGGCGCCGCTGCGCCGTACATTCTGGTGACCGTATTCGCCCGCGGAGTGACCCATCACCTGTTCACCCGCGCCTATTTCGCCGAGGATTCCGTGCTGCACCAGAGCGACGCCGTGCTCAGCAGCTTGCCGGCCGACCGTCGCGACACGCTCATCTGCGTGTCAGAGGGAATCGTCGGGGGAGCCGAGTCCTATCGCTTCGATATTCGGGTGCAGGGCGAGAACGAGACCGTTTTTCTGGATTTCGATGTCTAACTTCACGTTTGATGCCGGGCTGCTCAACCCTCTGAGCCAGGGTACTCGCGAGTCGGAGCTGACCAGCGATCAGGCCTGGCTGCAGGCAATGGTCGACGCCGAGCTCGCGCTCACCCGCGCGCTCGTCGATGCGGGACTAGCCCCCGAGTGGATGCTCGAGGTTTGCGACGCGCTCGCCGATGCGAGCCAGTTCGACCTCGGCGCGATCGCGCTTGAGGCACGCGGCGGCGGAAATCCGGTGATTCCGTTCGTGAAGCACCTGGGCCGCGCGGCCGAGAGGATCAGGGGCGGAGCTTCTGACCACATTCACGTCGGAGCAACCAGCCAGGACATTCTCGACACGGCCGCCATGATCGTGGCCCACCGGGTCACGTGCGAGCTGATTTATCAGCTCGATTCCCTAGGCGCCACCCTCGCCGACCTCGCCGATGAACACCGCGGCACCGTGATGAGCGGCCGCACCCTGGGCCAGCAGGCCTCGCCGACAAGCTTCGGCTTCGTCGCAGCCAGCTGGCTCGACGCCGTACTGTTGATTGTTTCCCGCCTGGACAATTTTCGCGATACCCTTCCGGTTCAACTCGGCGGAGCGGTCGGCAACCTCGCCGTACTCACCGAGATCGCCCGGGCGCGGCGCAGTGACGCCCCCAGCACCGAGGTGCTCCGCCTGGTGCTTGATCGGTTTGCCCACCACGTGGGACTGGTCGTACCGCGCCTCAGCTGGCACACGAACCGTGTCGTCGTCTCCGAGCTGGCCTCGGTGTTCGCCGCTGCGACCGGCGTCGCCGGCACCTTCGCGCTCGACGTGTCGGTGCTCTCCCGTACCGAAATCGCCGAGGTCAGCGAACGTCTCGCTCCCGGCCAGGGCGGATCCAGCGCCATGCCGCACAAACGCAACCCGGTGTCGGCCGTGCTGATCACGGCGGCGGCGTTGCAGACGCCGGGTCTCGCATCCACTCTCTACGGCAGCATGCTGGCCGAAGACCAGCGTCCGAGCGGGGCCTGGCATGCCGAATGGCAGGCGCTGCGGGTGCTCGAACGGCTCACGATTTCGGCTGTGACCGGCGCTGCGTCGCTCGCCGCCCGCCTCGACGTCGATCCGGATCGTATGCGGGCCAACCTCGACCTCACCGACGGACTCGTGTTCAGTGAGCGGGTCACCACAATTCTGGCGGAAACCGTCGGTAAGACCACCGCGTTCGCGCTGGTCGAACGTGCCTCGCAGGAAGCCTTCGTCACCAACCGCCCGCTGCAGGTGGTGCTTGCGAGCATCCTGATCGCCGAGGGCTGTTCCGATGCGCTGCGTGCGCAGATTTGGGCGGCCTTCGACTATGAGGGCCAGCCGGGCCAGTCGGCGGCCGGCATCGACCGCGTTGTGCGCAGCTTTCGCCAGCGAGCGGATGCGTCGGCCGTATTGGGGGCAGTCGATACCGTTGAAAAAGCCACCCTCTCTTCCAGCGACGTGAGGACCTCATGAGCCAGCCCGTCATCCTCTGCACTGTCGAGCCGGCGCGAAACGGTGACGCCAACGCACCGCTCATCGTGCTCGGCCCCTCGCTCGGTACCACTACCGATCTCTGGGCGAGCGTCGTGCCTCTGCTGGCCGCCAGCCACCGGGTGCTCTGTTTCAACCTGCCCGGTCACGGTTTCAGCCCGACGACTTCTGCAGCATTCACGATCGACCAGATCGCCGACGCCGTCGTCGGTCTGGTCGACTCGATCAAGGTCGGTGCCTTTCATTACGCCGGAATCTCGCTCGGCGGCGCCATCGGTCTCGCCCTCGCGGTCAACCACCCCGGGCGCCTGGCAAGCCTCGCGGTGTTCTGCTCGGGCGCGAAAATCGGCACGACGCAAGGCTGGATCGACCGCGCTGCCGGGGTGCGGGCGAGCGGCACTCCCTCGCTCGTGGCGGGCAGCGCGGCACGTTGGTTCGCCCCCGATTTTCTCGGCCGCGACCCCAAAGCTGGAGCGCAGGCGCTCAACCAACTGCTCGACGTCGACGACGAGTCCTACGCGTTGGCGTGCGAGGCGCTCGCCCGTTTCGACCAAACGGATGCCGTCGGCGGTATCCGCACGCCGGTGCTGTGCGTTTCGGGCGAGTTCGATACCGTGACGCCGAGCACGCAGCTGCAGGAGCTCGCGGCGCGCATCCCCGGAGCTTTTGCGACAGTGATCGCCGGTGCCGCGCACTTGCCGTCGCTCGAACGCCCGGCCGAGGTCGGCACGCTGCTGGGCGAGTGGGTGGCCGGCGCCTCGGCCGGCGCTGGAACGGGCAGGTCCGGTGCGGCGGCGGCCGCCGTGACCGCGGCTCCGGCGGCGCTTTCGGCTGACCGCACCGCGGCATCCGCTTATGCCGACGGCATGCTCGTGCGCCGGGCGGTCCTCGGCGATAAGCACGTTGACGCGGCGTCCGCCGCGATCACCCCCGAAACCGCTGTCTTTCAAGATTTCATCACCCGCTACGCCTGGGGTGAGATCTGGACGCGACCGGGCCTTGACCGGCGCACTCGCAGTTTTCTCACCATCGCCGCGCTCGTCACCGGCGGGCACGAGGGCGAACTCGCCATGCACGTGCGAGCCGCCCTGACCAACGGCCTGAGCCGGGCCGAGATCAGCGAAGCCATACTGCATACCGCCATCTACGCGGGCGTTCCGGCCGCCAATGCCGCGTTCGCCGTAGCCCGCGAAGTCTTCTCCGGGCTCGATGCGGCTTCTGAAACTTTCCACGACACCGCCATTCGGCCGAGTTAGAGGACAAACACCATGGACAAGACCTACCCCTCAGCCGCGGCCGCCGTCGCCGATATCCCCGACGGAGCCTCGCTCGCCGTCGGCGGGTTCGGACTGGTCGGCGTGCCGATCGTACTCATTCGCGCCCTGCTCGCTCTTGGCAGCACCAACCTGCAGGTTGCGTCGAACAATTGCGGCGTCGACGGCTGGGGGCTCGGCGAGCTGCTCCGCGAAGGGCGAATCAGCCGCGTCATCGCCTCCTACATCGGCGAGAACAAGGACTTCGCGCGCCGCTACCTCGGCGGGGAACTCGAGGTCGAGCTCACCCCGCAAGGTACCCTAGCGGAGCGGCTGCGGGCTGGCGGCACCGGAATTCCGGCGTTCTTCACCGCTAGTGGCGTCGGCACCATGGTCGCCGACGGCGGACTGCCCTGGCGCTACGGCCCGGGCGGCGAGGTGACGGTGTCATCCCCGCCGAAAGAAACCCGCCGGTTCTCCTCGCTCGGCAGCGAGAAAGAATACGTGCTCGAAGAGGCCATCGTCACCGATTACGCCCTCGTGCGCGCCGTCAGGGGCGACCGGCACGGCAACCTCGTGTTTGAAAAATCCGCCCGCAACTTCAACCCGGTGGCCGGCATGGCCGGCCGAATCACTATCGCCGAGGTCGACGAGCTGGTCGAACCCGGGCAGATCGACCCCGATCAGGTGCACCTCGCCGGCATCTATGTGAACCGCATCGTGCAGCTCGGCGCGGTGGACGCCGCCGACCTGCCGATCGAGAAGACCACGACGCGGCCGCGGCCGGCAACAGAAGTAGGAGCGAACTGATGGCCCTCACCCGTAACGAAATGGCGGCCCGCGCCGCGCAGGAGCTCTCGCCCGACTCGTATGTCAATTTGGGAATCGGTCTGCCGACGCTCATTCCGAATTTCCTGCCCGAGGGAGTGCATGTCGTGCTGCACTCCGAGAACGGGGTGCTCGGCGTTGGACCCTACCCTTGGGAGGGCGAAGCCGACCCCAAGTTGATCAACGCCGGCAAGGAGACCGTCACCGTTAATCCGGGCGCCGCGTACTTCGATTCGGCGCAGAGCTTTGGCATGATCCGCGGCGGCCTCATCGACGTTGCCGTGCTCGGTGCCATGCAGGTCAGTGTCGTCGGCGACATCGCCAACTGGGCGGTGCCCGGAAAGATGATCAAGGGTATGGGCGGCGCGATGGACCTGGTGCACGGCGCCGACACCGTTATCGTCGTGATGGAACACGTTACCAAGGCCGGCGACTTCAAGATCAAGAAGGTCTGCGATCTGCCGCTCACCGGCAAGGCCGTCGTCACCCGTATCATCACCGATCTTGCCGTGATCGATGTCACTCCCGACGGGCTCGTGCTGCGCGAGGTCGCGCCCGGCATAACCGTCGACGAAGTGCAGGCCGCCACCGAAGCGACGCTGCTCGTTCCTTCGCCGCCGACCACCATCACGACGCTGGTCGGGGCAAACGAATGACCGCGCTGCGCCAGGTCGTCATCTGCGAACCGCTCCGCACGCCGATCGGTCGGTTCGGTGGCGCGTTCAAAACCGTCGCGCCGGCCGACCTTGCCGCGGCGGTTATCGCCGCGCTGATCGAACGCACAGGGCTCGACGGCGCCCTCGTCGACGACGTCATCTTCGGGCAGGCCTACCCTTCGGCCGAGGCAGCGCCGGTCGCTCGCGTCGCCGCCCTCAACGCGGGGCTCCCCGTCACCGTCGGCGGGGTGCAGGTCGACCGCCGCTGCGGCAGTGGACTGCAGGCCATCCTCGATGCGGCGATGCAGGTGCAGACCGGCGTGAGCGACTTGGCTCTCGCCGGCGGCGTGGATGTCATGAGCCAGGCCCCGCTGTACACGGTCGATTCCCGCTGGGGCCTGGCCGGAACCGCTGGCGTGCTGCTGCGCGACGCCCTCGGCCGTGGCCGCGAAACTGCTGGCGGCCGCCGTTATCCGGTGCCTGGCGGAATGCTCGAAACCGCTGAGAACCTGCGCCGTGACTACTCCCTCGATCGGGTCGAACAAGACGAGCTCGCCGCCCGGTCCCAGCGCCGTGCCCTCGCTGCCGTCGCCGACGGCCGTTTCCTCGAGGAAATCGTGCCGGTTACCGTGCCCGGCCGCAAGGGTCCCGTCGTCGTCTCGGTCGACGAGACCCCGCGCGAAACCACGCTCGAGGCGTTGGCCGGCCTCACCCCGATCATGGGCAAAGCGGATGCCGCCGCCACCGTCACCGCCGGCAACGCCAGCGGCCAGAACGACGCGGCCGCCGCCTGCATCGTGACCACCCCGGAGCGCGCGGCCGAGCTCGGCCTGACCCCAATTGTGCGCCTCGTCTCCTGGGCGCGGGCGGGCGTCGAGCCCTCCCGCATGGGCCTCGGCCCGGTACCGGCGACGAAGCTCGCGCTCGAACGCGCCGGGCTTACCCTCGCTGATATGGACCTGATCGAGCTCAACGAGGCCTTCGCCGCGCAGGTACTCGCCGTCAGCCGGGAGTGGAACTTCACCCCGCAAGATTGGGCCCGCACCAACGTCAACGGCTCCGGCATTTCCCTTGGCCATCCGGTCGGCGCGACCGGCGCCCGCATCCTCGCTACCGCGAGCCGGCACCTGCAGCGCACCGAAGGTCGCTACCTGCTCGAAACCATGTGCATCGGCGGCGGGCAGGGGCTCGCGGCGATCTTCGAGCGCGCGTAAAAGCATCCGTTTCGCTGGCACCCCGCTGCCGTCCGAACCCCGCCTTCGCCGACCCGTGAGTTTCACCCGCCGAGCCGTGAGTTTCGGCCCGAAAATCGCTAGAAATGGCTTGAGACTCACGGCTCGGTGAACGACGGGGGCCGAAACTCACGGCTCGGCGAGCGGATGCGGCCGCGCGGGCTACCAGCGCGCACCGCGTTCGGTCAGGGCTGCCCGCACTCGACGCAGAAGTTCGCGGCCACCGTCTTTCAAGTCGTCGTCGGTGATGCGCACCATGCGCCAGCCCTGGTCTTCGACGCGTTCGCGGCGGGTGATATCCACGCGGAACTGACGCGGATCGCTGCGGTGCCCATCGCCCTCGTACTCGAGGCAGACTCGAAGACGCGGCCAGGCCAGGTCGACCCGGGCTACGAAGACGCCGGTTGAATCACGGATCTCGAAGTTGACCACCGGTTCTGGCATCCCAGCATCCACGAGGAACAGACGTGTCTTGGTCTCCTGCGGCGAGTCGACCGCCACCCGCGTGAGACCCGCAGCTTCGCGCAGGGCGCGGCATCCGCGTCGCCCGATCAGGCGCGCCGCGACGGCGCGAAGTTCGTCGGGCGTGTGCCAGGGGTTGCGGCCGCTGCACAGAAAGTCCGCCACGGCAACGAGTTCAACCCGTGTCAGTATCGGGCCGAGGTCGATCCAGGTCTGCAAGAGGCTGGTCACGGGAAAGCCATGCACCCGCGTGATACCGCCGGCCACACCCTCATGTCCGATGATGCCCACCATCTGTGGTGCCCTCGTGCCCGCTGGCACCGAGATGTGCAACCGACGATCCGATTCCAGACGACGAGGTAACCAGATCCCATGAATCATGGCCGCCGTCGCGTGACTGAAGACGTGGGTGGACGGCATCCGTTTGGAATAAGCCCTGGCCAGCTCGAGACTGGACGCCGGATGCTCTTGGTTCGTCCGCAATCGACGAAACGACAGGGCTGCGCGTGCAGGCGTGCTGGGCATGCAGCGATCATGACGGCAATCGCCCTCGCGCATATGTGTTATCCACAGGCAACCCGAGACGGTGCAAAGCGCTATGCATCGCTCGCCGACCCGTGAGTTTCACTTGCCGACCCGTAAGTATTAGCCCGAAAATGGGGCGAAAGTCACGGCTCGGTGAAGGCAACGACTGAAAACTCACGGCTTGGTGAGCGGATGGCGGACGACCAACGCTACTGGAACGCGGAGATGCCCGTGATGGCGCGGCCGACGACGAGAGTATTGATTTCGTAGCTACCCTCGTAGGTGTAGAGCGCCTCGGCGTCGGCGAAGATGCGGGCCATGCCCCAGGAGGTGGAGATACCGTTGCCGCCGAGCACCGAGCGACCAAGCGCCACGGATTCCCGCATGCGGGTGCTGGCGGAGGCCTTGGCCATGGCCGCGTGCTCGGGCCGCAGCGTGCCAGTCTGTTGCAGCTGGGCGATGCGCACCATCGTGCCGAGGGAGGTCGTCGCGTTTTCCAGCATGCGCACGAGCTTTTCCTGCACCAGCTGGAACGAAGCGATCGGCTTGCCGAACTGCTGGCGGTCGAGGGCATAGCGTAAAGCACAGTCGTAGGCAGCGAACTGCAGCCCCACGGTCTGCCAGCCGACCCAGACTCGGGAATTGGTGAGCAGTCGGTTGGTGTCGCGAAAGCTGGTGGCTCCGGGCAGGCGGTCACGTTCAGCGACCACGACGTTCTCCAGGGTGATGGTGGCGTTCTGCACGATGCGCAACGCGATCTTGTTCTCGATCTTTTCGGCCGTGAACCCGTCCAGGGCCGCGCTGACGATGAAACCCTTGATCTGGTCGTCGGCGGTGTCCCGCGCCCAGACCAGAACGTTGGAGGCGAAGGTTCCGCTGCCGATCCAGCGTTTGACGCCGTTCAGCGTCCACGAGTCGCCGGAGCGGGTCGCGGTCGTTTCCATATTGCGGGAGACGTCGGAGCCGTGCTCCGGTTCGGTGAGCGCGAATGCACCGATCTTGCGCAGGGAGATGGCGTCGTCCAGGTACCGTTCGCGCTGGTCATCGGTGCCTAACTGGGCGATGGCCGCTGCGAACAAGCCGCTGTGCACCCCGACGAACGTGGAAATCGAGGCATCCACTCGTGAAAGTTCAAGGGTCATGAACCCGTGCAGCAGAAAATTGTTGCCGCGCGCGCAGAGTTCAACCAGGTTCAAGGCCGTTAGCGCGGGGACGATTTCGAACGGGAAGGTCGCGTTGTTCCAGTGCTCCGCGACGACCGGGCGCACGTCGCGTTCGAACACCGCGCGGGCCTGGGCCACGAGCTGGCGCTCCTCGGGTGTGAGCAGGTCTTCGTAAGAGAAGAAGTCGGTCGTGGAACCGGTGAAGAACTCGGGGGTGGCCGCATCCGCTGCGGTGCTGCCGATTTCCGGGCTGTCAATGACGGTGCTCATGGCGGGTCCTCTCTGACCTGGTACCCCTGAATTGTGCGCCAATGAGAGGAATTGCGCAATCTCTCGCCCTAACACCGTGCATAGTGCTGCTTCTGAGGCGCGAATAGCCCCGCAGATTGCCCCCAATGCGCGAAGCTAGCGCGTGGCAGAGGTGTTCATGGTGAGCACGTCGGTGCCAGCCAAATCGTGCAGGGTGAGCGTCACGGTCACTTCACCGAGCGTGCCGAGCGAGGTGACGTGGGTCCCGCCGCACGGGATGCGCACGCTCGCGCCGGGCAGTTCGCAGACCCAATAGCGGCGATCGGTCAACAGATCGCCGTCGCGGTCGATGCGTACCGCGGCATCCGTCTTGATCCACCCGGCGAGGGTCGCGTTGACCGTCGCTTCGATCGAGGCAAGCGCTTCGTTGAGGCCGTCGACCGTGAATCCCTTCTTGCGCAGCGACTTGCCGAGCCGGTACGTGTCGACGGAAGCGTTCTGACCGATGAGGGATTCGTCGATGGCGAGCCCGTCGAAGTCGGGGGTGCCGAGGGCATCGGGGCGCACTTCCTTCTTCCAGCGGTCAGCGAGGGCGGCGTTGAGGGCGAGGGAGGCCAGGTGGCAGCTGGTGTGCCCGGCGCTCGTGGAATCGCGCAGGCCCTCGTCGACCTCAACGGTGACGGTGTCGCCGGCGTTCAATCCGGCCGCGTCGACCACGTGCACCACGACGAAGGCCCAGCCAGGCGTTCCCTTAGCCACCGGAATGTCGGCGCCGATGTAGAGTGCCGATCCGTCGGTGGCTCCCACGATGCAGTCGTCGACCGGCCAGAAAGCCGCGCCATGGTGCAGCAGGGCCAGATCGGGACCCTGGTCGGGCCAGCCCGCATCGACCGGATGCACGCAGGTCGCGTCGAGCAGCACGGCAAATCGTCCGTCGCCCAGCGGCTCGGAATGCACCACGGTCGCCTGCGTGTCGACGGCGCCGCTCGGGTACAGTACGCGGGTGTCTTCGGTCGGCAGGGTCATGACTGTTCCTTCTTGAGCGGATGCTGATGGCAAAGAAAGAGGGTGCCGCCACGATCGTGGCGGCACCCCGTACGCTGGTTGGAACCTAGCTCTTGCGGGCCCGAGAAGCGGTCTCTTCAGACTTCGCCTTCTTGTCGGCCCTCTTTTCCTTGAGGGACTTGTCGGCAACCTTCTTGGTTGCATCCTTTTTCGGTGATTTATCAGCCATTGTGTACTCCTTCGCGCCGAGCCGTGGGGCCCCGTCAACTTGAGAATACGCGGATTTGCCGCAAACGTCATCTCTGGCCGCCGACCGTCGCGTTCGAACCGGTCGACTGGGCAGGAGACCTGTGCACCCACTGCCGGTGTGTCGTATGCTGACGCTCTACTGAAACCCTTATCTCGTTGAAAGGTCACCGTCATGAGCCATAGCGCCACCTACCGGGCAGTACTCTTTGGACCCAACCCGATCGCCGCCGGAACCGAGGTGGAGCTGGAATACATCGACGGTGAATACCAGGACGTGATCGTGCTCGAGGCGGTTGAAGATACCGAAACGATCACGCGCACCTACAAGCGCGGGCATGAGACCGATGAGCCCATCCCGTACCGCTTCGTCGAGGAAGACGTCGCCGAAGCCGACGGCGAGGCCGACGTTCCCAACTGATCGGTGGCGTCGCGGCATCCGCTCTGAAAGCGGATGCCGCAGCGCGCTAGATGCGCTTGGTGGAGTCCCGGCCGAGCCGCACCGGCAGGGCCATGAGCGGCCCGACGAAGCGGCGCTGCAGCCGGCGAGCCGGGCCCCACACGATTTGCACGATGTACTGCGACAGTAGGGCGCCGGCCGCCAGGGCCATGGCGATACCTGCGGCAGTGAGCAGGGAAAGCAGCCCGTTGATGTCGCCTTCTGACAGCATGAGCAGCCCGCGAAACAGGGTGAGTCCAGGCACCAGCGGCACCAGAGCCGTCACCATGATGACCAGCGGCGGGGTGCGCACGATGCGGGCGGTGACGGCGGCCAGCAGCCCGACGCCGAGAGCGCTCGCCGCCGAGGCCCAGACCATTCCGAATCCCGCGGCCAGGGCGGCGACGAACAGAAATTCGGCGAGGGCACCGAGCACGCAGACCACCCAGACCGCGCGCCACGGCACCTGCACGGCCAGCGCAAAGCCGATCACGATCACGATCGCTGCCACGAGCAGCACCGGCAGAACGCCGAGCGTCACGATCGGGTTCGAATCGATTTCGAGCAGCAGCCCGAACCGGGCCAGGAAGAGCGCGGAGCCGGACACCCCGGTGACCAGACCGGCCGTGATGAGCAGGGCCTCCACCATTCGGGCGGTGCCGGTGAGGTAGAACCCCGACAGTGTGTCATGCACGGCGCCGAACGTGGTCACTCCGGCGAGGAGCATGATGATGGTCGCGACGACCACGAGCGAGGGGTTCGCTGTGGGGTCGATGAGCCCGACGATCGCGGCGACGATCGGGCCGATCGCGCCGCCGACGACGGTCTGATAGAACAGCGGAACCTGGCGGTGGTCCAGCACCGAGGTGATCCAGTCGATGATCCAGGTGGCCACGAACGCGGCGATGATCACGGTGGGTCCGGCGCCGATGAGCACGGCGGCGCCCGCGCCGACCAGGCTCCAGCCGATGCGCCGCCACTGCTTGGGCACCTGCGGCTTGGAGCTGACGATGGTCGCGAGAATCTTCCGCGCCTCGGCCAGTTCGATCGGCTTTTCGATGATGTCCGCGATCAGTTCCGACGTCGCGGTGAGCTTGGAGTAGTCGAGTGTGCGGTACTTCACGTTGCGGCTGCGAATGATCGACTCGTGCGTCAACGCATCTTCCTGCGTGAGCGTGATGGTCGTGTGCGTGATATTGGCGTCAGTACCCTTGAGCCCGTAGGCCCGGGTGAGCGCGATCATGGCGGCGGTCGCATCTTCGGCACCGGCACCGGCGGTGAAGATGACCTCGGCCAGACGCATGGTGAGGTCGAGCACTGCCCGGGTGTAGCCGGCGTGGTCGAGCGAGATGGCGGTGGTTTTGCTAAAACTCATGAGGTGCGCACATCGATTGGGCCGAGGGCGGATGCTGCGGCGGTCGCGTGCGCGGAGTCCGCGTCGGAGGGGTGGAAGAAGCCCGCGAGCACGTCGCGGTAGAGCCGCGCGAGTTCGGAGCTTGCGTTGAAGGCGGAGCCGCCCGCGACCTGCACGGCGGTATCGACGACAAACTTGGCGTTTTGGGTGGCCCGATACTTGAGCCCGGACAGCTGGGCGAACCAAGCCGGACCGACCTCCCAGGTTTGCTCGTCGACCGCGCGCGCGAGGGCGTCGATCTGCGGGTAGATGCCGTCCATCGCAATGACGAGGTCGCCCACCCGCCAGCGTGCCACCGGATCCTGCGCGTGAGTGCGCCCGTCGTTCCTCCGCGATGTACGTCGCTGCGCGCCAGCAACTGCGAGTTCAAGCGCGCGCTGGCCGATACCGGTGTACACCGCACTGAGCAGAATCTCAAAGTTAGCGAAAATGCCGGCGACGAGCGGGTCGCCGTTCGGGCCGACCGGCAGCTTGCGCACGACCCGGTCGGGGCGTGCCAGGGCACCCTCCAGCACAGTGCTCTGGCTTTGGCTGGCGCGCATGCCGAGGGTATTCCAGTCGTCTTTTGAGTGGATGCCGGCATCCGCTCGATCGATAAACGCCCAGACGATCCGAGGGTCGTCCGGGGCTGAAGAATCGAGGCCCAGGGTGCCGAGCCGGGTCCAGACCGGGGAGAGTGAGGTGAAAACCTTGGTGCCGGTGAACCGGTAGCCGCCATCTGCCTGGGGGAGGGCATCCGTTGTCGAGCCGAACAGAACGAGGTCGTTGCCGGGTTCGCTCACGCCGAAGGCGAAGATTTCGCCGCGGCCGGCCTCCTCGAGCAGAAAATCGAGCGAGTGATCGCCCTGGGCGTAGAGGCTGGCAGCTACTCCCGTCCAGATCAGGTGCATGTTCACCCCGAGAGCGGTGGCCGGGGCGTGTGCGGCGAGCCGGGTCTGCTCGCGCGCGGTCTGCGCCAGGGTGCGGCCGAGTCCGCCGAACCGGGTTGGCACGAGGGCACGCAGATAGTCGGCGGCGACGAGGTCCTCGAGGTCGTCGGTAAAGAACGTGTTGGCCTGGTCATAACCGGCAGCCCGCGAACGGATGCCGGCCAAGATTTGGTCAGAGAGCAGCGGCTCATTTGGGTCGCTTGTGGGTATAGAAACGGGCACTGCCGGAGGCGTTTCGGGCAGGGCTAGAGCAGGGAGAAACTCGGTCACATAGACAAGCCTATGCAGGCTTGCGCCGGCGTGCGAACAACCGCACGATAAGCAACACAATTGCTCCGAAAACTGCCAGCACGATGAGCCACGGCAGGGCCACTCCAAGGCCGATTAACAGGCCGCCGAGGGCTGTGACGAGGGCAGTCCAACCGGCGATGATGCCGGTCCAAAAAGTATCGGGCCCGCCCTCGGCGACGGTGCCCTCCGCAACCAGCTCCAGTTGCACGGTCGAGTAGTCGATCTGGTCAGCGAGGAAGTCTCGCTGGGACTGCAGGCTTTCCAGCTCACCCTGCCGGCTCGACAGGGCGCTTTCGATGCTGATCAGGTCTGCCGTGGTGGTGGCGGAGGCCATCAGCGCGAGGAGCCGGTCGACCGAGGTGGTCAGGGCGGTGATACGGGCGTCGAGGTCCTGGCTCTGCTGGGTGACGTCCTTTGCGGTGAGTGAGACGAAGTTGAGCCGGCCGAGCTTCTTCAGCTCGGCCAGCGTGCGGTCGAGTTCGTCGGACGGGATGCGCAGGGTCAGGTTCGCGCTCGCCGGCTGGATATCGGTCGCCGGGTTTTCGCTGCGGCTGTCGACCCGGCCGCCGGCCTGTTCGGTGATGGTTACGGCCGATTCGCTCGCTTTGACCGGGTCGGTCGCGGTGATCGAGAGAGACCCGGTGGTGATGACGTCGCGATTGGCGGTGTTCAGATCGCTCGTGGTTCCGGTGATGTCGCGGGCGTCCTCGGCCGGGACGACCCCGCCCGACACGCTGCCGGACGAATCGGTGCTCACAGAACCGCTGTTCGCAGTGCACCCCGCCAACAACGCGGCCGTCATGAGCACCGCGATCACACCCCAGGTTCGTCTCATGCTTCACTGTATGAGCGTGTCGGCGTCACACGCTGGAGGCAGTCTGGGAGTCGGATTACAATTGGGACTCGATACCTACCTCCCCGAAGTAAGGTCATGGGGTCGGCGGAACAGCTCGACTCGTAACGACCAGGAGGACGACATGGGATTCGTAGACGACGCCAAGGATGCACTCGACGCCACGGGCAAGAAGATCGGTCGCGCGGTGGATGACGCCAAGGACCGCATTGAAGACAAGGCTGACGAGGCGAAGGCCGACGCCAAGGTGAAGAAGGCTGAGGGTGAGGTCAGGCACGCCGAAGCCGAGCGCAATGCCACCGCGGCCAAGAACGACTTCAAGGCCACCCTGCGCAACGATAATTAGCGCATGACTTGGTGGGCGAAGCGGATGCGCAGGACGCGTCGGCGTCGCCCGCCGCTGTTGCACGTGGCAACGGATGCCGGGACCGGCCCGGTCGTGATCCTCGTGCACGGCATCGCGTCATCCTCGGTCACGTTCTACGAGGTGATCCCGCTGTTAACCCCAAATCACCGGGTGATCGCCGTCGACATCCTGGGGTTCGGGCAATCCCCCGCACCGGAGGGGTGTCAGTACCGGCTGGAGGATCACGTCGGGGCCCTGGCCGCGACCATCCGCTCGTTGAAGCTACGCGAGCCGTTCGTGCTCGTCGGCCACTCGCTCGGCAGCCTGATCAGCACGCGCTACGCGGCGATGGAGCGACACGGCCTTGTCGCGACATTCCGGCGGCGTCTAACCGGTCGCGGCTCGGTGTCGCGCATGGTGCTCGTGGGGCCGCCGGTCTACGTCTCGCCGCGTGACATCGGCGATCCGCGGGTCAAGGCCCGGGTCAGTGCTTACCTGCGCGCCTATGATTTTCTGCGCGCCAACAAGGAATTCACGCTGGCCAACGCCGCGATCATGTCGCACCTGCTGCCCAAGGGCATCTTCGAACTCACCGAGAAGACCTGGACACCCTTCATCAAATCGATGGAGCACTGTATCGAATCGCAGACAGTGGTGAACGACATCGCGAGCCTCACGGTGCCGGTCGACGTGATCTACGGAGCGTTTGACGCGTTCATCGCGCACGGCAGCATGACCGTTATCGAGCGGATGCGGCACGTCACCATGCACCGCGTCGAGGCCAACGACCACATTATTCGGAAGCGCCTGGCCCGGGTGCTCGTAAAAGTCATCGACAGCTGAACTACACGGCCGGGAAGGTGGCGCCGGTGAGTTCCTCGGACAGCGACCAGAGACGGCGGGCATCGGCTTCGTCGAGCGAGCGCGGGGGCAGCCTGGCGGGAGCGGGGGCGCCGGTGAGTTCGCCGAATCCACCGGGGCCGTAGTAGCCGCCGCCAGCCGCTGCCGGGCTCGTCGCCGCGTAGAGCGCTGGCAGGATGCCCTGGTCGATCTGCTGCCAGATCCAGCCGATGTGGTGGCTGGCCTCGTTGACGGCGAGGAAGACCCGGGCCGAAGCTCCCTTGTGGGTGGGGCCGGTGATCTGCAGGTTGGTGACGGTTGCGCCCGGGTGAGCGGCGATGCTGCGCAGGCCCCAGCCGCCGACGACGCTGCGCCGGTTGAGTTCGCGCGCGAACATGAGCGTGGCGAGCTTGGAGAGCGCGTAAGCGCGGTGCGGCCGGTAGCGCAAGCCCTGCAGGTCGTCGAAATCGAGGCGTCCGGTGCGGGCGATCAGGCTTGAGAGGCTCACGACCCGGCTCGTTGTGGCGGCGCGCAGCAGCGGCAGCAGGTGGGCGGTGAGCGCGAAATGGCCGAGGTGGTTGGTGCCGAATTGCAGCTCGAAGCCGTCTTCGGTCTCGTCGCGCACCGGCGGCATCATGAGGCCAGCGTTGTTGAGCAGAATATCGATCGGGCGCCCTTCCTTCGTGAGCTCCTCACCGAATCCAGCGATGCTCGACAGCGAGGCCAGATCGAGATGACGGATGTTGGCGCTCGCCTCCGGGGTCTGCTCACGAATGCGTCTCACGGCTGCGGCACCCTTGTCCTCATTGCGCACGGCAAGGATGACCTCGGCGCCCGCGCGGGCGAGGCGGCCGGTGAGGCCGAATCCGAGGCCGCTGTTGGCGCCGGTGACGACGGCAAGTTTGCCGTGCAGGTCGGGAATCTGGATGTCGGGGAGGTGTTTGGCGCGCGTGGTCATGGGTCTCCCGTTTGTCGTAGAGCTCCATCCAACCCCGTTTGAAGGGTGGAAGTCACGCGACGGTCGGGGGCCTGCGGCGGATTCACGGCTGCGCGGTCAGGCGGCCTAGTGCTGCGGCGGGTCACCGATGCGCTCGAGGGCATCGACGATGAGCGCCCAGAACTTCTCGTGGTCGAGGTCGACGGCCACCTGCGTACTGCAGTCCGCCGGGGCCGGCGCGCGAAAGTCGGCGACGGTCATGCCGAGGGTGAGGGTGCCGGCCAGCTCCACATCGAGGGGAGCCTTGCGCACGGTGATCACGCTCGGATCGATGACGTAGGCAACCGCGCACGGGTCGTGCACCGGCGGATAGTCGAAACCCTGGGCATCCCTGTAGGTCTCGGCGAAGAACGTGAGCAGCTCGCCGACGAACCGGGCGGGGGCGGTGCCGACGGCCGCGATGCGCCGGGCGATGTCGGGGGTGGCGAGGGCCTGGTGGGTCAGATCCAGGCCGATCATGGTCAGGGGCCACTTCTCGTTGAAGACGATATGGGCGGCTTCGGGATCGATGACGATGTTGAACTCCGCCGTGGCTGACCAGTTGCCCACGTGGTAGCCGCCGCCCATCAGCACGACCTGCCTGACCCGCTCGACGATGCGCGGCTCCTTGCGGACGGCGAGGGCGATATTGGTCAGGGCGCCGGTCGGCACGAGCGTGATCTCACCCGGCTCGTGCGCCATGATCGTGTCGATGATGAGGTCGACCGCGTGCCGACCATCGAGCTGGAGCGTCGGTTCGGGCAGCACCGGGCCGTCGAGGCCCGACTCGCCGTGGATCGACGGCGCCGTCTCGATCTGCCGCACCAGCGGTCGCGGGCATCCTGCTGCGAACGGAACCCCGGTGATGCCGGCCACCCGGGCGACGGAGAGGGCATTGCGGGTGACTTTGGCGAGGGTCTGGTTGCCCACCACGGTGGTCACGGCGACAAGGTCGATGTTCGGGTTGCCATGGGCGAGCAACAGCGCGATCGCGTCGTCGTGGCCGGGATCGCAGTCGAGAATGATTTTGGTGGGCACAGTTCAGGGTAGATGCACGCGTGCCACTCGTGCTTACGGGGCCCGGGCCCACCTTGTGACCGTGGGCCCAGCCTACAAACTGGGCCCGCGGCCATAAGGTGGGCCCGGCCCTGGCCGCAGGGCTTGACGGAGGGGCGGCATCCGCTGGCCGCATTTCTCATGGTCCGCCCAGAGCCGCTCCGATAAGCTGGGCGCGCGGTTGTAGTTCACAGCCGCCCCCGTATCGAGGAGCTTGTTCGTATGACTGTGATCGAGGAATTCCTCATGCCCGGCGGCGGCACGAGCATCAACACCCTGCCCAAGGTTTCGCTGCACGACCACCTCGACGGCGGCCTGCGCCCGCAGTCCATCATCGAACTGGCCGACTCGATCGGATTCGTGCTTCCCACAACGGATGCCGACGCGCTCGGCGAATGGTTCTCCGACCAGTCCAATGCGGGTTCGCTCGTGGAATATCTCAAAACCTTCGACGTTACGACCGCTGTCATGCAGACCCGCGAGGGCCTCAGTCGGGTCGCCCGCGAATTTGTCGAGGATCTCGCCGACGACGGCGTCATCTATGGTGAGATTCGCTGGGCTCCCGAGCAGCACCTGGCCCGCGGCCTCACCCTCAACGAGGTCGTCGAAGCCGTGCAGGACGGCATCGAAGCCGGCATTGAGAACGTCGAAGAGTCGGGCCGCAGTATCCGCATCGGCCAGCTCATCACTGCCATGCGCCACGCAAACCGCGGCCTCGAAATCGCCGAACTCGCCGTGCGCTATCGCTTCGACGGCGTTGTCGGCTTCGACATCGCCGGCGCGGAATCCGGCTTCCCGGCCGGCAACCACCGCGCAGCCTTCGATTTGCTGGCTCGCGAATTCATGCCGGTCACCGTGCACGCAGGCGAGGCCGACGGCCTCGACAGCATTCGCGGCGCACTGTTCGATGGCCGAGCGTTGCGCCTCGGCCACGGCGTGCGACTCGCCGAAGACGTCACCATCGAACGCCAGGACGACGACAACACCTTCGTCACCCTCGGCCCAGTGGCCCAGTGGGTGCGCGACCGCGAGATCACGCTCGAACTGAGCCCCTCGTCGAACCTGCAGACCGGAGCGGTCGCCGCCTGGGGTGAGGAACTCTTCGACCACCCGTTCGACCTGCTCTATCAGCTTGGCTTCAAGGTCACCGTCAACACCGACAACCGCCTGATGAGCGACACCACCCTGAGCCAGGAGCTCGCCCTGCTCTCCGACGCCTTCGGCTACGACCTCGACGACCTGGAGATCTTCCAGCTCAACGCAGCCCACGCGGCGTTCCTGCCGCTCGAAGACCGCGAAGAGCTGGTTGAGGCCATCGAAGCCGGCTTCGGCGACGCCTGACGTCGGCCGGCCCAGAGCGCCAGCGCACCAAGCACCACCCCGCAGAACCGAAAGAAATCATGCCACTGCCGCACCTCCCGCTCGACGCCATCACGATCGGCGCGCACGCCGACGACTGGCCGGCCGCCATCACGGCGGCCGGGGACGCCCTCGTGCGTTCCGGCGCCGCCACATCCGCTTATACCGAGCGCATGATCGAGGTGATTCGCGAATTCGGCGCCTACATCGTGATCGCGCCCGGCTTGGCGCTCGCGCATGCCCGCCCGGGAGCGGATGTTCTCACCGACGGACTCTGCGTCGTCACCCTCGCCGAGCCGGTCACCTTCGGGCACCCTCACAACGACCCGGTCAGCGTGATCGTCGGACTGGCCGTTACCGGTGCCGACGACCACCTGCACTTTGTCGCCGAACTCGCTAACGTGTTCAACGATCCGACGGTGATTTCGGCCCTCGCCGGCGCGACCACCGCCGAGTTCGTGCGGAGCGTGTTCGAAAGGACTGACTCATGAAGATCGTCGTGATGTGCGGTATCGGCCTGGGCACCTCGGCCATTCTCAAAGTCAATGCCGAGCGCGCGCTCCAACGCCTCGACATCGATGCGAGTGTGCAGGCTACGGATGTCGCCGGCGTGCGCGCCGCCGCGGCCGACGCCCAGGTCATTCTGACGTCGTCTGAGCTCGTCAACGCGATCGGTAAAACCAACGCCGACGTCATCGTCATCAACAACTACTTCGATGTCGACGAACTGGTAGTCAAGCTCGACATCGCGCTGGGTTCCTAGCCCGTCCGCGGCCGGGGTTTCGACCCCGCCCGCGGTCTGGGCCCACCTTAGGAACGTGGGCCCAGCTTATAAACTGGGCCCACGTTCCTAAGGTGGGCCCGCCAAACGGATGCCACACCTTCCGAAGTACGAGTGGTCACCTACCTGCGCGGCGCCGACCCGAGCACAACGGGCCTATGCTCAGCGACATGAGCGACAGCGTGAAGCAGGGCGCGAGGGCTGAACATCGCTGGCCGGCCGTACTCGGGCTGCTCATTGCGCTCGCGCTGTACGCCACGCTGCCGAGTACGTTTCTGCCCGGCCTGCGCTACACGGTCGTCGCCGTCGGACTCGCCATGCTGATCCCACTCATCGCTCTGAACCCGCACCGGTTGCACCGCGAGACCCGCTGGTCGAGATCTATCGCCACCGGCCAAGCGTTCCTGCTGGTCGTGGCCAACGAGGTCGCGCTCGTGCAGCTCGTGATTCAGCTCACCTCGGGCGGTAAAAATGACGGCTCAACCCTGCTGCTCGCTGCCCTGCAAGTGTGGGTGACCAACGTCATCGCGTTCGCCCTGGTCTACTGGGAACTCGACCGCGGCGGCCCGGTCTCAAGGCGGCACGCCGACCGCGCGGACTTTCCCCCGGCCGACTTTCGCTTTCCGCAAGACGAAGACCACGACGCCATTGAGGAGGTCGCGGCCCGCTCATCGCTGCGCATCGGCTGGGTCGCGTCGTACTTCGACTACCTGTACTTTTCGCTGTCCAACTCCATGGCGTTCAGCCCGACCGATGCGATGCCGCTCTCGCTGCGCGCTAAGGGCCTCATGGCGCTCGAATCGTTCGGAGGCTTCGTACTGCTGGCCCTGGTCATTGCCCGGGCGGTCTCCCTGCTTGGCTAGCCGCGCCATGGCCAGCCCCACCGCTGCCGCAGGCGGGGACGGGGCCCCGTCCATGGGTCCGGTTTATAACCTGGGCCCATGGTCGAAGGGTGGGCCCAAGCGAGCGGTTGGGCCTTGTGGTCGACTGAACCCCGTCAGCGACTCAACCTGATGCCTCGCCAGCGCGATCAGCGCCAACTCTGCGAGTGGATGCGCCCACTCACGAGAGCTAGCCGCGCCGCGGCATCCGCTCGACCCGTGAGTTTGCGGTCTTCGCAGTCGCCGAGCCGTGAGTCTTGACGCTTTTATCCCGAAAAATGGCCGTAAGCTCACGGCTCGGCCAACGAAACTCACGACTCGGCGAAGGGGACGGGCAGCACTGAGGGGACGGCCAACAAACCTAGGCAATCAGTGCGCGCATGCCCCGGTCGAGCTCGTCGAGAGCGGCCTGCGCGGCGGAACGACGCTCCACCAGGGTGCCGACCGTGCAACGAGTGTCGATGTACACCTTGAGCTTCGGCTCGGTACCGCTCGGGCGCACCATCACGCGTGATCCGTCGGTCAAGCGGATGCGCAACACATCGCTCGGCGGCAGCTCGCCCAGCCCCCACCGAAAGTCATCGATTTCGTCGACGCGAATGCGTCCCACGTGGGTGGGCGGGGATTCCCGCAGGCGCGTCATGACCAGGGTGATCGTCGAGAGTTCAGATACCCGCACGGAGATCTGCCCGGAGGCGAAGTGCCCAAACTTCTCGCTGAACAGGTCGAGGTAGCCGGCGAGGGTCGTCCCCTCCGACTTGAGGTCGCTCACCAGCGAGAGCAGCGCCACTGCGGCCGAGATACCATCCTTATCGCGTACGGTACCCGGGTTGACCAGATAGCCAAGCGCCTCTTCGAACCCGTAAACCAGGTTGGGCACTCGGGACACCCATTTGAAGCCGGTGAGCGTTTCTGTGAAGCGCAGGCCGTAGGCATCCGCAACCGCATGCAGTGCCGGCGACGACACGATCGAGCAGGCCAGGGTGCCGGCCTCGACGGGCGGTAGAGCGTCGGGATCGCTCGCCGGAGCCATGGCGGCCGCCCGCCAGCCGAGAATCGCGCCGACCTCGTTGCCGCTGAGTCGGCGGTACCCACTCGCACTGGACAGGTCCGGTATGGCCACGGCGAGGCGGTCGGCATCAGGATCGTTGGCGATGATGAGCTCAGCGCCTACCTCGCGGGCGCTCTCGTAGGCCAGGTCCAGCGCGCCGGGTTCTTCCGGATTCGGAAAGGCAACGGTCGGAAAAGCAGCGTCCGGCGCGATCTGGGCGTCGACGAGGGTCGGCAGGTCGAATCCGGCCTTCTCCAACACCCGACGGGTGGTGTCCCAACCCACGCCGTGCATCGCTGTGTACACCGCGTTCACCTGCGCGCGGGGCGTGTGGGCGATGCCGGCCGTCGCCGCGATGTAGGCGTGCACGACGTCTTCCTCAGCGGTTTCATAGCTGCCGCGCGGCAGGTGCAGAACGTGTTCGTCGGCGGCAACGCGCAGAATCTCGGTCGAGATGGCCTTGTCGTCGGGGGAGACGATCTGCGCGCCATTGTTCGCGCCGCCCAGGTACACCTTGTAGCCGTTGTCGTTCGGAGGATTATGCGAGGCAGTGACCATCACGCCGCAGCTCGCGTCCAGGTGCCGCACCGCGAAGGCAAGCACGGGAGTCGGGAGCAGACGGGGCAAGAGGATGGCGCGCACCCCGGCTCCCGCCATGATCGCCGCGGTGTCGGTCGCGAAGACCTGCGAGTTCTTGCGTCCGTCGTAGCCGATGACCACCGACGGCGTGACACCGGCGGCAGCATGCCGGCGTAGGTAGGTCGCAAGGCCCGCCGCAGCCTGCGAGACCAGCACGCGGTTCATGCGGTTCGGCCCTGCGGAGATCTCGCCGCGCAGCCCGGCCGTACCGAATGCGAGCCGGGTGTCGAACCGCGAGTGCAGATTGGACAGCGCCGCGGTATCGCCGTCGTCGACGGCGTTGATCAAAACGCGAAGTTGCGCCTGCGTTTCCGGGTCGGGATCCTGATTCAGCCAGGCCCGAGCTGCCTGCAGCAAGGCCGTGGTGCGATCCGTCGAAGTTTCCGGTTTCTCGTGTACGACGGGCGCAGTCGCGAGATCGTCGACGTCGTCACTCGACGGGCCGTCGGACGTGATCGTCGAAATGGCAACGGTCGGTTCGAAGCCGGCATCGTCGCTGGTGTTCGTGATCGTCGAAATGGCGACAGTGGGTTCGGAGGCGTCGCCCGGGGTGTGCATGATCGGCAGGGCGCGGGTCGGAGTGTGAATCTCGTCCGCCGTGTCTGCGTCGGGGGCGGGCGCGGCATCCGGGGTGGCTGGCGGCGGGGCCTGCGGTGTGGCATCCGCGGTGGCTGGCGGCGGGACCTGCGGCGCGGGATTTGCGGGTGGGCCGGAATGGCGACCGCCCGTGCGCTCAGTCGGCCGCTCGTCGTTGTTATCGGGATGAGCCGTGTCGGGGCCGGTCACAGCGCGGCCACGATCCGAGCGAGCAGGGCGCTGATCACCGGTTCGGCCAGTGCGCCAGCCTCAAGGACTTCGCCGTGGCTGAGCGGGGTCTTCTGAATGCCAGCGGCGAGGTTGGTGATGAGAGAGAAGCCAAGCACTTCCATTCCGGCTTGCCGGGCCGCGATGGCCTCGAGCGCGGTCGACATCCCCACCATCTGGCCGCCGATCACCTTGGCCATCTGTACTTCTGCGGGTGTCTCGTAATGGGGCCCGCGAAACTGGCAGTACACGCCCTCGTCGAGCGTTGGGTCGATGCTGCGCGCAAGGTCGCGCAGCCGAGTCGAGTACAGGTCGGTCAAGTCGACGAAGTTCGCGCCCTCGACCGGAGAATCACCAGTGAGGTTGATGTGGTCGCTGATGAGCACCGGGGTGCCCGGCGTCCATGATTCACGGATGCCGCCGGCCCCGTTGGTCAGGATCATCGTCGTTGCTCCGGTCGCCGCCGCCGTGCGTACGCTGTGGACGACCCGGCGTACGCCGTGGCTCTCGTAGTAGTGCGTGCGCGCGCCGATCACGAGCGCGCGCTTGCCACCGGGAAGCAGAATGGAGCGCAGGGTGCCGGCATGGCCGGCGAGGGCGGGGGCGCTGAACCCGGTGATGTCGGCGGCGGCCACGGTGTGGGTGGTCTCGCCGATCAGATCGGCGGCCCTGGCCCAGCCGCTGCCGAGCGTTAGAGCGATGTCGTGCCGGGGAACACCCGTGATGCCGGCGATCTCCGCGGCGGCCGACCGTGCTGCCTCAAACGGATCTGTTTCGGGCAGGTCTAACGGGTTGATCTCGTTCGTGAACATTTCACTACTCTAGAACCCCCGCCGGGGGCACGGAGATTCTGAGCGAATTCTGCTCATCGGCGCGCTGAACGGGCACCAAGATGGCCATTCGGCTCGATTTAGCTGTTTTTGGGCGACAAGCGGCCGCGCGGGCGATGAACCGGTTTGGCGGGGACTGCGCGCCTTGAGAGAATGGAGTACATGGCCTATGAGTTCGAACGCAAGCAGCGCATTGCAGTATTAGGCGGTGGGCCCGGCGGATACGAAGCGGCCATCGCCGGAGCACAGCAGGGTGCCGATGTCACCCTCATCGAAAGCGTCGGTGTCGGCGGTTCCGCCGTCATAACGGATGTTGTTCCCTCCAAGTCCCTCATTGCCACGGCCGAGGCCTCGAACTCGATCGGCGAGGCGACCGACCTCGGCGTGCAGTTCTTCGTGCGCGGTGAAACCGGTAAGCCCCTGCGCCCCGAGGTGGCTATCAACCTGGCCGCCGTGAATAAACGACTGCTCGCCCTTGCTCGCCAGCAGTCCGAAGACATGAAGGCCACTCTCATTCGCGCCGGTGTGCGCTACGTGCAGGGCCACGGCCGCCTCGATGGCACCACCGGCATCATCGTCGCCACCTCCGGCGACTCGACCGCCACCGACTTCGATCGCATCGACGCCGACACCCTCGTCGTCTCCGTGGGCGCCAGCCCGCGCGTGCTGTCATCAGCGCTGCCAGACGGTGAGCGCATCCTCACCTGGACCCAGCTCTACAACCTCAAGGCCATTCCCGAACACCTCATCGTGGTCGGCTCCGGCGTCACCGGCGCCGAGTTTGCCTCGGCCTACCGCGCCCTCGGCGCGAAAGTCACTCTCATCTCCAGCCGGGATCAGGTTCTGCCCGGTGAAGACGCTGACGCTGCCAACGTTATCGAGAACGTCTTCAAGCGCAACGGCATGATCGTGCTCTCCAAGTCGAGGGCCTCCTCGGTCGAGCGCACCAAGACCGGCGTCGTAGCGGTGCTCGAAGACGGACGCACGGTCGAGGGCAGCCACTGCCTTATAGCCGTCGGCTCCATTCCAAACACCGCCAACATTGGCCTCGAGCAGGCCGGCGTGCAGGTTACCGACTCCGGACATATCCAGGTCAACCGGGTGGCACGCACCTCGATTCCGAACATCTACGCGGCCGGCGACTGCACGACCGAGATTCCGCTGGCATCCGTTGCGTCGATGATGGGCCGCACCGCGGTGTTCCACGCCATGGGGGATACCGTCAACCCGATCGAGATTCGCAACGTGGCCGCGAACATCTTCACCCAGCCCGAAATTGCCACCGTCGGCTACACCCAGAAACAGATCGAAGACGGACTCGCCCAGGGCGAGATTTACAAGCTGCCGCTCTCGCAAAACCCACGGGCCAAGATGATGGGAATCAAGGATGGCTTCGTGAAGCTGTTCGCCCGCACCGGCAGCGGCACGGTCATCGGCGGCGTCATCGTGGCGCCCAAGGCCAGCGAACTCATCTTTCCGCTCGCCCTCGCCGTCGAACACCGGCTCACCGTCGACGAGGTAGCCCGCACCTTCCCCGTCTATCCCTCGCTTACCGGCTCCTTAACGGATGCCGCGCGCGCCATGCACGTCGTCCTCTAGCTCTGGATTTCATCGGTTAGCTTTCGAAGTGGGCCGTGTGATTTCGTAGGCGGGGTTGTGAGTTTTGCGTTGTTGCGGGGCTCTGCGCACGCCTTTCGCGCAGGGCCCCGCACCATCGCAATGTTTGAGCGAGGAGCGGATGACCCGGTTTCGACGGCCCACCTCGAAAAACGAGCAGCCGGTGCGAAAGCTAGGCGGCGTCTGAGACGGTCAGCAGAACCGACCCGGAGGAGACCGTTTCGCCGACGACAGCGGCGACGCTGCCCACGATGCCGTCGCGGTGGGCGGTGAGGGGTTGCTCCATCTTCATGGCCTCGAGGACGAGCAGCAGGTCGCCCTTGACGACGTTGTCGCCTTCGGCGACGAGCAGCTTGATGATGGTCGCCTGCATCGGCGCCTTGACGGCGTCTCCGGTGGCGGTGTCGACGGAGTGCAGGCCACCGCGACGCTTCGGGGCCGGGCCGACCGAGCGGGCGCTTGCGCCGCCGGGTAACAGCCGGGTGGGTAGGGTGACCTCGATGCGCCGCCCCTCTACCTCAACAACGATGCTGTGGCGCTTCTGCTGGCCGACGGCGTCTTCCATGCTGCCGCTCCACGGTTCGATGTCGTTGTCGAACTCGGTCTCGATCCAGCGGGTGAAGACGGTGAATGGTTTGCCGTCGGTCGGCGCGAAGGCGGGATCACGCACAACCTTGCGGTGAAAGGGCAGCACGGTGGGCAGTCCGGCCACTTCGAACTCGTCGAGGGCCCGGCGCGAACGCTCGAGAGCTTCTTCGCGGGTCGCACCGGTCACAATGAGCTTGGCCAGGAGCGAGTCGAATGATCCACTGATCACGTCACCAGACTGCACGCCGGTGTCGACGCGCACGCCGGGACCGCCAGCAGGTTTGAACACGTGGACCGGGCCGGGCGCTGGCAGAAAGCCGCGGCCGGCATCCTCTCCGTTGATACGAAACTCAAACGAGTGAGCGGATGCGACGGGGTCACCATAGGTGAGCTCGCCACCCTCGGCAAGGCGAAACTGCTCACGCACCAGGTCAATGCCGGTGACCTCTTCGGAGACCGTGTGTTCAACCTGCAGTCGTGTGTTGACCTCGAGGAACGAGACCGTTCCGTCCTGGCCGATGAGAAACTCGCAGGTGCCGGCGCCGAGGTAGCCGACTTCCTTGAGGATGGCTTTGGAGGCGCGGTACATTTCGTCGCGCTGCGCGTCGGTGAGAAACGGGGCTGGCGCTTCTTCGACGAGCTTCTGGTGCCGGCGTTGCAGTGAGCAGTCGCGCGTCGACACGACGACGACGTTGCCGTGCATGTCAGCGAGGCACTGGGTCTCGACGTGGCGGGGGGAATCGAGGTACTTCTCGACGAAGCATTCGCCGCGACCGAAAGCTGTGATGGCCTCCCGCGTGGCCGAATCAAACATTTCGGCGACCTCGTCGCGGGTGCGGGCCACCTTGAGGCCACGTCCGCCACCACCAAAGGCGGCTTTGATGGCTACGGGCAGGCCGTGCACGTCAACGAAGGCGAGCACCTCGGCGGCGTCGCTGCAGGGATTGAGCGTGCCGGGCGCCATGGGGGCGTTGACCTTTTCGGCAATTTTGCGGGCCGAGACCTTGTCGCCGAGCTGCTCGATGGCTTCGGGCGACGGCCCGATCCAGGTCAGGCCGGCGCCGATCACAGCGCGGGCGAAGTCGGCGTTCTCGGCCAGAAAGCCGTAGCCGGGGTGCACGGCGTCGGCGCCGCTTCGCCTGGCGATCGAGAGAATCTTATCGATGACCAGGTACGTTTCCGCGCTGGTGGTGCCGTCGAGACCGTACGCCTCATCGGCCAGGCGGGCGTGCAGGGAGTCGCGATCCTGGTCGGCGTAGACGGCGACAGAGAGAATTCCACTGTCTTTCGCGGCACGGATGACCCGAACGGCGATCTCGCCTCGGTTGGCGATGAGGACCTTCGTTATGAGTGACACAATTACTTAGCCTATTGCCCGCCGTCACATCCCTTTTGGTTCTGTCCCACAAAAAGACCCGGCAGATTCTTGTGGATGCCTACAATTACAGCGCTCCGGGGCGATTCCACAGGGTCGGCCACTCGTGCCCCAGAGCGCGCACCAGCCGTCGCAGCGTGGGAAGCGACAGCCCCACTACGGTCGACGGATCACCGACGATGCTCGTTATAAAGGGAGCGCCAAGGCTGTCAATGGTGAACGCGCCTGCCACGAACAAAGGCTCCCCGGTGGCGATATAGGCATCGAGTTCGGCGTCGTCGAGATCGTCGGCAAAGGTCACCTCGGCCTCAGCGACCGCGCCGATCGCCCGGCCAGGCACGCCGTCGGCGACCTCGATCAGCCAGTGTCCTGAATACAGCGTTCCCGTTCGCCCGCGTTGGCGCTCCCAGCGTTCTTGCGCGGCCTGCGCGGTGTGCGGTTTGCCGTAGATGACACCGTCCAGCACGAACACGGAATCGCCGCCCAGCAGTAGCCCGGTGAGCGGTTCCTTCAGCGAAGCGGATACCGCCGTTTCCGCTTTCGCGCGCGCCAGTAGTTCCACGAGTACTCGCGGCTCCAGAGCCGAGCCCACCGCAGCCTCGGTCTCGGCGACGACCCGAGCCTCATCGACGTCGGGGTTGATCAGGACGGGTTCGATGCCGGCCGCGCGCAACAGGGCGAGGCGGGCCGGAGACGTGGAAGCCAGGTAGAGGCGCATGCGGTCCTATCAACGAGAGGGTGAGCATCTATTCAAGCAGGCCAGAAGGGGCAGCCGGCGAGGGCGTGTGGGATCATCATTAGATGAGCAACACGAGTCACCAGCCCCAGGCCTTTGAGCCGACATCCTCGGCGAGCGTCGGCGACGAGCTTGAACTGAACATCACGAACGTCGCCCACGGCGGAATCTTCATCGCCCGCCACGAGGGTCGCGTGATTTTCGTCAGCGACACCCTCCCCGGTGAACGGGTGCGCGCCCGCCTCACCGAGGCCAACCACAAGAGCTTCTGGCGCGCCGAAACGGTCACCGTGCTCGACGAAGCCCCTGAACGTCAGCCGCACATCTGGAGTGCGGCATCCGTTGATCGCGCTCCTGAAGACCGCGCCGGCGGCGCCGAATTCGGCCACATCGAGCTCGGTTTTCAACGCGAACTCAAGCGCCAGGTGCTCGCCGATGCGTTGCAGCGCATGGCTGGCCTCGATACTGACGTTGTCGTCGAGCCGGTTGCAGTCAGTGCGAAAGCCAGCCCCGGCGACGCGATGGACGGCACCGGATGGCGCACCAGGGTGAGCCTGCACGTGGCAGCCGACGGAACCATCGGTCCGTACGCAGCCCGCAGCCACCGGGTCATTCCGGTCGATGACCTGCCGCTCGCCGAGCACGAGCTCGAACTTCGCGCCCCGCTCGACACCCTGTTTCACAACGCGGCGAAAATCGACCTGGTTGCGCCGAGCAAGGGCGACGTGCAGGTGCTCGTCTCGGCCAAAGATTTCAATGGCAAGCCCAAGCGGGTGCCGCACGGTCTGATTCACGAGATCGTCGCCGACCGTGAGTTCGAGCTGGATCGCTCGGGCTTCTGGCAGGTGCACTCGATGGCCGCCGACACCCTGTACCACGCGGTACAGGACATCATCGACCCGAGCATTTTCGACCCGCGCGCGTCCAACCTCGACCTGTACGGCGGCGTCGGCCTGCTCGCCGCGGCCGTCGGCGATAAATTCGGCCCGACGACCCGCATCACCTCGGTCGAGAGCGACCCTGAAGCGGTCGCTTTCGCCGCTCGCAACCTCAAGGAATGGGCCGGCGCGACCGCCGAAGCCGACCGTGTCGACCGTTTTCTGCAGCGACTGCTGCGCGAAGCAGATGCCGCCGAACGGGCCCGTCTTGCCGCCGCGACGGTGGTGCTCGACCCGCCGCGTTCCGGCGCCGGCAAGGCCGTCGTTGACCAGCTGGTCGCCCTCGCACCGCAACAAATCGTCTATGTGGCCTGTGATCCCGTGGCTCTCGCCCGTGACGTGGCACTGTTTCAGAAGCAGGGTTATGACCTGAAGAATCTGCGTGCTTTCGACCTATTTCCCAATACCCACCACGTCGAAGCCGTCGCACTGCTCGGCAAATAGCTATCGTTGAGACCAGACAACCCGAAGGCAGCCCTACCGTGAGCCACGCAGCTACTGATCCCGCACCATCCATCCCTACTGATGCCACCGTTCGGGTCGGGATTGTCGACGATCATGAGTCGGTGCGACTGGGCTTGCAGGCCGCCTGCGAGAACGCCGGCTACGAAGTCTTGTTCGCGGCAGCCACCGCTCAGGCGCTCGTCGACGGCCTCGCCGGCCGCACCTGCGACGTGATCGTGCTCGACCTCTCGCTCGGTGACGGGTCGCTCGTCACCGACAACGTGCACCTGGCGGCGCGCACCGGCTCCGCTGTGCTCGTCCACAGCATCGCCGACCGGGTCGCTTCGGTGCGCGAAGCCCTCGCTGCCGGCGCGGCCGGAGTCATTCCCAAGTCCTCCCCGACCACCACCGTCATGGCGGCCGTTGCATCCGTTGCCCGAGGTGATGTACTCAACAACCTCGAGTGGGCCACCGCCATCGACGCCGACCGCGACTTCGCCAAGGCGCAGCTCGGTCGCCGCGAACGCGACGTGCTCCACCTCTACGCTTCGGGACTGCCGCTCAAGATGGTCGCCATGCAGCTGGGGATTGCACACTCCACCGCCCGCGAATACCTCGACCGCATTCGGGTGAAGTACGTCGAGGTCGGGCGTCCTGCTCCGACCAAGGTCGACCTGCTGCGTCGCGCCGTCGAAGACGGAATCCTGCCAGGGCTCGACGTCACCGAAGCCGACCGCGGTGTCTAAACGGGCCGCCCGCCAGGGCGACCACAACAATCAGGGTGCTTTGGTCTCCACGACAACCAAGCCGTTCAACGCGATCGGTGACGACGGATTCCAAGCCGATGGCAGCCTATTTGGCCGCGCGCGACAGCCGCGCAACCCGCTCAGCCACGCCCAGATCGAAATCGTGCTGTCGCGTTCGGTGGCCGCCGTCGCCGTGATCTTCGCCCTGCAGACCCTGCCGGTCATGCTTGAGCAACTCGACAGCCGCAAAGCTTCGGCAGCAGTGCCGATTGCGATCGTCCTGGCACTGGTGATTGTGATCTTCGTCACTGCGACACTGCTGCGGCAGGGCATCCGTACCTCGGCGGGCGCAGTGTCGGCCGTGTATCTTGCCGCCCTTTTCGTGTGGCCGTTGCTCATGCTCGATCCCGCGATGGTCCTCGAGAGCAAGCCCTGGCTCTGGTATCTCTGTGGAGTCGCCACCTCGTGCGCGGCAATTGCCCTGCCCTTGGGATGGGCCGTCGTGTACACCGTTGTAACCCCGGTCGCCTTTGGGCTCTTGCGGGTGCTGCCCTCCGGCGGCGAAGCCGAGAACCTGCTCGCCATGCTCGATACCTTCTACGCCATGCTGCTCGGCGGAACGGTACTCATCATCATTTATGTGCTGCGCCAGGCCACCACGCGCGTCGATACTGCCCAGTCCAACGCGCTCGCCAAATACGCCGTAGCGGTGCGGCATCACGCTACCGAGGTTGAACGCGTCGAGGTCGACTCCATCGTGCACGACAGCGTGCTCGCGACACTGCTCTCCGCGGCCGGCGTGCGCAATGCCAAGGGAGCCGAGCTGGCCGCTGCGATGGCTCGCAGTGCCATCATCCGCTTGCAGGCAGCCAGCGGGGAGCGAAACCTCGACGATGCCGCGGTCACCGTCAGCCAACTGACGGCGCGCCTTCGCTCCGCCGCGACGTCGACAGGAGTGTTCACCGTGACCGAGCTGTGCGTGGCCGGCGTCACCCTTCCCGAGCACGCCGCGGAGGCTCTCTACTCGGCCAGCGTGCAGGCCATGGTCAACAGCGTGCAGCACGCGGGCCCCGCACAATCGCGCAGTGTCACGGTTGGCAGTGACGACCAGAGCGGATGCGTCATCTGCATCAGCGACACCGGCCGCGGTTTCGACGTTTCCAGCGTTGCCAGCGCCCGCCTGGGCCTGCGCGTGTCGATCCATGACCGGGTGGCCACCGCGGGCGGAGTGGCGGTTCTGCGCACGAGCCTGGGCCACGGTACGACCATCACCCTCACCTGGCCGCGGCCCGACGAGCAAAACGTTGCCAGCGGTGATCAATCGGCCGAGGCGGAAGGCGCGCCGTCCAGGCGAGGCGTGGGTCCCCGGTGATGCCCGGCGTCGTGGTCGTTTCTCGCACCCTGGCTCTCATCGTGGCTGCTTTCTTCTCGGGCTACCATGTGTTGCTCGGCGTATATTCGCTCGACCAGCCGGCGTCCGTAGCGCCGATTGTGGCGGCCATGGGCCTGTATGTCGTGGCGACGATCGCGAGCCTCTGGATCAGCAGCCCCATGCGCATGTCGCTGCCGCTGGCACTGTTCAACGTGGGCGTCTCCGTGGCGATTCCGCTGATCGTGGGCAGCCAGCTCGATGGATCCTCCACCAACCTCGGGTACGCCACCTGGTACGTGGCCGCGATCGGCACCCTCATGACAATCACAGCTGCCCGCAAGCGCCCGCAGCTGGCCCTACTGGGTGTCGGCGTGCTCCTGCTGCACAGTGTCGTCTGGGCGGGCGTCGGCGAGTTGGGGCACATGGGCGTCATCGGCAGCGTGGTCTGGGTTGTCGCGGCCGCGCTGCTGACGAGAGCACTCGTGAAATCGAACCGGGATGCCCGCCAGTATGGAAGGGCCGAGCGGGAAGCGAGCGGATGGCACGCCGCTCAGGAGGCCCACCTCTACGAGCGCCAGGTGCGGCTGACCCAGACCATGCGTCTGGCCATGCCCATGCTGCGGCGCATCAGCGAGAGCGATGGCGATCTCAGCGAGGCCGACCGCCAGGAGTGCCGACTGCTCGAAGCCGCAATTCGCGACGAAATCCGTGGCCGACGTCTGCTGAACCACGCCGTGCGCGAACAGGTCATGGCCGCCCGTCGACGTGGCGCGAGCGTCACTCTGCTCGATGAAGGCGGGATAGACGATCTCAACGGATCCGCCCTGGAGATCGTGCTCAACACCCTCGCGACTGCCATCAGCCGCACCAAGGCCGACCGGATTATTGCTCGAACATCGGCCGACAGCGCGACCATCGCGGTCACTGTAGTGGGCCTGAGTAGCCCTGACCCGGCCGTAAGCGCTCTCGGACCGGACTCGTCCGGTGAAGAAGAAGTGGACCTGTGGATAGAAATTCCCCGAAAGGTCGAGCCCCGAACCTCCGCTTAGCGGTGCGTACACCTGGCGGTGCGCGCCGGGGCCCACGCGAAAGGGGATCAGCCGAAGCTGATCCCCTAACGACTATTCGAGAAAGGACGACAACCCGAATGCCATCCGTTCTCGCCCCCAACACATTCGCTCGCTTACCCTAGTCAGCGAATGATTGGTGGTGAAACTCAAGGAGCATCACCGAGCATCTTCAGTCTGCACTACCAAACTCGTCTGCACAGTCGGCATTTAGGGGGACAGACGTACCGGTAGGTGGACAGGCCTCACACGGACGGGGCCCGGGCCCCGTCCGAAGGGGGTGGGGGGAAATCGAGGAGCTAGCCGGTGAAGCCGCGCCAGCGGTTGGCGCCGGGTTGCACCGGCACCCGCATGGGGCGCTGGTTTTGCTGCCAGGCACTCTGACCGCGTTCCGGCGCAGCCCGGCGTTCGTCGGACTCTTCCCGCAACAGACCCCGGATGATGGCGGTCACCGCCGACACCTCGACATCACTCACCTGCGTGGTCACGAAAACCAGCTCTGACGGGTCGAACTCTGAAGGCTTGGAAACAGGCATTACAGCGGAATGTTTCCGTGCTTCTTGGCAGGCAGGGTCGCCCGCTTGGTGCGAAGGGCCCGCATTGCCTTGATGACCGAAACCCGAGTAGCTGCCGGCTCGATGATGCCGTCGAGCTCGCCGCGTTCCGCCGCGAGAAACGGGCTCGCCACGTTGTAGGTGTACTCGTTGGCCAGGCGGGTGCGCACCGCTGCGACGTCTTCGCCGGCTTCTTCGGCCGCCTTGATTTCGGCGCGGTAGAGAATGTTCACGGCGCCCTGGCCGCCCATGACAGCGATTTCCGCGGTCGGCCAGGCCAGATTGGTGTCGGCGCCGAGCTGCTTGGATCCCATCACGATGTACGCGCCGCCGTAGGCCTTGCGCAGGATGACTGTGACCAGCGGCACGGTGGCCTCGGCGTAGGCGTACAGCAGTTTCGCGCCGCGGCGGATGATGCCGGTCCATTCCTGGTCGGTACCCGGCAGAAAGCCGGGCACGTCGACGAGGGTGAGGATGGGGATGGAGAACGCATCGCAGAACCGCACGAAGCGTGAAGCCTTTTCGCCGGCCTCGATGTTCAGGGTGCCGGCCATGGCGTTGGGCTGGTTGGCGACAATTCCGATGGAGCGGCCCTCGACCCGGGCGAACCCCACGACGATGTTCGGCGCGTACAGCGGCTGCGTTTCGAGAAAGTCGCCGTTGTCCACGATGTGCTCGATGACGGTCTTCACGTCATAGGGCTGGTTGGGCGAATCGGGGATGATCGTGTTGAGGCGACGGTCGGCATCCGTTGTTTCAAGCTCCACCTCGCTGTCGAACACCGGCAGCTCGGCCAGATTGTTGTCTGGCAGGTAGCTCAGCAGCGCACGAGCAAAGTCGAGCGCGTCGGGTTCATCGCTGGCGAGGTAGTGCGAGACACCCGAGATTTTGTTGTGGGTGAGGGCTCCGCCGAGCTCTTCCATGCCGACGTCTTCGCCGGTGACGGTCTTGATGACGTCGGGGCCGGTGACGAACATCTGGCTGGTCTTGTCGACCATGATCACAAAGTCGGTCAGAGCGGGGGAGTAGACCGCGCCGCCGGCGGCCGGACCGCAGATGATCGAGATCTGCGGAATGACACCGGATGCGGCCGTGTTGCGGCGAAAGATCTCGCCGTACTTGCCGAGGGCCACGACGCCCTCCTGAATGCGTGCTCCGCCGGAATCGAGAATGCCGATGATCGGCACGCCGGTCTTCAGGGCGAGGTCCATCACCTTGATGATCTTCTCGCCGGCGACCTCACCGAGTGAGCCGCCGAAGATAGTGAAGTCCTGCGAGTAGACGGCCACCTGTCGGCCGTGAATGGTGCCGGTTCCGGTAACGACAGCGTCGCCGTACGGCCGCTTCTTCTCCATGCCGAAAGCTACGGTGCGGTGCCGCACAAACTCGTCGAGCTCCACGAAAGAGCCCTGGTCGAGCAGCAGGTCGACGCGCTCGCGGGCGGTCATCTTGCCCTTGGCGTGCTGCTTTTCGATGGCGGTCGCCCCGCTGGCCGTCACGGCTTCGTGATAACGCAGCTTGAGGTCGGCGAGTTTTCCCGCCGTCGTATACAGGTCGGGTGCCGCGGCGGGCGTCTTATCAGTCACCTTTTCACTCTACCGGCACCCCCCGCACGCTCCCCGTTGACGATGTTCTACAACTTTGCCCCGCAACCCTGCACGTTTCCCCCTTCAGGGGTTCATTGGCCGGCCGAAACCCTTCGGCCCGGCTCATAAGTCCTGCAATTTGGTCAGAAACAGCTCGAAATAGGTGTTTTGAGGCCATATTCGACAGAATTGCAGGAGTTATGCCGAAGAGAGGGTCGCCACCATGGAGTTTTCGCTCAGCCGCACCGAGGTGAGCCGGTTCGAGTACCGTTCCGAGGCCACCTCGACCAACGATGTGCTCAAAGAACACGCCACAGCGGATGCCGCAGCCTGGCCCGACCTCTCGGTCATCGTCACTGACAACCAGACCCAGGGGCGTGGCCGGCTCGGCCGCGTCTGGTTGGCCCCGACCGGCAAGGCTCTGGCCATCTCCGTGCTCGTGCGCCCGGAGGTGCCGCGGCACGCCCTCGGCTGGTTCCCCCTGCTGGCCGGCGCCGCAATGACCCGCGCCGTGAAAACAGTCGTCGAGGCGAGCATGAAGCCGGTCGAAGGGGTCAAAGAAGCCGAGGAGCCCCGCCACGATACGAGCCTGAAGTGGCCAAACGACATACTGATCGACGGCTATAAGGTGTGCGGCATCCTGTGCGAGCTCTTGCCCGATACAAAGGGCATCATCATCGGCGCCGGTCTCAACCTCTCCCTCGACGAACACGATCTGCCTACCCTCACATCCACCTCTCTGCTGCTGGTCACCCGCACAACGCCCGACCCCGACCAGGTGCTCGCCGCCTACCTGCACGAGCTCGTCACGCTCTATGACGCATTCGTGAAAGCACACGGTGACGCGCAGGCGAGCGGCCTGCACGCCGCCGTCTCCGCGCTCTGCGGCACGCTCGGCAGCGTCGTGCGCGTGGAACTGCCCGGCGGCACCGACCTGATCGGCACCGCTACTGGCATTGACGCTGACGGTCGGCTGACCGTCGTCAACCAGGTCGATGGCGAGGAACGGTCTGTCGCCGCTGGCGATGTCACCCACCTGAGGTATTAATAGAGGTAATGAAGAAGAAAACGCAGGGCGAGACCAACGAGACCGAATCCTCCGGCTACGCCCGCGAGAGCCGGCCCGAGAAGGTTGTGGCTCGCCTGCGCCCCCACGCCCGCGTGCTGGTCTGGCCGACACTGCTCCTGTTCGTCCTGGCCGGTGGCACCGGCTACTTCTTCGGCAACATGGCGCAGCCGTGGCAGAACGCTCTTGTGCTCGGCGGCGCCATCGCGCTCGCCGTACTCGGCTGGCTGCTGCCGCTTGCTGCCTGGCTCACCAAGCGCTACACGATCACCACCCGCCGCATCATCTTTCGCTACGGATTCTTCGTGCGTACCCGCCAGGAGCTGCTGCACAGCCGCGGTTACGACGTGAGTGTGCGACAGAACTGGGTGCAGGCCGGTTTTCGTTCGGGTACGGTGCTGATCAATTCGGGGCTGGAGCATCCGCTGGTCTTGAAAGACGTTCCCAACGTCGACCTCGTGCAGAGCGCGCTGCACGACCTCATGGAAAAGGCGAGCACCGTCATGGGATCCCGGCGGCAGGAGCAGTCAGCCCACGCCGACGAGTCAGCGTTCTGGGGCCGCCGCTAACCGAATAGCCCCGGTGCGCGTGCTGACAGAACGGATACCAGCGGATGCCGGCGCCCCGCTCCGGCTCGGTGCAAACACCCAGTAGCGGTAGAGCGTGAAACGAAACATGGCCCCGAGCAGCAGTCCGACGACGTTACCCGAAATGTTGTCGGCAAGAAGGCTGGTGTAGCCGAGCACGTAGTGGCTGAACCACAGGCAGGCGATGCCAATGCCCATGCCCACGAGGCTCACCGCGAGAAACTCCAGGCCCTCCCGGGCCGTGTGATTCTGGCGGTTCTCGCTGAAGGTCCAGTACCGGTTGCCGAGCCAATTCACCAGAATGGCCAGCACCGTCGAGATGACCTTGGCGTAGATGGGGCCGGCGTGGACATCGGCGGAATCCAGCACGGTGGTGCGCAGCAGGTTGAACACCGTGAAGTCCACCACGAAGCCCAGCGCACCGACGGCACCGAACTTGAGACCCTGACTCAGAAAGCTGAGCAGGCGCTGCTTCAGAGTGATCGACATGCGTCCGTCCGACGTTCGGTAAACTGGGCTGAAAAGCGCTCAAGTCTCGAAGTCTACGGCGTGCTGAAATTTACGGGCTGAGTTTGACATGCGTTTAGCTGAACGCTTGCAGAGAAAATGGTGAACAGATGGCTTTGACCGTCGGCGTGATTGGAGCGGGCCAGCTGGCCCGCATGATGATTCCCGCGGCCGTAAACCTCGGCATCGAGCTGAAAGTTCTCGCCGAAGCGGATGGTATGTCCGCCGAGCTCGCTGCCGTGAGCGTCGGTGACTACCGCGACCTGGCCACGGTTCTCGCCTTCGCGAAGACCGTCGATGTGATCACCTTCGACCACGAACACGTGCCTCAGCAGATTCTGCGCGAACTCGTGCGAGCGGGCGTCACGGTGCACCCAGGCCCCGACGCCCTGCTCTACGCGCAGGACAAACTACTGATGCGCGAAAAGCTCGCCGAGCTGGGGCTTCCGGTGCCGGATTGGGCGCGCATCGTTGACGTCGCCGGGCTCGCCGAATTTCTCTCCAACCACGGCGGCCGCGCCGTCGTCAAGACCGCCCGCGGCGGTTACGACGGCAAGGGCGTGCGCGTGGTCAGCCACGAAAACGACGTCGATGACTGGTTTCAGGCGCTCGCCGAAGACGGCAACGGCGGCGCCCTGCTGGTCGAAGAGCTCGTGCACTTCAGCCGTGAGCTGGCCCAGGTGGTTGCCCGCCGACCGGGCGGAGAAATCGCGGTCTGGCCGGTCGTGGAGACCGTGCAACGCGACGGCGTCTGCGCCGAGGTCATTGCGCCGGCCCCCCAGTCCGCGGGCCGGATTGCCGACGTGGCCACCGACATCGCGGTGGCCGTGGCCGAGGGCATCGGCGTCACCGGGGTACTCGCTGTAGAGCTGTTTCAAACAACGGATGAGCGCCTCCTCATCAACGAATTGGCGATGCGCCCGCACAACAGCGGTCACTGGTCGATTGATGGCTCCACGACGAGCCAGTTCGAGCAGCACCTGCGGGCGGTGCTTGACCTGCCGCTCGGTGCGACCGGTGCCAGGGACCCGTGGACGGTCATGGTGAACATCTTCGGTGGGCCCGCGTCAGGCTCGCTGACTGACCGTTATGGGGCGGGTCTGGCACAGCATCCGCTCGTGAAAGTGCACAACTATGGCAAGGCCTCGCGGCCCGGCCGCAAGGTGGGCCATGTCACGGCAGGCGGCGACGATCTCGACGAAGTTGCCTACCAAGCGCGTGCCACTGCACAATTCTTTCAGCAGTGAGCAATAGGATCATTTGCGTGCCAGACAACACCGAGACATTCACCGAGCCCGCGAGTTTTAACGCGCCGCTCGTCGGCGTGGTCATGGGCAGCGACTCCGACTTCACCGTTATGAGCGCTGCAGCGCAGACTCTCACGGACTTTGGGGTGGCGCACGAGGTGCAGGTGGTCTCGGCGCACCGCACCCCCGAGAAGATGCTCGACTATGGGCGCAGCGCGCAGGCCCGCGGACTCAAGGTGATCATCGCCGGAGCCGGGGGAGCGGCGCACCTGCCCGGCATGCTCGCAGCCATGACCACACTGCCCGTGGTCGGGGTGCCCGTGCCGCTCGGACTGCTCGACGGCCTCGATTCGTTGCTGTCGATCGTGCAGATGCCAGCCGGCGTGCCGGTCGCTACGGTCTCGATCGGCGGGGCGAAGAACGCCGCGCTGATTGCGATCAAGATTCTCGCCACGAGCGATGACGCGCTGCGCCACAAACTCGAAGACTATTCCGTGCAGCTCGCAGACTTGGTCGAGCAGAAGAACCGGGACCTCCAGACGCGATTATGACCAGTGTGACAAACCAGGGCCGTGTGACAGACCCGATCCGGCACCCGAATTCCGGCTCCGCACGCATCATGACCACGCGTGCGTGGTGGCTTGTCGTACTCAATTTCGTTCTGCCTGGTTCGGCGCAGGTGCTGGCTGGCAACCGCCGCCTCGGCCGGTTTGGCCTCGGTGCCACCCTCACGCTGATCACCACTGCGATCATTGTCGGCGTTGTCTATCTGCTCTGGCCCACAGTCGTACTCACCGTGTTCACGAGCACCATCGGCCTGTGGGCTGCCGCCGCGGTGCTCGTGTTTTACGCGGTCACCTGGCTCGTGCTCACGCTCAACACCCTCAGCCTCATCAGGTTGGGCCGCGCGGCGCCGGGCGCCCGCCCGATCATCGCTGCGTTCTCGACGGTGCTCATGCTTTTTGTCACCGGAACCGCCGGCTACGGCGCCTTCGTCGCCACCTCGGCGAGCGGCTTCCTCTCCTCCGTGTTCGTCGCCGGACCGAGCGAACCGCCGGTCGACGGCCGCTACAACATCCTGCTGCTTGGTGGCGACGCCGGCGCCGACCGCGACGGCCTCCGCCCCGACAGTATGTCGGTGGTCAGCATCGACGCCACGACCGGCCAGGCCACCACCATCAGCATGCCGCGCAACCTCGAGGACGTGCCGTTCTCGACAGGGTCCTCGCTCGGCGCGCTCTACCCAGAGGGCTACGGCTCCATCAACGGATGCGACGTGTCGGGTACCTGCATGCTCAACTCCATCTTCACCGAGGCCGAGCTGAAACGCCCCGAGTACTACCCGAACGCCGTGGCCGAGGGCAGTTCCCCGGGTATCCAGGCCACGATCGAGGCGGCGCAGGGCATCACCGGACTGACCATTCAGTACTACGTACTCATCGATATGCAGGGGTTCTCCGACCTCATCGACGCTCTCGGCGGCGTCGATATTGACGTGCAGAACCGGGTACCGGTGCACACCGATGAGTATTTCAACAAGGTGTTGTTCTGGTTCGAGCCGGGCATGCAGCACATGGACGGCTACCACGCCCTCTGGTTTGCCCGCTCCCGGCACGGCACGAGCGATTACGACCGCATGCAACGCCAGACCCAGATGCAGGAGGCCCTGCTCGCCCAGGCCAGCCCGACGAACGTGCTGACAAAGTTTCAGGGTGTGGCCGCGGCCAGCTCCCGCGTAGTGAAGACGGACGTGCCGAAGGGCATGCTCCCCTACTTCGTGAACCTCGCGTCGAAGACTAAGGAACTGCCGGTTATCTCGGTGCCGCTGATTCCCGCGAACGGCGTCGACCCCGAAGACCCCGACTACTCCGCCATCCGGGCCATGATCGCGGCAGCCCTGGCCCCCGCGCCCACCGCCACCCCGGCCCCGTAGCTCGGCAGTTACTCGGAGCCATTGCGGCGAAACGAGAATTTCTTGTGCCCGAAAAAGCTCAGCAGTGTCGTGACCACGAGAATGATTAACTGGGCGAGCAACGGCGGCACTTGCACGATTTCCACTAGCAGCGGCAGCGCGGCGGCGTTGATTCCGATCGCGACCAGGTAGACGCTCACGAACCGGGCGAAGTCCCGCAGTACGTGGCCATGCACCACAAAGACGAACCGTCGGTACAGCACGAAGGCGAGGGAGATGCCGACCACGTAGGAGAGCGCGAGGCTGAGCAGATAGCCGAGGTAGACATCCGCAAAAACCCACAGGGTGAAGGCCGAAAAAATCAGATACCCGACGAGCGTGTTCGTGGCGCCGACCGCGAGAAAGCGAACCCGCTGGTCTTGCAGAAGCCTCAGCATCAAGGGCTACAGGTCCGCGTGCAGCTGCCAGACCCGCTCGGCGGAGTCCCGCCAACTGAAGGCTCGCGACCGGTCGCCACCAATGACGCGCAGGCGGCCCCGCAGCGCGCTGTCGCCGAGCACTCGATTCACCGCGTCAAGAAGCCGCTCGGGGTATCCCTTGGCCGACCGCTCGACCGCCACGCCAGCATCACCAGCGGCCTCGAGCAGTGCGGGGGCATCGGAGTGCACAACCGGGGTGCCGAGGTGGAACGCCTCGATGATCGGCAGCGCAAAGCCCTCTTCGAGGCTCGGGTAGACGAAGACGCTTGCCCGGGCAATCACCACGGCCAGGTCGGAGTCGCTCAGCCCCGACATCGCACGCACCCGCCCCGGCGCCAGCCCGACTTCATCGGCGACCGAGGCGAGGTCGAGTTCTCCCCAGGTGTCCGGTCCGAGCACGATCAGCGGCAGGTCCGGTGCCCCGGGCAGCCCGAGCGCCGTGATCAGCGAAGTGACGGCCTTGCGCGGGTCGAGCGACCCGGAAGTCAAAATGTACTGCGATGGCAGCGCCAGCGCCTGCAGGCGCTCCTCCACCAGGGGAATGGCCGGCAGCACGAGCCGCCGACCTACGGCGCCGCCGATCACGCGCACCCGGTCGCCCAGGTCCATGATCTCGGTCAGCTGCCGCGCCACGGCGTGGCTTGGCACGACGATCGCGTCGGCGTGCTTGCGGGCGCGCTTGAGCATGCCCTTGGTCCACGCCACTGTCGTCGGGGTCAGCGATGACGGATGCGTCCACGCCAGCACGTCGTGCAGCGTCACCGCGATCTGAGTACCGTCGTCCGCCCGGTTGTGACGGCGTAGTGGGGCAAGCAGCCCCGGCGCGTGGATCAGGCCGGTGCCCGACGACGCGGTCACGCCGAGGGCCCAGGCCGCGGCCAGCTCGCGGCGTGCCAAGCTTGTCTTGTGTAGGTTGGCCAGGCCGGGGAGGGCGGCCTCAATCAGTTCATACTGTGCGGGGGTCGACGACGAGACGATGCCTTCAACGTCGCACTCGGCCGGTGCCGTTGCGATCAGGGCGCGGGTGAGTTCCTCGGTATACCGCCCGATACCGCCCGGCACCGGGGCGACCATCTGGTCGACAACTACCCGCAGAGTGATCATGCCGTCTCGAAAACTCCGGCAGCAAACGCTTCGGCCTGAGCGTTTTGCCAGCTGCGCATCGGTGCAAGCCCGGCGGCAGCCCAGTTGGCGTGGCCGAGCACCGAATAAGCCGGCCGCGGTGCGGGCAGCACAAAGGCGGAGCTGTCGGTCGGCAGCACACGTTCCGGGTCGAGCCCGGCCAGGGCGAACACGTCACGAGCCTGGTCGAACTTCGACGCGACCCCGGCGTTCGTGCCGTGGTAGATGCCGGCCGGCGCGTCGGAATCCAGCAGCAGCACGATCTGCGCAGCCAGGTCCACCGTCCAGGTCGGCTGGCCAACCTGGTCGTCGACGACGCTCAACGTGTCGCGCGTACCAGCGGCCTTGAGCATGGTCTTGGCGAAGTTCGCGCCGTTCTTGCCGTACAGCCAGGCCGTGCGCACGATGTAGCTGCGCGCGGCGTGCTCGGCGAGCACGAAGTTCTCCCCGGCAGCCTTCGTGCGGCCATAGGCGGAGATCGGGCTGTACGGCGTGTTCTCGGAGTAGGGAGTGGTTGCGCTGCCGTCAAAGACGTAGTCCGTCGAAATCTGCACGAGTTTCGCCTGCAGAGCGGATGCCGCCACCGCCAGATTGCGCGGCCCCACCGCGTTCACCCGGTAGGCCTCGTCTTCATGACTCTCGGCGTCATCGACCTTGGTATACGCGGCGCAGTTGATGATGACGTCGTGCCCGGCCACGGCGGACGTGACCGCGCCCTGGTCGGTCACGTCGAGGTCGCTGCGGCCGAGGGCCGTCACGTCGCGGCCGGCCAGAGCCGTCTGCAGGTCGCGGCCCAGCATGCCGGTGGCCCCGGTGATCAGGTAGCGGGTCATGTTATTTCAGCGCCGCACGAGCCTTGAGGGGTTCCCACCACTGGCGGTTGTCGCGGTACCACTGCACGACGTCGGCGAGGCCCTGCTCAAACGGAACCTCCGGGGCATAACCCAGTTCGGCCTGAATCTTGGAGATGTCAACCGAGTAGCGCAGATCGTGACCAAGCCGGTCGGCGACGCGGTCAACGTACGACCAGTCCTTGCCGGTTGAGTCGAGCAGCAGCTGGGTGAGCTCCTTGTTGGTGAGCTCGGTGCCGCCGCCAATGTTGTAGATCTCGCCGGCGCGTCCGCCGACGAGCACCATCGCGATGGCCCGGGTGTGGTCATCCACGTGCAGCCAATCGCGAATGTTGTTGCCTTCGCCGTAGAGGGGAACGTGCAGGTCGTCGATCAGGTTGCTGACGAAAAGGGGAATGACCTTTTCGGGGAAGTGATACGGGCCGTAGTTGTTCGAGCAGCGCGTGATCGACACGTTGAGGCCGTGGGTGCGGTGATAGCTGCGGGCGAGCAGGTCGCTGCCGGCCTTCGACGCGCTGTAAGGGGAGTTGGGTTCGAGTGCCCGCTCCTCGTTCCAGGAGCCTTCGGCGATGGAGCCGTAGACCTCGTCGGTAGAGACGTGCACGAACCGGGCCAGCTTGTGGCGCAGTGCGGCATCGAGCAGCTGCTGGGTGCCGAGCACGTTGGTCTCCACAAAGATCGTGGAGTCCATCACCGAGCGGTCAACATGGCTTTCCGCGGCGAAGTGCACGACCGCGTCGAGCCCGGGAAACAGGGTGTCGAGCAGTTTGCCGTCGCGAATGTCGCCGTGCACAAAGGAATAGCGCGGTGAATTGGCGATCGGGGCGAGGTTTTCGAGGTTTCCCGAGTAGGTCAGTGCATCGAGCACGACAACCTCGGCGCCTTCCAGGCCCGGGTACTTGTCTTCAATCGTGCGTCGCACAAAGTTGGAGCCGATAAAACCGGCGCCGCCGGTGACGAGGATCTTCATATAGGAGTAACCGTTCCGTTCGCTTGCATGGCCTCCGCGATTCTACCGTGGCCGCCCGACGAATCCTGAGAGCATCGGAGTCGCAAACAATGTATGGATCGCGCGACGTACCAGATCTCCCCGAACAGCTACGATGAAGTCGACTTGCGCGGGCCACGACAGGCTTGGGTGAAAAGAAGCATAGAGGAGGCAGACTTGAACAACTTCGCCGATGCGAAGTCGTCGACAAATTCAAGCGAGGCGTGGCTACGTGCCAGCTCATATTGGAAACCGACGCACATCACAACCTCCGCATGGCTGGGTCACGCACCCTTCGCTTTTTGGCTCGTTGATGCGGTTCGCCCGCGCTCCATCGTTGAGCTAGGCACGCACTTCGGGTTCTCGTATTTCGTATTCTGCGAAGCGGCACATCGACTGAACCTCGAAACGAGGGCCTATGCCCTCGATACCTGGCAAGGAGATGACCAAGCCGGTATCTATGGCGAAGAAGTTTTCGACTCGGTCGCCGCGATCAACAATTCTGAGTACTCGTCCTTCTCCACACTGCTGCGCGGCCTTTTCGACGATTCCCTTCCTTCCATCGCTGATGGCAGCGTCGACCTTCTGCACATTGACGGTCGTCACGGTTATGAGGACATAACACACGATTTCGAGGCTTGGTTACCCAAAATGTCCAGTCGCGGCGTGGTCATATTTCATGACATCGCTGAACGTCAAGATGGGTTCGGCGTCTGGAAATTCTGGGAGGAGGTGGAAGACCAGTACCCGTCCTTTGCGTTCGAGCACTCGCACGGGTTGGGTGTTCTCGGAGTTGGGAAAATCCTGCCGCCAACCGTAGAGGCATTCTTTGCAGCAGCCGCGGAGTCGCCGGAACAGGTGCGGGCAGCCTACGAAAGTCTCGGACTCGAAATCGAGCGGCTCGCAGAGCTCCACCACAGTGCGCAGAATGCTGAGGCTCTCGCAATGAACGTTGCAGCGAGCGACGAGGCTCTCCGCCAGGCCCAGGCCGAACTCCGAGAAGCCCGCGCGCGCTTCGAGTCGGCGGAGGCCGACACCGTGGGGCTACGCCAGCAACTTCTTGAGCTTCAAACCAGCACGAGTTGGACCCTAACTCGGCCGTTCCGAGCCATCAGCGCCCGGCTGAAGCCGTAGTCGTGCGATGGTCTTCGCCCTACCGATCACAGTCGCAGCGATTGCTAGACTCCGAAGGTGCAGATTCGCGAACTCTCGATACCCGACTCATTTGAAATCACCCCGAAGCAGTTCGGTGATGATCGCGGGGTGTTCCTTGAGTGGTACCGCTTTGACAAACTTGAAGAAAAGGTCGGGCACAAGCTCGACCTCGCCCAGGCCAATACTTCCGTGTCAAAACAGGGTTCGGTGCGGGGCATTCACTTCGCGGATATCCCGCCAAGTCAGGCCAAGTACGTTACCGCTGTTCACGGGGCTGTGCTCGACTACATCATCGACATTCGCGTGGGCTCGCCAACGTTTGGCCAGTGGGACAGTGTACTTCTGGACGACATTGATCGTCGCGCCGTCTATCTCGCTGAGGGACTCGGCCACTGTTTTGTCGCGCTGACCGACAACGCGACGGTGAGTTACCTAGTGAACAGCACCTTCAGCCCGGGCCGCGAACACGGCATCAGCCCGCTCGACGAAGAGATCGCTCTCGTGTTCCCGCCCGAGGCCGGCGAACTGCTCCTCTCGCCCAAAGACACGGATGCTCCCACCCTCGCTGCCGCGGCCGCTTCCGGCCTGCTACCCACGTGGAACGACGCCCGCGCCTACTACGCCACTTTGAACGACAGGAACTAACACACATGCGTGGAATCATTCTCGCCGGCGGCTCGGGCACACGCCTGTGGCCGATCACCAAGGGCATCTCGAAGCAGCTCATGCCTATCTATGACAAGCCCATGATCTACTACCCTTTGTCGACTCTGATGATGGCGGATATCAGAGAGATTCTGATCATCACCACCCCGGAGTACAACGAGCAGTTCCGGGCGTTGCTCGGTGACGGCTCCGATCTGGGTATTCGCATTGAGTACGCCGTTCAGCCTTCGCCAGACGGTCTTGCCCAGGCGTTCATTATCGGCGAGGAATTCATCGGCGACAAGAGCGTTGCTCTCGTACTCGGAGACAACATCTTTCACGGAGCCGGCCTCGGATCGGCACTGCGAGGGAACGCGCAGATTGACGGAGCGCGCATCTTCGCGTACCACGTCAGCAACCCGACGTCCTACGGTGTCGTTGAGTTTGATGAATCCGGAACGGCTATCTCGATTGAAGAGAAGCCACCAAAGCCGAAAAGTAACTATGCAGTTCCGGGACTGTATTTCTACGACAACTCTGTTGTCGAAATTGCTAAAACCATTGAGCCAAGTGCGCGTGGTGAGCTTGAAATCAGCACGGTAAATGAACGCTACCTAGAGCAGGGAAGCCTGCATGTCCAGGTACTGGATCGCGGCACCGCCTGGCTTGATACTGGCACGTTTGAGTCCATGATGCAGGCTTCCGAGTACGTGCGAGTCATTGAAGACCGCCAGGGTTTCAAGGTTGGCTGTATAGAAGAGATTGCATGGCGTGCGGGGTGGATCTCGGATGCAGAATTAGCTGTGCTCGCTGCCCCTCTCATTAAGAGTGGATATGGTCGTTATCTCAATAATCTAATAGCCGCGTGATTTGGGTAACTCACCCCTAGCCTTTGTCCGGTTAAAGAGAATCGAACTCCTGAGGGAGTAGACACTCCGAGCATATGAGCGGCTCAAGATAATCTACGAGCAGTTGCGGCCAGCCGAAAGACATGCAACTATTCGTTTCGTTGCGCATGGTTCGAGGTTCATGAACGGCGACTGCTGAGTTCATGCTCTAACCATTCAATTTTTGCACTGAAATGTTGTGAAGACGAAGCTGCCCCTGCTTCTATTGATTCCATTCTCGAACGCAAGTGAAGTGCAGTCGCTTCGGCGTTTTCTTCAAGCCATTGCAGCTTTTCGGATACAAAATCAAATCGAATTTGGATACTCCGCAAACGAGAGCTCATGTCGAAGTTGGATAAAATAAGATTGGCCAGAACTGCACTCCGTACGCCCGATTTTACGGGCGGTGCCTCGACGTCGGCTGATCCCGCAATAAATTCTGCGAGAGTATCGAAATGGGTCTCGACCCGCGCAATGATCGTCGCCAACTTCGATGGAGCCAAGGGCATCTGGTCGATGGATTTCATGACCGTGCGCAATTCTCCTATGGTCTCGGCATACCTCGTTTGGCAATCTAGAGAACGGAAGAGATCAGCACTCTTGTCGTAATTCATATAGTTGAAGCACACGGCCCTGACGCCATGGGCAAGAGCTGTGATTGCGCCGTGATAGCTGACACCGACATATAACTCCGCTCGTCGAATCACTGCGGCCATTTCTGTGATTGATTCGCTGATCCAGACGGATGATGGAGACAACATTTGCGATTCTAGAGTGCGTAATGCCCCAAGATCCCCGTGCGCATTGGAAAGTGGCAGCAATATTGCATGGAGGTCATTTTCTGCCGCGTAAACCGAGAGCACCCCCGCCAATTCCGCGATATTGTCCTTACTTAAGAAGCGATTGATGTGGACTACGAAGTAAGCCATTTCCGGCAGTGGAGTCCGTAAATTGTCTTCAGTTATTGAAAGGTATTTTGCGAGCGCCAGAGCGGTATCAGGACAAACAGTAATTTTATCGCTGGACAGTCCCAGAACACCTAGATTCTTCAGGGATGTGTCGTTGCGCACTGAAATGTACTTGCTCTGCTCAATAAGACCTTTGGCAATCGAGGAGATTTCGATCGGGAAGGTGTAGGGGACGTCGGGTGCATTCCACAACAAGGGGACGTCGTACTCGGCGCAGAAGACCGAGGTCACTATCCAAGTCTCAGCGATTGCGTAGTCCTGCAATTCCGCATTGTCTCCCAAAAACTGATGAAGGACCTCGGCGTGGACGAGGGCGCCGCCCCCGATGACGACCGCATCGAATGGTTCGATTCGGTGCATTTCTTCCAAGGTCGCGAGCGCATGGACGACTCGACTGCTGGGTGTAAGCCTGGGTTTGGTGTTAGTCGGTGCGAACTCAACCAGCTCTATGTCCAGACCACGAAGTCGCAGGGCTTCCCGAAAGATCTCGGGGAACAAAAGATCCCCATAGTTCTCAACATCGAATGCACCGGACATAGCAACTCGAAGGTTCTTCATTGCGCAACCTTATCCGCGGAAGGTGTCAGTACGGCAACTGAACGATCCGAAGACCACGACCCGCAGGCCCGGTCCGGGGCAATCGACTGCCTCGTTTTGATCCTGACGGCCCCAACGAACACCTCCGCAAGCGCCCCGCACGGAATCACCCCACGCATGATCGTTCGACCGTATACGCCAAGTCGCCTGCAGAAAAGCAGTCAAGGGCTATGGCGCCCACGGCGGCTGCCGTTGGCAGGCGACTACCGCAACAGGAGAAGGATGATCGGCGTCAGTATTCGGCCTTGAGGCCGCACGGCGTCGGATGACGTCACTTCGTTCGGATACAGCGTCTGCGCGCTGGTGCCAAACAATGCGTCTAATATAACGTATAGACGATGTTCATTAGGGCACTCCTGCGGTCTTGACTAAGCGGTGTCAATTTCCTGCATCCAGTCAGGCACACACGGGGGAAGAACATGGCGAAGAAAATCTTGGTTACCGGCGCTGCTGGCTACATTGGACGTCACGTCGTCAAAAGGCTCTGCGACATGGGCGCTGAAGTCACCGCCGTCGTGAGACAGCGCTCTGGACAGAGTCTCAAAATTGACTCCCGCGCTGAGCTTGTGGAGCAAGATATTTTTAAAATTGAGGGAGATCCTTTTGCACTCTTTGGATCGCCGGATGTGTGCCTTCACCTGGCGTGGGAAGCAGGTTTCTCCCATAACTCTGCAACGCACATGCTTCCTTATCTAAGCACTACGACTTTTTGATGAAAATGATCGATGGCGGCCTGAACCAACTTGCCGTTGCCGGCACGGTGCACGAAATTGGCCCACACTTCGGCATCGTCCAGGACGATGCACCTGCCTCGCCTGTGACTTTATACGGAATCAGCAAGAATAGCTTACATGAGGCCCTCAAAGTCCAGTCAACGATCAGAGATTTCTCGCTCCAATGGCTCAGGCTCTTCTACTTAGTTGGAGACGACAAATTCAACAATTCAATATTTACTCGCATCGTTGAAGCCGCAGAACGCGGTGACGAAACTGTACCTTTCACGGACGGCAAGAATGCCTTCGACTTCCTCGACGTCACGGAATCCGCTGATCAGATATCCAAGGCAGTATTGCAAGACGATGTTTTGGGCGTGATTAATTGTTGCAGTGGAGCTCCGACGCGAATTGGGGTTGCGGTGGAAAAGTTCATCGTCCAAAGCGGCTATGAAATCAAGCTCCAGTACGGGAGATATCCGAATCGGCTAGGCGAGTCTAGTTCTTTGTATGGCGACGCATCAAAAATTCGTCAGATAATGCAGGCCTGGGAATTGCAGCTAACAAAGTGAAACTTGATAGCAGCCAGCAAACGTCTAGGTTTGGGATTTATTTTTTTTATGATCCGTCCGGAATAGTCGATGAGTATATATTTCATTTCCTAAATGAATTAGATCCGTTCTTCACAGAGATGATATTTGTTGTAAACGGAAAGCTTGCACTCGAGAGTCGGCAGAAACTTGCTTTGATTTCCGGACTACAGGTAATTGTTCGGGAGAACTCGGGGCTCGATGTCTGGGCGTACAAGACCGCTTTGGACTATAAAGGATGGCGCGCTCTAAGCGCCTTCGATGAAATCGTTCTTCTAAACTTTACTATCATGGGTCCGGTCAACTCGTTCGCGGATATGTTTGATGAAATGGATGCTAAGGACCTCGATTTCTGGGGGCTTACAGTTCACAATGGTGCAGATTATGACCCATGGGGGAAGATGCCCGATGGGGTGATCCCGTTGCATTTGCAATCGCACTTTATAGCCATACGCAAATCCATGGTTTGCAGTCCCGAATTTCAACGGTACTGGGACGACATGATTCCTATCGAATCGTACTTGGATTCCGTGGCGAAGCATGAGGCACTATTCACGCAGCGATTCGCCAATATGGGATTCGCTTGGGCCTCGTACGTCGATACTGTTGACCTCGAAAACGTTCTGTATTATCCTCTTTTTAATCAACCGATCGATTTGATTGAAAATCGTAAATGCCCCGTCTTTAAGCGTAAGTCGTTCTTCGCTGGGACAGAATCGTACATTTATGAGAATTCGAACCTTGTGGCGCGGGATCTGTTAGACTATCTTCGCGAAACGGGGCGATTCGAGATGCGACTACTGATTCCGCACTTGATTCGCTCATGCCATTTAAGTGACCTCGCAGACACTCTTAACCTCCTTGAGGTCCTTCCAACAAATGCAAGTGACGTTGTGAACGATTTTCAAACATGCATCATAGCGCGAATTGACACTGCCGAGCAAGCCCGTGTGATTGTTGCACGCATCGGGAGCAGGCTAGATACAACTTTAATCGTGGCGCTGAAAAATAGTCTCGACAGAGCGGATATCCGCGCAGCTCTCAAAGACGCAGTGGTAACTGTGGAAATCGTCGAAGACGTAGGTCTGTTGGGGCTTTTGGCAGCAGCTCGTCCTTATGGTCTAGCGTGTTTCGTTGACCATATGGGGGATGAGGGTCGTTTTCCTTTTTCCAGTCGAGATGCCAAGTCTGAGTCGATTTTGAGCTGTCTTATTGACTCACCCGCATACGTAGATGCTGTTATTGAACGTTTTTCTAGCGACAGGTATCTAGGTGTGTTGAGTCCGCTCCCGCCAGTACACGGTGAATATTTTGGTAGCTTAGGGAACGAGTGGGGCGACGCTTTCAAGTCGGTCAGGACACACCTGAGCGAGCTCGACCTGAACGTTCCGCTAGACGAAGCGATACCACCAGTGGCACGTGCTTTAGGCTCGTTCTGGTTTCGACCGACTTCCTTATCCCCGTGGCTGAAGAAGTGGAAGTCTGTCGACAAATTTTTCGATGACGTGAGTTGTGGCGATTTGGCGGCAAAGGAAGACGCGACGCGATTAACTCTTCCCTTTATGGCGCAGGCCGCAGGGTATTACTCTAGCCAATTGGCTCCTGTGTCTACTGTGCGAAATCAGTTGACAAATATGACTTATTACCTGCGGGAGATCAATAAGACCGCACGATCAAGGCGCGGTGATAATTTTTCTCAACTTCTTGCGAAGGTTCGTCAGGAAGATGTAGACCTGACTTTCGCGGCGTACTTTAACTATGGAAATGGTTATAGTCAGATCCAGAGCGTGCAAGGCACTTATGAGTCAGGTGCCGCACGGGGTAGCTCTCGATATGCGAATATTCAAGTTCCGCCTGGAACTATTTCTGTTCGATTCGATCCGGTGGAAAACGGTATCACTCTGAGTGAAGGCGTTAGGATCGAACCATCATCGACTTTGAAGATTGCGCCGATTAATGGCGCAATAGCTGGCACGCAAGACATATTTCTCACTATTGATGGACAGTATGAGATAACTGGATGCTTCGACGACATTGCAAGTATTCGCATTTGCTTAGACTCGATTTCGGTGTTCATTCCGACGGATGACGATGTGGATCGAGTGGGAAATGATCTGGATAGACTCCGCCTCAGATTGGGGTCCGATTGGAGTCAACTCGCGCTGGAGCGAGACCGTGCGAATTCGGCGCTGGAGGAAATTCGGGCCACTCGCAGTTGGCGGTACACGCAATTTCTTAGGAATCTACTATCTCTGACTCGGCGCGGCTGAATTTTATGGAGGCTGTTTCGGCGTACGTAAAGGCCAAATTCTCAATGCGGGAACACGGGTGCTTCGCTAGGTGTACTTCCAAAGTAGGTTGGCTGAGTAACGACACGCTGTAGTCATTGAACGTGGGTGCGAGCCTCCGGTTGTTGACCGAGGCGGTCAAAGTCCAAGTACTTCAGAATAGATGTCGTCGCGCCCACGTCAATGCTGCGTTGACTCAACGTCACCGTCTGTGGCATAGACCCGTATCGTCGAGCAAGACCGCTCCATCGGCAGTGCGTCCGGCTGTTCAACGTCTCGTGGCTGTCCGCAGAACGGTGGGCGATCGACACACGCCTCAACGAGCCGCGACGGGCTGGAGGAGCGGTCGTCACGTCCGCACCGATCGGCTAACGAGACACCTCAGAACGAAGTGCGGCAGTTCGTCCCCCTGCGCTGGAATGGGGGATTGTGACCCGTTGCGATCGGCGCGAATCTTGATATGCCGCCTTAGACCGTTCACTCGGTTCTGACTTGGCGTCGCTCGAATAACCCCCATCACGTTGAGGGGGCGCACCGGTGAGGTCGTGCGGCGCTACGAGCACGCCAGTTCGGGGCGGTGATCCACGTCGACGTCAAAAACTCGGCAGCATCCGCGGTGGCGCCGGATGGTTCTTCGTCGGCCGGCAGCAAGAATCGAGCCGCAATGCGCAACCAGAAAAGGAACGCTCTCTATAACTCACTTATCGGGGCCGCCTTCGTGCGGGCCATCGTCGATGCTCACTCCCTCGTCGCCTACGTCGAGAACCACAATGACGAGATCGCTGAGACAGCGTCGGAGTTCTGCCGCGTGGCCGTGGTCTGGTTCGCCGCGCGCGGCGCGACCGTGGAACGGGTCTTGTCGGACAACGGCTCGGCCTGCACATCAAACGTCTGGGGCGCCACGTGCCGTGACTTGGATATCAAGGTTTAACCGATTCGACGCTTCAGAATCAGCAGGTCGAAACGCTTTGCCAGCGTGAACCACGAGTACAGTCAACACGGGCCCACACCGCCATGGGCAACCATCCACCCATCAGCCGCTTACCCAACGTCCCTGGGTAGGACAGCTAGATCATGTGCTGCCGGTCGGCTGCCTAGCGGCTCGGTCGTATAACCGCATCACGGGGACTAGTCCGATCGGGTCTCTACTAGCCGAAAGTAGTCAGCCGGAGCGGCCAAAGAATGAGGAACTACTGCGGCTGTGAACCAAGGCGCTTTCGACTTCCTAACGGCTACGAGAGATTTAAATAAATGCGCCCGGGTCCTTGTCTACGTGTGGTTTGCAGGCCTCCGCGCCTCTATACGAGCGCGCATACTAAGACCAGCTGCAAGCATGACCCTGAGGGGCAGGAGCCACGGTCCGGAGTATTTCTTGAATAGAAATTTCTGAGCGCTGTCGTGGTGAGCGCGTATCATCCCGGCGGACTCATCGCGCGTTGACGTGGAGTGAGCACCGGTATGCACGACGACGGCGGCTGGCTCATAGACGTTTCGGAGGCCAAGTTGCCCGATCCGGTATCCGAGGTCGACATCTTCGAAATACATGAAATAGCTCTCATCGAAGCCTTTTAGCTGGTCGAAAACAGATCGGCGGATCATCAGGAAGGCTCCGGAAAGCCAGCCTGCATCGCGTCGCTCCAGGGCAATCTCGGATTCTTTACGATAGGTACGTGTCCATGGGTTTCTGGGCCATAGATTGGTGAAGATCGCGTGCCCGATTCCGGAACGGAGCGAAGGAATGGTGCGGGCTGACGGGTACACCTCGCCGTCCGATGAGAGGATGCAGGGTCCAACGGCAGCGATCGTCTTGTCAACCGCGCATTCGAGGAGGCTGTCAATCGCGCCGGGGTTCACGGTTACATCGGGGTTGCTTACTACGACCCATTCGATCTCTGGTCCTAAGGTATGCACGGCGGTGTTGATGGCATTCCCATAGCCTTGATTTGAGGGCATCGCGAGGTAGGTTGCACCTGCACTGGCTGTCATCGACCTGACATCGTTGCTGGTCGCCATCGGCTTATTGTCCGCTACGACGACTCGGAGCGGCTGGCGGGATGCCGATGGCAGGGATGCAAGAAATGGTCCGAGGACGTTCTCGGAACCGTAGCTCACGGTGACGACGGCCACACGTGCGGTAGGGGCGGGAGGCTTCGATACGGTGGACATACGACTCCCAATCATAGTTCTAGGCTAGATTGACATGCGGCCATACCGGCCAGATACCCCAGTGAGGCTAAATGCGATACCTAAAGGAAGTTCTCGCGTCGCGAGAACTTTTGGCCAATCTCACCCTGCGTGAGATTCGCGGTCAGTACAAACGTACGATTTTCGGCCAACTCTGGTCGTTGGTGAACCCACTGGCCTCGATGTTGGTTTACACCCTCGTCTTCGCGTTCATCCTTCGAGTGGAACCGGAAGCCGGTGACCCCAGCGGACTGGACATTTTTGCCGTTTGGTTGCTCTGCGGGCTTCTTCCGTTCGCGTTCTTCTCAAATGTGGTGCAGCAAGGCATGGGATCCATTCTGGGCAACGTCGGGCTTGTACAGAAGGTTTACTTCGCGCGAATTGTGCTTCCACTTTCCAAGGTCGGCTCAGTCGGCTACAACTGGCTCTTTGAAATGGGTGTGCTCGTTGTAGTGCTGGTGATTTTCGGTGCTTTTGTCTGGCCGTGGCTCCCGCTCGTCGTCGTGACCATGGTGCTGCTGGCCATCTTCGCGGCAGGGATCGCGCTCATGCTGGCCGTGGCCAACGTGCACTTTCGCGACACTCAGTACTTTGTCTCGATCATCATGCAAATCTGGATGTACCTGACACCAATCATTTATCCCATTAGCTTGGTTGCGGTTCAATCAGACAAATACGGTGGACTCTTCGGGACCTCGGTCACGATCCTTGATGTCTACCGCATTAATCCCTTGGAGCGATTTGTTGCAGTATTCCGCCAGCTCCTCTACGACAATCGGTGGCCCGATCCGCAGGATTTTTTGCTCTGTGCAATTTGGGCCCTCGCCGCGTTCACCGTAGGACTGTGGATTTTCCGACGGAGCGAGAAAGGACTGGCTGAAGCACTATGAGCGAAGTCGCCGTAAGCATTGAGCACGTCAGTAAGAAATTTCGGCTTTACCATGAACGAAACCAATCCATCAAATCGGCAGTCATGCGCGGGCGCAGATCCGTGCACGAAGACTTTTGGGCGCTGAAGGACGTTGGCTTTGAGGTGCCAGTCGGGTCGACCTTCGGCCTGATCGGTAGCAACGGGTCGGGGAAGTCAACTCTCTTGAAATGCCTGGCCAAGATCTACTATCCCGAGACAGGAAGCATTACCTACAACGGCAAGATCGCAGCGCTCCTTGAAGTCGGGTCGGGGTTTCATCCAGAGCTCTCAGGCAGAGAGAACATCTTTCTCAACGGTTCGATCCTCGGGATGTCAAAGAAAGAGATCACCGCAAAGTTTGACGAAATCGTCGATTTTTCGGGAGTAGAAAAGTTCATCGACCAACCGGTCAAGAACTATTCGTCGGGAATGTACGTGCGGCTCGGTTTTTCAGTCGCGATCAATGTGAACCCCGATATCCTCGTGGTCGATGAAGTTCTGGCCGTCGGCGACACCGAATTCCAGGCCAAATGTGCGCAGAAATTCCGGGATTTCAAGAATCAAGGACGAACAGTCATTCTGGTCAGCCATTCCATGACCTCCGTGCGCGAGATGTGTGACAGTGCAGCGTGGCTAAGCCACGGGGAGCTCGTCAAGGTCGGTCCGGCCGACGAAACGATCGACGCATACCTCGACTCGTTGCCGGGGGCGTCGGCAGCCTAGAAAAGCTGCCGCGCCGTGCGCGCGCAGAACCGAGTTGACGCCATTTTTAGCTATCTATTTTGTGAGGTTTCACTGTGAAAAAGCGACGTACAGGTGTTGTATCGGTCGTGCTCGTCAACTTTCGAGGTGCTGAAGACACGATCGAGTGTGTCCAAGGTCTGGTGCAACTGGATTGGCCGTCGGAGCTGCTGGAAATCATCGTCGTGGAGAATGGATCCGGTGATGACAGCCTTGAAAAACTCCAAGGAATTGGCGAGCAGGTAACTCTGATCGAGTCCGCCGAAAACCTCGGATTCACCGGTGGTTGCAACCTGGGCGTAGCGAAGGCCACCGGCGAATTTATCGCGTTCCTGAACAACGACGCGAAGCCGGATTTGGGTTGGATCAGAGAAGCGATAGCCACCTTCGCTACTGGCAACAACATCGGCGCCGTCGCGAGCAAGGTTCTCGATTGGGAAGGTGACCGAATCGACTACGTCGGCGCCGCGATCACCTGGTACGGCATGGGGTATAAGCCTCATGCCGGCGAGACTGACCGCGGAGCCTGGAACGATGAACGAGACGTTCTGTTTGGTACGGGCGCTGCCATGTTTATCCGTGCATCCGTTTTCGAGCAACTCGGGGGCTTTGACGACAGCTTCTTCATGTTCTACGACGACGTGGATCTCGGCTGGCGGCTCAACCTTCTGGGATACAGGTTTCGATTTCAGCCGAAGTCGTTGGCCTTTCACAAGCACCACGCGTCAATGAACAAGTTTGGCAACTTTCGAGAGACGTACCTGCTCGAACGCAACGCCCTGTACACCCTGTACAAGAACCTTGATGATGAGTCCCTGGCACAGATCTTTCCGGGAGCGTTGCTGCTCGCAACACGACGCGCGATCGCGCGCGGCGAGCACGATTCCGCGTCTCTGGACCTCCGCGTTCCCGGCAACGATGATGAGCCGACTCTGCCGATTTCCAAGCAGACAATGGCAGGCATCTACGCGGTCGATCAATTCGTTGAGCTCCTTCCAGAAATGACAAAAGCTCGAGCCGATGTGCAAGCATCGAGAGCGGTGACAGATCGCCAGCTCAAACAACTCTTTGGCAATACTGACGAGCCTGCGTACCCCATTGAGAAGTACCTGCGCGGTTACGAGAAAATCGTCGACAATCTAGGCCAACTCACGATTGAGGGTCGTCGGCACATTCTTGTCATCACGGGTGACCCGGTAGGTCATCAGATGGCAGGTCCGGCAATTCGCGCCTGGAATATCGCCAAGGTGCTCTCCGACGAGCACGACGTTCGTTTGTTGAGCATGACGAAGGCCGTCGCTCTCGACGACGCTGTTGAGGTCGGCGTGATCGATCATCATCACCCGAACTCGGTCGTCGAGCACGAGAAATGGGCCGACGTCATAATCGTTCAGGGCCACGCACTCGCGCTTTTCCCCAGCCTTGAGACGTCAAGCAAGATTCTCGTTGTCGACGTTTATGATCCCTTGCACCTCGAACAACTCGAACAGGGCAAAGGCCAAACCTTGAAGGTGTGGAACAAGCAGGTGACCGAGGCGACGGACGCACTGAACCATCAGCTGCTTCTCGGAGACTTTTTCTTGTGCGCCAGCGAACGCCAACGACACTTCTGGCTTGGCCAGTTGTCCGCGCTTGGCCGCGTGAACCCCTATACGTATTCGCGTGACAACGATTTGGATTCCCTGATTGCCGAGGCCCCGTTCGGAATTCCGAGTGTCGACCCGGTACAGCGCAATCCCGCCCTGCGCGGAGTAGTGCCAGGCATCGACAAGGACGACAAGATCATCATCTGGGGCGGTGGCATCTACAACTGGTTTGACCCCGACACCCTCATTCGCGCCGTGGCCCAATTGGCCGAGCGTCATCCGACAATTCGCTTGTTCTTCATGGGCGTCAAACACCCAAATCCGGCCGTTCCCGAAATGGAAGCTGTGGCTGCAGCACGCGTTCTCTCCGAACAGCTCGAACTCACCGGCAAGCATGTCTTTTTCAACGAGTCGTGGGTACCCTACGGCGACAGGCAGGACTACCTTCTCGAGGCTGATGTTGGAGTGTCAACGCACTTTCAGCATGTCGAAACCACGTTCTCCTTTCGCACCAGAATTCTTGACTACCTCTGGGCAGGGCTACCCATCGTGACGACCGAAGGCGATTCGTTCGGTAGTCTCGTCGAGAAGGAATCCCTCGGGGCATCGGTGCCAGAACGTGACCAGGCTGCCCTAGAGTCGGCACTCGAACGATACTTGTTTGATGAAGAGGCCATAGCAGCAGCGCGTTCCAACGTACGCCGGGTACGCCAATCGTTCACCTGGGACAAAGCATTGGCGCCGCTGGTGGAATTCTGCCGCAACCCACAACAGGCCGCAGACAAGCAAGGCGCCAAGAAGGGTGGCAAAGGTAAGCGTGTAAAGGGAATTCCGAACGGCATCCCCAAAGCCAAGTCATCTCGGAGCACGGGACTCCGCCGTGACATTGAGCGCGCCGCATACTATTTTCAGCAAGGCGGTCCAACCGCTGTCGTGGAGCGAATCCGCGCACGCCAGGATCGCAATAAGGCACCCGCGCAGTGAGCGGTCCCGGCCACCAAAGTTAATTTTTCACCCTGGACACAAGTAATTGAGGATTAGAAAATGAATGCGGACGACACCGTTGGCCCCGACGACCTAGCCAACGAAGTGGCTCGACTCCAAGCGGAGCGCGATGTCTTGATCGCATCCATTCGAGATCTCACTCACGGTCAACTCATCAGCCGGGACCTCGAATTGGGACTTCGAGCCGAGCTGATGCAAGCCAAAATCGACCTTGGCCATGCTCGCGATCGTGGAGTACATGACCTCTACATGACTCGTCGATCGACCACTTGGCGTGTCGGCCGATTGGTCATGAAACCGGTCGTGTTCGGGCGTCGCGTTCTTAGACGAATCACCAAATGACCAGTCAGGGCCTCAGTCCACTTTTCTCGATCCTCACTCCCGTCTACGACACGCCGCTCAACGTGCTCTCAGACACAATCGAATCGGTACTCGCACAGTCGTTCACGGATTGGGAATTGATACTCGTCGATGACCTATCGCCGAATCCAGAAGTGCGGCGCGTGCTCCACGACGCTGCTCAACGTGATCCACGGATTCGCGTCATCGAGCGTTCAACAAACGGTGGAATTGTTGCCGCTTCGAACGATGCGATTCAGGCCGCTCGAGGTGAATTTCTGGCCTTACTCGACCACGACGACCTGCTTACAGTAAGCGCGCTTGAGTCTGTGGCCCTGGCGATTACGTCAAAAGCTGACGTCGACTATGTCTACTCCGACGAAGACAAGGTTTCTGAAGACGGCAAGTATTTTGATCAATTCGATAAGCCGGATTGGTCTCCGGAGCGATTGCGCGGTCAAATGTACACCGGGCATTTCTCGGTGCTTAGAACAGAGATTGTGCGCAATGTGGGAGGATTTCGTTCCGAGTTTGAGGGGTCTCAAGACCACGACCTCGTATTGAGAGTCACCGAACAAGCGCGCCAGATACTGCACGTTCGTGAGGTGCTCTATCACTGGCGGGTCGTACCCGGATCAACCGCTGAGTTGACAGACAACAAACCTTACGCTTGGGACGCCGGAGTGAGGGCCGTCGACGAACATCTGGCGAGGGTAGGCGTTGCCGGCCGCGCGACCCGGGGGCCCGTTCCTGGAACCTACCGGATAGAGCGCGAGCCTGATCTCGACAAATCGGTCAGCATTATCATTCCTACGCGCGGCACCGCCGGCGAGGTCTGGGGTAAGAACCGTGTTTTCTTGGTGGATGCTGTGACATCCGTTCTTGAGACCACGCAGCATCGCAACCTTGAGATCGTCGTTGTTTACGATGCTGACACCCCGGCTGACGTACTGGCCAAACTTAAAGAACTGGTGGGCGACCGGTTGACGCTCGTGCCGTTCTTTGGAACTTTTAATTTCAGCCGAAAGTGCAATGAAGGATTCTTGGCCGCTCGTGGGGAAGTGCTTCTCTTTCTTAACGACGACGTGCAGGCTCTCAGTGATGAGATGGTTGGCCAACTGATAGCACCTCTCAACGAGCCCGACGTCGGTATGACTGGCGCCATGCTCTATTTCGAAGACGGCGGTATTCAACACGCTGGACATCTGCACCATATGGGCCAGTTCTCCCACGCCTACCTGGGTGAACCGAGGGGAACGTACGGCGCATTCTCTTCGCTCTTGATTAACCGGGAGGCCTCAGGGCTGACGGCAGCGTGCATTGCCATGCCGCGCGCAGTTTTTCAAGAAGTGGGTGGATTCTCGGAACTGTTTCCTGGCAATTTCAACGATGTTGACCTCTCAAAGAAGGTCACGCAAGGGGGATACCGCTTGGTGTGGCTCGCAAACGTTGAACTCTTTCACTTTGAGTCACGATCTCGCAACCCGTTAGTGCACTCGTTTGAACAGAAGATGATAATCGACAGGTGGGCTGGTCCGCAGCGGGACCCCTACTTGGCCTGAATTTCATCTAATTCTTGCAGAAGGGTCCATTTGCGGACTTTTTTCGCGTAGCCTGATCGAGAGCTTTGTATTCAGTACATTGCCAGTAACGGAGTAACAAATATGCTGGCCAAATTGATGCGCGTTGTCATTGCAGTTGTCGTGACAAGCCTTGTCGCAGTCGTGACGGTAACTGTCCCTCAGAAAGCCGAGGCACTCACAGGTGCCGAGTTTAATCCGGGCTACATAATTTCCGACGCTCAGTTCTATGCGCGAGATGCAATGTCTCAGGAGCAGATTCAGGCCTTCTTGGACGCGCAGATTGGGACGTGTCAGAATTCGCTGTGTCTAAACGTTCTTCGTATCAATACGACAACGACAACTCTCTCCTTTGGAACGTGTGCCACGTATCCGGGGGAGGCGAACGAGTCTGCCGCGCGCATGATCTACAAGGTTCAGCAAGCATGTAATATTAGCGCCAAGATTTTACTCGTGACTCTGCAGAAAGAGCAGGGGTTGGTGACTAGTAAGGCGCCAACAGAGGCCGTCTTGCGTAAGGCCTTGGGCCAAGGCTGTCCGGACACCGCCCAGTGCGATTCCGCGTACTACGGCTTTTTCATGCAGGTCTACTCTGCGGCCCGGCAATTTGCTTGGTATGGCAATCCTGAGGGATCTCACACCTCAATCAAAGTCGGGCAGAGCAATCCAGTGCGATTTAACCCGAACGGCGATTGTGGATCTAGCAATGTTGTAATTCAGAATCGCGCCACTGCCTCTCTGTACTACTACACGCCGTATCAGCCAAATGCTGCCGCGCTGGCGAATCTTGGCGGGGTGGGAGATGCCTGTTCCTCCTACGGCAATCGGAATTTTTGGGTCTATTATAACAACTGGTTTGGCTCACCGAACCGTGAGGGAAACCCCATGGCGAGCCTGGACGTGCTCTCGTCCGTGCCTGGTGGCATTCGTTTGGCCGGTTGGGCGTTCGATCCCGACACTCGCGAGTCCATACAACTTCACGTTTACGTAAACGGTGTCGGCCAGGCTATCGTCGCCAGCAACACCCGAGAAGACATCGGTGCCATTTGGCCAAGCGTGGGGTCGGCCCATGGCTTTGACGCAGTCGTACCGGTGGCCGGCCCCGGAGCGCAACAAGTCTGCGTCTACGGGATCAACATCGGTCCGGGAGCTAATGTTCAGTTCACTTGCCAGACATTGCCGGGTATGACGGGATCGCCAAGTGGAGTGCTCGATTCGGTAACCGCCAGTGTCGGCACGATTACGGCCACAGGATGGACCTTTGACCCGGATACGGCTGCGTCCATCCCCGTTCACCTTTATGTGGACAACTCGGGCGGAGCCTACGTGGCAGACGACGCTCGGTCAGACCTCGCGCAGATCTACCCTGCCTATGGCGCCAACCACGCGTACTCGCGCACAATTCCGGCGGCCGGAGGCATCCATACCGTGTGTGCATACGGTATCGATATTGCGGGGCTTGGCAGTAACAGGCAGCTCGGGTGCAAGACAGTCACTGTTCCTTCGGGATCACCGTACGGCACGCTCGACGCCGTCTACGTGAATCCCGGAACAATAACCGCTACCGGCTGGGTCTTCGACCCTGACTCGACGCAATCATCTCCTGTTCACGTTTACGCTGGAGCGAATGGGACTTCAGGGGTTGCGGATCAGCTTCGTCCCGACGTTGGGGCCCTCTACCCCGGATATGGCAATAATCACGGTTACTCGGTTACGATGCCGGCCACACCCGGTGTGCAGACTGTTTGCAGTTACGGCATTGACATCGCGGGCGCAGGCTCCAACCGCAGTCTCGGCTGCCGAACTGTCACTGCAATGAGCGGTTCGCCCGTCGGCGTTGTCGATTCAATCTCTGCCAGTGGCGGAGTGATCTCGGCCTCGGGCTGGGCATATGATCCTGACACCGCTCAACCCATTCCGGTGCATATCTACGTTGACTCCGTTGGGACCGGGGTTACAGCGTCGAACCCACGTGCCGACCTGGGGTCCATTTATCCCGCATATGGTCCGAACCACGGATACGCTACACGCATCGCGGCGGCGCCCGGAACTCACAACGTGTGTGTGTATGGAATTAATATCGGGCCCGGATCGAACATGCTCCTCGGCTGTAAGTCCGTCATTAGCTAGGTGCTCTATAGAAGGCTGGCGCGAGGTTTTCGGTTAAGTAGCGTACTGCGCGATCGCGTCGAGGGAGTCTACGAACGTTTTGTCACTGTAAGTGCGTTCGGCCTGCCCAATTGGCGTGTAATGCTATGGTTCCCAGCGGTTCTTCTTCTCGGTACTGTCTTCATGGTCGCGCTGGGACTCAGCGGTACGTCGTCGGGTGCGCACTGGGTCAATCTTGGGACGGGTGCGGATCCCCGACTACTAGAGGGTGTACCCCGACCGATTCGTTCCGACGAATGGCTCGTTGCACAAGGATGGGTAGTCTCTCAAAGTAACCACGGTTTTCCGGCTGTGAATCCGGGTTTTCCCGGCGGCATGGACATGACCGTGCTCAACGAGTTGCCGAGTTGGGACTGGTCGTCGCTTTTCCGTCCCCATATGTGGGGATACCTGCTATTTGGGCTCGATGCCGGCGTTGCGTGGCAGTGGTGGATTCCCGCACTTGCCTTGGTCAGCGGATGCTACGTCTTCGTCGTCTCCCTGCTCCCGCGCCGACCGCTAACAGCGGCACTTATCGCTCTCGCACTGTTCTTCACGCCGATGCTTCAGTGGTTCTACACCCCGAGTTCGTTCTGGCCCGTCGCCTGGCCGCTCCTGGCAATGACCGCACTCGTGTGGATTTTAAACGACAAACGCCGGTGGGTGCGCTACTTCTGGGCCGTCCTCACGGGCTACACAGCGGTCACAATGGCCATGGGGCTATACGTTCCCTTCATTATTCCGGGAATGATGGTTTTTCTCGCTTTCGCGATCGGATACTTGTTTCGGGTGCGACAGCAAGAAGGAGCGACGCTCTGGACCGTGTTGGCAAGGCTCGCCCCGTTAGCCGTGGCAGGTCTTGCGGCATTAGCCGTGACCGGCATTTGGGCAGCGACGCGGTTTAATACGTTTTCTGCAATCCAAAACACGGTGTATCCGGGTCAGCGCGTGGAGCAGACCGGGGCGCTGCTCTCCCGCGACCCACTCCTGACGGGCATCGCGGGTGCGCCCTGGAATGAATCACTAAAGTCACTTGGCATTACCCTTCTCGGTGGCAATTCATCCGAGGGATCGTCAGTCATTCTGCTGTGCGTCTTCGTTCTGCCGGGTTTGCTGTGGTTTGCACTCAGGTCTCTCGGGCGCAAGCGCGATCGCGACTGGTTGCTGATTTCGTCCCTTGTGGGAATCGGGTTCATCGTCGCGTACCTGTTCGTCCCGGGCTGGGATGCTCTGGCTCAACTGATGCAATTCAGTCGAGTACCCGTGGAGCGGTTTAGAATCGGACTGATCGTGCTGTTGCCACTCGTCGCGGTGCTCACGATTGAGCAGGTCGGTCGATCAAGTCGTCGATTGCGTCTGCTTCTTGCTTTGCTTTGCTCTGGCACAACGGCCGCGTTGCTCTTAAGCCTTTGGTTCAAATTCAAGACTCTCGACCCAAATGTACTTGCCTACGCCCCCTCGTGGAAGATCGTCGCCGTGCTGCTGGTCTCAACAGTATTCTTCCTGTTCTTGCGCCGGGGGGCAGTCCTAGCTGCCGCGTGTCTATTGACCGTTTCCCTGCTCATCAGTTGGGGTGTCAACCCCATCTACAAGGGTGTGTATGACTTAAGCAGTACCGAGATTGGGCTAGCGGTGCACGACGAGAATTCTCGTGACAAAGGAACGTGGATTGGGACAGGCACGTACGAAACCATGGCCGTTTTGGTGCAAACGGGTGTACCGACCCTAAGCGGTGTCCAAACGTATCCCCCAAAGGAGATGTGGGAGAAGATCGATCCATCTGCCAAGTTTGAAGACAAGTGGAACCGCCTCGCCCGTGTTGTGTGGACTCTGAAGACCGGCGCGATGACGGTCGATAATCCAGCCCCGGACGTCATCGAGGTGACGGTCGATCCCTGCTCTCAGTTCGCGCAGGAGAACATCAAGTATGTGTTGTCCGACATTGACGATGCCACCGAGGAATGCTTGGTTCCGACGCAGGCGGTGCAGCAAGGTGCGCGCCCCATGCAGATTTTCGAGGTCGTACCGTTCTCGGGGTGACGAGCGATACGCGGGGCAGGGCCGAAGATTTGATATTCTCAAGAGTGCTCTTCTGCCGGCCCGAGCCGTCGACGGACTGAACCTGGCGGCGCGAGCGCTCTGCCTGGCTCAGAGTGAAGTACTGCCGCGTTTTGTTGAGGAGTTCAAGCTAGATGCATTCGGTTAGTCGCGCGGGGATTCCTAGCGCATTAGTTGCTGGTCTTCGAGATGCGTACGGGCGATTCGTCCTACCGGGCCTTAGCGGGTTGCCGAACTGGCGGGTGCTCCTGTGGTTCCCGTTGGCAGCTGCCGTCGGCTCGGCTATCCTCATCGTGCTGGGGATTAGCGGAACCTCATCAGGAGCCCACTGGGGTGCACTCGGTGTCGGCCCTGACCCGCGCTTGCTTGAAGGTGTTCCACGCGGGATCAGGTCAGACGAGTGGCTTGTGCAACAGGGGTGGGTAGTCTCGCAGGTGAACCGAGGCTTCCCCCCGATCAATCAGATGTTCCCCGGCGGAACTGACATGACCGTGCTCAACGAGTTACCTTCCTGGGACTGGTCGTCAATTTTTCGCCCGCATCTGTGGGGGTACCTATTCTTTGGACTAGACGCCGGCATGGCTTGGCAGTGGTGGATTCCCGCCTTGGTCTTAGTCTCCGCCTGCTACATGTTCGCTGTCACCCTGATGCCGCGCCGTCCACTCACCTCAGCTTTTCTGGCAGTGGCTGTGTTTTTCACTCCCTTTCTGCAGTGGTGGTACACGCCGAGTTCCGTAATGTCGGTTGGGTGGCCACTCTTGGCCATGGCTGCCGTTGTCTGGATTTTGGTCGATGATCGACGCTGGGTCCGCGTCGTCTGGTCCATTGCTGTTGGCTACTTCGCAATCACTCTCGCGATGGGGCTCTACGTTCCGTTCATCATTCCCGGCTTGATGGTTTTCATCGCGTTTGCCGTCGGATATCTGTTCCGTGCACGCCCGTGGGCGATCGGTGGCGCGAGGGCAACGTGGGGACGTTTAGCTCCGCTCCTTGCGGCGGGCGTTGGCGCCATCGCGGTCACGGCGATTTGGGCGGGGACACGGATCTCGACGTTTAATGCGATTCAGTCCACCGTCTATCCGGGCCAACGATTTGATCCGACCGGAAGCCTGATTGTGAAGGACCCTTACCTCGCGGGCATCGGCGGTGCACCCTGGAGTCAGGCGTTGAAATCCACGTCAGGAACGACGATCCTGGGCTTGAACTCATCCGAGGCTTCATCCGTTATCCTCCTCTGCTTCTTCGTATTGCCGGGACTCCTGTGGTTTGTACTGCAATCGCTGAGAAAATCACAGCGGACGGACTGGCTCCTTATTTCAGTCCTGGCCTGCCTGGGACTCATCTTGGCTTACCTGTTCATTCCGGGGTGGGACGAGCTCGCCCATATCATTCAGCTTGACCGGATCCCTGCTGAGCGATTCAGAATTGTCTTTGTCGTGCTGCTGCCGCTGGTCGCTGTCTTGACGATTGAACACATTGATCGATTCGGCGGGCGGGCGAATTTGATCGTTGGGGCCGTGTGCGCAGCGTTCACCGCCGCTATGATTCTCGGCACCGCACTTCGAATTCGGGAACTTGACTCCGCTGTACTCGCGGCGGCTCCGTCATGGAAAATCATCGCCGTTCTCTTGGTTGTGGCCACGCTGCTGCTGTTTGTGAAGAGCAGCGTTCCCGTGGCAGTGGCGCTGCTGCTAGCCGCATCTGTGGTTATGAGCATTGGCGTGAACCCGCTGTACCGCGGAGTGTTTGATCTCAGCGAGACGGCGACTGGAACTTCAATCGAGGAGTCGAACGATGAGGATCCCGGGACGTGGGTCGGCGTCGGTTCTTTCGAGGCGATGGCGTTATTGGTCGAATCTGGAGTGCAGTCACTGAGCGGAGTGCAAACATACCCGAGTAAAGAAATGTGGAGTGCGATAGATCCGTCCGGCAAATTCGAGACTGAATGGAACCGCCTGGGGCACGTACAGTGGGCCTTCGGGGCGGGAGAACCCACCGTTGTCAATCCGCAGCCCGATGTTATTTCCGTGACCTTTGACCCGTGCTCAACTTTTGCCCAAGAGAATGTTAGCTATGTGCTGACAGACGGTGCTCCGAATGAAAGTTCATGTTTGGTAGAAAACGCTGTGATTCCGCAGGGGACGCTCGTAATGAGAGTCTACGAAATTGTGCCAGGAAACTAGCGATGCCCACTCCGCTGAACAAGAAAAAGCTCTCGGGGTTCACCCAATTGTTGTTGGCAACGGCCATCGCTGGAGTTGCGGGTTATGTCATCACGTGGCTCGTGCCCCGGCAAGTAGGATTCAGCGCGTACGCCTCATTTGCAATTTTCTGGTCGTTGCTATTCTTTATAGTCAGCGCGCTATCAGGAATTCAGCAAGAAGTAACACGCGCCACGAGGCCGCGAACCGATCAGACGCTTCGGGCTCGGCATCAGTCTGTTGCCTTTGGAGCCGGGACAGCAGTGATTACCTTCGCGGTGATCGTTGCAACTGCGCCCGCCTGGGTGAACACAGTTTTTCCAATAAATTCGTGGCAGCTTGTTTGGCCGCTCGCGGCAGGGGCGGCGTCGTATGTTCTCGTGGCCGTGCTCGGTGGGTCGCTGTATGGAGTCTCCCAGTGGAGCGCACTGTTTTGGCTTATCTGTGTTGAAGCGACGCTTCGCTTCGTTGCAATAGCAGTCGCACTTATCTTCACGTCGGATATCGTTGCGTTGGCCTGGACGATCGCAGCGCCGTATACATTGACGCTGTTGGTGTTGTGGCCGCGAATGACCCGTAGTTTGGCGGGGAAATCTGAACTCGACGTCAGCCTGTATCGGCTCTGCGGAAACATTTCGCGAACCATTGTTGCGGCAGCGTCGATGGGTCTGATGGTCAGCGGTTTTCCTTTTGTGTTAGGTCTCGCGTCCGTCGGTGAACCAGCCGCTTTGTTGGGGCTGTTGATCCTCGCCGTTACGCTCACGAGGGCGCCGCTCATTGTGGTGATGATGGCGCTGCAGAGCTACCTGATAATTCACTTTCGAGATCTCGGAGACGCGGTTGGGGCACGGGTCTTTAAAATTATCGGGCTGCTCGGTGCCCTGGCCGTGGCTCTCGCACTCGTCGGTTGGTGGCTCGGGCCCGTCGTATTCGAGTTTCTTTTTCCGGGCGAACTCGTTCCGGAAGGATGGTTGTTGGCCGTCCTCGTAGCGTCATCGGCACTTATGGGGGCGCTCTGCGTGACTTCGCCAGCACTGCTGGCTTCCTCTCGTCATACCGTGTACAGCGTGGGATGGCTCCTAGCGGCTGCAACTACCGTCGTCTGCCTTCTGCTCCCCTTAGATCTCGTCGCCAAGACCGTGCTTTCGCTACTCGCCGGGCCGATTTCGGGTCTGCTAGTACATGGGAGCTACCTGGCCATAGCCAGGCGACAGTCCGGTGTTCTTAGTCAGTCGTAGTCTTGTTGGAAGCCTGATTCTCAAGATCGCGGAGTCGAAGGTCCTGCATCGCAACCGATTCGGCAAGGGTGCGAGACTTGCTCTCAAGTACCGTGAGCTCAGCACTATGTTGCAAGCAAACGAGAACCAAGATTGCAATGCTGACAAAGAAAACGAGGTTCGTTGGCACATCAATACCAACGACCTCGGATGCCCACTCCAGCGTTTTCGGAAACACGCCAACGATCAATGCCATCGTGCCGGCAAACAACCACCACATGGCGTGTCGCTCACGGAGCTGGCGACGGCGAAGTAATTCCACAACTACGGCCAAGGCAACGAGCGCTGACAGGATGCCGAAAATGTAACTAGTGACTGTCATGTCAACCTACTTTGTGGAAACGGCAAATGATGAAGCCGGGCGGACGAGTGCGAAAACCAAAGCCACCCCGGCGCGGCCTAGGTAGGCCGCTGCTTTAAATGGATTATGCGACGGAACGCCGCCGGCCCTCGGCCGCATGGAGACAGGAATCTGCTGAACGATCAGACCGGCGCGGGCAGCAATCACCAGCGCTTCGATAGTGTCACCCAGGTACTCAGCGGGGTAGTGGTCTGCGAACAGCCGCACGGCGCGAGGTCCCGAAGCACGAAATCCGGAGGTCGTGTCAGTGAGCTCGGTTCGCGCGGTCCGGCTCAGCGTGAATGCCAACACCTGCATGGCCCAGCGTCGCGGTCCGCGAACTTCATACTCACCTTCGCCGGCAAACCTGGCGCCCAGTACGAGGTCTGACGATTCAAGGGCATCTAGGAGCGCAACAACGCTGGCCGGATCGTGCTGTCCATCGGAGTCAATTTGAACGACGTTCCGGAAGCCGTTCGCGAGCGCGTACTTAAAGCCAACGCGCATCGCGCCTCCGACGCCCAAATTGAACGGCAAAACGGCTACGCGCGCGCCAGCCCGAGACGCAACGGCAAAAGTACCGTCTGTCGAACCATCGTCGACAACCAGGCACGCGATACCCGGAAGTGCACGTTGAACTTCATGAATTACTTGGGCGATGGACTCCTCCTCGTTGAGGGCAGGCATGACAATTAACGTCTGCGCAAAGGGGGAAGTCACTTTGCAAGCATATCAACCACTGTGCAAAGGTCAGGGTCGCCGCGAGTTCGTACCGTATCGTTAAGCAACCGTCGTCGAAAGGCTTTTCTTGCGCATTCTATTTGTCCATGAGGTGAACTACACCACCAAGGTCATCTACGAGATGCACGAATTCCCCGAGCTGCTCGCACTCAAGGGACACGATGTGACCTTCTTTCACTACCCAGAGCTTCCGACGGTTCCGCACAGGTCGGTGAGGTCGACGAAGGTAAAGATCACGGGGCGGGCCTATCCGGAAGCCGAAATTCAGCTCGTCACCCCGGCAACCTTCGGGGGGTCCCCGGCCGAACGGTATCTCGCGCCGCTGCTCGGACTGCCTGCTCTGCGGTCGGAGATCCGTCACGGCGCGTACGACGTGATCGTGCTTTACTCCGTGCCGACAACGGGGTGGCAGACGGTTCGGATCGCCGCAGGGGCCGGCGTGCCCGTCGTCTTCCGGGCGTTGGACGTTTCGCATCAAATACGCAGTAGTCCGGTGTCACGCCTGATTCGATTAGCGGAAAAGTACATTTACAAAAATGCCACGCTTTTGTCAGCCAATAATCCAGCGATGGCTGACTACTGCGTCGAAGTGTCGGGCCGGACTGGTGCCACAGTCGTGAATGTTCCGCCAATTGATTTGTCTCACTTCGCAGATGCCGTCGTGGGCGATCTGCGCGATGAGCTCGGACTTCGTGCGGAGAACAAAGTTGTGCTCTACATGGGGAGTTTCTTCAGCTTCTCCGGCCTTGACATCGTCTTGGAAAAAATGGCGGAAGAATTCGCACGGCACCCCCTGTTGAGGTTGGTGCTCGTGGGCGGTGGAGACCTTGACGAGAAGCTTCGAGCGCGCTCGCGCGAATTGGGGATTGCTGATCAGGTGATCTTCACCGGCGTTGTTCCATACGCACGTCTCCCCGCATACCTAAAAGTCGCAGATGTAGCAATCAATCCGTTCGTTCCGCAATTGTTAACGAATGTCGCCTTTCCGCACAAGGTGCTGCAGTACATGGCCTCCGAGATTCCGACAGTGTCGACGTCACTGACCGGGCTGCGCGGAGTGCTGGGCGACGATTCTGGCGTTACTTGGGTTGACCAACCCCACGATGTAACGGCGGCCGCCATCGAGCTAGCCTTCTCAAGCCAGGATGTGCGTCAAAAGGTCGCCGACAGGCAACGTGAGTTCATTTCATCGAACTTCTCGAAGGAGACCGCGATTGCCTCCTTCGAACGCGCGTTGGAGGGCGTGCTCTAGACTTGAATTCATGACTTCTCGTGTGCTCATTCTCGGAGGCACAGGGATGCTCGGCAGCGCGGTACTCAGCGCTTTCTCGGAAAACGGCCTCGAGGCAATAGCCACGACCCGAAATACCTCCGATCTGTCGGCTTCCTTGCGCCCGGTGTTCGTTAACTTCGACGTGACGACCGGTGATTTGGAAGAGGTTCTTGCTTCCTATGGCCAGGGCGACTTCGTCATCAACTGCATCGGGATTATCAAGCATCACATCGACGATTCAAGAGAAGATCATCGACGAAATGCAATCTTGATTAACTCGGAGTTTCCTTATGCGCTATGTGCGTTGGCGCAGAGGCAGGGATTTAGAGTCATTCAGATCGCCACGGACTGCGTCTATTCGGGCGGCGTCGGCAGCTATGACGAAGAGTCTCTGCAGGATGCAACAGATGTCTACGGTAAGACGAAGAGCCTCGGTGAGGTTCCCAGCAGTCACATGCTCAATTTGCGCTGCTCGATAATTGGCCGCGAAACCAAGAATGGCAAGTCCCTGCTGGAATGGGTGCTCGGTCATGCGCCAGGGTCGAGTTTCTCGGGCTACACCGACCATCTTTGGAACGGAATCACGGCCCAGGCGTTCGGGAGGATTGCGGCTGGCATCGTGAGCACAGGAAACCCACTAACCGGGACTTTTCATGTTGTTCCAGCAGATGTTGTCGACAAGTTCACGCTTTCATCCCAAATCCTTCGCGCCTACGAACGTTCAGATGTGACCGTCGTTCAGCAGGAGACCGGTCACGCGATCAATCGGACGCTGGATACCGTATTTCCCGATGTGAGCAATCGGCTGTGGACCGATGCCGGATATGCCGGTGCTCCCACCATCCAAGACATGGTCGGCGATCTCGTCGCACCACATTCCAGCTACTCAAACGGAGATCTTCAATGACCAACAGACGAATCAAAGACTCTGTCGTAACAATTACGGGTGGTACCGGCTCGTTCGGATCGACAATGGCTAAGTTCCTACTCACACAGGACGTTGCGGAAGTTCGAATCTTTAGCCGGGACGAATCGAAGCAGGACATGATGCGTCACGTCATCGATGATCCTCGTATGCAATTTTATATTGGAGACGTACGCAACGAACAGAGCGTCAGCCAGGCAATTCGCGGAAGCGATCTGGTCTTCCATGCGGCTGCGCTGAAACAGGTTCCGTCCTGCGAGTTCTTTCCGATGGAGGCCGTCGCAACGAATGTAACGGGGAGCTCAAACGTAATCCGGGCATCCCTCGAATATGGGGTGAAGTCGGTCGTGTGTCTCAGCACCGATAAGGCTGTCTATCCGATCAATGCCATGGGTATGACGAAAGCGCTTATGGAAAAAACTGCTATCGCCCTCGCACGTAGCAACCAAAATTCAGACACAGTCATTTCGGTTACGCGCTATGGCAATGTCATGTATTCCCGCGGGTCAGTCATTCCGCTGGTTTTGGGTCAGCTCAAGTCAGGCAAACCCCTGACAATCACTGATCCCAACATGACCCGCTTTCTGATGTCGCTGAGCGAATCGGTTGACCTCGTGAAGTATGCCTTCACTGAGGCGTCGACGGGTGACTTGTTCGTGCGCAAAGCCCCGGCAAGTACCGTCGAGACTCTCTTCCAAGCAATCGCTAACATCGCCGGGGTAGAGAAGCCAGAAATCAATGTGATCGGTGTCCGCCACGGCGAGAAACTGTACGAGTCGCTCCTGAGCTCCGAAGAAATGGCCCATGCCGAGGACTTTGGCGACTACTACAAGGTCCCACTCGACACGCGCACTCTCGATTACCGCCCCTATTTCGAAGAAGGCGAACAGCGCGAGGCGAACGACGACTCCTACACATCGCACAACACAGAACGCCTCGACGTGGCTGGTGTCGAAACGCTCCTGAAGACGCTCCCCGAAATTCGCGCCCTATTGGCCGGAGAGTAAATTTGTCCAAGCCTGTAATCGTCACGATCGTCGGCACACGGCCTGAGATCATTCGCCTTTCCCGCATCATCGCGCGGCTGGATCAAATCGTCGACCACGTTCTGGTTCATACCGGTCAGAATTTTGACCGGCAACTCAACGAGGTATTTTTCGAGGAATTGGGCGTGCGAACTCCGGACCGTTTCCTCAATGTGGACACCTCGAGTCTTGGAGCGGTATTGGGCGACACCCTGAAGAAAATTGAGCAGGTCTTTCTCGAAGTAAAGCCTGACGGCGTTTTGATCCTCGGCGACACGAATAGTGCGATTTCGGCATTGATCGCAAAAAGAATGCATATTCCCGTTTATCACATGGAGGCAGGTAACCGGTCCTTCGATGAAAACGTACCGGAGGAAACCAACCGCCGGCTTGTCGATCACATCTCTGACTTCAACTTGCCGTACACAGAGCACGCTCGACGCAATCTCCTAGCTGAGGGGCTCCCTCCCCTTCGGATCAGTGTGACGGGTTCGCCAATGACCGAGGTTCTGAACTACTACCGACCGAAGATCGAAAGCTCGAACGTCCTTGACCGACTGAACCTTTCGGCTGGCGAGTACTTTCTCGTGAGCGCACATCGACAAGAAAACGTCGACTCACCGGAGCGTCTCGGGGCGCTCCTGGAAACACTGCAAGCGGTGCATGACCGCTGGAATTTGCCGGTTCTGGTGTCTACCCACCCACGTACACGACGCCACCTGGCCGGGCTGCCTGCCTTCGAGAGGCTCTCGGGCATCGTTTTCCACGAGCCTTTCGGCTTTCTGGACTACAACAAATTGCAGTTGAACGCGAAATGTGTTCTTTCTGACAGCGGCACTATCAGTGAAGAATCGACGATTCTGGACTTTCCGGCCGTAACGATTCGGGATTCGATGGAACGCCCGGAAGCCCTCGACAGCGGCAGCATCGTCATGACGGGGCTGAACAGCCAAGAAGTGTTGTCAGGCATCGAAGAAATGATCTCGACATCCTACGCAACTAAACGAGCATTGCCGCCCGGATATGAGGTTGAGGACACTTCCCGGCGGGTGATTCGCTTCATGCTTTCAACGCTGAGTCGCCACCACTCTTGGGCCGGTATTCGCCAAAGTTAGTTGGTCGGCGGACCGAGCCAAGTGCAAGGGGGAAACGTGTCGTTAGTTGAAACGGAGGGGGCGCAATTGTCGTCACCTCTCGGTAGGTGGCTCGCTCGATATCGCCGAGCCATTTCGCTGGATAGCGATAATTTGCCTCGCGTGCGCGTGCTTCTGGCTCTTCCGGCACTGCTCGTGCTGGTGGGCGTAGTACTTGTGACCCTGGGGATCAACGGTTCGTCGTCCGGGGTCTTCCATGACCAGATCGCATATGGGAGCGACCCTGACCTGATTGCGGGCCAGCCACAGTTCACTCGTTCAGACGAATGGAACGTGCAGACGGTGTGGGCGATCGCTCAGGTCGAGCAGGGGCTTCCGCTTACCAACGAGACGTTTCCTGGCGGCATGGACGCCACCCTGCCCCAGGACCTCCCGCGCGTGGACTGGACTGTCGCCTTTCGCCCGCACTTGTGGGGGTTCATGGTGTTCGACGTGGACCACGCCATCGCTTTCAAATGGTGGCTGCCCGGTCTGGCTCTTATCGCAGCGGCGTACGTGTTTCTCGTTTCAGTTATTCCCCGTCGTCCGCTCGTTGCGGCGATGATTTCCGTCGGGTTTTTCTTTAGCCCCTTGTTTCAGTGGTGGTACTTATCCACCACTCTTTGGCCCGCCGTGTGGGCGTTGACCAGCATGGCGGCTTTGGTCTGGGCGTTTCAAAGCTCATCGGTGGCTTCGCGATGGACATGGGCCGGCATCGTCGGATACCTGACTGTTGTGATGGCAACGGGGATCTACGTTCCGTTCATTGTGCCTGCCGTTCTTGTAGTCGTCTTTTTCGCCGTCGGTCTGCTCGTGGATCACCTTCGCCAGAGGCCATTCCGAGGTACTGTCCTTAGGCGCATATCCCCATTACTGGCCGGGGGCCTCGTCGCATCCGTTGTAACCGGTGTCTGGTTGTATTCCAAGCGCAGTATTGTAGAAGCGTTTCTAGGGACGGCGTATCCCGGAGAACGCACGTCCCCGCCGGGCATGGGCGATTTGCTGAGTTTCACATCTGCGGTCGGATCATCTTTCACGCAATCACTCAACGACCAGCGCCCGGGACTTCTGGGAGCGAACTCATCCGAGGCCTCCACGTTTTTCTACATCGGAATCTTTCTGCTGCCGGTCGTTGCATGGATCATTGCTCAAGGGGTAAGAGCCAAGAGGTCCGTGCCCTGGACATTGGTTGGCCTGGTTCTCGTTGTCGTCCTCTTTCTTGCCTACCTGTTCCTTCCCGGGTGGGACGGTCTGTCGAAGCTTCTTCTGCTCGACAAGACGACTGGAAACCGAGTTCGATTGGGCATGGGGCTGGCCTCAATCGGGCTATTGGGTTACACCGTTCGCTACCTCGACAAGAACCGGTTACGAACCGGTTGGTGGCTGGCGATCATTCCGGCCGGGCTGTTTCTCGCATCCCAATTGCTCATTGGATACGTGGCTCTTCGAGGGAGCCCGGCGATGTTGGAGACGGCGCAGCTGTGGTGGCTCTGGGCCGTGCTCTCAGCCGCCTCGATTTTCTTCTTCGCCCGACGACAGCCGCGGCTCGGCGCAGCAGCATTTCTCATTGTCACAGTAGCTGGTAGCGCACTAACAAACCCGGTGTACCTGGGGGTGCTTGACTTGCGCGAAACTGACGTCTCACAAGCAATCATGGCCATAGATGAACCAGATCCACAGACCTGGGTGGGGGTCGGCAGTGGGCTGACCACCGCCATGCTGCTCGAGTCCGGTGTGCGCGCCTATAACGGTTTTCAAGGCGCGCCTTCAAGGCAGATGTGGGCAGCTATCGACCCCGCGGATGCCTACGAGCTTCAATGGAATCGACTCGCCGGAGTGAGCTGGACGGCAGCGCCGGGGGAGCCCGTCGTATCGAATCCCGCAGCAGACCAAATCAGCGTCACTTTCGACGCCTGCTCACAGTTCGCGCAGGAGAAAATTCAGTATGTGCTGTCGACCGACCAGCGCATTGACGACGCCTGCTTGAGCACAGAGTCGGGCTTCGAACTGCCGAAATCACAAATGTCCATCTACAAGGTGGTGCCAAAAGGCTAAGTGATCGTGCATTATGGTGCCACCTTCACGCCCAGGACGTGACGAACGAGAACCCGTAGGCCTACCACGTTACGTGCCGCTATGGCCTCCGGGATTCGTGTCAGAGCGTTAATCCGCGATGACGTGTGCATTCGTGCCACTCGGGCTGCACGGCGCCACCCCCGGTTGGAAAATTCACGTGAGAGCGACCGAAAATAGGTCTGCTCTTCGGCAAACCGGCTGCCCTCGGTAGCGCGCCACGACGAGACGCTGGCAGAGTGGCGCCGATACTCGAATACCACCTGATCGTCGACGACGAGTCGTGCACCCGCAAATGCAAGATCGATGGCAAGCGCGAGGTCCTGAACGACATTGTAATTGGGGCGGAATCCGATGCGACAAATCGCATCGCGCTGCCAGGCAATGGCGGGAAAGTTCATCCAGTTGCCTCGGGTAAGGCTGACGGCCATCCGCTCACCGGATAGTTCAAGGGAACCTTGGAAGCGGGGTCGATACAGCGCTTTCATGCGGTCGACGAGGGTCGTTGTCGGGTCTCCATTTTCATCAATTACGCGCGTCCCCGGGTGGATGAAGGTGGCGTCGGGGCGTTTTCCGATCAGCTCTTTGATGCGGGCGACGTAGCCGGGAAGCATGACGTCGTCACATCCGAAGATGGTGAGCCAGGGCGCTTCGGCCAGGTCTATGGCGCTCTGAAAATTCACGTTAATGCCCGCATTCACAGCGTTACGTACATACCGGATTCGCGAGTCTCCGAGCTCAACCAGCCAATGTCCGGGAGCCTCGTCGGGGTTGTGGTCGTCTATGACCACCAATCTCCAGTCAGGGTCCGTCTGAGCGAGGACGCTTTCGACCGCGGCGCGAAAATGGTCAGCGCGACCATAGAACGGCATCATGATGTCCAGTGTCACGTCGAGGCTCCTCCGTCGGGCGGCACACCGAGTGGGTCATACATACGGTGCTGCCGGGTAGCATTTATAGGTGAACCGATCCACGCTCATGTCCCAGGCCGCTGTCTCCACAGTAGGCGTACTTGTGCTGGGCCTGTCTCGATTCGGTTACTCAGTGCTGATCGGACGAGTCATGGGGCCAAGCGACCTTGCGCACGTGTCGGCCTGGTTGGCTCTGGCGCTCATCCTGTCACTGCTGTGGCCCACCGGGGCCGGGAATGCGGCATCACATTTTCTTGCACACGCGCGTTCATTAGGGCACACGCCGGTCCACTCCATGCGACTCATTCTGCGCACGTTCTGGATCTCGTGCATCGTGTTGCTCGCCATCGGTATACCCATAAGCGTCATGGCTTTGGGAGCGCAGCTTGCCGACGTCGTCATGATTGCTGCCCTCATCATTTCCTACTCTGGATACATTCTGGCGCGGGGAATCGAAGTGGGCCTCGGGCGAATCGAGCGAGCAGCCATCTGGGACGTCGCGGCGGCATTCGCCACCATGACGCTGCTTGCTGTCGTGCTCTGGGCCGGACTGTCGTGGGCTCTCCTTTGGCCGATCACCATCGGTTATGCAATCTTTGGTATTCAGACATGGCTGCGGGCGCAGCATGGCCATGAGAATTTGCGTCAAGAAAGTATTGTCGAAGCGACGAGCATATTGAAGCTAACGTCGTGGAACTCGCTGGGCCTGTTGGCGTCAAACGGCCTTATCCAGTTCGCGATGGTCTACGTTTTCATTGTTGAATCGCCGGCTAAAGCAGGCCTGTTTGCTGCCGCTATGTCACTTGCGACTCCAGCCTCGATGCTGAGCCAAGCAGTCACCCAAGTGCTAATTCCCCGTTTCTCAGAATGGCTGGCAACGGATAAGGCTGGAACCCGCAGTCGTTACTCTCTGGTCTTGGCGGCCATGGCGGCCGGGCTCGCCGTCGTTTTTGGCACGGTTGGCCTCGCGAGCCCTCTTATCGTGAACGTGGTCTTCGGGCGCCAATACGACGGCGCATCCACACTCATGTCAATGTTGCTGGCAGGTATTTTTGCATTCTCAATTGGGCTAGTCGCGACCGCATACCTTCTCACTACCGATCGTGTTGTCTCTGCCACCGTATTCTCCATAGCAGGACTGGCCGTTGGGCTTGCAACAATGATCGTTGGTACGCCCCTTTGGACCGGTACCGTCGCGGCCTCGATCGGCGTCACTGTCGGCTATAGCGTGACTGCAATCGGGGTCGTTGTGGTGTCGCTGCTGCCGCGGAAAGTGCCCACTTCTCGGGCAACGACTTATGATCCGATAGGCTGAGAGAGGCCCTTTTCTCGCAACACAAAACGGCCTTCTTCGCAACACAAAGGGATGTAATGCTCGACACCAGCACTATTGAACTCTCGATTGTCATGCCTTGCCTCAATGAGGCCGAGACGTTGGCGATCTGCATCGATAAAGCGATGGGGTATCTCAGACGATCCGGCGTTGTTGGTGAGGTCGTCATTGCTGACAATGGCAGCACCGATGGCTCGCAGCTCATCGCGCAAGAACGCGGTGCACGGGTCGTCGCGGTCGAAGCCAAGGGTTATGGGAGTGCGCTCATGGGGGGCATCGCCGCGGCGCATGGTACCTATGTGATCATGGGCGACGCCGACGACAGCTATGACTTTGACGCCTTGGAGCCATTCGTTGATCGCCTGAGAGCTGGCGACGAGCTCGTGATGGGTAACCGTTTTCGGGGCGGTATCGAGCCGGGAGCAATGCCGCCGCTTCACAAATACCTCGGCAACCCTGTTTTGTCTACGATCGGACGCATGCTGTTTCGTTCCGAGATTCGGGATTTTCACTGCGGGCTTCGGGGCTTTAATCGTGGGTCTATCCTGAGTCTGGGACTAGTCACGACGGGAATGGAATTTGCGAGCGAGGTCGTCGTCAAATCAACTTTGGGGGCGCTTCGCGTCAGCGAAGTACCCACAACCCTTAAAAAGGACGGCCGCAGCCGCCCTCCGCACCTCCGCAGCTGGCACGACGGATGGCGCCACCTGCGTTTTCTGCTTATCTTCAGTCCCCGCTGGTTGTTTTTGATTCCCGGGACCGCAGCCTTCGTACTAGGGCTTGTCGGCGTCATGCTGCTGAGCTTCGGGCCGGTTGTCGTTGGACGCATCGGTTTCACCTACTCCAGTCAGCTCTATTTGGCGGCGCTCACTGTGGTCGGCTATCAGTCGGTGCTGTTTGCAATTCTCACCAAAATTTACGCACAGCAAGAGGGATTTCGCATTCCACGCAGTCGTAACTTCGACCGCCTGCAGAAGCGCATCAGCCTGGAGAGCGGGGCCGTTGCTGGTCTTCTGCTATTTCTCGTTGGTCTGGGCGTTGCGGTTGCGCAGTTCATCGGTTGGGCCTCGAACGACTTTGGCCCCCTTGAAGCTGGAGCCACCCTGCGCGCGGCGATTCCGGCCGCCCTGCTCATGATGCTTGGTTCGCAGACGATTATGGCTGGAATGTTCCTAGGCGTGCTATCGGTCGGTGTGAAGCGCAGCTAATGGCGGTCAGTGTTTCCGTCGCGTTGTGCACATACAACGGTGCCGCCTATCTCGAAGAGCAGCTACTCAGCATTATTGGGCAAACGTTGCGCCCTGACGAGATCGTCGTGTCCGACGATGGGTCCACGGACGAGACGCTGGCCGTGGTGCAACGCGTCATGGCGGAGCGGCCTGATCCAGCTGTTGTCGTGCTTCGCAATTCCTCTGCGCTCGGGGTGACGGCGAACTTCGAGCAGGCGCTCGCGGCTTGTTCCGGCGACCTTATTGCGCTCTGCGACCAGGACGACATCTGGAGGCCGGATAGGGTCAAGCGGATGGTGGCCGAGTTCACTCAACGGCCAGCCCTGCAGATGCTGCACGCAGACGCCCGACTCGTTGATGCTGCCGGGGATCCCCTCGGATTCACACTGCTGCAAACGTTGGGCGTGTCTGATGCCGATCGCGCGGCAGTGCACGCGGGGCACGCCATCGACGCTTATCTGCGCCGTAACATCGTGACCGGGGCGACGATGATGGTGCGGCGCGAGCTGGTCGAGCGATCACGACCGTTTCCTGCGTCTTGGGTGCATGATGAGTGGCTCGCCATGGTCGCCGCCGCCACCGGGTCGGTCGACTTGCTCGACGAACCTCTGACCGACTATCGGCAGCATGGTGGCAACCAGATCGGCGTGACGAGCCTCGATGCCTCCGGTAAACTCGGTCGCCTGCGGGCGCCACGCACTGTACGGAATGCGCGGCTGTTAGCGCGAGCCGCAGTGCTGCAGCAACGGGCGTCGGAGTTCGAGCCGGCGGTATCCGCTTCGATATTGGCGCTGATCGATGCGAAGTTCGCGCACGAGGCGCGGCGCAGCGCGCTGCATCCGGCCCGGTTCCTGCGGGTGGGGTCGGTCGCACGGGGCTGGCAAGCCGGCGACTACTCCCGTTTCGGCCTGGGTTTGCAAGACGTGCTGCGCGATCTGGTGCAGCCGGTCTGACCAAGATCTCGACGGGCTGCCAGCAGATTAATCACGATTAGCCTGCGGAAGCGCAGTTACCACAGAAGGAAGGGCGCGGCGGAATCCGAGGATTTTTTCGAGGTCGTCGCTTTTGGCTGACGACGCCGTGGCTTTCCCGACTACTGCAGTGCTGCTACTGACTCTAGGAATCGTGACGGGCTGACGTAGTAAATGACCCCGTCTCGGTACCTGTAAGCCGAGTCAAACTCGGAGACCGGTCGAGTGACCGCGAACGGGCCAGTTTCGTCGTACCCGTCGGCTAGGAGTTCAGTCTTCAAGGTTTCCCAGGCGGCGGCGTCACGGGGCCAGCTCGCGTAGGCCACAGTGATGTCCGTTTGTGGTTTGGTCCAACGGCATCGCAAACCGTCGGCTCCGACCATCGTTGCGGCGTCGCTGGCGCTATCGTCTTCGCGGAAGGTCAGACCATCTGCTCGGATTTTCGTGATTAGGTCGTCGGCGAATGCGTTCTCGCAGGTAGTTGGGTCAGGCGTCGTCGATGGTGCAAGTGTCGGTGGCATTGTGGCGGTGACCTCCGGCGATGGTGCCTGTGCCTGTGCCGGTGCCTTTTGTTGCGCTGATTCTGCACAGCCAAAAAGCATCACGATAAGGCAGGCCGCTGCGATCGTTGTTCCAGCGCGTGTTCCCCAAGAGCTCATAGTTACAACGTATCTGCACTCCTTGGTTTCCTCCAGGAAATACCGCAAGTGGGGAAATCGGATGAGGCATTAGGCACGAAGGATTCCGACTAGAACGTACACTAATCGTGAGATTGGAATCCAGCCCTCTTGCGTCGATACTATGGATGTACGGTGGTCGCGGAATATACTATGGAGTTTGTCCCAAACTAAATCGATGGCGGTTCGGCTATCGCGAGGGGCCACCTATATTAGCCATACGGCTGTGATTCAACTGGTGGTTGCAGCCTCTGGCGGGTAGAGCGAAGTTATGGATCTATCCGGACAGATGTTAGGAAATATCGACTGAACAAATTGTTGGGGAATCAAATGCGGTGTCCAAATGTCCTCGCCCTTACTGCGGTGTCACTCTTATTGACGGGATGTGCTTCGGGGTCTTCGGTCATTGAGAAAGCTGATCCATCAGCCGAGCCGTCGGCGTCGAGCACCGTTCCGGCATCGGAGCCACAGTCGCGTTTGGGCCTGACGTGCGATGACGTCTTGCCGTCTGCGCTGGTGGCGACGGTGCTCAACACGGCACCCGTGACGACGGCCCTTATGGTCCGACCGCAATCGGCAACGCCGTTGGCGTATTCAGTGAGTCAGCTCGGTGGAGTGGCCTGCTTGGCGAGCGGCGAAGTAGACGAGCAGAGTTATGTGAGTATCGAGGTGTTACCCGAGGCAACCGCTCAGTGGACGACGTATACCGCTAAAAACGCTGAAATCATGTCGGAACCTAGTTCCACCTACGGTGACGCCTCCTACGTTGACTGTTTCAATTTCGGTGCGTATTTCACCTGTTCAGCGAACGTTCTCGCTGGAGCGAATTGGATCAACGTCTCTGTACGCGGATTGAGCGTGGACCCGAGTGTTGGTAACGAAGCCGTTGCTGAGCTTGTAGAACCGCTGATCACTGACATCGTCCAAACGGTGACGCGAGCTCCAACCCCCGAACCGTTGTGGATTGCTCCGGCCTCCACAGGGATGCTCCCGATGGACTGTTCGGTTTATGCCACCGCTGATGAATTTCGCGCCGCGTTCAGGACTACTGAAGAAATCGTGATTAGCGGGGATGGCGACGGCGATGGGTGGGGTATCGACGACGCAGGCTGGACGATTGCCGGGGGTGACCGATGCGTGTGGGCTTCAGAAAGGACGGGCCAGACTTGGCCCCTTTTCGTCACGGCGCTGCCCGGTGGGGAATGGGCATTTGACCATTCCACTGGTTTGATGGAAGCTGGCGACACAGTTCGCACGATGACCGAGGCCATCGCCGGTGTTGACCGGGCCACCTTTGGGTGCCATGTCTATTCCGGGTTCTGCACCCTGAATACTGCGATCGCCGGCAACTGGGTTCAGCTCAGTGCTGAGCAAGAGCTGGTTGGCACCGAGGACGACGTGCTGGCGTTGCTTATTGGCATTGCTGAACGCGCGGTCGAGCGCTTCCCCGTCTAGCCAAGCCGCTAGCGCGCGAATGAGCAGACCCACGGATTGCCGTCGAACGACGGAATGCGCAGCTGTTGGGCGAGCCGCGGCGCTGCAGCAACGGGCCTCGGGGTTCGCACCGGCGGCATCCGCTTCGATGTTGGCGCTGATCGATGCGAAGCTGGGCACGAGACGCGGTGCACGACATCACCGGCAGAACGACTTCTGCGCGTTGGACCGATCCTGCGTGGCTGGCGCGCGGGCGACTACTCCCGTTTTGGCCCTCCGCCGCGGTGGTTGCCAGCAGGGTTACGCGCATGTGCGGCGCCCAGACGAAGGCTGGGAGTCTGTAAGCTGCAGTCGAAGCAGGGGGAATATCAATGTCTGAATCGCCAGAAGGGCTCGGCATCTCACCAGGAGCCACAGCCAAGTCGAAACGATCCAACAAGTTGCGCATGGGCCTCACTATCGCCGGGGCCGTAGCGGTGATGGCAGTCGTCGGCATTGTTATTGCAGTGCAGTCGGGGGGAGCAAGCAGCGACCGGCCTTCGGCCGAAGTATCACCCAGCACGATCTCGAGTTCCACTGCCGAATCCGGCGCAAACGACGTACCGAGCTCAACCGCCACTGGCGATGCCGCGGCAGTTGAGGTTCCATCTGACTGTGGCGCTCTATACAGGCCCTCGATGCTCGCCGAGTTCGACCAATTGGTCTTAAACCCGGAGTGGTCAAAGGTTGCGGGAGAAGCCACGTTGTACGGCACGGACGATCAACAGTTGCAACTTTTGATAGACGCCGGAGGCCCCCTTGTGTGCCTTTGGGGCGGCGATAACGGCGGTGGGGACGTCGGCCTGACAACGAGCGTGGTCTCGGTGGACTCAGCTGGCGAGACCGCGGTAGAGGCACGCCTCGGGGCGTTGAATTTCAGTTGTTATGAACAACTTCGTGGACTGCGCTGCGTCATGTCGCAATCGTCAGAAGATGCTATGACGGGAGAATCGCACTTTCTGCGCGACGGTCTCTGGGTGGCCACGAAATGGGTGAACTTCGCCCCCGAGAGTTACACCGAAAGCGTTGTCGAAAGTCTGTGGGGGAGCCAATAACGCGTGCATGAGAAGCGGCGGAGTGTATTGCCATAAACCGACTGATGCGCGTGGGCGTGATTGTGAGTGGCTGGCTGGCGGGCGGGTGACTACTCCCGTTTCGGCCTGCAAGACGTGCTGCGTGATTTGGTGCAGCCGGTCTGAGGTCGCGCGCTGTCGGCGTTTGGCGCTACGGCGCGTCGGGGTGCGGCTTGTGCGGCAGCGCGTTGCGCCAGCTCAAACCCTGCGCGGCCTTGACCGAGCAGATCACGAGCAGCAGCCAGCCGAACTCGAACAGAATGGTGCTTTCCGCGGCGCTGGTCACCAGCAGGGTGACGAGAATGAGCGGTGCCCAGACGTAGACCAACGAGCGCTTGTTTGAGGCCAGCAGCCAGGAACGTACGAAGGCCAGCAGCACGAGGGCGAGAAAGGCGAGAAAGCCGATCAGTCCAACCTGAAAGTACACGTCGAGGTAGGCGTTGAGGCCCGTGGCGTGCAGGCGTCCGGTAGTGAATTCAAGCCAGCCGTAGGGGGTGACGTCGTGCGGCCAGAATCCGGCCCAGCCCCAGCCCTCGAGCGGATGCAGCTCCACCAGCCGCCACATTTCGCTCCAAAGCGAGTATCGCACTTCGAACTCGCTGCCGGCGTTGAGGGCATCGATGATGGGCAGGCGTGCGAGCCAGGCCACGCCGGCAGCGACGAGAGCCGCACTCAGGAGGCCGAGCTGCAGCATCCATCGGCCGTCGACGGACGTGCGACGCAGGCGATAGAGAGCGAGCGCGGCGACGGCGACGCAGATGGCGACGACCACGATGACGGGGGAGCGGGTAAGCGCCAGGCAGATGCCGGCCAGCCACATGGAGCCGATGCCGAGGCCGCGCGGAATGGACCGGGCGCGAAGCTCCACGTAGAAGGTGACGGCCGCGATGAGGGCGATGAGACCGAACACGTTCCGGGATCCGAACACGCCCTGAATCGGCCCGAGCTGGTCGATGTTGCCAACGATACCGAGAAAGGCGATGGGCAGGTCGAGCAGCAGCCCCGAGAGCACTTCGAGCCCGAAGGAGAGGGCGAGCAGCACCCGCAGCACGTCACCGGTGGCGCGCACCACCTGGAACGTGTCGCGCACGAGGGCCACGTAGATGGCGAGGAATCCCACGGTGATCTGGTAGCTAACGCCGATGATGGTCTCCAAGACGTAGCCGCTCCATACGCCGGAGAGCGCGCACCAGGCCACGAACACGATGATCGAGATGGGCAGCAGACCGTGCCACTCCACGATGGGGCGGCGGGCGAGCAGCGAGAGCACGGCCAGCACGACGAGGCCGCCGAGAATACCGATGAGGCCTGGCCAGCCCATGACGCTTCGCAGCGGGTGGGTGCTAAACGCGGTGACCAGAATGACGAGTGTGAGCGCGGCCGCGAACTTCGGCGACGCCAGCACGCGCCGCAGGGCATCGGGCAGGGTGGTCATCCTCTAATTTACCGCGCTGGCGTCACGGCATCGGCCGGGGCGCGTGCTGTTGCCGCTTGGTGACCACGGCCAGCACGATGAGAATCACCCAGCCACTCTCGATCAGCAGCCGGCTCTCGGCGATGCTTTGCGCGATCAGCGCGGCGAGCAGCAGGAGCGGAAGTAGAGCCGACACGGCGAACGGTTCGGTATCTTTCACGCCGAGACGGGGGCGATCGACGGCGAGAAACCAGGCTCGCCACAGGGTTGAGCCGACCAGGGCTGCGAACAGAATCACGCCGACGATCCCCAGCTGCAGCCACACATCGAGCCAGGCGTTGTGCGCCTGCAGGTAGGTGACGCCCTTGCGCACTGCGAGGTCGTTGAATGGTTCCACCCACGGCACCCAGTAGCTCACCCAGCCCCAGCCGAACACCGGTCGTTCCAGGGCGAGCTGGGTGACGCTGGCCCAGATATCGAAGCGGCCGGTGAGGTCGTCGCTGCGGCCGAGCAATCCGAACAGTTGCGAGGAGAACAGGGCGAGCGCCGCTCCCACCGCCAGAACGGATGCCGCCGCTACGACATACAGCGGCCGCCGGTGCTGATCGTGCACCCGTCTGGCCCAGAGCGCGAAAACCAGGGCGGCGACGACGGCGACGAGCGACACGGTAACCGTGGCCGAGCGGGTGAGCAGCAGCATCCCCACGGCCAGGGCCAGCCAGACCAGGCCGGCGTTGCGCCTGACTGTGCGGGCTCGCAGCTGCACCGTAAAAACGATGATGCCTGTCAACGCGATGAATCCGAGCAGGTTGCGGTTGGCGACGATGCCCTCGATGGGGCCGCCACTCAAGAGCAGGCCGCGGCTCCAATAGAAGGCGTTCGGCACGTTTTCGGTGCCGTAGTCGACGAAAAACGGCAGCACTTCGTGTTGTACGACAAGGGCCACGAACAACTCGAACGCGAGGCTCAGGGCGAGCACCCAGCGCAGCGCTCCGGCCAGGGTGCGCAGCAGCTCCGGCCAGGTGAGAGTCACGGCCAAAAACAGGGCGGCGAGGGTGGTGATCAGTTGCAGGGTTATTCCGAGCAAGGATGCCCCTGGGTAATACGACCATGCGATCGACAGGGTGGCCAGCAGTAAAAAAGCCGTGATGGTCTTGGGAAACTTGCGCCAGTTCAGGGGCGGGGCCAGGGCCGCCTGGTAGGTGTGGCCTCGCGCGATGTCACGGTCGGTGGGGGTGTTGTCTGGTGCGGACGCTGCTCTTTTTCTGTTGCTCGTGGCGTTGGCTTTCGCGCCGATCGCGGCGCCGGCGGCGGTTGCCCGATTGCGGGCGCTGCTGCGCTGGGTGCTGAGGCCGATCACACTGCCGACGACCACGATCACGGCGATGGCGCCGAAGCCCCACCAGCCGCCGAGGTTGCGCCAGAATTGGCCGGCCAGAACGGTGAACCAGACGAAGGTGGCGAAGAGTCGAATGACGAGGCGGCTCTGCACGGCGGACATGGTTTCAGATTACCGGTGTTGGTGCGCCGCGTTTCGCGGGCTAGTCGGCGTGGCCCGCGGCCAGATAGGCGAGTCGATGCAGGGTCTCGGTGTTGCGGTAGGCGATGGCCAGGTCGCCCAGGGGAGTGGGAACGAGGCGGGCTGGGCCGGCGATGACATCTTCGGTCAGGCGCACGAGGCATCCGTTTTCGGTGTCTTGGATGTCGATCGACACGTGCGCCTCACCGATCGGCCAGCCGCGCGCCTTGAGCATGACGTGGCGGGGCGAATGCCATTCGAGCACGGAAGTGGTGTCGTCGAGCAGAGCGGGCCAGATTCTGACCGAGTGGTGAACCTGGCTGCCGACGTCGGGCCAGCTCGCATCCACGTTGCGCATGCGGCTCGCGCCGACGACCCAGGTGGGGTAGAGCCATCCGTTTGAGAGCTGGCGAAGACCCGTTCGGCGGTGCAGTCGAAAGCTCGGTAGTTCACGGCCATGAGGACTCCTTGGGAGAGAGGTCGGGCGGCTCAATGATGTTGTATTCGTGGGCCAGGGCGCTCAGGGCGGCGCGGTATCCGCACATGCCGTGCACTCCCGGGCCGGGAGACGTCGACGACGAGCACAGGTAGACACCGGCGAGGGGGGTGCGCCACGGATCGCCGGAGACTACCGGGCGGCGCACGAGCTGGATCATGCTGATCGCTCCGGCCGCGATGTCGCCGCCGATGTGATTGGGATTGTGGTTGTGCATCTGCGCGGCGGTCTGGCTGGCGGAGGCGAGAATCGTGTCGCGAAAACCGGGGGCGAAGCGTTCGATCTGCCGGGTGATCTGTTCGGTCTGGTCGCGGGTGGAGCTGGCCGGGACGTGCGTGTACGCCCACAGCACGTGCTTGCCGGCGGGAGCGCGCGTGTCATCGAGGATGCTCGGCTGCGCCGCGAGCACATACGGGGAGCCGGCATGACGCCCGCTGGCCACCTCATTCTCGGCGCGAGCCTGGTCGGCGCGGGTGCCCCCCACGTGCAGGGTCGGCGCTCGCCGCAACTCTTCTGCCGCCCACGGCACCGGCTCGGAGAGGGCAAAATCCACCTTGGCGACGGCGTTACCGTAGCGAAACCGGCTGAGGGTGGTTGTGTAGCGATCGGGCAATGCCCCGGCGGCGAGGTCGACGAGGGCGCGCGGCGTCACGTCGAGCAGCGTCACGCGTGCTGGCGGCAGCTCGTCGAGACTGGTGATGTCGGCATCCGTTTGGATCTCGCCGCCGTGCGCGAGCAGGTCGTCAGCGAGCGCGCGCACGATGGCGCCGCTGCCGCCGATCGGGATCGGCCAGCCCCCGGCGTGGGCGTGCGCGGCGAGGGTGAGTCCGGCGCCAGCGGTGGAGGGGCTTGGCAGCCGTCCGATCGAGTGTGCGAACGTTCCGGTGAGCAGCGCCGGCGCGGTCTCGCCGGTGAAGCGCCAATTCCAAGCGGGGCTGCCCTGCTCGAGGGCGCGCAGCCCGAAGCGGGCCAGCGTGAGCGGATGCCGCGGTACGCGCAGCAGCGCATCCCCGGTGAGCTCGGCGATGGCGGTGATGTTCTGCACGAGCGGTCCCAGCAGATGCAGCCAGGCCGGGCCGTCGCGCCCGAGGCCCGCGGCGGTGCGTTCGATATCGTGCCAGGCCACACCGGCGCGGCCGCCGGGCAGTGGATGCCCGTAGGAGATCTCGGGTACCCGGAGTTCGATGCGGTCTTTGAGACCGAACTTCTGAAAGAACTCCGAAGCGAGCGCCAGCGGATGCACGGCGCTCCCAACGTCGTGGTGAAACCCGGGCAGGGTGAGTTCGGCTGTCGCCGCGCCGCCGCCGATCTGCGGGTTGCGCTCGTAGAGGCGCACCCTGAGGCCCGCGCGGGCGAGCGTGACGGCGGCGGCCAGGCCATTCGGTCCGGATCCGACGACGATCGCGTCAAGCCCCTGATCGGTACTCACTCCGGGCCGCGCTCGTTTGGTCTCATTCCGACACCGTATCCCGGGGCAGGGTGGGGGGACAGTCAGCAAACGCGATTTCGGGGCGCGGGTGGCGATTTTTCGGGGGCGTGGGCATCCGCTGGCGTAGCTAACGCCGGTAAATTTGCGACACGCCGTACCAAACGGATGCCCCACCCGGCGTGTCGCAAATTCTGGCGGCGTAGCGTGCGGCCGACCGTAAACCGACCGCAAGCCGACCGCAAGCCGACCGCAAGCCGACCGCAAGCCGACCGGTCTGCGGGTCAGACGAAGGCGGCCTGGCCGGTGATGGTGCGGCCCACGATGAGGGTGTTCATCTCCTGCGTGCCCTCGTAGGAGTAGATGGCCTCGGCGTCGGCGAAGTGCCGGGCCACGTTGTACTCAAGGGTCACGCCGTTGCCGCCGAACAATTCGCGGCACCAGGCCACGCTCTCCCGCATTCGGCTGGTCGTGTATGCCTTGGTCAACGCGGAGTGTTCGTCGCGCTGAACGCCCTGGTCTTGCAGCTGCGACACCCGCACGACCATACCGAGGCTCGCGGTGATGTTGCCGAGGCTCTTCACCAGCAGATCCTGCACGAGCTGGTGCCCGCCGATGGCCTTGCCGAACTGCTCGCGCTGCTTCGAATAGGCCACGGCCGCGTCGTAGGCGCCGATGGCGTTGCCGACAGCCGCCCACGAGACCTCGGCGCGCGTGGCCCGAAGCACCTTGGCGGTGTCCTTGAACGAGTTGGCGTTCTGCAGGCGCAGGTTCTCGGGCACTTCTACGTCGGTCAGGATGATGTCGGCGTTCTGCACCGCGCGCAGGCTGATCTTGCCCTCGATCTTGGTGGCACTGTAGCCGGCGGTGTCGGTGGGAACGATGAAGCCCTTGACCTGGTTGTCGGCGGTGTCCTTGGCCCAGATGATGGTCACGTCGCTGAACGTGGCGTTACCGATCCAGCGCTTGGCACCGTTCAGGGTCCAGGTGTCGCCGCTGCGGGTGGCGGTCGTGCGCAGGCCCTGCGCTGCGTCGGAGCCGCTGAGCGGCTCGGTCAGGCCGAACGCTCCCACGATCTCGCCCGAGGCGAGGCGCGGAATCCACTCGGCGCGCTGCTCGGCCGAGCCGCAGGCAGCGAGCGACCCGGCCGACAGTCCGTTCTGCACACCGACGAAGGTGGCAACGGATGCGTCCACTCGCGCCACTTCCAACGCCACGAACCCGCGGAACACGGTCGAATTCGCGAACGGTTTCGTCTCGTCCCAGCCGAACGAGTACAGGCCGAGCTCGGCGAGCGGCTGGATGATCTGGGTGGGGAATTCGGCGCGGTCCCAGCATCCATTCGCGATGGGGCGAACCTCTTGTTCGAGGTAGGTGCGCAGCTTGAGGATGGCCGCCTGTTCGGGCGCGGTGAGGAGGTTTTCGTAGCCGAAGAAGTCGCTGCCGAGTAGCTCAAAGGTCATGGATGCTCCATTGCAAGATAGGCGGCCGACACGCAACCGGGTCTAGCTGCCAGCCTAGGGTCGGTGGCTGGATGATCGAAGTCGGTTGGTAGTTTGGTCTAAACAGCGTACGAAGGAGCCGAAAATGTTTGTGGGCATCACCAATACCCCGCGCGATTATGCCTGGGGCTCCACACACGCCATCGCCGACCTGCTCGGTCATGCGCCGTCGGGCGGGCCGGAGGCCGAGCTGTGGCTGGGGGCCCACGCCGGCTCGCCGTCGGTGATCGAGGATGCGGCAGAGGTGGGCGGTTTCACCGACCTCGCGGGCTGGATCGCGGCTTCGCCCGAAGTGGCACTCGGAGCAAGCTGGGCCACGCGGCCAGCGGATGCCGCCGGCTCGGCCACAGCGACCCCGCGACTGCCGTTCCTTCTGAAGATTTTGGCCGCGGGACGCCCGCTATCGCTGCAGGCGCATCCGACGACCGAACAGGCCCGTGCCGGGTTCGCGCTTGAGAACGAGGCGGGAATCGCCGTCGACGCCGGAAACCGCAACTACCGTGACCCCTTCCACAAGCCCGAACTTCTCTTTGCGCTCAGTGACACGTTCGAAGCGCTCTGCGGGTTCCGCCCGCTCGCCGAGGTGCGCGGCATCATCGCCGAGCTGCGCCTGCTCGACCTTGCGACGGAGAACCCGCAGGCCGCCGCCATCGACCTGCTTGAGCAGCGCCTGGCCGAGGGCCTGCGCGACACCGTTGACTGGCTGTTGCGTGACGGCCGCGGAGGCGATTCCGGCGAGGTGAAATGGCTGGTCGAACGGGTGGTCGCGCTCGCCGAGCACGCTAAGTTTCTAGCCGTCGGGGGAGCAAACATCGGCTACGCGGGCGAGCTGGCAGCGGTGCGCGTGCTCGCCGCCGAGTACCCCGGCGACCCCGGAATTGTGCTCGCCCTACTGCTGAACCGGGTCTCCCTGAAACGTGGTGAGGTGTTGTATCTGCCAGCCGGCAACATCCACGCGTATCTGTCCGGGCTCGGCGTGGAGGTGATGGCGGCCTCCGACAACGTGTTGCGCGGCGGGCTCACCCCCAAACACATCGACATCGAGGAGTTGCTCGCGGTGCTCGACTTCACTCGGGCGCCGTCGCCGCGACTGGCTCCTATCGTTGTCGCGGATGGCGTCGCGCGGTATCGGCCGGGGGTTTCCGACTTCGAGCTCGTGCACATCCACGCGGATGCCGCTGCCCCGTCACCGACGCCTGTCCCGATGCGACAGATCACCCTTACCGGTCCGGCCATCGCGATCTGCACGGTCGGCGGCTTTCTCGTAGCGGGCAGCTCGTCGTCGCGGCCACTCAAGCGCGGCCAAGCCGTGTATGTGACGCCGGATGAGGGCACCCTGACCTTCGCCGGCACCGGCGAGGTCTTTCTGGCGATGCCCGGTGCCTAGCCCGATGTTCGACGAACTCCAGCGCGCTTTCCAGAGTCTGATCAGCCGCCTCGCCTAGCCTCCATCCGGGAATGCTGCTGGAGGGCATCCGCAATCGATGGGAACCACAACGATGCCGTTCGTGCTGATCATCGGAGGTCCCAACGCCAACGGCTACTCCATCGGCTACGCAACACAGATCTGTCTGGGAATAGTCGTGGGCCTGGCGGTCAATTTGCTGATTCTGCCGCCTCTTGCCATCGGCCAGGCGCGGGAACGCCTGGCGGGATTTCACAGAACGCTGACGAGACACCTCACCGAGGTTGTGTCCGGCATGGTCTGGGGCAAGCCGATCGCGCTCGAGCTTCCGCCGGAGCTGCGTCCAGTGCTTAGCGAAGCCCTGCACGCCGTTGCCGCGGCGATCACCGCCGGAGACGACGACGAGCGCCACCCTGACCACCTGGATTAGGCCGGCGTGGCGATCGAGGCGACCCTGCGCAAAATGCAGCAAGAAATTGGGGCAGGGGCCGCGTCGTTGAGTCCAACGGCCGCCATCGTGATCGATCTCAAACGAATTCTCATTGCCCTGCGACCGAAAACCGACCGTGAAGCTGCGTCGGCTTCGATCGGCTAGCGTCTGCAGCTCCCCCGTACCGAGCCGTGTCACGAGTCGCCGCCCGATGCCGCGGGACTTGCGCCGCTGCGCGGGAGGCGCAACTCCCGCGCACTGGCGCAATTCCAGCGCCACGAGATACGCGGGGGTTCTGGCCAGGTCCGAGGTCCCGAGCCGTGGCGCAGCTCCGCGTGTACCGCGCCGCAGGCAGGCGGATGCGCCCGCTAGCCGACCCGGCGGGGGCCGAAGGCCCGGCGGTAGGCGGTGGGGGTGGTCTGCAGGACCTGCAGAAAGTGGTGGCGCATCACGGCGGCCCCGCCGAAACCGGTGTCGACGGCGATCGCCTCGAGACTTCGGGAGGAGTCTTCGAGCAGTTCCTGCGCGCGCAGCAGCCGCTGCCGGTTGAGCCAGCGGGTGGGCGTCGTGCCGAGCTCAGCCCGAAACCGGCGTGCGAAGGTGCGCGGCGACATGAGCGACTTGCGGGCGAGCAGATCGACCGGCAATTCCTGGTCGAGGTGGCGCAGCATCCACTCGGTGACAGCGGCGAAGGATTCGTCGTGGCAGTCGACGACCGGAGCTTCGATGTACTGCGACTGGCCGCCGTCACGCTGAGGCGGCACGACCATGCGGCGGGCGATGACGTTGGCGGCCGTGGCGCCGAGTTCGGTGCGCACAATGTGCAGCGCGGCGTCTATGCCGGCGGCGGTGCCGGCTCCGGTGACGACGTGGCTGTCGTCGACGAACAGAACATCAGGGTCGACGGTCGTCTTTGGAAACGAGCGGGCGAGGGCGTCGGTGTACATCCAGTGGGTGGTGCTGCGGCGCCCATTGAGGATGCCGGCCTGGGCGAGCACAAATGCGCCGCTGCAGACGCTGAGCACCCAGGCGCCGCGGGCTTCGGCGTCGCGCACAACCTGCAGCACGCGTGGGTCGACGGCCTCGCCGGCCTCGTAGCCGGGAATGGCGATGAGGTCGGCATCGGCCGCGGCCGACAGGTTGTCGTGCACGACGATGTCGAAGCCGATCTTGGTGCGGATCGGTCCGGGTTCGGCGGCCACGACGTGAAAATCAAACGTTGGCCCGCCCTGAATGCTGCGGTCGATACCGAACACCTCGCAGATCACGCCGAATTCGAACGGCGCAAGGCCCGGGAGGGTGACGCACACGATCTTCTGAAGCATGAGCATCCTCTGGTCAACCTTGGCAGGAATGTATCGAATGATGTCGACTCTGCCACTCGCGGCAGAAAAGCACAATTCATAGAGTTTCTGCCATGTTCATTCTTTTTCTTCTCCTCACCGCCCTCGCGGTCGCCGCTATCGTTACCACGATTCGGTCCGTTCGGCGCGACGGCTACGGCCGACGCGCCCCCCGGATGACCGACGAAAGCGATGCTTCGGTTCGCTGGCGCTAGCCTGTAGCGGTGGCGCACCGCGTGTCACACGAGCGAACGGGGCGTTATGGCGTGGTTGGTTACCGGCGGAGCGGGCTACATCGGCGCCCATGTGGTGCGTGCATTCCAGGCTGAAGGCCTCGACGTGGTCGTGCTTGATGATCTCTCGAGCGGCCACGAGTCATTTGTGCCGGCCGGGGTTCCATTCATCCGGGCAAATGTGCTCGACGGTGACACCTTGTTGCACGCCTTTCATGAGCACCGAGTGACCGGCGTCGTGCACGTTGCCGGATTCAAGTACGCCGGCGTCTCTGTGCAGCGCCCGTTGCACACCTACGAACAGAATGTAACGGCCACCGCCACGCTGCTTGCCGCCATGAACTCGGCCGAGATTGACCGCATCGTGTTCTCATCGAGCGCTGCCGTCTACGGCACTCCGCGCACGGACCTCGTCACCGAAGAGACACCGAAGCACCCGGAGTCGCCCTATGGCGAATCCAAGCTGATCGGCGAGTGGCTGCTGCGCGATCAGGCCGTCGCGACCGGGCTGCGCCACACCTCGCTGCGCTACTTCAACGTCGTCGGCTCCGGCGACCTCGCCCTCCGCGACACCAGCCCGCACAACCTCTTTCCGCTCATTTTTGCTGCGCTGCTCGATGGGCGCACCCCGCGCATCAACGGCGACGACTATGCGACGCCCGACGGAACCTGCGTGCGCGACTACATTCACGTGGCCGACCTCGCGCTCTCACACGTCGCCGCAGCCCGCCGCCTCGACGCCGGCGACGCGATAGAGCCGGTCTACAACCTCGGCAGTGGCGACGGCGTCTCGGTCGGTGAAATCATGGCGAGCGTGCGCCGAGTGACCGGTATCGACTTCGTGCCAGAGATTGGCGCACGCCGCGTCGGTGACCCGGATCGCATCGTGGCCTCGGGCGCGCTCGCGGCCCGCGATCTGCAATGGAATATGGGCCACACCCTGGAGCAGATGGTGCAGAGCGCCTGGGACTCCTCGCGCGCCGCCGCGCATTGAGGGCTGCGACACGCCGACTCCAAGCCTGATCGTGCTACATTCGCAACGTTGCTTCGAGTCTGCAGCACCCCCCGAACGCCCGAATTCGTCCCCGTCGGCGCGTCGCAACCCTCCAGCCCGTATTGAGGGTTTACCATCTGCGACTTGACGTCATCGAATTACACCGGTGTAATTAGGTACAGCACTAAACGGTGCGTAGCGAGCGCTGGGAGACGATATGGCTATACCTGACTATCGTTCCGGAGTACCAGAGGACTGGTTCGTCGACCCTGTCACCCTCGGTGTTCCGGGAATACGACAAGATCTCGGCGACGAGAACCTGTTAGCCTGGCAGGCCGACTCGCTCTGCGCTCAGACCGACCCCGAGGCGTTTTTTCCCGAAAAGGGCGGTTCCACCCGCGACGCTAAGAAAATCTGCTCCGGCTGCGAGGTGCGCAACCAGTGCCTCGAGTACGCGCTCGGCAACGACGAGCGGTTTGGCATTTGGGGCGGCCTGTCCGAGCGTGAGCGCCGCAAACTGCGCAAGCGCGCATAGCATTCGCTCGTTAAGTAACGCTCGGCGTCCCGTAAGCGGACGCCCGACCGACCCATTTGCGCGACGCTGTTTCTGAACGGATGCTGCGGCATCCGCTTCGCTATTGCCCAGCCAATATTCGAGGCGCGCCCTCTCGGTTCAGGGCCGACCGCCGATCCCGACCTAGGCTGGTTCTGTTATGCAACCGAGAGTCACCGCCATCCTTGTCGCCAGAAACGGCGCGAAACACCTTGAGCGAACTCTCAAGGCGCTGTCGCTACAGACCCGTAAACCCGACATTGTCATCACCGTGGACTGCGGCTCGAGCGATGCGACCGCGAAACTGCTCGCCGCATTTGGGCCGACGCAGTTCATTGCCGCTGACGCTGATCTGAACTTTGGGCAGGCGATCGCTGCCGCCGTGCGGGTGACGACGCCGCCCACCCACGATCGCGAGCTGCTCTGGCTGCTCGCCCAGGACAGCGCGCCCGACCCGAATGCTCTCGAAATCCTCGTCGACGCTCTCGAGATCGCCCCCTCGGTGGCCGTCGCCGGACCCAAGGTGATGGAGTGGATCGCCGGCGAATACATCCATAACTTCGGTGAGTCCATGACGCCGACCGGTGCCACCGTCACTCTCGTCGAAAGCGAACTAGACCAGGGCCAACACGACGGCCTGAGCGACGTGCTCGCCGTCAGCGCCGGCGGTCTGCTCGTGCGCCACACCGTCTGGGAACAGCTCGGCGGATTCGATCCGGCCCTCCCAGCCGTGGACGACTCGCTCGACTTCTGCGTGCGCGTGCGCCTGGCCGGATACCGGGTGTCGGTAGTACCGGCCGCTCGTGTGGCGTCGGCTGGTGACGGTATTGCCGGACCAAACCAGTCCTCGCGGGGGCGGCTCCGTCGCCGCCGGGTGCGGGCCGAACGTTCTGCCCAACTTCATCGCCGCCTGGTCTACGCTCCGGCCTGGACCCTGGTTTTTCACTGGCTGTCTTTGCTGCCGCTGGCCTTTCTGCGCTCGATCGGGCAACTGTTGCGCAAGGAACCGGGCGCGATCGTCGGCGAATTCGCTGCGGCCTTCGGCGCAGCCTTCAACGGAATGCGCGTTGGCAATGCCCGCCGTTCGTTCGCCAAGACCCGAACTCTCGGCTGGGATGCCATTGCAACCCTGCGGGTTCCCTCAGCCGAAGTGCGCCGACGGCACTCGCTCAAACGTGAGGCGAGCCTGTTCGGCTTGCACGGTGAACGGCCCGAAATTCGCTTCTTCTCCGGCGGCGGCGCCTGGACCATGCTCGCCGCGGCCGTCGTGGGCATCATTATGATGGTGCCGCTGCTCGGCGCCGACACCCTCACCGGCGGCGGACTGCTGCCGCTCTCACCGACTCTGCCCGAGCTATGGGCGAGCGTCGGCTACGGCTGGCGCGACCTGGGACTCGGCTTCGTCGGAGCGGCCGACCCATTCGCCGCGGTCGTGGCCGTGCTCGGCTCGATCGCGTTTTGGTCGCCCTCGTTCGCGCTCGTGCTGGTCTACGCCCTGGCCTTTCCGCTGGGAGCGATCGGTGCGTGGATGGCCGCAACCCGCCTGACCGACCGCGGCAGCCTGCGCGCCCTGGCCGCGGCCCTCTGGGTGCTGGCCCCGACGTTTCTGATCGCCCTTGCCGACGGACGCCCCGCCGCAATTCTCGTCCACCTGCTGCTGCCCTGGCTGTTCTTCTCTTGGTTTGCTGCCGCGCGCACCTGGTCGGCGTCGGCATCCGCTGCCCTTTTGTTCGCTGCCGTCGTGGCCTCTGCGCCGTCGCTGGCCCCGGCACTGTTCCTGGTCTGGCTGTTCAGTGTGGCCCTGGCCGGCCGCCGGGTGATGCGCTTCATCGGTATTCCGCTGCCGGCGCTCGCGCTGGCGCTGCCGCTCATTGTCGATCAGGGCCTGCGCGGCGACTGGCTGTCCCTCGTCGCCGACCCGGGTCTGCCCGTGCCGAGCGGGCACGCACCCACCCTGCAACTGCTGCTCGGGCTGCCCGGCTCCGGAGGCTGGGCGGCCGTGCTCGACGGGTTTGGGATCGTCGGGTTCGACCCGCAACTGTTTGTGCCCATCCTGCTCGCGCCGCTGGCCGTGCTCGCCCTGCTAGCGCTGCTACTGCCCGGCGCGCGTTTGGCCAGCGGTGCCTGGCTGGTCGCGCTGCTCGGTTTCGGCACGGCCCTCGTCACCAATCAGCTCGTTCTCGCCGCGATCGGGTCCGAACCGGTGCGCGTCTGGTCTGGCGCCGGCCTCAGCCTGTACTGGCTCGGCCTGGTCGGCGCTCTCATTATCGGTCTGCGCTCGCTGCGCCGGTTCGCGTCGACGCCCGGCGTTGTCGCAGCCCTCGCTCTGGCCGTTGTTGTTCTGCCGCTTATTGGCTCACTGCACCTCGGCACCGCAGCTGTGCGCGAGGGAACCGGGCAGACCCAACCGGCCTTCGTCGCCGCCGAAGCCCAGATCGACAACCGGGTCGGCACGCTCAAGCTCACCCCGCAGGCCGACGGCGGCCTGCTCGCGTCCATCGAGCGCGGCGTTGGCGCCACCCTGAACCAACAATCCACCCTGGACAGCACAGACCAGACTCTTAGCGGCCGAGAGGAAACGCTCGCGGAGCTCTCCGGAAACCTGGCTTCGCGCAGCGGACTCGACGCCAGCGCGGACCTGGCCGAGTGGGGCATCCGCTTTATCGTCTTGCAGCCGGCCGGTTCGGGCATCGACGCCGCCGACACCGCGTTGCGCACCGAAACGGCCCTCGACGGCAACTCCGCCCTGGCCCCGGTCGGCGACACCGAGTTTGGCCGCCTGTGGCAGTTCGGTGAAACGGATGCCGCGGCGTCGACGCCCAGACCGGCTCGCGCCGGCGGCGTCTTCGGGCTCGTGACCCTGCTCATTGCCCTCGCCGTGGTGGGCAGCGCGGTGTTGTTGTCGCTGCCGATCGGCGCCGGTCGTGAAGCCGTGCGCCAGGCTAATCGTGATGCGATTCGCCGGGCAGCCCGCGCAAACGCCAAGCAGAAACCCAAACGGGCGCGGCGGGGGAAGGGGTCGGTGGCGTCTGATCTGGAGGCCGACCTGGAAGTGCCGCTCGGCACCGACCTCGAAGCCGACCTCGCGATAGACCGGGAGACGGGCGTCGGCACCGGACTGGAATCGCCTGATGATGGCACCGCCGATTCCGTGGAGGACGACAATGCCCGATAAGAGTCAACTTGCCCGCATCGGCGGTCGGGCCGGACGCGGTGTACTCGGCCTCGTCGGCATCGCCGTCGTCGTCGCGACGCTCGGAGCGGCCACCCTCGTGACCCTGCCGACCATCGAACGCGAGCCGCAATCGAGCGAGATCGCGCCGCTGCCGAGCGAGCAGCACCGGGTCTGTCCTGGGCCGCTGCTGACCCTCGCCGAAGACTCGACGCAGGCGCAGTCCGCGTCGAGTGTGGGGGCGGCATCCGCTGTGTATGGCGCTAATGACGCGGTGTCGCTGGAACAGATTCGGCCGCAGGTCACCGAGATCAGCGCGGTCGACGATGTGAACAGTCGACAGCCGCCGTTGCTGCTGACCGTCCCCGTGCAGAGTGGCGCCACCGTGCCACCGCTGGTGGCCGGCAGCCAGTCGCAGGTTGTCGCCACCGACACCATTGGCGGACTCGCCGTCGCTGCCTGCGCCGAAGCGGTCAGCGACAGCTGGATCGTCGGGGGGTCGACCGATATCGGACGCACCAGCCTTCTGCTGCTGAGCAATCCCACTACCGTGCTGGCGACCGTTGACGTAACGGTCTTCGGTGAGAGCGGACTCATCGACGCACCCGGATCGACCGGCATTCTGGTGCAGCCGGGTGAGCAGCGGGTCATCTCACTGGCCGGCCTCGCGCCGAACGTGAAATCGCCGGTGCTTCAGGTGTCATCGCGCGGTGGACAGGTGGCTGCGTCACTGGAGGAGAGCAGCATTCGGGGCATTGAACCGGGCGGAGTCGAGGTCATCGGCACCACCGCGACGCCCGCCTTCAATCAAACCATTGCGGGGGTGCGCGTGATGGCGGACGTCAGCGCCGAGACAGTCACGACGGGCGAGGGTTTCAACGCCGACACCCCGTCGATTCGGGTATTCGTGCCGGGCTCCAGCGCGGCGACGGTGCAGATCGGCGTGACGGGTGCCGACGGAACCACAGAGGGAACATCGACCCAGGTGGACGTCGAACCCGGTATTGCCACCGAGATTCCGCTCGCGCCGCTGGCCGTGGGTAGTTTCTCGGTGCACCTGCGCTCTGACGAGCCGATCGTCGCGGCCGCGCGCACCGTCACCGACAGTGCCGGCGGTAAGGACTTCGGCTGGTTCTCTGCCTCGGCACCGCTGGTCGGTTCCTTCGCCATAGCCGTGGCCGGCGGCCCGTCACCGACACTGCACCTGGTCAACGGCGGGGCAGCGGATACCGCACTCACCCTCACGCCCGCTGAGGGTGCCCCGGTCGACCTCCAGATCGATGCCGGAGCGAGCGCCACGGTGCCGGTGTCTGGCGGAGTGACCTACGTCGTGAGCGGCGGTTCGGAACTCTGGGCGCTCGTGGACTACTCCGGTGACGGGGTGCTGTCGTCTTTCGCCCTGAACCCGCCCGGGCCGCTGGCCTCATCGATCCGCGTCTACACGCGCTAGTTCCCTGTTCTCTTTGGACGGGGCCCGGGCCCCGTCCCCGTGAGGGGGCTACGGGGCGGGAGCATCCGTCTGGCGACGGGCTGCAGGTTTCGATGGCACACTGAACACTCGACTTGTAACCCGCTGGGAGCCGCTTGTGACGCTTGACCCGACTGCCTCGATTGTTGATTCATTGGTCGATCCTTTGGCCGACCCGACCGCGCGGGCGGAGATCGCCGTGATCGGCGGCTCCGGACTCTACGAACTCATCGACCCATCCGGCGCCGTGACGCACCAAGTGCAGACGCCGTACGGAACCGCTCCGGTCACAATCGGCCTGCGCGCCGGTCGCCGCGTCGCGTTCCTGCCGCGGCACGGCAGTGGCCACAGCGTCGCCCCGCACCTGATCAATTACCGCGCCAATATCTGGGCTCTCGCCTCGATTGGCGTGCGTGCGATCATCTCCTCGTCGGCCGTCGGCGGTGTCACGCCGGAGTATGCGCCGGGGCTGCTCGTGGTCACCGACCAGTTCATCGACCGCACGAGTGGCCGCCCCGACACCTTCTACGACCGGGAATCGGTGCAGCATCTCTCCGCCGCCGACCCGTTCGACCCGGCGCTGCGCGGCTATGCCGTGCGCGCGCTCAAAGACCTCGGCGAGAACTTCGCGCCCACCGGAACCGTTGTCGTCATTCAGGGCCCGCGGTTCTCGACCCGGGCCGAGTCGGTCTGGTTTCGGTCGATCGGCGCGCACATCGTCAACATGACCGCCTACCCCGAGATTGTTTTGGCCGGCGAACTCAACATGGGCACGGTCAACCTGTCGTTCGTAACCGACGCCGATGCCGGGCTGGCGTCGGTAGCCGCCGCTGGGGCCGGTGATTCGGGCAGTCCCAAGCCGTCCGTCGTCACAACCGCCACCGAGACGGATGCCGTTACCGCGTCGGCCGTGTTCCGTCGCCTCCACGACGCCCAGCCACGCATCCTGGCCGCGATCGACGGGATCCTGCGTGCCCTGCCGACGGACTTCGTCCCGCGTGAGCTCATCGAACCAGCCCAGGTCGACGCCGTGCTGGCACGCGCCGTGGCATCGGAGATCGCATGACCGTCGTGCTCATCACCGGGGGCGCGGGCTTCATCGGGTCCGCGATCGTCGATGCCGCCCTCGCCCACGGCTACACCGTGCGAGTGCTTGACTCCCTGCGCGCCGACGTGCACGGTTTCGTGCCGGACCTTCCCACCGTTTCGGGCCCGCAACGCGGGCCCGGGAACGCGAGCTGGGCGGGACTCGACCCGCGCGTCGAGTTCGTACACGGCGACGTCACCGAGCCGGCCACGGTGTCCCGAGCACTCGACGGCATCGACGCAGTGTGCCATCAAGCCGCCAAGGTGGGCCTCGGCGTCGACTTCGCCGACGCTCCCGACTACGTGCACAGCAATGAGGTGGGAACCGCGGTGTTGTTGGCCGCCATGGCCGAGCGGGGCATCCAGCGCCTGGTTTTGGCCTCATCCATGGTGGTCTACGGCGAGGGCAGCTACCGCGGTGCGAACGGATTCACCCGGCCCGGCCCGCGCCTCGCGAGCGACCTCGACGCCGGACGCTTTGACCCCCTCGATCCGGAGACGGGGCAGGCGCTTGAGCCCGTTTTGGTGAGTGAAACTGATCCGCTCGACCCGCGCAACGTCTACGCGAGTAGCAAACTCGGTCAGGAATACCTCGCCACGGCGTGGGCCCGCTCGACCGGCGGTCGCGTCGCCGCCCTGCGTTATCACAATGTCTATGGTCCTGGCATGCCGCAAAACACGCCCTATGCGGGAGTTGCCTCGCTGTTTCGTTCGGCAATCGAACGCGGTGAGGCCCCGCGGGTCTACGAAGACGGGCGTCAGCGCCGCGACTTCGTGCACGTACGCGATGTGGCCTTGGCCAACATCGCGGCACTGGACTTCACCGCGTTCGACTGGACCTCGCGATCGACCACGACCCAAACGGATGCCGCCGATCCCGTAGCTTTCCTGCAGGCCGCGCATTCCGATTCGGGAATATTTCGCCCGTTCAATGTCGGCAGCGGAATCGTGCACACCATCGGCGATATGGCGAGCGCCCTCGCCGCGGCGTCCGGCGGCCTGGCTCCGATCGTGACCGGGCAATATCGACTCGGCGACGTGCGGCACATCACCGCATCCTCAGAGCGCTTGCACCGTGAACTCGGCTGGTCCGCTGAGGTCTCGTTCGAAGACGGCATGCGCGAGTTCGCGACGGCGCCCCTGCGTGCCGCCGTGCGGCCCTGAGCAATAGCCGGCCCCGTAGTCGATCGGCTATCACCCCAGCGGATGCTGCGGCAACAGCAGCTCAAACCGGCATCCGTTCTCAACATTGGTCACGGTCGCCTGCCCAGCATGAGCCCGCACGATTCCCTCGACGATCGCAAGGCCCAACCCGCCGCCGCCGCTCTGACCAGCACCGGTTCCCCAAGCGGACGTGGTGCGCGGCTCGCTCGCTCGCCAGCCCGCCTCGAACACCCGGCCAAGGTCCCGCTCTGGAATTCCTCCGGCCGCATCGACGACGGAGATCACCGCCCGCCCGTCGACGTGCGGGGTGACCGAGACAACGATGGCGCTCCCTGCCGGGGAATGCTGAATGGCGTTCATGACCAGGTTCCCGACCGCGCGGGCGAGTTCGCGGGCATCCGCCTGCAGGGTGAGACCGCGTTCGCCCTCGAATCGCAGATCAAGGGATTTGGCGAGGGCGACCGGTGCGAGATCGGCGATTGTGTCGCTGATGAGGTCATACAGGGCGACTCGTTCGAGGTTGAGTTGGAGGGCGCCGGCGTGGATCTTGGACAGCTCGAACAGGTCATCGACCATGCCGCTGAGGCGGTCCACCTGCCCGCGAATCTGCCCGTAATAGCGCTCGGGATCGGGCGCCATGCCGTCTTCGAGGGCCTCGGCCATGGCGCGAATACCGGCGAGGGGTGTGCGAAGGTCGTGCGAGATCCAAGCGACGATTTCGCGGCGTGACGTTTCAATGCGCTCCTCCCGCTTGCGGGATTCAGCCAGCCGATCGGCCGTCGCGGCCAGTTCCCCGGCGAGCGAGGCGAACTCCGTACTCGTATGCCGATCCGGGGATATAACGGATTCGCCGCGACCGATGCTTGCCGCCGCGGCCCGAAAGTACCGGTTGTCGCGCGCAAGCGAGCGCCCCAGCACCGAGGCCATCACGAGCGACACGATCCCGGCGACGACGGCCACCGAGTAGAACACGTTTAGGTCGTGCGCCGATAGATACATCAGGGACGCCACCGCGAACGTTCCGCTGACCACCGACGCAATGGTCGCGAACGCGACGACGACCACCTGCATCACGAGCGACCACCGCGACAGCAGGCGCAGGGTCAGCAGTGCGAGCGCGCCCACGACGAGCGCGCAGGCGAGCGCGATGCCGGCGACGGTCGCAAACACCTCAGCGCTCATCGCAACGCTTCGTCAACGGTGCCTTCGCTGGCGCCGAGCGGCACCGGATCGAACCGATATCCGACCCCCCACACCGTATTGATGAGAAGCGGATGCGCCGGGTCGGTTTCGATCTTCTCCCGCAGCCGCCGCACGTGCACGGTTACCGTGGACAGGTCGCCGAATTCCCAGCCCCAGACCGTGCGGAGCAACTCCTCGCGGGTCAGCACCTTCGACGGCCGCCAGATCAGATAGGCGAGCAGGTCGAACTCGCGGGCGGTGAGCACGAGCGGCTGGCCGCGCAGCCGAATCTCATGCGCGGCCAGGTTAAGCGAGAATTCGCCGGCATCGAGGATCCCCTCCGGAATGGACTCGGTGCCGCTTCGCCGCAATACTGACTGCACCCGCAGCACGAGCTCCCGAGGCGAGAACGGCTTCACCAGATAATCATCGGCGCCAGCTTCGAGGCCCTCGATGCGGTGTTCCTCTTCGCCGAGCGCGGTCAGCATGATCACCGGAAGCGCGCCCCAGCTCGAGCGGATACGCCGACATACCTCGATACCATCCAGCAGCGGGAGCATGCGGTCCAGCACCACCAGATCGGGTAGGGCGATTTCGGCCTGGCGCAGGCCGGCGAGCCCGTCGGTGGCCTCATCCACGACGAATCCGGCGGCGCGCAGGTACCGTCCGACCACCTCGGATACCGTCGGGTCGTCCTCGATGACGAGCACGCGACGGCCGACGAGGGCATCCGCTCTGGGCGGCGCAAAATATTGGGAGGGGGACACCCCCTCAGACTAGGCGTGCGGCCGCCGCGGCGCGTGGGGGCGCGCGCATCGGTGCAGTGGATGCATTTTTCCCGTGATGCGCCGGTGTAACCCCGGACCGCTGGGCCCGGGCGCCGAGGCCTGGCTGTCCGACTTCGACCGGAAACACCCTCGACACCGCTTCCCCAGTTTGTTCCGTGATTCGTAACCTCTTTCACGCCGCAGGCCCAGACACCCCGCCTAGGGTCGAATAATGATCAACATTCGGGTAGACGTGGTGTTGCCCTGCCTAAACGAGGCGCAGGCACTGCCGTGGATTCTTGACCGCATGCCCGTGGGCTACCGCGCGATTGTCGTCGACAACGGCTCGACCGACGGATCCGCCGCACTCGCCCGTAGTCTCGGCGCCCGGGTTGTGCACGAAAGTCGCCGCGGATTCGGGGCCGCCGCCCACGCCGGTCTCCTCGCCGCCACCGCCCCGATCGTGGCGTTCTGCGACGCTGACGCCTCGATGGACCCCCGCGACCTGCCGCTTGTGGTCGACCCGATCGGCGCTGACGAGGCTGATCTCGTGCTCGGACGCCGCCGCCCAACCACCCGCAACGCCTGGCCTCCGCACGCCCGTCTAGCAAATACCTATCTTTCCTGGCGACTGCGCCGAATAACCGGTGTGAACATTCATGACCTTGGCCCCATGCGAGCGGCGCGCCGCGAGCCCCTTCTTGCCCTCGACCTCATCGATCGCCGCAGCGGGTACCCGCTGGAGATGTTTCTCGGCGCTGCAGCGGCCAACTGGCGCATCCGTGAAGTCGATACCGGTTACGCACCGCGCGTCGGCCGCAGCAAAGTGACCGGAACCGTACGCGGCACCCTTACCGCCATCAAGGACATGTCCGCGCTGCTCCGCACCGACCGCAGAACACCCGCCGCCGTCAACACCCTCAGCATCCGGAACGAGGCCCGCTCATGACCGCTATCGTCGTCATTGCCAAGGAGTGCCTGCCCGGCAAGGTCAAGACCCGGTTGCACCCGCCGCTCTCGCTCGAGCAGGCTGCTGAACTCGCCGCCGCCAGCCTCGCTGACACTCTCGCCGTCGCATCACACCTGCCGGCCACGCGCCACATTCTGGCGTTCGATGGCGTGACTGCGCCCGTGGAGGCATCAGCATGGGAGATTCTGCCGCAAACCGCTGGCGGCCTGGACGAACGCCTCGCTGCCATCTTCGACACCCTCGCCGAGCCCACGCTGCTGCTGGGAATGGACACCCCGCAGGTCAGTATTGGGCTGCTCGCCCCCGTGTTCACGAGCTGGGGCGACGAAACGGATGCCTGGTTCGGGCCAGCCGATGACGGCGGCTTCTGGGCGCTCGGCCTGAAAAACCCGAGTGGAGCGCTGCTCCGCGGCATCCCGATGAGCCGCTCCGACACCGGCGCCCACCAGCTGCAACGCCTCGACGAGGCCGGACTCAGTGTGCGCCTGTTGCCGGTGCTCACCGATATCGACACGATAACGGATGCCCACACTGTCGCCTCGGTCGCACCCCACACGCGCTTCGCGCGCGCTTTCGCAGGGGTGCGGGCATCCGCTCGCCCGGAGAACTTCGATTTTTTCCCGGCACCCCTGAGCGGGGCACGCTCATGACAGTCGCGGCGCCGCGCCTGTGGGTAAAGCGGACGGACGGAGCGGTCGACGACATGGACCGCACGACCGCCGAACGCTTTCGCCGCCCGACCACGTTCGGAGCTGGCGGGTCCGAACCGTATGCCCAGGCGTTGCAGAGCGACAACAACGTTCTCTACCTCCACGGCAATCGGGCCGGTGCCGAATCGGATACGCCGATGCGCGTGTCGACAATGCATGCCGGGCGCTGGAGCGCCCGAGCCGATCCGATCGACCGTTCTCTGCTCGCTGGGGCCGCCGGACCGGTGCTCGACATCGGCTGCGGACCGGGTCGCATGATCCAGGCCGCCCTCGACGCGGGACTCGACGCCCTCGGAGTCGATGTTTCGCCGACCGCCGTGCGGATCGCCCTCGCGGCGGGGCTCGCCGTTCTCCAGCGCTCCGTCTTCGACGACATTCCGCTGGAGGGAACCTGGGCAACCCTGCTGCTCGTCGACGGCAACATCGGCATCGGTGGTGACCCGGACGCCCTGCTCGACCGATGCGCGACACTGCTCGCCGTCGACGGCGTGCTCGTCGTCGAGGTGCACCGCGACCCCGAGCACGACCTCGCCTATGAAGGAACCCTGCACGACGCCGCCGGACACGCGAGCGACGCGTTCCCGTGGGCCGAACTCGGCGTCAGCGCCCTGTCCCGGAGGGCCGAAAAGGTCGGACTCGTGCAGGTCGCCGAATGGACTCGCGGGGACCGCTCCTTCGCCCGCCTGGCCCGCGCCTAGCTGCCTGCCGACCTGCCTGCTCCACTCGCGCTGGCGGACGGGGCCCGGGCCCCGGCCCTGGGCCCGGTTTATAAACTGGGCCCAGGCCCACAGGGTGGGCCCGGAGCCGTGGGCCCGAAAGCCCGGCACCTCACCGCCCGGAGTCGTCCGGAAAGGTCGTGACCGGGCTCTGCCAGCGTAGGAACGCCCACACCGACAGCCCCACGGTGGTCAGGGCCAGCACGAGCCAGAAGATCGCCAAGTTCAGCCCGTAGTTCAGCGGCAACACGGTCGCATTCGCGGGGGCGAAATTCTTCGCCACCATCGTGGGTACCGCGATCAGCGACACGATCGACCCAACGACAATTGCTCCTTGAACGATCGCAATGACCGTGCCGGTTACGCGCCGACCGACACGGCGAAGCGCAATCCCGAACGCAAACACGATCGGCGCAAGAATCGCATCGTGCAGCACGATCGCCGCCACGATCCACAACGCCACTCCCGGAATCCGGGTCAGCCGCACCGAATCGAACAGCACGAACGCACCCCAGGCGAGCAGCAGCACACCGACACCCACCAGCGCCAGGCGGATGCTGCGCATCCGTCGGCTGGTCGACGGCGCGATTCCGGCCGGCGGGGGATTGAGCCCCGTGGTAATCGTCGTCATCAGATCGCCTCGATTCGGCTGAGCCATTTGGTCTGCAGTACGCCGGGGCGGCCCGGCGCGATCATGCGCGCCGGATACCCGTGCTCGAGGTCGAGCGTCTCACCGTTGAGTTCGAGTGCCACCAGGGTGAGCGGGTCCCGCACATACTCGCGGCCCATCTCGGTCTTGCTGAAACTGCCGCGTTCTTCAAGGCTGATCAGGCGAAACGAGGTGTCCGGGTCGGCGCTCATCAGGTCGGCCAGGTCGCTCAAACGCACGCCGCGCCAGTAGGCCATCTGGCTCCACCCCTCGACGCAGGCGATCGGAAGTTGAACCTCGGTCTGCGGCAGCGCCAGCAACTCTGAACGGGTGAAGGAACGTTCGGTGCCGGCCACCGCCACGGTGAGGGTCCACCCAGCGGCCATGGCGGCATCCGCTACCTTGGCCTGCTCGCTCGTGCGGTTCACCGGAACACCTTGCTGGCCGACGCCCTTCTTGCGCGGCCCGAACAGGTTGACCGCGTTCAACGGTGTGAAGGTCTGGCCGGCGGTCAGGCCCACGACCGCAGTGGTGGCCACGCCGATCGTCACGAGAAATCCGCGCCGACTGACCCGGGTACGAGAGCGCGGCGTTGCATCGATGTAATCGAGCACGCGCCCGGTCACGCCGCCCGGCCGGGTGCTGCCCCACAATCGCACGGCCTCCGCATTGGAAGCCCGATTGTTCGAGACCGCGTCTTCCAGATGGTCGCTGCCCGGGGAATCCTTGCTCCAGTACCGCGTAATCACCGGCAGCTTCACACCGATGTGAATGACCAGCAACCCGATCAGCACCCAGCCGAGCGCGAAATGCACCTGCCGAAACGGAAACGGCCACGGATACCACTGGTAGGTGTTGAGTAGCCCGATCGTGATCTGCACGAGCGAGGCGCCCACGAACAGGGCGATCGAGGCCCGTTCGAGAAAATGAACCAGGCCACGCACCGGAGGAAAGGCGAACAGGGCGGGAAAAACGATGTAGAGCTTGGCCAGCAGCAGCGGAAAACAGGCGATGCCGGCCACGATGTGCGTGCCCTGCGTCACCTGGTACAGAAACTCCGGGCGGGTCGCAAAGCGCATCCAGTCGAGCGGTTCCTGCAGAAAATGGCTGTACAGGCCGGTGCCGAAACAGATCAGAAAAGCGGCGCCGAGCAGCCGGCCGATCACCGTCGCCATCCGCGGATTGCGCACGGGCGACGCCAGCGCCCGCTGGGCCTCATACATCAATCGCCGCATACCTCTATTGCACCATTGCACCGCGGCAACAACCGAACGAAATTCCTTACAGTGTGCGGGTGTCTCGGCGGCGGACCCCGTGCGCCACAGCACCATAAGACAGACTGAACCGTGCGCATAACAATCATCGCGGCCCTGTTGGCGCTCAGCGCTGCCCTCACCGCGTTCAGCGTCAGCGCCCTCGACCTGTTCGAACCCGACCGCGACGAGGTGCAGCTCGTGCTGGTCACGAGTGCGCTTTGGCTGCTGTTCGGCCTCGCGTACTGGCTGCTGCGCCGAGTCAACGGCCGCGCCGTCATCGCCCTGATCCTGGCCGGCTCGGCCCTCATCGGCGGCGTGGCTATGGCGGGCCCTCCCAACACGAGCACCGACTCGGCCCGCTACGCCTGGGACGGCATAGTGCAAAACGCCGGCATCAGCCCCTACGCCTTCACCCCAGCGGATGACCGGCTCGATTCCCTGAGACCCGACTGGCTCTTTCCCGCCCCCGAGACCACGGCCGCAGGCAAGGAGGTCTGCGTCGGCGAACGTATCGCCACCACCCGATCGACCGACGGCGACCGTCTCTGCTCGGCCCTCAACCGCACGGCCGTGCCGACGATCTACCCACCGGCCAGCGAAATTCTTTTTGCCGGCGTGCGTTTTCTCACCGGACCGGAGCCCGCCTACTGGCCGTTGCAGGTCGTCGGGCTGTTACTGAGTCTCGGCACGACCGTCCTGCTGCTGGTCGGCCTGCGTCGCCGCGGCCTCGACGAACGAAACGCAGCGCTCTGGGCGTGGTGTCCGCTCGTGGCGACCGAGGCGATCACCAACTCACACGTGGACATGCTCGGCGTCATCTTCGTCGTCGCGGCAGCATTCCTGGTCTCGTCCAGAAAAGTCTGGCGCGGTGGCATCATGCTCGGAATAGCGATCGGCACCAAGCTCATCCCGGTACTGGCCGCTCCCGCACTGCTCAAACGAGGCGGCTGGCGCATGGTGGCGGCATCCGTTCTGAGCTTTGCGCTGCTGTACGTGCCCTACGTGCTGGCCACCGGAATCGGGGTGCTCGGCTACCTGCCGGGGTACCTGAGTGAGGAGGGCTACCAGGACGGCTCCCGGTTTGCGCTGATATCCTTGGTCGCGCCGGGGGAATCCGCCGTGATCGTCGCCGGCCTGCTTCTGGCGGTCGTCGCCGTGCTGGTGATCATCAAGACCGACCAGAATCAGCCATGGGTCGGCCAACTGGTCATGATCGGCGCGACCCTGCTCGTACTCAGCCCCCGCTACCCCTGGTATGCGTTGTTGCTGCTGCCGTTCGTGGCTCTCAGCGGCCGCTGGGAATGGCTGCTGGTTCCGATGGCGCTCACCCTGCGGCTGCTCGTGCCGAATCCGGAGCTCACCCGGGCGTCGATCGCGATCGCGGTCATCGTGATCGTTGTCGTGTCGCTGCGTCGCGCCGGCCCCGGCGCCCTCAAGCGGATGCTGCACCCCTTGCGTTCCCGCCCCGCCTAAGCCACCCACGCGACGCATGTGTGTTGACACAGAGTTCACTTGCGTGACCAATGCCGAACGGATCGCGGCCACCTCGGCTCCTCACGCCGCCCATGTTGCCTCCATCGGCCTGTCACTCGACGACCTGCGCAGCCGGATGGCGGCATCCGTTTGACGCGCTGAGCGCATGCCGACGCCCAGTCCCGCGGCCCATCCCCGTGGCCCAATCCCGCCGCTCATCCCCGTGGCTCATCCCCGCGGCCCAATCCCGTCGTGGCACGCGTTAGGGAAGCGGGCACTCGTATGAACGAGTGCCCGCTTCCCTAATACGTGCCGCGAGGCGCAGCGGTCCCGCACGCGCAGAAATCGGGGCCCGCCTGTGGCGGGCCCCGATATGTGCTGTGAAGCTGGCTCTTGTGGAAGAACCGACCGACTACTTGGTCGCGGCGGTGATGGTCGCGATACCAACGAGCATCTGGTCAGCGACGGCGTCGGTGCTGAACGTGGAGTTCAGCAGGCCGGCGGCGACGGAGGAGATGTGAACCGTGGTGCCGGTGAGGATGGCGTTGTCGCCGTCCATCTTGAGCGGCTCAAGGGTTCCACCGTAAAGGTCGAACAGCAGGGCCTGGGGCGCGACGGACTCACCGTTGACCGAAACGTCACCGAAGAGCTCCGAGGTGGCCGGGTCGATGGTGAAGTTGGTCAGTTCGACGACGATGTCGCCGGCGGTCAGTGAGAAGCCGGATCCTTCGTGCTCAATGGAGCCCTGAACGTAGGGGCGGTAGTCTTCGGCCGGGTCGTAGTACTCCACGTTTCCGCCGGTGATCGGGAAGTGCAGGCTGCCCTCTTCCAGCGTGGCCGTTCCGACAGTGTTGGCCGTGAGGCCGAGGCTCGTCAGGGCGGCGCCGAAGTCGGCATCGAGGAGCACGGCGGTGTCAACACCGGAGAGGCTGGGGATCGAGGCGAGGGGCGTCGGAGTTGCTTCGGCCGAGCTAGAGCTGGATGAGCTCGAAGCGGGCGCCGGGGTCGTCGTGCTGGCGTCCGACGAGCAGCCGGCGAGGCCGGCGATGAGAATTCCAGCAGAGGCGAAACCGATGGTGGCCTTGGTGAATGTACGCATGGGATGAATCCGTTTCTGTAGATCGAGCAGGTGGTGTTGGGGTCTGCATGGTGTTCGGCTCCACCCCCGAAATGGTTTGGAATTGCCCAGATCTGTTACCGTTCTGTTACTAAATACAGCAAACGTCCAGACACGCGAACGCGCCGACCGACCGGGCCGAGAGGCCGAGATCCCAGTCATAGCAAGGATCGGTCCGGTAAGCGGATGCTGTTCGCGCCGGTTTTCTACTCACGGCAGGCGTTGGGCAAGCGGCACGGGTCCGACCACGTGCCACCATCTCGTACACATACCGCGATGGTCGCGGACGTGGGTAGCCATACCTAGAAGTGGCGGAAGCGATCCGGCGCGAGGTCCCAGGGGTCTTTCCCGAGAAGTTCGGCGACGCCGCGAAAGACGCAGGTCTCGATCATCATGCGCTGGTGTATCTCATCGTTTTCGTGCAGGCGTGACAGGCGCTGGATCGGCAGGCGATAGAACACGACGCGATTCGTCTCCGGTGTCACCATCCAACGTTCCACGCCGACACCGGGTATGACCGAGGGTGGTCCGGAAGCGACCTCGAACACGGATTTGCCCAGTTCTTCGGGCCAGACGCCGCGCAGATATTCGATTGTGCTTGCGATCGTCGTCTCAAACAGGTCGATACGGGTGCGCAGTGGCGGCAGGAACGGACCGGTCGCCGAACTTCGGATGCCGCGGCCGTGCCGATCACGCCCGCGACCGCGTACGGTCGGTTCGGGCGCTGCTGAACGACGGGATCGAGACATGCTGCCATCCTACGGCGGCCCGGAAGCGGCTACCCTTACAGGCAATGACATTCCGCCCGTGTTCTCGTGTCGCCTGCCTCGAACCCTCGGTGGCTACGCTCACCTTTGACTATGGGGAGTCTCTGGCAGTTCTCGGTCCGCTCTCCTTTCGCGCGGAACCGCACAGCTTTGACCTGTGCTCTCGCCATGCGGAGCGCACGAGCGCCCCCCAAGGCTGGCAACTCATGCGTCACCGGCTTCTGGCCGACGGCGCCGACACTGCCAGCCCCACGGTGCCGTGACCCGCTTTCGGCGTAGGGCTGAATCCGCTGTGCTTCGTGCCCTGTATACGCACCGGCAGAACAATGTGCAGGTCTTTCAGAGAGAAATGGGAAGATAGTAGCATGACTGTCGCCGCACCCACCGTGCCCTCCACCTCCACCTTCACCTACAAGATCGCCGACGTGTCGCTGGCCGAAGCTGGGCGCCACCAGCTGCGCCTGGCCGAGAATGAGATGCCCGGGCTTATGGCTCTGCGCACCGAATTCGGTGAGACCAAGCCGCTCGCTGGCGCTCGTATCGCCGGTTCCCTGCACATGACCGTGCAGACCGCCGTGCTGATCGAGACCCTCGTTGCACTCGGTGCCCAGGTGCGTTGGGCCAGCTGCAACATTTTCTCCACGCAGGACGACGCGGCCGCCGCGATCGCTGTAGGCCCCACCGGCACAGCGGATGCCCCAGCGGGCGTTCCCGTGTTCGCCTGGAAAGGGGAGACCCTCGAGGACTACTGGTGGTGCACGTCGCAGATCTTCGACTGGAGCGCCGAAGCGGCTGCGGCCGAAGCCGCCTGGACCGGCCCGAACCTGATCCTCGACGACGGTGGCGACGCCACGATGCTCGTGCACAAGGGGCGCGAGTTCGAACTCGCCGGCGCCGTACCAGCGGATGCTGCCGGTGACAGCCACGAGTATGGTGTCATCCTCGCGGCCCTCCGTCGTTCGCTGGCGGAGTCGAGCGACCGTTGGACGCTGGTGGCCGCCGACCTCATGGGCGTCACCGAAGAGACCACCACCGGAGTGCACCGCCTCTACGAGCTCGCCGCGGGCAAGCAACTGTTGTTTCCGGCCATCAATGTGAATGACTCGGTCACCAAGAGCAAGTTCGATAACAAGTACGGCATTCGCCACTCGCTGCCGGACGGCCTCAACCGGGCCACGGACGTGTTGATCGGCGGCAAGGTCGTCTTCGTCGCTGGCTACGGTGATGTCGGCAAGGGCGCCGCCGAAGCACTGCGCGGCCAGGGCGCCCGGGTGATCGTGAGCGAGATCGACCCGATCAACGCGTTGCAGGCCGCGATGGACGGTTTTCAGGTCGCCCGCCTCGATTCCGTCGTGGAACAGGTTGACATCTTTGTCAGTGGCACCGGAAACTTCAATGTCATCGGTGTCGACCACATGCTGCGCATGAAGCACCTCGCCATCGTTGCCAACGTCGGTCACTTCGACAACGAGATCGACATGGCGGCGCTGGAGTCGCTGCCCGGGGCGGTCAAGGTGCAGATCAAGCCGCAGGTCGACGAATGGCGCATGCCGAGCGGGCGCAGCGTGCTCGTACTGTCGGAGGGGCGCCTGATGAACCTCGGCAACGCCACCGGCCACCCCTCGTTCGTGATGAGTAACTCGTTCACCAACCAGGTCCTCGCGCAGATCGAGCTGTACGTTTCTCCGGAGAAGTACCCCGTTGGCGTGCACGTGTTGCCGAAGCTGCTCGATGAGAAGGTGGCCCGACTGCACCTCGATGCTCTCGGAGTCGAGCTGACCGTACTCACCCCCGAGCAGGCCGGCTACCTGGGCATTCCCGTAGAAGGCCCCTACAAAGTAGACCACTACCGCTACTAGCCCCTGCTCTTTCCTCCTTCTCTGCACCGGGCCCGGGCCCGGAAACCGGGCCCATGTTCTATCGTGGGCCCGGTTCTCGAAGGTGGGCCCGGTTCCCGAAGGTGGGCCCGGTTCCCGAAGGTGGGCCCGGTTCCCGCCAAGATCGGGGTCGGCCTCGAGAAAGCGGATGCTGCCCCTGCCGTCACTTTTCCGGGCCCGGGCCCGGAAACCGGGCCCATGTTCTATCGTGGGCCCGGTTCCCGAAGATGGGCCCGTGGTTTGAGTCGACGAGGAAGCGGAAGCTCGCCCGCAGGATTGTGGGTCCCGAGCGGATGCGGGGCTGCGACACGCCCGGGTGGGGGGCGTTTTGACGGGTGGGTGTGGGGACCGTAATGTATCTATACGTA
>NZ_PJJJ01000026.1 GCF_002929495.1 Cryobacterium sp. Y82
ATGATTCCTGATTCTCGCCCTACGTCAAACGGCGGACTTGCTGTTAGCTACTGGCCTCACCCAACCCTGGCACGTAGGGCCGGCCGCGGTTGAATATTTACGCACTTCGGCAAGGCTACGCGAGCGCCGCAGCACCCGGCGCCACGATCTGTGGGCATCCCCACCTTGAAGCAGCACGACCTGGACCGCTGGGGCCAGGCGGAGCATTTCGAGGATCGTGTCGACGCCAGCCTCCAACTCGGCGGTCTTCGGGGCACGGTTGACGTACCAGGGGTAGGCGTTACACGGCAGGATGTCGTAGGCACTCAGGCCGACGGACTCGAAGCGATTGCACTGCCATTCGGCAGTGGGTCGTCGTTTTCGATGCTGATGAATCCACTGCCGGTTTCTCTCTGCGTAACCGGTCCCGGATCGCGCAGCACGGAGAGTGCTCGAGCGTTAATGCCGCCGTGGATGGGGGCGAAGTAGGGAACCCAGAGCGAGATAGCACTCTGGAGCAACGCACGGACGTAGGCCTTCGGTGGCTCGATGTGCGAAGTCACTGATGTCGTGACCGTACGGCAACTTGCCCGCACAGCTTCCCCAAAACTAGCGATCAGGACATAGTTCTGACAAGTACTAGCAGACCCGGGATAGTTCAGCTCAGGAGAGTTAACGTGAAGTACACCCCTGAAATACGAGACTCTGCCGTTCAACGAATGGTCGTGGGGCAGGAAAGAGTCTCGGATATTGCACGCGATCTGCACATCTCCGAAAGTACGCTTCGCCGGTGGCGAGACAACGAGCTATCTGCGTCGGAAAATTCGGTAACGCTGACCCGTGGTCAAAGACTGCGTCAGCAACGCTACCTGGAGCGACGACAGATTGCCCAGATGTTGACCACTGTCCTAAAGAGACTCGACCGACACGACGCACGTTCAGCCCATCAATTCGAAGTTAGATGGTATCTGCACAGCATCACCAGTATCGCGTTTCGAACGTTGTCCACCATCGCGGGTCTGGTTCTGTTCGCGGTTGCTGCGGTTCTGTTGATTTTGGCCGTAGCAATATTCTCCAGCCCGGCCGAGATGCCCTTTCAAATTAGGATCGCCCCTCTCATCCTCGCACCGGCACTCACCTTTCTTCTGGCTCTTGGCCTCGATGTCATCTTTAACGCGGCTTTGAGGGTGTTCGGGCCATTCGCATACTGCCTCTCTGCCCTCGCCCAAGCCATTCACCGCATCACCGAGCTTCAATCCCGCGACGTATTCTTGCGTAAGCCGTGGCCATTGCGCCAATCATTCTCAGAGTGGGGAACCTTCCCCGCCAGACTTAGAATCGTCAGTTCCTTGCGCAAAGCGGAGCGGCAATTAACTCGGTCAATGGCACCGGGACTAGGTTATGCAACGCTTGGTGCCCGAGAATTCGACCTGGAACGGCGCCGCATTGCGGGCGCGAGTATCGCTTGGGTCGAGACCCAACTTCATAGACGCGGGCCCGACGCATACACGGAGTGCGTCGAGATACTCCTGACAATCATGTACATGACGTTCCTTCGAGATTGGACAATTGAAGATCTCCCCCGACATCCCGACGCGATTCAGTCCTACTCCAGCCGTGCAAAGCGGGCTTGGCGCTGGATTCGAGGCGCAACCGCCTTTGCTATCGCCGCGGTACCCGTCATTGTGCTTTACCCTCAGCTTTCGGACCTCGCCGAGACGCTGCGCTTCTAACGACGGCTTTGGATCGACTCGATACACCGGAATCAACAAAATGGCGTGACGCAAGCCCGGGTATCCGCCGCATGAGGACCTCGAGCCGCACCCGCGCTACGCTGGCGTGTGCAACTTTCCCTCTGGCTGGCCCTCGCGGGCGCCGGCGTGCTGATTAGCTTCACCCCGGGCGCGGGCGCGATCAACACCATGAACAACTCGCTGACCAGCGGGTTTCGCCGCTCGATCTGGGGAATTTTCGGGCAGCAGGCTGCGCTCATCGTGCACATCATCGTGGTGGCGCTCGGCGTCGGGGTGCTGGTCGCCGGTTCCCCCGTGCTGTTCAACGTCATTCGTTATGCCGGGGCCGCCTACCTGGTGTTCCTCGGCATCCGTCTGTTTGTACAGAAGCCCGACCCAAAGCGGGACCCGACCGTGCCGCTAACCAGGGAGCCGGCCTGGTCGATGTTTCGCCGCGGCTTCTGGGTGAACCTGCTCAACCCCAAGGCGCTCGTGTTCTTTCTCGCGTTCATGCCGCAGTTCATTCGGCCGGAGCAGCCGCTGCTCCCCCAATACCTGGTGCTGACCATCACCGTCGTGCTGATCGACATCGTGGTGATGTGGTTTTTCTTCGCGGTGGCTGCGAAATCGTTCCAGCGCTTCACGAACACTGCCCGCGGTCAGCTCATCCTCAACCGCACATTCGGCGCGCTGTTCGTGACCGTGGCGCTGCTGTTGGTGCTGGTGCACTGAGGCACCGGCATCCGCTTCTCTGAACGGATGCTCGGTACGCTTGCCTGATGAGTAACACCGAGATACGACCACCGCGACGCGCAGTCAGGGCGGCGGCCGTGGGCTTCGCGGTCGTTATGGTGTACGTGATTGCCGGGGCGCTGCAGATTCTGGTGTGGAATCCGCTGGCCGCAGTGCCCGGCGCGACGCTCGGGCAGATTCGCGCGGATATGGCCCGTGCCGATGAAAGCCTCAGCGCAAACGGAGTCGTCACCTGGGCTGGCATCGGGCTGCTGCTGGCCGGAGTGATCCTGCTGGTCGCGACCATGCGCCGCACCAGTCGGGTGGGACCAGTCGTGGCGGCTTATCTCGTGCTGCTGGTGTTCGCTGCTCCCGGGCATTTCTTCGTCTCGTTCGGCCCCGGCATGTCGCTCGCCGACACGTTCATGATTTCGGGCGCCGATCACTCCCCGTGGGGCATGGCTTTGTACCTGGTGAGTGCGGCTTCCCTGCTTGCCCTGATCGTGCTGATCATTCGGGCTGCGCGCGCCGCCTCGGCCGGCACAGAATAGACGAATGGCCGATAGCTGGGCGCGGTCGACGGCGGGCCTCCTTGTGGCTTCGCGGTGTGAGTCACGTCGTCGTTGCTGGCGCGCCCTGCGTTACAGCCGGGGGCGAGAGGCCCAGCGCTCGGCTTTGAGGGCGAGGTGCAGCTCGAGTCGAGCCTGCCCGCCGAGCGGGTCCACACCGATGAGTGAGCGGATGCGCCTCAGCCGGTTATAGATACTGGTGCGGTGCAGATGCAGCTGCTCGGCAACCTCGGCCACGGAACCGTTCTTGTCGTAGAGCAGCTCGAGTACGGGCAACAGTTCCTTGTTGTGGTCGAGTTCGCGCAGTTCCAGGAAAAGGGCCGACTCGGTCGGCACAACGTCTCGACCCTCGACGGCTAACAATTGGTAGACCCCGATAGCGCGAAACGATACGAGTGGTCCCAGTTGGGCGTCTACCCAGGCTGCCTGCACGGCGCTCCGCGCCTCGGCGTAGGCGCCGGGCAAGCGTCGAAGGTCGGAAAAGGGCTCGCTCAGCCCGAGCAGAACGGGCGTGGCTGGCTGCCCGCCGCGGCGTGAGACCTCAAGGCCAAAGCGTCGAAGAACCTCGGAACCGTCAACGCCGTCAATCACATCGTGCAGCAACAACACCGCCTGCGTTTCGGTGCCAGCGGAGAACAGCACCGTGTCGATGCCGAGCGTGGCCTGAAGCGCGGACAGCCGATGCAACAGAATGCTCTCTGCAGGATTGCGCTCGGCGTTCGTGCCGCGTTCCACGAGCATGGCCAGCCGCCACGGTCCACGCCCATGCATACCGGGCCAACCTTTAACCGATACGAGGGCATCGCGATCGCCCGAACAGGCAGCGAGAAACTGAGACTCGTTCGCCGGGCGACCATCGGAATCCGTGCTCGTGCGATCGAGCAGTAGCTCCGCGAGGCTGTCCAGCTCCGAGCGGATGCCCCGTAGCTCCTGCAAGATGGCATCGGGCTCGAGCTCGTCATCGAGCTGCAGCACCCAGAGATATCCCACTCGGAATCCACGGGCGAGTAGCGGCACGCATACCCGGCCCAACATTTCGAGCTCGGCATTGGCCGGAACCGGAACCGGTCGTACCGCCGTGGCGATACCGTGGCTGAGCTGCCAGTCGCTGACATCGGGCGGGACCACTTTGCTCAGCACGAAATTCGTGCGCACACGGTCCGCCGTCGCGTGGTGCGCACTGTACGCGAGCAATCCGCCCTCGAGGTCTGCCAGAGACAGGGCACGTCCGAGGTGCTCCGCGATGATGGCCACCGCCTGATCGATATCGGCCCCCCTCATAAGATTCATCCTACGCAAGCCGTGTGCACATCCGGCGACAATCGACGCCTCGTGACGCTACAAATGTCGAGCCAGGGGTAGCGACTGTCGCCTTCTCGTGCCGGTCTCGGACGAGAAAAAACCCTGGCAGAGTGGTAATTCCACGCCCCGGAAGCCGGCGAGGGGTCAGACGACGCGACCTGTGGCATTCGACATCTGTTCCCCAGAAACGCGATGCCGCCCCAAACCCGGGCATATCGTTTTTAGGCTGGCCGAGACCCCTACATCTCGCACAATCGCCCTGGACTACAAGGAAGTATTCTCGATGTCGCAAGTGAAACGCAGCACTCAACCCGCCGTGAGCGCGCAGCCACACCTGGCCCGATCGCTGTCAAACCGACATATCCAGCTCATCGCCATTGGCGGCGCGATCGGAACAGGCCTGTTCATGGGCTCTGGGAAGACCATCTCACTTGCGGGACCATCCGTGATCTTCGTGTACATGATCATCGGTTTCATGCTGTTCTTCGTGATGCGGGCCATGGGCGAACTGTTGCTGTCCAACCTCGAATACAAGTCGTTCAGCGACTTCGCCGGTGACTTGCTTGGGCCGTGGGCCGGATTCTTCACGAGCTGGACGTACTGGCTCTGCTGGATCGTCACGGCCATCGCTGAGCTGATCGCGATCGCGCTGTACACGAGCTTTTGGTGGCCAGGGCTGCCGCTGTGGATTCCGGCGCTCGGGGCCGTGCTGCTTCTGCTGGGCCTCAACCTCGCGAGCGTCAAGGCGTTCGGTGAGACCGAATTCTGGTTCGCGCTGATCAAGATCATCGCCATTGTCACGCTTATCGTCGTGGGTCTCGTGATGGTGTTCACAAAGTTTCAGTCCCCCGGCGGCACTCCGGCGAGTTTCAGCAACCTGTGGAACGACGGCGGAATGTTTCCCACCGGTCCGATGGGGTTCATTGCCGGTTTCCAGATTGCCGTGTTCGCGTTCGTGGGGCTGGAGCTTGTGGGTACCACGGCCGCCGAAGCGCAGCACCCGGAGAAGAACCTTCCCAAGGCGATCAACTCCATCCCCATTCGCATCATGCTGTTCTACGTACTCGCGCTGATCATGATCATGACGGTCACTCCGTGGCGTGAGGTCACCGCCGACGTAAGCCCGTTCGTGGCGATGTTTGCCCTCGCGGGGCTCGGCGCGGCCGCGGCCGTGATCAACTTCGTCGTGCTCACCAGCGCGACGTCCTCGGCGAACTCGGGGCTGTATTCCACCTCGAGAATGCTTTTCGGGTTGGCGGTCGAGGGCACGGCACCCGCACGCTTCGAACATCTGACCCGGCACAAGGTGCCAGCCAGCGCGCTGCTGTTCTCGTGTAGCTTTCTGCTCATTTCCGCCGTGCTGTTGTATGCAAACCCATCAATCATCGCCGTCTTCACCGTGGTGACCACCATGTCGGCGGTGCTCTTCATCTTCGTGTGGACTATCATCCTGGTCAGCTACATCGTCTATCGCAAGCGCCGCCCGGCGCTGCACGCGGCCTCAAAGTTCAAGATGCCCGGCGGCGTGTACATGTGTTACGTGGTGCTGTCGTTTTTCGGGTTTTTGATCTGGGCGCTCACCCAGAAGGCCGACACCCTGCAGGCACTGCTCGTGACGCCACTGTGGTTCCTCGGCCTCACTGCGGCGTGGTTTATTATTCGGCGCCGCCCGGAACTGGCCGCGCATCAGGAACTTCACCGGGCGAACGTGCAGGCCGACAGGGTTGCCGCGCTCGCCTTTCGCCGCTGACGGCCGAGCCGAACGTTGGCCGCACCGCTCAAGCCAGTTCGCGCTGCACCTCGGTCAACAGCCTGAGAATGCTCGCGCGTCGACTGCCTGTCATCATTCGCGCTGGGAGCGACGACGTCAGGGAGTAGGCAAGATCCAGGCCGCGGAGTCGGGGGGCATAAAGCCACCCGCCCGTACGGGTGCAGAACTAATGAGGACCCGTCCTGCGGGCACCGGCACCGGTGAATCCCCCATGGCAATCACCACGGTAACGCCTCCGGCACGCGAGCACTGAACGAGACCATCGGCATCGAGCGACCACGTCGCCGACTCATTCGCTCGAAAGACTCCACTCGCCAAAAGGGCTGCTCGCAGCTGCATCGCTCCCGTGAAGGCGCTGTGAACCGACCCAGCATCCCGCTGCTGGCCGCTCACCGCCCACTGGCCCCACCCTTCCGGAATCGGCAGCCATGGCGGGGCCTCGGCATTCTTCGGTGAAAACGCGTGCGAGTCCGTCGCATCCGCTTGCCACGGCAATGGGATGCGCGCACCGTCCCGACTTATGCCGCCGCGGTTCCACATCGGGTCAACACGAAGACTTTCGGGCACCTCAACCTCGGGCAAACCGAGTTCCTGGCCCTGGTAGATGTAGGTCGCCCCGGGCAAACCGAGCAGGGCTACGAGCCCGGCGCGAGCCCGCGCGGCCCCGAGTACGCCGCCGCCGAACCGCGTCACCGTGCGAACCAAATCGTGGTTCTCCAGCGCCCAACTGGGTTCAGCGCCGGTCGCGAGCCGTACCTGCTCGAACTGCTGTCCCACAGACACCCATTCCGCCGGGTTCCAGCCGAGCCGCGCAAACGCGAACGCAAAGGTTTGGTGCAGTTCGTCGGGTCGCGTATAGCGACCGGCGCGCTCGGGCTCGAGGTTGACCTCGCCTACCAGTAGCCGGGGCTCATCGTAGCTGTCGGCGAGCGCGCGCCAGCGTCGATAGACCTCGTGCACGGGTTCCTGGTCCATGGCTAGCGGGTTGGAACGAAGCCCGTCGATCACGGTGGGTACTGTCTCGGTATCGGGTAGCCCCTCCGCCTTGAACAGACCGTGCGCCACGTCGATGCGTATGCCGTCGACCCCGCGATCAAACCAGAAGCGCAGCACACCAATAAAGTAGTCGGCCACGGCTGGATTCTGCCAGTTCCAGTCCGGCTGCCCGGACGAGAACAGATGCAGAAACCACGCCCGGTCATTTAGCGACTCAGGGTGTGCCCGAGCCCAGGCCGACCCCCCAAACACACTGATCCAGTTGTTCGGCGGCACTAGGCCATCGTCCAAGCTCCCCCGTGGTCCCTCGGCAAAATGGAACATCTGCCGAGCCTCCGACCCGGACTCCGACGCGAGCGCCTCTTGAAAGAGCGGGTGCTCGGTAGACGTGTGGTTTGGAACGATATCAACGAGTAAACGGATGCCCCGGGCGTGGGCCTGCGCGAGCAGCTCGTCGAAGTCGTCCATCGTGCCGAACAACGGGTCAACGTTGCAGTAGTCGCTGATATCGTAGCCCTGATCGACCTGAGGGGAGGTCTGGAACGGGGTGAGCCAAATACCCTGTACACCGAGGTCAGCGATGTAGTCGAGTCGCGCCGTTATTCCCCGAAGATCGCCCACACCGTCGCCGGTCGAGTCGGAAAAGGATCGCGGATAGACCTCATAGATCACGGCGGTCGTCCACCAGGGTTGAGTTCGGACATCCGTCATTTGGTACCGCCCGCCGTGAGGCCTTCCACGATACGGCGCTGGAACAGCAGCACGACGATGATCAACGGGATGGTGACGAGCACACCGGCTGCCATCTGCACCCCGTACGGCGACTGGAAGTCGGTAGCACCGGTGAATTTGGACACCGCGACCGTAGCGGTCTGCACTGCGGGGTCATTGACCATGGACAGTGCGATGATGAATTCGTTCCAGCTCTGAATGAACGTGAGGATGGCCGTCGTGAACACCCCCGGAGCAGCGAGCGGTAACAGCACGAGGCGGAACGCCTGCCACTTCGTGCATCCGTCGATCATGGCGGCCTGCTCGAGGTCCACGGGGATCTGCCGCATGAACGTGGTCAGTATCCAGATTGCAAGCGGAAGCGCGAACGACAGGTTAGGCACAATCATCGACTGGTAGGTGTTGATCCAGCCGATGTCCGAGAAGAACTGCAGTAACGGCACCACCACGGAGATACCAGGGAACATCGACGTTGCGATGATGATGGCGAGTACGGCGGATTTAAACCGGAAGTTGAGCCGAGCGAGGGTGTACGACGCGAAGATGGCGAACACGAGGGCCAGCACCGTTGTGGTGCCCGCAACGAGCAGACTGTTCAGCATCGCCCGGCCGAACATCGACGAGCCGTCGAGGGCCTGCCGATAGCTCTCGATCGACCACGTCGTGGGCAGAATCGTGGTCTCGAATATGTCGGACGTGCGCCGAAAGCTCGATACGAGCATCCAGAAGAACGGTGCAAGGCAGTACACAGAGATTGCGGTGATAGCCAGCACCAGTGACGCGGCGCCCCACCCGCGTTTCCTGGGCTTACGCACGGGGTCAGGCGGCAGCATCCGCTCGGAAAATCTGGGGCGTTGCAGGGTGTCGGTCATCGCGTGGCCTTTTTCTTCGGTGTTGCCCGGCGTGCTTTGGCCTCAACGATGTCGGCACCGAGGATCTTGATGAAGGCGTACGCGATCACCGCTACATAAATCAGCAGGATTATGGAGAAAGCGGATGCTGTGCCGTAGTTGAGTTGATTGGATTCGTCCCATGCGAGGATCGACAGCGTCTCGACCGAGCTCTTGCGCGGGCCGATCAGTACGAACGGCAGGTCGAACATGCGCAGCGCGTCGAGCATTCGGAACAGCACCGCTACGAGCAGCGCGGGCCGCACGAGCGGCAACGTGATGCCAATGAACTGACGCCAAGCGTTGGCGCCGTCGAGCTTGGCCGCTTCATAAATCTCCCCAGGGATGATCTGCATGCCGGCGAGCACGAGCAGCCCGATAAACGGCGCAGTTTTCCACACTTCGGCCACGATCACGGCGGCCTGGGCGGCGAATCCCTCGGCGGTCCACAGCACCTCGACGCCCGTGATGCTGTTCACAACCCCGTCGGCCTGGAAGATCCACCGCCACAGCAGCCCGGATACGGCGGTGGGAATGGCCCACGGAATGAGAATACTGGCGCGAAGCAACGCCCGGCCCCGGAATGCCCGGTTCATGGCAACGGCGAACGCTACACCGATGATCACCTCGAGGCCGACCGTCGTGAACGTGAAGAACGTGGTATTCCACAGGGCGTTGTAGAAACGCCCGGCCTCGGTTCCGGTGAAGATGTTCACGTAGTTGCCGAGCCCCACGAACACGTCACCGGTCACCACGAAGCCGTCGTCGTCGAGCCCCGACTGCGATCGGTAGAGCGACTGCCGGAAGGCGGAAAGCAGCGGATATGCCACCACGAGGGCGAGCACGAGGAAGGTCGGTGAGAGCAGCAGCGCGGCCATCCGGCCGTCGCCAACCTTCACCGTCTGCGGCCGGCGGGCGGTCGTCTGCCGCTCAATCTGGGTCGTCGTCATCATGCGTCTTTCCGTCTTTCCGTCATTCGCGATGGCCGGGGTCTTAGTTGGACGTGATGTCGCTGAGCGCGACCTGCAGGTCGGCCAGGGCAGCCTCGGGCGTCTTGACGCCGGTGAGGGCTGCATAGATCTCGTTTTGGATCGCGGCGGTAGTAGCGCCATAGTTCACCACGGTGGGGCGCGGCTGGGCCTTTTCCAGCGAGGTGAGCAGATCGGGGAGGTAAGGCAGGCGCTCCGTCACGGTCTCGTCGGCAAAGAACTCCGAGAACACCGGTGCCCGTGAGCTGAGCTCGAGGCGGTCGGACTGCTGGTCGCGTCCCGTGAAGAATGTGATGAACTCGAGCGCCGTGGCCTTATTCTCGGCGAAGCTCGAGATGGCGATATTGCGTCCGCCGAGGGTTGAGACGCCGGGGCCGTTTTCGCCAGGGATCGGGCTTGTCGCAAATTTGCTCTGTACGCTACTCGATCCGTCGGTTGCGTTGAATGATGCGTAGACGTAGGGCCAGTTGCGCAGGAACACGAGGTTCCCATCTTGGAACGCCTGTCGGCCCTGTTCCTCCTGGTAGGTGATCGCGGCCTGTGGAATCATGCCGCTCGCGAAGCCGTCCACCAGAAAGTTCAGCGCAGTGAGAGCCTCGGGAGTGTCAACCGTGGGAGTGCCCTCGGCGTCGAAGAGCGAACCGTTCGCCGAGTTGACCGCCTCGCTAAAGTTAACGGTGAGACCTTCGTTCTTGTCGAATTGCCCGGCATAGCACGACATGTCGGCTGCTTCGGGGAGCGCCAGCACTGCCGTGCAGGCTTCCTCCAATTGCGCCCAAGTCTCGGGAGGCGAGTTGACGCCAGCTGCGGTCAGCAAGTCCGTACGAGAGTACAGCAGGGCGCCATCGGTGTAGTACGGCGCCGCATACAGCGTGTCGCGGTACGACGCCGCCGCGATCGTAGCGGGGATCGCGTCGTCGATCGCGATAACGTCTTTGGGTAGCTCGGTGATCCAGCGATTCGCCGCGAACTCCGAGGTCCACACCACGTCGAGGTTGAGGATCGTGTATGTCGAACCCTTGACCTGAGCATTCTGAGCCATCTGCTGACGCTGCTGGTCGGCGTCGAGCGGCAGCTCGATCCAGGAGACTTGCTCGTCGGGGTGCGTGTCGTTCCATGCATCGATGGACTGCTGCGCCGCGCCGGAAGCGTCGGGACTGCTGACGTAACTGATGGGCCCGCGGTCAGTGAGACTCACATCCGCTTTCTCGGCCTGGCCAGCGCTGGAACACGCGGTCAATGACAGGGCAGCTGCGGTGAGCAGGGTAATGCCGGAGAGGGCGCGTCGCACTGGGCGTCGTTGCTTCATGATGCTTCCTTCGGTGAGTGTTTTCAGGGGTGGATTATGGGGCCGTGGGCATGCCTCTGGCGCTAGATCTGGACGAGGCGGGTCAGCCTGGAGGTACTGGAGCGGTCGAGCCGCGGGTCACGAGGGCATGCAGCAGTATGCGAGAGCGAGAGTTTCCGGCGGAGAGGAGGTGCTCGACTGCGAGCTCGCCCATCTCTTCGAGAGGTTGCGAGACGGTACTCAGCGCCGGATACACGTGCTGCGACGTGCGCGTGTTGTCGAAGCCAAGCACGGAAATGTCGTCCGGCACGCGTCGGCCGCTCCGCTGCAGCTCGTTCACAGCGGATGCGCCCATCTCATCGCTCAACGCGAAAACCGCCGTCAGTAGGGGGTCGCGCTCGAGCAGACGCCGCAGGGCAGGCGGGCCGCTGTCGTAGAGGGAGTTTCCCTGCTCGAGAACCGTGGGAAGTCCGGCATCTGTCATGGCCCGCAGGTACCCAAGTTCGCGCACGGTGTTCACGAGCACGGAGTTTGGGTCCCCGGCCAGCAGACCGATGTGTCGATGGCCGAGATCGATGAGGTACCGAGTGCCGTCATACGCGGCCTGCTCGTCGTCGATGGCGATGCTGGGAAAGTGGGACTGGTCACGGATGGCGACGGCAATAAGCGGTACGTTCGCGCCTAGGGCCCGACGCATGTCGGGGGTGATCGCGGCGGAGATGAGGATGACACCCGCCGATCGGTAAGTGCGTAGGGTACGCAAATAGCCAGCAACGTGCGCGGAACCGAGTCCTGTTCTGCCGAGCATCACGGAGTACCCGCGCTGGCGGGCCGCGTTCTCGACCCCGGTCATGACCTCGGAAGCGAGGGCATCGGACACGAGGGGCGCGAGCACGCCGATGACAGAGGTCTGCTTGGTCTTGAGTCCGCGAGCAAGTGTGTCGGGCTCGTAGTCGAGGGCAAGAATGGCCCCTTCGACGCGCTTTTGTGTCGCGAGCGAGTAGCCAACGAGGCCGTTAACGACGCGGGAGACGGTAGCCGGAGACACCCCGGCGTAGCGGGCAACGTCGCGAATTGTCGCCATTCTTCCCTCCCCTGGGTGAGTTTACGTAACCGTTTGCGTGAATCGATATTTCGAGACTAAATGCGCGTTTGGGGTTACGCAAACGTTTACTAAACGAGCCAAGGGTGACAGACCGCGTCGCCCGTGCGACGGCCCAGACCTTGATGGCAGTTCGGGCCCGGTTCCTTAAACGACGCGAGTCTTTGAACGGAGGCGCCACGGACGCAGTGGCCACAAGTAAGGCGCGGCTGACCGAGGCAGAATAGACGAATGAGCGATGCCGGCGATTTCGTGGACCGCACGTTGCAGTACGAAGCAACCTGGGAGCGGGCGGCTGAGGCGCAGGCCCGGTTTGGGAACGAGCTCGAGTTCTATGGCGCCTCGGTGGGCGCCGTGCGGGGAACCATCCGCGATTTGGCTCGCCGGTATACGAACATGAGCCACGACGAGGTGACCGCACTGAGCTCCGAGCTCTGGAATGTGCCGGTGTTCGAGCGGCGCCTCGCCGCAATCGTGCTGCTGCAATCGAACGTGAGCCGGCTCGACAACACCGACCTCACCCGCATCGAGGGGTTCCTGCGCGGCGCTGGGCTGCCAGAGCTCGTAGATCCACTCACGGTCGACGTTGTGCTGCCCCTGATGCAGGGACTGACCGGCGCGAATCGTGCCCGAGCGGATGCGTCCCTGCTTCGGTGGTCCGGCGACGACGACCCATGGCTGCGCCGCGCGGCCCATGCCGTCAACGCGAAAATCACTCGCGCGTAACTGCCAACATCACGGGGAACTCATCATCGGGAATGAGGTTTGCCGGGATCCGTGAGAAATTCTTGGAACAACAAGGTCTGGATGATGCCAGGGGTTTTACTGAGGCGGGCGAATCGCGCTTAGCTGACGGGCACAGCGGGCGGCGTCTTTCGGGCGAGCACGAACGCGATATACCCGGCTACGATCTGCACCGCGCCGACGATGATCCACAACGTCGTCTGCGGTAGGGCCGCGTAGAGCAGGCCGAAGGCGAGCGGGCCGGCGCCGCTGCCGACATAGGTACCGATCTGCACGACGCCGGTCGCGCTCGGGGTGGCCGGACCCGCCACCCGGGACACCACGAAGTGCGTGAGCCCCGGCCAGCCCCAGCCGACACCGAGGGCCAGCAGCATGCCCGCCACGAACGTCCACTGGGTGTCCACCGCCATTAGCAATACTCCGGCACCGCCGATAAACATCATGGCGGCCACGGTGGCGAGCGCGAACGTGCTGTTGGCCCGGTCGGCGATTCGGCCGACGACAACGCGCACGACGACGCTGAGCAGCCCGGCGACGCTCAACAGAATCCCTGCCCCGGCCACCGGCAGCCCGCGCTCAATGCCCGTGATCACCGCATACGCAGTCACGGCACCGGTGGCAGCCGCCGAGAGCGTGGTGACGCTGGCCATCAGCAGCAGGTATTTCATCAGCGGCGGGGTCAGCGGAACATGGGCTCCGCCGAGCCGGGGACGCGCGAGCTCCCCCCGTGGCACAGACCACCAGAACAGGCCCCCTACGGCGAGCGCGAACAGGCCGGCGAGGCCGAACCCCCAGTGCCAGCCCAAGGTGAGCGCGAGCGCCGGTACCGCCAGCCCGGCCAGGAACGCGGCAAACGGAATCGCCGACTGCTTGATTCCGAACGCGGTCGCGAGCATTCCCCGCCGCACCCGCAGGTTGATCAGCTGATTCGCGGCGGGATGGCTGATGCCGTTGCACACCCCGCCGACTGCGGCCCACACCAGCAGCCACGCCCACGACGGCACCAGAAAAGCCGCCCCGATCAGGCTCAACGCGCCGACCGCCACCCCGAACAACGTTGTGGAACGAATTCCCAACCACGACACTACGCGCCCGGCGAGCACTGACATCATGGCGGCGGCGGCCCAGTAACTGGCCACGGCCGCGCCCAGCACCCACTGCGATGCGGGGACATCACCTTGAATCTGCACGAACAAAGCTCCGAGCAAGAACACCGGCAGGCCGCCCGTGATGGTTGAACCCATTGCGAGAACCACCGCGCGAGTGCCCGACTGGCGCCGGAGCATCACTTGCGCACGAGCGCCCGCATGTTGGCGCTGCGAGAACGGATGCTCGTCCCCACCTGACTGTGCAGCGGGGTGCCATTCGCTGAATCGACCGCGTCGACGGGCACCACATCTAGCCACATGCTTCCATCGTAGGCCGGAGGACAGCATCGTCCGGGCCACATGACCGGCGAGGTCGGGGCATCCGATGAATGATCCATGCAAAGCCCTGGCACGGTGCGCGGGGCAGAATAAACGGATGAGCGATGCCGGCGACTTCGTGGATCGCACGCTGCCGTACGAGGCCACCTGGTCAAGAAGCATTAACGATTAGGGGGTCCGCACGAGCGCAGTGGCGCACTCGGCGGTCGGTATGCCCAGTTCCTGAGTTGCTCGCGCGTAGGCTGCGGGTATGCGCGCAATCATCGTGAACTCACCCGGCGGGCCAGAGGCCCTCACCCTGGCGACCCTGCCCGACCTGGAGGCCGGGGCCCACGACATTCGAGTGAAGGTCGCTGCGGCGGGGGTGAACCGGGCGGACGTTATGCAGCGACGGGGCCTATACCCGTCGCCCGCCGACGCACCACACTGGCCCGGACTGGAGGTGTCTGGCGTAGTCACCGAGGTGGGCGACGACGTGACTCGTTTCGGCATCGGCGATCGCGTATGCGCCCTCCTCGCCGGCGGCGGCTACGCCACCGAAGCCGTGGTGCACGAAGACCTGGCGCTGCTCGTACCACTATCGATGGACCTCATCGACGCCGCGGCTCTGCCGGAGGCCCTGGCTACCGTGTGGTCGAATGTGTTCATGGGCGCTGAGCTCCAGCCCGGAGAAACACTGCTTGTGCATGGCGGCGGAAGTGGAATCGGCACGACCGCTATTCAGCTCGCGCGACTGGCCGATGCCCGAGTGGCCGTGACGGCCGGATCAGCCGAGAAACTCGCCGTGTGTGAGGGCCTTGGGGCAGAAATTCTGATCAACTATCGCGAGCAGGACTTCGTCGCCGAAATCACCGCCGCCACCGACGGGCGGGGCGCCGACGTGATCCTTGACATCATGGGCGGCTCCTATGCGGCGCGCAATATCGAGGCGGTCGCGGTGAACGGGCGCATCATGGTGCTCGCGAACCAGAGTGGTGAACCGGCCACGTTCGACCCCTTTCGCCTCATGCAAAAGCGCGCCCGCTACTGGGGCACCACCCTGCGCGCCCGGTCGCACGCCGAAAAGGTCGCCATCATGCGTTCGCTCGAGTCGGCAGTCTGGCCATGGATCGCCTCGGGCGAGTTTCGACCGGTGATCGACGAACGATTCTCGTTTGAGAGGGCAGCGGATGCGCACCGCCGGCTGGAAGCATCCACTCACGTCGGCAAGATCGTGCTGGTGCCCTGATCTGACCGCGTTTTTTACTCTACAGATGAGCTTTCCTTCGTGAGACGCAGCGTGCCGCGAACGTAGTCTTAAGGCGAGGCTCGTACGCGTGTCGCTTACGCGCCGACGTATGTCGGCTGCTCCAGGCACATGCGCGGAACCTCATGCACTCCCGACCACAGCAGATTGGGGGGCAGGTTGTCCACTGGAGGAACATCGCATGCGTAAAAGAAGACTGTCTCTTATCGCGGGCGCTGCGCTCGCCGGCCTCGCTTTGGCGGGCTGTTCACCGGCAGGCGGAAGCACCGACGACGGCAACGCCAATCAGGTCGAGGTCTTCACGTGGTGGGCCTCAGGATCGGAAAAGGTCGGGCTCGATGCCCTCGTCTCCGTTTTCGACGAACAGAACCCCGACGTGGACTTCACCAATGCTGCCGTGGCCGGCGGTGCTGGCTCGAACGCCAAGGCTGCCCTCGCGTCCCGTCTCGAGGCGAACAACCCGCCCGACACGTTCCAAGCCCACGCCGGCGCCGAACTCACCGACTACATTGAGGCCGGCCAACTGCAGGATCTGAGCAGCTTCTACGAAGAGAATGGCCTCAACGAGGCCTTGCCGCCCACACTGATCGACCAGCTCACCTCTGACGGCAAGATCTACTCGGTGCCGAGCAACATCCACCGCGCGAATGTCACCTGGGTGAACGTCGAGGTGCTCGAGAGCGCGGGCATCGACCCGAATGTCGCGCCAGCCGACATGGACGCCTGGATTGACGACCTCACCGAACTCAAGGACTCGGGCGTTGAAACGCCCCTGTCTCTGGGCACCGAGTGGACCCAGATGCAGCTGTTTGAAAACGTGCTCATCGCCGATCTCGGCGCCGAGGGGTACACCGGCCTGTGGGACGGCACCACTGCGTGGGATGGACCCGGCGTTGCAACGGCCGTCGACCACTACGATCAGCTGCTCGACTTCGTCAACACTGACTATGCCGGACTCGATTGGGATGCCGCCACGCAGCTCGTGCTTGACGGTAACGCCGGCTACAACGTGATGGGCGACTGGGCCGAGGCTGCCTTCGTGCAGGCAGGTCAGACCTACGGCACCGAGTACACCACTTGGGCGACCCCGGGCACCGAGGGTGTCTTCGACTTCCTCGCCGACTCCTTCACCCTGCCAGAGGGCGCGCCACATGAGGCCGCGGCCATCGACTGGCTGACCACCGTCAGCTCCGCCGAGGGCCAGAAGGCGTTCAACATTGCCAAGGGCTCCATTCCGGCGAGAACGGATGCCATCGCCTCCGATTACCCCGCCTACCAGCAGACCGCGCTGAAGTCCTTCGGCGAAGACACCGTCGTCAGCTCCCTCGCGCACGGTGCTGCAGCGGCGAGCTCCTGGTCGGCTGACCTCTCCTCAGCCATTGGCAGGTTCGGCGTCGACCGTGACGGCGACGCTTTGATTGCTGCGACGGTCTCGGCTGCTTCGAGCGCACTGGGCTAATCTGCTCCACCTGCACGGGGAGGTGTCGCCCAGGCCTCACCTCCCCGTGCTCTAACGTTTTAACGCACGGAAAGGCGCATTGTGCGCAAGGGAGTACGCAACTGGGGACCCCCGCTTCTGCTGGTGTCCCCCACCATCCTCATCCTGGGCATCTTCGTGTACGGTCTCATCGCCGCCAACATTCAGGTGTCCACGACCAATCGACACAGCCTCTCACCCCAATCCGAGTTCGTGGGGCTTGAGAATTACCTCGCTCTTCTCAGCGAAGATCGTTTTCTGCACTCTTTGTTCAACCTCGTCGTGTTCACCGTCGTCTTCATCGCGGGCACAATGCTCTTCGGCTTCATCTGGGCCTGGATGCTCGACAAGGGCGTGAATGCCGAAGGCATGTTCCGCTCAGTCTTCCTCTTTCCGATGGCAATCTCGTTCGTCGCCTCCGGCGTCGTGTGGCGGTGGCTGCTCAACAGCGCGGAGGGCGATCGGGCGTCTGGTCTCAACCGCATTTTCGAGACCCTCGGGCTCGGCTTTCTGCAGAACGCCTGGTGGAACGAACCCATCTGGGGCATGGCGGCCATCGCCATGCCCGCCATCTGGCAGCTGTCCGGCTATGTCATGGCGCTATTCTTGGCTGGCTTCCGCGGTATCCCCCAAGAGTTGCGCGAGGCCGCGCGAATGGATGGCGCCTCTGAGTGGAAGCTCTACCGCTTCGTGGTGTTCCCGCAGCTGAGCCCGATCGCGCTGTCGGCGCTCATCATTGTGAGCCACATGTCACTCAAGGTCTTCGACCTGATCATGTCGGTCACCGGCTCGATCTACCAAACCGAGGTGCCCGCCACATACATGTGGGTCACGCTCACCTCGAACGACTACGCCAAGTCGGCCACGATCGCCACGATCTTGCTGCTGCTGGCGTCACTCTTCATCATTCCCTACCTCATTCAAACGTGGCGTTCAGAGAAGGCTGACCGATGACCATCACCGAAGAAGCGCCCCCGATCGCACCACCCCGCGCTGAAACGGCCCCGCGCACGCCCAAGCCGGTGCATCGCACCAGGATGGGTCGCACTCTCAAGTACGTGCTCCTGGTCATTTTCGTCTTCGTGGTACTCATCCCCGTCTACGTGCTCATCGTGACCAGCTTCAAACCACCCGCTGACGTCACGGCGTCCACGTCCTGGGGGCTGCCGGTGCGGTGGCCCTGGCAGAGCGCCACCCCGGGCGGACCGACCGGCTTCGACAACTGGACCGGGGCCTGGTCGGCCCTCGCCCCGTCCATCGGTCGCACGTTCCTCCTGGCCATTCCGGCAGCGCTCATATCATCGTTCGTCGGCGCAATGAACGGCTTCGTGCTGTCGCGCTGGCGGTTCCCGCACGCCGACATCGTTTTCACATTCATCCTCTTCGGCATGTTCATTCCGTACCAGGCCATCATGACGCCGCTCGTGCAGATGAAGACGGCCCTCGGCCTGCCGAGCGATATTTCGACTCTGCTCATGGTGCACGTCATCTATGGGCTGCCGATTTGCACGCTGATCTTTCGCAACTATTACGTGAGTATCCCCATGGAACTTATGGAAGCTTCGCGCATGGACGGCGCCGGAATGTTGCGCACCTTCGCCTCCATTGTGCTGCCCCTGTCGCTGCCGGGTTTCGTCGTCACGATCATTTGGCAGTTCACGAACGCGTGGAACGATTTCTTGTTCGCCATGTTCCTCTCGGACACCGGCGGCGGCCCGGTCTCCCTCGCGTTAAACAACCTCGCCCAGGGCGCACAACTGGCCAACTACGGCACGGCCATGGCCGGGGCGCTCATCGCATCGTTGCCCACCCTGCTCGTGTACATCATCCTCGGCAAGTACTTCATTGGCGGGCTCATGAGCGGATCCGTTAAGTAACCGCGCTCAGTCCCTCCTTTTTGGAGAGGCGTCAAGCCTTGAGCAATCGCTGTCGCCTGACGACGACGCTCGCGGTGGCGAGCTAGGGAATCGCCACCGCAAGAGGTTGGGCCGCCTGAACGCGGTCCCGCCCGCTGTGCTTGGTCTCGTAGTCGACGCCGTGCGTGCCGTTGCCGTCTGCGTCGTGACTCACACTGGTTCGGCAGGAACCAAAGGACAGGCGAAACGGATGCCCCCTCCGAGCGTTGCAATGACGGCCGCCGGGTAGCCGGAGTCCTCTGCGGGCCACACCCGCGTTCCATCGATGTCAACGGTGTACGGCAAACTCGAGTTGGGTTGTAGGCCATCAACCTGCACGAGGGCGTAATGGTGTGCATGCACGGCAAAGCTGCGCGCCGCCCACGACCGACCAGCGGCCGTCACCACAACCCGAGCGGCATCCCGAGTCTCGCACCAGATGCTCGCCGAGACATCGTCGACGTACCGCATGATCGGGCCGAGAATCAAGGGCGAACTCGTCAGGAGTCAGGTGTACCGCTCCAAGCGCGGGTCGGCTACACCCTGGCGAGATACCGGCCCGTTTAGACTCGGCGCCTGCCCCGACTCGTTCTCGTTCTCGTTCTCGTTGAGCCGCTACGCCGCACGGTGCTCGCGACGCTCGACCTGCTGCCCGGCCGACTGCGGTGACTGCGCCGAATGCACGCACGGTGCAGTGCCGACGGTGAACTTTCGGGCTGTCTCGGCGCCACTCCGGCGGCGAGTACGCTTAAACGGTGTTGTCTCGCGATCTAATTCGTCTATACCCTGAGCTCTACCATGTGGCCGCCGATGGAAGCTGGCCCGGTATCCAGAGGCACGGGCTGCTTAGCCCGGCCGGGCTCGTGACCCGGTGGGGCGTCAAACAGGGCGCCCCACAAGCTGCCATTCTCGGCAAGCGACGTGGCGAGTCGCGCGTGCTGGAACATGCCCAGTTCGGTACCGCGGTCATCCGTCATCAAAAGGCTATTCATGAGCCGTCGCTCGAAGACGCCCTCGAAGATATGACACTGACCGAGTGGTACGCGGCGCTGAACGACCGCGTGTTCTTTCACCTGCAGCCACGGCTGCTGCACGACCTGCTAAATGCCCGGTCATATCGCGACGATGCCCACACGGTGATCACCGTGAACACCAAGAGCCTGGTGGCCGCCCACGAAGACGAAATCGAGCTGAGCGCGATCAACTCCGGCTTCGCGCAGCGGCACAGCAAGGAGCCGCGCGGGCGGAACACCTTCGAATCGATCGAGGACTACCGGCACCCCACTCGTTCGCACGCGGTCACCAAGGGACAGGACATCGCCGAACTCGCCATCCCGCGCGGGGTGCGCGACCTGCGCGACCACGTCGTACGCGTCGAGCGGATGCGCGAGGGCACGGTACTCGAGCGCATCGCCTAACCCGTTGGCTCAGCGCGCGGCAAGGTACTCAACGGCAGCGACGATGAGGGGCGAGGTCAGGGCGGCAAGTAAGGTCGTGCCCGCGACGGCAGCGAGTACCGTGAACGTCGTACGCCGGCTTCGGGCGGCCGCGACCTGCTGTTCGAGCGCAGTGAACCGCGCGTGCAGATGCGCCGGTGCGAGCAGCGCGGTAGCTGCGCGCCAGGTTGCCGGGGCGTCGATGAGCGCGGTGACCGCAGCCTGCTGCTCGGGGCTGAACGTTCGCGGGCGCGCCACGAGCCACCGGCGCAGTCGAGGTGAATCGATGACCGTGACGGCATTGGGTTTGCGGTTAAGCAGAATTTTGTGCGGGTTGACCAGCACAATCAGGGGTTCAACCACGGCTGCTGCTGGCATCACCGCCGCCAACAACGCGGTGATCTGGGCCGATTCAAACCGAGCATCCCGCAGATATGGCATGGCGTGGTCGCCGATCGGAATCGAGCGCGGCGACCCGAGCAGGTCGCGGTCCCAGTGGGTTTTCGCATTGATCGAGAAGATCCCTCCGGGACCCACAACGAGGTGGTCAACCCAGAACGCCGTATTGCGAATGGGCAGGGAATGATAGACGCTGTAGCCATCGGGCAGGCGGGTGAGAATGTCGCCGACAATCATCTCGGCCTGCGCAGCGCGCAGCCAGCTCAGCTCATTCGCGTCGAGCGGCGCGGCACCCAGGGTGCGTGCGAGCCGGGAACGCAGCGGCCGGCTTTCGTGCTGGCGCAGCAGTTCCTCGACGACGGATTGACCGGCAAACCGACCGGGGGCGATGGATATCGGGGGCATGCCGGTCACCACGGAGACGACGGGCTCGTGATCACGAGCCTGCATTCCAGCACCAAGAGTTGTCATAACCACGTTCACTTGCCTCACCACGGGGTCGTACCCCGTATTATCCCGTCACCGACGCCTGCCGATTCCGTGTTCACAATCGACCGCGCCGCAGCTTTAGTTAGCAAATCGTAAGTAATACTCATTCACGCTCCGAGGCGACGCGCGAGACTGGCGCGGAGCATCCGCTGCCAATCCAGAGCGGCGACCCTGCCGGGGCCTCCCCCACTAAGTAGGGCAACGTCAGCTAGCCTGAAACCACCCCACCGATTGGATTCACTCGTGAAGCACCTGACTTTCAACGTTTGCGCGATCGCGGGACTCGCCTTCAGCGGCCTGGCCGTGCTTCTGCTGCTGGCCAACCTGCTCTCGGGTAACCAGTTCGTCGACGTGATCCTGCCGGCTGCCGTGGTCTCGCTCGTCGTCGGTGGCGCGTTCTCGGTGCGCGCCCGACTGCTTTCAGGCAAGGGTCACGGCCCGGCCAAGCGTTAACAGGTCACGCCGCCAGCTGCGCCCGCAACGCCTCAACGACGAGGGCATGATCGTCGAGCTGCGGCAGTCCGGAGACGCCGACGACGCCCACCATCGATCCGCGTACGAACAACGGAAACGCTCCGCCGTGCGCCGCGAAACGCGTGGGGTCGAGGCGGGCATCAACGTCGAAGTCGACGCCGCGGCTGCGACATTCCGTGCCGACGGCAAGCGAGGAATGCCCGTAGCGGCGCACGACGGCGAACTTGCGCTCCAGCCACCCGTCATTATCAGCGGATGCTCCCGCCAGGCCGGTATGGAACACCCGCTGGTCACCCAGCACGATCGAGATCGCTACCGGCAACGCCCGGGCGGCGGCGATTGTGCGGAGCCTGGTGCCGAGGGCCCATGCATCGTCGTGGCTGAACGCGTCGAATTGCAGGGTACGTTCCTGTTCAAGCAGAGTCTGCAGCTGGGCGAGGTCGTCGGTATGCATCGAGGGTCCAATCCGGGGGCGTCGTTGCCGTGCCACCGCAGTCGCTTGGCGGCTAGTCCCCTACGCTACCGGGCCGGGGCAGGATTGTCGGACGACTACCCCAGGTGAGCGGGTTGTCGATCACGGCGGCGAGTTCCATGCGTTCGATCGGGCGCAACACCTGCGGGCGCGCTACCAGCCAGTCGCCGAGCGCGGCCGCGCCGACTACCGGCACGAGCGTTGTTTTGCCCGACACCCCACCCGAGCGGCCGGTGACCGCCAGCAATCGAGCACCCAGAAGCACGAGCGCCGGCTGCACCGCGGTGCGCAGCGGCAGCCGCCCGCGAATCAGCATGGTGAGCTGATTCGCGCCGGCCGCGGCGACCGCGAGATCCGGCGAGCGCTGCCCGGCGACGAACACGCGTTGGCGATGCACCCAGGCGATCTGGCCGTCGCAGAGCTGCGCGTGCAGGGCGAGAACCCCGCCAGGGCCGACCAGCAGGCGCATCGCGCTCGGCCCAGCACCGCAGAGTGTGGGCAATGTGAATGCGGCCCAGTGTTGCGGCAACGTCGCGAGCAGCGTGTCGACAGCGCATTCACTGCGCGCGCGGGACAGCGCCAGGTCGGTCGGCGTAGCCGCAGTGCGGTGCGCACGGCCGAGTAGCCAGGCCGGGCCGGTTGATGGTCGAGACGCTCCGGTGCGATTCGATTCGGGTAGTTCCGGAGGCGTCGTCAGACACCGCCGCGTGGAGAGTATATGAGTCATCGTGCTCCTCGCCGGGTTTTATATCTTGCCAGTGCCGACCCGGTCGCAGGACCCCCAGAATAGGTGACTTTTTACCAAGCGTGCGCCGCCACGTTTCACGGCGACCGGGTAGCACCACGTATATTCGAAGGGTCGTGCCGTGCGGCCAGAAGGAGCGCCATGACCGTCCGACGCAAGACCCGATCGTTTCTGTTGATTGGGCTGATCGTTGGCGTGCTCGGGGCGATCCTGATAGGAACGTCGGTGGCGCGGTCATCCGTTTCGTCGAATCTGGCCGAACCGACGAGCGGCGGAACGCCGTAAACGACCGTCGAACCCACGCCAACGCCAGCGCCGACGGTAACAACCACGCCGACGATCGATACGGCGGCCCTCGCCGTGCTGGCGACCCTGCCAGTGAAGGGACGCGCGCCCCAGACCGGCTACGACCGCGAGGGAAGCTTCGGATCGGCTTGGCTAGACGTTGACGAAAACGGATGCGACACCCGCAACGATATCCTCGCCCGCGACCTGACCATGCTCGTGGTGGACCCTGCCTGTGAGGTGCAGAGCGGCACCCTGCTCGGCCCGTATACCGGCCTAGCGATCGGCTTCGTGCGCGGCCAGACGACATCGTCGCTCGTGCAGATCGACCACATCGTCGCTCTCTCGAACGCCTGGCAGACCGGCGCGCAGCAGCTGTCGGAGCAGCAGCGGGTGGCGCTGGCCAACGATCCGCTGAACCTGCTCGCCGTCGACGGCGTCACTAATTCGCGCAAGGGGGATGGCGATTCGGCAACCTGGTTACCGCCGCTGAAAAGCTATCGATGTGCCTATGTGGCCAGGCAGATTTCGGTGAAGGCGACGTACGCGCTGTGGGTGACGACGGCCGAGCACGAGGCCATGACGCGCATCCTGTCGGACTGCCCCGACGAGCTCGCGAGGGCCACCGACCCCGTCATCGCGCCGGCGCCGGAGTCGGCGCTGGTCGCCGACACCCCGAGCGACGTCTACTTTCAGAATTGCACCGCAGCCAGGGATGCCGGCGCGTCCCCGGTGCATACCGGTGAACCCGGGTACGGGCGCCACCTGGACCGCGACGGCGACGGTATCGGCTGCGAATAGACCCGAGCAGAAGCCGCTCGGCGCCACACAGCCACACAGCCACACAGCCACACAGCCACACAGCCACACAGTCGCACAGTCGCGCAGTGCCGCGCGACTTCTGCAGGGCTCGGCAATGTGGTTTGGTCCGGTACGGCTACAGCCCGCTCACGATCTGCGGAATCAGCAGCAGTACGTGCAGGGCACCGAGTGTGCTGAGAACCATTCCGAGCATCATCCATCGAAAACGGGTCTGCCTGGCACGGGTCACTTCTGACTCCAGCTCGTCGAAGCGCTGCAGAATCTTGGCCGGCTCTAATGCTGCGAGCGCCTGCCAGAGTGCGGGGTTCTCGACGAATCGGGTAATTTCCAACCGGTCGAGGGCAGTCAGCGCAGGAGGGAGCCCCTGCAACCAGGCACACAGGTCGGCGGCTTCGACGATTTTTACCCGCGACGGCTGCGTCTTCACGGTCACACGCTTGGTATCGACGAGTACGACGACGCCCCGTACCGTCGCTGCGCGCGGCATCCGCTCGGAAAGCAGAGTGGTCAGGCTGACCGCTTCGTACTCGGCCTCCCTTATATACGGAATCTTTCGGGCGCCGACGAGCACACTGCGTCCGGCGACCAAAACAGATTTGCGCGCCTGGCGGTCGGAATGAAGGGCAAATACACCGCCAGGTCCGATCACGAGGTGGTCGACGTCGGCGCCACTGTCGCCCACCGGCAGGGAGTGAAAGACGATCCATTCCCGAGGCAGCTCGGCCAGCGCAAGCCCCACGGCGATTTCCGCGCGGGCAGCGTCGAAGCAGCGCACGCTGTCGGCGCCGAGCGGCGATCGACCGAACAGGCGCTCCAGCAGCCCGCGGGGGGCGATCAGGCGTTGCTCCAGCAGGAGCACTTCTATGATCGACTGCGCGGGGCACCGCAGTCGCATTATGGGCGCATCGATTGTCACGGTTCTCCTGTTCGGGTGCTTGAATCTAGCCCCTTGCAGCCAGCCGGAGCAGCCCCCAATGGGGAGGTTGCGCGAAGGTCAGGTGCCTGATCTATCGTATTCAGAGAGCTTCGTCCACCCCAGTACGGGGGAAGCATCGGTCCGGTTGGCGTATCACCCCACGGATTGTGCAACGATAAAACGGCCCGGTTGTTCGACAGCAACCCCACGGCACGACCAGCAAGGCATGTTGCCGTTGGTCGTAAAAATGTCCGGGGGAAGTCCATGATCGATAATGATCTGTCGCGCGCTGTCACAAACACTCAGGCTGCAGCCACGGCCGCAGTAGCGGCATTCAATGCGAGCACGTCACGGGAATTTTCGGAGGGTCAGCAATCCTCGTTCACGACGAACGCCCGAGCGACCGCTGCTGCTTCGGCGACGTCTTACGCCACCCGGCAAGGAGTCAGCGAGCAGCGTCACATCAACTATCGGCTCTGGGTACAGTCGCTCGATGGTCAGAAGTACTGCGATTGGGCCCCGCGAGCCTCCCTGCTGAGCCAAGCCATCGCCGCTCGCAATGAAGCAATCGTCGCCGCCTGGCGGTTCGATGCCAGCCAAATCATCTCGTCGGAACATCGCGAATCCTTCACCACTAGTCAGTTGGGCGCGACTGCGTCTCGATCACAGCGTTCACGATCCATTCGTCGAGGCGGTATCGCTCTCATTTTGCTGTCCCCGGTAGTCTGGGTCTTCGCTTACTTTTTTGTGTTGGTCACCGGCGGTGAAGTTAGCATGCAGGCGATCCTTCCCATCGCCTGGCTGCTGCTCGGCACCGGAGTGGTCTTCTCCGGGGTGCGCATGGCTCGCCCGCTGCCCGCTGACGGCTCAGACGCAACAGCAGCATCCGTTACGCGCATAGCCCTGCTCGGGTTCGATCCGCTCAGCGAGCCGGCCCGACTTCCGCGGACGTGGACCGAGGATCCTAAGGTCGGCGAGCGCCTCGACCAATTCATGCGCGACGCGTACACGAATTTTCCGACGCCGAGCGAGCTTCCGGTCCTGCGCATCCCGGACGTGCGTTCGGGGCGCACCGAGGCATCCATTCAGGTGCGGGCCGTGCTCGAACAGTTTGCTGCAACGGATGCGTTGAATCGCGTCTGAACGCGGGTTGCCAGCGTTTTGATGATCTACCCGGGAATTTGCTGAGGCTTGTACCGGCACATCAGGGGGCGTACATTTCTTCGCTTATGCTGAAGCCAGCAACTTGGGCACGGCCGTTCGGTCTCTGGCTTTTGGGGGCACCGACTTAAGGCACTGCACAATGAACAAGAAGAATATCCTCATCGCTACCGCCGCAGGCGCAGTTCTCGCGCTCGCTGGCGCTGGCATTGCCCTCGCCGTGAGTGACAACGACAATGACGGCCCACTCACCGGCGAAACCCTCGACCGTGCAAGCAACGCAGCCGTGGCCGAGGTCGGCCCGGGTACCGTGACCAAGGCCGAACGCAATGACGACGGCGGAAGCGCCTATGACCTTGAGGTGCGTCTCGACGACGGCACGACCGTCGACGTTGAGCTCAACGATGCATTCGACGTGGTGTGGGTTAGCGAATTCGACACTGACGACTCCAATAATTCCAGTAACAGCGGCAACTCATCCGCGCCGAGTGTCACCCCCCGCGCCACCTCGAGCGCTCAAGCCGACTCGAGTGCCGTCGACCAGGCCGCTAGCGAGCGTGCCAGCGCGGAGGCCGCAGCCCTCGCTGCGATCGGCAGCGGTCGGGTGACCGACTTCGACCGGGACACCGACTGGGACCACCTCTACGAGGTTGAGGTCACCCTCGATGACGGCAGCGACCGCGACGTCGACCTCGACGCCAACTTCGTCGTCGTCAGCATCGACGACGTGCAGCAGTAAGTTCCGTTTTCGCGTGAGGCGTTGAGCGAATTCGCTCAGCGCCTCACGCGTTTAACGTCGTTAGCGCTCGACCAGAATGCCGTCTTCGTCACAGTAGACGGTGCGCCCGGGAGTGAAGACGACGCCAGCGATCTCAACGACGGCATCCGCTGTGCCGGCCCCGGTCTTGGAACTCTTGCGCGGGTTGCTGCCGAGGGCTTTCACCCCAAGGTCGAGGGCACCGATCGCGATGCGGTCGCGCACGGCACCGTTGATGATCGCGCCGGACCAGCCGTTCGCTACGGCGAGGTCGGCGATCATGTCGCCCATGAGTGCCGAGTTCAATGAGCCGCCGCCGTCGATGACGAGCACGGCCCCATTACCCGGCGTGGACAGGATCGACTTGAGCAGCGCGTTATCTTCAAAGCAGGTGACGGTACGGATCGGGCCGCTGAACTGGGCTCGTCCGCCGATCGTCTGAAACTGCAGGGGTACGGATTGCAGCTCGTCGCCACGCTCGTCGTACAGCTCAGCGGTCAATACGGTCATTGTTCCTCCAGGGTTTCGTTGCCTCCAGAGTAGGCCCCGCCACGCTGCACTGGATCGGACTGCCGCCGACCTTCCAAAAAGTGCCTCTCGATGCTCGAATGCGTCTTCGCACGGAAATCCCATTACATCGGAGAATATCTCGACTTTTATCTTTGATATTGGTACACTTATTCTATGAGCCAGAGCGGCGACACTCCCCAGCAGCGCGGTGTGAGTGATCGTTTTCTGGCGATGCTGACCGATAGCGAGTTCGAGCGGTGGGCGTTTTCCGACGAAGACCACGTGTGGATTGATGCCTTCCGGGAGGAATGTCGCACGGCCTGGGAGGCTGAAGAAGCAGCCGACGCAGAAGAAGCTAACGCACGAACGGCCGCTGCTCAGGGTCAGCTGTTCGTTGACGGCCCGACCATCCCGGCCGGCCTCGATCTTTCCGAGGTATTCGTCGCGGTACCGCCCGAGCACCTGTTCGACGAGGACTTCCGCGAGGAGTTCCTCTATACCGACTACCTCGCAGCCAATTTCCTCCCGGCCGATTACTTCCAGACCGACGGCAGCCCCGCCGCCGAGGACCCGGCTGCGGGTTTTCAGCGGCGCCAGGCGCAGTTCGTCGACCGCGTCCTCTACTTCGAAAAGATCATTGCCTGGGCGCAGGCCAGCAAAGCCGAAGCCCTCACCGAGGCCTGGGATTACACCACCAACACCGCCGAGACCGGCCGCCCGCAGGCCGGACCCAACCACGAGCACGACTGGGACGCCACCTTCGCCGCCCAACAAGGGCTGGTCGCGGAGATGGCGTGTGCGCTGCGCATCCCCGCCGGAACCGCCTCCGGCCTCCTGCACGACAGTCGGGTGCTGGTCGAATCCCGCCCCCGCACCCTCGACGCTCTCCGCACCGGGCAGATCTCCCTCCGGCACGCCCGCCAACTACTCGACCAACTCGACTCCGTCCCCCAGCCCGCGCAGGCCGACCTGGAAGCAGTGCTACTGCCGCACGCTCGCAAGCTCACCGCGGCGCAGTTCGACGGCAAAGCCCGCAAACTGCGGGAACGGTTCCACCCCGACAGCATCACCGTTCGCCGGGCGAAATGCCTAGCCGACCGCAACGTCATGTTCTACCCGGATAAAGACGGCATGGCCACGCTCTGGTTGCGTGCCGCCGGCGAGGACCTGCAGGGTATCTACACCCGCGTCACCGACACCGCCCTCAGCCTGCAAGGCCCCGATGAACCCCGCACCCTCAGCCAGTTGCGAGCGGATGTCGCCGTCGACCTCCTCCAGCAGGGCGTCACCGGCAGCGGACTTGGTGCCGGACTCACCGCGAACGTCAACGTGACCGTGCCGGTGCTCACCCTGATGGGTCAGAGTGACGAACCCGGCGAGCTGGAAGGGTACGGGCCGATCGACCCGGAGACCGCCCGCAAGCTGGCCGGCACCGCGACCAGTTTTCTGCGCATCCTCACCCACCCGCACACCGGCATCGTCCTCGACGTCAGCAGCACACCGTTCCGGGTGCCGACGGCCTTGAAGAAATACCTCCGGCTACGGGATGGAACCTGCCGGTTCCCCGGCTGCAACCGCTCCACCGGCCACAGCGACCTCGACCACACCGTCGATAAACAATTCGGTGGACCGACCACCGCGACCAACCTGCATTTTCTCTGCCCGGCCGACCACAACCTGAAGCACTTCAGCGACTGGAAAGCAATCCCCGATCCCGACGGCACCCTCCACTGGATTAGCCCCGCCGGCAAACACTACGCCACCGACCCCGTCACGCGCATCAGCCCCCACCTGCAACAAACCGAAACGCCACCGCGGGCGCCAGTCCCGCCCACCCCACCAGACGAGCCCCTGAACAACCCGTGTAACACCGCCTGGAACACCGGCTGGAACACCGCCGACCCCAACCCGCAACCNACCGGCTGGAACACCGCCGACCCCAACCCGCAACCGTTCTAACCTGCTACTCCCTGTGGTCGAGCATCGGCGTCGGCGTCGGTCGGTCTGCGTCGGCGTCGGTCGGCGAAAGTCGCGCGTGAGCACGATCAGAGAGACGAATCCGGCCGCGAGCCAGTTAAGGCTCACGACGAGGGCCCGCGGCGACAAGCTCGTCCACGGTTAGAACGTGAGCACGACGCCCAACTCGAGACTCGCGCTGCGGCACCACTCGGCGCACAATGGTGGAGTGATTCGCAAACGAGTGCTCGCCCGCGGTGAGGTGCAGGGCGTGGGATTTCGGTTTCACGCTCGAGCCGAGGCCCAGCAGCTTGGGCTCGGCGGTTACGCTCGCAATCGGCCGGACGGGTCGGTGGAACTCGAAGTCGAGGGGCGGGAGGCATCCGTTTCGCGCATGTTGCACTGGCTTGAATCTGGACCGCGCTACGCCGTCGTGACCGCGCTTGAGGTGAGTGACGTTGCCGCGACCGGCGAAAGTGACTTTCAGATCAGCGACTAAGGTCGGGGGCCGCCCGGGGCTGGCGTAGCGTTGCATCATGACCGCGCGCGACAGCCCCGCCTGGGGACGGGAATGACGACGCGCACTGCGTTTGCTGTGGCGCGCCTCGGCCTGGCGGCGGCCGGGTTATGCGGTCTCATCGGGTATTTCTATTACACTCTCGGTGTGGCATCGTTTGCGATGGCGAATTTCTTCAGCTACTTCACCGTGCAGAGCGCCATCGCCTCCGTCGCGGTGATCCTGACGGCAGCTATCGTCGCCCTACGGCGACCGATCGACCCGGCCTGGCTCGACATGTTGCGTGCCATGGTGACGACCTACATTCTGGTGTCGGGCGTGGTCTACGGCATTATCGTCTGGCAGTCCTCGAGCGCCAATTACTCAATCGAGGTGCCATGGTCGAGCCAGCTACTGCACTTCATCATCCCGGCCTGCGCCCTGATCGACTGGATGATCGACCCGTTCAAGGCACGCCTGCCGTGGAAATACCTGGGCTGGGCCATCGTTTTTCCGGTGTTCTGGCTGGTCTTCACGCTCATTCGGGGACCGATCGTCGGCTGGTACCCGTACTTTTTTCTCGACGCCCGGCAGGTCAGCGGCCCCGGAGAGACGGTGTTCTATTGCCTGATCATCGTGGCCATAATTACCGGCATCGCGGCGTTGCTCACCGGAATCACCCGCCTCAAGCGGATGCCCAAACACCTGCTGCCGCCGTGGGAACCGCGCTCTGAACCCTAGCCGGCGTCTGCAACGGCGAGGAACGGCTCGAGCGCGGCCAGTGCCGCGGACAGGAATTCGTCATCCTGGAGCTCGGACAGCCGGGCCGCGTTTTCGGCAGCGATCATGCCCATGAGAATAGGTTCCCCGGTGAGCGGCATCATGTTTACCCACACTGGAAAGTCGGCGTCTTCGCCGACGATGGTCCACAGTCGCGCGGCAGTGTCCCAGAACGGCTCGTCGAACTGCAACCAGATTTTGTCGACCACCCCCATGCCGAGGGCAGCAATCGCCCCGCGATGCGCAAACGGCAGTGCCGGCGAAAATTCGATCGCCGCATTCTTGAGCACACCGAGTGGCACCGTGACGATGACGCGATCCGCCGAGAGCGACTCTCCGGTGCCGAGGCGCAAACTCACACCCCGGTCGTCGTGGGCCACACGGTTGACCACGCTGGAGAGCAACACCTCGAGGCCTTCAGCGTCGCTGGTGAGCAGGGTCGAGTACCCGCCGATCACGATGTGATCGTCGTCAGTACTCGCGATGTCGGTCGTATACCAGGCCGATTGCTGGCTCGGGGTAGCCCCGGATTCGATCTTGAGTTTCGTGGCGATTTCGTACTCGAGCCAATCGGCATCCGAGAGGCCTTCGGCGTTCGGGGTCTTCGACAGGCTGGCTTCGCCCGAATCAATCAGGGCGCGTTCGACCGAGACATCCTGCTGCTGATTTGCCGCCCAGCCGAGGGCACCGGCGACGGCCTGGGGCCCGAGTGGCGATACCTCGACGACAGCCCCGGCCCGGGTGCGCACCTCCGGCGTGCGCGGGAACGGCAAGAGCCGCACCCCGAGGGCGGTCAGTTCGTCGTCCAGAAAATTCTCCGCAGTGCCGTGTACGAACGAGGGGCCCCGTTCGATCGGGAACGGCCAGTCGCCGCTGACGGTGTCGATACGACCGCCGATACGGTCGCGCGCCTCGATGACGACCACGTTGAAGCCGTCGTCGACAAGTTGACGAGCAGCCGTGATGCCGGCGATTCCAGCACCAACGATGGTGATGCGTTCCCCCGGAGCCGCGACGTCCTGCACCTGGCTGGCCGCCAGCAGGCCAGAGGCGCGCGCGCCCTGCACGGTTCCGGGCTCGTCGGCCGCGGTGGCTTCACCGGCGAAGAACACCCGGGCATCGACGGCCTGACCGAGAGCCGCCCGATGCTCGGGAGTGGCTCCGACGGCGGCGTAGCTGAAGGATCCGCGGGAGAAAGGGTCGGTCGACCAGTTGGTGCGGGAGACCGCGAGCGGCTGGGGCACCAGCGACGGTGTCAGCGTGGATGGTGCAACGGACGGCGACGGCAGCGGCTGCGGCGTCACGCACGCTGCGAGCGCCAAGACTGAAAAACCCGACGCCGTGCCGAGCAGAAAAGTGCGCCGCTTCATCATCGGCCCCGCCCAGAACGGCTAATCAGTCGGGCACCAGTCATGACACCAAACTACCGCAGACCGCCACCGCGACGAAGTTATTGACATTTACGACTAAAGGTAGTTAGTTAGTTACATGACCAACTAACCAGTGAACCGACTGGTGGTCAGGGGGCAGCATCCACTCAATGAAAGCAGGCAGTCCTTGATCGAAGCGGGCAAGCCGATCTTCGTGCAGATCGCCGAGCAGATCGAGAACGACATCATCGATGGAATCATCGAAGAAGAAACACCTGTGCCATCGACCAACGAATTCGCGGCCTTCCACCGCATTAACCCGGCCACCGCCGGCAAGGGCGTCAACCGCCTGGTGGAAGACGGCATTCTCTACAAAAGGCGAGGAATAGGAATGTTTGTAGCAACTGGAGCCCGGCAGCGACTCGTCGGAGTTCGCACCGAGCAGTTTCGGGCCAACTTCGTCGGTCCGCTGCTGAGTGAGGCCGCCAAGCTCGGCATCACCCTCGAGCAAGTAGCCGGAATGATCAGCGAATCCGAGAGAAAGGGCAGCAATTGATGACTGACACCGCCGTACGTGTGTCCGGCCTCACCAAGAAGTTTGGCGCCTTCACCGCCATCGACGATGTGAGTTTCACGGTCGAACGCAACAAGATCTACGGTCTGCTCGGCCGCAACGGCGCCGGCAAAACCACCCTGATGCAGCTTCTCACCGGGCAGCAGTTCGCCACGAGCGGCACCCTCGAAGTATTCGGTGCCTCCCCCGTCGAAAATGCGCGGGTGTTGCAGTCCCTGTGCTTCATCAAGGAGAGCCAGAAGTATCCGGACAGCTTCCGGCCGGAACACGTGTTGACGAGCGCGCCGTGGTTCTTCGCCAACTGGGACGCCGCCTTGGCGGCCCGCCTGGTCGACGACTTTCGCTTGCCGCTGATGCGCCCGATCAAGAAGCTCTCTCGCGGGCAGCTCTCAGCCGTCGGCGTGATCGTGGGGCTCGCTTCGCGCGCCCCACTCACCTTCTTTGATGAGCCCTACCTCGGACTCGATGCGGTCGCACGGCAGATCTTTTACGACCGCCTGCTCGAGGACTACGTCGAGCATCCGCGCACCATCATTCTGTCAACGCACCTCATCGATGAGGTCAGCAACCTGCTCGAGCATGTTCTCGTCATCGACGAAGGCCGCATTCTCATGGACCAGGACGCCGAGCAGCTGCGCGGCTCCGCGAGTACCGTCGTAGGCAAGCGAACGGATGTCGATGCTTTCGTCGCCGGCCGCGACATCATTTCTCGAGATGGTATCGGCGGGCTGGCTTCGGTGACCGTCACGGGCCTCAGCCAGGCCGAACGCGCCGCCGCCCGCGCTGCCGGGCTCGAACTCTCCCCCGTATCGCTGCAACAGCTGATCGTGCAGCGCACAACGAGTATTACCCAAGAAGCCGAGACCAAAACCGACGCCTGGAGTGCAAGCGCATGACTGCCACTGATTTCTTGACCGGCACCGCGCCATCCGTGCACCCGCGAAGCGCCCCGGAGCGCATCTGGAACGTGGTGCGGCTACACCTGGTCGACCGCCGCACCTACATCGGCATTCCCTGGCTGATCGTCGGTATGGCCTTCGTGGTCACCATTTTCATCGCGCAGATCGTTGGTTTTACGACCGGCGGCCTCGGCACCCCCGACGCGATCGAGGGCCAGCGGTACAGCTGGGCCGTACTGTCGCCGCAGTGGTATCTGGCAATCGTGGGCGTGCAGGCGATCTCGTTCGGGTTTCCGCTCGCCCTTGGATTCGGCGTGACCCGCCGGGACTTCTACCTCGGCACCGCGCTACTGTTCGTGCTGATCTCGGCCGGCAACGCACTGGCCTTCGCCGTGCTGACGCAGCTCGAACAGGTGACGGAAGGCTGGTGGATTGACACCTACATGTTTAACGCGCTCTGGCTCGGGCTCGATGGGTTCTGGGTCGACCTGTTCTCATTCTTCGTCATGCAACTGCTCGTGTTCTTCATCGGCGCGTCGATTGCGACCATCTACATGCGCTGGCGCATGCCCGGCATGCTCGTGTTCTGGAGCGCGCTGGCCGTAGGCCTGGTCGGCACCGTCACGATCATCACATTCACGAGCAGCTGGCCGGCGGTCGGCCAGTGGTATGGCGCGCAGGGCATCGCGGGGATCTTCGCCTGGCTGCTGGTCCCGGCCGCTGTCGCCGGCTTCGGCGGTTTCCTGGCCCTGCGCCGGGCCACCCCCAAGAACTAGCGGTCACGACGTTCCTCGGCCACGGAGTTTCCGCCATCGACGACGAGCACCTGCCCGGTGACATAGGCCGCTCCGGGCGAGGCGAGAAAGGCGATGACGGATGCGACCTCTCCCGGCGTACCGCTACGGCCAGCCGGTACGAGCGCACCTTCCAGGGCCTCGCTCGTGAGTTGGGAGCCCGTCGCGATCCAGCCGGGGGCAACGGCGTTGGAGGTGATGCCCAACTCAGCCTCATCGACGGCGAGGGCCCGGGTCAGACCGACCAAGCCGGCCTTGGCCGCGGCGTAGGCAACGTCACCGCGGCTCGCCATGATCGTTCCGCTCACGCTCGATACCGTCACGATGCGGCCCCAGCCGGCCGCGCGCATGAAACCGATCACGACGCGCGTGGCGTGAAAGGCCGTGGACAGGTTGACGGCCAGGCCCCGATCCCATTCGGCGGGGCTGGTGAGAATGTCGCCGTGGCCCATCTCGGCGTCGCCGACGGCGACCATGCCGGCGTTGTTCACGAGAATTGTCGGCTCGTGCCCGCCCTCGGCGAGCGCCGCGTCCAACCCCGCAGCGCCCACGGCCGAGTCGAGGATGCAGATGATTCCGACGGCGTCGAGGCCGTCGGCGGTGAGTTCCCGCGCGCGGTCGAATACCCGCGCCGTCGTTCCGGTGAGAATCACCCGGGCGCCGAGTTCACCGAGGATCCGTGCTGCAGCGAAGCCGATGCCGGTGGCGCTGCCCGCCCCGGTGACGAGCGCGGTGCGCCCGCCAAGGTCGAAGGCGGCCGGGAGCGGGCGTGCAGGAGTCATGCCGTCAGGTTAGCGCCCCGCGCGAGTGGCTAGGCGGGCTCGGGCAACGACAGGAAGCCGTCGACCACGAGGTCACGCACCTTCGGCAGCAGTTCGGCGATCAGCGCCCGCTCGTCAGCGCCCAGCAGCTGGGCGAGAGCGCCGATGATGGCGCCGACGGCGAGGTCGCCGTCGCAGGCGCCGACCAGCCCGGCCAGGGCCGTGTCGAGCGGCACCGAACGGCCGAATCCGCTGCCCTGGTGCAGGGTCATGAGCGTCGGATCCTGCTGACCGGGCCAGTAGTGGCGTTCCTCGGTGACGTCGGAGGCCACGGTGAGCTGCGTGCGCAACAGGCGCGCGTCATCCGCGTGCACCTGCCAGTCGTGGGCGGCGAGGCACTCGGCGAGGTGCGCGCCGAGGCCAGCCGGGTTGTGGCCGAGGGCGTCGGGCATCCGTTCGAGGCGACGCAGCACGGGGGCGGCAAGTTTCGCGTGCGGCAGCCGCAGCAGCAGGTAGCCGAAGCCGACCCGGCGCACGCCGCGCGCGTCGAAGTCATTCAGCCAGGCGTCGTACAGCCGATCGAAGTCGGGACCGGGCCGGGTGCCGCCGTCGCGAATCCAGGTTTCGGCATATTCGCCCGGCGACTGCACTTCGCGTTCGATGATCCACGCGTCGAGCAAAGACTCGCCAGCCGCCGGCGTGAGCCAGTGCTCGAGCCGCTCGAAGGCATCCGTGTCGCCGTAGTACTCCCAGTTGCCGAGCAACTGCGCAACGCCGCCGGGAGTGAGATGGTCCACCGCCCCGCGCACGACGGCCTCGACCAGAGCGTCGCCGACCATTCCGCCGTCGCGATACTCGTAGCTCGGCACGCCCTCGGCCCGAGGCGTGATCACAAACGGTGGATTCGAGATGATGTGATCAAACCGCTCCCCCGCCACCGGCTCGAACAGGCTGCCAAACCGAAACTCGATATTGTCGATCTCGTTGAGTTTCGCGTTCAGCGCCGCGAGTTCGAGCGCCCGCACCGAGATATCGGTCGCGACGACATGCTCGGCGTGCCGGGAGGCGTGCATGGCCTGGATTCCGCAGCCGGTGCCGATATCGAGCACGCGCTCCACCTCGCGCGGCATCATGAGTCCGCTCAGGGTGAGGGACGCCCCGCCGATGCCGAGAACATGGGTTTCGCCGAGCGCATGCCCAAGCGCCAGCTCCCCCAGATCGCTCACGATCCACCAGCTGTCGGCGCCGTGGGCGTCGATGAAGCTGTACGGGCGCAGGTCGACGAGCGGGCGCATACCCGAGTCGTCGTCGGCCACAAGACCGAGCTCGAGAGCGCCGGCCGCCCCGAGCGCCGGCAGCGCGGCGTCAAGCTCAGTGCGCGACACCGGGTCGCCGAGCAGGAACAGCCGGGCCAGGGTCGCTGCGGGCTCGTTTCGGCCGAGTTTGACAGCGAGGGCGGCGAGCGCCCGCCGAGCAGGAACCCGCTGGTTGCGGTGCAGCGCAGCATCCGCTTCGATCCCCCACAAACCGGTCAGGCCGGGAACCGAGAAGTGGGCGGCAGCGAGGTCGGTGCGCAGGCGAGGAATGAGAGTTGCAGAAGTCACCCGTCTATTCAACTCGATGCGCGGCCGGTGCCCGCACCAGTCATAGCCACCGCATGGTGAACGCCCGGGCGACGATCTGGTTGGCCGGCGGCAGTGTGAGGGAGCGCACGAGGGCGTTGCGGGCCCGGAGCCGCACGCCGTGGGCGGGGCGGCCCATACTCATGTTGAATCCGGCCTGCAGGGCAGCGCGACGCCCGGCACTGCGACGGCTGCGGTCGTAATGCGCCAGAACGGATGCCGCTACCGCCGGCTCGAGCAACGCCCGCTGCAGCGCCGGCCCGAGTGCAACGGCGTCGAGCCAGCCGAGATTCATGCCCTGCCCGCCGATCGGACTGATCTCGTGCGCCGCGTCGCCAACCAGCACAATGCGGCCCACAGCGGGCGGGCGGGACATCGGCCCGCCCGGAACCTGCACCGGCTTCGATTGCATACTCCGCGCCAGTCTTTGCTGCACGGCAAACGCGCTGGCGGCCCCGAGCGGTTCGGGCAGTCTCACCCCCGTTCGATGACGGATGAGCGCGGCCAGGTCGGCGCTGTCGGCATCCGTTGCGAGAAAATCGGTCATTGCCACCCATCGCCGACGACCGCCGGGCAGCGGAAACGACTCGACCACGCCGCCACGCTCGAAATAGAGCACCGCGCCGGCATTGACCGGGGCAGTACCGATCGGGGCAGTACCGAGCGATGCCGTACCGATTGATGCCGTACCGATCGATGCCGGGTCGACGAAGTCGCCCATGAGATAGGTCTCGCTCTGTCCGAGCTGCCGCCAGTCGATGCCCGCCGCCTCCCTCACCCGGCTCCGGGCGCCGTCCGCCCCGATCACAAAGCGGGCCTCGATCGTGCCGGAATCGGTTGACACCACGACGGCGTCACCGCGGTCGCGCACCCCCATCATCGTCACGCCGCTGCGATACCGTCCGGGCCGGAGCGTCTCGAACCGCGCGCGCAATAGGGACTCCGTCTCGTACTGCGGCAGGGCGACCACGAACGGATATCCCGGCGCTGCCCGCTCAAATGACAATTGCCCGAGCCGATGGCCGTCGGAGCGCACCTCCCCCTCGCGAATGCGCACGGCTCGATCGAGGAGGGCGTCGGCAACGCCGATTGCTGCGAGGGCCCGCAGCGACGGCGGGTGAATGCCAATCGCCCGCGAGCGGAGAGACGGCTGTGAACGCTGCTCGAGTACCTCTACGTCGAGCCCGCCGACGGCGAGCACGCAGGCGAGCATCGTGCCAACCGGCCCTCCGCCGACGATGACAATGTCACGCATCCGGCGCAGGAGCTGCCAGCTGCCTCGGAGCCTCCCAGCGCAGCTCCAACCGCGAGGGGAGGCCGCGCGACACGGTCCAGTTGGCCGGCACAACCGCCCGCAATTCTTCGGCGGTGTAGCTACGTTGAATCGAGGTGAGCCCGTCGGGGCGGATATAGGAGTGCCGAAAGAATGGCGAGGTCGCCGCCGCAAACCCGAGATAGGCGAAATTCGACCGCTTGAGGTCGGCGTGCAGTACCCGGCGACGGGCGAGCGCCTCCGAGTCCACGAGCAACCCTTTCAGCTCGTCGACGCTCAAGTGGTGCAGCACGTGATTGGAGACCACGAAGTCGAAGCGTTCACCGTTCGCCACGAGGTCAGAGCTGAGCGCCTGCTGAAATGACAGCCCCACGATTTTAGGCTGGCTGGTCGCGAACACGTGCGCGCGGGCATCCGGATCGATGCCGGTCACCGTGAGTCGCAGACCGTCGCGCACGGCCCAGCGAGCCAGCGCCCGCGACACGTCGCCGCCCCCGGAACCGACGTCGAGCAGGGTCATCTCGGTCGTCGTCGACAGAGCGGGGCGGATGCTGCGGCGATAGATCCCCCACCAGCCAGACACGACCGCGTTCACAACGCGAAAATCCTGATAGGTGCGGGTGAGCATGGCCGGATCGCACAGCGGAGAATCCATGAGCTCCACGGCCCTGTGTGCTCGCACGCGGAGCGAGGGAAGTGCCATTCAGCCCTCGATCACGGTCATCAGTCCGGACTCGACGGTAAGGCCGGGGCCGAACGCCATAGAGCAGACCCGTTCGCCATCGGCGGTGGCAGCGTCGTCAAGAATGTACTTCATCACGAACAAAATGGTCGCGCTGCTCATATTGCCGTTGGTGCGCAGAGTTTCCCGCGATGGATTTAGCTGGTCGGTGCGCAGTCCGAGCTTGGCTTCGGTCTTGTCGAGAATGCTTCGACCGCCAGGGTGGATCGCCCAGTGCTCGATCACCGAGCTGAGCGAGGCCGGCGGCGCGAGGGTGAGAACCCGGGCGCCCACACTGCCTCCGACAGCGCTCGTGTCCTCGGAGAGCGGGGCGGCAAGTTGCGCGGTGATCGACGCATCGCGGGCGAACAGCGGGGCGAGGGCCCCCTCGATGTGCTCGTCGATGATGTGCGGCACATAGGTGCTCAAAATCATCTCGAAGCCCTCATCGCCGATCTTCCACGCCATGTCGCCTTCGCCGACCGGGGTGATCACCGTTTCAAACAGGTCGAGGCCGAGGGCCTTCTCGCCGGGCAGCGGGGGCCTGGCGCTGACGATTCCGGCGGCGGCGCCGTCAGAGAACAGCGACGAGGCAACGATGGTGTCCGGGTCGCTCGAGGTGCGCAGGTGCAGCGAGCACAGTTCCGCGCTGACCACGAGCACGACCGCGTTCGGGTCGGCCTCGACGAACTGCTTCGCGGTGCGCAGGGCCGGCATCGCCGCGTAACATCCCATGAATCCAAGGTGGTAACGCTGGGTACTGGCTTTCAGCCCGAGCTCCCGCACCAGCATGTAGTCGGGGCCAGGCGCGTAAAACCCGGTGCAGGAGACGGTGACGACGTGGGTCACATCTTCGGGACGGATATCGGGGCAGGCGGCAAGCGCCCGGCAGCCGGCCTCAACGAAGAGTTTGGTGGCCTCGGTGATGTAGAGCTCGTTGCGCACTTTGGTGCTCGGCACCAATAGCAGCTGCTGCCGCGCATCGAAGAACTGTGCTTCGGTTGCGTCGTTGTCGAGGGTGAGTTCGGCGATGACGGTATGTCGGGTCTCGATGCCCGACACGTTGAAACTCGTGCTGACCAGCCGTTGGGCTAGTCGGCTCAGCCCCGGCTGGGCGGCGAAGATGTCGCGCACCTGTTCTTGAATCAGAATCGTCGGGGGAACTACGGTCTGGAGCGCTCTCAGAGTGACGGCCATGAGCCAGTGTCGCACGTGGCTTTGATTGAGTACACCCCTCCGCGCCGAATCTAGGGCAGGCGGGCGAACAGCCGGGTTCCGCTGAGAGCGAGCAGCAGACCGGCGGTCACGATGGCCGCAACTCCGCCGAGGTAGGCGATGACCGTTCCGAGCGTGCCGACGCGCTCGAACAGGCTGCTATCCAGCACGAGTGTTGCGATGAGGGCCAGGCCAGAGAGCGCACCACAACCGATCGACACCCACCGAACAACGCGAATCGTCGAGTGGCGCAGTCCGGTGAATGCCCGGCGCCGGTCCGTCGCGGCCGGGGTATCCGCTCGGCTCACGATGCCCGGGCGCGGCCAGGCCAGCACCGCACCGGCGAGGCACCCCCACACGGCGACCCAGAGCAGGGCTGCGATGACGTCACTCGGCCGATGCCACTGGTTGGCGAGCGTTGCCACACCGGCCAGCACGGCGAAAGCTGTACCCCAGCCGGCGACCATCGGGCGCAGGCGCGGGCTCGCGACCAGAAATACCACAAGAGCGGATGCCGCCGCCACCGTCGTATGCCCCGACGGGAATGAGTTTCCGGCATACCCCTCGACCGCGAGGTCGGGGCGGGCCAGAATGCCATATTTCAGCAGTTGGGCCGAGGCCGTCGCCGCCGCGGCTGCGCCAAGCGCAACGATGAGGGTGCGCCAGTTGCGGCGCACCCCCGCAATGACCGCGGTCAAAACCACCCCGAATACCACGGCGATATCCGGCACGGAGTCGAGCACTCGGCCGGTGAACGGCGTAATGCTGTGACGACCGAATTCGGCGCCGTCATAGGCGAGCTGGTCGGCCTCCTGGCCGGCGTGGCTACGCACGAAGAAAAGATAGAGGCCGAGGAAAGCCAGCGCGGTCACCGACGCCCCGACAAGGTACACCAGCGGCCCCTGTCTGGGGGAGCTTCGAGGAGACCGATTGCGCACATTCAAGCATGCCACGTGTTTCGGCAAGCACGGTGTCTGCGCGTACCTGCTACGTGGCGGCGAGCACGACCTTACCGCGCAGGTGCCCTGCCATGAGGTACCGGTAGGCGTCCTGTACCTGCTCGAGCGGAAAGACCCGGTCGATGGGCAACACGATCTCTCCGGCCGCAATCAGCCCGGCCAGCGAGTCGAGATCGTCGATGCTTGCAGCTTGACCGCCCACCTCGGAGATTCCGACATCCGCACGATGGCCGCGCGCGGCGATCGTGTTGATGCGGGTGCCGGGAACGCCGAGTTCGAGGGCCGCGTCGATCGTAGGGGCGCCGTTGTAGTCGAGGGCAGCCGTCACCGTCAGGCCGGTCGCCAGTACCCGGTCGACCAGGCCGTCGCCGTAGGCGATGGGAATGACGCCGAGCCCGCGCAGAAATTCGTGATTGACAGGGCTCGCGGTGCCCACAACGGTCGCCCCGGTGCGCACGGCAAGCTGGCAGGCGAGGATGCCGACACCACCGGCGGCAGCACCGATCAGCACGGTGTCGTCGATGGTCAGGCCGAGGGACGCAACGCTAGCCCAGGCGGCCCGTCCCGCAATGTCGAGACCCCCAGCCTGTTCAAAAGTGAGGGCGTCCGGCTTCTTGAGAATTCGCGTCGCGTCAACGACGACGAAGTCTGCCTGGGCGTGCATCCGCTTGCCGCCGAACACGGCGTCACCGATGTGAAAACCCGAGACACCATCGCCCACCTCATCGATGACACCGGAGAAATCGTTGCCGTTGCCGCAGGGCGGAACCGCCTCGTAACGTAATGCAGCCGGGCCGCCGTGAAAGATCTTGTAGTCGACGGGATTCAGGCCGGCGACGTGCACGCGCACCCGCACCTCACCACGCCCAGCCTGTGGTTGCTCATCGCGCACGATGCTCAACACCTCGGGTCCACCAAATTCGTCAATGCGTACGTAGCGCGCCATACCGCCAGCCTAGGGCCACCCGCCGATGCCCGATTGATGCGTGGCGTACACCCGTTGTTCAAGAACTTCTGATCGAATAGTGGGAAGAATCGTGACGGTGTGCCAGCGAGAGTACGCCCGCGACAAACGAATGGACGCTCTGTGAGCATTCGAACGGCTGAATACCCCCGGCCGGACCACTTCCTGTTGCACCTGAGTGACACCCACCTGCTTGCAGGGGGCTCGAAGCTCTACGGCAGCGTCAACGCTGAAAACCATCTGGCCGATCTCTTCGCCGAGGTCGAGGCCTCCGGCGTCCGGCCCCAGGCCATCGTCTTCACCGGCGATCTCGCCGACAAGGGCGAACCGGGAGCCTACGAACTGCTGCGTGAGATCGTCGAGCCGGCCGCGGCACGCCTTGGCGCCCGCGTGATCTGGGTGATGGGCAACCACGACAACCGCTCGGCGTTTCGCGCTGAGCTGCTCGACCAGGTTTCCAGCGAGGCGCCGATTGACCGATCGTATGACCTCAACGGTTTACGGGTGATCACCCTCGACACCTCGGTGCCCGGCCACCACTACGGCGCGGTATCCGCTGAGCAGCTGCTCTGGCTAGCTGAGGAACTGCGCGTACCAGCTCCCGACGGTACGATTCTCGCCATGCATCACCCGCCGATCCCGAGCGTGCTCGACCTCGCGGCCGTTGTCGAGTTGCGCGACCAGGATCGCCTGGCCACCGTGCTTCGCGGCTCGGACGTGCGCAGCATCATCGCCGGACACCTGCACTATTCCTCGATGGCGACGTTTGCCGGCATCCCCGTATCCGTGTCGTCAGCAACCTGTTACACGCAGGACCTCAACGTTCCCGTCGGTGGCACCCTCGGTCGCGACGGCGCCCGAGCCTTTAATCTCGTGCACGTCTACCCGGGCACTGTGCTGCACTCGGTCGTGCCGCTCGGTCAGTTTCCCACGCTTGAACACGTGGATGCCGCTGAAAGCGCCAGGCGCCTGCGCGCTTCCGGCGTCGAGATCACGCCGTCGGAGACTCTGCCTGCATTGCGCGAGCCGCCAATGACCCGGCCGATCCCGGTACTGCACTAGAGGCTACACTGGCCCGTTCCCACGGTGCCACGATCGGAAAGTACAGCTCGAGAAATTCGGTGACCGCGGCGCGACGCACCTCGGTAGAGATTTCCGGGTGACTGCCGTCGTTCAGGCAGAACATGTCCTGGTCGCGATGCTTGCGCAGACGATTCATTTGTCGCAGGGCGATGCGCAGTGTCGTCTCGATATAGAGCGAGCGCACCTGCGTCTGCGCAACCGCGCGACCGGTCATCAAGGCATAGTAGTGATACAGCGAGTTGGTGACCGAGATGTCGGTCGCCGAACGGAACCGGCTGGCGGCTGTGCGACTGAAGTCCTCGGGAAACTCCTGTTCCAGTTCAATTAGCACGCTCTTGCGCATGGGCGCCGGCGTGTGTTCCAGGTGCCGCGTGGTCACCTTGCCGAAGCGCCCGCGCAACAGCGCCCGATTCACCCGAGCGGCATTCTCGAACCCGCTGCGAGTCGGATCGTTCTCGCCCAGCCCGATACGAGTGGCCGCCTCCACGAACTTGGTCACCCCGCCCGGCGAGAAGAACAGCTCCGGGCCGACCGGGCGACCGAAGAACATGTCGTCGTTCGAGTACAGAAAGTGCTCGGCCAGGCCCGGAATGTGATGAAGTTGGCTTTCCACGGCGTGCGAATTATGAATGGGCAGCACGCTCGTGTCAACGAAGAAGTCTTCACTGCGCATGATCGTGACGCGTGGGTGCTCGGCCAGCCACTCGGGCGCGGGTGAATCGGTCGCGATGAAGATACGTCGAATCCACGGGGCGAACATGTAGACGCTCCGCAGCGCATACTTGAGCTCATCGATCTGACGAAAACGGGCGTCGGAATCGTCACCTTCGCCGACTACGTAAGCCTTCATCCGCTTGGCACGTTCCCGCTGAAATTCGTCGCTCGACCCGTCGACCCAGCTGAACACAAGGTCAATGTCAAAGGAAACGTCGCTCGCCAGGTCGTCGAACATGTTCTGCAGGGTCAGCCAGGTGCGCCCATACATGTCGATGGTCGTTTCACGGGCTTCGGAGCGCGGCAGCCGGGTGCGCATGAGGGCGTTTTCGACGGGGGCGATGATTTCGTCTTCGCCGAAGCGCCACATTTCCAGCTGGAATGCCGTCTGGGCGCCATAGCGCAGTCGGCCGATCGGTTCGATGCGCGGCCGGTAGACGCGAAACACGGAGGACTTGCGCAGCGTCGTGAGAGCGCCGTCGGCGAGCAAAAATTGCTGGCTGACAGCGCCATCGAGCGGTTTGGCGTAGAAGGGTTCGTTGGCGAACGCCCGGCTCAAGACCCTGGTGATTTCCTTGCGCCGCTTGCGGTCGACGGCGATGACCGGCCGCTTGTGGTCGCCGCGCACGAGCAGAAAGTCGATGCCGGCAGCGGTGAGGGCGTCATAGACGGCTACGAGGTCCTTCACCATGGACTCGTGCGGCGTGTAGTGGCCGTTGATGAGGGCGATCTCGCCCTTGCGCACGACGAGATCGTCACGGTCGAAGCGACGGGTGCGGGCATCCGGTGTGATCAACACCAACTCGGGCTCACTGCTGAGGGACAGTGTCGGGATCAGCCCGGTGTTGGTGGGGGGTTCCGGGTCGCTCGAGTCGAAGCCGACGGTGTCCGGGCGAAACGCGTCGGTGTCAAAGATGTCACCGACGAAAGTATCGGCGTAGCCCTGGAGTGAAGTCTCCGGTTGTGCCTCCGGAATGTCGCGTGTCGCCATGGTCCTCCTTGAGAAAAGTGGTGCACTCGATCGTGGTCCAGCCAGGGCTGACACTGCGGAGTGCGTCGAAATTACCGGCGTAAATGATTCAGAGTGTTTCGCAGCGACGATCTGCTCGAGAAGCGACGAGGTTCTCGATGAGCGACTGGCGTTTGGTGAAACGCGGTGGCATTTGTCTTTAGTGTACGTCTCGAAGTCGTTAATTTGCTGCGGCGACCGGGCGACCGGGCCGCGCCATCAACGGACGCTGCGGCATCCGTTTAACCGGTCTAACCGTGTCAGAGTGCGGATTTCGGGAACCACGAGGGATCCTTTCGGCGGGCCCAGGGGTGTGGGGCGAAGGTGATATCCCGATGTTAGTGCTTGTGCGGTCGAACGGTTTGTTGCTCCTCAGCGCCAATTTGGCCAAGGAGTACGGCGGTGGCGTCGAACGGCGGCAGTTTTGCTGGGTCGGTGACCGGCAGTTGGCAGACGAAGTCGCGGCAGAGGTACGCGGTGGGCTGGCCGCTCGGCGCCGTACGGGCCGCGAAAAGGTCGAATCCGGCGGCGGTGAATGCCCGCGCCTGAGATTCTGAAACGGATGCAACCACTCCCGCCAGATGGCGACGAGCGAGGTCCTGCAGGGTGACGGGGTACGGGGAAGCGGGCGCCCGGTCGTTCCGGCGCGGCTGGTCCGGCGAGACAATGACGAGTTGCTCAATCGGAGCGTTGACTTCGTCGAACAGCCGCAACACGGCGCCATAGGCGAGTGGTCGAGCGGGAGCCAGGTCGGCGACGAGGCCGAGGCTGGCCTGCGCGGCCCGTCGGTAGCGGTCATCGCCGGTGAGGCGGTGCACAAGCAGTGCGGCATCGGCACTGGCGGAAAGTCCAGAGGGGTAGGCACCCTCGGAGGGATCGATAGTGCTGACCAGACCCTGCCGACTGAGCACCGGATCTGCGCCGTGCGGCGGGCGGAAAACTGGAGTGTCGGTGGCTGCCGATAGCGTGCTGTCGAGCAGGTGACGAGCCCGAGTGGCGTAGGTCACGTCACCGGTGACCAGTGCGAGTTCGAGGAGTCCACGCGAGTACATGCCATAGTCCTCCAGGGTGGCTTTCGCGGTCGAAGTGCGCCCATCAACCGAGGCTCGCACGAGGGTGCCGTCGGCCCGCTCGTGGTGCGCGTGCAGGTAATCGGCTGCCCGGCGGGCCGCGGCTACGAGGTCGGGCTGGTCGAAGGCGAAGCCGGCTCGGGCCAGCGCTTGGATGGCCAGACTGTTCCAGCCCGTCAGCACCTTCTCATCGAGGGCCGGCGGGGTCTGCTTCGAGCGGTCGCTCTGCTCGAGGGCGTAGTAGCCACCCTCGACTCGTCGGCCATCGACGGTGCTCTCTGAGTCCTGCGCGCTCGCGAACCCGCCTCCCGGAAGCTGCATCACATCGCAGAGAAAACGTGCGATTTTCTCGGCGACCTGACGGGCCCAAGGCTGGCCGCTGAGCATCCACGCACGGGTGTACAGGCTGAGCAGCTGAGCGTTGTCGTAGAGCATCCGTTCGTAGTGCGGGTCGCTCCAATCTCGATTGACCGCGTAGCGAAAGAAACCGCCCTCGATCGGGTCTCGCAGCGGTGACGCGCCCATAATTTTGAGGGTGCGCAGGGCGAGCGAGGGGCCGTCGCCGTCGAGCGCGTTGCCGTGCCCGAGCAGAAACGAGAGCGCAGGGGCAACCGGAAACTTCGGCGCACCGCCGAAGCCACCGAACCGGGGGTCTTCGTATCCGACCAGTTCGGCGACGGCCCGGTTGAGCGCTTCGCCGCCCAGCTGCCCGCCTGCCGCGGAGCGAGCCGCGCCGGAGGCGAGCTCCCGCGCCGAGTCGGCGAGCAGCTCGGCCACCCTGCCGGCGCCGGCCGTCACTTCGGCGCGGCGGGTCTGCCACGCCTCCGTCACCGCGGTCAGTACCCCGCGAAAGGACGGATGCGCCGCGATAGCCACCGGCGGAAAGTACGTTCCAGCGTGAAAGGCCTGGCCGTCGGGGGTGACGAACACGTTCAGCGGCCAGCCGAGCCCCTCGACGAACGCACTTGCCGCGGCCAGGTAGCTCGCATCGACGTCGGGGTGCTCCTCCCGGTCAACCTTGACGCTCACGAAGTGGGCGTTGAGGTACTCGGCGATCGCCGGATCGCTGAAGCTCTCCCTCGCCATGACGTGGCACCAGTGGCAGGTGGAATAGCCGATCGATACCAGCACCGGCACGTCCCGCTCCCGCGCTTCAATGAACGCGTCTTCACCCCAGCCGAACCAGTCCACTGGGTTGTCGGCGTGGCTGCGCAGGTAGGGGCTGATGGCATCGGCGAGGCGGTTGGTCATGCTCCATTCTGCTCCCGGTTGCAGTTTCGGGCGAGCGAAACGAAAAGCTAGGCGGCCCCGAGCAGGGCGTTCCGCCGACGCTGCACCCGCACCCACACCACGAAGCCCACGAGGGTAAAGGCACCATAGAACAGGTAGAGAAAGGCGGAGGCATAGTAGCCGGCGCTGATCAGCAGCGGCACGCCGACGATGTCGACCGCCACCCAGATGAGCCAGAATTCGGTCCAGCCTTTGGCCATGCCGTAGGTCGCGAGCAACGAGCCGGTGAAGATCCAGGCATCCGCCCACACCGGTTCGAACGAGCCCAGGGCACGAAAGATGGGGGTGAGCACGAGGGTGCCGGCAACCAGGCCCAGGCCCAGCAGGATGCGGGTACGGTTGCCGGCCCAGCGCGGGGCCACGGCAACATGCACGGCCGAGTTGCGGCTGCGCTGCCACTGTACCCACCCGAAGATCGACACGACGATGAACATGATCTGACGACCGGCCTGACCGAGCAGGTTGACCGGGTTGGGCGTGCCGAACACGGCCCCGAGGAACACCGTGAACAGCAACGCATTGCCGATGATCCCCACTGGCCACGCCCAAATTTTGCGGCGCATGCCGCCGACCGCACTGGCAATACCGAAGGCATTGCCGACGATCTCGCGCCAGAGAATGGTCTGGTTACCGATCTGCAACTGGGCGTCGAACAGCCATTCAATCGGATTCATGGAGATCTTTCTGCAGGACAACGTGCCCGGTGACGCACAACGCATCCCAATCTACGCCGCTGCGTGGGGAGGTGCAGCGTGATGACGCCAGCGGCCCCACTCATCAGTGAATGCTGCGGACTAGTTCACCTCGTTGGGGTGCGCGGATACGCGGCCGGCACGCTCGAGCGCGGAGATCATGGTGACCTCGGTGCGAGTCAGTTCGAAGTCGAAGACGTCGAAGTTCTCGGTCATGCGTGCGAGACGGTTCGACTTGGGGAACAGGATGTTGCCCATCTGCAGGTGCCAGCGGATGACGATTTGCGCGGGCGACTTTTCGTGCGTCTCGGCGGCATCCGCTATCACCTGCTCGTCGAACAGGGGGTATTTACCCTGGCCGAGCGGGCCCCAGGCCTCGATGTTGATACCGTTATCGCGAGCGAAAGCGGTGACTTCAAGCTGCTGGTGCGCCGGATGCAGCTCGATCTGGTTGATGGCCGGCACGATGGCCGTCTCGTGCAGCAGGCGGTCAAGGTGGGGTACCAGAAAGTTGGAGACGCCGATGGAGCGGGCCCGGCCGGACTCCTGAATCTTTTCGAGAGCTCTCCAGCTCTCGACGAATTTGTCGTTGGCCGGAGCCGGCCAGTGGATCAGGTAGAGGTCCACGTAGTCGAGGCCCAGCTTCTCGAGACTTTCCTCGAACGCGTCGAAAGCCGACTGGGTGCCCTGACGGTCGTTCCAGAGCTTGGTGGTGATGTACAGCTCGGAGCGGGCGATGCCGGAGGAAGCGAGGGCCTTGCCCACGCCCTCCTCGTTGCCGTAGATGGCGGCGGTGTCGATGTGGCGGTAACCGACCGACAGCGCGTCCGCCACGATGCGGGTGGTTTCGTCGGGTTCGACCTTGAACACTCCGAAACCGAGCTGCGGAATCGTGTGGCCGTCGTTGAGGGTGATGGTGGGAACAGATTTCGTCATCCCGTCAGCCTATTGGCTGCTGTTCAGCATCCACCCCGCTGAACACCCAATGTTCACTGACCGCGAAAGCGTTGATATGACCGACGTAATATTAAGTCTTCATGGAAACGCTGAATATCACCTTCCCGCCCGAACTGCCCGTCAGCCAGCGTCGGGACGACATTGCCCGCGCGATTGCCGACAACCAGGTCGTGATCGTCGCCGGGTCGACCGGGTCGGGCAAGACTACCCAGTTGCCCAAGATCTGCCTCGAACTCGGCCGCAAAAACATCGGCCACACCCAGCCGCGCCGACTCGCCGCGCGCACCATCGCCGAACGCATCGCCGAGGAGCTCGGGCAGGAAGTCGGGCAGCTGGTCGGCTACCAGGTGCGATTCACGGACAAGGTCGGTGTTGACACCCGCATCAAGTTGATGACCGACGGCATCCTCTTGAATGAGATTCACCGCGATCGTATGCTGCGCAAGTACGACACGATCATCATCGATGAGGCGCACGAGCGCAGCCTCAATATTGACTTTCTGCTGGGCTACCTGCGGCAGTTGCTGCCCAAGCGCCCCGATCTGAAGCTCATCATCACCTCGGCCACCATCGACCCGGCCAGTTTCGCGAAGCATTTCGCGGCTGCGGACGGCACCCCGGCGCCCGTCGTCGAAGTGTCCGGCCGCACCTTTCCAGTGGAGATTCGCTACCGGCCGCTCGTCGCGGAGCCCGGAATCGACGATGACGACGACACAACGGATGCCGCTCCCCCGGTCGACCGCGACTATATCGAGGGCATCACCGCCGCCCTCGATGAGCTCGAACGGGAGTCCAACGGCGACGTGCTCGTCTTTCTCTCCGGCGAGACCGAGATTCGCGATGCCGCCGACGCGCTGCAGGGCAAGTACGCCTCCTCGGCCAGCCGCAACCCCACCGAGGTGCTGCCACTCTACGGCCGGCTGTCGTCGGCCGACCAGCACCGGGTGTTCCAGCCGTCGACCGTGGCCGGGGTGAAACGGCGCATCGTGCTCGCGACCAACGTGGCCGAGACCAGCCTGACCGTGCCGGGCATCCGCTATGTCATCGACGCCGGAACCGCGCGCATCAGCCGGTACAGCGTGCGCTCCAAGGTGCAACGACTGCCGATCGAAGCGATCTCGCAGGCCTCCGGCAACCAGCGCAGCGGTCGCAGCGGCCGCACGAGCGATGGCATCGCGATTCGGCTGTACTCCGAAGAAGACTATATGCGCCGTCCGGAATATACCGAACCGGAGATTCTGCGCACCAACCTCGCCGCCGTCATTCTGCAGATGATCTCGCTCGGCCTCGGCGACATCGCCTCGTTCCCCTTCTTGACCCCGCCGGACAGCCGCAACATCAAGGACGGCCTCGACCTGCTCGCCGAGCTCGGCGCCATCGAGGCCGACGGCGCCGGGCGCACCAAGAGCGGTCGCGCCGCCGCTCGGGCCACCAGCAGCGAGGCGGATACCATCGCTCCGGCCGCCGCCCCGGCGACCCCCGCGTCCCCGGCGACCCCGCGCCTCACTCGCATCGGCCAGCAGCTCGCGCAGCTGCCGATCGACCCGCGCTTTGGCCGCATGGTGATCGAGTCGAAGACGCAGGGCACCAGCCGGGAAGTCATGGCGATCGTGGCCGGGCTGACCATTCAGGACCCGCGAGAGCGCCCGCTCGAGCGTCGCGCCCAGGCCGACCAGTTTCATGCCCGGTTTGCCGACCCGACGAGCGACTTCCTCAGCCTGCTCAATCTCTGGAACTACCTCGAGAAGCAGCAGTCCGAGCTGGGTTCGAGTGCCTTTCGACGCCTGTGCAAGAACGAATACCTCAACTACCTGCGAGTGCGCGAGTGGCAGGACGTGCTGCGGCAGTTGCGGCAGCTGGCCAAGCCGCTCGGCCTGCATCTCGGTGAGCCGAGCACGAACCCCGACGGCGTGCACCGATCGTTGCTGGCCGGGCTGCTGTCCCATATCGGCCTGAAAGACGTCGCCAAGAAGGACTACGTCGGTGCTCGTCAGCAACGCTTCGTACTCTTTCCCGGGTCGACGCTGGCGAAGAAGCAGCCGAGCGCGGTCATGAGCGCCGAACTGGTCGAGACCAGCCGGCTGTTTGCCCGCATGAACGCGGTCGTCGACCCAGCCTGGGCCGAACCCCTCGCCGGCAACCTGTGCAAGCGCAGCTATTCTGAACCGCACTGGGAAATGAAGCAGGGCGCCGCCGTGGTCTACGAACGTGTAACGCTGTACGGCGTGCCGATCGTGGCCCGCCGCCGAGTGCAGTTCTCGCGGATCGACCCTGCCTACGCCCGGGAGCTGTTCATTCGCCACGCACTGGTGGAGGGCGAGTGGGACCGCGCGTCGGGGCCGCAAACGTCGGCGGCAGAGAAGGAAGCCGATCGCGGCGCGCGGGGACCGTCCCGCAACGAACGTGTCAACATCTCGGTCGACGGCGGCACGGCTTCGGGCGGGCGCGGTTCCGGCCGCGGCGCACCGATGGTTGGCAGCAGCGCGAGCCGCGGTGGGCGGCCCGGCCAGACCGGCGACCCCGGAATGTGGGCATTTGAGCGGGCCAACGCCAGGCTGCGGGAGGAACTGGCCGAGCTGGAGGAGCGCACCCGGCGCCGGGACATCCTCTTCGATGACGAGGCCGTCTTCGATTTCTACCAGCGCCGCATTCCAGCCGACGTATCATCGACCAAGAGCTTCGAGGGTTGGTGGCGCGCCGCCAGGTTCGACACCCCCGACCTGCTCACCATGACCGCCGACGCGCTCGTGGCCGAGGACTCCCCCGAGATCGATGAGGGGCTCTTTCCGCCGAGCTGGCAGCAGGGCGACCAGCGCCTGGCCCTCGGTTACCGGTTCGAACCCGGCGAAGAAGACGACGGCGTGACCGTGCGCATCCCGCTCGCGCTGCTCGCCCGTCTCTCGCCGAACGGTTTCGACTGGCAGGTGCCCGGCCTCCGGGCCGAATTGGTGACCGCCATGATCAAGTCGCTGCCGAAGAGCATCCGCCGCAATGTCGTTCCCGCCGCCGACTGGGCCACTCGACTACTGGGCGAACTGCCCGGCGAGCCCGGCATCGTCATGGCGTTGCCGACACCTATCCCCGACGCGTCGTTCGCCGAGACGCTCGCGGCGTTGATCCAGAAGCTGACCTACGTGCCGGTGAGCGCGCGCGACTTCGAGCTCGGCCGGATTCCCGCACACCTGCGCATGACGTTTGTCGTCACCGACGAGCGCGGACGCACCGTCGCCGCCGACAAGAACCTCAGCGACCTGCAGCGCCGGCTCGGCACCCGGGTGCGCGAGAGCGTTGCGAAGGCAACGAGCGCTGCAGCGCCGAGCAACGCGATCGAACGCGGCGGCCTCACCACCTGGGACCTCGGCGAGCTCCCCCGCTTCCTCGACACCAAACAGGGCGACAACACGATTCGCGGGTATCCGACGCTGGTCGATGATGGGGCATCCGTTTCTATTCGCATGATGAGCACCGAACTGGAGCAGGCCCGCGCGCTGCCCCGCGGGGTGCGCCGGCTGCTGCTGCTCGCGACGCCGTCGCCAGCCGCGTATGTGCAGCAGCACCTGACCGCCGCCGAAAAGCTGAGCCTTGCGACCAGCCCGTACAAGACCACGCAGGCCCTGTTCGAGGATTGCCTCGCCGCAGCGGTCGACGACGTGCTCTTTCGGGTGCGTCCGGGCGGCCAGGTGTTCATGAAGGCGGAGTTCGACACCATTCGCGATCGAGTATCGGGGGTGGTGATGGACTCCATGTTCGAAACGGTGGGTCTGGTCGCCCGTATTCTCACCGCTCAACGCCTGGCTGATAAGGCACTCAAGGCTGCAACCAGCATGGCACTGCTGCCGGGAATCAGCGACGCGCGCCAGCAGCTCACCGCATTGGTCTATCCCGGTTTCGTCAGCGAAACCGGTCTCGTCCAGTTGCGTCATCTGCCGCGCTACCTCGGTGGCATCAGTGCCCGGGTGCCAAAACTCGTCGACAACCCGAGCCGCGACCGGGTCTGGATGAACGAAACCCAGGCTGCAACCACCCGGTTCGAGAACGCCGGCGGTACCATGCCGCTTAAAGCGGATGCTGACGTCTCCGTTCTGCGCGCCCGCTGGATGATCGAGGAACTGCGGATCAGTCTGTTCGCACAGGAACTCAAAGCGGCGGAGTCTGTCTCACTGCAACGAATCCAGAAAGTGCTTGCCGGATAACGGGCCTCTGCTGCCACGGGTTGCCGCCGGGCCCACCTTACGGAACCGGGCCCACGATAGATCATGGGCCCCCTTTCCGGGCCCGGGCCCGGAAAGGGGTGAGTGGGGCTAGAGCACTTTGGAGAGGAAGGCCTGGGTGCGGTGGTGCTGGGGGTTGGCGAGCACCTCGGTGGGTACGCCGCTCTCGACGACGACGCCGCCGTCCATGAAGACCAGCGAATCGGCGACCTCGCGGGCGAAACCCATCTCGTGGGTGACCACGATCATGGTCATGCCGTCGCGGGCCAGGACCTGCATGACGTCGAGCACCTCGCCGACCAGCTCGGGGTCGAGCGCGCTGGTGGGTTCGTCGAACAGCATGAGCTTGGGTTCCATGGCGAGGGCACGGGCGATCGCGACCCGCTGCTGCTGTCCGCCAGAGAGGTGCGCGGGGTAGTAGTCGGCTCGTTCGGCGAGACCGACCCGGGCCAGGAGGGCGCGGGCGTTGGCCTCGACCCCTGCCCTCGACAGGCCCTTGACCCGGATGGGCGCTTCCATCACGTTCTGCAAAGCGGTCATGTGTGGAAACAGGTTGAAGCGCTGAAACACCATGCCGATGTCTCGGCGCTGCCGCGCCGCCTCCTTAGGGCGCATCTCGTAGAGCTTGTGGTTGGCCTCGCGGTAGCCGATGAGTTCGCCATCCACGCTCAGGCGTCCGGACGAGACGACCTCGAGATGGTTGATGCATCGCAGAAAGGTGGACTTGCCCGAGCCGCTTGGCCCGACCAGGCACATGACCTCGCCGCGCTTGACCTCGAGCGAGATGCTCTTGAGCACCTCATTAGAGCCGAAACTCTTGGAGACGCGGTCGGCGACCACCATAGGGGTGTCTAGCATCAGCGGTCTTCCTTGTGCGGGTCGGTGGGGGGCAGCACAACGGTGGGTTGACCGCTGCCGACGACCGGGGTGACCCCGGTCATGGTGCCCGTGATCGACGCCGTCGCGTCATCCGCTTTCTTATCTGGGCGGCGGTCGCCGATGCCGCGGGCGAACCGCTTCTCGAGAAAGTACTGGCCGACCATGAGGATGGAAGTGAAGAACAGGTACCAGATCGACGCGACGATGAGCATCGGCACTGTTTCGAAAGTCACGGCGGCAATGTCGCGGGAGCGCGTGTACAGCTCGAGGGTGAAAGGAATGGCCGTCACGAGCGAGGTCGTCTTGAGCATCGAGATGACCTCGTTGCCGGCCGGCGGAATGATCACCCGCATCGACTGCGGAACGATCACGCGCACCATGGTCTGGAACCAGCTCATACCGAGCGCGGTCGCCGCTTCTTCCTGCCCGCTGTCGACCGAGAGCAGGCCGGCGCGCACGATCTCGGCCATGTAAGCGGCCTCGTTGAGGGCAAGTCCCACGATCGCGAGAATGAACGCGCTCAGCGCGACCCGGGTCGGAAAAGACACCCACGGTTCGGTGAAGGGCAACCCGATGTCGATGGTCTGGTAGATCGTGCCGATCAGGCCCCAGAATGCGAGTTGAACGTACACCGGGGTACCACGGAAGATCCACAGGTAGACCCAGGCGATACTGCTGACGACCGTGTTGGGTGAGAGCCGCATGATGGCGAGGGTCACCCCGAGAATGATCGCGATGACCATGGAGTAGACCGTGAGTTGCAGGGTGATGAACGCCGCCTGCGAGATGCGCTGGTCGAACAGGTACTTGCCGACCGCCGGCCAGTTGTAGGCCGGGCGCATCGCCGCATCGGCGATGAACAGCGCCACGATGAGCAGCAACACGACCGCGAAGGTATTGCGCCACGGGTGGCGCAGGCGAATGGCCTTGATACCGGGCTCTGTCTTGACGCCGGTCGCCGTCGTGTTCGTCATGATGTGGGTCGCTTACTCTTTCTAGCCGTTGGCGGCGACGTTGATGGTGATGGTGTCGATGCCACCATCGGTGACACCCCACGCGTCGAGGATCTTGCCATAGGAACCGTCATCGACCATGGACTGCAGGGCGGCCTGCACGGCCGCCGTCAGCTCGGATCCCTTGTCGACGGTGATGCCGTACGGCGCCGTGTCGAAGCTCTCGCCGGCGGGCTGTAGCTCGCCGTCGGCCTTGGAGATGGCGTAGAGGGTGACGGGCGAGTCGGCGCTGAGCGCATCGGCCTTGCCGAGCACGACCGCGTTGGTCGCTTCGTCCTGCGAACCGTAGGGCAGCACGTCGATGGGCTCCTTGCCGGCTGCGACGCAGGCCGCGTTCTTGGCGGGCAACTCATCGGTCTCTTCAACCGTGTTGTCCTGCACGGCGACGGTGAGGCCGCAGGCATTGTCGGGGTCGACGGTGCTGCCAACGGGCGCGGCCCAGAGGATTCCGGCGTTGTAGTAGTTGACGAAGTCAACCTGCTTCTCGCGCTCGAGGTTATCGGTGAAGGAGGATTCACCGATATCGACGGTGCCACCGGTGATGCTTGGAATGATGGTGTCGAACGACGCGATCTGGTACTTCGTGGTGAGGCCGAGCTTGGCGGCGATACCGTTGGCGAGCTCGATACCCCAGCCGATCGGTGCCCCCGACTCGTCCTTGAACTCGTTTGGCGGGTAGGCCGCGTCGGTTCCGACGACGAGCACGCCCGCGCTTGCAATGTCCGCGGGGAGCAGCGCGACCGCTGCGGGATCCGCTTCGATGGTGCTCGCGGCATCGGGCGATGTCGTTGCGGTCGGAGTGGAGTTGTCGACACAGCCGGTCAGCAGCAAGACGGCGGCGGCAGCGAATGCCGGAATAACGTAGCGTGCGCGCATGGCACTTCCTTCTCTAGGTGGTCGAAAATGCGCGGGTTCGACGATGAGCCCACACGCGGGTAAGACCTAACGAGCCTAGTGCAAGCGCGGCGCGGCAAATTCGAGCGCTAACCCGTCAGGGAAATTTTGACGAGCGGATGCCGCGGATCTATCGTCGAGAGGTGTCTACCGAAACCCCGAATATTTTGTACACGTCACCGACCGACCCGCTCGCGGCCGCGCTGGTGGCTGAACTCTCGCGGGAGTACGACGAGCGTTACGGCCTGAACGACGGAATTCCGTCGTCGATCGAGCTCAGCCGGTATCCGGCCCGGCGCTTTCAACCGATCGACGGTGGCACGTTTCTCCTGCTGGTGGAGAACGGCAGCGCTGTTGCCGGCGGAGCGTTCATGCGGGCCGAGAATGCTGGTGCCGTCGAGATCAAGCGAGTTTGGACCCACTCGGCGCACCGAAGGCGCGGCCTCGCCCGCCAAGTGATGGCCGAGCTGGAGGCCGAAGCTGCCCGGCGGGGCATCCGTTCTATTGTGCTGACCACGGGGCCGCGCCAGCCGGAGGCGGTGGCGCTGTATCTCACGCTCGGTTATGAGCCGCAGTTCGACCTTGACGCCGACCGGGAGTCGATCGGGTATCTGGAGTTTCGCAAGCAACTCGATGCTGGCGTCGCCAAACGCGGTTCTGTCGAGCCGTAGACCGGTCGGCTAAACAGGGCGCCGGTGCACGCCACCGAGGCGCTGGTCGGTGCCGAGGCGCTGATCGGTGAAGAGGCGCTGATCGGTAAAGAGGCACAGGGATGCCGCAGCGAGTTGGCGCTGCGGCATCCGCTTTTTAAAAGGGCCTTACTTGACCGCGGCCGCGAGCAGGGCAACGTAGTCCTCGAGGCCCCAGGACAGCGAGAGTCCGGTGGGCGGGGAGACCGAGCTGATGAAGGCCGCGCCGACCGGGGACGCGACCGTGCCGGCCTGCACCTGCGGCATGGCCTGGGCGTAGCTCGCGGTAAGGAACGCGTCGGACTCTTCCTGGGTGGAACCGAAGTTCACCAGCAGGTCGCTGTCGAGCTGGTCGAGTTGCTCGTAGCTGAGCGTGTAGTAGAAGCTCGCCTCGTCGGTCGCGAGTTCGTCAACGGCGGGCGCGCTGACGAAGCCGAGGTCGAGGGTGAAGTCGACGCGCGGGTCGTCTTTCTTGTAGACGTAAAAGCTGCCGGCGCTGTCGCTCGCCAGGGCGATGGTTTTGCCGGCGAATTCGGGGTGCGCGGCGGCCTGGTCGGCGATTTCGGTGTCGATCGAGGTTAGCAGCGCGCTCGCCTCGTCGGTCTTGCCGAGTGCGGTTCCGGTGATCTCGATCAGATCGCGCCACGGGGTGGCCCAGGCGTCGCCCGGGTAGGCGACGACGGGGGCAATCTTGCTCAGCAGGTCGTACTCCGGTTCGGTGATACCGGAGTAGGCGGCCAGGATCACGTCGGGGGCGGCCGCGGCGATGTCCTCGTAGGGCGGCTCCTGGGTGTCTGGCAATATGACCGGCACCTCTTCGCCTTCCAGTGCCTCGCTGATCCACGGCAGCACGCCGTTCTCGTCGCCGCCGTAGCTTTGGAAGGGGATGGCCACTGGAATCACGCCGAGCGCGATCGCGTCGTCGGCGCTGCCCCAGCCCCAGGCCACGACGCGGGTCGGCTGCTGGTCGATTGTAGTTTCGCCGAAGGCATGCTCGATGGTGACGGGAAAGCTGCCGGATGCCGCGGCATCGGCAGCCGGAGCAGTCGCGTCATTGGCGGCGGCCGTGCAACCGCTGAGGCCGAGGGCGAGGATGCTCGCGGCGGCAGCGAGCGCGAGGGTAAGGCGTCGGGACACGTGGTTCTCCAGTCGTCGGTCGCAGGCGACCTGACAGCCCTGCGTTCTAAGGGTAGCCTACCCTAATTTAAGACCTTTTCGACTTCGATTCACGGCCTCGGTGTGCGCCGTTGGCACCCGCCCGTGGAACCGGCCGATCGGCACCACCATCGGGGCGCCGCAGACCGGGTCGGGAACGATGCGCGCCTCGAGGTCGAAGGCGTGCTGCACGATCTCGGCCGTGAGCGTCTCGGCCGGCGTGCCGTTGGCGACGATGCGCCCGGCGCACATGACGACGAGGTGGTCGGCGTAGCGGGCCGCGAGGTTGAGATCGTGCAGCACCATCACGACGGTGGTGCCGCGCACACGGTTGCGCTCGAGCAGCAGGTCGAGCACCTCGATCTGGTGGGTCACGTCGAGAAAAGTAGTCGGTTCGTCGAGCAGCAGAATTTCGGGATCCTGGGCGAGCGCCATGGCAATCCAGACACGCTGGCGCTGCCCGCCGGAGAGGTCTTCGAGGCGGCGCCGAGCGAGCTCGTGGGTGTTGGTGGCGGTCATCGCTGCGGCGACGATCTCGTCGTCGGTGCTCGACCACTGCCGAAACCAGCCCTGGTGCGGGTAGCGGCCACGCCCGATGAGGTCGGCCACTGTGATGCCATCCGGGGCTACGGGCTGCTGCGGCAGGAGCCCGACGATGGTCGCGACTGTCTTACCGGGCAGGGCGGCGATGTTGCGGCCGCCGAGGGTGACCTGGCCGGCATCCGGTTTAATCAGACGCGAGAGCCCCTTGAGCAGGGTGGACTTGCCCGAAGCGTTGGCACCGACGATGACGGTGATGGCCCCGGGAATGACCTCGAGGTCGAGGTTCTCAATGATGGGTGTCTGGTCGTAGCCAAGGCTGATTCCCTCGGCGCGCAGCAGGTGGGGCATCAGGCGCCCTTTCCGGTTTTGTTGCTGCTGGCGAGCAGCCAGAGCAGGTAGGGGGCGCCGATCGCGCCCGTGATGATTCCGGCGGGCAGTTCGAGTTGCCCGGGGAGCAGGTGTTGGGCGGTGAAGTCGGCCACGGTCGTGATGAGCGCACCGACGAGGGCCGCGGGAAGGAGGGCGAGTCCGCCGGTGCCGACAATTCGCCGGGCGATCGGCGCCGCCACGAAGGCCACGAAGGCGAGCGGACCGACGGCAGCGGTCGCCGTCGCGGCGAGCGCAACAGCAATCACGAGCAGTATGAGCCGCGTGCCTTCAGCGCCGACACCGAGGCTCGTCGCGAGATCATCGCCGAGTTGCAGGGCGCGCAGGCGGCTGCTCAGTGCGCGAATGACGGGCAGCAGCACCAGCAGCACGACCGCGACGACCGCAGTATCCTGCCAGCGGGCGCCGCTCACGCTGCCGACCAGCCACAGCAGGGCGCCCTGCGCGTCGTTGAGATTGGCACGGGACAGCAGGTAGCCGAGCAGGCCCTGCACCATGAACGCGATCCCCACGCCGATCAGTACGAAGCGATAACCGACCACGCCGCCGCGGCGTGCCAGCAGATAGATGGCGCAGGCGACGATGATGGCCCCGGCGAACGCGGCGAGGGAGGTGGCGACGGCACCGAAACCGAGGATGAGCATACCGAAGACGGCGGCGGCACTCGCTCCCCCGGTCACCCCGATGATGTCGGGGCTCGCAAGCGGATTGCGCAGCACGGTCTGGAACAGCGCTCCCGACAGCGCGAACGCCACTCCCACGAGCAGGGCGAGGGTCAGCCGCGGCAGCCGCAGCGAGAGCACGATGAAGTTCTCGCTCTGCGTGCCCTGCCCGGTGAGGGTGCGAAGCAGGTCGGGCACGCTGAGTGAGTACGCGCCGACGGCAAGGTTGAACGCGGCGACGACCACGAGGGCGCCGACCAGCACGAGCATGACGCTCCGGTTGCGCCTACTGCGGCCGGCGTGCACGGCGGCCAGTGAGGGGACGGCGCGGGGGGCGGCATCCGCTTTCTGCGCGCTGAACTTCACAGGCCGGCCAGTTTCACGCGGCGTACGAGGGCGATGAGCACCGGAGCCCCGAGGAACGCGACGACGAGGCCCGCCTCGATCTCGCCGGGCTGGGCGATGAGGCGACCGAGCACATCAGCCGCGACGAGCAGGGTGGGGCCAAAGAGGGCGGAGAAGGCGATGATGAGGCGGTAGTCGGGGCCGGTGATCCAGCGGGCCACGTGCGGTACGGCCAGGCCGACGAACACGATCGGGCCGGCCATCGCCGTCGCCGAGCCACAGAGCAGCACGATTGCAACAGCGCAGACGATGCGGGCGACCACGAGGTTCTGGCCGAGCCCCCTGGCGAGGTCGTCGCCGAGGGCGAGGGCATTGAGCATGCGGGCCGCCATGATGGCGAGAACCGCGCCGACCAGGATGAAGGGGGCGAGTGGCAGGGCTGCGTCAAGGCCGCGAGCCACCAAAGACCCGGCCGCCCAGAACCGGTAGCGGTCGAAGGTTTCGGTGTCGGCGAGCAGCACGATGGTGATGAGCGAGGTGAACGCGGCGGTGAGCGCGGTTCCGGCGAGCGCGAGCTTGACCGGGGTGGCGCCTTCCCGACCGAGCGAACCGATCAGGTACACGATCGTCGCGGCGACGGCAGCTCCAATAAAGGCAAACCAGACGTAGCCGAGCGAGGACGTCACACCGAACCAGGCGATTCCGGCGACGACAAACAGTGAGGCCCCGGCATTAACGCCCAGCAGACCGGGGTCGGCGAGCGGGTTGCGGGTGACGCCCTGCATCAGGGCGCCGGCCATGCCGAGGGCGAGACCGGCGAGGAGGCCGACGACGGTGCGCGGCACTCGCAGGTCGAGGATGACGGTGTGGTCCGTCACGGTGTCGTCGGGGCTGAGCAATGCCTCGACAACGGTGCCGAGGGCGATCTCCCGGGTGCCGACCAGCAGCGAGGCGGCGATACTCAGGCCGAGCAGCACTAACGCGAGCGCGAAGCCGATGACGACGCGACGCGGACGGGTGCGGGTGGGCGTGGGGCGTTCGTGGATCAGGGTCATTGAGCTTCGGACCGGCCGAGCCGCCAGTAGCCCATGAAGGCCACCCTGGAACGGTCGATGCCCGTCTCGCTCACCAGAAAACGTCGAAGCAGTTTGATCATGCAGGATTCGCCCGCGAGCCAGGCGTAGAAACCGGTGCCGGCTTCGTCGTTCGGCGATTCCCAGAGCAGGTCGCAGTCCACGTCGACCTCGGCGAACGGCTCCGGGTGTGCAGCGACCGCCAGGTGGACGAGCGCGCCGTTGTCGGCGACCCAGTCACGCACGGCTTCGTCCAGGCGTTCTCCGTGCGGCGCTGTGTCGCGGGCCAGCCACGTGATCTCGCAACCGTTCGGCAGCACGAAGGCCAGAGCATCCGCTTCGGTGGGCACTTCGATGAAGGCGCGGGCACGGCGGCCAGCGGGCAGGCTCTCGAGGATGCTGCCGATAGCGGGGGCGGCGGTTTCATCACCGGCCAGCAGCAGGTCGGTCGCGTGGGCGGGGTGCCAGTCGAGGCCGATCGCACGACCAGGGCTGCGTTGGTCGGGGCCGACGATGACAACGTCACTCCCGATGGACGCCGCCTGCAGCCAGCGCGCGGCCGGGCCGAGGGTGTCGTGGCCGGTGTGGGTCACGAAATCCACATCGATCTCGCGTTGTTCGGGGCGCACTGCTCGAATTGTGTAGGTGCGAAACGGGTTGCGGTCGGCGTCGGGCAGCGCGCGCCAGCGGTCGTACCACGTGCCGCCGGTACCGGGGCTGTCGTCATCAGCGCCGATATCGGAAAGCCCGCAGCCGGGCAGTGGCAGCACGATCTTGACGCGCTGATCGAGCCCGGCAGTGCCGAAAATATCGAATTGCGCACCGAAGAACGTCACCCGGGTGAAATGATCACTCAGCGAGCGGATGCCGACCACGGTGGCCCGATAAGGACGGTAGGCCGGGCGGTCGGTGACCGCTGCGGCACCCAGGCTGGTCCGAATCGGTAAGGTAAGCATAACCTTAGTATGGCATGCCTGTCCTCACAACGGGCGGTGCGGTCGAGATCGCCAGGCCCACATGGGTCACGTTGGGTGCCCCAGATTTCGACGCGCGCGACCGTAGACTGAAATCATTGTGAAAAGTTACTGGACCCTCCTGCGTACACCCGGCGTGTCCCGCCTGATTGGCGCGCAGCTGACGGCCCGTTTCCCGTTCGGCATGCTCTCGCTCGCCTTTCTCATTCACATCGAGCAGATCTTTGATTCCTATGGCGCTGCCGGGCTCGTTCTCGGCGCAATGAGCATCGGCCAGGCCATCGCGGGTCCTCTCACCAGTCGCCTGATGGGTCGGCTCGGCATGCGCCCGGTGATCATCGCGACCATGTTCATCTGCGCGGTGTCGATCATCGTCATGGCGCTGGTTCCGCTGTCGGTACCGAGCCTCATGCTCATCGGATTCGTGGCCGGTCTGTCGACGCCGCCGATCCAGCCAGCCGTGCGCACCATCTATCCCAAGATCGTCAACTCCCGCCAGCTCACCCCGCTGTTTTCGCTCGACGCTTCGGCGCAGGAGATCATCTGGGTACTCGGCCCCGTCATCGCGACCTTCGTGGCGCTGCAGGTGTCGACGACGGCAGGCATCCTGCTCGCCGCATTTTTTCTGGTCGCCGGCGGAATCTGGTTCGTCTCCCTGCCGGAGGTGGGGCGGGTGCGCATCCCGCGCAGCCGCCGCAAGCTCGGTGTGGTGCTGAAGAAGCCTGAAGTGCTGCTCAGCACCATCGTCGGGTTCACCCTCGTAGCCGCCTGCGCCGCCGTAGAGGCCGGAGTGGTCGCCGTGTTCGGGCACGGCAGCGCCGATGCCGGCTGGGTGCTGGGCATCTTCGCCATCGGCTCCCTGATCGGCGGGCTCGCACTCGGCCACGCCCCGATCGGACCGTGGGCACTCGCCGCCCGCATGCTGATCGTCACGATCGGACTCGCCCTGGCAAGCCTCTGGCTCACCTTCTGGTGGCTGTCACTGGCCTTGCTCGTGGCGGGGGTCGGTATCGCTCCCGCCTTCGCGGTCTTGTTCGGCATCGTCTCGGCGAGCGTGAAGTTCAGCGACACCGCCGAGGCCTATGGCTGGGTCGGTACCGGCCAGCTGATCGGGGCCGCCCTGGGCTCCGCCATTGCCGGGTTCTCGATCGACCAGTCCGGGCCGGTCTCGGCGATCTATGTCGCCGTGGGCTTCGCCGCCCTCGGCTGCATCATTCCCGCGCTCGGTCGTCGCTGGCACCCCGACCTCCGTGGCCGGGACATCAGCCCCATTCCCGACACCGAGCCCATCCAGGTGCAGGTCTCTTAGCCCAGTTCTCCTAGCATGAAGGGATGAACTCACTCACCCTCAACGACGGCCACCTGATTCCCCAGCTCGGTCTCGGGGTCTACAAGGTAGCGGATGACCTCGCCGCCGAGACCGTGCAGGTCGCGCTCGACGCCGGGTACCGTCACGTCGACACCGCTGCGCTCTACGAGAACGAGGTCGGCGTCGGGCTGGGGCTCGCGCGTTCCGGCGTGCCCCGGGAAGACGTGTTCGTGACGACCAAGGTCTGGAATGACCGCCACGGCTACGCCGAAACGTTGAAAGCCTTCGATGAGAGCCTCGCCAAGCTGGGCCTGGACTACGTCGACCTGTACCTGATCCACTGGCCGGCGCCGAAGCAGAACCGCTATGTCGACACCTATCGCGCCCTCGAAGCGATCCGCGCCACCGGCCGGGCCCGCTCGATCGGCGTTTCCAATTTTCACCCGCACCACCTCGACCGGCTCTTGGCCGAGACCGAGGTCGTGCCCGTGCTCAACCAGGTGGAGTTGCACCCGTGGTTGCCGCAAAGCGAGGTGCGCGCGTATGACACGGCCCGCGGCATCCGTACCGAAGCGTGGTCGCCGCTGGCCCGCGGGCGGGCGATCGGCAACCCCACGCTGGATGCGATCGGAGCCAGGCACGGCAAGTCCGCCGCGCAGATCGTGATCGCCTGGCACCTGTCACTCGGCAACATTGTCATTCCCAAGTCGGTCACGCCGGCGCGTATTCGAGCCAATATCGACGTGTTCGACATTGTGCTCGACCCGCAGGATCTTGCGGCGATTGCGGCACTCGACAGCGGCGAGCGCACCGGCAAAGACCCCGACGACCTCGACTGAACCCTACAGCGGCACGAGCGCGTCTGGCCCGAGGGGGTCTGGCACATCCTCCGGGTTGGGCAGCGAACTGACAAAGCGGTAGAACACGATGCCGAGCCCGGTCGCGACCACGCCGCCCATGGTGAAGGGCAACGCGAGATCGATGCGGCCGACCAACCCACCGAGCACACTACCCACCGGCATCGCACCCCAGAGCAGGGTACGCCAGGTGCCGTGCACCCGCCCGAGCAAACGGCCAGGAATGATGCTCTGCCGCAGCGACATCACCAGGATATTCCAGACCGTGACGGCGCCGCTGCTCACCGCGAAGAACACGACGGTGACCCAGAGGTTCGGCCACAGTCCGACCGCGAGAAATGACAGGCCACTCAATACGAGCATGAGCGCCATAGTTGGCCCCGCGTTCAACCGGTTCTTCAGAGGTGCAGTGAAAACGGATGCGACGATACCGCCGACCGCCCCGCTCAGCATGAACAGGCCGAACCAGAGCTCTGGAACCCCAAGCGGTCCCAGCACGAACAACACAAAGCTCGCCGTCGCGAACGAGAACGCGAGGCCGACCACGGTGCTGAGCAGCCAGAGCGTCACGAGCATGCGGCTCTTCACGATGAACCGGTAGCCATCGACGAACTGGCGGTACCAGGCCGATTCGGGCTTGGCCCCGATCAGTACGTGCTGGCGCCCCGACGCGATTTTCGGCAGTAGCAAGGCCAGCACGACGGCCACGAGAAAAGCGAGCGCGTTCACCCCGAGCGGGATGATGACCGACACCGCGAATAACAAGGACGTGAACGGTCCGGCCAGAAAATTCTGCACGACCAGCTCGCCAGCCTCGATGCGGGAGTTGGCGCGAGGCAGGTCGCTGCGTCCGACGATGCTCGGCACCACCGCTCTGGTGGCCCCGTCGTAGACCGTCTCGAAGGCGCCATAAATGAAGATCACGACATAAAGCCAGACGATGCTGAGGGTGCCGGTAATCGAAAGCAGACACAGGGTGACGGCCAGGAGCATCCGTACCGTATTGGCCATCCCGAGCGCGATGCGGCGGTCGATGCGGTCGACCAGGATTCCGGCAGAAATGGCGCAGAGGAGCCAGGGCAGCATCGCCATGGCAGCGATTCCGCTGATCAGCAAGGGATCGTTGGTCAGCCGGGCGGCTAACAGTGGCAGCGCCGTGCGGGCGATTCCGTCGCCGAGGTTGCTCGCCAGGCTCGCGGTGAACAGGTTGGTGAAAGCCGGTCCCAGGCTGCCCGACGACCGCCGACGCATCACCAGCGCGGGTGGATCTGCTCCCGCAGGAGCCGGTCGTAGATGTCCTGCACGCCCTCGTTGAAGGTGATGCCGAGCGGCTCGGCCACGCCCGCCGCGGCATTGCCCTGCGCCTGCGCGACCGAGCGGGCCCCCGGGATGACGGCGCTCACGCCGTCAATCTGGGCGACCCAGGCCAGTGCGGCCTGGGCCGGAGTGAGGCCGGCCGGAGCCAGGGCTGCGAATTCGGTGGCGGCCTGCAGGCCCACCTCAAAGTCGACGCCGGAGAAGGTCTCACCGACATCAAAGTGGCTGCCGTCACGGTTGAAGTTTCGGTGGTCGCTTTCGGCGAAGACGGTCTCGTGAGAATATTTGCCGGTCAGCAGCCCGCTGGCCAGCGGAACCCTGGCGATGATACCGACTCCGGCGGCGCGCGCAGCCGGCAGCACCTGATCGAGCGGCTTGAGCCGAAAAGCGTTCAAAATAATTTGTACCGTGGCGATACCCGGGTGGCTGATCGCGCCGAGGGCCTGGTCGCAGGTCTCCACGCTCACACCGTAGTTCTTCATGACGCCCTCGCCGACGAGGGTGTCGAGCGCGTCGTACACCTCGCCGGAGTCGAACACCGCGCTCGGCGGGCAGTGCAGCTGCACGAGGTCGAGGGTGTCCATGCCGAGGTTTGCCCGGGACCGGTCGGTCCACTCCCGAAAATTGGCGAGTACGAAGTTCTCGGGAACTTGTTCGACGCGGCGGCCCATCTTGGTGGCGACGGTGACGTCGGCACCAAGCGCGTCATGGGCCAGAAACTGCCCGATCAGCCGCTCGCTGCGGCCGTCACCGTAGACATCCGCCGTGTCGAAAAAGGTGACACCGGCATCAGCGGATGCCGCCAGCACTGCGGTGGCGTCGGCGTCGGACACGGCGCCCCAGTCGCCCCCGAGCTGCCAAGTGCCTAGGCCGATCACGGAAACAGTGCGGCCAGTTCGTCCGAGGGTGCGTTTTTGCATGTCCCCAGCTTAGGCACCCGACGGGCCTTGCCGCCGGAGCACGTGCCGTCGTTCGCCCACTTACGCCGGGTGCGGGTGACGTCGCTAGCGGCTCCCGATGCGCTCCGCGATCAGCGGCCCGCCATACTGCACGGGCTCGCCGGGGTCGCCGATGCGCCAGGCACCAGCGACGGCCTCGAGCGCCCGGGCGAACCGCGCCGGCTCGTCGGCACTGAGTGTGAAGAGCGGCTGGCCGGCCACGACGGTGTCACCGGGCTTGGCGTGCAGGTCGATTCCGGCGGCATGCTGCACCGGATCCTGCTTGCGCGCCCGGCCAGCGCCAAGCCGCCAGGCACCGATCCCAAACGGCAGCGCCTGCTGTTCGACCAATACGCCGCTCCGCTCAGCGAGCACGACGTGGGTTTCGCGGGCGACCGGCAGCGTGGCATCCGGGTCGCCGCCCTGTGCCCGAATCACGGCACGCCACTTGTCCATGGCCCGGCCGTCGGCGAGGGCCGCGGCCACGTCGACGCCGGTGATTCCGGCCAGCGAGAGCATTTCCTCGGCGAGGGCCACCGTGAGCTCGACCACATCGGCGGGCCCACCGCCAGCGAGCACCTCCACCGATTCGCGCACTTCGTTGGCGTTGCCGATGGCAAAACCGAGCGGCACGTTCATGTTGGTCAGCAGAGCGGATGTTGCCACCCCGGCGTCCTCACCGAGCTCGACCATCGTGCGCGCCAGCTCCCGCGACCGCTCGATGTCTTTCAGAAAAGCGCCAGAGCCGAACTTCACATCGAGTACGAGCGCACTGGTGCCCTCGGCGATTTTCTTCGACATGATGGACGACGCGATCAGCGGAATCGACTCGACCGTGCCGGTGATGTCGCGCAGGGCGTAGAGCTTGCCGTCGGCGGGGGCCAGGCCGCTGCCGGCCGCACAGACCACCCCACCGATCTCCTGCAACTGCTTGAGCATCTCGGCGTTGGTGAGGTTGGCCCGCCAGCCCGGAATGGACTCGAGCTTGTCGAGGGTGCCGCCGGTGTGGCCGAGCCCGCGGCCGGAGAGTTGCGGAACGGCAGCCCCGAAGACCGCCACGAGCGGCATCAGCGGCAGAGTAATCTTGTCGCCGACACCGCCGGTGGAGTGCTTGTCGGTGGTCGGCTTGCCGAGGCCGGCAAAACTCATCCGCTCGCCGCTCGCAAGCATGGCCATGGTGAGGGCGCGAATCTCGCTCCGGCTCATGCCGTTCAGAAAGATGGCCATGGTCATGGCAGCCATCTGCTCGTCACCGACAAAACCACGCGTATACGCGTCGATCAGCCAGTTGATTTGCGATTCGCTGAGTTCGCCGCGGTCGCGCTTGGTGTGGATCAGGTCGACGGCGTCGAACGCTTCGATGGTGGTCATGGTGTGGGTCCCACAGCAGCGCGGTAGTCGGCGAGTTGGCGGGGCCCGAAGGCATCCGGCAGTACCTCGTCGATGGTTTTCACGCCGGACACCGTTTCAAGCAGCATGCCCGGCGCGGAGTGTTCGTAGAGCAGCTGTCGGCAGCGACCGCACGGCATGAGGATGTTGCCAGTGCCGTCGACGCAGGTGAATGCCACGAGCTGGCCGCCGCCGCTACGGTGCAGGGCGGAAACCAGACCGCACTCGGCGCAGAGGGTGAGGCCGTAGGAGGCGTTCTCCACGTTGCATCCGCTGATCACTCGCCCGTCCGTTACGAGCGCGGCAACGCCCACCGGAAACTTCGAGTACGGCACGTAGGCGGTCTTCATGGCAGCGAGGGCCTGCGAGCGCAACGCCACCCAGTCGATGGTCACTGTGCTCACTTGATGTACGGCTTTCCGTCGGCGGCGGGTGCCCGCGAGCGGCCGACGAACCCGGCGACGGCGAAGATCGTCACGACGTAGGGCAGCATGAGCATGAACTCGCTCGGTACCGGCGAGCCGATGATGCCCAGCACGTTCTGCAGATTGGTCGCGAAGCCGAACAGCAGCGCCGCGAGGGTGGCCTTGATCGGATGCCACTGGCCGAAGATCACCGCGGCGAGGGCGATGAAGCCCATACCGTTGGTCATCTCCTTGTTGAACGCACCGACCGCGCCGAGAGTGAAGTACGCCCCGCCGAATCCGGAGACGACGCCGCCCAGGGTGACGGCAATGAATCGGGTGCGGTTGACGTTGATGCCGACCGTGTCGGCGGCTTGCGGATGCTCACCCACGGCCCGCACGCGTAGGCCCCACTTGGTGCGAAACAGGCCGAAGAACACCAGGGCGACAGCGACATACATGACGTAGACGATGATGGTCTGGCGAAACAGAACCGGGCCGATGATCGGGATTTCACTGAGCAGCGGAATGTTCAGCCGCGGAAAGACATCCGGTGAGTTGAGGTTGGCACTCGGGGCGAGCACCTGCGAGTAGAGAAAGCTCGTGAGCCCGATCACGAGCACGTTCAGCACGACACCGACGATGACCTGGTCGACGAGGTACTTGAGTGCGAAGGCAGCCAATACCATCGACACGAGCGCCCCGGCCACCATGGCGGCGAGCAGGCCGAGGTAGGGGTTGCCCGTGGCAGAGGCGACAACGGCGGAGCTGAAAGCCCCGGCAAGCAGCTGCGCCTCGATGGCTACGTTCACGACGCCGGCGCGTTCCGATAGCACGCCGCCTAGAGCACCGAAGATGAGCGGGGCGCTGAGGGTGACGGTGCCGATCAACAGTCCGGGAACGGGAATGGTCGAGCCGGACGCCGCCCAGGCCAGAAAGCCGATCAGGAACAGCAGCGCGAACACGATGGTCAGCACGATCGGGATCTTGCGGTGGCGATAAACCAGCCAGGCCGACGCCACCGCCATGAGCACGAGCACAATGGCGACGACCACCCCGGTCACGAAGGTCGGCAGGGCAACCTCGGGGAGTTGGATGAAGTCACGCGCCTCCGACAGTCGGAAGGTGCTGAGCTCACCCCGCTGACCGCGTCCGAGCCCGACAAACAGGAGCACCGAGGCGATGGCAAAGGCGCCGAACGTGATCGGAATCTTCCAGCTGCGAACCTGCGCCGTCAGCTTGACGATCGGGGCCGACGAAGGCAGCGGCGCGGAATCTTGCGTGATCGTACTCATTTCGCCACCACCTCATTGGTCTTGCGCGTCTTGACGTCGCGAATTTCGGGTCCTTTGGTGGTGCCCGGAGTCGGCAGGTGGAATATGGCCCGCACCAGCGGCGGGGCTGCGATGAACAGCACGATAAGCGCCTGCACGACCACGACGATATCGATCGGCACCCCTTCAGCAGCCTGCATCGCGAACCCGCCGGCCTTGAAAGCACCGAAGAGGATACCGGCGGCAAAGATGCCCCAGGGTTTTGAACGACCGAGCAGCGCGACGGTGATGGCGTCGAAGCCGATGCCGGCGTCGATGCCGGCACCGAACCCGGTGGTCACCGTGCCCAGGACTTGGTTGATGCCAGCCAGGCCCACGAGCGCGCCCGAGATGGCCATGGCGTACAGGTAGACGTTCTTCACGTTGATGCCGGCTACCCGGGCCGCGCTGGGGTTTTGTCCGACGGCGCGAAACTGAAAGCCCAGGTTGGACCGGCTGAGCAGCCACCACACGAAGATTGTGGCCGCGATGACCGTGAGAAAGCCGGCATGGAGGTTGTAGCGCGGGCCGAACAGTTCAGGGAACACCGCCGTCGCTGCCATGGGCGGCGTCTTCGGGTTGTTGCTGCCTGGAGCCTGCAGCGCACCGGGGGTGCGCAGCAGGAACTGAATCAAGTACAGCGCCACGAAGTTCAGCATGATCGTGACGATCACCTCGTGGGCTCCGGTGCGGGCTTTGAGCAGGCCGACAATTCCACCCCAGATCGCACCACCGAGCAGACCGGCAACAATCGCGACGATCAAGTGGATGCCGGCGGGCAGTTCCACTGCAAAGGCCACCCAGCCGGCCGCGCCGGCAGCGATGAGCATCTGCCCGCGGCCACCGATATTGAACATGCCGACCCGGAAGGCGAGGCCAACGCCGAGACCCGCCGCGATCAGCGGCGTGGCAAAGGTGAGGGTCTCGGTCAGGGGGCGAATAGCGTTGAAGAAGTTTGGGGCGCGAAAGTTATAGATGGACCCTTGAAACAACGCCGAGTATGCACCCGCAACGGCCTCCCAGACGGCCCCGACCAGGTCGGTCGGTCGGGAAAAAAAGTAGCCGGCGGTTTCCTGCACGCGATCGTTCGTGAACGCGATCAGTACCGCGCCGACAACGAGGGCGAGCACCACTGCGAGCACGGAGATCATTGCGCTGCCGCCGGTGATATCGCGCAGGGCCTGGGTCCACCGTTCGGAGCCGTCCTTCTTCACAGCGCCGGGTACCGGATCGGGACCTGGCGCCGGCGCGGCGGCTGTCGTGTCACTCACCGCGCGGCCTCTGCTGCCGGGGCGGGCTCGCCAGCCATCATGAGGCCGAGCGTGGCCCGGGGGGTGTTGCCGGGAACGATGCCCACTATTTCTCCTCGATACATCACCGCGATGCGGTCGGCAAGAGCCACGACCTCGTCGAGCTCGGTGGAAACGACAATGACCGGAATGCCGGAGTCCCGGGTTTCAATGATGCGGGTGTGCACGAATTCGATCGACCCGACATCGAGCCCGCGGGTCGGCTGCGCCGCGACGAATAAGCGCAGGTTGCGGCTTAGCTCGCGCGCGAGCACGACCTTCTGCTGGTTGCCACCGGAAAGCCGACCGGCTTCCATCTCGCTGCCCTGCGACCGAATGTCGAACTCCGCAATCTTCTCGGCGGCGAACTTGGCCCGAAATCCCAGCTGCAGGTTACCGGCCTTCACAAACGGTGCCCCCGAGCTGCGGTCGAGCATGAGGTTCTCGGCGATGCTGAAGTCGGCGACGAGACCGTCTTCGGTGCGGTCTTCGGGTACGAATCCGACGCCGGAGTCGAGAATGTGCCGCACGCTGTAGCCGCGCAGTGGTTTGCCGTCGAGCTCGATCGACCCGGTGACGTGGTGCTGCAGGCCCAGTAGCGCTTCGGTAAGTTCCGTCTGGCCGTTGCCCTGCACTCCGGCAATGGCGAGCACCTCGCCGGCCTGCACGTCGAAGCTGACGTTGTTTACGACGATCTGGTTGCGCGAATCGACCACCGAGAGGTTCTGCACCGATAGCGCGGTGCCTCGCAACTCGGGTGAATTCTTGTGCACCGTCAGTTCGACGGCACGGCCGACCATCAGGGAGGCAAGCTCCGCGTTGGTCGCGGTCGGCGAAGCTTCACCAACCACGGTTCCCAAGCGGATGACCGTGATGCGGTCAGCGACGGCGCGCACCTCCCGCAGTTTGTGCGTGATGAACACGATCGAGGTGCCGGACTCGGCGAGCTGACGCATGATGATCATGAGCTCGTCAGTTTCCTGTGGGGTGAGCACGGCGGTGGGTTCGTCGAACACCAGCACCTGGGCGTCCTGGGATAGCGCCTTAATGATTTCCACTCGCTGCTGCACACCGACCGGAAGGTCTTCGATGAGCGCGTCGGGGTCGATGTCAAAGCCGAAACGGTCAGAGACCTCCCGCACCTTGGCCCTGGCTGCGCTCAGATCAAGTCGACCACCGAAGGTGGTTTGCTCGTGGCCGAGAACGACGTTCTCGGCCACGGTGAATACCGGAACGAGCATGAAGTGCTGGTGCACCATGCCGATCCCGGCCTTCATGGCGTCGCCCGGACCGGCAAACTTCTGGACCTTGTCGTCCAGCAGAATTTCGCCCTCTTCGGCGACATACAGTCCGTACAGCACGTTCATCAGGGTGGACTTGCCAGCGCCATTCTCGCCTAGCAGGGCGTGAATTTCACCCGACTCGACGGTGAGGGAGATGTTGTTGTTGGCGACCAGCGCACCAAAGCGCTTGGTGATGCCGCGAAGTTCGAGCTTCATTCATCCTGAATTCTTGGGGTAGCGCCGGCGGGATCACTGCGCGGGGGAACGAAATGGGGAGGCCGACAATTCGGCCTCCCCAGGTCACTACAGCGTATTACTGCTTGGGCGAAGCGGGCGATTCGACCGTGATCGAACCGTCGATGATGCCGGCCTTGATCGCGTCGAGCTCGTCAACCATGGTCGCGGCAACCTTGGATTCGAAGTTGTGGAACGGAGCAACGCCCACGCCGTCGTTGTCCAGGGTCCCGACGAACGGGGTGGCGTCGAAATCGTCGGCGCCAGCCTTTGCCACCACCTCGGCCACACCGACCTTCATGCCCTTGAGGATGCTGGTCAAAAACAGGTCAGCACCGTCTGGGTAGGTCTCGTAGAGGTCGGCGTCCACGCCGATCATGGCGATGTCCTTACCCGAGCTCTTGACGGCCTCGATCGCGCTCAGGAAGATCGGTCCACCAACGGGCAGAAGCACGTCGGCGTTCTGGTCGATCAGGGCCTGAGCCTTGGCGAGCGAGTCGACTCCGGCGGCGAAGCCACCGGTGAACGAACCCGTCTGGGATGCGACGTCCCAGCCGACGGTCTGAACGGTGGTGTCGTTCTGCTCGTTGTAATATGCGACGCCGTCAGCGAAGCCATCCATGAAGATGGTGACCGGCGGGATCTGCAGCCCACCGTAGGTTCCAACGACGCCGGTCTTGCTGTAGCCAGCGGCCGCATAGCCGGCCAGGAAGGCGGCCGGAGCGGTGTCGAAGACAATGGGCTTGATGTTCGGAGCGTCGATCTCACCGTTGAAGTCGAGGTCGGCCGTGTCATCGATGATCGCGTAGTTGACCTCGGGGTTGGCCAGGGCCGACTCCACGGTCGCAGCAGCGAGGTTGAAGCCGACGGTGACGATCAGGTTGCAGCCCTGGTCGACAAGGTTCTGAACGTTGGACTGATAATCGGTCTCGGCGGCGGATTCGACCGTGATCGGTTCAACCCCAAGGGTCTCGGAGGCCTCGGTAAGCCCCTCAAAACCGAGCTGGTTGAACGATTTGTCGTCGAAACCACCCTCGTCAGACACCATGCAGGGCAGAAAATCGCTCGCCGCGGCGGAGTTGTTGTCGGTGGTGGCGGGGGCCTGAGCACAGGCGGCGAGCATCGCCACGGTACCGAACATTGCAAGACCGGTAAGTACGGTCTTCCGGGTCGAAATTGTCAAGAGGACCTCCAGGGTGCTGCCCAGCGAGATCGCACGGGCGTGGTGGGGTCCACGTTACCCAATGTGAAGCTGCGCGGATGAGCATTGTGGGTGCGCGACCGAGTCGTTACCAAGCCGCGACAATAACTAAGCGATTCTTCTCTTATTGGGGCGAACTGGGGCCCTCGACGACGATGATCCCCGCTATGATCGCAGACCGTATCTGCTCGATTTCGTCGACCAATTCCACCGAGACCAGGGCGGACTGATCATGGAAATCAGCAATTTCGACGCCGCCGTTCTTGAGCGTGCCGACGAACGGCTCATTGTCGAAGTTGCCGTCCAGGTCGGCGCCGATCGCTTCCACGACCGCAGCAGACGTATTTTTTAATACGCTGGTGAGCACGACCGACTGAAACTGGGTCGGCAGGGTGACGTATCCGTCGTTGTCGACCCAAATAATGGAGACGCCCGGTGTCTCGATCGCAGCAGCGGCTGCGCCCTGCCCCACCTGGCCCGCTACCGGCAGAATGATGTCTGCGCCCAGGTCGATGAGCGACTGGGCGAGAGCCTTCCCCTTGTTGACATCTTCGAAGTCGCCGGTGAAGCTGCCGTCCTGGGTGTCCTTGTTCCAGCCAAGAACTTGCACGTCAACCTGGTGCTTGTCGTTGTACATGGCGACGCCGTCGACGAAGCCATCCATGAACAGGGTGACGGGCGGCTGGTTGCCGCCACCGAAGGTGGCCACTATGCCGGTCTTGCTCACGCCGGCGGCGAGATAGCCGGCCAGAAACGAGGCCTGCGCGGTATCGAACACGATCGGTTTTACGTTGGGGGCTTCGACGACCTCGTCGACGATCGCGAAGTGTACGTCGGGGTTGGCGGTCGCCTCGGCGAGGGTCGCCTCGGCGAGTTCAAAGCCGACGGTGAGAACGAACTGGCATCCGGTCGCGACGGCCTGACTCACATTGGGTGCCAGGTCGGTCTCCGATGTCGACACGATCGCATCGGTGTCAATGCTGTACTTCGTCGCCGCCTCCTGCAGCCCCTCCCAGCTGGACTGGTTGAAGGACCGGTCGTCGAGACCGCCCGAGTTCGTGACCATGCGAGCGCAGTAGTCGGGCGCCGTCGCATCCGTTGTCGCGGTGGGTGTCGGCGCCTGCGCGCACCCGACCAGCAGCAGAGCAGATGCCGCGAGGGCAGAGACAGCAATCAAGTGACGCATAGAGACACTCCCTTAAGCATGAACTGGAATTCTAGTCAGTGCGAACCCAACACCGGTACGGGACTAGAGCACATCGCTCGACCCGGACAGCTTTAGCGCGTCGACGACCGCCTTGACCTTCTGGGCGTTCGCGCTCGTGGTGACCAGCAACGCGTCGGGCGTGTCGATCACGACAATGTCTTCGACGCCGATCAACGCGATCATGCGGCCGGTGTGGCTGACCACGATGCCGCTCGACGAGTCGGCGAGCACCCGTGCTCCTTCGCCGAGGATGGCAAGGTTAGCTTTGCGTCCGCCCGAGTGCAGCTTGGCGATCGAGGCGAAGTCACCCACGTCGTCCCAGTCGAATTGGCCGGGAATCACGACAAGCTTGCCGGCGGCGGCGGCCGGTTCGGCTACCGAGTAGTCGATGGCGATTTTCTTCAGGCGCGGCCAGACTTGATCGACGACGGCGCCACGGGCCGGGGTATCCCACGCTGCGGCCAGTTCGAGGAGCCCGGCGTGCAGCTCGGGCTCGGCCGCCTCAATCTCGGCCAACAGGCGGTCGGCACGGGCAATGAAAATGCCGGCGTTCCACAAGTAACAGCCATCAGCGAGGTAGCGCTCAGCGACGTCGGGGCTGGGCTTTTCGACAAAGGAGTCAACGGCCAGGGCACTCGGTGCCCCCTCGATAGCCAAAGAAGCGGCGCTTTTGATGTACCCGAAGCCGATCGCGGGCTCGGTCGGCCGAATGCCGATCGTGACGATATAGCCGGCATCCGCTGCGACAACCGCCTCCGTCACCGCCGAGCGAAACAGCGCGTCGCCCTTGATGACATGGTCGGCAGGGAACGACCCGATGATCACGCCGGGTTCACGCAGCTCTAAAATGGCCGCGGCGAGACCAATCGCGGCGGTCGAGTCGCGCGGTTCGCTCTCGAGTACGACGTTCGGGTCGGTCAGTTCGGGCAACTGCTGTTCAACGGCCGCACGGTGCGCCCGCCCGGTGACGACCATGATGCGCTGTTCGTTCGAAAGCGGAACGAGGCGGTCCCACGTGTCGCGCAGCAGGGTGTGCCCTGACCCGGTGAGGTCGTGCAGAAATTTGGGGGCATCCGCTCGCGACAGCGGCCACAGCCTTGAGCCGATGCCGCCGGCGGGGATGACGCTATACAGGCGGTCGATGGGCTCAATGGACGTAATCATGGGCCCAGACTATCCGGCGCCTGCACTCCGACGGCCCGCGACCACTGTTCATGCGCCCGTTACTCTGCGGCAATGCTCGTTGCTTACTCTCAAACCATGCGGATCGCAGTAATCAGCGAAAGTTTTCTCCCCACCGTGAGCGGTGTGACCACGAGCGTCTGCAGGGTGCTCGAGCACCTGGCCGCCACCGGTCACGAGGCCATGGTCATCGCCCCCTACGGCGCCCCCGCCGAGTACGCCGGTTTTCCGGTGCACACCGTCTCCGCGGTCCACTACCGCGAATTTCCGGTGGGTATGCCGAGCCCGCAGGTGCAGAAGCTGCTCGCCGACTTTCGCCCCGATGTGCTGCACGCCGCCTCGCCGTTTCTGCTCGGCGCCCAGGGCATCAGCGCCGCCAACCGGCTCGACATTCCCTCGGTCGCGATCTTTCAAACGGATGTCGCCGGCTACGCACACCGAAACCACCTCGGTCCCGCCACAGCCCTGGCCTGGCGGTTTGTGAAGTGGGTGCACGAGGGAGCCACCCGCACTCTCGTTCCATCGTCGTCGTCGATGGCTGCCCTGCTCCGCCTCGGCGTTCCCCGGCTGGCGATGTGGACTCGCGGAGTCGACCTCGCCGGGTTCCACCCAAATCTGAAGAATGACCCGGCGGTCGCCGCCCTGCGGGAACGAATTGCGCCGCAAGACGAAGCCCCCACGGGCTCCGGCGCGAAGCGTGACGTGATTGTCGGGTATGTCGGCCGTATGGCCCCGGAAAAGCAGGTGGAGCGACTGCGTGCGCTGCGCGGGGTGCCGGGCATCCGCTTGGCCCTCGTCGGAGACGGGCCGAGCGTTCCTTCTATTCGGCGCGCTCTCTCGGGCATGCCGGTCACCTGGCTGGGACGCCTGTCGGGCCGCGAACTGGCCGTTGCCTATGCGAGCTTTGACGTGTTCGTGCACGCGGGCACCGAGGAAACCTTTGGACAAACGCTGCAGGAAGCGCACTCCGCCGGCCTGCCCGTGATTGCCCCGCACGCTGGCGGACCGATCGACCTCGTGACGCACGGCGTAAACGGCTACCTGTTTCGGCCGGACGACGACGGTGACCTGCGGCACTGGGTGTGCCAACTCGTGCGTGACCCCATGCTGCGCGCACGCATGGGCGAAGCTGGTCGTCGCGCTGTGCTCGGGCGCTCCTGGCCGACGGTCTGCGCGGAACTCGTCGAGTACTACGAGCAGGCCGTCGACGAGCGTCTGGCCGTGCGCGCCGACACGCACGTGCCACCCTCGATGCAGCGTTAGGTCACCCTAACCGGCACAAGCGGGCGGAGCGCTTGTAGAATAACGTCAGGTGCGGATAGCGCATTCTCGGTCTCACTAAAGAGCCATTATTCAGCCAGGGAGGGTTGTTCATGCCACAGACGGCAGGAACCCTAGATTCTCAGCAGAAGACGACGTCACGTCGCCCCGCCGGCACCCTTTATCGGGGTAACACAGGCATGTGGTCGTGGGTATTGCACCGCATCACCGGCGTCGCAATTTTCTTCTTTCTGCTCGTTCACATTCTCGATACGGCACTCGTACGAGTCAGCCCCGAAGCATACAACGCGGTCATCTCGCAGTACCAGACGCCGATTATGGGACTCGGTGAAGTCGCACTCGTTGGCGCCATCGTGTTCCACGCGTTCAACGGACTGCGCATCATTCTGATCGACTTCTGGAACGCCAAGTACCAGCGGGTGCTGTTCTACGTCGTCATCGGCCTCTGGGTCGTCACCATGCTGGGCTTCGTGCCACGCCACCTCATCAACGTGTTCAGCCACTAGGGGGCGACAAAATGACTTCAACAATCGAAGCTCCCCGCAGCCCGTACACCCGCTCCACCAGGAAGAGCGGTGTCAACTGGGAAAAGTGGGGCTGGATCTACATGCGCGTCTCCGGCGTCGTGCTGGTCGTGCTCATCTTCGGCCACCTGTTCGTCAACCTCATGACCGGCGAGGGCGTCAGCGCCCTAAACTTCGCGTTCGTCGCCGGCAAGCTGGCGAGCCCATTCTGGCAGATCTGGGACGTACTCATGCTTTGGCTCGCCCTTATTCACGGCGGCAACGGAATGCGCACCCTCGTCAATGACTACGCGACCTCGCGAATCAGCCGCGGCATCCTGAAGGTCGCGATTCTGGTCAGCGTCGTCTCACTGATCGTTCTCGGGACCCTTGTGGTTTACACATTCGATGCCTGCCCGGCCGGTTCGCCCGCCGACCTTCTTCCCGCTGTCTGCTCAACCCTTTAGGAGCTGCACAAACTCATCATGACGACACCTGCACCCGCGCCCACCTCCACCCTTGTGGACGGCGTTCACTACCACCAGTTCGACATCGTGATCGTGGGAGCAGGTGGGGCTGGCATGCGTGCCGCCATCGAAGCCGGCCCCCACGCCAGCACAGCAGTCATCTCCAAGCTCTACCCGACGCGTTCACACACCGGTGCAGCGCAGGGCGGCATGGCTGCGGCCCTGGCCAACGTCGAGGAAGACAACTGGGAGTGGCACACCTTCGACACGATCAAGGGCGGCGACTACCTGGTCGACCAGGACGCTGCCGAGATTCTGGCCAAGGAAGCCATCGACGCGGTCATCGACCTCGAGAACATGGGCCTGCCCTTCAACCGCACCCCAGAGGGCAAGATCGACCAGCGTCGTTTCGGCGGCCACACCCGCGACCACGGCAAGAGCCCGGTTCGCCGCTCCTGCTACGCCGCCGACCGCACCGGCCACATGATTCTGCAGACGCTCTATCAGAACTGTGTCAAGCGCGGCATCAACTTCTTCAACGAGTACTACGTGCTCGACCTCGTCATGACCAACGTCGACGGCGTCGACCAGCCGTCGGCCGTGGTCGCCCTCGACCTGTCGAGCGGCGAGCTGCACGTGTTCCAGGGCAAGGCGTTCATCTTTGCCACCGGCGGTTTCGGCAAGATCTACAAGACCACCTCCAACGCGCACACCCTCACCGGTGACGGTGTCGGTATCGTCTGGCGCAAGGGACTTCCGCTCGAGGACATGGAGTTCTTCCAGTTCCACCCGACCGGCCTGGCCGGGCTGGGCATCCTCTTGACCGAGGGAGCCCGCGGCGAGGGAGCCATTCTGCGGAACGCGAGCGGTGAGCGCTTCATGGAACGCTACGCGCCGACCATCAAAGACCTCGCCCCGCGGGACATCGTCTCGCGCTGCATGCTCAAGGAGGTCGCTGAGGGTCGCGGCGCCGGGCCGGAGAAGGACTACCTCTACCTCGACTGCACGCACCTCGGCAAGGAGCTACTCGAGACCAAGCTGCCCGACATCACCGAGTTCGCCCGCACCTATCTCGGCGTCGACCCGGTCACCGAACCGGTGCCGGTCATGCCGACCGCGCACTACGCGATGGGTGGAATCCCCACCAACGTGAAGGCCGAAGTCTGGCGCAATAACGAGCAGGTCGTTCCCGGCCTGTACGCCGCCGGCGAATGCGCCTGCGTCTCGGTGCACGGCTCCAACCGCCTCGGCACCAACTCGCTGCTCGACATCAACGTGTTTGGCAAGCGCGCCGGCAACAACGCGGTCGAATACGTCAAGACGGCCTCGTTCACTCCTCTACCGGAAGACCCGGCCAAGGAAGTGCGCGAACTGCTGGAAGGCATCCGTTCGTCGACCGGAACCGAACGCATTTCCGTGCTGCGCAAGATTCTGCAGGAAGAAATGGACAAGAAGGCCCAGGTGTTCCGCACCGACGAGTCTCTCGCCGAGGTCACCGAGACCATTCACCTGCTGCGTGAGCGTTACAAGAACATCGGCGTGCAGGACAAGGGCCGACGGTTTAACACCGACCTGCTCGAGGCCGTTGAGTTGGGCTTCCTGCTCGACCTCGCTGAGGTTGTCGTCTACTCCGCCCGCAACCGCAAGGAAAGCCGCGGCGGACACCAGCGTGAGGATTACCTCGTGCGCGACGACGAGAACTACCTCAAGCACACCATGGCGTACCTGAAGGGTGACGCCCTGAGCGCGGATGCCGCCGACCACATCAAACTCGACTGGAAACCGGTTGTCATCACCCGCTACCAGCCGATGGAGAGGAAGTACTAGTGAGTTCCGCCACGATTGATCAGAAGCCCATCGTTCCCGAGGAGATCAAGTCCTTCACGGTCACGCTCATTATTCGTCGGTTCAACCCGGAGGTCGACAGCGAGCCGCACTGGCAGGACTTCGACGTGCAGATGTACCCGACCGACCGTGTGCTCGACGCGCTGCACAAGATCAAGTGGGACCAGGACGGTTCGCTGACCTTCCGTCGCTCTTGCGCCCACGGCGTCTGCGGCTCGGATGCCATGCGCATCAACGGCCGCAACCGCCTGGCCTGCAAAACGCTCATGAAAGACCTCGACATCACGAAGCCCATCTACGTGGAGGCCATCAAAGGCCTGCCGCTGGAGAAGGACCTCATCGTCGACATGGAGCCGTTCTTCGACTCGTTCAAGGCGGTGCAGCCGTTCCTCATGAACAGCGTCACCCCGGAGAAGGGTAAGGAACGCATTCAGACGGTCGCCCAGCGCGCCCGTTTCGACGACACCACCAAGTGCATCCTGTGCGCCGCGTGCACGTCGAGCTGCCCGGTGTTCTGGACCGACGGCCAGTATTTCGGGCCGGCCGCGATCGTCAACGCGCACCGTTTCATCTTCGACTCCCGCGATGAGAATGCGGCCGTGCGCCTCGACATCCTCAACGACAAGGAGGGCGTGTGGCGTTGCCGCACGACCTTCAACTGCACCGAAGCCTGCCCTCGTGGGATCCAAGTGACCCAGGCCATCGCCGAGGTCAAGCAAGCCATCATGCGCGGCAAGGCGTAACTGCCCGATCTGCTGTGAAGACACCCCCGTCGATTCGACGGGGGTGCTTTGGTTAGTCGAATAAGCTGACACGGTGAAAGAGCTTGTAGAGCGCGTTTTTGCCTGGCGCCCCGTGCGGGTCGTGACCCATTTCAACACCGTGGGTGGTGGCATCCTGGCCGCCGGAATGTCCTACCAGGCGATCTTCGCCATCTTCGCGGCCGTCTGGGTGGGCTTCTCCGTTGCCGGTTTGTACCTGACCGCGAACCAGGGACTGCTGAATGCCCTGTACGCCATCATCAACCAGTCGGTTCCCGGCCTTATCGGTACCAACGGCATCATCGACCCTGAGCTGCTCGCTACCGCTGGCATTCTCACCTGGACCGGTGCCATCGCACTGGTCGGACTGCTCGTGACCGCACTGGGCTGGCTCTCGGCAACGGCGCAGGCCGTGCGCACCGTGTTCGACATGCCCCAGCAGACCACATTTTTTCTCTGGGTCAAGTTGCGCGAGCTCGGCCTCGGGCTGGTGTTTGGCCTCGCCCTCATTCTGTCGGCGTTGGTCTCACTCGCGAGCACCGCGCTGCTCGGCGCGTTGTTCGGAATCTTTCAGATACCCCAGGACTCGTTTTTCTACGAGGCTTCGGCCAGGGTGACCGGCCTAATCGTCGTACTTGTCATCGACACCCTCACGCTGGTCGGTCTATTCCGGGTGCTGTCCCGGGTGCGCATTCCCTTGCGGCGGCTGTTCACTGGCGCTCTGCTTGGCGGAATCGCACTCGGCGTGCTCAAGTTTCTTGGCGGTGCCCTACTCGGCGGGGCCAGCCGCAATCCATTGCTCGCGACCTTCGCCGTGATCATCGGGCTGCTGATCTGGTTCAATCTGGTGAGCACGGTGACGTTGGTCGCCGCGTCCTGGATTGCGGTCGGCATGAACGACGCGGGAATTCCGCCCCACACGCTCCGTGCTGATGAAGCCGCCGAAAATCAGGAGCAGCGCATGCACGATGCCCTGCGGCTGACCGCGCACTCCGAACTGACCGCCGCGAGGGCCGACCTCGATGCATCGCCCTGGTATGCCCGCTGGAGCGTACGTCGACGGCTCCGCGCGGCTGAAAACGTCGTTGACGGGTATGCCAGGGCGGATGCGGCCGACGCCCGTAAGTAGACTTGACCCATGCCTCAAGCCAAACCGCTCCGCATTGCCAGCATCAACACAAACGGGGTGCGAGCCGCCTACCGCAAGGGTATGGGCGAGTGGCTGAACGAGCGCGACGTGGATATCCTTGCGATTCAGGAGGTGCGCGCCTCCACCGAAGACCTTGAAGGGTTGCTCGGGCCGGACTGGAACATTCTGCACGACGCCGCTACGGCCAAGGGCCGGGCCGGGGTCGCGCTCGCCAGCCGTTCTGGCGCATCCATTCACCGGGTGACTCTGGGGGCAGAGGAATTCGACAGTGCCGGCCGCTGGCTCGAGGCCGACTACGAAGTCAATGGCCAGATCATTACCGTCGTGAGCACCTATGTGCACTCCGGCGAGACCGACACCCCCAAGCAGATCGAGAAGTATAAATTTCTCGACGCCATGATCGCCCGGCTGCCCGAACTGACCGCGCACAGCCCGCTCGCGCTCGTGCTCGGCGACCTCAACGTGGGCCATCGCACGCTTGACATCAAGAACTGGCGCGGTAACAAGAAACACGCGGGTTTTTTGCCGGAAGAGCGTGAGTATTTCGACCGTATCCTCGGGGCAGAAGGTGACGAGCGCTACAACGCGGGTGCCGGACTGGGTTGGGTCGATGTCGGGCGCAAGTGGGCCGGCGAGGTCGAAGGACCATACACGTGGTGGTCCCAGCGCGGGCAGGCCTTCGACAACGACACCGGGTGGCGCCTGGACTACCATCTGGCCAGCCCAGAGCTGGCGGCATCCGTTCTGAATTATGCGGTCGACCGGGCCGCCGCGTACGACCAGCGCTGGAGCGACCACTCCCCCGTCGTTGTCGACTATGACCTTTCAGGAGACAAGTCATGACCAAACCACGCTTGTATTCGGGCATGCAGCCCTCCGCCGAGTCTCTGCAGATTGGCAACTATATTGGCGCGCTCCTGAACTGGAAGTCGCTGCAGCAGACGCACGATGCGTTCTTCTCCATCGTCGACCTGCACGCCATCACCGTCGCTCAGGAGCCGGCCAAGCTACGCGAAAACACGCGTGGCACGGCGGCGCAGTACATTGCGGCCGGGATCGACCCATCGGCGTCGACTCTGTATGTGCAGTCGCACGTCGCCGCGCACGCCCAGCTGGCCTGGGTGCTCAACACGATCACCGGGTTCGGTGAGGCGAGTCGCATGACGCAGTTTAAGGACAAGTCCGTGCGACACGGCGCCGACGCGACATCCGTTGGACTGTTCGCCTACCCGACGCTGATGGCGGCGGATATTCTGCTGTACCAAACTACGGTCGTGCCGGTTGGGGAAGACCAGCGTCAGCACGTGGAGCTCACCCGCGACCTCGCCCTGCGCTTCAACTCACGGTTCGGCGACACCTTCACGATTCCCGAAGTGGCCATCGTGAAGGAGACCGCGAAGATCTACGACCTGCAAAATCCCACATCAAAAATGAGCAAGTCGGCCGAATCGCATGCCGGTATCATCTGGCTGCTCGATGAGCCCGGCGTCACCAGGAAGAAGATCATGCGAGCCGTGACGGATGCCGATGGCGGCGTGGTCTTCGACCGCGAGAACAAACCGGGCGTGGCCAACCTGCTCACGATCTACTCCGTGCTGGCGTCGCAATCAATCGAGTCGCTGGAAAACGAGTACGCCGGGCGTGGCTACGGCGACCTGAAGAAGGGACTCGTCGAGGTAGTTCTGGGTACGTTCGATCCAATCCGCCAGCGTGTGGCCGAGCTGCTGGGTGATCCGGCCGAGCTCGACCGGGTTCTCGCATCCAACGCAGCCCGGGCCTCTAATGTCGCAAATGAAACCCTGGCCACCGTCTACGACCGCGTCGGTTTTCTGCCCCCTCGCTGATGCAGCCGTTCTCGCTTTCCTCACCGCTGGTGCTGCTTGATGCACCCGTGGCCAAAGACACCTACCGGGTCTTCGAGTACTGCCAGGACCCGCTCTTTGAGCGCTACCTGACCGTTCCGTGGCCCTACCGCTTGGAGCACGCCGAAGGATTCCTCGGTGAGTATGTTCCCGCCGGATGGATGTCGGATCGGGAATATACCTGGGCGTTGCGGGACCCCACCGGGTCAGAGCTGCTGGGCGTGATCGCTCTGCGCTTGACGGGCGAATCCGTCGCTGCGGACGCCTCCGTTCACCGAATGGGATCCATCGGATTCTGGCTGGGCGCCCCGCACCGTGGCCGCGGGCTCATGCCCGAGGCGCAGCGGCTCGTCGCCGATTGGGCGTTCGCGGCGCAAATCATCAATGTGATGCACTGGGAATGCCTGCTCGGAAACGTCGCGTCAGCCCGAGCGGCGTGGAAGTCGGGATTTCGATATTCCGGCATGGGGCCATCCGTCGCCGCCTACCGGGACGGAAGTCACCCCGACTCCTGGCAGGGCCACCTTTGCGCGGAAGACGACCGCAGTCCGCAGCCCGGTTGGCCCGCAGAGGCCCTCGCCCGATGAAGCCGCCGAGGGTTGTATTGTTCGACCTCGACGACACCCTGTTCGCGCACCGCGCCGCGGTCGCTGACGGCATTCTGCTGCACCTCGACCGGGTCGGTGGCGCCTTCGCATCCAGCGACCGCACAGCGGCGACGGTGCTCTGGCATGCCCTCGAAGAGGAGCACTATCACTCGTACCTCGCTGGCGCCCTCACCTTTGCCGGCCAGCGCCGTGCCCGCGCCCAGGACTTCGCCGCCTCGTTCGAGATCGTGCTGACCGACACCGAAGCAGATCAGTGGTTCGACGAGTATTTCCAGAGCTACCGTTCTAGTTGGCGGCTGCACGACGATGCGCTCCCCTGCTTCGAGGAGCTGTCCGAGGTGATTCCCGCGGTGCGCTTTGGCCTCATCACGAACGGCGACCCTGTTTTTCAGGGCGATAAGATTCGTCGTGTCGGCTTGGGCGATCGGTTCGAGCAGGTCGTCACCTCGGGTGCGCTCGGCTTTGCCAAGCCCGACGCCCGCATCTTCGAGCATGCCTGCGCGCTCTTCGGCGTGCCGGTCGAGGAGGCGGTTTACGTGGGAGATCGACTACGCACGGATGCCGTGGGCGCGGCCGCCGCGGGGCTGACAGGGGTCTGGCTCGACCGAGCCGGAGCATCCGCTGCCGCCGCTGCCGGCGTGGCCGCTGCCGCCGTGGCCGACACAAACGATGCCGCCCGCCTCGGAGTTCTTCGCATCGACACTCTCGCCAGCCTGTCGGGCCTGTTTGCCGCCCGTCTCGGGGCATAACTCCTGCAAATTGCCAGCTGTGCTCGTCGAGGGCCCGAATTGCGGGCTTCTGTGTCGGCTCGCGCAAAATCTGCAGGAGTTACGCGCCACGGATGCCCGCTGCCTGGGCGATGCTGAAGACTCGGGGGCTCCCATGCGGGCAAATGTCGACGAGCTTCTGAAGGGCCCGAAGTACGCCTTCCGGATCGAACATGATGTCCTGATAGAGCACGCGGAGTGTCACATAGCCGAGGGCTGCCAACAAACGATCTCGGGTGCGATCGCGAATGTGCTCCTCCCAGGTTTTGTGGTGACTCTGACTGTCCGCCTCAACGACTACACAGCCCTCAACCAGTATGTCGACCCGGCCGACCCTGTCGATGTACACCTGGATGTCGCAGCGGTACCCGGCGGAGCGTAACAAGTCGCGAACGACGGACTCTTGGCCTGCATCCACTCGTGCGTCGATGCGGGAACGAAGACCGCTGTGCTTATCGGGGATATGGGCGAAGATCTCATCGAGGTCGGCTAGCCGAATCTTGTGCTCGTGTAGAGCTGTGTCGAGCGCCGCCAAAGCGAAGCGAGGTTCCTGACACTGGATAATCTGGGCGAGGGCGTCACGGGGCCCGACGCAGTATTCGGTGCCATCCGCGCTGTCGATGAGCGGCCACCAGTGCAGCTCGACGCCGTCCCGCGGCGCGGCAGCCAGCGGAACGTGCCGACTTTGGGGGCTACGCAGACGGGATGCCTCCCGCGGAATGTGCACGTGCGTAAATTGCGAATCGAAGGCAAAAAAACCGATCTCCCGGGCCGCCGATACGCACGCTTCGCGCCCACCGACGCGAACCGCCTCCAGGGTGTGGCGGTCAGTTTCCGGCAACGCATAATGATCGCGACGCACTCGGATGAGCGTGTTGCTACGCACTGCTGCCGTGATGTGTTTGGGTCGCATGCCGCTGTTCAATAAGTCCTGTCGGCTGACGATGCGGCACTGGCCAGCCTGGGAGGTGAGAAATGGGTTCATGCAGACGATCGTCGTCATTGTCCAGTCACTGTGACCTCCCCGCAACCAATCTGGGGACAGCGCTTTGAGCCGCCTGTGCATAACTCTTCCTTGGTTACTCTTCCATTCCGCACCTAACAAGTGGGGCGCGTAACTCCTGCAATCTCTGCCCCCGTTCGCAATCTGGCCCGGAAACACGCGGGTCGACCGGACCACGACATCAATTTGCAGGAGTTACGCGTTCGGGTCATCGCCGAGTGACGCCGGTCACCCAAAGGGCCCTCGAGCCGGATTCACGGATCGCCGGGCGCACACCGGGGCATAACTCCTGCAAATTGCAGGCGTTGTAGTTGAGAACCGCGAAAACACGGGCCTACAAAAATTCCACGCGGCAAATTGCAGGAGTTATGCGGCCAGGCAGAGAAGAAGCGCCCGGCGTTCAGAGGGGTGAGGTCTACCGCACGTCGTCGTCTACCCAGTCGAGGGTCTTCGTTACGGCTTTCTTCCAGTTGCGCAAGAGACGAGCGGCTTCCTCTGGATCCAGGGCAGGCTCCCAGCGGGAGTCCTCCTGCCAGTTGGCGCGGAGGTCGTCGAGCCCGCTCCAGAAGCCGACCGCGAGGCCGGCCGCGTAGGCGGCGCCGAGCGCGGTGGTCTCCGCGACGACCGGACGAACGACGGGTACGCCGATGATGTCGGCCTGGAACTGCATGAGCAGGTCGTTGGCCGTGGCACCACCGTCGACCTTCAACTCGGTCAGCGGCACCCCGGAGTCTGCGTTGACCGCATCGAGCACCTCGCGGGTCTGATACGCGATGGCCTCAAGCGCAGCACGGGCGATGTGGCCCTTGTTCACATAGCGGGTGAGCCCCACGAGCGCTCCGCGGGCGTCCGACCTCCAGTACGGAGCGAACAGGCCGGAGAAGGCCGGCACGAAGTAGGCTCCTCCATTGTCGGTGACCGTCTTGGCCAGCTCTTCGATCTCGGAGGCATTCTTGATGATGCCGAGCTGGTCCCGCATCCACTGCACGAGCGAGCCGGTGACGGCGATCGAACCCTCGAGCGCGTAGTGCACCGGGGCGTCGCCGAGCTTGTAGCCCACGGTGGTCAGCAGCCCGTTCTTCGAGTGGATGATGTCGGTTCCGGTGTTGAAGATCAAAAAGTTACCGGTGCCGTAGGTGTTCTTCGCCTCGCCTTGGTCGAAGGCAGCCTGGCCGAAGGTCGCGGCCTGCTGGTCGCCGAGGATTCCGGCGATCGGCACCTCGCGCAGCAGGCTGTGTCCGCTTGCAGTGCCGTACACTTCTGAGGACGATTTGATCTCGGGCAGCATCGACTTCGGCACATTGAAGATGGCTAGGATCTCATCGTCCCACTGCAGGGTTTTCAGGTCCATGAACATGGTGCGGCTGGCGTTGGTGACGTCGGTCGCGTGCACGCCTCCCTCGGTGCCGCCGGTCAGGTTCCAGAGAACCCAGGAGTCGGTGGTGCCAAACAGAAGGTCGCCGGCATCCGCTTTGGCGCGGGCGCCCTCGACGTTTTCCAGGATCCAGACGATCTTGGTTCCGGAGAAATAGGTGGCCAGCGGTAGGCCGACCGTCGCCTTGAACCGGTCGACGCCGCCATCCGCTGCCAACCGGTCGACGATCGGCTGGGTGCGGGTGTCTTGCCAGACGATGGCGTTGTAGACGGGCACACCGGTGGTCTTGTCCCAGACGACAGCGGTTTCGCGCTGGTTGGTGATGCCGACGGCTTCGATGTCGTGGCGGGTGATATTTGCCTTCGACAGCGCTTGGCCGATGGCCTCACGGGTGTTGTCCCAGATCTCTTTCGGGTCATGTTCGACCCAGCCGGCCTGCGGCAGAATCTGTTCGTGCTCAAGCTGACCGGTCGAAATAATCGACCCGGCCTTGTCGAAGATGATCGCGCGGGAGCTCGTGGTTCCCTGGTCGATGGCGAGGATGTACTTGGCCATGTGTAACTCCTTTGTTGTTCCAGGTGAGAAATACGGTATTGAAACGATAACGAAAGCGGATGCCGCAGACTACGTCGGCAGACCTAGCCCAGGACGGGCAGCAGCACACCCGATGAGGCGCCGGCGAGCACCCCGCCGATGATAGGACCGAGAACCGGAACCCAGGAGTAGGACCAGTCGCTGCCGCCCTTGCCCTTGATCGGCAGCAGGAAGTGCGCGATGCGGGGACCGAGGTCACGTGCAGGGTTGATGGCGTACCCGGTGGGCCCACCGAGTGAGGCACCGATGGCGATCACGAGCAGCGCCACCGGCAGCGCGCCGAGCGCGGCGAGCCCGCCAGCCTCGCCGTTGCGACCGAAGCCGATGACGACGAAGACGAGCACGAAGGTGCCGATGATCTCGGTGACAAGGTTCCACCCGTACGAGCGGATGGCCGGCCCGGTCGAGAAGACCCCGAGCTTGTTTGCCGCGTCCGGCTCCTGGTCGAAGTGCGGCTTGTAGGCGAGCCAGACCACAACGGCACCGAGAATAGCGCCGAGCATCTGCGCCCCGATGTAGGTCAACGTCGATACGACGTTGACCGGAACACCCGAGCCGAAGGTGTCGGTCCCACTCGCGATGAGACCGAGAGTGACGGCCGGGTTCAGGTGGGCACCGGAGTTGTAGGCGGCGATCACACCGGCATAGACCGCGAGGCCCCAGCCGATCGTGACCATGAGAAAGCCCCCGCCGACGCCCTTGTTCTTGGCGAGCGCGACGTTGGCCACCACACCACAGCCGAGTAATACAAGGATGGCCGTTCCCACGACCTCTGACATAAAGACGACACCGAGATTGTCCACATTGACCTTTCAGATGGAGTGCTGTTCACCGCACCCAACAGTGTTGTTGAGTCCGGCTGTCGTGCGTGTTGTCTAAAACGTAGCGGCGACCGGGCCGGACTGAGCAGGTTTCTCGTGCACGTTCGTGCAGATTGTCAATAATCGTCAGTCCGAGCGGGTTAGTCGATCAGAACACCGGCTTCGGCGACCGGGGCGAGGTTGACCCCGTGCACGTCCATCAGGGTGGCGCGAGCCAGCTCGATTTCTTCAGCGCGGCGTGCGGCATCCCAGCCGAGAACAGGAGCGACAACGCGGGCGATCTCCTCGATCAGAGGAGTGGTCACGGCGCCGACGAAGGCCATGCTGGTGCGGCGCAACAGCACGTCACTCAGCCGCACGACGCCCTCGAACCCGGCCAAGAACTCGATTTCACGCCGCGTGTAGTCGGTGTTGTGCGCGAGGGGGGCATCTGCTGGACCGGCCGGATCAATGAGAAAGTCGATGACCTCGCTCGCTCTGGTGCCGTAGCGGGCGAGCAGGGCTGCGGCGCGATCGGTGCCCACCTCGTCGCCGTGGGCTGTGGCCCAAACCAGGCGGGCGGAGTCCGAGGCCGGCCAGTCGCGGCCGCCACCAATAGCGAGCCCTTCTGTAGAGACAGTGCGCGGCAGGCCGAGCAGTTTCAAGATGTCCGTGCTCAGATTCTCAGCGAGGGCGCGGAAGGTGGTCCACTTGCCGCCGACCAGGCTGAGCAGGGTGCCATCAGCGGCGTCGGTGCGGGGCAGCGGACGGGACTCGATGCGGTAGTCACGGGAAACGAAACCCGGTGTTTCATCGTCGTGTCGCGGTAGCGGACGCACGCCAGCGAAGCGGAACACGATGTGCGAACGATCGACCGGTACCGTTGGAAAAACGTGCGCGACCAGATCGAAGAAGTAATCGATCTCATCTTCGGTGCAGCGAATGGGCTGGTGGATGTCGTGCTCGAGGTCGGTGGTGCCGACGAGAACGCGGCCCTTGAGCGGGTAGATCAACACGATGCGGCCGTCTTCGTGCTCGAAGAAGATCTCTCGGCCTTCCGTCGCCGCGAGCAGTTCCGGATTGTCGAGCACGACGTGGGACCCCTTGGTGCCGCCCATGAAAGTGCTCGGCTGGCCGAGGGCGTCATTGGTCAGGTCGGTCCACGGCCCGCTCGTGTTGACGATGATATCCGCTCGAAAGGAGAATTCTTCACCGGTGATGCTGTTGCGAAGCAGCACGCCGTTTTCCGTTATGCCGGCCGCTTCGACATAGTTGGCGGCACGAGCGTGCGGGCCGGCATCGAGGCCGTCGCGCAGCACATCGAGGGCGAGGCGTTCGGGGTCGTGCATGGCGGCGTCATAGTAAGTGGCCGTGTATTTCAGGCCCGGGTTCAGCAGCGGCAAGGCTTCGAGTGCCTTGGTGCGGCCCCTGAATTCGTGGCGGGGTACCGTTCCGCCGTCACGGGAGAAGGCGTCGTAGATCATCATGCCGATTTTGATGAGCATCGCGCCGCGTTCGACGTGCTTGGCGCCCTGCTTGTGGGTAAGGAAACGCAGCGGCGCGGCCATCACGCCCGAAAAGGTCGAGAAGATGGGGATGGTCGTCTGCAATGGCTTGACGTAGTGCGGCGCGATCTTGAGCAGGCCGTTGCGTTCCTCGACCGACTCCTTGACCAGGCGAAATTCGCCATTTTCGAGGTAGCGCACGCCGCCGTGAATCATGTGCGAGCTGGCCGACGAGGCTCCGGAGACGTAATCGTTCTTCTCAACGATGACCACATCGACGCCCTGCAGGGCTAGATCACGAAAGGTGGCAATGCCGTTGATACCGGCACCGATGATGAGCACCTGGGCGCTCGGGCGATCGGCGATTGCGGTCGAAGTCTGTGAGTTGAGGAACGACATTGTTGTCACCTTTGTCTCGGGGATTGCCCCAAAATTTGCATGGGGCAAGCCGTATGAATACCTGTAGTCTGACAGTCCGACACAATTTCTCAACTGGATTGAACATACGTGCAAGGAGCCCCGTGATCTTCGAGACCGATCCCGCACAGTCTGATCGCAGCCGCGACGCCCTCACGGCCGCGCACCTGTATTACATTCAGGACCTCACGATGGATGCCATCGCTCAGGAGCTGCACACCTCCCGTTCCTCGGTCTCTCGCCTGCTCAGCCACGCGCGCGAGACCGGCCTGGTCGATATTCAGATCAAGTCTCCACTGGATGCCCCGAGTCACCTCGAGCAGCAGATCGAGGCTCGATTTCAGATCACCGCTCACGTCGTTCCGGTTCCGGACAGCGCGAGTGACGTCGATCGGCTTGAGCGTGTCGCCCTGTCGGTTGCACGGATTCTCGGACAGTATTTCGACTCAAACATGACCATGGGCATCGCCTGGGGGTCTACCATGAACGCCATCAGCCGGCACATCACCCCAAAACAGACCCACAATTCCCAAATCGTGCAACTGAACGGTGCCGGAAACATGCGCACCACCGGCCTGGGTTACGCGAGCGAAATTCTCGGCCGTTTCGGCACGGCGTTCGGCGCGCACGTGCAGCAGTTTCCGGTGCCCGCCTTCTTCGACGACCCGGCGACCAAGCACGCATTGTGGCGGGAGCGCAGCGTCAGCCGCCTGCTTGAGATGCAGGCCATCATGGACATCGCCTTATTCGGTCTCGGTTCTCCCTTCTCCGGCGTGGTCAGCCGCGTCTACGCGGGCGGCTACCTTGAACAGGCCGAATTCGATGCGCTCGGCGCAGCCGGCGTGGTCGGCGACGTGGCGACAGTGTTCTACCGCGCCGACGGTTCAGCCGACGGTATCGCTCTGAACGAGCGGTCCACCGGCCCGGACTTCACCGTGCTGCGCCGCACACCGCGCCGCATCTGCGTCGTGGCTGGCCGCTCCAAGCTCGCTAGTCTGCGCGGCGCCCTCGCCGCGTCGCTCATCACCGACCTATTCGTCGATGAGAGCACCGCCCGCGCGTTGGTCGAGGCACCCTGACGTCATTATCACGACAGCGCTTGTCGCCGGGAATAACACGTCACGCAGGCTGTTGCACTATAACTAGAAGAAGAACTTGCAATACACGTGCTCCGGGGTCGGCGTAATTCCGAACCGGCGGTTAGAGTCCGCGACCCGCTAGTTTCTCGGCACCATCGAGGGACCAGCGGTTGAGCTGGTGAAACTCCAGCACCGACGGTCAAAGTCCGGACGGGAGGCGCACGAGTTGGTTGGCCCCTACGGTTGACCGACGGGTTTGTGCATGATGTACACCCACACCCCCCGGAGCTCGTCCGATACGGATGAGGGCGGGATGACCAACAACGCGGCAGTCGGCCCTGACCGCCCTATCTTGGCCAGCGCAATGCGCCGTGCCCTCGAACTCGCCGCCCGCGGTCCGGCCACCGGCTTGAACCCACGGGTCGGCTGCGTCATCCTGAACGCCAACGGCGAGACGCTCGCCGAAGGCTGGCATCGCGGCGCCGGCAGCCGGCACGCCGAAGTCGATGCGCTCTCCCAGCTCGCCCCCGGCCTGTCCCGCGGCAGCACCGTCGTCGTCACCCTCGAACCGTGCAATCATTTCGGCCGGACCAGTCCGTGCGCCCTCGCCCTCATCGACGCCGGCGTCGAACGCGTCGTCTACTCCGTGACCGACCCCGGCGAGCACGCCTGCGGCGGTGCCAAGCGGCTGCGCACGGCCGGAATCACGGTGGAGGGTGGCCTGCTCGCGGATGACGGCGAGGCCCTTCTCGGCGACTGGCTTGTCGCCGCCCGCCTTGGCCGCCCCTTCATCACACTGAAGTGGGCCTCAAGCCTCGACGGTCGCGCGGCCGCTTTCGATGGCTCCAGCCGTTGGATCACGGGCGCGGCGGCACGCGTTGACGTGCACCGGCGTCGTGCCGCCAACGACACGATCCTGGTCGGCACCGGCACCGTGCTTGCCGACGACCCGGCGCTGACTGCCCGCGACTCCGCTGGCGACCTCCTCGCCCGGCAGCCCATTCCCGTGGTCGTCGGCCGACGAGCACTGCCGGCATCCGCTGCGGTGCACACACACCCGCACTCACCACTGTTTTTCGACGGCTTTGACCTGCCTGGCCTGTTGGCCGACCTGCACAGCCGGGGCCTGCGCAGCGTGTTCATCGAGGGCGGGCCTACCGTGGCGAGCGCCTTCGTCGCCGCTGGCTTGGTCGACGAGTACCTCATCTACCTCGCACCAACGCTCCTCGGTGGCCCCCGGCTGGCTCTCGGCGATTTCGGCGTGACCACCATCGGCGACCAGCGCCGTCTCTCCATCCATTCCCTCGATCGGCTTGGCGACGATATTCTCATCGTCGCCAGACCCCTCACTACCTAAGGAACCCCATGTTCACTGGAATAATCGAGGAGCTCGGCCAGATCGAGCGCATCGAGCACACAGCGGATGCCGCCCGCTTCACCATCCGTGGCGCGCTCGTAGTCGATGGCGCCGGCCATGGCGACTCGATCGCCGTCTCGGGGGTCTGCCTCACCGTGGTCGAGCGAACCGCAGAGACTTTCACCGCCGACGTGATGGCGCAGACCCTGCACATGTCGACACTGTCCGACGCTCACGTCGGCTCCCCGGTCAACCTCGAACGTGCAGCGCTCGTCGGCGGGCGCCTCGGCGGTCACATCGTGCAGGGCCACATCGACGGCACGAGCACCGTACTTGCTGTTACTCCGGGCAACGCCTGGCGGGTGCTGCGATTCAGCGTCTCTGCCCAGCTTGCCAAGCTCGTCGTCGACAAGGGCTCGATCGCAATCGACGGCGTCTCGCTTACTGTGAGCAACATCAGCCCGGCCACCGACGAGGCCCAGTGGTTCGAGGTGTCACTCATACCCGAAACCCTTGCCGCCACGACCCTCGGCGAGCGCCGGGTCGGCGATCTCGTCAACATCGAGACCGACATTCTGGCCCGCCACGTTGAACGAATGCTGGCCCTCAGCGCCGCCGCAAAGACCAAAGAACCCCAGAACGCAACCGCACCAAGGAGCGCATCATGAGCCTCGCCGATATTCCCGCCGCACTCGACGCCCTGCGCCTCGGCCGACCGGTCATCGTCGCCGACGACGAGGGCCGCGAAAACGAGGGTGACGTCATCATCTCGGCCCAGCTCGCTACCCAGGAATGGATCGCCTGGACCGTGCGCTACTCCTCCGGTTTCATCTGCGCGCCGATGACCAACGAGCTTGCCGACCGGCTCGATCTGCCGGTGATGGTCGTGAACAACGAAGATCCGCTCGGCACCAACTACACGGTGAGCGTCGACGCCGCCGACCGACTGTCTACCGGGATCAGCGCTGCTGACCGCGCCCACACCCTGCGGGTGCTCGCCGACCCCGCGTCGGCACCGGCGAGCCTGCACCGCCCCGGCCACATCCTGCCACTGCGTGCCAAAGACGGCGGTGTGCGCGAGCGCGGCGGCCATACCGAAGCCGGTGTCGACCTGATGAAACTGGCCGGTCTGGTTCCCGTCGCGGCGATCGCCGAAATCGTCGGCGAAGACGGTGAGATGATGCGCCTCCCCGGCTTACTCGAACTCGGCGAGCGCGAGGGTCTGCTCGTGATCACGATCAAAGACCTGATCAGCTACCTCAATGAGCTTCACCCGAATGAAGCCCTACCGACGATCATGCCGCTCACCGAGGCACCACGGGTCGACTTCGAGGTAGAGACCACGGTGCCCACCCGGCACGGCGCTTTCCGGGTACGCGCATACCGGGACCGCTCGACCGGCGCCGACCATGTCGCTCTCGTGGCGGGCACCCCGGTCGACGGCGCCATCGTGCGGGTGCACTCCGAGTGCCTCACCGGCGAAGCCTTCGGCTCGCTCAAGTGTGAGTGCGGACCGCAGCTGACTGCTTCGCTCGACATCATCCAGGCGGAGGGCGGCGTGGTCGTCTATCTGCGCGGCCAGGAGGGCCGCGGCATCGGCCTCATCAACAAGCTGCGGGCCTATGCACTGCAGGAAGACGGCATGGACACCCTGGACGCCAACCTGGCGCTGGGTCTGCCCGGTGACAGCCGCGACTATGGCGCGGCCACAAGCATTTTGCACGATCTGGGATTGCGCGAGGTACGACTGCTGACCAACAATCCTGAAAAAGTGCGCCAGCTCGAGCTGCACGGCATCACCGTGACCGAGCGTGTACCGCTTGTCGTGGGCATCGGGGAGTTCAACGAGGAGTACGTTGCTACCAAACGTGACCGGATGGGGCATCATATCTCCAACATCGAAATCATGAATGGAATCGCCTAATGGCTGGAACAGGACCAACAATCTCGGTCGACGCCGCGGGCCTGCGGGTCGTCATCGTGGCAGGTCTTTGGCACGACGTGATCACCGACGGTCTCATCGCCGGTGCCACCCGAGTACTTGAAGAAAGCAACGCCGAGTTCTCGCTCGTGCGGGTACCGGGCAGCTTCGAACTGCCCGTCACCTGCAAGGTCGCCCTGGACAGCGGGGCCGATGCTGTCGTCGCCCTCGGCGTGATCATTCGCGGCGGCACCCCCCACTTCGATTTCGTGTCGAATGCGGCAACGGATGGCCTCACCCGGGTCGCACTCGACACCGGCAAGCCGGTTGGCTTTGGGGTGCTGACGCTGGACGATGAGCAACAGGGTCTCGACCGGGCCGGACTGCCCGGTTCGAAGGAAGACAAGGGCGCGGAGGCAGCATCCGCTGCTCTGGCCACCGCACTCGTGCTGCAGGAGCTACGCGGACACATCGGGTAACCGCGGCTGCGTTTGAGTCCCTAGGCTGAACGCATGGACCTTCTACGCAACATTCTGCTCATTCTGCACTTCGTCGGCTTGGCCTCGCTGCTGGGTGGCTTCCTCGTGCAGATCAAGCCGATCATTGCCGGCAAGGGCACGATTGTCACCGCGATGTTCCACGGCGCACTGACGCAATTGGTCACCGGTCTGCTGCTCGTCGGCATCATCGAGATGGGCTCGCTCGGCCACATCGACAACGCCAAAATCGGCATCAAGCTGCTCGTTCTCATCGTTATCACCGTGCTCGTAATCGTCAATCGCAAGAAGCCGACCGTGTCGTCCCTCGTGCTGTGGGCCATCGGCGCCCTGACCTTCGCCAACGTCGTGATTGCGGTGCTCTGGAAATAACCGGTCTCGAAGGCGATAGCCCCGGGGTAAAGTCAGATGGTGTCCCCTACACGCGGCCACACCACTATTCGTGCGTAAACGCTTCCGCGGGAAGTCAGATCGACTTGCGGGTTTCGTCGGCGCCCAGCCACCTTTGCGGAGCGTTCCACCCTCATGACTACAACCACAGCGTCAGTTTCGACGCCGACCACGCCTCTCAATCCGAAGAGCCGCGTCATTATGGCGAGCCTCATCGGCACGACCATCGAGTTCTACGACTTCTACGTCTACGCCACGGCCGCCGTGCTCGTTTTTCCACACCTGTTCTTTCCGACGGGCAACGAGACCACTGCGCTGCTCGCTTCCTTCGCCGTCTTCGGCGCCGCCATGGTCGCCCGCCCGATCGGCGCGCTGTTCTTCGGCCACTTCGGTGACCGCAAGGGACGAAAGGCCACCCTGGTCGGCGCGCTGCTCACGATGGGCATCGCAACGTTCTTGATCGGCCTGCTGCCGACCTACGACATGATCGGCTGGTGGGCGCCGTTCATGCTCGTCCTCCTGCGTCTCGCGCAGGGTTTCGCCCTCGGCGGGGAGTGGAGTGGCGCGGCCCTGGTCGCAACCGAGAACGCACCCGTCGGCAAGCGTGCCTGGTACGGCACCTTCCCACAGGTCGGCGCACCGCTCGGCTTCATCATCGCCAACGGCCTGTTTCTCGCCCTTGCCCTCGCCCTTCCGTCGACCGACCCGACCCGTCCCTCAGAGGCGTTCCTCGAATGGGCCTGGCGCATCCCGTTCCTGTTCTCGGCCGTCATGGTCATCATCGGACTCTGGGTGCGTCTGCGCCTGGTGGAGAGCGAAGTCTTCACCAAGGTCGTCAAAGCCGACCGGGTCGAGAAGCTGCCGCTCGCGGCCGTGTTCAAGTCCAACTGGCGCGAACTCATCCTCGGCACGTTCATCATGCTCGCGACCTACGTGCTGTTTTACCTGATGACCACGTTCACGCTCGGCTACGGCCGGGCCGCGACGGATGCCCTGGTTCCGGGACTCGGCTTCAGCTACAACAACTTCATTCTCATGATGATTCTCGGCGTCGTGTTCTTTGGAATCTTCACCCTCGCCTCTGGACCCTGGGCGGACAAGCACGGACGGCGTAAGACACTCATCATCGTGACCCTGGCCATCATCGTGTTCGGTGCGCTGTTCGTGCCGCTGCTCGGCGCCGGCTTCCCCGGCGTGATGCTGTTTCTCATCGTCGGCTTCTCGCTGATGGGGATGACCTTCGGCCCGATGGGCGCGCTGCTGCCCGAACTGTTTCCGACCAGCGTGCGCTACACCGGCTCAGCTTTCGCCTACAACATGAGTTCAATCCTCGGCGCAGCCGTCGCCCCGTTCATCGCCATCTGGCTGTGGACCCTCGGTGAGGGAAGCCCGTTCTGGGTCGGCATTTATCTCTCGGTCATGGCTGTCATCACACTGATCGCGCTTCTGTTGAGCCGAGAAACCAAGGATCTCGACCTGCAACGCTAACGGATTGGTTTTAAGAGCGGGAAAATTGTTGCCTCGAGATACTTCCGGCAACGATTTTCCCGCTTTCGCGCGTTAGTCGAGGAATAGTGCGCGCAGGCGGCGCGTGGTCAAAACCAGACCGATGATGATCATCACTACGTAGTAGAGCACGTGCCAGAGCAGACCCGGGTCGATCTGCCCGGTGGTCAAAGCACGCACCAGCTCGACGCCGTGCCAGAGCGGCAATGCCTGGATCACGTACTGGATACCCGCCGGGTAGACGCTGAGCGGATAAAACGTAGCCGAGAACAGAAACATCGGCAGCAACACGAAGTTGATCCAGTCCATCTGCTGGAATGTCTTCATGTAGCTCGTGACCGCCATGCCCACGCTCGCGAAACCAAACGCGATGAGGAGCACCGCGGGCAATGCGACCAGCGCCCACCACGACAGATTGAGTCCAAGCGCCTGCATGACGAGCAGGAATCCGGTCGCGTAGAGCAGCCCGCGCAGCAGGGCGAGCGAGATCTCGCCCAGCGCTACGTCGAGCGGGCCGAGCGACGTGGACAGCATGCCCTCGTAGAGCTTGGCGAACTGCATTTTAAAGAACACGTTCCAGGTTGAATCGTAGATCGCACCGTTCATCGCGGCGACGGCGAGCAGGGCCGGAGCAATGAACGCCGCGTAGGTCACCTGAGTGCCGTCAGCGGTCTGCACCTGGCCGATCAGGGCTCCGAGGCCGAGGCCCATTGACAACAGGTAAAAGATGGGCTCGACGAATCCGCTGACCACCACGAGCGAATTAGTGCTGCGTGTGGCCCGCCAGCCGCGCGCCATCACACTGCGCGCGTTGCCGACATACAGACTGCCAAATGGTCGGGGCGAGCGAGCGGATGCCGCGATCGTCGACGGGGAGAGCTGCGGCCCGGTCATTTGTTCAACCGGCGCACGGTAATACGGCGCGCCCAGATCCAGCCGATGGTCAACAGGGCGGCGAGGTAGAGCACGTGCACCAGACTCAGCCAGATCGGCTCCGGCAGGCCGTAGGCGAAGACGCGAGAGAGCTCCGTGCCGTGCCAGAGCGGCGAGATCCAACCGATCCAGTGCAGGTACGGTGGCAGCACGTCGAGCGGAAAGAACGTGCCCGAGAACAGGGTCATCGGTAAAATCACGAAGCGTTGCACCATGGCGAGCTGACCGGTGTCGTCCTTGAGGGTGGCCGTGTAGGCCATGACGAGCGCGCCGAAGGCGAGGCCGGTGAGCAGCGCCACCAGCACGGCCACGAATCCGAGCGCACCGGGTACTGCCCCGAAGGCCAGCATAAAGATGTAGAAAATTGTGCAGGTGAGCAGCATGCGCGCGGCGACCGAGATGACGATGCCGTTGATGATCTGGCCGGGTTGTATGGAACTCGCGTTCATACCGAAAAAGGTCGGGTTCCACTTGAAACCGAGCATGATCGGGTAGGTGAACTCCTCAGCGGCCACGGCGATCGCACTGCTCGCCAGCAGCGCCGGCGCCAAAAAAGCGAGATAGCTCACCCCGGTGACGGCGTCATTCCCGAGATTGCCGTCCACCAGGCTGGCCAGGCCGACGCCCATCGCATAAAGGTAGACGAGCGGGCTGCCGACCGCGGTGAAGAGCACGGTCTGGGTATACGACCGCATCACCCGGAACCGGTGCTCGGCCACGTACCAGGAGCCATAACGCCGGGTGCGCGCCGCCGCCGCGACGGCCGCGGCCAGAGTCTGTGAGCGGATGCTGTCGCTCACGCCGTGCTGAAAGTTGCTCATTCGATCAAATTCCGGCCGGTGAGACGCAGGAACACGTCTTCAAGGCTTGCGCGGCGTACGAGGCTGGTGATCGGGTGAAGGCCGGCCGCGGACATCCGTTCTAATTCGTATTCACCGCTGTCGCTGTAGACCAGGATGCGGTCGGGCAGCACGTCGACCCGCTCACCGTAGCCCTGGATGCGACCGGCGACCTCGGCATTCTGGGTAGAACCGAAGCGCACTTCGAGTACTTCACGCGAGGAATAGCGGCGAATGAGGTCGGCCGGCGAACCCTCGGCCATGATGCGACCCTTATCGACGACGACGAGGCGGTCGCAGAGTTGTTCGGCTTCGTCCATGTAGTGGGTGGTGAGAAGCAGAGTCGTGCCCTGTTCCTTGAGGCGGAATAAGCGGTCCCACAGAATGTGGCGCGCCTGCGGGTCGAGGCCGGTCGTCGGTTCGTCGAGCAGCAGGATGCGCGGGTCGTTGATGAGGGCCCTCGCGATAGTGAGGCGGCGTTTCATACCGCCAGAGAGGTCGTCAACCTTGGCGCCGGCTTTGTCGGCAAGTTGGGCGAATTCGAGCAGTTCGTCGGCGCGGCGGGCGACGCGGGCGCGTGGCAGCCCGAAGTAGCGGCCGTAAACCAGCAGGTTCTCGCGCACCTTCAGTTCCAGGTCGAGGTTGTTTTCCTGCGGCACGACGCCGAGCTGCGAGCGAATCTCGGGACCGTAGCGATTGGGGTCGAGACCGAGCACGTCGAGGTCACCGCTGGTGCGGGTGGAGACCGCGCCGATCATGCGCATCGTCGTGGACTTGCCTGCGCCATTGGGCCCGAGCAGCCCGAAGGACTCCCCCGGCGCGACCTCAAAACTGATGCCGTCGACAGCGACGAAATCCTTCGAATTTTTGACGGGATAACTCTTGACGAGATTCTGGGTGGCGATGACAGGCGCTGGCACAGTTCTAACCTAGACCGCCCCCGCTCCAGTGGGCATGGTTCGCATCTGCGGCGGTTAAGATTTACGAGTGACTTCCGCTACCCGTGCGCCCGAAACCTCCGCTGCCTCCGCTTCTCCCACCGCAGTCAAGCCGCCGCGCGGCCGACGCGGTCGCCCAGCCCCCACCGGGCCGAGAGCGACGTTCAGCCAGTTGCTGCCCTACCTGTTCGAGCACAAAAAGGTGCTCAGCGTCGTCATCGTGCTGAGCGTGCTCGGCGCTGCCGCGAGCCTGGCCCAGCCTCTGCTCGTCAGCCGAGTCATTACGATCGTGCAGGTTGGCGATCCGCTCGGATCCCTCGTCGGCCTGCTGATCGCCCTCGTAGTCATTTCGGGTTTGATCAGCGGCTACCAGCATTATCTGTTGCAGCGCACCGGCGAGGGGGTTGTGCTCTCGAGCCGCCGCAAACTGGTCGGGCGCCTGCTGCGCCTGCCGATCAGCGAGTTCGACACACGTCGCACCGGAGACCTCGTCTCTCGCGTCGGCAGCGACACCACCCTGTTGCGTGCGGTGCTCACGCAGGGCCTGGTCGAAGCCATCGGCGGATCGCTCACCTTTATCGGTGCGCTCGTGGCAATGCTCATCATCGACCCGGTATTGCTCGGCCTGACCGTGCTCGTCATCGCGGTGTCGGTGGTCACCGTTATCCTGCTCTCGCGTCGCATTCGCACCGCGAGCACAGCCGCGCAGGTCAAGGTCGGCGACCTCGCGGCCAGCGTCGAACGCGCGATCAGCGCCATCCGCACCGTCCGGGCCGCCAATGCAACCGAACGTGAAGTTGCCGTGATCGACGAGGATGCCCGCGGAGCCTGGCGCATGGGGATCAAGGTCGCCAAGATCAGCGCCCTCGTCGTGCCGATCGCCGGCATTGCAATGCAGGTCTCCTTTCTCGTGGTGCTCGGCGTCGGCGGTTTTCGGGTCGCGAGCGACGCCATCACCATTGCCGATCTGGTCGCGTTCATTCTCTTTCTCTTCATGATGATCATGCCGCTCGGCCAGTTCTTCGGCGCGATCACCTCGGTCAACTCCGCGCTCGGCGCGCTCGGCCGCATCCAGGAAATCATCGATCTGCCCGCCGAGGACCAGTTCGACCGCGACATCGCTCCACTCGCCATGACGGTTGGCGCCGCGAACGAAAAAGTTCGCCCCGAGGCGGCCGCAATCAGCTTCGAGGATGTGCACTTTGGGTATGCTGCGGCGCCGGTCGAGGTTGACGCCGAAGCAGATCCTGACAGCCCAGCGACAACGGATGCTGCCGGCTCGGTCACTTCCGCCGCCCCCGCAGGCGCCGCCGAAGCCCGTTCGGTACTCAAAGGAGTCTCCTTCAATGCCCCGCGCGGGCTGCGCACGGCGCTCGTCGGGCCCAGCGGTGCCGGTAAGAGCACGATCCTCGCCCTGATCGAACGGTTCTACGACGTCACCGATGGCACTGTGCGGCTCGGCGGGCTGGACATCCGCTCGCTGGATCGCACGGCGCTCCGCTCGCAGATCGGTTACGTCGAGCAGGATGCCCCGGTACTGGCGGGATCGCTGCGCGACAACCTCACCCTGGCAACTCCTGACGCCACCGATGACGAGTGCATCAAGGTGCTGCACGCAGTCAACCTGGGCGAGGTACTCGAACGCGACCCGGCAGGGCTCGGAGCTGCTGTCGGCGAATCGGGCGTGAAACTCTCCGGCGGCGAACGCCAGCGGCTTGCAATCGCCCGGGCGCTGCTCGCGGCTCCGCCGATTCTGCTGCTCGACGAATCCACGTCGAGCCTCGACGGCAAGAACGAGCAGATGATGCGGGAGGCCATCGACGCCGTCGCGGCCGATCGCACGCTCATCGTGATCGCGCACCGTCTGTCGACCGTGGTCGACAGCGACCAGATCGTGGTGCTCGACCACGGCGAGGTGGTCGGCGTCGGCACCCACTCCGAGCTCGTCGTCTCGACCCCGCTCTACCGGGATCTCGCCAAGCACCAGCTGCTCGTCTAGCGCGGCCTGCCAGTACTATTGCCGGTCAATGTGCGACACGCCGGGCAAACGGCACTGAGGTGACGGCGTGTCGCGAAATCTACCGGCGTTACGTACGCCGATAGCGCAGAGTCAGCAGCTGGCACGACGCGAATGGCCCCGCCACGGGAGGTGACGAGGCCATTTGCGCGGTACGAAACTAGTCCTTCAGGTGGTAGCGCACGCTCGCGAGTTCGGCGCGCAGTGCTGGCGGCACCTTATCGCCGAACTTGTCGAAGTACTCCTCGGTGAGGTCGCACTCGGCGAGCCAGCTGGTCTGGTCGATCGCGAACAGCGAGTCAACGGCTTCCTTCGACAGGTCGAGACCGTCGAGGTTCAGACCGTCCTCGGCCGGCAGCAGCCCGATCGGAGTGTCGATGGCGTCGGCTGTGCCTTGGATGCGGCGAATCATCCATTCGAGGACCCGCGAGTTCTCGCCGAATCCAGGCCAGGTGAAGCCGCCATTCGGGCCCTTACGGAACCAATTGACCTGGAAGATCGCCGGGGCGTTGGTGCCGAGTTCCTTGCCAACCTTGAGCCAGTGACCCCAGTAGTCGGCCATGTTGTACCCACAGAACGGGAGCATCGCGAACGGGTCGCGACGCAGCTCGCCGACGATACCGTCAGCGGCTGCGGTCTTCTCGGATGAGATCGTGGCACCCATGAAAACGCCGTGCTTCCAGCTGCGGGCCTGCGCCACCAGCGGAACGTTGGTGGCCCGACGACCACCGAAGACGATGGCGTCGATCGGCACGCCGCCAGCGGCTTCCCAGTCGTCGGCGATGGACGGGCACTGAGCGGCTGCAACGGTGAAGCGCGAGTTGGGGTGGGCTGCGGTACGACCGGAGTCGGGCGTCCAGTCTTTGCCCTGCCAGTCGATCAGGTGGTCGGGAGCCTTGTCGGTGAGGCCTTCCCACCAGACGTCTCCGTCGTCGCGCAGGGCGACGTTGGTGAAGATGGTGTTGCCCCACATGGTGGAGACGGCGGTCGGGTTGGTGGTTTCACCGGTTCCGGGGGCGACTCCAAAGAAGCCGGCCTCAGGATTGATCGCCCAGAGACGACCGTCTTCGCCCTGGCGCAGCCAGGCGATGTCGTCGCCGATGGTTTCGACCTTCCAACCGGGGATGGTCGGGCGCAGCATCGACAGGTTCGTCTTACCGCAGGCCGAGGGGAACGCGGCCGCCATGTGGAACACGCCGCCCTCGGGCGAGATCAGTTTGATGAGCAGCATGTGCTCGGCCAGCCAGCCCTCGTCACGGCCCATGACCGACGCAATGCGCAGAGCAAACGACTTCTTCGACAGCAGGGCGTTTCCGCCGTAGCCGGAACCGTAGGACCAGACCTCGCGGGTGTCGGGGAACTGCACGATGTACTTGTCGTCGTTGCAGGGCCATTCCACCTCAGGGCGAGTGATGCCCGACTGGTCGACGAGCGGGTAGCCGACGCTGTGCACGGTGTGCACCCACGGTTCGCCCGCTTCGATCATGGTCAGCACGGTCTCGCCCATGCGCGTCATGATGCCCATGTTGAGTACGACATAGGGAGAGTCGGTGATCTCGACGCCGAGCTGCGAGATGGGGCCGCCAAGCGGGCCCATCGAGAACGGCACAATGTACATGGTGCGTCCGCGCATGCAGCCGGCGAAGACACCGCGCAGTTCGGCGCGCATGGCGGACGGTTCGGCCCAGTTGTTGGTGGGGCCGGCATCCGCTTCCTCGTTGGAGCAGATGAAGGTGCGGTTCTCGACGCGGGCGACGTCCTTCGGATTGGTGCGAGCGAGAAAGCTGTTGGGGCGCCATTCCGGGTTCAGCCGGATGAGCTGGCCGGAGGCGACGAGCAGTTTGGACAGCTCGTTGGCCTCGCGCTTGGAGCCGTCGCACCAGACGATCGCGTCGGGCTGGGTCAGGCGCGCGATCTCGTCGACCCAGGCCTGCAGGTTGGGGTCGGTGCTACCCGTGCGGGCCGAGTCGGCGTCCCCGGTGGTCTGGCGGGAAGAGTTGGTGAGGGTCATCGTCTGGCCTTTCTATTCTGCTCGGGTAGGTGCAAAGTTGTGGAACGCCGGGCTGCGTTGCTCACGTGGCGTTGCGTACGGCCATAATTTTGGCTACAAATCAAGGATGGCCCCCTCTCCAGAAGAGAAACCGCGATATTGCGAGTTAAAAACCACTGTTCTTTAGATATCGTTAAGGAATGGCACCTCAAGCTTCCGATCTGATCACCCTCGGCCATCGCATCCGTCATTTTCGAAGCGAACGCGGCCTAACCCTCGACCAACTCGGTGAGCGCGTCAGCCTCGCCGGCAGCCAGCTGTCACTGATCGAGAACGGCCGTCGCGAACCAAAACTCTCCACCCTGCAGGAGCTTGCGACGGCCCTGTCCGTCGACCTGGCCGAACTGCTCCGCCGGGAAGCACCAAATAACCGGGCGGCCCTTGAGATCGAACTGGATCGGGCGCAGAAAAACCCGCTGTACAAAGCGCTGGGACTGCCCATGGTGAAAGTCACGAAGGGGATGCCGCTGCCGGCCATCGAGTCGCTCCTCGGCCTGCACCGCGAACTGTCCCGCCGGGCCAGCGAAGCCATCGCGACGCCGGAGGAGGCGCGGCGCGCCAATACCGAATTGCGTGAGCGGATGCGCGAACAGGGCAACTACATGCCCGAGATCGAGGAGCTCGTCGAGGAGCGGGTGCGCGCCAGCGGGCACGTGTCGGGTGCCCTCACCCACCGCGAGGTCAGTGTCATGGCCGATCAGCTCGGCTTCAGCCTGATCTATGTGAATGATCTGCCGGCCTCCACCCGGTCAGTCACCGACCTCGCCAACGGGCGCATCTACCTGCCGCCGGCCTCGATTCCCGGCGGCCACGGGCTGCGTTCGATGGCGTTGCAGGCGATGGGCCATCGGCTGCTCGGGCACGAACGGCCCCGCAGCTACGCCGAATTCCTCTGGCAGCGACTCGAGATCAACTACTTCGCGGCGGCCTGTTTGATGCCGCGCGATGCATCCGTTGCTTTTCTTTCCCATGCCAAGCAGGAGCGCGAGTTGGCCGTGGAAGACTTTCGTGACGCCTTCGGCGTCACCCACGAGGCGGCGGCTTTGCGGTTGACCAACCTCGCGACGTCCCACCTGGATATGACGCTGCATTTTCTGCGGGTCAACGGGGACGGCGCCCTGCAGAAGGGGTACGAAAATGACGACCTGCCGTTTCCGGTGGACGTCACCGGGTCGATTGAGGGACAGTACGTCTGCAAGCAGTGGAGCGCCCGCAGTGCCTTCACCCACACCAACCGCACTACCGAGTACTACCAATACACCGACACCCCGGCCGGCACGTACTGGTCGGCCACCCAGACCGGGTCAACGGACGCCGGTGAGTTCTCGATCAGCGTCGGCGTACCGTTTGCGCAGGCGAAGTGGTTTCGCGGACGAGAGACCACGCAGCGCACGGTGTCGCGCTGCCCAGACGAGTCATGCTGCCGGCGCCCCAACTCGGATGCTGCCGCCCGGTGGGCGGGACGGGCCTGGCCAAGCGCGCGGCTGCACGCGCACGTCCTGTCGCCGCTGCCGTCTGGAACCTTTCCCGGCGTTGACGACTCCGAGGTGTACGCGTTTTTGGAGGCGCACGCGGCGGAGTAGCCGGACCATATAGTTTGAAGCAGATAGTTGATCGCCCAGAACCTCAGGAGAACAGCATGCGCCTGATTACGGCCCCGACCAGCCCCGCCTCGCCCACTCGGGTGCATCAGCCCGACCGCGCTCCCCTGCGCGTCGGCCTCGTGCAGCATCGCTGGCACGCTGATGAGGTGACGCTGCGGGCCGAGCTGACCGAGGGCATCCGTCTGGTCGCCGAGGCCGGTGCCCGCATCGTTTTTCTGCCCGAGCTCACCCTCAGCAAGTATCCCGGGAATGTGCGTGCCACCGGAATTCCCAAAGCGGACGCCGAGCCGCTCCGGGACGGCCCGACCTTCGCCTTCGCGGCCGCCCAGGCGCGACTGCACAATGTCATCGTGCACGCGTCACTCTTTGAACAGCCGGCTGAAACCGACGCCCCCGACGACCCGCGCGGGTACAACACGGCCATCCTGGTGTCGCCGACCGGTGAGCTGCTCGGCCGCACCCGCAAAATGCACATCCCGGTCACCGCCGGCTACTACGAGGACACCTACTTTCGGCCGGGGCCCGCCGAAGACGCCTACCCGGTCTACACCGCGGCGGGCGCACGCCTCGGCCTGCCGACCTGCTGGGACGAGTGGTTTCCCGAGGTTTCCCGGCTGTACGCGCTCGGCGGAGCAGAGATTCTGGCCTATCCCACCGCGATCGGATCCGAACCCCTCTTTCCAGACTTCGACACCCAGCCGATCTGGCAGCAGGTCATCGTGGCTAACGGCATTACGAGCGGACTTTTCATGGTCGTGCCAAACCGGCACGGCGACGAGGGTGACCTCACGTTCTACGGCTCGTCGTTCATCTCCGACCCGTTCGGACGGGTGCTCGTCGAGGCGCCGCGCGGGGAGTCCGTGGCGCTCGTGGCGGATCTCGACCTGGCCCAGCGCGTGGAGTGGCTCAGCCTGTTCCCGTTTCTGGCCACCCGCCGCCCGGGCAGTTACGCGCGGCTGACGGCGGCCGTCGACCCAGCGCATCCGTTTGGCAGGCCGGGCGCATGACCTGGCGGATGCCGGCCGAAACCGCGCCGCAGGACCGGGTCTGGATGGCGTTTCCAGCCGCCGACTACACCCTCGGCGACAGCGCGGAGTCGGCGCACGAGGCACGACGTGCCTGGGCCGCCGTGGCGCACGCCGTGGCCGACTTCGAGCCGGTGACGATGGTCGTCGACCCGGCTGCTCGCGCCGACGCCGCCCACTATCTGGGGAGCGGCATCGAGGTTGTCGAGGCCGCGCTGAACGACAGCTGGATGCGCGATATCGGCCCGAGCTTTGTGCACGATGACGCAGGCCGCCTCGGCGCCATTGACTGGACCTTCAATGGCTGGGGCGCGCAGGACTGGGCCAGCTGGGACAAAGATGCCTCGATCGGCCGTTTCGTAGCGGATGCCGCCGGTGCCGCTGTCGTCTCGTCACACCTCGTGAACGAGGGCGGCGGAATCCACGTCGACGGTGCGGGTACGGTTCTCGCGACGAAAAGCGTGCAGCTCGACCCCGGGCGCAATCCCCGCGCCACGCGGGCCTCGGTCGAGGCTGAATTGCGCCGCACGATCGGTGCCGAACACGTGGTCTGGCTGCCGCGCGGCCTAACCCGCGACCAGGCGCGGTTCGGCACCCGCGGTCACATCGACATGGTCGCCGCGATGCCGTCGCCCGGCACGATTCTGCTGCACGCGCAGAACGATTCGGGGCATCCCGACTACGCGCTTACCCGGGAATTTCGAGCACTCTTGGCCGACGCGCACGATGCAGCCGGGCGACCGTTCACGATCATCGATCTGCCGGCGCCAGCCGTGCTGCGCGACGATGAGGGGTTCGTGGACTACAACTATGTAAACCATCTCGTCGTCAACGGCGGCGTCATTGCCTGCAGTTTCGGCGAGGAGCGCACCGACGCAGCAGCCCGCGAGGTTCTCGCAGCCGCCTACCCGGGGCGACGGGTGGTGTCGGTCGACGCGCGGCCGCTGTTCGCGCGCGGCGGCGGCATCCACTGCATCACGCAGCAGCAGCCGTCTTAGCCGGTCAGGGCGCTGCGGCTACCCGGCGATTGTGCCAGGCACGAATCACGAGGAATGGAACCAGCACGGCGACGATGAGCAGCGCGAAGGCCCAGGCGCCGAGCTGCGGCGTCATGACGTTGCCCCCCAGATCACGAGAGCGACGGCGTCGACGTTCAGTAGAACGGATGCCCGCGGCCGGCTGGGCGGGCTGGTGAACAGCGGCAACGGAACGGCTAAGTTTGCCCAGACGAGGTGGAGAACAGCGAGGATGCCGCAGGCGAACCCGGCGAGAACGAGGTGCCGAAGATGACTGCCATGCGATTTGCTCCCCTGATGACTCGCTACCTCCACGAAATAACCCTACTTCGGCTGCATCCTAATGGCCCCGTCGAGACGGATAGTTTCTCCGTTGAGCATGGGATTTTCAATGATATGCCGAACCAGGAATGCGAACTCCTTCGGGTCTCCGAGCCGGGACGGGTGTGGCACCTGGGCGCCCAGGGAGTCCCGCACCGACTGCGGCAGCCCCTGCAGCATGGGGGTGTCAAAGATGCCGGGCGCAATCGATACGACTCGAATCAGGCTCTGCGCAAATTCGCGGGCGAGCGGAAGGGTCATCGCGGCGACGCCACCCTTGGACGCAGCGTAGGCCGCCTGCCCGATCTGCCCGTCAAACGCGGCGACCGATGCCGTGTTGACGATGACGCCGCGTTCGGCGCCGCCTTGGCGGTGTGGGTCACCCACGGGTTCGGTGCGCTGCATCGCCGCGGCGGCCAGTCGCACGACGTTGAACGTACCCACAAGGTTGATGCGAATGGCGCGCTCGAAGTCTTCAAGCGGCAGCGGCCCGTCGCGGCCCACCGTGCGAGCCCCGGGCGCGATGCCGGCGCAATTGACCACGATACGGAGCGGGCTCAACGCCATCGCGGTGTCGACGGCGGTCTGCACGTCGCCAGCGCTCGTCACATCACCTGCGACGAACCGGGCCCTGTCGCAAAGCGACGCGGCGATCTCCTCCCCGGGAGCGCCAGGCAGATCCAGCAACACCACGGATGCCCCGGCTTCGTGCAGGGTGCGAACGCAGGCCAGGCCGAGGCCGGAGGCGCCTCCGGTGATGAGGGCGGAGCATCCGTTTATATTCACTAAATCCTCTCGATCAGGGTGGCGTTGGCCATGCCGCCGCCCTCGCACATGGCCTGCAGGCCCCACCGGCCACCGGTCATTTCCAGGTGGTTGAGCAGGGTACCGAGCAGACGGGTGCCCGAGGAACCGAGCGCGTGGCCGAGGGCGATGGCGCCGCCCCGCGGGTTGAGGCAATCGGGGTCGGCGTGAAGCTCGCGCAGCCACGCCAGCGGCACACTCGCGAAGGCTTCGTTGATCTCGTAGGCGTCGATGTCGTCGATATTCAGGCCAGCCCGAGAGAGGATGCGCTGGGTCGCCGGAATCACGCCGGTCAGCATGAGCAGCGGGTCACTTCCTAACACGGTGAAACTGTGAAACCGGGCGCGGGCGTTGAGACCGAGCTGGGCCGCCCGCTTGGCGCTCATGATCAGGGTCGCTGAGGCGCCGTCGGTCAGCGGCGAGGAGTTGCCGGCCGTGACATGCCAGCCGAGATTCGGAAACCGGGCGGCGAGGGCATCGGTGCGAAAGGCGGGGCGCAGGCCGCCCAGCGAGGCGTGCGACGTGCCGGCGCGAATGGTCTCGTCCTCGCTGACCACGCGGCCGTCCGGCCGGGTGACGGTCACGATTTCACCGGAGAAATCGCCCCGTTCGGTCGCCGCAGCGGCGAGCCGGTGGGAGCGTGCCGCGTAATTGTCGAGGGCGTCGCGGCCGAGGTTCCATTTTTGGTTGATGAGCTCGGCGGAGACGCCCTGGTTGACGAGGCCGTCGGGGTAGCGCGCATGCATGAGCGTGCCGAAAGGGTCCTGCCCGCCGGCCGATGACCCGAGCGGAACCCGGCTCATTGACTCGACGCCACAGGCAATGACGATGTCAGCGCTGCCGCTCATGACGGCCTGGGCGGCGAAGGCGGTTGCCTGCTGGCTGGATCCGCACTGCCGGTCGATCGTGGTGCCGGGGACGGTGTCGGGGAACCCGGCGCTGAGCAGAGCGGTGCGGGTGACGTTGGTGCTCTGCTCGCCGACCTGGCTGACGCAGCCTCCGATCACGTCGTCAACGAGCGCCGGGTCGAGGTTGTTGCGGCCGACCAGTTCGCGCAGCACAGTGGCCAGGAGGTCGGTCGGATGAATGCCATCGAGAGCGCCCCCCGGTTTGCCCCGGCCCGACGGGGTACGCAAAACATCCACGATGACAGCTTCATTGCTCATGACCACAGCCTAGGCCCGGCGGGGCGCCCTCAGCGGGCGCTGTGTTCGGTTACCCGGAGAGCGCCCACATGGCCACTGCACTCGCCGCGGCGACGTTGAGCGAGTCGATGCCGTGCTTCATCGGAATCTGCACAACACTGTCCGACGATGTGAGCGCCTCGGATGTGAGCCCCTCGCCTTCGGCGCCGAGCAGCAGTGCCAGGCGTTCATGCCCGGTGCCGTCGAAGTCGCGCAGGCTGACCGCACCCGGGGTCAGGGCGAGAGCGGCGACGTGAAAACCGTGCCGGGTGAGCAGGGCGCGGGTTGTCGTCCAGTCACCGACACGGGTCCACGGCACCTGCAGCACGGTGCCCATGGACACCCGGATGGCCCGGCGGTAGAACGGGTCTGAGCAGCGGGGCGTGACTAGAATGGCATCCGCTCCGATCGCGCCGGCGGAGCGAAAGATGGCGCCGACGTTGGTGGGGTCTGACACGTTTTCGATAATGACGATGCGGCGCGCACCGGCCAGCAATGTGTCGGCGTTCGGCAGCTCAGGCCGGTGCATCGAGGCAATCAGGCCGCGGTGCAGAATGTACCCGGTGAGTTCGGCGAGCATTTCTCCCGGGCCCACGAACACGGGAACCTCGGCCGCGTAGTGGCCGAGCACCGAGAGTGCCTCGTCGGCCGTATTGCCGAGCGCGAGCACCGACCGCGGAACATGCCCGGCACGTAAAGCCCGTTCCAGCACGAGCGCCGATTCGGCGATGTAGAGTCCGTGCTCGGTGCCGCGGGCCTTCTTCAGCGCCACATCGGTGAGGTGGGCATAGTCGACCAGTCGCGGGTCGCTCAGGTCGTCGATCGCGATCAGGGGCATCCGCAAAGTCTAACCAGCCACCCGGACGCCGCCCCTCGCCCGGGCGCTCGGTCTCCCGGCCCGGGCCACTTCGCGCCTAACTCCTGCAATTTGCCAATCGAGGCCGTTCGACCCCCGAATTTCCGAGGGGCGAACGGCTACACGCCGCAGATTGCAGGAGTTATGCGCCACGGTGGCTCGAACTGGCGCAGCGGAGGTAGAACTACTTCTTAGTGGGCACCGTCTGCACGGCCAGGGCGAGCGTGCCGTCGGCGAGGCTGCCCCAGGCGTACACGATGGTGTTCGTGCTCGAGGCGATGTCGACGTCGGCCGGCCCGATCAGCGCCGCCGTGGTTCCGGCAGCGGCAACCGCTGCCGAGATGGTGCCGACCGGCAGCACGAGCAGGGATTCGTTGGGGTTGGTCAGGCCAGTGATGGCGGGGGCGCCGTTGGCGAGCACGTCGACGGCCGGGGCGGCAGCAACGTGGCGCACGGTCAGGCGGCCCTGGCCGTCACCGGGTGCGGACGTGTCGTTGGTGAACAGCGCGGCGGTCGGAACTCCGGCCTCGCTCAGGTGGGCAACCGCGGTGTAGTTCAGTCCGGAAGCGACCGCGAGGTCGACCGGGCCGATCACGGGGGCGCTCGCGTCGGCGGCATCCGCTGCCGTGATGGCGAGGGTGTAGGTGCCGGCCGCGATGCGGAACGTCTTCGTGAGGGTGCCGGGCTCGAAGTCGTCGATGACCAGTTTGTCATCGACGTACACATCGACCACGACGCCGGGGATGGCATGCAGCACCGAAACGGATGCCGACGCGGCGGCCCGCGTGCGCACCGTCTGTACGAACAGGGCCAGGTCACCCTCAGCTAGGCTGCCCCAGGCGTAGACGATGGTGTTGGTGCGCGGGGCGATCATGACATCGGCCGGGCCGAGCAGCGGCGCGGTCGTTCCGGCCGCAGCGACGACGGCGCTGATCGTGCCGACCGGCAGGTCGAGCACAGCCTCCGACGGATTGGTCAGGCCGGCGACGGCGACGGCGCCGTTCGCGAGCACGTCCACGGCGGGAGCGGCCGCGACATGGCGCACGGTGAGGCGGCCCTGCCCGGCAGCCAGCGGCGCGGTGTTGTCGTTGAACAGCGTTGCGGTGGGTATACCGGCGTCAGTCAGGTGGGCGACGGCCGTGAAGCTGCGATTCGCCGTGACGGTCACGGTGCTCGAACCACTCAGTGCGAGGCCGACCAACGGTGAGCCATTGGCGCTGCCGCCGAGTTCGAGGGGGTTCGACGCGGAGATGTCGACGGTGTGCGTGCCGGCCGCAATCTTCAACGGCCCGAGCAGGGTGCCCGGCTCGAAGTCGTCGACGACCACGCGGCCGTCGACCGAGATGTCGAGGGTGAGGCCGGGGATGGCATGCAGCACCGACACCGATCCGGTGCCCGGCGAGGTGGATGCCGCGGGTACGGCCGCCTGCGCCGGCGCGAGCCCGGCGAAAGCTACGAGGAGGCCGGCGGATATTCCGACGGCGATGGACTTGCGCATTGCTACCTCCATGGGTCGTTACGGAAGGCGGCTTACCTCCCTTGGTAACACCTTCCCCGCCCCCGCGGGATTCGGATGCACCGACAGTGAGTAATTCTCAGTAACCCGCGAGCAGTTCGCCGCGCACGATCGAGTCGCCGGAGTGCGCCGGGTCGCCGTCGGCGGGTTCGGCCGACACATCGACGAGCGGGTACTGGTCTAGGTCGACGCCGGCGGGAACGGTGAAACGGCCGGTGGACCCGTCCAGAAATCCGAGACTGACCAGGCCGGAGGCATCCGCTTTCAGCAGCCAGACCTCGCGCAGGCTTGCGCCGGCCGGCGCGTCGAGGTCGACGACGACCGAGCGCTGACCGTCGACGGATTCTTCGACCCTGGCCAATCCGCTCGCGGTCCAGCCAGGCAGTGCACCGAGGGTGGCTTCGGCCATAACCCGCTCAGCGCCTCCGGTGGTGGTCGCCACGCCGATGGCGATGCCACCGGCCAGCCCGACCAGGCCGACGGCCGCCGCGACCAGCACCCACCGGAGATGAGGAAACTGGCGAACCGGTGAGAAAGCGGCCGGTTCGCCGCGTTTGCCAGCGGATGCGTGCGGCTCGGCCGCGGCGTCCGTCGGGTAAGAAAGCGGCGGGGGCAGCGGCGGTGTGCGTACGGCGTCGCTCAGTGCGAGTTCGGCGTGGATGCTCGCCCAGACCTCCTCGGGCGGCGTGAGCAGACGGTCGGGCCTGGCCGCTCGACCGAGTTGCACGACCTGCCGCAGGGCCAGGTACTCGCCCGCACACTTGGCGCAGGCCGCGAGGTGGACGCGTTCTGCATCGCTCACGTCGAGTTCGGCCAGGGCGTGCAGGTGCAGGTCATCGGTGACGATGTGGGTGCGGTCGAGGTGGGCGCGGTCAGTAGGAATCATCGGACACCTCCAGCCGGGTGCGCAGCCGGGTCAGGCTGCGGCGCATGTGGCTCTTGACGGTGCCGAGCGGCAGTCCGAGGCTGTCGGCGATTTGCACCTGGGTGAGATCGTCGAAGAAGGCCAGGCGCATCACCTGGCGCGGGACCGGCTCGAGCCGGTCGATTTCGTCGCCGACCAGTACCCGGTTGACCACGCTGATGCTGTCGTCGACACGGTGTGCGGGTACGGTCGCGGCGAGCGCTTGCTCGATGCGCCGTTGTCGATTGCGCGCCTCGTGGGTGTCGGCGATCACGTGCCGGGTGATGCCGGTCAGCCAGGCCGGCAGCCGGGATCGGGCCGGGTCGAACCCGGCACGGCCGCGCCAGGCTGCGATGAACACCTTCTGGGTGACGTCTTCGGCATCAGCCGCGTTGGCGAGGGAGCGCACGGCGATCGTGAAGACCAGCGACGACCAGCGGGCGTAGGCGGCAGCCAGGGCCCGCTCATCGCCGTCCTGAAAGGCGCCGGCCAGGGCTGCGTCATCGTCGATGGGTGCGCTCACGTCGGGGTGGGTCCTTCGGGCCAAAACTCGAACCGGGCAGGGGCGCGGCTGCGGCACCGTTTCGGTGTCGACCTCCGCGCCCACCAGCATAGTGAGTTTCCTTCGACTCGGCAGCAGCTTCACCACGCAGCAGGGGCCACAGCAGCAAACCCGACGTCGCCGGCTGCGGCCCTCCCCGACGAAAATCACCTAACCTGCTAGTTCTCGCCTCGAACGCATAGCGGATGCACCCGGTCGCGATTCTGCGCGCGGGTTGCGGCATCGCTCGTTACGCGTGCCGGCTAGGACACGGGCGTGAGCGTGTATTTCGTCGACAGGTACTCCTGGATGCCCTCGAGGCCGCCCTCGCGACCGAGACCGGACTGCTTGACACCGCCGAACGGCGCGGCCGCGTTGGAGACGACGCCGGTGTTCAGGCCCATCATGCCGGTCTGCAGTTTGTCGATCATGCGCTGGCCGCGGGCGAGATCGGTCGTGAAGACGTAGCTGATCAAGCCGAACTCGGTGTCGTTGGCGAGGCGCACGGCATCCTCTTCATCGGTGAAGGTGCTGATTGCCAGCACCGGGCCGAAGATCTCATCGCGCAGGATGTCGCTGCCGGGTGCGACATCGGTGAGTACGGTGGGTGCGTAGAAGGTGCCCTCACGCTCGATGGCGCTGCCGCCGGTGAGCAGGGTCGCGCCGCGGGTGAGCGCGTCCTGCACGAGGGAGTCGGCCTTCGCGACGGCTTTCTGATCGATCAGCGGGCCAATGGTGATGCCGGCCTCGGTACCACGCCCGATCTGAAAGGCTTCGACCTTTTCGGTGACCCGGCGGGCGAATTCGGCGGCGACGGACTCGTGCACGATGAAGCGGTTGGCCGCGGTACAGGCCTGGCCGATATTGCGAAACTTCGCGAGGAGTGCACCATCGACGGCTTTATCGAGGTCGGCGTCGGCGAAGATGACGAACGGGGCGTTGCCGCCGAGCTCCATCGACGTGCGAAGCACGTTTTCGGCGGAGAGCTTGATGAGCGCCTTGCCGACCGGGGTCGACCCGGTGAAGCTGAGCTTGCGGAGGCGTGGATCGGCGATGATCGGCTCGGTCACCGCGCCGGACTGGGACGTCGTGATGACGTTGACGACACCGGCTGGCAGGCCAGCCTCTTCAAGCAGGGCCACAAAGTGCAGGGTGGTCAGCGGTGTGAGGGCGGCCGGCTTGACTACGACGGTGCAGCCGGCGGCGAGCGCCGGGGCGATCTTGCGGGTCGCCATGGCCAGGGGAAAGTTCCACGGGGTGATCAAGAGGCAGGGTCCAACCGGGTGCTGGGTGACGATCGTGCGACCGGTGCCCTCGGGGTTGGTGCCGTAGCGACCACTGATGCGCACGGCTTCTTCGCTGAACCAGCGCAAGAATTCACCGCCGTAGCCGACCTCGCCGAGCGCTTCGGGCAGCGGCTTACCCATTTCGAGGGTCATGAGCAGGGCAAATTCCTGCTTGCGCTCCTGCAACAGGTCGAAGGTGCGGCGCAGAATTTCTCCACGTACGCGGGCCGGGGTCGCCGCCCAGTCAGCCTGCGCGGCGTCGGCGGCGTCGAGGGCGGCAGCGCCGTCGGCCACGCTCGCGTCGGCGATGGTTTTGATGACACGGCCGGTGGCCGGGTCGACGACATCGAGGGTGCGCCCGCCGGTGGCGGCAACCCATTTACCGTTGATGTAGAGCTGGCTGGGCACGCGAGCGAGCAGTTTGGATTCGTTCGTTGGCGCTTCGGTAACAACCGTCATTGCATCTCCCATGCTTGTGTCTGCCCGTCGATCTGACGGTAGTAGCCTAGCTCTGCCCACCGACAAGGTCGCAGGCCGCTCGGTGTGGGATCGAGCCGCTGTTCGACGGGCTTGCGTCGTTCGCGTGATCGTATATTATTTCAAATACACACGCAGCGCTGCGAGAGGACCTCACATGCAGAACCCCACACCATTTACCGGCACCCCCGGCAAGGTGATTGCACTGCATCTAAACTATCCCTCCCGCATTGCCCAGCGCGGCCGCGTGCCGGAGCAGCCCTCGTACTTCCTGAAGCCCGGCACCTCGGTGAGCGCCTCGGGTACCCCGATCGAACGCCCGGCCGGCACCGAACTGCTCGCCTTCGAGGGCGAGATCGCCCTCATCATCGGCCGCAGCATCCGTCGAGTGAGCCCGGATCAGGGCTGGGCGGCTGTCTCTGGTGTCACCGCCGCGAATGACTTCGGCGTCTACGATTTACGCTACGCCGACAAGGGGTCGAATTTGAAGTCCAAGGGCGGAGACGGCTTCACCCCGCTCGGCCCGAACGTGCTCAACGCCAGAGGCGTTGAACCCGATGCCCTGCGGGTGCGCACCTGGGTCAACGGCGAGTTGGTGCAGGACGAGAGCACTGCAGAGCTGGTCTTCCCGTTCGGTCGCCTGGTCGCCGATCTCTCCCAGTTGATGACGCTCGAGCCGGGCGACGTGATTCTCACCGGAACCCCCGCTGGGTCTTCAGTAGTGCAGCCCGGCGACGTGGTCGAGGTCGAAGTGGATGCCCCGACCGCGCCGGGAGCGCCAAGCAGCGGACGACTGGTCACACCGGTCGTCGCGGGCGCGGTCGCGATGGCCGAATACGGCGCCAGTCCGAAGATCGACGATCTGCAGCGAGCTGAGGCCTGGGGTTCAGCCGAAGCAGCCGGACTACCGGAGGCCGGTTCCACCATTCTGACCGACGAGCTCAAAGCGAAGATCAACTCGGTCGGCACCGCCACGCTCAGCTCGCAACTGCGCAAGCGCGGCCTGAATAACGTCTCGATCGACGGACTTCAGTCCACACGTCCCACCAAACGCCTGGTGGGGCTCGCCCGAACGCTGCGATTCATTCCCAACCGGGAGGACCTCTTTATCGCCCACGGCGGCGGCTACAACGCGCAAAAGCGCGCCTTTGATTCGCTTCGCCCCGGAGACGTACTCGTGATCGAGGCCCGCGGCGAGACCGGCACCGGCACGGTCGGGGACATCCTCGCCCTCCGCGCGCAGGTCAACGGCGCGGCCGGCCTCGTGACGGATGGCGGGGTGCGCGACGTGACCGCCGTGGCCGCCCTCGAGATGCCCACTTACTTCGCCAACGCGCATCCTGCCGTTCTCGGCCGCAGGCACGTGCCGTGGGACACGGACCTCACCATCGCCTGCGGCGGTGCGGCGGTGCAGCCCGGCGATGTGATTGTCGGCGATGCCGACGGCGTCCTCGTGATTCCGCCACACGTGATCGAAGAGGTTGTCACCGACGCGATCGAGCAGGAGCGTGAGGAGACGTTTATCGCCCAGATGGTTGCCGCGGGCGAAGGTGTCGACGGGCTGTACCCGATGAACGCCAAGTGGAAGGAACGGTACCGAGCATGGCTGCAGTAATAGCGCTATCGGTGAGCAAGTCCGAACTCGCCTATCAATGGATCAAGGCGCGCATCTCCGACGGAACGTTCACGCCGGGCTACCGTTTAGTTCTAGGCGCGATCGGTAAGGACCTGGGCGTGAGTGTCGTACCGGTGCGCGAGGCTATCCGCCGCCTTGAAGCGGAGGGGCTGGTCACCTTCGAGCACAACGTCGGGGCGCAGGTCGCCATGCTCGAAGAGACCGAATATCTCTATACAATGCAAACGCTGAGTGTCGTCGAGGGCGTCGCGACCGCACTGTCGGCGCCGTTCATCACCACCGCCGACATTGAACGCGCCCGCACGGTCAACCAGGCCATGACTGCCTCCCTCGAAGACCTCAACCCGCACCGGTTCACCGAACTCAACCTTGAATTTCACTCGATCCTGTTCGAGAACTGCCCGAACCCGCACATCCTCGATCTGGTGCACCGCGGCTGGAACCGCATGAAGGTGTTGCGCGACTCCACCTTCAGCTTCGTGCCCGGCCGCGCCCGCGACTCGGTAGCGGAACATGACAACCTGCTTCAGCTGATCGAGGCGGGCGCCGACGCGCTCACGCTCGAGCTGGCCGCGCGCGCTCACCGCACCGGCACGCTGGATGCCTTCCTCGCCTACCAGAAGTCGCATCATCTCCACATCGAAGTCGAACCGTCCCCGAGAGAGAAAGCCTGACCATGACGCAGACGTCTGTCCAGACAACGCACTATGTTCCCGATGACCTACCCACCAGCATTCGTCACTTCATCGGTGGAAAATTCGTCGACAGCGTCGATGGTGAGACGTTCGAGGTGCTCGACCCGGTGTCGAACCAGACCTACGCCATCGCAGCCGCCGGCCAGCAGGCCGACATTGACCTGGCCGTCGCCGCCGCGAAGGTCGCCTTCTCCAGTGGACCCTGGCCACGCATGCTGCCCCGGGCCCGCGCCCGGGTGCTGCACCGCATCGCCGACGCCGTCGAGGCGCAGGATGCCCGGCTCGCCGAACTGGAAACCTTCGACACCGGGCTGCCGATCACGCAGGCGCTCGGCCAGGCGCAGCGCGCGGCCGAAAACTTTCGGTTCTTCGCCGACCTGATCGTGGCGCAGGCCGACGACACTTACCAAGTGCCAGGCCGACAGATCAACTACGTCAACCGTAAGCCGGTCGGTGTCGCCGGGCTGATCACGCCGTGGAACACCCCCTTCATGCTCGAAAGCTGGAAGCTTGCCCCCGCGCTCGCCTCCGGCTGCACCGTCGTGCTGAAACCGGCCGAATTCACGCCGCTGTCGGCGAGCCTGTGGGCGGAGATATTTCGCACCGCCGGGGTGCCAGACGGCGTATTCAACCTGGTCAACGGTCTCGGCGAGGAAGCCGGCGATGCGCTGGTCAAGCATCCCGACGTGCCGCTCATCTCGTTTACCGGTGAGACGACGACCGGCCAGACCATCTACCGCAACTGCGCGGCGAACCTCAAGGGCATGTCGATGGAGCTCGGCGGCAAGTCGCCCGCCGTCGTCTTCGCCGACGCCGACCTCGACGCCGCCATCGACTCGACCCTGTTCGGTGTGTTCTCGCTGAACGGCGAGCGCTGCACGGCGTCGAGCCGCATTCTGGTCGAGCGCTCCATCTACGACGAATTCTGTGCCCGCTATGCGGCTCGCGCTCAACGCATCGTCGTCGGCGACCCGCACGACCCGAAGACTGAGGTCGGCGCGCTCGTGCACCCTGAGCACTACGCCAAGGTCATGAGCTACGTCGAAATCGGCAAGACCGAGGGTCGACTACTCGCCGGCGGCGGCCGCCCCGAGACACTGCCAGAGGGAAACTACGTCTCCCCCACGGTCTTCGCCGATGTCGCCCCGACCGCCCGCATCTTTCAGGAGGAGATCTTCGGCCCGGTCGTGGCCATCACCCCCTTCGAAACGGATGCCGAAGCGCTCGCGCTGGCCAACGGCGTGAAGTACGGACTGGCGGCCTACATCTGGACCACCGACCTGGTTCGCGCGCACACCTTCGCCCAGTCGGTCGATGCCGGGATGGTCTGGCTCAACTCGCACAACGTGAGGGACCTGCGCACCCCGTTCGGCGGCGTCAAGGCTTCCGGCCTCGGCCACGAGGGCGGCTACCGATCGATCGATTTCTACACCGACTCGCAGGCCGTGCACATCACACTCGCCCCGGTGCACACGCCTCGTTTCGGCGGCAACTAGCCGCGCCGAGCATCAGCTTTAAACCGCAGCACACCGCGTCACCCTCAACGAGGAGAACCCCATGACACTCAGCCCGATCCCCACCCCCACCGCTACCGCGCCCGACATCCTGCGCTGCGCCTACATGGACATCGTCGTGACCGACCTCGCCAAGTCGCGCGAATTCTACGTCGACATTCTCGGCCTCGTCGTCACCGAGGAAAACGACACCGAGATCTACCTGCGCAGCTTCGAAGAGTTCATCCACCACAACCTCGTGCTGCGCCAGGGGCCGATCGCCGCGGTCGCCGCGATGGCGTTTCGGGTACGCAGCCCCAAAGACGTCGACCTCGCCGAGGCGTATTACCAGGACCTCGGCTGCCGCACCGAACGTCGCGCTGAGGGCTTCGTGACGGGCATCGGCGACAGCGTGCGCGTCGAGGACCCGCTCGGCTTTCCGTATGAGTTCTTTTACGCGAGCACCCACGTGGAACGCCTCGCCTGGCGCTACGACCTGCAGGGTCCGGGCGCGCTCGTGCGCCTCGACCACTTCAACCAGGTCACCCCCGAAGTCGGCCGCGGCCGTAAATACCTTGAAGACCTCGGCTTTCGTGTCACCGAAGACATCCAGGACAAAGACGGCGTCACCTACGCCGCCTGGATGCGCCGCAAGGACACCGTGCACGACACCGCCCTCACCGGCGGCAACGGGCCGCGCATGCACCACATCGCCTTCTCAACCCACGAGAAGCACAACATCATCTACATTTGCGACAAGCTCGGTGCGCTGCGCAAGAGCGACCTGATCGAACGCGGGCCGGGCCGCCACGGCGTCTCGAACGCGTTCTACCTGTACCTGCGCGACCCCGACGGCCACCGCGTCGAGATCTACACGCAGGACTACTACACCGGCGACCCCGACAACCCCGTCGTCACCTGGGACGTGCACGACAACCAGCGCCGGGACTGGTGGGGCAACCCGGTCGTTCCCAGCTGGTACACGGATGCCTCCCTCGTGCTCGACCTCGACGGCAACCCTCAGCCGGTCATCGAACGCACCGAATCCAGTGAAATGGCCGTGACCGTCGGCGCCGACGGCTTCTCGTACACTCGTAAAGACGACGAGCTGGCCGGCTTTAAACTCGGCACCACCCTTTAGGAGCGGCGCCCATGCTTGATCACTCAGTCATTGAAGAAATCGTCGACGAACTTGTCGCGGCCGGGCTCACCCGGTCGACGGTTCCCCTTCTGACCACCCGCCACCCCGGGATGACCGTCGACGACGCCTACGCCGTGCAGAGCCTGTGGAAGGAGCGCGGCATCGCGGCTGGCCGCCGGCTCGTCGGCCACAAGATCGGTCTGACCTCCAAGGTCATGCAGGTCGCCACCGGCATCACCGAACCCGACTATGGTGTGATCTTCGCCGACGAGGTCTACGAGAATGGCGCGAGCATCCGGTTCGACAGCTTCTCGAACGTGCGCATCGAAGTCGAGCTGGCGTTCGTGCTGGGCAAGCCGCTGTCCGGCCCCAACTGCACCTTGTTCGACGTGCTCGATGCCACGGACTACGTCGTTCCGGCGTTGGAGATCCTCAGTTCGCGCATTGAGATGCCCGGCCGCACGATCGTCGACACCATCTCCGACAACGCAGCGATGGGCGGGATAGTGATGGGCGGCATTCCCGTGAAGGTTGGCGATATCGACCTGCGCTGGGTGTCGGCACTGCTGTACCGCAACCAGACCATCGAGGAATCAGGCGTCGCCGCGGCCGTACTGAACCACCCCGCTGCCGGAGTCTTCTGGCTGGCGAACAAGCTCGCCCAGCACGGAACCAGCCTTGAGGCCGGCGAGATCATTTTGGCCGGCTCGTTCACCCGTCCGATGTGGGTGCAGCAGGGCGACACCGTGCACGCCGACTACGGACCCTTGGGAGCCATCACATGCCGATTCGAGTAGCAGCAGAGCCGACCTTTCGAGACGTTCTCGGGGGCACTGAACGGGCGCAGATCGGCATGTGGGTGTGTTCCGGCAGCGCGCTGGTCGCGGAAATCTGTGCCGGTAGCGGCCTGGACTGGCTTTTGATCGACACCGAACACAGCCCGAATGGCCTCGAGTCCACGCTCAGCCAGCTGCAGGCCGTACACGGCTATCCAATCATGCCGCTGGTGCGCGCTCCGATCGGGGATCGGATCATCGTGAAGCAGCTGCTCGACCTCGGCGCGCAGAACCTGCTCATTCCGATGGTCGACACCGCCGAGCAAGCCCGTGACATGGTGGCCGCGGTGCGTTATGCGCCACACGGCGTTCGCGGCGTCGGCAGTGCCCTCGCCCGGGCGTCCCGGTGGAACCGCATCGACGACTACCTGGCCCGCGCCAACGAGACGATCTCCCTGTTCTTGCAGATCGAGACGATGGATGCCGTGGCCAATATTGCCGAGATCGCCGCCGTCGACGGCGTCGACGGCCTGTTCATCGGCCCCTCCGACCTCGCCGCCTCGATGGGCCTGCTCGGTCAGCAGGACCACCCCGACGTCGTCGCCTCGGTCGAGCAGTGCATCCGCACCGTCACGGCGCTCGGTAAGCCCGTTGGTGTCAATGCTTTCGCGCCCGCGACCGCCGAGCGTTACCTCGCGGCGGGCGCCCGCTTCGTGCTCGTCGGTGCCGACGTGGCCATCCTCGCCCGCGCCTCGGAGAAGCTCGCCACCTCCTTCATCAGGCCAGCGGGTCTGGCCGGACCCGAGGTTCCGCGGCGGAGTTACTGAGCGACAGAATGACTGAGCGACAGAGCCGAATGCGAGAATAGGAGCGTGTCGATCCCAGAATTCGCCGAGACCTCCGGCAACCCCGCCTCGGCGCCCGCCGCGCACTCGCAAACGCTGTCGCGCGGCATCCGTGTGCTGGAAATTCTCGCTGACACCGATGAGCCGATGAGCATCGTCGATATCGCCAACGCCCTCGACGTGCACCGTTCGATCGCCTATCGCATCCTCCGCACCCTCGAAGATCACGGCCTCGTCGTGCGCGACCAGGCCGGACTGGTGCGGCTCGGCCCGCGCCTGGCCGCCTTGGCGCGGGGTGTCTCGCGTGACTTACAGGCCGCTGCCCTGCCCGTGCTCACGCGCATCGCCAACGAGCTCGGCATGACCGCGTTCATCGCGGTGCTCGACCAGAGCGAGGTCGTCACGCTTGTGAGTATCGAACCGCGGAAGGCCCAAGCGACGGTCGCACAGCAGCCCGGCACACGGCATCCGCTGAATATGGGCGCACCGGGAATCGCCATCCAGTCAGGCCTGAACGCCGGTCAGTGGGCCGCGCTCGGTCTCGCCGAAGTTCGCCGGAGCGAGGCCGGTGAGGTCGCCACTCTCGGCTATGCCGCCAGCCACGACGAGGTCGTTCCCGGACTGTCGTCGATCGCCGTGCCCCTGGCTGTACCCGGGCAATCACCCGCCTCGCTCGCCGTCGTGTACATCTCGAGTTTGCACTCCCCCACCGACATCGGTGCAGCGCTCACCGAGGCTGCGCGCACGATCGTCGCTGAGCTTCGCTGATTATTTGGCCATGCACAGGCTTTGCATGCCCACTCGCACGGTCGAACCAACGTTCCGGGCGCGCAGTTGCGACACGACGCTGGGCTCGTCGGCATAGGCGTAGAACTCGCTGTTCTCGGGGGCGCTGGGGTGGCCATCGGTGGCCCATCCCGTCGTGATTCGAAGATACGCGGCGGCCGCGGCGTCGTAGTTGACGTCCCAGTCGTCGGTGTCCGCGCCGGAGAACGTGAGCTCCATGCCGTAGCCGATTCCCGTACCCAGGCAGTCGAATGCATAGGGCGCGGCCGCCACGGCCGGGCAGCCTCCCGGCCACGTAGGCGAAGTTCACCTCGGATGCTGCCGGCGCGACCCTCGGCACCGACCAGACACCCGCGATCACCCCGATTATCATGCTCGCAACGCCCAGCACGAGCACGACGGACAGGCCGATAGTCACGCCCTCAGCGGTCGCGCTGGCCCACGCATCGGGCCCGGTAGAACAGAGCATGCGGGGCGGAAAAAAATCGTAGCGCACGCGGTCGCCCGGGCTTTGTACCCGCGCGCACGTCTCGTAGGGGTCCCAGGCGTTGAGCACGAAGGTGGCCGTGCCGATCGGCCAGAGCAGAGTCACGATCAAGCCGGCGATGAGCACGCCGAACACGCTGCGGGCTCGCAGCACGGCGGATTTCTCTGAAGTCATTTCTTCCAAACTAGCGGTCTGCATGCCGAAATCGCTCGTGGCCGCCCCCGTGCAGGGTGCAAAATCGCACTCTGGTAGCCGCAACATATCGATACCACACAATACTGACCAATAGGTAGGTAATCTTTGGTTTAGCTGCCATACTGCCCCAGTGCCGATATTCTCCGCACGATCCACACACTTCGCCGCAGCACCCGACCCAGCACCGCAGTGAGATACGAGGGAGTATTCCATGGCTTTTACGACCGAGCGCACGCAGGCAACCAGCGCTAAACGGAACGAAGAACGGCGGGTCCTCGCCGGCACGATGGTGGGCACCACCATCGAGTGGTACGACTTCTTCATCTACGCCCAGGCCGCCGGCCTCGTGCTGGCCGGCCTGTTTTTCGCACCGCTCGCCGGAGAGAACGAACCGCTCGCCCAGCTGATCGCCTGGGCCTCGCTCGGCATCAGCTTCCTGTTTCGCCCGCTCGGCGCCATCGTCGCCGGACACCTCGGTGACCGCATCGGCCGCAAGGCCATGCTGGTCTTCACCCTCGTCATGATGGGCGCGGCCACCGCGCTCATCGGCCTGCTGCCAACCTTCGACCAGATCGGCGTCTGGGCACCGATCCTGCTGATCGTGCTGCGCATCCTGCAGGGCTTCTCGGCCGGCGGCGAATGGGGCGGCGCCGCGCTCATGAGCGTCGAGCACGCACCAATCAACAAGCGCGGATTCTTCGGTGCCTACCCGCAGATCGGCGTTCCAGTCGGCCTCATCCTCGCCACCGGTGTGATGATTCTGGTCACCACCTCGATGAGTGAAGAAGCGTTCCTCAGCTGGGGTTGGCGCATTCCGTTCCTCGTCTCCGTGCTACTCATCGTTGTTGGCTGGGTCATCCGCCGCGCGGTCGCTGAGAGCCCGGTCTTCAAGGAGATGCAGACTCGCAAGAAGGAGTCTGCCGCCCCGCTCAAGCAACTGTTCCAGAACCACTCGCGACAGGTCATCCTCACGGCACTGATCTTCATCGCCAACAATGCGGCCGGTTACATGCTCATCGCTTTCTTCAGTTCATATGCCACCAAGCCCGCCGAAGCTGGCGGACTCGGTATGGAGCGCACCCCGGTGCTCATCGCCAGCACCGTCGCCGCCGTGTTCTGGCTCGCGTCGACCATGCTCGGTGGCATCCTCTCCGACAAAATCGGCCGCGTGCGCACCTTCCAGCTCGGCTACGCCTTTCTGTTCATCTGGGCGATCCCGATGTTCCTGCTCATCGATACCGGCGACATCGTCTGGTTCGCGCTCTCGCTCATCATCCTGGCGAGCGGACTCGGCTTCTCCTACGGCCCGCAGGCCGCGCTCTACGCCGAAATGTTCCCGGCCCAGGTGCGCTACTCCGGCGTCTCAATCGGCTACGCGCTCGGCGCGATCCTCGGTGGCGCGTTCGCTCCGCTCATCGCGCAACTGTTGCTCGACGAGACCGGCCAGTCCTTCTCCATCGGCATCTACCTCATGGCCCTCGCTACAATCTCCTTCGTCGCGGTGACCCTGGTCAAGGAAACGCGCGGAGTTCCGCTGGGCATCAGCACCCACGAGTAGCTCTCGCAAATCCGAACCGTGCCGCCGAGAGTAAAATCCGGGCGGCACGGTTATTCCGTGCTCCCTTGGACCGAGCCCGGGCTCAGGTCAAGAATTCCAGGGCGGCTTGCTTGAACTCGCCAGCGGTCAACGCGCTGAGGTGGGTGCGGCCGGGCAGTTCGACGTACCCGGCACCGCGCTCGGCCGCAATCAGCGCTACCCCGGCCGGAATCTGGTCGGCACCGCCCGCCACGAACAATTGCCGGATGCCCACTGGCACGTCCAGGGTGCTTCCCGCCATCCCCTGCACGCACGCCATCAGCGCCTCCCGGTCGGCTCCGGCGATGAGGGCCGGCCCGAGTACGGCGGCAATGGTCGGGTCGGAAGAAAGGTCGCCAGAGCGCAGGAACCGGTTGACCTCGCCCTGATCCCAGGTATCGAATAGTTCGAGCGGCCCGGCTCCGCCGAGCACAAGGCTGCGCACGCGTTCGGGCGCAAGCCGGGCCATGGCGGCCACGACCCGCGACCCCAGGGAATAGCCGATGACATCGACCCGCTCAAGCTCCAGCATGTCGAGCACAGCCACGAGGTCGGCGGCCAGCTGCCTCGGTAGGTAGTCGTCAGAGCGGTGCGGTTTGTCGCTGCGCCCATGTCCGCGCAGGTCGGGCGTGATCGCGCCCCGCCCCACTTCCCCGAGCGCCCGCACCCACCCCGAGCCAATCCAGGTGACCGCTGCGGTCGACGCGAAACCGTGCACGAGCAAAACCGGTCGTTCCCCCGGCGCGGCATCAAAGGCAACACGCACCCCGTCGAGCCGTCTCGCGAACGAGGTCACTCGGCGGCGTCACTCGCGGCAAAGACCGCGCCGGCGTGCGCCATCTCAGCGAGGGCGGTCGCCGTGGCTTCCGCAGCGACACCGGCAACCAGGTCGGTCAGCACACGCACGCGCTGGCCATGTTCGAGCGCGTCGAGAACGGAGGCCCGCACGCAGTGGTCCGTTGCGAGGCCGACGATGTCGATCTCGGTCACGCCGTGCTCGGTCAGCAACTCCGTCACCGTCTGCCCGGCTTCGGTGGTGCCCTCGAAGATGGAGTATGCAGGCTTGCCCTGGCCCTTGCGAATATGGAAGGTCACGGCATCCGTGGTGAGAGCCTTGTGGTATTCGGCGCCCGCGGTACCGGCCACACAGTGCACGGGCCAGGTCGTGACGTAGTCGGGTGCCGTATCGCGCGCGAAGTGGCCGCCGTTGTCGTTGCCGATATCGTGCCAGTCGCGTGAGGCGAACACGTATTTGTAGGCGAGCGGATGCTGCGCCAGCAGCGCGCTCACGCCCGCCGCTACTGCGCTGCCCCCGTCAACGCCGAGCGCACCGCCCTCGGTGAAGTCATTCTGAACGTCGATGATGAACAGTGCACGGGTCACGCGGTCTCCTTCGAATGGTCAGTTATTGGACAGATTGTCGCCGCAGTGAAAAAACCCGGTGGTCAGCGTGTCGATGGCGATTTTAGCGCTCGAGCTCACGTTGCCGATGGCGTAAATGGCGAAGGTGAGCGGGGTACCATCGGCGGCACGAACGACCCCGGCGAGCGTGTATCCGGTATCGATCCAGCCGGTCTTGGCGAACACTGCGCCGTCGGCGGCGGCATTCGCCCCGGCGAAACGGTCGTTGTACGAGAGGGATCCGCGCGGTCCGCCGGCGATCGGCAATCCGTCAAAGAGTACGCCGAGGTTGCCCTCGCGGGCGTTGACCTTGATAAACAGGGCCGTCAGGTAGGCCGGCGAGACAGCGTTGTGGGGGCTGAGGCCCGAGCCGTCCTTGATGATCATGCCGGTCGTGTCGATGCCGTAGGCGGCGAGGCCATCGACGATGCCCTGCTGCAGCGCGGAGAACGAGTTGCCGGCACCGTTTTCGATGGCCACGAGGCGGGCGAGCATCTCGGCGATGGTGTTGTCACTCACAATCAGGGACTGCTGAATGAGCGTTGACACCGGCGCGGACTGCACGGCACCGAGTTGGGCGGCGTCGGCCGGGGCGGTGGCCGAACTGATGCTGAGGCCACCGCCGAGCGCGTCGGCAAAGGCCTGGCCGGCCCGGGCAATCGGGTCTTCGCTGCGCGCCGACGTGCTGCGGGTCGGGTCGTTGCGGTCCCCGTCGACCATCAGCGCGGTGATCTCGGGCATGGAGCCGAGTCCGAGCTCGGTGCGGGCCCAGCCCTCGTCCCAGTCAGGGCCGGAAAAGTACGATGCGTCGAGCACGAGCGAGGTGATCGGCGGATTGGTCGGGTCGGCGGCCCAGGCGACCCGGGTCTGGGTGGCGAGGTCGTCGAGGTGGGCGGCGCCGGTGTAGAACGGCTCCTGACCGGTGGGCAGCCGCGACAGGGTGAGGTCTCCCCCGCCGACGAGCACGACCTGACCGGGTTCGGCGCCCTTCACTACGCGGGTCGTGGCCCGGTAGTCGCTGCCGAGCACATTGAGGGCGGCGGCCGAGGTGAGCACCTTCATGACGCTCGCGGTACGCGACGACGTTGTGCCGCCGCGGTTGAAGAGCACCTCACCGGTGCTGGCATTGACGACCTGCGCCTGAAAATCGGCGAGGCGGGTGTCGGCGGCGAGCCCGGCGACCGAGCAGGTACGCAGTCGGCTGGCCGTCGTCACCTCGGCGGGCACCGGCCGCGCCGGGTCAACAGTGGGAGTGGGGCTCGGCGCGGCCGCGGGCGACGCCACAACGGATGCCGCTGCCGGCGCCGCCGCGCCGGTCTGGGTTCCGGCAAAAACGGCTCCACTGCCCAGCAGCACGAAGACGAGAGCACCGGCGGCGATCAGCCAGGCCCGGCGGTACCGGGCGAAGACTGCGCCGATTCCGCTGCGCGGGGCAGGGTCGACCGCGGGGGCTACGGGTGTCTGCACGGGTTCATCCACCTCCGTATGGTAGCCGACGCGCCTCGGGCCAGCTATTCACCCGGGTAGCGCAGGCCGATCCGGGTCCGAATCGCGTCGAGGGTGTGCATAATGGCGACCGATTCTTCGGCCGGCATGATGTCGCTCGAGAACCTGCCGGCCCGAATCAGGGCCTCGGCTTCGACTGCTTCGAAGTGCATCCCGCGGCCGGTGAACTCGGTCGACACAAACGTTTCGAGCACGGTGCCCACGTTGTCCAGTACCCGAAACCCGGTCGGTGCGTACCAGACGGCGTCGATGTCGATGCGCCCCTCGGTGCCGACGATCGACGCTCTGGTGGGGCCGAGAGTGTCGCTCGCCGAGAAGGTCGTGGCGATCTGTCCGCCTTCATAACGAAAAATCGTCGCGACCTGAGCATCCGCTCCGGTGGCCTTGAACGAGGCACTGGCCAGGATAGTTTCGGGCGCCCCGAAGACGGCGTGCGCGAAATTCACCGGATAGACCCCTAGGTCGAGGAGTGCCCCGCCACCCAGGGCCAAGGAATTGATCCGGTGTTCCGGGTCGTCGGGAAGGTCCTGGGTATGGTCGGCGAGCAGGCTGCGCACGTCGCCGAGCGTACCGGCTGCCAGAATCTCGCGGATGCGAACCATGTGCGGCAGAAACCGGGTCCACATGGCTTCGAGCACGAGCAAATTCTTGCTCGCGGCCAGGTCCACTATCTGACGGGCTTCCCGGGCGTTGAGCGCGATCGGCTTCTCGATCAGCACGTGTTTGCCGGCATTCAACGCGGCGGCAGCGTGTTCGGCATGAAACGGATGCGGCGTCGACACGTAGATGACGTCGACCTCGGGATCGTCGATTAGCGCTTCGTAGCTGGCATGTGCCGTGGGGATGCCAAATTCGGCGGCGAAGGCGTCCGCCGATGCCTGGCTGCGCGACCCGACGGCTTGCACTGTATGGCCGTTCTGTACCAGGTCACTCGTGAACAGGTGGGCGATGCCGCCCGTGGCCAGGATTCCCCAGCGAATCAAATCGGTCATGCCTGGAGTTTATCGGCTGGCACCGACACGGGGTTCTGAATGCCGATGCCTGAAATTATTCCGCCTCCGACCAGCAGAATTCCAGTGACGATAGCGGCGCGGTGGAACCCGTCTACGTCGAGCACCGGGCCCACGATAATGCTCGCCGCGGCGATGGCCACGAGTCCGGCGACCCGGGAGATCGCGTTATTGACCGCGGAGGCGATGCCCGCCCGGCCAGGTTCTATCGCGCCCAGAATTGCGGAGGTTAGCGGCGCGACCGTGATCGTCAGGCCCAGGCCAAAGATGATGACGCCGGGCAAAACCTGGCTGGAATAGGCGACGCTGGCGTCGATGCGCAGCATGACGAAAAACCCAATACCGGCGATGATCGGCCCGACGCACATGAACAGGCGCGGGCCAAATCGGCCAGCCAGACGGCCGATGACAGTGGATAGGACGATGCTCAAAATACTTACTGGCAGCAGGGCCAACCCGGCGAGCGTCGCGCTGTACCCGCCGACCTGTTGCAGGAAGACAGCGAGCAGGAACGTGCCGAGCGACAGCGCGGCGTAGATCAGAGTCGTCGCGACGTTTCCCACCCAAAAGTTGCGCACCCGAAACAGGCTGAGCGGCATCATTGGTGCTTTTACGAGGTTCTCATGCCAGATAAACACCGCAAAACTCAGCAGACCGACGATGAGCGGTACCAGAATGATCGGACTGCCCCAGCCGAAGTTGACCTGTTCGATCAGCGCGAAGACCGGCAGCGCCACGCCGAGCACTCCAAGGACCGCTCCGATGACGTCGACGCGGGGCGCTACATCCCCTGCCCGGTCGCCCGGCAACCGCGCCAACAAAATCAGGGTGAGCGCGATCGGCACGATGTTGATGGCGAACACCAGTCGCCACGACACCAGGTCGACCAGCAGACCACCGATGAGTGGACCGGCGATGAAGGCTGTGCTGGTCCAGGCAGTCCAGGTTCCGATCGCGCGGGCCTGTCCAGCACCTGAAAACGTGCTGAAGATGAGGGCGAGCGAGCTTGGCACCAGCAGCGCACCGGCAACGCCCTGGAGGGCACGTGAGCTGATTAGGAGGGGAGCGTTCGGAGCCACCGCACAGAGAACGGATGCGGCGGCGAAGCCCACCAGGCCCCATAACAACACCCGCTTGCGCCCGAACGCGTCGGAGAGCGAACCGGCCAGCAGAATAATGCCGCCGAGAGTGATCAGGTAGGCGTCGACGACCCACTGCTGGGTTGAAATACCTCCGCCAAGTTCACGGGTGATTGCGGGGAGGGCCACATTGATGACGGTGCCGTCGAGGAAGGCAATGAACGAGGCCAGCACCGCAACCACGAGAACGAGCCGTTGGGTATCGGGCGAGGAACGAGTCATGACTTGAGTTAACCCCACGTGCCGCAACGGCGTGCAATTAATAGGTCAGACTAGACCAATGATCACCCTGCAGCAGGATGCCGATGGCTTCATCCGCATGAACCGGCACTTTCCCGACAACTCACTCATCAGCATTAGCTTCACCGAAGGGACCTCGGAAGAATTCAGCGGAACCCGGCTGAACGCCATCTTTGACGACGCCCTGGCCGAGTTTCGCGGGCAGAACCGTCTCGAGGGAGCAAAAGGTTTTTCCCGGGCGCCGGCGAAAACCGTGCAGCCCACGAAGAACATCACCGTCGTCAAGGTGCACCCCGGAATGGCCGTTTAACCGCGACTGGGCGCCGTCAGCGCGGTCAGCCGGTCAACGCCGATCGGTTCATCGGCCAATAACGGCACGATCGCGACCCGATCGGCACGGTCGGACACCCTGTCGATCTGGGCGACTTCGTTGGCTGCGCGCGCCTGCAAAAACGGCGTCTCGGGGCGCGCTGCGGCAATGGAGTTGTTGACTATCCAGCCCCACGGCTGGATTCCGGCTCGCTGGAGATCGTGCTGAAGCTCCTCGGCTTCGAGCACCGGCGTCGTCTCGGCCAGGGTGACGAGCAGCACCTTGGTCAGCTCCGGATCCTGCAGCCGCATCAGCGGGGTCACGAACGACATGCTCTCTCCTATTTGGCGGGCAATTTCACGATGGTACGACCCGGTGGCATCGAGCAACAGCAGGGTGTGGCCGGTCGGAGCGGTATCAACGACAACGAATTCGTGACGCGATTCGTGCACGGCCCTGGAGAATTGCCGGAATACCGCGACTTCATCGGTGCACGGCGAGAGCAGGTCTTCGGCGAGTGCGGCCCGGCCGTCGGCGTCGAGATTCCTGCCCTTGGTTGTCATGACGTGATTCCGATACTCCCGAATCGCCTCCTGGGGATCGATGCGCGAGACGCGCAGCCCCGGCAGGGTTCCGTGCAGCGTTTCAACTAGGTGGGCCGCCGGGTCCGTCGTGGTCAGGTGCACAGCATGGCCGCGCTGGGCGAGAGAAACGGCGATTGCTGCAGCGATCGTGGTTTTGCCGACGCCACCTTTTCCCATGCACAAAATCAGGCCGTGCCCGGCCTGTTCCAGTTCGTCGACGAACTGGCCGAGCGGGGCATCGGGTACTTCGGCCACGGCCTGCGATTCTGCCGCGCCGTTGCCACCTGCGCGAAACAGGGAACGCAGCGCGTCGACACCCACCATGTTGCCTGCCTTGAGTTCGAGAGTGTCCAGCGGCAGGGTGGCCAACGACGCTGGCAAACCGTTCAGCGCCGCTCGCTCGCGGCTGCGAATCGCCAGTGCCATCGGCTGTGTTCCCGCCGCTTTGGGGAGCACACCGTTGATCACGACATAGCCGCCGCGAATACCGATCTGTGCCAGCTCACCGTGGGTGCGATCGATCTCGCTCAAAGCGGATGCCTGCGCGCGCGCCACGAGCACCAGCCGCGTGCGCGCGCGGTCGGCCAGCGCTGCGACCGCAGCGGCGTACACCTTCTTGTGCTTCTCCAGCCCGGACAGCGGGCCGAGGCACGACGGATCGCCCTTGCCCGAGTCGAGGAACTCGGTCCAGGAACCGGGCAACTGCAGCAGACGAATGGTGTGGCCGGTCGGCGCCGTGTCAAACACAATGTGGTCGTAGGTCGCCAGCAGGCTGTCATCGGTCAGCAGGTTCGTGAACTCGTCGAATGAAGCAACCTCGGTAGTGCACGAACCGGACAAGCCCTCAGCGATGCTCGCGAGCTCACGCTCCGGCAGGAGCCCCCGAACCGGGGCGATGATGCGTTCGCGATAGGCATCCGCGGCCTGTTCCGGGTCAATTTCAAGGGCATTGAGACCGGCAATTGCGTCAATCGCAGTGACCGTGTTGCCAATCGTGAGACCGAAGACCTGTCCGATGTTGGAGGCCGGGTCGGTGCTCACCAGCAACACGCGGCGGCCGCGGGTAGCAAGTTCAATGGCCGAGGCGCAGGCAACGGATGTTTTGCCAACGCCGCCTTTGCCGGTGAAAAACAGAAAGCGAGGCGGGTCCTTGAGAAACTTCATGGTGCTAGCAGCAGCCGGTGGCGCCGCAGCATCCGCTTTCAGATTTCTCGGTCAGGCCGAGCTGGAGTCGCTGGGCTGGCTCGCTCGTGACGGGAGCGAGGCCGGCGAAGGCGAGCAGCTGGGTTTTCGAGGGGTAGGTGCCGGTCGCAACGGTGACGCCGTCGACGACGGTGAGCGGCAGGCCGGTCGAACCGACGACGTGCATGAAGGCGCGCACGGTCTCATCCGTGGTGAAGGCTAGGGGGTCGGTGGCCAGGTTATGGCGCTGGATGTCAGCACCAAGGTCCTGCAGACTGCGCACGGTCGCCGTTACCTCGACCAGGGACTGGTCGACGTCGACGCCGCAGACTCCGGTGTCGCAGCACAGTGCCGGTTCGTAGATTCGGATGGCAGCCATGTCGATCTCCCTCAAAAGTTCAGTCTTCATTCGCTATATCGATAAGTATCAATGTAGCAGTAGGCTGGGGCCGCACCTACCGAAAGGATCAATTCATGACCGAGAAATCTGAGATCACGGAGCTTGTTCGCGAGCGTTATGCGACGGCCGCACTGCAATTGAACGACGCCCCAAGTACATCGTGCTGCGTGCCGACCGATTTGGGCAACGGCGACGTGTTCGGCTCCGCGCTGTATACCGGCAACGAAAATTTAGAGATCCCCGAGGAAGCGTTTCTGGCCAGCCTGGGCTGCGGCAACCCGACGGCCGTCGCCGACCTGCACCCGGGCGAAACGGTGCTCGATCTCGGCTCTGGCGGCGGCATCGACGTGCTGCTCTCCGCCCGCCGGGTGGGTCCGACCGGCTTTGCCTACGGGCTCGACATGACCGATGAAATGCTCGCACTCGCCCGGGCCAATGCGGCCAAGGCCGACGCCACCAACGTCGAGTTCATCAAAGGGCAGATGGAAGCCATCCCCCTGGCCGACGACAGCATCGACGTCATCATCTCTAACTGCGTGATCAACCTGTCCGTTGACAAGAATGCGGTCATCTCCGAGATGTTCCGGGTCTTGAAGCCTGGCGGGCGCCTCGGAATCTCCGACGTGGTGGCCGAAAACCACCTGAGCGCAGAGGACCGCATCGAGCGCGGCAGTTACACCGGTTGTATCGCCGGGGCCCTTTCGAACCGGGAGTACCTCGACGCGCTCGTCGCAGCAGGATTTGTCAATTCGACTGTGGCGTATACCCACGAAGTCGCCCCTGAAATGCACGGGAGCATCGTCAAGGCCGTCAAACCCAGCGTTTAGTCTCGAACGCTGTCTTTCGCGGAGCAGCCGGTCACAATCGCACCCCACAAGAAGCAATCCTGACGGCATTCAGGATTCGCCGATGGCCGTGCGGTATTCTGCGAGGGAAGACATTTGGCAGCTCGGTCTTGGGCTGCGGGTAAAGAAGTAGGTGAAATGACGCTGGATCGTGCGGTGCGACGATTGGTCGCACCCGTCTCTGTGTCGCCTTTCGTCTCCTTGCTCGCTCTGGCCGCACTGCTTTTTGCAGTCTTTGCCATCCATTCCGAGGCTACCGGGCATGCCATGCACACGCTGGTCCCTGCTTCATCGCCCGTTGCTGCTTCAGCGATTATTGTTGAGCACCACACTCCGGTGACGGGCATGGCTGCAGTCATGGCTGCTCCCGTCATTGCGGCAATCTCGTCCGGAAACCGCGGCGGGATGCTTGATTGTGCTCTGCTGGCCATGACGTGCGTTTTGCTCCTCACTCTCGTCGTCATGGTATTCCTGACTCGACCGCCGACCCGCTATCGACGCCTGCTCGATAGCGGCATGGTTCCAAACTCATGGCGCACCACCGCCCAACCGAGTCAGCGGCCCAGCCTCACCCTGCTGTCCATCTGTCGCGTTTAGACCGAGATGCAGTTCCGAGCCAGCACCTGGCCTCGGGACTTTGCCGCGCCCGCGGCCACCCGGTTTCTACTGCTAAACGACGAATGGATGAACGATGCTCAAATCACGAACCTTCTTGTACGCTGCTGTGACCCTGGCGGCAGCTCTCACCCTCACCTCATGTGCTGGCGGCAGCCCCGCCGCAGATCCAGCGAGCCCCTCTGCCAGCCAAAGCACAGTGGCGTTCAATTCTGCCGACGTGACTTTTGCACAGATGATGATCCCCCACCACGAACAGGCTGTTCAAATGAGCGATGACCTACTCGCCAAAGACGGCCTCGATCAAAGCGTGATCGACCTCGCCACCGAGATCAAGGCTGCCCAGGAACCGGAGATCACGCAGCTGAAAGACTGGTTGACGGCATGGGGCGAAGATGAGAACAGCATGTCGGGCATGGGCGGCATGGGCGGCGGCTCTGACGGCATGATGTCCGACGACGACATGATGGCGCTGCAGGACGCCGCGGGAGCGGAGGCCAGCATCCTGTTCCTGGAACAGATGACTGCGCACCACGAGGGCGCCGTCGCGATGGCGCAGCTCGAAATTGATGATGGTGAGAATGCGGATGCGCAGGCGATGGCTGCCAACATCGTCAAGACGCAGACGGCTGAAATCGCCGTCATGACCGAGCTTCTCACCGTGCTCTAGAGCGGCACATTCGGGGCGGGTTCTCTGGAAGGCCCGCACCGGAACACCACACTTCTTTTTCTGAATCACCTGCAAGGACATCTTCATGTATCGCCATCAATTTATTCACCTGATGCGTATTACCGGGGCGGTGCTCCGTGGATAACACCGGCCACGTCGCCACGGCGCCGCATATCTCCGGTGCGGTTCCACAAATGTCACGCCGCGATATGCGCGCAATGGAGAGCATGGTGCGTGCGGGTCGATCCGGCTCACCGAAAACTGTGCCACCGGCTAACGTTGCCGCCCGGCCCATCCCGCTGCGCCAGCGTGCTGCCGCTGCCAGTGCCATGGTCATGATCGCGCTATTTGCGATCGGCGCATCCCTACCTGCACTCGCGGTCAACCCGGAACCACCGCAGACCGCAGCCGCGAGCGCTGAGGAGACGGCCGATCTCCAAAGCGTCACTGCCGCGGGTACAACATCTGTTCCCTTTAAACGTGGCGGTTACACCATCACGGAAGCGCCTGAACCTGCCTCGTATACCGAGGCTGCCAGCAACGGGGAATACGCCAGCCTGAGTCCGGGCCAGCTCAGCGATCAAGGCTGGGCCTTACCGGTTCTGGGCCGAATATCGAGCCCGTTCGGTTCTCGCCCGAACAAGCCAGTTGATGGTGTGGGCGACTTTCACAACGGCACCGATATTGCCGCTCCCTGCGGTCAGCCCGTCTTCGCGGCTTCCGGAGGAAAAGTTGTCGACTCGGGCTATCAGGGCTCCTATGGCAACTGGGTTCTCATTGACCACGGCAACGGCATTGAGACGGGTTATGCCCACAACAGCCAGCTCCTCGTTGACTCCGGGCAGCTTGTTGTAGCCGGTGAAATTATTGCCATAGTGGGGTCAACGGGTGCGTCAAGCGGCTGCCACGTGCACTTTGAAACTCGCGTCGACGGGGAAGGCATCAACGCCGAATCATTCATGGGCGTCAGAGGAGTCACTCTTGGTTAAATGCAAGCGATCAACGCGCCGAATCATTACCTTGGCGGTACCCCTCGTTGGCCTCTTGGTGTTGACGGGGTGTTCCGCCAACGATGTAGATTCGACGGCGGTATCGCCAGGCATCGCCCCGATGGCCAACGCTTTCGAACACGTGCATGGCCTCGGCGCCGACCCCCTTACTGGAGACACCTACGCGGCCACCCATCAGGGGGTCTGGCTCATCCCGACCGGAGTGCTGCCAGAGACCTATCTGGCCGGAGCGCCACAAGCCGACACGAGCCAACCAACGCAGCTCGCCGGCCTGGCACAGGACACGATGGGCTTTACCGTGGCCGCGCCCGGCCAGTTGATGGCATCGGGTCACCCCGATCCGACCGAACCCAGCGATCTGGCACTGCCTAATTTGGGGCTCATTTCCAGCACAGACGGTGCGTTGTCGTGGACGACGCTGTCGTTGGCGGGCAAGACCGATTTTCACGATCTGGATGCCGTTCCCCTCGACGACGGCACCCTCCGCGTCTACGGTTACGACGCGGGCGCCGGAGGCATTTCCGTCAGTGACGACTCCGGCCTAACCTGGTCAGCGGGAGCGCAGCTCGCACTCCGCGACCTGAGCGCCGACCCATCCCAAGTCGATCGGCTCTACGCAACGACAGCGTCGGGCGTTCTGGTGAGCACCGATGCGGGGCGCACCTTCACCGCGTTAGCCGGCGCACCGGCGCTGCTCCTGCTGGATTCCGCCGCCGAAGAATTAATTGGTCTCGATCCCAACGGCGGAGTCTGGCGCCAGGCCGGCCAGACGTGGACGCAAACCGGAACGACCGGTCGCATCCCCGCAGCGTTCACCGTCGTCGGCGGATCCTCACCCTGGATCCTCGTCGCGGACGCCACCGGCATCGCCGCCAGCAGTGACTACGGAACCACCTGGACCGCACTGGTATCGCTGCCCGGTTAGCAGGCACACCACGCCGCAGGCAAGTCGGCGAAGGGGCCAAAGATGGCTTCTCGCATGCAAACGGATACTCGCGCACGGTTCGCCTTCCATCTCAGGTCGAAACGGCACCCTCTCGCCGGAATAGACCCGGCGCACTTCAGCCCCTCGCCGACGGCTACCGAACGGCGTTCTCGTGCCGTCGGGCATCACGTCGGATGCGACCTGCCCGGATCGGTTGGCGCGCCATCGCTGTAAAAACGAGGAGCCATACCACCAGCGCAGCCCACAGCGTGACGGTACCAATCTGGCCGACGAGCGGCAGCGTGTCGGCCTGACCCAGATAGATTCCGGCGACGGCATACATTCCGACGGGAAACGCGATGCTCCACAGTGTCGCTTGATAGCGCAGTGGTACGTGGCGCTTGAAGTGACGCCAAATCCCCACGGCGATGAGTACGGGGATGAGCCAGGTCGCGAAGGCCCAGAACATCACGGATATGCCGCCGACCAGTCCACGAGTCGCGCTTACCATCGGAGCATCCGCCATTTCGACGATGCGGGCGCCGGCCAGAACTGTGATCGCGCAGGCGCCCATCGATACCCAGTAGGGCGGATCGAGATCTTCCGGCCGCAGTGCGTAGAGCATCAGGCGCAGTGAGACGAACATCCCAGCGGCTCCATAGAGAAAAATGCCGACCGACCACGACAATACGGCCAGCACCGCGAGCAGCGCCCTGGCATCGCCCGCGACCGGTTCGAGCGCCGCTGCCACGACGGCGACCGACTGGCTCGCAACAACCCAGATAAACCAGGTTCCGTTTGCCGACCCCAGTACGGGGCGTGCCGTGCGGCCCAGTACGGCGAGCCAGGGCACCGCGTAACCGAGCACGACCCAGGCCACACCAGACACGCCCAGGAGCACCGTTGCCGCAAGAAACCATCCTTCCACGGCCAAACGCGCAGCCAGCACATTAGTGCCGGCGACGAAGGTGAAGAACTGGAATCCCCGGTTCGGGTCGTGCAGGTCATCGAGAAAGTCTGGACGGAACGCCACGAACCGCCATGCAGTCAGAACCAGGAGCGCCAGATAAGCTCCGGCACAGACCACCAGGAGCGCATAGCTGAGGCCGGCGACCCCGATCAGGTTCATGCCGATCGAGAGGATGCCGGTGGCCATGACCATGGCGAAATATCCAGGGGGCATCGTGCGTACGGCGGCGCGCACTCGCACACTTCGCTCGGACGCCACTATCACAGGCTAGCCCTTCGAGCGGAACTCGCGGCTCTCGCGCTGGCCCTGAGCCGGACTCAATCTATGTCAAGTGGACCAGCGGAGACGGCCAGGTGGTGGCGAACTCCACGGATCAGCCGGATCGATATCCGTAGCGACCGCCCGTCAGCCAACATTCAGGACCGCGGCTCAGACGTGCGTGCGGTGCATGACCATGCCGTGTTCATTTACAGGCTCGAAGGCGTCCGGGTCCCAAGCCCCGGGGTGCATTTTCAACGATTCGAGAGGCATCTCGTATATGCAAGTTTCCCACACCAATGGTGCCGTTTCTGCATCATTCGACGACCTAAATCTTGTGTCGTCCGCTGGCTTGGTCCCGATCATGAAATTGGCCGCCCGCGCCGGCCTGGCCACCTTGGCCGATCAGTGGCTGACCGTCCCCACCGACAAGGGCGCCAACGCGGGCTTGAAAGTTGCCTCGCTGGTCGGCGGGATGGTCGCCGGGGCGGACTCGATCGATGACATGGCGATTCTTCTCCATGGCGGCATGCGGAAGGTCTTCAACAACTGCTACGCGCCCTCAACGCTGGGGTCGTTCCTGCGCGAGTTCACGTGTGGTCATGTCTGCCAACTCGACGCCGTCGCCTCGCGCTTTGTCCGCGGCCTCGCCACCGAGACTCCGCTGCTCGCGCACGACACCGACGGATACATCTTCCTCGACGTCGACGACACCATCATCGAAGTTCACGGGCACCAGAAACAAGGCTCCGGCTACGGATACTCCGGCGTCCGCGGACTGAACGCGATCCTCGCGACGGTCAAAACGGACGTTTCGGCGCCGATCATCATCGGCCAACGACTCCGGCGCGGCGCCCGCGCGCATGGACCCTGCCGTGAAACGAGCGATTGAAACCATCCCCTTCACCGCGTTCACCTCCCGCAAGAAAAGCGATCACATCACCGGGCGCCTGGTCGTGCGGCGAATCCCGGAACTGAACAAAACGAACCTGGACCAGCCGACCCTGTTTGACACGCACCGCTTCCATGCCTTCTTCACCATCAGCACCCTCGACACCGTCACCGCCGACAAAACCCACCGCGCCCACGCGGTGATCGAGCTGGTCAATTCCGACCTGAAAAGCAGCGCCCTGGCGCACATGCCCTCGGGCGTGTTCACCGCCAACGCCGCATGGCTCATCCTGGCGGTCCTGGCATTCAACCTGACCCGCGCCGCTGCGACCATTGCCGGCAACGGGCTCGCGCGAGCGACCACCGCGACAATCCGCCGGAAACTCGTCAACATCCCCGCCCGCATCGCCCTGTCAGCACGTCGCATCACCCTGCACCTACCCGAACACTGGCCCTGGGAGAAACCCTGGACGGCACTGTTCAAGCAGAACTTCAACCCACGAAAACCCGCCCCCACCTAACCACCCAGCCCCCGTCGGCATCAACAGGAACCCCAGTGGAACACCCCGGGCAGCGAGACCCGGACCTCAACCGCGCCCAAAACACCCAAACAGGACCACGCCGAAATCAGGAATCCCGCAGAGACCGACCGGTGGATTCAGGTTAAACCATCAACGGCTCCTGGGCCGTGCCGGTAGGGAAACCCCTATCGCGACTTACCTATGCAGCCGACCGGAGGAGATATGAAATAGCGAGCCCTCTGCTCTATTTCATAGCCGCTTCTGCGGCGCTGTCAGTCTCGTCGTTGACCGTCAACGAGAGTATTTAGCCATAAAGATCGGTGGTGTCGTCGGCGTGGGCATTTTCGTATGATCCATGGTGACTCCTCGCGTCAGCGCCGTGACTA
>NZ_PJJJ01000027.1 GCF_002929495.1 Cryobacterium sp. Y82
CCCCGAAAATCAAATCTGACCAGCACCATTACAACCAACATCGGCATAGCCCCAAGGTCGGCATAGGACATCACCTATCTGAGGATCTGGGAGGGATGGGTCTACTGGGTGCTGCGTTGAACGGGAGACGATAGAGTCCGGCGCGGCTCCCCGCCAAATGGATGCGCCGGCGTCCCAGGTCATCGGGGTGAGAGACATACCTGCGACGGAGTCGTACCGCCACGCATTCGCGCCCTGCATCGACGCCCGGAGGAACTGCTTCGCGGAGTGCGATGATCGCGACCGCCGATCCTCCAGGTCAAAGCCGCGGGGTTTCCTTGGGGACAAGCGGCTCGGGTCGGCATTGACAGACATGATGGGGTGATCTCGGGCTGCAGCCATACATATACCTTCGCTCGAACCATCAGGGTCGGTGTCCGGTAGCATCCCGCAAGCCGAACGTTCAGTGGGACGGTTACTTAGGCTGGCATCATGCGCAATGCAGAAGTGCGCGACGCATATAGCGCTTGTACCCAGAACACACAGTTCTTCGGCGACGGCCGCGACGCCGTGGTTGTCGTGCAACAGGAGTGCCTGATCGATAGTCTGGCGACATGCCCAACAAGACACGCGGCGCCACGCGCTCACCTGCAGTCGCAGCTTGGGTCGTTCTTCTCGGCTTGTTGGTGCTTTGGATGGCGCAGCCGGTCCTGCCCGGTTGGGCCTGTTCGGCCAGTCTTCCAGCGGTGTGCCCACCACAGTTGTTACCTTTTCGTGCGTCGCTGATTAGCGCAGGTATCCTCTTCGCGCTGCTCGCGACTGTCATCGTCGGGCTGCTGCTTCGGCCCAGAGCAAACCGGTGGCTGGGCGGTATGTCCCGAAGTACCGTATTCGCCGTGCCGGTAATCCTGGCCCTGACAGTCGTCGCGCACTTTCTGATCCCGCAGCCCTGATTCGAGCCTGCTTGGCTCGGATTGCCGACGCGGCCCTCGAAACGTCGTGCGTGTAAGCCGAACCATCTGCGGGGCGAGCCGGGAGGGAGCCAGGGGACGTGCCTGGAGCGCTGACTTGCAAAACTCGAAGCGCGGTCGAGCCCCCGTAACGATCGCCTACCGTCTCCGTGTGGGGTTAGTCTTCGCCCATAGAATCTGACCATGAGTCCGAATCGACCGGCGCTGATCACGATCGCGATTGCCGTAGCAGTCGGCATGTGTGGGTGCACGACTGAGCCGTCGAAAGTAACTCCGGCAGGCGCTGCAACAACCGCATATCCTGGCGCGCCGACACCTCTGCCGAGTGGTCTGGTCGACCCTTTTGCGGGCTACGCAACAGTCGTCGACGGGCGGCTGGCGATTGTCTTGTCCGGCAGCTCGAGTTGTCCGCCGCACGCGGACTCAGCGGATCTGGCGACGATGACCTTCGGATTCTCGGTCGATACGGCAGGCCCTTGCACGGCAGATTTGGCCCCCACGACGTTCGAGTTCGACGTGCCATCAACCGAGAATCTGCCAACGTTCATCACGATAAATTTCACCTCCGGCGACACCTCCAGCTCTCAGCTGCCGGTGCTGCAGTAAGCATCGCCCACCCGCGGCCGTGCCGGCAAGCAGCCAACGCTTTATCACGGGGTGACAGCATGAAATCGTCGCGACTTACGATGCTGCCCGCTATGGCTGCAAAAGGCCACCATTTGCCGCTGCGATTCACAGCGAACTCTATTGCAGTTCCTTCCCACCTACGCCTTGTTCGTGGATTCGTAAGGGTGGATTCGCAAGGGGAAGGAGCAATGCCTTAAGACAGACGATCGAGCAGACTTGATCTGACAGTATGAGGGAATGAACCATATCCTTCTGCCGGCCGCTATCGCTGTGCTCGTCGTTGGAGCGGTCGGGAGTTGCATTGGGTGGGTTCTATCCAACTACTTTGAGTCGGTGCCTCTAATTGTGGGCAGATGGGTCCTCTCGACAGGTTTGGGGCTGCTCGCCCTCGGTGTACTGCTCTACGCCTGGCCAGTGTTCTTAGGCTTCTTCGCCCAGCCGGCATAAGCGGAGCCCGTCTCAGTCGGTCCAACTGCGAAGTTCCCATAAGCCGAACCCTCCACGGGACGCCGTCCAGTGTATAAGTCAACACACTCTGGTGCGCGTGATTCGAGGTCCCACGGAGCGAACCGACCGCTGATCAAGTCATGTCGACTGGGCTAATTCATGGACCGCGTCCAGGGGCTCACGCTTTCCAGCTGGACGTTGACGACGCTGGGGCCAGCGAGGAGAGTGCCAACAGCGGTGAAGTCCTGCTGAGGAAGGATGCTGTCGGTCGGATCGATGCCGTTGAACTGTCGTACGTTTACCCGCCCCGAGTTTAAGGACGAGAAAACTTCCGGTTGCTCAGCGCCCGCGTACAAATAGGCGTCGTAGCCGCCAGAGTCTGGCAGTGCGGGCAGCGCCGAAATCGGCGACACGGTAATGGACCAGTCACGCGCACCGGGTCCGATGCTGATCAAGCCCGCCGGGCCAACGGTAGGGTCCAAACCGTAGGCCACGCTGGCGGAATCGCCTTGATAATCCGCCATACCAGCCTCGTGATACGTGCCGTCTTCACCATAAACCTGCGCGCCGGAATGCTCATTGGCCCAGTGACCGGGTGCCCACGTGATTGTATAGAAGCCAGATTTAGCGTCGTCGGGAAAGATAACTTCATCAGCACCGCTACCGGTCACAGTGAAGGCCTCAAAGGTCCCGAATGTCTCGTCCGCCCACGCCTGAGCAGATTCTTGCGCAGTGGGTTCATCCGTCTGGGCGGGTGTTGAAGTGGCTGACGACGACAAATCGGGTGCGACGGGTTGCTGCCCTTGGCAGCCGGACAAGATAACAGCCGTTGCAGTTGCTGCGGCCAATACGAATGTCACACGTTTCATAGAATCCCCCTTGTCTTTTTCGCCTTCTCCGCTTTGAGACGACGACGTCGGCCACACCTTAGCGGCCCACTGCTTAAGTTTGAGTTAAGCACTGCCTCAGCTCGTTGGACAATTCGACAGGTGCGATCGCTAGTGCGAGGTCTCTGCGTGGCCTTGGTTCTGCTGCAGGCTCTTCAACCTGCGCAATAACCTTGGGCTGCGTTTCGGATTGGCAGAAGAGCCCGCGAGAGGAGCGCTGGAGGGGCCGCCGTTCGCTGCATAAATGAACACCCTCGATAGCGCGTGATTCGCGGTCCGTTAGATCGAACCGGCCGCCGACCAAGGCGTGTCACCCTTGCTCCTTCGGCAATCGTGTCCACGGGGGCTGACGTTTTCCAGCTGAAGGTTCACGACACTGGGACCAGCGCGAAGAATGACCCCTTGCTGCAAGTGAGTTTTGCGTCACCGCATTGTCGCCCAAGGCTAAATGCGAATCCGGCTTGCTATTGGTCGACGGCACTTTCCACCCCTTTTCGGTGCCGGCGTTGCATTTATGGTCGTTCGTGACATGTCTAAGGTGAGGGCAGCACCAATCATCACCATGAAAGGCAGGCGACCATCGATTCTCACGAGAGGTTTGTCGCGATGTATGAAGAGAGCTATTCAGACCTACTTCGATATGTCCGGCGCCGAGGGCATCCCTCTGTCGTTGAGGATGTGGTCGCTGAGACTTTCGCGATCGCGTGGAAGAAACGCCGCACGCTGCCCTCGGAGCCACGAGGATGGCTATTTCTCACCGCATCGAATGTCCTCAAGAACGCCCATCGCGGGCAGGCCCGACAACTGGGCATAGCTATTCGTTCTTATAAGCCAGATGTTGGGCCTGATCTTGATAGTGATCTCGACCTCATCGCCGCCTGGCGTGCCCTATCTCGTATCGATCAAGAGGTGCTAGCCCTCCACCTCTGGGAGGGGCTCTCCGACCTCGAAGGCGCGAGAGTCCTTCGATGTTCCCGTAGTGCATATGCAATGCGTTTGACACGGGCCAAACACCGACTCGCGAACTCGGTACGGGATTTGGGACCTAGCGAGGCCGCGGCGACTGCGTGCTTACGACTCAAGGAAGTGGCGTCATGAACAATATCGATACGCTCAACCGCTTTGCTGCTCTCGACCCTGAGCCAGCAAGCAATTTCAGCGACCATGATCGCCGGGTGAAAGCACGGCTCCTTGAGAGTATTGTTTCTGCGCCGGAGGCTCCTCACAGGCACGCCCCCATCGGTCGAGGACGGCTAGTAATGGCGGGGGGCCTGTGCGGCTTACTGATCGTTGGCCTGGCGGCGAGTGTCTCCCTTGACTCACCAGTACCGTCAACAACGTTGGCGATTGGAACCCAACCACTCTCGGCTGCCGACTTGGCTGGGTGGACTGCGATACCCGTTCCGAGTTCACCGAATTCCGCAGTTGAACAAAACTGTTCGGAAACTCTGTTAAAAAATTCGCGATCACCCGGTGGGATTGAAATCCTGAACTCAGATCTGAGGGGAGTCGTCGGTTCCGTCGTTGTGGCCAAGGGCGACGACGTCGCCTGGTGCGTCGGTACCGACAACATACCCACGTACATGCTCGTGGATTCAGCCGGTTATGAACCCACACTGCCAGACGCAGACGATATAACATTCGGTCCAAGCGGAGCGCGTCTCCCTCCACACGGTTATGGGTTTGCCCTGGGCCGGGTAGGAGACAAGGTAGAAAGCGTGATCATGCACGAAGACGGACACGACATCACCGCAACGGTCAGTAACGGATGGTGGTCAGCATGGTGGCCGAGCGAAACTGACGCAACCGCCATCGATGGCTCCTTCACCATCACAACAAAGTCCGGAGACACCAACACCTCTCGCGCGGTAGACGTGCGCGACCCCTCCGATTGAAAGCCGACACAATGCTCACCAGCACAAACAGCCCGCACTTCGGCACCGCCCGCAACGGGAACCCCGTACGGGACGAGTTTCTGAATCTCGCGTCTCCCCTCTTTTCTCATTGGGAACTCGTAGGGCGATCAGTCCAGGCCCGCAGTGGATCGACAACCGTGCAGGTGCTTGTCGCTTCCTCCACGTCGGGTCATCTCGTCAAGCCACCCTTGAGCGCAGTCCTTTTTGCGATGGGAGATTCTCGGCCGTCGTGTAAGTGACGGGCGAAAGAGCACCCCTTTGTTGCGAGAGCGTCGATATCGAGTCCGGGAAAGTAGTACTCATCAGGCTTGAAATTTCGGAAGCCGTTATCAGCTAGCGTTGAATTATGTATTCATACAATTTCTACGGCGTCGCCGCAATGGCCGGAGTGGTCGCAGCGTATATCGTCGGCTTCGTGCTTTTGGTTTTGCTTGGGCGATTGATACTCGTTGCAACCCAAGCACTCCGCGCTTATACAATGGCCAAGAATCTGCAGATGGACCTGCTACTCGAGGACACGAATGACGAAGACCTAAAGAATTAGGCTCTCTAAAGAAGAATACCGCGGTGGCCACGTTCCGTCCCGTACAAGGCGCTGGCTTACGAAACAGAATACGTAACACGCCGAGGGTCGGCAAAGTTACCGCTGTATTCCGTCGACGGGGTGACGGGGTTTGTTCCAGGTGTAGTCACCAGTCGGGTTGATGTTCTCCCAACATCCCTTTCAGTTCATGGGGACTGGCCCACGAGTTGCGCCCGTGCCGTGAGCGGAACGCTCAGCGGGATACCCTGCCGATTCTGGTTGGGAACCCTCACCCGGCAAAAGATGTACCAGATGGGTCCACGATCGCCGATACGAACTGCGGCGTTCCTGGTCCTGCGGTCAACTCACCACGAGACATTCGACCCCGGGGAGGTCGTCGAAGCGTGCATTGCGGTCGGTAGTGAGGATGATGCGCTTGGTCGCCACTGCGGTTGCAGCAATGATGAGGTCATGAGCGCCGCGCTTCGTCCCGCGTGCGTGGACGTGGGCAAGAAGGCGCCCATGGGCTTCGGCGGTTGCCAGGTCATAGGGTTCGACGGGCAGCGTTTCGAGAACATTTACCAGAAACTCGGCGCGTGCGCCCCGATGCTGATCGCTGGCAAGCTCGATACCGGTACGCAACTCGGCGATCGTGACTGCGGCAATCACCAGGTCATCGTCCGCGAAAACAACGTCGGCGAGGGGTCTGGTGCCTCGTTCGGACGCGATGAGCACGCCTGTGTCGACGATTAGTCGGCGGGCCATGCTGGTCCCTCGAGAATGACGGCATCGCGTGCCGCGAGAACATCGGCTGCGAATTCTTCATCGGCTCCGTGTGACGACAGGAGGGCGAGGAACTCGGCGCCATTGCTGGCGTTGACGGGGCCGATAGTCGCGATTCGGCGGCCGCCCCGCGTGATTACGACGGTTTCGCCGCGTTCGGCCTCGTCGAGGAGCGAAGCGAACGAGCGACTTGCCTCGGTTGCGGTCACTGTGTGCATAGCATCAGATTATCTGATTTGGCAATTTGACTCAAGGTCACCAACGCGCCACCCGTCGACGTGCCCGGTGGTGATTCATCCGTCACAGGGCGAACCCTCTACGGGACGCACGGGAGTGCCGTCAACGCTTGCCGGCGTTCAGGCCGTTCTCCGTAGTGCAGGTCGCGATCTCCCGACGGATTATCGAACAAGGCACAGGCGCGAGACGTGTAACACTTCTTAGCCGGTCGGACATTATTAGTTATGACCTCCTTCGACGCAGACGCGAACGACGCACAGTTGTGGTCGCACGTACGCGCGGGGGACGGTCAATCGTTCGGATTGCTCTTCGACCGGCACCGCGACAGGGTTTTCAGATACAGTCTGCGGCTGGTTCGATCACACGTTGACGCCGAGGATGTGACCGCGATGGTATTCCTCGAAGCGTGGCGGCGACAATCACGAGTTCGACTCGTCAACGGCTCGATTCTTGCTTGGCTACTCGCAACGGCCACCAACGTTGCACGCAACCGCCTCCGGTCCGCAGTGCGATACCAACGAATGCTCAACAAAATTCCTCGACCGGAACCTGCCCCCGACCACAGCAATCGCGTTCTGGACGGGCTCGCGGCGGAGCCAGCACACAGGACAGTCCAAGAAGCCTTTCGCGGATTAAATCGCCGCGATCAAGAAATTCTCTCGCTCTGTGTCCTTGAAGAGCTCTCAGCGCCAGACGTTGGTGAGCTTCTCGGCATCGCTCCCGGTGCCGTCCGAGCACGCCTCATGCGCGCTAAACGGCGCCTCATACACACCCTCGACCTTGAATCTTTGAAAGAGCCCTTAGGAGAGACACGATGAATACCGACGACGAAAACCTTCCAGTTTTCGATGAGTCGCGGAGTGCCGCGTTTCGAGTAGTTCTCGTAGACGTTGCAGACATCGGAACAGAACAGAATCGTCAATTCCGAGTTGCGCAACGGGCATGGACCATCGTGCCGGCTTCCCTTTTGATACTCGGCCTAAGCGCTGGCACTTTTTTTGCGGTCCAGAACGTGACCGATAAGAACTCAGTGGCGTGCTTTGCTCGTGCCGAACTGGACTGGCGCGGGTCTTTCCCCGGAACGACCGCGGTGTCGCTCGTGGGCACGCTTGATGGTACGGATGGAGGGTCGGCACCCATTGCGGACGCTATTGGATTTTGTTCCGACCTCTGGGCACAGCACTCACTCGACGCAAGCTACCCGAACGGAACTCCACCCGGACCCGGATATAACGATCGCACCTTTTCCCACCCCGTACCCAGCCCCTTAACGGAGTGCGTGATGAAGAACGGAACAGCGGCCGTCATTCCAGGTGACTCGGACGTGTGCAGCGAACTAGGTCTCGCCTCAAAATCTCAATAGTTTGCTTGGCATCAGGGCATCCGTGACGGAATCTTGATTCTCGTGAATTTTCCTAGGATTCACAACCAGTCAATCTACGGCTCGTGGCCCAGCCCCACATGAGGAACCGCCTACGGGACGGCGTTGCAGTGTGCGCGGAAGCTCCGGCGCGCTGCCAGTGCGAGTCGTCTATTCGTAGCGGATCGCGGCCAAATCGGTGTTCTTTCCGAGCCGGCTGACGGCGGCAGCGACCGCGGTAAGGGCGAGCACTGCGCTGGCTGTGAGTGCTCCGATGTAGCGCGCGTCGGGCCAGCCGACCGAGCGGCCACCGCCGGTGAGCCCGACGAGAATGAGCTCGGCCACGAGAAAACCGAGTCCGATCGACAGTGCCATCACGGCCAGCAACGGGGCGGCCGCTTCCAGAGTGATGATGCGGCGGAGTCCTGCCAGGTTCATGCCGTGAAGCCGGAGCAGCGCAAGCATGCGTCGGCGGTCGATCATGGCCGATATGGTGGCGATGGCGAGCGAGAGGCCGGCAATGAGCGTGGCAACGCCGATACCCAGGTAGGCGAGGGTGGCGAAACTTGCAGCCATCGATTGCAACCGATCGTCGGCGTGATCCGTTCGGGTACCCGCAGGCAGCCATCCAGTACCGGCGATTGCACCCGTCTGCAAGGCGGTCCTCGCCCGTTCAATCGCGGCCGTTGATCCGTCGGTGCCGATCAGTACGATGCTCGGCGTTAGCGCGGCCACGTCGGTCGTCTCCGCAGAAGGAGTAAAGACTGCCGTAGCTCCGCTCAGGGCATCGCTGTTGATGGAGACGACAGCCGCAGGAGGAACAGGCCCGAGGCTGAGGTCGTTCGCGGAATCCGCCAACATCAGGAGCTGGCTCGTGTCGAAGCCGTTTCCTGAATCAATCGTGAAGATCGTGGTCACGTGAGTGACGCCCGAGATCGCGGCAAGGCGTGCGCGGACCTCTTCCGTGGGAGCAAAATCGACCGCGTCGAGCGTTGGATCCAGATATTGAATGAGGGTACTGATCGGAAGTCGCCCGGGCCCGTCGCCGGGTGCTGCGCCTACGTCGGCAGTGGTCGCGGCGGCCGCGAAGACGCTGACCATGAAAACGGCAACCACGAGGCCACTCACAGAGCGAAAGGTGGCCACGGGCGTGCGGCGGATGCGGTTGCCCGCGATGACTCCGGCCGCCGTCCTGCTGCGCCGAGCCATGATGCGGCCCGCGAACAGGGTGAGGTAGGGGCCAGCCATGAGCAGCCCGACGGTGGTGGTGGTGAAACCGATAATGATCAAAGTTCCCAGATGAGGAACGGGCAGTTCTGCGAGCGTCGCCACGGTAATGGCTGTAAGTATCCCTAGTCCGCCGGCAAGGGGCAGTAGACGAAGCGGCGAGGGCGTCTTCTCTTGCCGCTGCTTGGTTTGCCCGAGCGGTCCGATGTCCGCACGGCGGATGCGCCAGCCCGCGGTAACTGCAGATGTCGCGACGGTCAAAGCCACCACCACGGCCGCGGTGAACGGGGTCACGGCGAGGTCTGAGGGGAAGAACACTTCGTCGTCGACGGAGACGAGCGCGGCAACCGGCCTCAGCAACGCGGCCAGCACAACGCCGATCAGTGCCCCTACGAGACTCGTGGCCGCCGTCTCCAGCGTGGCGATGGCGGCAACCGTTCGTGGGGTGGCGCCGATTAGACGGAGGGTGGCGAAGCGCTCGCGCCGAGCTGAAGCGCCGAGCCCGGTCACGATGCTCACGAGCAGCAGCACCGGGAACAGCACCGCAATGGCACCGACGATTGCCACGGTTTGATAATTCGTGCTGGGGCGGTATGCGACGTCCGTGAAGCTGGTGACGATTTGTGCTGCGGATCGCTCGATGAGGGCGCTCGCATCCGCGCCGACAACGACCACGAGCGAGTCCGGGCTTGCCAGGACAGAGTCGCTTATGCTCCCCGCCAGGGTGCCGAAGCGGTCGCCGAGCTCGTCGGCGGGAAGCTGCGCAATGCGGTCGATGAGGGCGGGCGATGCGTAGTACTGCCCGGGCTGCGGCAGGTGGGCTATTCCCGGAATTGTGACGCTCGATGTTATCGGGGCGGCGAGATCCAGACGCACGATCCGGGCTCCATCGTGCCGGTCGGTCGTGGGGGCCAGCAGCACGCGGTCCTCACCCAGCGACGCCATGTCAGCCGTTACCGCGCCCGCACGAGTGTCGCCGCCGACCACGTACTCTCCGGAGGCGTTCATCCAGCTGGACCGTTCATCGCGGGCGTCCAAGCCTTGGTACGCGCCCCCAAGCAGCAGGGCCAACGTCACGCCAACGGCGACTCCGGCAGTGATGCCCAGCAGCCGCCCCCAGGCGCCACGGCTACCGATCACAGCCAAACGCACCACGCTGGCATTCATTGGATGCCGACCCGGTCAGCTGCAGCCAGCTGACCGTCACGCACAATGATCTCGCGGTCGGCGTAGGCCGCTGTGCGCGGGTCGTGGGTGATCATGACGAGCGTGGTTCCCGCTTCCCGTACAAGTTCGAGCATGGCCGTCAGTACGTTCTCGGCAGCGAGGGAATCCAGAGAGCCCGTGGGCTCATCCGCAAAGAGTACCGAGGGCTGTGTGACGAGCGCTCGGGCGATAGCTACACGTTGTGCCTCACCGCCGGAAAGCTCCCCTGGCAATTGATCGGCGGCGCCGGCCAGGCCGAGGCGACCAAGCGCCTCATGTGCTGCCGTCAACGCCTGCCGGCGTTTCATGCCTGCTAGCAGCAAGGGGATGGTGATGTTGTCGACCGCGGTGAGGTCGGGCAGCAACTGACCGAACTGAAAAACGAAGCCGAACTCCGTTAGGCGCAGGGCCGACCGGCGAGCCTCGGTCAGGGCTGTGACGAGGATGCCACCGACAGATACGGTGCCGCTGTCGGGAAGCACCACACCAGCAAGGCAATGCAGCAGGGTCGACTTGCCGGAACCCGAAGGTCCCATCACCGCGACGACTTCTCCACGCTGGATGTCCAAATCGATGCCGCGAAGGGCATCCGTCGCTCCGAACGACTTGCGCAGGCCCCGGGCCTGAATGAGGGCGGTCATGGCAGTTTGATCTCGTTTCGCAGTTGGGTAAGGCGGGCGGCGGTCAGATCGATCCAGCGCAGATCGGCCTCGATATGAAAGAGCGCGTGGTCACACAACAGCACGCGCATAAGGTCTGCCCCTTGCTTTTCGCGCGTCAGTTCCCGCATTCGAGCGAGATGCTCCGTGCGCTGCACGTCAAGCAGCCGGTCTGCGTTGTCGTCGACGAGCAGGGCGATGATGGTCTTGGCGAAGAGGTTGCTTTGCAGAGTGTCCGAGGGGATGTCGGGAGTGAACATCCATTGCGAGACACGGGTCCGGCCGACTTCTGTGACCTCGTACTTCTTGCGATCCGGGCCCCCACCGGCCTCGTCGGCCAGCGCAAGAATCTGCCCGTCACGGGTCATGCGTGCCAGGCTCGCATAGACCTGACCGAACGCGAGCGGCTTCCGCACGCCAAAGAAACGATCGTAGGTGTGCTTGAGATCGTAGCCATAGCTGGGCTCGACACTGAGCAGCCCAAGCAGAGTAAGAGAATTGTCCACAACCGCAACTATACACTCGGTGCATAGATGCTCGACACCCGGGCGAGATGACCGAACAGTGTCCTGACAAAGTATGAGGACCTCTGCCGCACCAAGCTCACGGCATAACAGCACAGGGCCTTCGTAATAGGGGTCAGCTCACCAAACGGAATAAGTACCACGCTAAAAGTTCCCCGGCCCGCGCATGGGGCGGAGTTTTCCGGCTTTGGGTTGGCGGGGGTTGTTTCAGGTGTAGTCGCCGGTGAGGTTAATGTGGTCCCAGCCGAGCGGTGAGAGGTGATCGAGCAGTGGATCGTCAGTGGGGTGAACGAGACGCCCACAGGTGTTCGGCCACCTTGATGTACTCCTCTAAATTGTCCGAATAGGTGTCTGCCATCATCATCGTTGGGGCGTCGCCGATCTTCCGATGGATCGGGAGAGTATGCGAGCACGTATCCGCGGCTTCCAGCTTGTCGAGAATGATCAGGCAAACGCCGCGCTTTTCCGACCGGGCAGCAAAGTAGCTGACGCCGGCGTCAACCCAGAGCAGTCGGGTGCTGGTTTGGTCGATGGTCGTGATGACGTTGGGTGACGCGCCGGTCGGCAATATATCGACCTCGGACTGTGGATCCGAAAAGACGGCGAGTGTGTTCGGATTCGCGCACGATGTGAGAGCGAATGCCACGACAGCGCATCCGATATAGGTAGCGATCCTTCGTTGGCGTAGCTTCATACTTCCGAGCGTAGCGCCACAACAGATAGGGCTGGCGAGGCAGTCATTGAGCGAACCTCTTGCGGTACGAAACAACTTCCGGTTCTCCTAGCGTGGCGGCTCCGGCGTGGGGCGGCGCGCAGGGGAAACCTCTCTCCAACAGATATCGTCATCGGGCTGACCTCGACTACTCGATAGGGTGCAGAGATGGTATTGCATCCGATCAGAACCGTCCCGCACGTCATTGCTGAGCTGCCATCTCTCCAAGGCGGATCGATGACCGTGGGTGAATACATGCCTCGTGGGCACGTTTCCTATGCGCGTGTCATGAACCCCATGCGCGACGACAACGGTCGCCCCCTTGCCTGGCGTACCTTTGCTGCGGAGCAGTCTGAGGTGGACGCAATGTCGAAGTGGGCCGACCTTCTCGACGACAAGCCGGACGTAGATGTCAGAGTCGGGACCATCGAACCCGCCGTGGCAGCAACGCTCGCCCGCCTTCTCCGCGACCACACCGCCACACCCACCGAGTGTTTCTTCCTTGTCTGGGAAGGATACGCCGACATGCGCGCGGACCTGCGAAAGGCAGCAAGCATCATGCTCATGCCAGAGCGTCGCATGCATGTTCTCGCCGGCGACCTCGCCGACGGCGCGGAACCCTTCGAGGAGACGACCGGCGGAAGAAGTGCCCAGTGGTGGATACCCGCGGATGGTGTCTGGGCCGTCGGGAACGACCTCTACGGCGCGAGCGTTTATGTCTCAGGCACCGAAGAGCTGATCAGCGCTATTCTCGCCGCCGACGACATCGAGGCATACCGTGCCTCGGCATCGATGCAGATCGTCGCCGAGGAGTGGGCCTCCTAAGTCTCCTGCGATCCCCTGGCTCTAGGTAGGTTCCCGGTAGGGAACGCTCTACATCGCGGCGGTACTGACTTCAGGCAGCGCCGGGGTGTGCTGGGCGCTGCTCGCGATGAACCTTGGCTATGCCGCACCGACCGGTCCGGCCTTCCTCGGTTCGCTGGCGCTTGCGCCGGTGTATGCCCTGCTCCCGTTGGTCGTTGTCGGCATCCACGCACGGCACCGATCGAGCATCGACCAAGACATAGTGGAGGACCTCACATAGACCGTCACTCCTGATGCGCGGGTCCCGCGACTTCGACCGTAAACCGGACGACCAACGCGACTTCTCAGCGCTGACGTTAGACAGGCGAGGACCGAAGTCATCTGTGTCGCAGGGGAACCCTCTACGGGCGGTGCACGGACCCAACCACGAAACTCTGGAAGAAGTCGCCGTCGTTATAGTCGCGATGAACTGCGTGGGCTAGATTGGCTCGATGGTGTCAAATTTGTCGATTCTGCCCTTTTTAATCTATGTGCCGTTGATTGCACTCCTAGTCATCGGCATCTGGGTGGGAATCCTCGGTATCCGCGCGCTAAACAAATACCTGCGCACATCGACCACGGAACCGGAACAGCCCCACTGATTGGTCACCACAATCAGTCCGGTAGGGAAACCCTTAACGGGACGGTTTGGGTCTAATTCTTCAGAGGGATTCGTGCCAGGTTCGTCGAGTGGCGAGCCGGGCGGTCAGAAAGAGAGCAACGCCCAGGACTCCGAGGATCGCGGCGATCGTGATTCCCCAGTCCCACACGCTGGTCTGGGTATGTACTAGGAGGAGTTCATGCTCGCTTGTGAAATAGGAGCATTGGACGCCAATGGGGAAGAACGACAATGCGCCGTCCGTAGTCCAGCCTGCTGAGGGCAGAGGCAGACTGCCTAGCTCGGGGTTCTGATCGCAGGATTCTCCGATACCCGCATGTGAGATGACCGCGAACTGAAGCCCCGCCAGGGCGATGAGGGCCATCGACGGAATGCCGAGGATCCAGGACCGCGCGGTCACGGCGAGGAGCACTGGAAAAGCCGGTCTTTGCAGTTGCATTTCGTGTACCCCCTCTTTCACAGAGTATGTGCTGCCAGACACCGGGGTAAGCGTTTGAAGAAATCATCAGCCTGACAGAGTCAGTGCCCGTAGCCGAACCGCAAACGCACCAGTAGGACTAGTTAGTCGGGCGATGCGAAGAAGCTTGATGCCCATAGGTAAACAAAGCCGATCAGGGTGAGAAAAGCTCCGCCTGCAAGAATCAGCCACTCAATATTTGTCGTGTAGTCCGTGCCATCAACGGAGTCAATAAAAAATGCGCGATCCATGATCTGGTAGAAAACCACCCCGACCACCAACACACCGGCCCCGGCCACACCCCATCCAGCGATGCTGTGGCCTGTTCGCCTCCGCGCCATCAGAGTCGACTACTCGGGTCAACGTGCACGCCGCCAGCGTTCGGGTTCCCGGGTGTTTCCGGGCGGTGGCTGGAGATAGATGGCAGCTTCACCCGAGGTATGACGGCCCTATTCCGCAACAGTGATCCTGACAGCCGGTCCGGATCGGCTGGCAAAGCATGAAGGGGTGGATTTTGCGGTGCCGGGCGGACGGGTGTCAGCGACGGTTGAAAGTTAGTCCAGAATCGACGGTTGAAAACTAGGCCACCCAAGCACGATAGATGGGTGATCACAGTGGAAGATTGGGCTTTGGTTCGTCGCCTTCACTTGAGCGAGGGCGTATCGCAACGCGAGATAGCGCGGCAGCTCGGCATAGCGCGCGACACGGTCGCCAGAGCGATCGTGTCCGATAAACCGCCGAAATATGACCGGCCCGACCGGCCCTCGGGGATGCGAGATCTGGAGCCGCGATTGCGGCACCTGCTCGCCGAGTATCCCAAGATGCCCGCGACAGTAATAGCGGAACGGTTGAAATGGACCGGGTCGATTACCTGGCTTCGCGAGACGGTTGCCCGACTGCGGCCGGAGTATGCGCCCGCCGATCCCGCCGACCGGCTGCAGTATCGCGCCGGGGACCAAACGCAGTGTGATCTGTGGTTCCCGCCGGTGAAGATTCCCCTCGGTGCTGACCAGTTCGGCTCCCCGCCGGTGCTGGTGATGGTGGCCGGGTTCTCCCGCACCATCTGCGCCGTGATGTTGCCTTCTCGGACAACACCGGATCTGTTAGCGGGAATGTGGCATCTGCTCCTCACCCAGCTACTCGCGGTCCCGCGACGGCTGATCTGGGACAACGAGGCAGGTATCGGCCGCGGTAACCATTTCGCTGCGGGAGTCAGCGCCTTCGTGGGAATGCTGGCCACCAAGATCGTGCAGCTGAAACCCTTCGATCCCGAATCGAAAGGCATCGTGGAGCGAGCCAATCAGTATCTGGAAACATCCTTCCTACCCGGACGCACCTTCGTCTCTTCGGCTGACTTCAACGAGCAATTGGCCCACTGGTTGTCGTCGAAGGCCAACCATCGAACCGTGCGCAGCCTCGGGTGCAAACCAGTTGATCTGATCACACAAGATCGCGCCGCGATGCTCCCGCTTCCGCCGGTGGCTCCGGTGGTGGGATTTTTCTCGAGGGTGAGGCTGCCGCGAGACTATTACGTCCGCGTCGCCGGCAACGACTACTCCGTCGATCCGACCGGCATCGGCCGGATGGTCGACGTGTCCGCCGACCTCGCCCAGGTCATCGTGAAGCTCGACGACAAGATCGTGGCCTGTCACCAGCGGGTCTGGTCCACCGCGCAGACCATCACCGACCCCGCTCATGTCACCCAAGCAGCGCGACTGCGGCACGCATTCCAACACCCTGCAGCTGCCACCACGACCGAGTCGGACATGCACCGCGATTTAGCTGACTACGACACCGCGTTCGGTGTCGACTTCGACACCACGATCCCGAACGTGAGCGACGAGGAGGTCGCGTGATGGGAAACCAGACCAGCAGCGAGATCGAATACTTGGCTCGCGCGTTAAAAGCACCACGCATTCGCGACTCGGCGATCCGACTGGCCGATCAAGCCAGAGAAGCGTCGTGGTCCCATGAAGAATATCTCGCCGCGGTTCTTTCCCGGGAGGTCTCGGCGCGGGAAGCGTCGGGGGCCGAGATCCGCATCCGTGCAGCCGGGTTTCCGGCCCGCAAGTCCCTCGAAGACTTCAGCTTCGATCACCAACCTTCACTGCGCCGTGACACGATTGCGCACCTGGCCACCGGAGCGTTCTTGGCCGAAGCGAAGAACGTGGTGCTGCTTGGACCGCCAGGAACAGGGAAAACGCATCTCGCGATCGGATTAGGCATCAAGGCCGCCCATGCCGGCCACCGGGTGTTATTTGCTACTGCCGTCGATTGGGTCGCCCGGCTGCAAACAGCCCACCAACAGGGCCGACTCGCCCTAGAACTCGTCAAGCTCCGCCGTTACGGCCTCATCGTCGTCGACGAGGTCGGCTACATTCCGTTCGAGCAGGACGCCGCGAACTTGTTTTTTCAACTCGTCTCCAGTCGCTACGAACACGCATCACTGATCCTGACCAGCAATCTCGCGTTCGCCCGCTGGGGTGACGTATTCGGAGACCAAATCGTGGCCGCAGCCATGATCGACCGCATCGTCCACCACGCCGACGTCCTCACCCTGAAAGGCGCCAGCTATCGACTCCAGAACACCGGAATCGAAACCCTGCCTTCAGTCCGAGCCCAGAACGCGGCACAATAATGAGACAGCAGTGGCCTAGTTTTGCACCGTCGTATTTGGCCTACTTCTTCACCGTCGCTGACAACGGGGTCTTCGGTAGGACAGCAATCATCGGGGACTAGCGCCATGAATAGATCGTATCAATGGTGGACGCGGGTGTCCCAGAAGCCGAACGCTGAGCGGGCCGGTTCAGATCGACGTCAGGGGTTGACCGTGCGGCTGCGCAATTGAGCTGACTGAAACATCACCAGGGAAGTCAGGACAAACAGCCCCAACAACACCATCAGGCCTCCGATGGCCAGTCCGGTGGTGAACCAACCGGGTGACACGATCAGCTCCGTGCCGTCTGCGCTTACATAGCGGCACTCAAGTCCGACAGGCCAGACAGAAAAGGTTCCTGTAGCACCGCGCTCGAGCACGGCCTCAGCCGGTACCTGTTGGGAAATAGCACACTGATATCCAGGAGCCCGTGCTTCATAGGCGGCAGCGGCAACGGGAACGCCACACAGCAAGGCAGCGAGAATGAAGATCACTGTCAGACCAGTCTGAAAACTTCGGCTCATATCTGATCGAACCACAGACCGGACGCACACGGTGCAACATAGTCCGAGGAGGCAGAGTGGCCGATTCGCGTTCGCGAGGAGGAACCCCTTACGGCAATTGACGGAGGCCTCGCAGCATATAAAGATTGGCGACCGATCTCGGGGCGATAATGTCAGTGGCACGGCAACTGAGCGAGGGGGACTTCAATGAGTGAAACGATGCTGGCGCGTGATCTCCTGCCGCCGCAGTACCGTACGCTGCCAATGTTGCGCCTGTTCCTCCCCTTCTTTGACGCAACTGGGCGTGCCCAGCGGTGGTCGTCATTTCTCGTCAATGAAAGCGAATTGACCGCCTCCGTCAGTTGGTTTGAGGTCTGGGATCGGTATGCGGATGAGCGGGGAGCGTCTGCCAGCCCGCCAGAACCGTCTCGAGGCTACATCGACCCGGTTACGGCGCAGGCAGTCAACGAAGCACTGCATCAGCTTGGTCCGACCACCGTGCTGCATTGCCTGCGCTGGGCGGGATATGCGCCCTATAACAGCTCAGGCCTGTTGATGAGACGACTCAACGAAGATTACGTTCCCTACGACCTCCCAGTCAGCAAGTTCGTTCAATTTAGTCGAGAAGATCGCGTACCTGAGTTTGCCAATGATGACGAGGGGCGGTTTGCGTGGGGCACATTCTTGTATCCCGATTCGGTGATCATTGCTGCGGATGTCGACGTCTACCGGCATCTGGTGAACGACGTACGCCTGGACACCGTGTCGATCGTGCACGCGCGCGATATCCTGCCCGTTAGTTCGGGCGATTAGCTGCGAAGATCCTTGTGTTTGTTGAGACTCAGACGTTCTCAAGCGCGGTGCTTCATTACCGCCGGGCGAACGTACCAATCCAGCAAATTCGGCCAGGTCGCGCCGGCCAGGACGGCTACCTATCAATGCGATTCACACTCACGCTCACACTGCCGCCGCACCTCCTGTCGCTGCTGTCCCGGAAGCTGAACGATCACCGGGACGCCTCATCGTTCCGAAAGCCGATCGCTAGGTGAAACGACGGGCGGTGAGCCCTTGGCTAGGATGAGCACCATGCGAACGTGGGACTTCTACCTGGCCGGCGAAGAGGTGGTGACGAATGCGTGGGGCGCCGAGGTTACGCAGCAGTCAGCTCTTGACATGCCACTCCTTGAAGGCTTACTCCACGGTCCCGACGATGATCGTGGTGACTTGGAGATCGCGGTGCCGCTTGCTCGTGTCGTGCACGACGAGTTCGATGCGTACGGCACTTCAGGATCGCCACTGAGCAACGAGGACTCCCGGCTTCTCATCCGCGCATTGAAAGCAGTTCTCGCACGATTGGGAATCGATTCGTTCGATCCGCCGTTTCGCGATTTCGAGACGTTCCGCAAGTACTGGCGAGCCAACGATGGCCACGGAAGTTGGCAGGCTCGGCGGGACATGGTCGACGGGCAGCTCGATGCGCTCCATGAGGTGCTCGACGCTCGTGAATCGGATGCCCTGTCAGGAGCGCTGGCCGATCCGATTTCTCCGAGGAAGGCGACAGGGTGGCGGCGGGTAGACGAGGAACTGAATGAAATGCGGCGGCACTTCCAAAACGCTCGCACGGAACAGGATTACTCGAACGTCGGTAACGACGCAGTGGCTGTACTCGAAGCACTTTCTTCGGCCGCATACGACCATTCTCGTCACTGTCAGGCTGGCGAGGATGAGCCACCCGTCTCGAACACGAAGGTTCGGCTCGGGACAGTGGCTGAGGCGGAGTTGGCCGGCGCAGAAAGTGCGGAACTGCGCAAGGTCGTGCGCGCAGCAATTGAGCTGGCTCAGGCTACGAAGCACCGCCGTAACGGAGATCGTCGCGCAGCCGGCATGACCGCTGATTCCGTCTTGCTAGTCGTGAACCTGATCCGTCGGGTACGCGAACCATCCGCGGAGTCTCGGTAGCCGAACAATCAACGAGGCATCTGAGATTGTACCGGAGCGGATCGATTAGCGTGCCTTCAACGCGTTCGGTGTTTCGGGTTGGTTCGACCGTTCCGGCCAGATTGCGCGGAGGATGCGAATGGTGTCGTCCATTCCGATTCCGGCCTGGATGCTGGTTGCCGCGAGTTGCCGGGCGGTTTCCAATACAGGGCGCGGTATTGTTGTAGCGTTTCGGCCGACACGGGTGCCTCCACCGGTACGGGCCGTGAGGTAGCCCTCGGCTTCGAGCGCCTTGTATGCCTTTGCCACGGTGCCGGGGGCGACGCCGAGGTCCTTCGCGAGCTGACGGACCGAGGGAAGGCGCTCGTCGGCTGCGAGTCGACCCGACGCGATCAGTCCGCGGATTTGATCGCGGATCTGTTCAGTGGGCGGGGCAGATCCTGACAGGGTGATCATCGTGTTGAGACCTTGGCCGGTGCCCACCGCCGCGACGGAATCGCTGCCAGGGCGACAGCGACGCACAGCGCGAACCCGAGCGCTGCGGCGACAGCGGACGCGCCGACGAAGATCGGCTGTAGCCCCGCAAACGTCGTCCAGAACGTCACGCTTCCCTCCGAGGTCCGGAACGAGGATCGTATCGATGCGGTCCCGGCAAGCGAGCCGAGAATAAACCCCAGGTGCGTGAGCAGGGCACTGGTTCCGATCGCGAGAACGTTGCGGGTGCGGAAAATTCGAATGCGAACGTCCTCCTCGCGGTCGTGGACCAGTGCGGGTCGAGCGATGAGCACCAGATTCACGATGGCGAAAATGAGCATGACTGCCATCAAAATCAGCGACGGTATGGAGTTGTACCACCCGTAGATACTCGCGCCCATTTGTCGTTCGCCCCCAAGGTCAACCAAGTACATCGTGTAGCGCCCTGTGCTGGGGTCAGGTTGGGAAGCGACACCAGCCGTGACGGTGACGGTGAGGATGAGCGCGAGAAGGAGGGCAGGGGCGACGAACCACCAGCCTCGCGCAAAACTTAGCGGTGTCCGTGGAATGAGATCTGCAGTACCCCGCCCGCTTCGACTTTGAACCGGGAAGGCGAGAAGCACCATCCCGAGGATCCCGAGCAGCAGGGGTGCCGTGAACCGGTACTCCTGATACCAGTACCAGTATTCTCTCGGCAGCTGAAACGGCAACAATGGACTACCAAAAAGCAGCACGAAAACTCCGCCGACGCCAAGGAGCAGCCCTGCCGCCATGGAGAATGCGCTTACCCCGCCGCCGCGTTGCTGCCTCTTGCGCCCCAAGAATGCCCACCACGCCAATGCGAGAATTATGCCCGCAACAACCGGACCCAGCACGATCAAGAACAACCAAACCATCCCAACACCCCTCAGTCTTGTATCACCCAATCATTACATTAATGTATCATCTGATTGCCACAAATTAGGCCGGTCTTCGTGCAGTCTTGCCCGAGCGTTCAACTCAGCCCGAAACACCGGGCGCATTGAAGCCGAGGGTCACGGCGCAACGTGAAAAGCCTCCGTGAGCGCCGCGGTGCCGCCTACAAATGTTTGTTACCGCCTGAACTTGGCAAGAACGCACGCGTAACGCGGATGCGCCACAGCACTCCGCCCCCAAGACGCCAGACGGACGAACTATCGTGGGGTGCCTGTTGTTCGGCCTTTTTGAATAGCACCTTCGAGAAGAAATTCGATAGAGACCTCTATTGCTGGGACCGGTCGAAACCTACTCGAAAGGGGAACGGTCAACGGGACGGTGCCGCAGCGGAGCCTCTTTGCGACCCGTGGGATCACAAAAGAGTATCGATGGGGGTGCTCGGGCTTGAGTAATGATTGGCTGTAGGCATGATTCACCGCCGGAGATCCGTTGTCGCCACAATGTTGCTAGGCACACTCGCCTGCTTGGGCATCTCCGTCTTCCTAGCGCCGATTGTCAGCGGAGGCTGGTGTGCAGACGCACCCGCTGGCGGCACGTCGATCTGCGGCTCGTATCAAAGGTCACTCGTTGGGATCGACACGAACCTATGGATATGGCTCGGCGCGATTGCGATAGTTGCGGTGATCACGCTGGTGACGGCACGCAGGGCAAATCGCTCGCGTCCGGGTGGGTCCTCTGCAAGTTAGAACGGCACCAAACAATCGCCGTAAGCCGAACCCCCTACGGGACGGTTCTCTCGCGGCTGACACTCGTTGGTTCTTACGAGGCCTGGCAACCTAAACGCAAGGGCGGAACCGCCCTGACGGGCGGCGGCAACAACCGGGCCTGCGCAGTCAACACGACCGTGGCCCTTTTTTCGATGGGCACAACTGCAATTCCCGCGCCACAGTCCTTGGATACCCGGCCAGCAACGCTCAACCTACCCCGAGGCCCGTGGCGAGTATTTCGTGGCATCAAGCCCAAATAGGCGCTACTGACTCAGGCTCCTAGAGCCGGCGCGGTGGTCACTCACGCCAGCATGATCGAGTTCTACGAAGATCCCCGGCTTAAAGGCGACGGACCCGACCTGATCCAAGCGGCTTAGGCGGCAGTGTTATCGCCCGAAGCCGGTTGGCAGCTAGAGCGGGGAAAATTCCGTCAATGTGGGAACCGATGACAACCTCGCACACGTTATTGCGTTCTCACCGACGATGAAGTGGGTGACGATCGCGACCCCATAGTCAAACTCTTGCGCAGGGACAGAACCGTGGCCGTCAACATCGACGTCAATGGTTGATTGCGGGACGTTCAAAGGAAGGGTTCGTAAGTCCAGGTCGGGCGTGTCCAGACGCGCGGCGTAGAACGCCGATAGGTGCTGCCTCGCCTTCTCTTCGTCCCGAAAGTTGGACCGGCGAGGCGAGTTGAGCCAGGTGACGATGGAGAACGGCGCAAGCCGTGGGCCGTCCTCGGTTAGCTTGCCGTAAGCGAGCTCAACGTGATCAGGCAACCCATCTTCCCTATTGAGGTGCACGCTGACAATCTTCACGTCATTGAGCTGGTTCGTAGACGGCCCGATAAGCAGGCCGCCCACGAACAGGACAGCTTCGGCAATGTCAGGCCCTTGCGACCCGTTGCTTCGATCCCGAATCTCCTGCATGCCTTGCGTCCCTTCTTGAGTGCTATCCCCAGATGTATGTGGATGCGGTCGGGCTCCCCGACGCACAAACGGATCCATCTACGAGCGTCGCGGAACTACCTGGGAGAACCCAAGCGGTTGCGTAGTCGTTCACACCCGTTCGCACCCGGTCGGCCGACCAATCAGTCCCCGTTGGACCGCCGTCCATGTTCCAGCCAGCACCCGGATTGAGCCCCACGTCCCACGAGTGCCCGATCGTCCACGCTCGCACGTGGTAACCAGTCTTTACGTAAGCTCCACCTGCGGAATTCTGCTGGAGGATGATGAATGAGTAACCGCAATCGCCGTACACTGTTTCCTGGGACATTGGTGTGATCAAGCCTTGCTTGACCGTATATTCCACGCCATTCTCGTCAACTCGAATGTCGTAACCATTTGCTTTGGCGACCGCATGATCAACGCCGATCCTGCTCATTGTCGCAGTCAGCGTCACGATTTCTTCATCGGCGGCGCTGGCCGCCGCCGTACCCGCAGTAACGCTGGCGGCAACGAACAGCATTACGACGCTGAGACGCGCCGCGATCCCCCTCGGACTTTTGAACTTGAACATATCAACCTTCCCTATAGCTCCATTTCGGAATCGGGTCCCCCGCTAGGCCGGTGTTTTCACGCTAAACCCTCATTATCTCTTTGGTCAATAGGACAGGCAGGACCCTTGACTGGCAGGGGGAAAAGGTCGAGCTGGTCCTCGTGCGCCCGGTCGCGTAGTTCGATCATGAGGCGTTGGCTCCGGGAGCCCCGGCCCCGCATTCGAGTCCTCCGGAAACGATGGGTTTCGACACACTGAGGTTTCGAGACACCTCTCACAGGAATGGACTGCAAGATCGTGTTGCCCTCCACTAAGCCGTACGTTCACCGGTCAAGGTCTGACGTGAAACCAAACGCAAAGGACGTCTCGGCTCAGGTGCCGCAAGGGGAACCCCATACGGCACGCTCATAGGGGTCTGGCGGTGTATAAACGCAGCGTAGCCGTCACGATTCTCGGCATAGGCGGCGCGCGTCCATGGCGATCTGAGACGGCTGCCACGCGCCGTAGGCGAACTCCGTCTTTTTACGCGAAGTGAATTGAACCACTGGACGAGCGCGAGTGATGAGCGCCTGATTTTGGACTCCGTCGAGGCTTATTTCGAAGTCCCAGGCGCACCGACCATAGCGGTCCAGTGTGAACGGAAGATTAGGTGCGTTCGCGTGGTCAGGGGCGTCGAAGAGGGAGTCGACGCCCCCGCCACCGTGCGATGCGGTGAAGCGAATATCCACGCCATTACCGCGATCAATCTGCCAGTAAGCGGCAATCATTTGGGTGGATTGGTTGCCGGTATTCACAACTTCGAGGCTGAAGCCAGCAATCCGCCGTCCTGGCACCGTGCTCCGTTCCCCAATCCACTGCTCACCGGATATCGAAACCCTGGGTCGATCCCAGCGCCAAGCGCGTAATGCTGTCCAGCCAGCCGTGAGCAGCGACACCACTAGCGCGGTACTGGCAAGGATGTCGGAGTAGCTCACGGCCCAAGTCTGCCAGTCATGAGTGGCCTAGACGACGCAGAACCGATCACGGCCAAACATCCTGCCGCCTCAGGCCGGCTGCATCTGCGGCCCGCAGGGGGACCGCTAACGGGCAGGCTCCTCGGTAAGCGTTTTTGAGGCGCGGGCAGTCTGTGCGGGTTTGGAAATGATGGCGACGGAGATTGAACTGAGGACGATGACGATTCCGGCTATCTGCATGGGGGTGAGGTCCTCGCTGGCGATTAGCCAGCCGAGGAGGATGGCTACGACGGGGCTGAGTAAGCCAAGGAAAGCCGTGGTGCTTGCGGCGAGCCGTGCGATTCCGCGGAACCACATGACGTAGGCGAACGCGGTGCCGATGACCGAGAGATAAGTGTATCCAATGATGTTCGTCGGTGTGAGCGGCGCGACGGGAAGGCCCTCGATCACGAGCATAAGGACCAGGAGGGAGAGGCCTCCTGCGATGAGCTGCCATGCAGTGGTCGCTAATGGGGGCGCGGGCTGCCCCCACTTTTTGGTCAGCACGATCCCGAATGCCATGGAGAGTGTTCCGCCGATAGCGGCTACGAGTCCGATGGCGTCGAGGCGGGCTTGGGCCTGGAGCACGATGAGGCACACGCCGAACAGGCCGGTAGCGCCAGCGATGACCACCCGGCCTGTCAATCGCTCGTGGAGCACGCGGCTGGCAAGAAGGGCGATGACGAGTGGCTGAATCCCGCCCATGATTGCGGCCACACCGCCAGGGAGCCGGTAGGCCGCGATGAAGAGCAACGCAAAGAACGCTCCGATGTTGAGAATGCCAAGAACCCAGGATTTCCACCACCATGCGCCATGTGGCAACGTTCGGCAGAGCATGAGTAGGAGGATTCCCGCAGGAAGTGCGCGCAACGTAGCCGCGAGCAGCGGCCGATCCTCCGGCAGCAGCATCGTGGTTGTCAGGTAGGTTGTGCCCCAGAGCGCAGGGGCTAAAGCTGTTGTCATCAACATGAAAGTTCGATTGCTAAGCACTTAGGTATTATACCTAAGTGCTTAGCAATTGCTACTGTGGTTACATGCCGGACCAAGTTGATCGAATCATCGAACAGTGGAATACAGAAAAGCCCAACCTTGATGTATCACCCATGGCCGTCATCGGACGATTAAGTCGCACCGCCCTCGTCGTGGAATCGCGACTGGCCAGTACGTTTGCCCAGCACAGTTTGGATGCCGCGTCCTTCGACGTACTCGCAACCCTCCTGCGAAGCGGTGCCCCCTATCGGATCGCCCCGCTGGACCTGGCACGTGAGGCCATGATTTCAACAAGCGCAGTGGCCCAGCGACTGAACAAACTGGAGAATCGCGGGCTTGTCACGCGCCAGGCAAATCCCAACGACGGCCGTGGCACACTCGTCGCGCTCACCGATGCTGGAAGAGATCTCATCGAATCGGCATTGCCAGATCACATCGAAACCGAGCGCGCCATCACCGCTACGCTCAGCCTCGAGGAACAGGCAGTGCTCGCAGACCTCCTTCAACGGCTCAGCACCGCAGCCAGTATTTGATGATTTCCCTGTCCGGAAAAGCATTCTTCGACCACTATGTCTTCGAGCCCCACTCACAGAAGATGCAACCACGGTCAGTCCCGCTGGACGAACCCCTTACGGGACGCCGTCGCTCCAGACGACAAACAGAGCCCGAAGTGACGAGTGGTGTGCCTCCTGACACCCCTCCGAGGCGCCGCGATCGACCGATCGGACAGTGTCGGGTGTGGCTTGCGTCTGCAACCGATCCGTGCAACCGTTGCGAACAAACGAGCTGGGGGAAGACATGAAGCGTTGGATAATAAGCGCGGCCATCACGCTCGGATTAGCAATTATCGCGCTCCTGGGAGTAATCGGCTACACGGCTGTTGGCCGGGCCCGCGGGGAAAGCTGGAGCAGCTTGAACGGTCCCGAGCCGGTTTGGCCAGCGGTCATAGGTTTCGGCGCAATGTACATCATCCCGACGGCTGCAGTCGTGTTGGTCGCCCTCATTGCCATTGCCGTCGTTCGTGCATACATCCCCAAATCCCGAGCTTGATACATCTGCATTCGGGGAACAGTCACTGACGATCGCGTAAGCCACGGCCACCAGCGATTGCCACTGGAACCGCCGCAGCGAAAGAAACCACTCCAACAATGCGAACGACAAGCTCTTCTGCAAACAGGATGAGAGCGCAGCCCATCAGCCACAGCACGACCGCCAGAGCAAGAAGAAGAATGCCTCGTTGGAATTTGCTCACAACGTTGACACTAACGACTTCTCGCGAGTTACAGCCGATGATCCAGAAACCGCCCGCAGGGGGAACCCCTTGCGGAACGGTCAGAGTCGGGACGCTCAGAGAATTCAGGATGCGATAGTGAGGGTGATGGGGTCGGTCTCGGCAGGTCCGCCACATTGTTCAGTGCCGCCCACGCGGACCCAGTTGAGTGTCACGTCCCTCTCGGCGAGGACTTCTTTGCTTGGTGAGAGTGCGCGAATAGTGACATTTTCTGGAGTCGCCATTACTGTCGAGATTTCCCACGAGTGTTCATCGATCCCGACGGACGCGTCTGGTGATAGCTGAGTTGGGGCAGGGCCTGAACATTCGCCGTCGACGCACAACTCAACGACGCTGACGTTAGATGTTATGCCTTCGAGCTCGACGGTGACAGTGTTGTCCCACCCGATCGTGGGGCACACGTCCGAGACTGAGCAGCCGGACACAACCGCACTCACCATGAGCGCGGCACTGAGAACGACCAATCGCCTTGTCGTATTGATCGATCGTGTGGAAGCCATGTCGTCCCCATTCATTGCTTGTGATCCGAGGATAGCTGAACCGTCTTAGCCATGGCTCAGATGAACAAAGCGTCACGTAAAGGGAATGTCATGGGGTCAACGCCTGAGAGTGAGGGGTCCGCAAGAGGGACCCTCACCGGGACGGCACACCCCACGGACACGTTCCGCGTCGCGCCAAATGCAGGCTGGGACCTTTATGCCCGTAGGCCCCGCCCGAGAAAATGCCCGGTGAAGGGAGGCTAACCGGGGCAAGAAGTAGTTGCATCGCCGCCGCCGGCCGCCCCCTTGTCGCCGCACGTTCTTTATCGCGAATATTGCGACTGGCCCCACCCGAGCGTCACGATCCGAGTTCGGAAATTCTCCGATACGGAGTGGCCAACGGCGGAACAATTTGCTGCAATGCGGCGCGGAGAAAGTGTTCCGAAAAGCGAAGTTCGCGTAATTGGTGGCGATGAGAACCTGCGCAATGCCGCCGCAGCGGCTGAGCAGCGCATTGCTGCGGAGTATGACGTCCGCCAGGAAATCATCGTCGGGCCGAACGGCGCGAAGTGGAGCGTGTATCTTCAAGAGCTTTCGGCGCGACCCAAGGAGTTTCTAGAAGCGGACGGGCACACACTGACCGCATCTGCTACCCAACGAGTCGAGCGTTTCATTCGAGGCGTCGTGATGGCTTCCCGGGAGTGGGTACCGACAAAAGGTGAGTCACGACACGGCGAGCTGGAGGTCAAGGTCCAACGGACTTCGCCCGTCACAGGTCCGAGTCTGCAGGAATCCCTCGCACCCAGCTCTCAGACATCCCAGCAGGCAACCAAGTCGGGCGGGTGCTATGTCGCCACGGCCGTGTATGGCTCGTACGACAGCCCCGAGGTCTGGGTGCTCCGGCGGTGGCGCGACGACACGCTACTGAAGTCAGCAGGTGGCCGCGCTTTCGTGCGTGGATACTATGCCCTCAGTCCCACGCTCGTTGCACGCTTCGGACACCGGGCCTGGTTCGCCAACGCGGCGCGGCCCATCACTGACGCCGTGGTTGCACGCCTTCGCCGCCGTGGTGTGCTCGACGCGTCGTACCAGGACCCCGCTGAACTGTGACCCCATGACGCGCTCCGAGGGGCCGTCCCCCAGACCTCATCGAAGACCTTGATATGAGCCTAGGCAGGGTTCAGCAAAGAGAATCACCAAGGCGGACCACCGCGCTGCAGATGCATCGAACGCTTGAAGATCCTCCCCACGTCGGCAAAGTCATCGCGATCGACGCCGCTCCGAGCGACTGTGTACGATTCCAGGATGAGTTGCCACGCCTCTTGCAGATCGAGGGCCCGGCTGTTTCGTCGGTGACGAAACGGTGCAGCCTGGCGCTCCTCCTGAGTATGAGCAACCTGCAGAAATTCACCATCCGACGGATGACCCCGACCCAGTGCGTCCGGTGTGGCGCGGCGCTGCCGCCGGCCGCCGGCACCGGACGACCACGCGTCTTTTGTGGACCCGGCTGCCGCAAAGCAGCATACGACGACAGACGGGCTCGTAAACCGGAGGCATTTCACGTCCGAATTGTCGACCGTACTGTCGTGGAGACGGTCGAGATGATTCGGACCATCGATGAAGGGCACGACATCACCGAGTGCGTCCGACAGGTCTGCGGATCACCCCGGGCGGTTGCGAATGTCCTCCTCGCTCTGAATGGGTTGGTCCGTTCGGACACACTGCTGTTGGACAACAAATGGGCTCCCGCCGTGCGTTTGATCGTCGACTTGAACCGCGCCATTCAGAATGCTGCTGAGCACGCAAGCCGGCCGCGCCGCTGACGCTGAGATCGTCGCGGTACCGGAGCACGGAAAGGATGAAACTCAGGCTTGCGACATCTTGCTAGATTCCGTCTAGAGAAAGCATGCAGGGGTGTGTTGTCGGATAGCGTCGCATTTATTTCGCGGTTCGCGGGCTTGTCCATCTGTGGAGGTGCACACGCGCAAGCACTTCCATGGCTACGGTTGTAACGAGCACAGTGATTGAGAGCGCGAGATGACGTACAGCGTAATTCGAGTTCGCACGACGCCTGGTGCCTCGCGCTCAGGGCACATGGGTAACGTGCTCGTGGTTGCTGGTATCGCGGTGGCCGCGTGGATCTCCTTCGGCCGCCACCTCTTCGGGATCGGTGGCGACCTCACCATCATCTACGCGGCGACGCTGGGTGTGATTTTTGCCGCCTTGCTGGTGTTCACGGGGCTCGCGGTACGACGCACGGCACGTCGAGGGTTCGAAACTCGCGCGATAACATACGCGTTTTTCCTTGCATCAGGCGTTATCGGACTCTTGTTGGGACTCACGCTTCCAGATTCAACACCTCGCGGTTTGCAGACAATCATCAGCGGACCCACACAGCCTGCGTTGGATATCGCTATTGGTATCGCGAACCCCCTGGGCGTTATCGGAATCGCGACCGCGATCATTGCGCTCGTGCTTTCGATTCGCGATTCGCGCGGGCGAATCACGCTTGTTGAGTCTTGGGGCGACGAGGATGACGGCGCCCTTGTCGACCCCGCGTAGCGGCAATACGTTGAATCGACGCCGCTCCTGAAAGACCCACGTGCAGCGCGTCAGGCCGGAAACACCGTCTAAGAGACAGCCTCCACCTAGGCTAAGCAGTATGACGGTCGAACAGGTTGAGCAAGGGCCTCGCCAAGTCGCGCGCACTGTTGAGGTGCCGGCTTCGGCCGAAGACGTCTTCGCGTTGGTGGCTGATCCGCACCGTCACGGTGAGCTGGACGGCTCGGGCACCGTCGGCGGTACGGTGTCGGGGCCGCAGCGGCTCACCCAGGGCGCAAAATTCTCGGTAGCGATGAAGCAGTTCGGCGTCCCGTATCGCATCACCAGCACGGTGACGCGCATCGAAGACGGTCGGCTTGTAGAGTGGCGTCACCCCGCGGGACACCGGTGGCGCTGGGAACTCACGCCGCTCACGCCCACGTCTACGCGCGTTACTGTGACGTTTGACTACAGCACCGTCCCAGCCGTTCAGGGAAAGGTCTACGAGCTGCTCGGCTTTCCTCGGCAGAACGCCGCCGGCATCGAAGCCACCCTTCGCCAACTCAGGTCGCGCTTCGCCCGCGCTTGACGTGAGGCCACCGGGCCGGAGTCGGTTACGCGGCCGTGATTACCAGCGCCACCGACTCGTCGGTCGTCCGGCTCAGGCGCCGGACCGCCCGGTGGCGAAGTGCTCAGTGACTAGATCCCGCTGAGCGCTTCCGCATCCGCATCCGCATCCGCATCCGCATCCGCCGCAACATTCTTCTGCACGGCGAACTGGGTCCGGTGCAATTCCTCGTACCGCCCACCCACGGCCAGCAGTTCCTCGTGCGTACCGCGCTCCACGATCGAGCCGTCCTCAACCACGAGGATCAGGTCCGCGCTGCGGATGGTAGAGAGGCGGTGTGCGATCACCATCGCTGTCCGTCCCTTGAGCGCCTCGCTGAGCGCCGCCTGCACGGCGGCCTCAGACGTCGAGTCCAGCGCCGCCGTCGCCTCGTCGAGGATGACGACGCGCGGCTGGGCGAGCAGGAGCCTCGCGATGGTCATCCGCTGGCGCTCACCCCCGGACAATCGGTAGCCACGCTCGCCCACCATGGTGTTCAGCTGGTCGGGCAGGGACCGGATGAGCGGCTCGAGCCGCGCACGGCGGACGGCGTCCCACACCTCATCGTCGGACGCTTCCGGCCTCGCGAGGCGCAGATTGGAGAGGATGGTCTCGTGGAACAGGTGGCCGTCTTGCGTCACCATGCCCAGGGTGTGCCGCATGGAGGCGAACGTGACATCGCGGACATCCGTCCCCGCGAGGCGCACGGCGCCGCTGTCGACGTCGTACAGGCGCGAGAGGAGCTGCGCAATCGTGGACTTGCCGGCACCGGACGAACCAACGAGGGCAACGGTCTGACCCGGCTCGATCCTGAAGGACACGCCGTGCAGCACCTCCTCGCCGCCGCGGGTGTCCAATGTGGAAACCTCCTCGAGAGAGGCGAGGGACACCTTGTCTGCGGACGGGTAGGCGAAGCGCACGTTGTCGAACTCGACGGCCACCGGGCCTTCGGGCACGGCGACGGCGTCGGGCTTCTCCTTGATGAGCGGGTCAAGGTCGAGCACCTCGAAGACGCGCTCGAAGCTGACCACCGCGCTCATGATCTCCACCCGTGCGTTTGCGAGGCCGGTGAGCGGCGCGTAGAGGCGGGTGAGGAGGAGCGCCAGGGTGACCACGTCGCCGGTATTCAGCTGGCCGGCTAGTGCGAGGGCGCCGCCGAGCCCGTACACGAGCGCGAGGGCGAGAGCGGAGACGAGCATCAGGGCGGTGTAGAAGACGAACTGCAGCATCGCGGCGCGGACACCGATATCGCGGACACGGGCAGCGCGGACGCGGAACTCCTCGGCCTCCTCGTCGGGCCGGCCGAACAGCTTGACGAGGGTGGCGCCGGGCGCTGAGAAGCGCTCGGTCATCTGCGTGCTCATGGCGGAATTGTGGTCGGCGGCCTCGCGGCGGAGCGCGGCGAGGCGGCTTCCCATGCGGCGGGCGGGTACCAGGAAGATGGGGAGCATGATCACGGCGAGAACCGTCACGAGCCAGGACGTGCTGAGCATGACGATCAGGGTGAGGATCAGCGCCACGACGTTCGTGACCACGCCGGACAGCGTGCCGCTGAAGGCCTGCTGAGCGCCGATCACATCGTTGTTGAGGCGGCTCACGAGGGCGCCCGTTCGTGTGCGGGTGAAGAACGCGATCGGCATCTTCTGCACGTGGTTGAAGACGGCGGTGCGGAGGTCGAGGATCACGCCTTCACCGATCCGCGCCGAGTACCAGCGCGTCACGAGTGACACGGCGGCGTCGGCCACGGCCACGAGCGCGATGACGACGGCGAGCCACACAATCGTGGTGACCGCGCCCTGGGCGACGATGACGTCGACCACCTGGCCGGCGAGTACCGGCGTCGCGACCGCGAGGAAAGCTCCCACGGTGGAGAGAGTGATGAAGATCAGCAGCTTAGACCGGTAGGGCACCGCGAACCTCATGATCCGCCTCACGGACTCACGGGAGAAGCCGTGTTTGCTGTCCCTAGCACGCGAGATCTTGTGCAGCGAGCTCCAGGCCGCGCCTTCCATGCTCATGGTGGTTCCTTTCGCTCGTACTAGGACAAGTTTAGATAACGAGTTGCCCGAGCTCGGTGTTCTCTCCAGTGGCGGCGAACCAGGGCTTCTTTCATGAAACGGCTCGGCCGGCAACGAGCGCGTCGGCGGGGTTTGCAACTCGGCTGCGGAGGCGATGCGCGGTGCGCCGGTCAGCGTCATGGACCGCGTCAGGGCCGCGGTCATTCCACGACTGTGCGCCCGCTAAAAGCGGTTCACAAGGTCATCATTTACCCATCACATTCATCACTAAATGACCCAAAACGATGACGTACCATTGGAGGCAGCGAACCGCCCGGTTCCCTGTAAACACAAGGGAATCCACGGTTTTTCGGGGACATTCGGCAATGACAGAATTAAGCCTAGAACCTCCAATGGGTCGCAGGTTCGAATCCTGTCAGCCCGACCAAAGGGGCCGTTCGCGAAACTGTTCACGAAACGGCCCGGTCGGAACAAAAAGAAATCGCTCCTGAGGATTCTCAGGAGCGATTTCTGGTTTATGCGGCGTGTTCGTAGGGTTGTATTGGCGATTCATTGACCGGACCGTGTCGCCGGTGGTTTTTTGTGTTTTGGGGCGCGGTCGATGGAACCGGTAAACAATGCTCCCCCGGCCAGAATCAATGCACCGAGCAAAGAGAATGCAATGAACGCGAGCCGCCCCGGGGCGAAACCTCGGTGCAATGACACACTGCGCGCTAGCGGGCTGGCTGTAACCAAGTCGATGTAGGCCGCTGAGGGACCCACCGGGCCACGAACTCGCCCGACAACAACAAGGGGCTGCCCGGCAGCCGTCCTACTGAGGGTTAGGCGCGGCGGAAGCGCACTCGCCAGAACTCCGGGCCTCGTTCGATGTAGCTCACGTCGAAAGTGTCGGGCTGGCTATGCTGAAGTTCCGCCAGCATCCGTTGGGGGTCGTGCGGTTCGATCACGTCCAGGGCGAACCCCGGTGTAACGGCGTCGAGCGCCCCAAAGACGGCCGCGTGCCGGATAGCGTGCGGAATAGTGCGGGCGTCGAGCACGATGTTTTCCGCCCCCGCGGCCGTCCCGTCAACGGCCCCATCTGCAATCGGCCAGCCGAGTGCAAACAGCTCAGGACGCCGCGCCGGAGCGATGAGCTTGGCTACGGTGAGCAGGATGACCGCGTCCTCGACAGCCTCCAGCGAGTTGCGGCCCGGCGGCATCGTGATCAGGTCCCCGCGCCATCCAGACCACGATGCGCCACCCGAGGTGAGAACGACTCTCCCCTCAAGGACCTGCACGGTCGCTTCAGCCAAATTGTCGTGTTCTCCGAGGCATTGCCCGGAACGGAGAGCGATCAGCGTTTGCCGGAGGACGTGCACGTGGCCGCCGTACACGGTCTCCGCACTGCGACCACTGGACGCGTCCCGTGCGTGCTTGAGATGGTGGCGCACGAGTGCGGTGAGCGACTTCTTTTGCATGTCGTTCTCAACTTTCATTTCCCTCATGCTCCGCTACCGCTGCGCGCGTGTCAACGGTGCTGTGATTGCCGCGCGTGGCTGGTCGGTGCCCCCGTTCTCGGCTCGGATTTGGCTACGCTGCCAGCGCCTGGAGTCTGCTCGATTTTCGAGCATCTCATACTGGTAGATCTCCGTTTTCCGCGCGGTCCGGGCGCCTAGTGCCGCGATTGAGTTGAAGGTCAATTAGCTCACCGTCACGTGTGCGCCGAGACGGTCACCGTCACAGAACGAAATTTCGCCGCAAAATGAAACGGCGTGAGCCTATTTGGTTTCCACAGGAATGGCGACTCCGCGCGCGCTCCGGTTGCGCAGCCACGGGATGAGGCCGCCGACGAGGAGCATTTCGATCTGCCGGGTCGAGAGTTCGTGGCGCACGGAGTAGACCTCATCTCGGGTTGTGTTGCGCACGAGGATCTCCGTTCCGTTCGAGAGAGCCTCCCGAATCCCGTCGAGCACGAGCACGTCATCCTGCGAGATGCGATCGTGATCAGCCGCATCCGCGAACTGGAGCGCCAGCGCGCCGAAGTTGGCCAGGTTCTGCCAGTGGATGCGTGCAAACGAGACCGCCAGCACCACCCGCAGTCCGAGGAAGCGCGGGGTGATCGCGGCGTGCTCTCTAGAGGAGCCCTGCCCATAATTGGTCCCGGCGACGATCATGTGGCCGGTCGTATCCCGGGTTAGGGCGGCGCGAGTCGGGTAGGTCGGGTCGACTTGGTCGAAGGTGAATTCGGCGAGCTCGGGGACGTTGCTGCGGAAAGGGAGCACGCGCGCACCCGCCGGCAGGATCTCATCCGTCGAAATGTCATCGCCCACGATTAGGGCGACGGGTGCCTCGATGTGCTCGGAGAGCGGTCCGAAGACCGGCAGCGAGGAGATATTTTCACCCTTAACCAGACGCACCCCGATGGATTCCTCCGGCGGTAAGGGCTTCTCGAGCATCGCGAGGTTCACGCTCGACACCGCCGGGAGTGTGATCTGGGGATATTCCAAGCCGAAGAGCCCGGGCAGGTCCCGCGGATCGGTGATCTGTCCCGTCAGCGCGGCGGCGGCCCCCGTCTCAGGCGAACACAGGTAGACCGAGTCTTCCTGTGTGCCCGAGCGACCAGGAAAGTTGCGCGGCATCGTGCGCAGGCTGATGCTGCCATTCGCCGGGGCCTGGCCCATGCCGATGCAGCCCATGCAGCCGGACTGATGCAGCCGGGCGCCCGCCCCGATCAGATCCAGGGTGGCCCCCATGATGGTCAGGTCCTGCAGAATCTGCCGGGAGGTGGGATTGACGTCGAGGGACAAGCCGGGGAATGACTGCCGCCCCTTCGTGATCGCGGCAACGATCGCGAAATCACGCAGGCCCGGATTCGCGGAGGACCCGATCACGACCTGTTCCACCGGGCGCCCCGCCACTTCGCGTACCGGCACGACGTTGCCGGGCGAGCTGGGAAGCGCGATCAACGGCACGATCGCAGCCAGGTCAATCTCCTCGGTCACGTCGTAGGTCGCATCCTCGTCCGCGAGCAGTTCGGTGAAATCCTGCTCGCGCCGTTCGGCGCGCAGGAAGGTTCGCACTTGATCATCGGCCGGGAAAACGGTGGTGGTCGCGCCCAGTTCGGCGCCCATATTGGCGATCACGTGCCGATCCATCGCGGTCAGGGCGGCGAGGCCGGGACCGTAGTACTCGACGATCCGATTGACGCCGCCCTTGACGCCGTGCCGGCGCAGCATTTCGAGGATGACGTCTTTGGCGCTGGTCCACGGCGGCAGTTGTCCAGTGAGCTTCACGCCCCAGATTTCGGGCATCCTGATGTATAAGGGCTCGCCGGCTATGGCCAGGGCTACCTCGGTGCCGCCGACGCCGATGGCCAGCATCCCGAGCGAGCCGGCAGCCGGGGTGTGGCTGTCGGAGCCGACCATCGTCTTGCCGGGGATGCCGAAGCGCTGCATGTGCGTGGGGTGTGACACCCCGTTGCCGGCCTTCGAAAACCACAGGCCGAACCGTTGGCAGGCGGAGCGGAGAAAGTCGTGGTCCTCCGCGTTCTTGCTGTCGGCCTGCAAGAGGTTGTGGTCGACGTACTGCACAGAAACCTCCGTGCGAGCGCGATCCAGTCCCAACGCCTCCAACTCCAGCATGACCAAGGTCCCGGTCGCGTCCTGGGTGAGGGTCTGGTCGATGTGCAGGCCGATTTCGGTCCCTGGCACCATCTCCCCGGAGACCAAGTGCGATGCGATGAGTTTCTGTGCGACGTTGTATGCCACGGTGAGCTTCCTTACTCGATCGCGGTGCCCGCCGACATTCGTCGGTATGAATTGGCCTCCAGGGCATGCCGCTGCCACCAAGGTAGGCCATTCGTGGCGCCGGGGCTAGCCTTCTCAGGGAGAATGGACGTCCGCTGTACCGGAAAGATGGACCGGGAAGACGGGGCTCTGGGACAGGCGCGCGACCGCGAGAAGAAGGGTGACCTTCCCCGCCCCCGATGTGCATGTCTCACGACCTCTCTGTGTCGTAACCTATGGATTCTGAGAAACCACACACTCGAGAAAGGGTGTACACGGCTGAGCGGTTTTACTTTGACCAGGTTGGCTCCCAGTGTGAGGCGCCTGGTCCGTTCAAGATTTGTTCGCGCGGATGGGTCTACCTGTCGGGGAACTGGGACCGAGTTTTGATATCAGCCCAGCGGAATTTGATGCTCCCATTGTTGTCGCCGTTAGTCGCCACGCAGTCGCACCTATCCTCGGGCTGGGCGCGATAAACACACAACTGATCAACCGGTTCCATAAGCGGCGCAGTGGTCAGTGAATCCGTTGAAACGCTGTCGCGAGAGCAGGGCTGGTTAAAAAATCTGGCGCCTGCAAATCTGGTCACTCTGCCGACCTGCAACACCGACGAATGATCACTGCCGAGGAGCTTAAGTATGGTCACGACCTCTTCGTGCACGAGCTCGTTGGGGCGCTAATTGTTCATAGAACGCCTTTGACCCCGCGCGAATGTGGCCAGGTGTTGCATTCAGTCATTCAGCGCCACGTCTTGCCGGATTTGAAAGCCCCCCCAGCGAGCTCAAGCTCACTCTCGACGAGCACGAGCAGGTTTTCGCTGCAATCGACGCGGCGAATCCCGATGCCGCTGAGGCCGCGGTGCGCTCGCACATCCTCGACACCTGGGAACGTCGACGACCACAGAATCATCGGCATCGTTCGTAGTCAGCGCGCCGCGGCAAATCGGCACGGCTTTTCAAACGCCAGCCTGTCTATGACGGTCTCCCTGGTTACAGGGCAAATCGAAGTTGGTCAGCGTTTCCGCTCAGCTGCAGCCGACACATCGGTACTGGTACGTACGGAGCTCCATGCCGGTCATCTTCGGTGAGATTGCGGCACAGAGAATCAACTCCACAACATTCTGGATAAAACACAGTGGTCAGAGACTGAGCAGGGCGTACGTTCGCTGTAACAGATCAAAAACCGCTGTGGGCGTACGGCCCGTCGGCGCTGAATGAAATGGAGCAGCACCATGGCAACAATTCTCTGGATCATTGCGGTAATCCTCGTAATTGCAGGCATTTTCGCGCTATTTCGACGCCAGATTCTCTGGGGCATCGTACTCATCGTCGTGGGACTGTTGGTTGGTCCAGGTGGCGTGAGCGTCTTCACTTGAAACTGCGGATCGAGTAACCGTTTCGGAGCGTGGCGAAGCTCCGGAACGGTTTCGGCGTGAAGGATCCACTGACGCTCTTCGTTGTCTGAGCGCTGCATGACGTCGAGGAGGTCATAGCTTTTCCTAACACTTGCGATCGTCTCGCGGAGCAGACCGGCAGACACGGGTCTAACCGAGCCTTCACCAATCCCGGGGCTCGACACAGCCACATGGACGAGCGGACGGGCGGGACTGCACTCGCGAGTGCGGTCCCTCCCGCCCGCTTAGCTCAGTCCCCCCTTGACGCGAACGCTGAAAACCGAGATGGCTCCCTCGAAAGGGAAATCGTGTAACCCGGTCGGCTCGCCTGACGGGCGATTTCGGGGTGTCAGTCGCTGGAAAAGGCCATTAGGTATGCCTCAGCCCGCGCGCAGCGGGCTGCTCCTGCGGGTGTATATTGCATGGTTCCACGCGGGTTATCAGCACCCCGCTCAGGGCTTCGCTATGATTCTCTCATTCTCCACTACGCGCGTTCTTGCCCTCGTAGATGACGGCGGGGCCCTAGCTAGAAAACGCCGTGACCTAGCGGAATGAGTTGGCACAGCGCCGCTCGAGCGTAGCCAGTATTCGGGGGCACGCAGGGAACAGCGTCAGTTTCCCAGCCCGGGTGCGATGGCGGGTAGTTCGATCGGAGATATTGATTCGGACGCTTCGGCATCCCCGCCGCCGACCGTGACCGGCACGCCGCCGGCATCTGCAGGCCGGGATGCTGCGGTCGTCGGAGCCGGTGACGGCCCGGTACCGTCCGCTACTTTCTCCACCCGCACAGCCGCGCTTTTGAACAGGGGCTGCTTGGATACCGGATCCCACTCCGTCATCGTCAGTTCGTTGGCCGCAGTGGGGTGACCGTCCGGACCGGACCGTTTCAAATCCCAATAGCCGTAATGAAACGGTGCGAATACCGTACCCACGCGCACATTACTGACGCGGGCGGGAACGACAAGCTCACCGCGACGAGAAGTGACTCGTACAGTGTCACCCTCCGAGATATCGAGACGGCCAGCATCCAACACCGAGATCTCCAACCACGCCGACGGTGCCGCGTTGTTTAGCTGCCGGGCACGACCGGTTCGAGTGCGCGTGTGGAACTGGTACGCCGTGCGACCGGTCGTGTAGCGCAACGGGAAGTCGGCATCCGGCTCTTCGAGTGGTGGTACATAGGCTGCAGCCTTGAAAACGGCGCGCCCATGAATCTCCAGCGCACGGAACGCCTGCTCACCGACCGGGGTACCGGTAAGCAGGTCATGGCCGAACGTTTCGCAATCGTCTGGATCGGTGGCGAAGATGCCGTCACCATAAAGTCGAACGGTTCCGTCCGGATGCTCGTCGTTGCACGGCCATGGAATACCGCTTCCTCCTCGAAGCCGCTCGTAGGTGATGCCGGTGTAGTCACACGGGCGGCCTCGGCTGCAGTCCTGCCAAGCGTGGAATCCATCCTCCGGCCCAGCCCAGTCGAGGAGTGGCGCGCCCGACTTCGTGCGTAAATTCATCCGCGCCGAGTAGTCAAGAAAAATATCTAGATCGCTCCTTGCCTCACCGGGCGGCTCGACGGCCTTGTCCGAGAGATGCACTGTACGATCTGCGTTGGTGAAAGTTCCTGTTTTCTCGCCCCAGCCCGCGGCCGGCAGCACGACATCGGCATACAGCGCTGTTTCGGTGAGATAGAGGTCCTGCACGACGAGGAAGACGCTCTCTTGGCCGAGGATGGCGCGGATACGTTCCAATTCCGGCATCGAGACCGCCGGGTTCGTCGCCGAGATCCAAAGAAACTCGATGCTGCCTTGCTCGACATATCGAAAGATTTGCATCGCATGGGTTGGTGGACCCTTGTGCGGAATGACCGAAATATCAACGTCCCACAGTGTCGCGAGCTCGCGGACGTGCTCCGAATTCTCCCAGTTGCGGAATCCGGGAAGGTCTCCATCCGCCCCGCACTCCCGGTTGTTCTGCGCGGTGGGCTGGCCGTTCATCTGCAGCACCCCGTTTCCTGGCGCGCCGAGTTTTCCTCGCAACAAGTGCATATTGTTCACCTGACAGGATGCCGCGGTTGCCTGCGCCGACTGGTAGAAGCCCTGCAAAACGGTGGAGAGCACCCGGGCACTCGTGCCGAAAATTTGTGCAGCTTCTCGCACATCGTCGACCGAGACACCGCAGGTCTCAGCTACTGCCTCTGGCGTCCATGGTTCCACGATGGCCCGCAATCTGTCGACTCCGATGGTGTGGGCCGCTATGTAGGCCTCATCAATCCATCCGTTCATGAACAGTTCCCGAATCAGACCATTCATCAGCGCCTGGTTCGTCCCTGGACGCACCGCAAGATGCACGTCCGCGACCCGCGCCACCTCAGTCTCACGCGGGTCGATACAGACAATACGTGGCCGGTCGGGCCCGGCGATCCGATCGAGCACCCTCGCCCACAGCACCGTCTGCGTCTCAGCCATGTTGTGCCCGTACAGGAACATTGCGTCACATTCGTCGATGTCGGCGTAGCTACCAGGCTGGCCATCCGCACCAAAGCTCTCCTTCATCGCCGCAGCCGCGGTCGCCGTGCACAATCGGGTGTTGCCATCCATGTGCGGGGTGCCGATACCGGCCTTACCGAGAATTGCCAGCGCGTAGTACTCCTCGAGAAACAATTGGCCGCTGGTATAGAACGCGTGGCTCAGCGGACCCTTGTCCGCGAAAAGCTGCCTACTTCGCTCGACGATCCGGGACATCGCCGTGTCCCAGTCGGTCTCGACCAATTCGCCACCGACCCGGATGAGCGGACGAGTCAGCCGGTCGCCGTTCGACATACTCTGCCAAGTGCCGAAGAGGCCCTTCGGCCCGAGTCGCCCATGATTGACAATGTCGATGGCGCGACCGCGCACTCCGACCATCCGCCCGTCTTTCACCGCGATGTCGCACGCGCAGCCATTGCTGCACAGCGTGCAAGCCGACTGCACCCAACGATCAACGTCGTCTTCACCGAGACCATCAGCCAACTTCTGATCAACACGCACCGGCCACTTCTCGCCTCGGGCAAAGGGCGTCCTGGTGCCCCAGATATCGCCGATCCTGTCCACCATAACAACGCCCTCTTCCGCTCTGACTTGTAGTCTGCGCCCGCGAGCAGTCCAGATCAACGTCGAGACGGGATTTATCCACAGTGCCCCGCCGTCGGTGAAGTCGATGCCAACCGTTCCGTTGGCCCACCGTATGAGAGTCCGCGCGTTCTTCGTGACCATCACTCCGAGCAGCACCTGACCAAGTTGGGACTGCAAAGCACCAACGATGTCGCTGATTCCAAGTTCTACAGGACGAGCATGCGCATCACGGATGATGCGAGCAGGCGGCACCGCTTGCACAGCAAGATTCGTCAAACTGCTCACCTCCAGTGGTCTACTGATAGCAGTCGAACGTCTATCTACTTGTCGGGCAATATGACTGATAATGGTGGATTACGACGAGTAATAATGTGCCTAGTGCAGAATCTAATGAGTAGGGCTCCCGCGATGTCCTCTCTCCTCAAAGTAAGACAGTCGCACTTTTGATACGTGCGCTGCTTGGCACCGGGGAAGGCTTTGATTGCGCCGCTTCTGCTTCATCTGGACCCCGCAGCGTGAACGCGTCAGAACCTCGCGCCCGGAGCTGAGCGATTCGGCAAGTTGGTGTCACGCCGTGGACAAAATCTAAGTCGGAGAGACTGACGCAAACGAGGCGACCGCCGACTCGAAGTGATCGAATACGACATGCCGTCGCGGCGCCTCTATGTTCATGACTTCAAAAGCAGAACCACGTTTTTCGATGTAACCGAGCACCTTCTCGGGTGACCTTTCGTGGCAGCGGCGATCACCCACACGCCATTCATGATCGGANTCCAACATACCCCCGCCCATGGCGGCATGCCGTTGGCAGCAAACCGTTCAGCGACGATTTCGTGCACGCGGCCCTTCTCGCTGAAAAGGAAATCGACTACATCGACGCCGCCGTCTCCGACGGAGTCTGGGGCCAGGAGAACGGTTTTGCGTGTTCGCTGCTGGTTCTCTCGGTTGTCATCGGGGTGTTCACGGGGTTCTACTTGACATCATCGAACCCGCAGCATCCGTCGTCGTCAACCTGGTCAGCCGTTAGTTGCCCGTGAACGTAGCACTGGACACTCTCGCCCTTTTGCCGGAAGGTTTCGTTCTCGGCGGGGCGATCGTCGCGCTCCTCGCCGGGTCGTTCCTCCCCCGGAACCGCCAAGTCGCGACCCGGTGGATCGCCATCTTGGCGCTGCTGGCGAGTGTGGTCGCGGCCACAGCCGGGATGACGCAGCCGTCGACGACGGTTTTCGAGGCGAGCTTCGCCGTGGACGTCGGCTCCGGTTTCGGTCGAATCATCATTGCCCTGGCAACGATCTCCGTCATCGTGCTTGGAATCGAGGAGCTCAGTGGTGCGCGTCGGGAAAGTGAGACATACGCCCTGCTGCTTCTCGCCGCCCTCGGCGCCATGCTCCTGTCCGGCGCGAGCGACCTCCTCATCCTCGTGACCGGGTACCTCCTCACCTCGATCCCGTTATATGCCCTCATCGGAATGAGTCGTTCCCCTAGTGCCGCCGTGGCCGCCGGGGTTGTCGGGGTGCTCGGCGGACTGATGTTCAAGGCTGGCGGCGTGCCGGGACACTTCTGGATTCCGGACGCGACACAAGCGTCCGGCACGGCTGTCGCAGCATTCCTCACCACCGTTCCGAAGATCGGTGCTCTCATTGCGGCCTACCGGCTGCTCGACATCATCCCGGCAAGCATCGACTGGCCACTGTTGGTCGGGCTTCTCGCCGCCGCAAGCATGACACTCGGAAACCTCGCCGCATTCTGGCAAGACGACGTTCGCCGACTGCTGAACACCCCCGACTATCGTGTTCATCGGCAAACTCACCACACTCGCCGCAGCCTGGGACGGAGGCCTCGCCTGGCTCGCAGTCATCGCCGTAATCAACAGCGTGGCGAGCTTGTTCTACTACCTGCACTGGCTAGCACCAATGTTCTCACGCGCTCATGCGCCCCCGTTTTCTCCGTCGTCCAGGTCACCAGTCGCCGCCGCAACACGTGTTCAACGCCGCTGGGCAGCCCGCACAGCCGTCACAGGAGCAGTCTCCGTCCTCGTTCTCGACACCGTCGCTGGCGGCATCCGGTCAATCGCCAGCTCTCCCCTCGTGCACTGAATAAACCGTCCTCACACACCGACGTCAGAAATTGTTTCTTGCCAACAAACATTTTTCGGCCAAGGTCCCACCTTGCGTAAGCGAACGCGACGCACATCTCCGCACACTCAATAACACGACGCCATCATTTCCTGGGAACGCGGCATTGAACTTACGACGATTGTCGTGAGTCCGGTTGCTCGAAGAACCGAGTCGTGATCGAGCGTGGGGACAACTGCTTTGAATCCCTCAAGCCCCGCGCAGTGCTCCTCGATAAACTTCCGCGACGACGCCCTCACCGAAGGAACCCGTCGCGGCGGAGGGACAAAGCACGCCGCAGTCGCACCGCACTCCCGGCCACCGAGCAACGCGGATTTGTGGCATTACGAACAGGTGGCTTCGGGATCCGGGTGCCAACTTTTAGTCGCTCTCAGAAAACTACTGCTCGCGGCCGTCGTCGCGCGAGCGCGCATCCTCAAGCCCATGCGAAGGTGGCCCGCTCCGGGCAGCAGGGCGTGCTTGACCTATCCTCGAAAAGCCGATCTGGCGAACCGACTCAGCCGCAGGCGAATCAACGCCACTTTGAGGGTCACGAACTTATCGTAATGGCGACACGGAAGCGCCGTCGTGCAAAACAGCGTCGGCTTCCTCGTCGTCGATGGCTTCCGGATGCCACTTGAGATTGAGCAGGGCCAACCCCAGACCTCCCCATACGGCCAACAGAGCGATGATCATCATGACGACCGCGGAGGTACTCATGGGTTCTTCCTTTCCCCGGCTACGGATCCTGATGCGGCGGTTTCGGGTAGGCCAGTTTCGCCACCCCTGGTCTTATCCATGGCCGATTCATTCGCATCGAGTTCGGCATCCAGGATCGGTTCATGGATATTTTTCTCATAAGCGGCGGATCGATAGCTCCACGGAATCTTCGAAAGCAGGTAGGCGATCAGTACCAAGGCAATCACCATGCCCCAGCCGAAGACGCCGACAAACCAGGTTGGCAAACCGCCGTAGCCCTCGCTGATCCTGGTGGTGAGGGTGTCGATCAGGATGTAACCCAGGACCACCGGAGTGACACCGCCGATGAAAATCTGCCAACTCCGGCCCAGCTTAACCGAGGACGTTGCATTGATGTGCTCGCGCAGCCGAGGAAGTGCGCTGAACCCAGCAGACATGGCCACCACGGCCACCAGTGCGACGGCTACAATTCCGAAGCTATTGACAAAGGCATCGGTCACATCGAGCAGGTTCAGGCCCGTCGTCGTTGGAAACAGCAGGATCGAGATCAGGGCAATAGGGATGCCGACGACCAGCGCTGCCTTTACCCGCCGCCAGCCCAACTTGTCCTGAACGGCGGCAATGATGACTTCGACGATACTGATCAGCGATGTTAGACCGGCGAACACAAGCGAACCGAAGAACAGCACTCCCAACAGAACGCCCGCCGGCGCCTGCGCAATGATGGTCGGGAACGCAATGAATGCCAGACCGATACCGCTGACAGCGACTTCGTCCACACCAACCCCGCTCGATGCCGCCATGAATCCCAAGGCAGCGAAGACCCCGATGCCGGCCAGCAGCTCGAAGCCGGAATTGGCGAAGCCGACGACGAACCCAGAACCGGTCAGATCAGTTTTCCGCCGCAGGTAGGAGGAATACGTGATCATGATCCCGAAGGCCACCGACAGCGAGAAGAAGATCTGCCCATAGGCAGCCACCCAGATAGAACTGTCACCGAGCCGGGTCCAGTCCGGCGTGAAGAACGCGTCCAGTCCGGTCCAGGCCCCCTCAAGGAACAGCGCTTGGACGACCAGAATGAGGAACATGATCAACAGCAACGGCATAAACACGATGGAGGCACGGGCAATCCCCTTGTGCACGCCCAAAGCCAGGATGGCGATAACCACGCCCCACACGAGAATCAGCGGAATAAGCACGGAGGGCACGAAGTCGAAACCCAGATTCACCTGATCGCTGACCTGAAGGAACTCGCCGGTAAAGAAACCCGCGGCGTCCTCGCCCCAAGCTGTGGTGAAAGAGAATATGAAGTACATGCCGGCCCAGGCAATGATCACCGCGTAGTACACAGCAATGACGAAACAGATTCCTACTTGCCACCAGCCAATGGCTTCGGCTTTGGGATGCAGTCTCCGCATTGCCAGCGGAGGCGATCCACGGAATCGGTGCCCGATGGCATAATCGAGGAAAAGTAGCGGTATTCCGGCAGTGAGTAAGGCGACCAGGTACGGGATAATAAACGCCCCGCCGCCGTTTTCGTAGGCAACGTAGGGGAAGCGCCAGATGTTGCCCAGTCCCACGGCGGACCCGATAGCGGCAAGAATGAACACTCTCCGCCCGGACCACATTTCACGTTGCGGCCGCGCGCTCACAATCGAGGGCGGTTGTTGTGTCTTTCCCGATGAACTCACAATTATAATCCTCGCAGCAGATGCTCTTGGTGGGTAACCGTCTTCACGGTATCCCCGCCCCAGAAATCATGTCAAGACGCTCGGCCAGATTGATTCGTAGAATCATTCGAAAGAGAACCTCATATAGGTTGACTATCTTACGGGTTGGATCACTGAAACGGTGATCGTGAATTCCGGCAATGCGTCCAGGGTTTCGCTATCAGGTCCATCGCGCACGCATCGAGAGTGGTTCCCACTAGGGGAAGAATCCGGTCGTCCTTCACCCGAAATGTGCCGGTGTGCGCCCGGCCCACACCAGCGGATTCGTCCGCCGCCCAACCAGGCTGCGCCACCCTCGATAACATCTTCACCAGCCCCTCCGGTGACGAGGCTGCCCCAAAAGGCTCGAACTGTTGACTCCGGTTAGGATCGCAAGGCGCCGCCGGGTAGTCGTCGAGTGGGTGGTAACTCTGCGGCCCGTGATCGATGACCTCGTGCCCACCGGCGCGCTGGGGTGAGGTGTCATCCCTGTAGCCGGCCCGGTCACATCAGTAGACGATTCCGAACACCCAGACCGCGAGGGTCATGGTCACCAGGGTGGTAAGCACGAGGGCGACCAGGTTCAACCAGACGCCAGCCTTGAGCATGTGCGCGATCTCGATGTAGCCCGAGGAGAACGCGATGGCGTTGGGCGGCGTGGCCACCGGCAACATGAACGCGCACGTGGCGGCGATCGCCACCGGGATCACGAGCAGCATCGGGTCCAGTTCCAGGCCGATGGCGATGCCGCCGATCAGCGGCAGGAACGCCGCCGCAGTGGCGGTGTTGCTGGTCAATTCCGTCAGCAGCAGCACGATACCGGCGATGGCGGCGATGATCACTACGACCGGCAACACACCGAGACCGACGACCTGCTCGCCGACCCAGATGCTCAGACCGGTGGCGCTGAACTGCGAGGACAGGGCGAGGCCGCCTCCAAAGAGAATGAGGATGTCCCACGGCAGCGCCTTCGCGCTGCCCCAGGTCAGCAGCGGCACACCGGTGCGAAAACTCACCGGTGTTACGAAGAGCACTAGGGCGACGGCCATCGCGATGACCGCGTCGGCGATGTTGGATTCAGGCCAGAGCAGCGGCACCGAGATCCAGGCGGCAGCGGCGAGCACGAACACGGTGAGCACGAGCTTCTCACCGGTGCTGGGCTTGCCGAGCTTGCGGTGCTCGGCCTGGATCATTTCGCGGCCGCCGGGAATCTCGGTGATCTCGGGCTTGAAGAAAACGAAGGTGAGCAGGAACCAGGCGATGGCCATGAAGACGATGGCCATGGGAACGCCCACGAGCATCCACTCGCCGAAGCCGATGTTGATGCCGTGGGTTTCGGCGAGGTAGCCGACCATAAGGGCGTTCGGCGGGGTGCCGATGATGGTGCCGAGCGACCCGATCGACGCGGAGTAGGCGATGCCGAGCATCAGGGCGATGCCGAAGTTCTTCGGGGCCTTGCCGTCGGTGCCGGACTTGGCCACGAGCACCAGCACCGAGATGCCGATGGGGAGCATCATGACTGCGGTGGCGGTGTTGGAGACCCACATGCTCAGGAAGCCGGTGGTGATCATGAAGCCACCGATGAGCTGCCGCGGCTTCGTGCCGATCAGCAGCACGGTGAGCAGCGCGATGCGGCGGTGCAGGTTCCAGCGCTGCAGCGCCAGGGCGAGCAGGAATCCGCCCATGAACAGGAAGATGATCGGGTTCGCATAGGGTGGCGCGACCGTTTCGATGGTGGCAACGTTCAGCGCGGGGAAGGCCACGAGGGGTACCAGCGCTGTTCCGGCCAGCGGCAGGGCCTCGGTCATCCACCAGACTGCCATCAGTGTGGCGACTCCGGCGGTGAAACGGGCATTCTGGTCGAGATCCGCGGGAAGGATCGAGTAGATCACCCCGCCTAACACGAGGCCGACCACGAGGCCGATGCGCTTGCGGGTGATGACGGTGCGGGGTTCCGCGCTTTCGCGCAGGCCCGGGGCGGTGTCGTCGTGGTGCTCGGCGAGGACGGACGGTAGGGCGGGTGCAGCGGGATCGCGCGGATTCTGGGCAGACGTCATCGTCTCTCTCCTCAGTTCTGATTCGGGTTTAGCCGGGGATCAGGCGGGTCGTGGTGTTAGGCAGTGCGGGGACGAAGGCGAGAATTTCGCGCAGGATCTCGTCGGGGACTTCCTCGGGCAGGTAGTGCCCCGAGTCAACCGGATGCCCGGTGACCGCCGAGGCCAGGGCTCCCCAGAGTGTGAGCGGGTCGAAGAGTGTCTCGATCACGCCGTGACGGCCCCAGAGCAGGTGGATCGGGGTCTCGATCACGAGGCCGGCCGCACGGTCGGCTCGGTCATGGTGCAGGTCGATCGTCGCCGAGGCGCGATAGTCCTCGCACATCGAGTGCACGGCACCGGGCCGACTGAGTGCCTCAACGTAGGCGTCGAGAATCTCGGTTGGGAACGGGGCCAGGCCGGCGTGGCGGCCACCGATAACGTTTTCCACGTAGCCGCGCGGGTTTGCTTCGATGAGCGCTTCGGGCAGCGGATACGGCTGAATCAGCAGGAACCAGTGAAAGTACGCCTCGGCGAATGCCCGGGTACTGCCGTCGTACATGTCGACGGTGGGGGCGATGTCCAACAGCAGGGCGCGCGTCACCGCGCCGGGGTGATCGACGAGCAGCCGGTGCGCCACCCGGGCTCCGCGGTCGTGCGCGGCAACAGCGAACGTCGTGAAGCCGCGTTCTGCACCGAAATGTTCCATTAGACGCACCTGGTCCAGGGCCATGGCGCGTTTGCTGTGGCCGGCGTGCGTCGTGTCACTGCCGGCGGCGAACACTGCGGCATGGGAGTCGCCATAGCCGCGTAGGTCGGGAATGATCACGGTGTAGTGCTCGGCCAGACGGTCGGCGATATGCCGCCAGATTAGGTGTGTTTCTGGATGCCCGTGCAACAGCAGCAGGGCCGGCCGGGCGGCGCCCGTGGTGCGGCGTGACACGCGTCCACTGATCTGTACGCCGGCCAGGCTGATCCGAAACATGTCGAAGAGCGCGAAAGCGGGCTCGGTGGCACGTGTTTGGGTGTCTATGGCACGAACTCGGGACATTTTTTAAATGTACAACAGTCCCCGACCGGATTCGAATTTGATTTTCGCGCATCGCCTGTGGTTGAGGATTGCTCCGGTCAGACGGTGTTCAATGTCTTCCCGGACCCGGTCGAAAAGTCGGTGCAGGGTGTCTACAAGGTCATCTCCGGCTACTTCAGCTACCCCACCATGATCGGTCTGGGCATGCTTTACGTGCCGCTAGACAGCGTCATGGGTGTCCTCTCGGTGGGCTACGTCACGGTCTGCGTCTCAGTGGTGGTCGCAATGGCGGCGACTGGGTTCTTCGTGGGAAGGCGAATTGGGATGTATCCGATCGACGCGTCCCTTGTGACTGTTTGGCACAGCGGACTCGGTGGCACCGGGGACGTCGCGATGCTTTCGGCCTTCAACCGCATGGTCTTGATGCCATTCGCGCAAAACTCAACTCGCCTCGGCAGAGTGACGGCTGCCGGCTCCGCGGCACGCCTCGCCCACCCCATAGCCTGACCGAGCGACCACGAAGGCTTCGGACGTCGGCAAGGTTAGGTCTTGTCGACGTTCGCCGCGTCCAGGCGCTCTGTCAGGCCGGTGCGAAGATCCTCCAGCAGGAGCGCTATGCGCTGGGGCTGGTGGGCGGCTGCCGAGTACACTGCGTGGATATCCGCCGGCGGGCGAGGAAAGTCTGCCAATACCTGCACGAGTTCCCCAGATGCGAGCATCGGGGTGACGTGCCAGCTGGAGCGCAGAATGAGCCCGTGGCCGGTTCGGCACCAGTTGACCACCACGTCTCCGTCATTGCTGCCCAGACTGCCGGTGACGCGGACGGTACGCTGATCATCGCCGAGCCCGAAACGCCAGAGGGCGTAGTCGTTGTCGTTCTCCTTCAAGATGAGGCAGTTGTGTTGCGCTAAATCCTCCGGGGTCTGCGGCACGCCGTGGCGCGCGAGATATCCCGGAGAGGCGCAGACGATGCGCGTGTTGGTGTACAGCCGACGCATCTTCAGCCGCGAATCTGGCGATTGCCCAACTCGGACCGCAACGTCGATGCCTGTTCCCATGATATTGAACGGCCTGTCCGAAATGGTGAGCTCGGTCTGCACGCCCGGATTCCTCCTGGCGAACTCGCCCAATAGAGGGGCGATGTGCGCACGACCAAGTCCCATAGTGGAGTGAACAACGATACGGCCGTGGATCTCGGAGTGGTCAGTAGACATCGAATCTTCGAGGTCAGCGCGCTGTTCCATGAGCTTCGTCGCCCCCTCCGCATATCGCCCTCCCGCCTCCGTGAGCGAAAGCCGACGGGTGCTGCGCTGCGCCAACTGCGTGCCGAGCCGCGCCTCCAACCTCGTGAGCCGTTTACTCACCGCCGAGAGTGAGACGCCCCACTCACGTGCTGCCGCGGTGAGACTCGGCGAGCGGGCGATCGTGACAAAGAACTCCAGGTCGTCGATTGCGGAAACTTCAGGCATTGCTTCAGCATATTGCGCCAGCGGAAAGAATGGCTTGCGTTCCAGCCGCTTTTTCCGCTGCTTCTTGCGCCGTATTGTCGTATTCAGAGGACGTCGCACTGGTCGTTCCGACAAGTCCGGGTTCATCTCGGGAAGAGCAACGGAGGCCGTCCCATGACACGTACTCACCGCATCGCCGTCATCCCCGGCGACGGCATCGGAGTAGAAACGGTTCCTGAGGGAATCAAGGCCCTCGACGCTGTGGCCGCCAACCACGACTTCGAATTGGAATACACCGAGTACGACTTCGCATCGGCGAACTACTGGCTCAAGCACGGCAAGATGCTCCCGGACAATTGGTTCGATGAGCTCAAAGGTTACGACGCGATCTTCTTTGGGGCCGTCGGCGCGCCCGATGTCGTCCCCGACCACGTCTCCCTTTGGGGCAGCTTGCTCAAGTTTCGCCGCGGTTTCGACCAGTACGCGAACGTGCGGCCTGTGCGGCTACTGCCTGGGATCAAGAGTCCTCTCGCCGGCCGTCTTCCCGGTGACATCGACTTCTACGTCGTGCGCGAGAACACCGAAGGCGAGTACTCCTCCGTCGGCGGCATAATGTTCCCTGAAACCGACCGTGAGATCGTCATGCAGGAAACCGTGATGACCCGCACCGGCGTCGACCGCATCCTGAAGTACGCGTTCGAACTGGCCGAGAGCCGCGAGCGCAAGCACCTCACTTCCGCCACGAAGAGCAATGGAATCTCGATCTCGATGCCCTACTGGGACGAGAGGGTCAAGGAGATGTCCGCGAAGTATCCGGACATCTCCGTAGACAAGTTCCACATCGACATCCTCACGGCGAATTTCGTGCTTCACCCCGACTGGTTCGACGTTGTCGTCGCCTCCAACCTCTTTGGCGATATTCTGTCCGATCTGGGCCCTGCCTGCACCGGCACCATCGGTGTTGCGCCCTCCGGCAACATCAATCCCGAGCGCATCTACCCCAGCCTGTTTGAGCCCGTACACGGCTCAGCTCCAGACATCGTCGGAAAAGGCATCGCCAACCCAGTCGGGCAGATCTGGTCCGCCTCGATGATGCTCAACCACCTCGGCGAGCACGCGGCCGGCGCTGCGATTCTCGAAGGCATTGAGAGAGTACTTACTCGCGGTGGAGACGCGCTCACCCCCGACCTCGGTGGCTCCGGAACTACAATCTCTCTCGGCGCCGAGATTGCAACCGAGATCTCGGTCGCAACGCGGCTCGTCGAAGCACGATGACAGGGCGCACATAGGCTCCCCCACGGATCGTCCTCGCGTCAGACAAGTTCAAGGGCTCCCTCGACGTCGCAGGGGTCTATTTGAGCCCGTCAAGTTATTGAGACAATCTGATGTGTTTTTCTTCTACGTCGTAGCTTTTTGGTAGCGGTCGCGGTGAGCGGCCAGCGTAGCCGCGGGTTGTAGCCCTCCGTTGTGGGAATGAGGTCGATGCCGGTTGTACCAAGATTCGATGTATTCCATCACTGCGGTTCTAGCGGCGAGGTGGTTGGCGAAGTGGTGCTGGTAGTGCACCTCGGTCTTCATGTGGGAGAAAAAACTCTCGGCAACAGCATTGATGCCCCTATAGTCGTCAACTGGCGATTTGAGCAGGTTTTTGGGCCGGGTTGACGAGGTGATAAACCTCGCGGATGACGTAGCGCTTGAGGCATCGGATAATATCTCGTTTGGATTTTCCTTCGGCAGTGCGGCGGGCGACGTAGTCGATGGTGGGCTGATGGAATCGCATTCTGACTATCACGGCACGATAGATCGCGGCGTTCAGTTGCCGGTGGCCGCCGTGGTTGATTCGGTGTCTGCCACTGGTCATTCCATACGAGGCCGGTATCGGGCTGATGCCGGCGAGCTTGGCAAGGGCGGCTTCGGATCTTACGCGTTCGGGGTTGTCACCGACGACGATGAGGATCTCGGCTGCGATGTCGACGCCAATGCCGAAGGGTTCGAGGAGCTGGGGTGCGGTGCGCATGACGAGGTCCTCGATCATGGTGTGTAGTTCTTTGGTCTCGGCGTCGAGATACTGAATCCGTCGCGATGGTCATTGACGCGAGGATCCCGCCAATACTGTCCATCACCGCAGCGACGTGCACATATTTGTGAGTGTCGACGCCGACTACGACGTGGCCCGATCGGGTGAATTGAAGAGGTGTGCTGCCGTCGGCTATCGCCACACTCGTGGAACGCACCACCGGGTTCCTCATGCTTGTGCATCTCGGCGGCAGGCACGATGCCGTCACCGTGCGCGAACGCATTGGCACGGCGATGGATGGCCACTCTTCCGGCGCACCTCCGCAAATCGCTGACTTGGGACCAAGGAGCAGAGATGGCCGAGTATTTTCAGTTCATGGAGGACACGACGATCCCCGTCTACTTCTGCGATCCACATTCGCCGTGGCAACGAGGCTCGAACGAGAACACAAACGGGCTCATTCGCCAGTACTTCCCCAAGGGCACCAACCGGAACCACCACAGCCCCGAACGCCTGGCTGAAGTCGCCGCCAAGATCAACGCTCGACCCCGCGAATCACGCAATTGGGAACCATCCCAAACGCACTTCGATAGGCTCAAGAAAACAGCCCACATTTGATCGAGTGTTGCGACGTTCGCTAGAAAACGCCGTCTTGATCTAGGTCACGGTGGTGGATAGGCGGATCGCGGCCCGGGTGGTTGCGGGCAAGCAGTTCACTGCGTCGAACCCCCAGTTGCATGCGTTCATGCCCCGATCAAACATCGTGGACGGTATCATGCCAGAAAATAGTTGCGCATCGCATCGGACTTTGCGGTGGTGCTTCGGCTCACAGCATCCACGATGATGGTCTTGTGAGCAATGGTGGAGAGACAGCCTTCGAGTTCGTGATGATCCCGGATTCCCTGGACGCGCGGTTGTTCGTGGAACTTTCCAGCTATGGGGTCGACCTCAGTGAGGCGCGTCATGCCCTCGAGCTTGCGAGCGAGGGCGGCGAGGACTCCCCACTTCGAGATGCGGCGGCGTATCTGATCGGCTTCGCGGCTCTCGCCTACTGCCGCACTTTCTTTTCTCACCGCAGGCGCGCACTCCGCAACCGTCGGAGGGTGCGCGTCGCCGCCAGAACGAGATCGGAGTTGAGCCGGCGGCGCACATCGGCCACGGCCACATTCCAGAGGCCATCGTTGTAGGTAGGGTATGCGTGCGTGGTTCCGGCGATATTGCTCGTGGTGAGCCGGTTCTTGACCGCCAGGGAGATCTCGCCGAGAGTTTCTCCGGCTCGGGGACCCACCACGGTGCCGCCGAGCACTCGGCCGCGTTTGTCCACGACCAGCTGCGTGTAGCCATCCGTTTTCGACTCCGTCACAGCCCGGTCGACGTGCTCGTGGTCGCAGGTGACGATGCGGTGGCCTCCGGTCACATCTTTGGTTTGCAGGCCGACGGCGCCTACCTCCGGGTGGGTGAACGTGACCCGGGGGACCACCGCGCTGTCGAACTTGCGGGTCAGGCCGAGGATTGCGTTGGTCGCGGCCACGCTGGCATTTACTCCGGCGGTGTGGGTGAACTGGGGCAACCCGGTCACGTCCCCTGCAGCCCAGATGCGAGGGTTGGAGGTGCGCAGCCGGGAATTGACAACGACGTTGCCATGAGAGTCGAGTCGCACTCCCACAAGCTGCAGATCGAGACCGGCGGTGTTCGGACGGCGGCCCAGTGCGGCAAGCACCCGGTCGAAAGACAGGGTGCTTTCGTCGCTGAGGGTGAACGTGCCTGAGCGGCGATCGGTCGAGGAGACCTTGGTCACGCTGGAGTTCGTGCGCACGTCCACGCCGTCCGCAATGAGCGCGGCGTGGATGATGGCGCTGGCCCGTTCGTCCTCCTTGTGCAAGATACGTGGCCCGCTTTCTACGAGCATCACGGCCGATCCGAGACGAGCCATCGCCTGGGCGATCTCACAACCGATCGCCCCGCCGCCAAGCACGACGAGCCGCTCGGGAAAAGTACGCAGGTCCCAGAACGTTTCGCTAGTCAGTAGATCGACCGAGTCGATCCTGGGGATAGCCGGCAATCCCGGCGAGGCGCCGGTGGCGATCAGGGCCTGCCGAAACCGCAGCTCGCGGCCGTCGACGTCGACGGTGTCGGGGCCGGTGAAACGTGCCCGGCCCCGCACCACCTCGACGTTGTCCCCCACGAGCGCCTCCTCGGAATCAACCGGAGCAATTTCGTACGTGGCGGCCTGCACGTGCTCCATCACCCGAGCGAAATCCACGACAACATCGTTCACCCTCACCCCGAGGCCCGCCGACGAACCGGCCGTCGTGGCGGCATCCGCTGCGGCGATTAGAGACTTCGAGGGCACGCAGCCGGTCCACAGGCAGTCCCCACCGAGGCGGTTGTCTTCGATTAAAACAGTCCTCGCCCCGAACCCGGCTGCGGTGCGGCTGGCCACGAGACCCGCCGTTCCTCCACCGATGACGACGAGGTCCCATACGTGCGTTTCAATCATGTCTGCGAGCGTAGACGGTCTGCGCTGCCTTCAGCGACAGCGAGGCTGGTTAGGCTGATGGGAACGAAAGGCCGGTCGAGCACTCATGGTAAATGTCTACGAGGCTGCGGGCCGCTTCTACGATGCGCTGTCCGGAGAACGTGTCGTTTACCGAGCCGGCCGACAAGCGGGTGTGGCGCTGCTGAATCTGCGTGCCGGCGACACAGTCCTGGACCTCGGCTGCGGCACCGGCCTGAACCTTGCCCTACTCGTCGACGCCGTCGGGCCGTCGGGCACCGTGGTCGGGCTGGACCGCAGCCCGAAAATGCTCGAGATGGCCCACCGCCGAGTGGAAGCCAACGGGTGGACATGCGTGTGCCTGGTCAAAGCGGATGCGACCACGTTCGATCCGAATGAGATCGCGAAGGAACTCCCGGCACCGTCGGGCGGGCTCGTCGATGCCGTGTTCTCCAGCTATGCGATGAGTGTCTTCGACGACTGGCACCCGGCCTGGGATCGGATGCGGGCGCTGCTCAAGCCCGGCGGTCACGCCGGCATCGTGGACATGCAGCTGCCCGTCGGCCGCGCCCGGATGTTTTCTCCACTCGTGCGGCTGGCCGCCTCGGTTGGTGGGGCCGATCTCCACGCTCGCCCGTGGACCGTCATCGAGCGTGAAGGTGTGGATGTTCGCTCCGAGTCGCTGCGCGGCGGCCACATCCAGGTAGCGGCGGCCACGATCCCCTAGCCGACGACTTGGGTCTTGTGTGTCTCAAATCACAGACCTCCGAGGAGGCAAGATCAATCGTTCGAAGACACAAATCTGGGAGATTCATCCTCTGAAACCGAGCCTGAACCATTCGCGGCTGGTCCCACGCGATGAACAGACCGGCGACCTGATACGCCTGGTGCTGAGCGCCAGGCAGAACTTGGACTGAGCGCTCCGACTTCATCTGGACCCAGCAGCGCCAACACGATAGCGTCACGCTCCGAAGCTGAATGAATGGGCAAGTTGGCGTCAACGCCGTGGATAAAATCTACGTCGGGACGTCTGACGTAAACGAAGCGACCGCCGACTCGAAATTATCGAACAGTGCATGTCGTCGCGGTGCCTCTATGTTCATGACTTCCAAAGCAGCACCACGTGTTCCGATGTAACCGAGGACCTTTTTTTTGGTGACCTTACGTGGCACCGGCGATCACCGACACGCCAGTCATGGTCGGACAGACTGCGGACCTCAATATCTCCTCGTGCGCATGGTTCGTGGCTCTGATTCGACATTGAATCTCCCTCGTGATGAGCGGTTGCGGCTGGCCAAGCCTTGACCGGGTCCAATACTGTTGCCAGCAAACGCACCACATGCCGATTGCCGCCATTGCACCGGTGCTGCGCAAAGTTCCAACTAGCTTCACGCAGATGGTGTTGCCGGTGTTCTGCGCCTACTTCAGCCAAGATCTTGATCCTTTCAGGTTCACGCTAGATCGGTGTCTACGCGTTCCAGTTCTTCGGACACAGCATCTTGTGGCACCGCAATTTGGCAGTCTCGTCTAAGGCCATCCAGACAAGGGGCCATTTCCGGGCACACCACGAGCATACGTTCGCACCCGATGAAACGCCGAAGTGATTACCGCAAGCTCGCGCGGTCGGGGCACTTCGATAAACGAGAGCAGCCGCACGCAGACCAGCCGCGCGCTCATAACGCCCACCCGGCCGGTGGGGTAGAGAGCTCCACCAACCATCGCGGAAATCCAAATGATCTAAACCCATGAGAAGCACAATAAATGAACGCACTTTTTACCAAGTCCATACCCGTGTCATCAAATCGTTTGGGACATTTCCTAGTGCAGCCTTCACATCAGAATCGCACGTAAGTGAATGCAGACAATACTTAGTACCGGCCGGGGTAGTACGGGTAGGGCGGATAGACATACCCCATTCCCCAATACGGCAAGAACCCGTAATAACCATAAGTGTCATAAAAGAAAACGCTGTCCTCAACGAGATCGGGATCATAAGGCGGAGATCCGGCCACAGTGTCGGTCAATAGGTTCAAATGGACGTCTTTATCGTCAATATGGGTAATCGCGTCGACAGGAATGAATGACTTATCTTTGCCAATTCCCAGAAAACCGCCCGTGGCGACTTCAAAAAATCGCACTTTCTCTTCCTGCTCGTCGATCAGGAGAGCGTCCACCTTCCCGAGGTTATTGCCGTCCTTGTCGAGAACTCGGTGCCCCCGGATGTCGGAATCTGTCGCAGCGATGGTCATATTGGTGTCCTGCAGCCGGACGAGCTTGCTGCGCTCTGCAGATGTCATGATTCAAGTCCTTTCAGTCGGTTATGAGAGTGAGAATTGCAAGGCAGCTTCTAAACGCGTCAGGAGTCTTGTCCCCGTCGCATCACCATCGGCTTTTTGGTCATTGCGCCAATCGCAGTGGCTGATGATGACGTAGCTCTACCTTCCCGGTGGTGCTGGACAAGTCCCCCGCTGGAACACTCGTAGCGAGCAGCCTTCGCTAGTTCGGCTCTGCACTCTGCCGCGGCTGGACCAACATCTCTACACTCCCGCCAATGTTCCTTCTGGCGCACGGCGACTGCCCGCACGGTACGTCTCGACCGGTTCCAGACGTACGACGACCGCTTTCGAAGCCGGTGTGTTGCTCCCGTCGGCCGTGGAACCCAGAGGAACGAGCGGGTTCCCTTCGGGAAAGTAGGTAGCTGCGCACCCGCGTGACGTCGGGAACGCGACAACCCTGAAGTTGCGCACCACCCGGTCGACGTTGTCGGTGAACTCACTGTGCACGTCGACGATCTGGCCATCTTCGACACCGAGCATGGACAAATCGTCTGGATGGACGAAGATCACCTTGCGGCTCTTCTTGATGCCACGGTAGCGGTCATCCAGGCTGTAGATCGTCGTGTTGAACTGGTCGTGCGCGCGCATCGATTGCAGCAACAGGCGTCCAGTCGGGCACTCAATGTATTCGAGCTCGTTGACCGTGATCATGGCTTTGCCGGTTGGCGTGTTGAACGTCCGTGAATCACGCGGCCCGTGGGGAAGGATGAAACCGTTGTCCCGGTGGAGTCGCTCATTAAAGTTGTCGAAACCCTCGATAACGTGTTCGATGTGATCGCGGATCGTGTCATAGTTTTCCTCAAACCCGGCCCAGTCGATGGGCCCATCGTCGCCGAATACCTGGCGCGCGATCCGAGTGACGATTGACACTTCGGAGAGTAGCTTGTCCGAAATCGGCTTGATTTTGCCTCTGGTCGCATGGATCGCGCACACGGAGTCTTCGACAGAGAGCATCTGCGGGCCCCCTGCCTGGATGTCGATCTCGGTGCGCCCCATGGTTGGCAAGATCAGCGCTTCGTCGCCCACCGTGAGGTGGTTACGGTTCAGTTTCGTTGAGATCTGCACGTTGAGGCCCACAGAACGGAATCCTGCTTCGGCAGCTGCGGTATCTGATACCGCGGACACCAGGTTGCCACCCATCGCAATCCACACCTTGGTTTTCCCTGCGAGCATCGCTTCCACCGACTGAACGGTGTCGAAGCCGTTCTCGCGTGGAGGATCGAAGTGAAATTCTTTCTGCAGGGCATCCAAGAATGCCGGAGGCATTTGTTCCCAGATACCCATTGTGCGATCGCCTTGCACATTACTGTGACCACGGATCGGAGAGGCGCCTGCGCCGGGCTTACCGATGTTTCCCCGAAGTAACAGAAGGTTCATGATTTCTTTAATGATGGCAACAGCGTCTTTGTGCTGAGTGAGCCCCATCGCCCAGGTGATGATGACTTTGTCTGCCTTCATATACCGCGCAGCAAGCTCGTCGATCTCTTCCGTCGTAAGTCCGGTTGCTCGAAGAACCGAGTCGTGATCGAGCGTGGCGACATGTGCCTTGAACTCCTCAAGCCCCGCGCAGTGTTCCTCGATGAACGCGTGGTCGAGTACCGTTCCGGGGTGTGCGGCTTCGGCTTCGAAGACGCGTTTGGAGATTGCCTTCATCAACCACCCGTCGCCGCCGGCGCGGATCTGCAGGTACTGGTCGGCGAGACCTGTTCCGTGGCCGATGATACCTTTCACCTTCTGCGGGTTCTTGTAGCGGATCAAGCCAGCCTCGAGGAGCGGGTTGACCGCAACAATATCCGCGCCGGCCTCCTTCGCCTCCTCGAGGGCCGTGAGCATTCTGGGGTGGTTCGTACCAGGGTTTTGCCCCATTACGATGATCAGGTCCGCCTTAGCGAAGTCCTTATAAGCGACCGTGTTCTTTCCGATGCCAATGGACTCGCCCATGGCTAGCCCAGTGGACTCATGACACATATTGGAACAATCGGGGAGGTTGTTGGTGCCAAGTGACCGGGCAAGCAGCTGATAGATGAATGCGGTCTCGTTGGCGGTGCGACCACTGGTATAGAACGTCGCCTCGTTGGCAGAATCAAGGGCTTTCAGCCGGTCGCCAATAAGCGTGAACGCATCATCCCAGCTGATCGACTCGTAGTGGTCTTTGCCTTTCGGCTTGTAAACAGGCTCGATCAGTCTGCCTTGCATGCCCAGCCAGTACTCCGACTTCTCCAGCAAACTGCTTATGGAGTGTGCCGACCAGAAGGTCGTCGGAATAGCCACCGGCGTAGCCTCCCAGGTAACGGCTTTCGCCCCGTTCTCGCAGAACTCGAACGTCTTGCGGTGATCCGGATCCGCCCAAGCACAACTCATGCAGTCGAAACCGTCCTTCTGATTCATATCGGTTAGCAGCTTCAGACTGCGACCAATACCCATCTCTAAAAAAGCCGGCCCCATGGAATGGGTGACACCGGGCACTCCGGCAGCCCACGTCTTCGGATCCCCAACCACCATTTCAGTGGCATTTTCGTTGATATCCTCGATCGGGGCTTTCGCACTCATACCGCACCACTTTCTTGTAGTCTTGCCGGTATTTCGACGACGTGTTTATCGCCGGAATAGATCACCATCAAACTTTCCTGGGGAAGCCCTCCGATATCATTCGCACCTCGGACGCCAGTTCGGCAGCGAAAAAGAGTGGAGCCCGATCATTTTCGGCAATCAGGCCCTGGGACACGAGGAAATCGGCGGCCAAATCATAGTCGCCATCGAATGCGCGAATGGTCACCGCGAGAGAAATCCCCTCATCCCTAACCTTCAGTGGTTTCACGCGGGTAAAAACATCTTCTTGCATAACTATCAAATCATCCGCCTTAAAGCAGACAACTTTTCGTCGGGCCACGCTCCCACTCATATTTCAGTCCTATCAGCTAAATGAGAACCATGCAACCGTGCCCCCGGCAGTACACATCGGTACCTTGGCCACGTTGAAATCATCAGAACTCAACGGCGCACGCCATTTGGAAATAAAACACCGAACACTACGGCGTACACGGCCGTCCCGATCAAGTCGGGGCCAGGCACCATTACGCGATTAGAGGCGAGAACGGTACGTTGACGGACGGCTGACAGCCGTCCAAGGTGCGGCCTTATGTTCTTTCACGTGTACCGCGGTACCCACCGATCGTGGGCGCAGCGGATTGTTAGGCCGTTTGCGCTGGAAGGCTCTGGTGAGTGCTGACCGCCAGGCGGTTCCACACGTTGATCGCGGCAATGGCCATCAACAGCTGCACGATTTCCCTCTCCTCGAATGATGTCCTCACCTTCCCCCACAATGAGTCCGACACACCGCCGTTTCCGATGAGCGTCACAGCGTCAGTGAGTGCGATGGCTGCGCGTTCGCGCTCGGAATACACGTTCGGCGCCTCTTCCCAGCCAGCCAACACATCGAGGCGGCGCTGATCGATGCCCGCGGCGCGAGCTTCACGCCCGTGCATGTCCAGGCAGTGCGCACATCCGTTGATCTGCGAAGCACGAATTTTTATAAGCGCCAACAGAGGTTCACCCAGACTTCCCGCGTGGATGTACTTCTCAAGGGCGATCATCGGTTTATAAGCCTCGGGATCGACGTCCGAGACGGAGAGGCGTTGCTCAAATGACATTGTCGTTATCCTTCTGTCCGTGTTCGTGGTGCGTGTACTCCGAAGGGTTCCTAGTGCGAGTGTCGCCCGATGAAGTCATCGATCAGATGCACAACAGTGTCCAGCTGTTCATCCAAGACGAAGTGCCCGGCGTCGAGCAGGTGCAGTTCAGCAGACGGAAGATCATCGAGGTATGCGCGCGCTCCTGCTTCAGGAAAGAACTGATCGTTACGCCCCCAGGGCAAAAGCATGGGGGGCTGATGCTCGCGCATCCATGCTTGCCACGCGGGATACAGCGCGACGTTGGACTGATAGTCATAGAGCAAATCAAGCATGATCTGCTCTCGCCCCGCTTGATCGAGCCAGTGTTGATCCAAAGTCCATACGTCCGGATCGACGGACTCTGGGTTAGCCGTTCCCTCAAGATGTTGGGAGCGCGTTGCCTCAGCTGTAAGCGCTCCGCGGATGACGGGCTCCATTTCCTCCTGATTTATCCAGTACTGAACCACAGGCTGCATATTCGGTCCCAGTCCGGACTCGTAGGCGTTGCCATTTTGTGCAACGACTCCCTGAATCCAATTCGGATGTCGCGCCGCGATGCGATACCCGATAGGGGCCCCAAAATCGAAAACGTACATAAAGAACTCGTCGATGCCAAGGGTGACCAGAAACGCTTCGATAACCTCGGCTGTGTGATCGAAAGAGTAAACAAAGTCGCCGCCGCCACTACTCGAGCTGGGAGCACTGCTGTAACCAAACCCCGGATAATCCGGTGCAATGAGGTGCACCCGATCGCTGAGCCGATCCATCAGGCGCGCGTACTGGTGCGACGCAGCAGGAAAACCATGCAGCAGTACGAGCGTTGGCGCGTCCGCGGGGCCAGCCTCCCGATAGAAGATCTCTAGCCCATCGACGGAAATGGTGCGATGCCGCACGCCCGTGAGCTGATCAGTTTCCGTTGTGAATTCGGCCATACTGTCCTCGTTTCGCTCGTCTATGTCTATAATTCACACTTTCACTCGCGGTAGCTTGTGTCAACACGTCCACGACGCGCTGCCATCCGTGCTCTCGGACGAGTCGGGAGAGCATTACTCGATCGTGGCCGCCATCACCGCTGCCAGCAGGCACACAACGTAATCGATCTCACAACCGCCCTCAGGCAACGGCTTGGCGATACCTCGGTCATCATCTGCGCAGTGTCCTGATCAGGATTTCTGACCCGACTGGATCGTCGCATCTAGTTGTACCGGGCCATCAAGTTGGTGACACTCGCTGGAGCGAGGTGGATCCACTGCCCGTGTGGATACATTCTGTGCCGTATTAGTTGAAGCCACGGGTCAAGGGTTTGGGTGCGCTCAGCGCTGCTGGTGACTAGCCAACGGTACGGTCATTCGGCTTGGAGTGTGGTTGAAGCGGTAAACCTTACCGTTGGTCCACGGGCAGCGCGGTTTGATGAAGCGCTGCTTCGCGCCGACGGCCGTCACGGCATCCTTGAAAGCACGGGATTTCCGGTACACGGTGCGGGCTGCACTGTCTCAGAATGATTTTCTTGGATCGCTTCCCGCAACAGAACGCACCACGCGATCTTCCCCAAAACACCCATTTCCGCGCGGTATCGGTCAGGGGTTGAGCTGCGCGCGGCACATTAACTGATTGTTGGAAGTATAAATCACTGAGCGATGGCCTTAGCAGAAAGACCACAAGCAGCCGTAATAGATCGAGCAGGAGGACCCATAATGACCAGAATTTTCGCGGCGATATCCGCGGGATCATTGATGCTTCATGACTACAAACACTGCCTCCGTGCCGGGATGATGGGAAATCGGACGGAACTGTTGAAGCACAAGCAGTCTACGAACGAGCACCGACGCGGTGAAATCACTTCTCACCACGTCACGGGCGCTATTCGGTTGTGCGATCCATGGTCAGAGTCGTTCACGACGTACTAATGCCGCCGTTCTCGTCACCGTTCTGCGAACAGGGCGGTCGTTGCCAGTCCCACGCTCCCGCGCGCGGCACCGGCCGGGCGGCCACGTCACCGCCGACGTGATGATCGACAAACGCCCCGCAGAGGCTTATGCGTGGGTCTGCACCGCCGATTGCGGCTGCCGATTCTCAGCGCTCACCATCCAGGCGTACTGCTCCAACTTCTCAATGAAAACGTGCAGAATATCGGCGCTGGTGGGATCTTCCTCGTCGACGTCATCGTGCACTGCTCGTATGTTCTCCACTGTGAGGTTCAGGCGTTGCGTAATGAGGTTGATGGCGTCCGTGGTGAGTACCTCGCCGGTGGAGGTCTCTCTTCATGATATGACCATCAACTTAAAGACCGTACCGAGCTGTAATGACCAGGCAATGCGACTGATCCTGTTGAGAGGACAGCTCACAAAAGAGAATGTTCACCAAAGCACAATCGTGTCGGGACTTCGTTTCGGAATATAAAACGACGCCGTGAAATTAGTCGTCTTTACAACCAGATGGTCACAACCGCTCTTTGGGAGCGAGGTGTCGACGAGACCACCGGACTCGTTGGGTGATGACGTTCACGACCCACGGATAAACCGGATAGACCGACGGAAAGACAAAGCCCTCCGCCTAATCGGCACTCCGGGCGATATGCACGCAACAGTATCCATCTCTCGGCGCAAATTGGACTTTGCGCCTGCTCTCGCCCGCACCTTCCGCGACGCCGACCAGTAGGGCTAGGTTGGCCGCGCAGATAGTCTCGGTGTGGCCCTTGGCCAGCTGGTGGAATGGGCAGTTGTGCAGAAGCAGTCCGCCATCACCATCGTCCTGAGGTTCGTATCCGATTGACTGCAGTACCGCATCCAATGAGCCGGCACTCATGCCCAATGTATGACCGTGTTCTACAGACACCCGAGTAAGCGACTCCTGGGCGGGCTCCCCTGTACGATCGGATTGCTCAATGGCGGAGATTAACAGCTCCCCGGCCAGAGCGTAATGTCGGCCCGGAACGGACACGACGATTTCGTTGGCCGCACGCCGGTATAGCTTGGCGGGCCGTCCAGCGCCAGGACCAGTTCGGCCCGTGCGGCGCTGGAATTCGGTGTCTAACAGCCCGCATCGAGCAAGTCTTTCCAGGTGAAACGCTACCGTCCCGCGCGGAACGCCCAGCGCTTCGGCCGCCTCATCACGGCCCATCGGCACGGCACTTTGAGAGACAAGATCGAACAAGGAGCGCCTCAGCGGATCGCTGAGCGACGCTATTGCAAACATGTCGTCCGACTGTGATTGTTCGTTCATAGTGATGATCGTAACTCTAAAACAAAGTATCTTGACAAAAGAAACGGGTGGCTCCTAAAGTTGGGCTACGAAGCTCGCCAGCTCACAGTAAAGAGGAAACATGTCGGATTCTCAGAGTTATGTCATCGTCGGAGCAGGGCTCGCGGGTGCGTCCGCTGCTAGGACGCTGCGCGAAGAGGGCTTCACCGGGCCAATCCAACTGATCGGCGCCGAAGCGCACCGGCCTTATATCCGGCCGCCTCTTTCGAAGGACTACCTCAGCGGATCCAGCGACCGCGACTCTGTATACGTTGATCCCAAGGATTGGTACGCGCAGCATGATGTTGAGTTACTCCTCGGCACTTCTGTCGCCCGCGTTGATGCCGGCCGCCAGCTCATTCATACTGACGCCGGTGATGAATTCGCTTACAGCAAGTTGCTCATAGCCACTGGCTCGTCACCTCGCCGCCTGTCGATCCCCGGGGCAGACCTCGAAGGGGTGCACTACCTGCGTACCCTAGAAGACTCCGACACCCTACGCCCTCTACTTGCGACCGGAAGCTTGCGACTCGTCCTGATCGGCTCGGGCTGGATTGGCATGGAAGTGGCTGCGACGGCACGCACCCTAGGAAACGACGTGACGATTCTCGAACGCGACCCAATCCCCCTGGCGAACGCGCTCGGCGACGAGCTCGGCCAGATGTTCGCCGATCTCCACGAACACAACGGCGTCATCCTGCGACGTTCGGTGTCCGTTGAAAGCGTTCTCGGAAAAGACGGCCGAGCTAGCGCTGTGAGACTCGAAAGCGGAGAGGTCATTCCCGCGGACCTCGTTTTGGTCGGCATTGGTGCCACGCCCAACGTTGAGCTCGCCAATTCAGCGGGGCTAACGATCGATAACGGCATCTCCGTCGATGCATCCCTTCGCACAAACGACCCGGCAATCTACGCAGCAGGCGACGTTGCCAATGCCTACCATCCTCTGGCGAAGCTGCAACTGCGCAGCGAACACTGGGCCAATGCGTTGAATGGTGGGAAGGTTGCAGCGCGGTCGATGCTCGGCCAAAACGTGTCCTTCGACGACATCCCGTACTTCTACACCGACCAGTTCGACGTCGGAATGGAGTACTCCGGATTCGGCCCTCTAACCCGGGGAGCCGATGTGGTGTACCGAGGCGACCGTGCTGGTCGCGAATTCATCGCCTTCTGGGTGGCGGATGGGAGAGTTGTGGCCGGAATGAACGTGAATGTCTGGGACGTCAACGAAGCCGTGCAAGGCATCATTCGGCGCGGCAACCAAGTCGATCACGCCAAACTTGCAGATGCCGACGTGCCACTGGAATCACTGTAATCATGGCCGAAACATGTTTCAGTACCAACTCTTCGAGGGCACCCACCCCCGCGCTCTCGGCGGAAGAAGACAGTATCCGTGCTGTGCGTGCAATTGCAATGTCAGGTGTCAGGTTTGAAGTTGAAACGACTGTTCCGACCAAGCACGGCACTTTCCAGTTCCGCGCCTACCGCGATCTCGTCACGGGCAGCGAACATCTCGCCATCGTGTCCGGCAGGCCAACCGACGGCTGCCTTGTCCGCGTGCACTCAGAATGTCTGACCGGCGAGGTTTTCAAATCCCAGAAATGTGAATGCGGCCCACAGCTCGACTCCGCCCTCAACACGATCAATCAATACGGCGGCATCGTGATCTACATGCGCGGCCACGAAGGTCGCGGCATCGGACTCGTCAACAAGCTCAAGGCCTACCGACTGCAAGAAGCCGGCTTAGACACGCTCGATGCGAACCTCGCGCTCGGACTCCCCGCGGACGGCCGTGACTACTCTGCCGCGGCTGCCATCCTTCACAACCTCCAGCTTCAGGCAGTGCGTCTCCTCACTAACAACCCCGACAAGGTCGACCAGCTCACCGAACACGGGATCACCGTCCTCGAGCGCATACCACTTACAGCAGGTGCTCATCCGGCCAACTCCGCCTATCTACGCACCAAACGTGACCGCATGGGACACCTTCTTCAACACGCGCTCTAATCCTGAAATCCGAAACCTCGTCGAGAACACTCTCGACTGACCTGACCGTGACCGTGACCGTGACCGCACAATCATCATTCGTACCCCACTCGGATTTCTGGGCTCGCGGTCGGTTTATCAAGCCCTATCATCACCGTTATAACAGCCGGCCGCCGAGGAGCCCAGCGTTGCGGAGCCCGTCGTCGAGGCAGAACCAGTCGACACCGCGCAGTCGCGCTGCGACACGCCCTCATGTACATAAAGGAGATGAACCAAAGCCCACTCTTCCACCGTAATCACCCATTAATCGTGCTCGGATGGCTCAGTTTTCACCGTCGATTCTGACTCGATTTCTAAGCGTCGCTGACATCCCCGACCGGCTGACCACCGACACCCCACATCACCACAGCCGCTCGCCGAGTGCGACAGGCTGAAAGCCGTTCTAAGAGGCGACTGACCCTCGTACTCGACACCGGAAGCGAGGTGAGCTGACTCCAACTACTTCGCATCCACACTCACGCGCGACAGAGTCTGTGCAGCCTTGACCCGACGCCGTCGGCTGATGAACGAGTAGGTCAGAGACACCGCGAGCGCCCCGAAGATCGTCGCCGAGATCGGATCAGTCACAAAGATACCGAAGCTGCCGTCGGATATGAGCATCGACTGCCGAAACGACCGTTCCAGGATCGGTCCGAGAATGAAGGCCAGTACGAGCGGCCCGGGGTCGAAACCGGTCTTGATCATAATCCAGCCAAAAACACCGAAGATCAGCACCACCCACATGTCGAACGGGTTGTTATTGATCGAGTACACGCCCACCATGACCACCATGAGCGCGAAGGTCGCGAGGATGCCGGTTCTCACCCGCAGCATCTGGATAAAGATACCGATCAGTGGGATATTGAGAATCACGAGCATCACGTTGCCGATGTACATCGACGCAATAACGCCCCAGAAAATGTCCGGCCGATCTTCGATCAGCGACGGGCCGGGTGTGATCCCCTGCAGCAGCAATGCCCCGTAGAGCATTGCGAGCACCACGTTGGACGGGATACCGAGAATCAGCAACGGTATGAAAGCGGATGTCGACGATGCGTTGTTCGCTGTCTCTGGTCCGGCAACCCCCTCGATCGCTCCTTTGCCAAACCGTGACGGGTCTTTCGCTCGACGCTTCTCGAGCGCGTAGGAAGCGAGGGATGAGATAACCCCACCTCCCCCGGGCAGAACACCGATCACGAAGCCGAGCAGTGAACCGCGCGCGATGGCGCCGGAGGAGTCCCGAAAATCCTTGCGTGACGGCCAGATGTTCTTGATCTTCGTCGTGATCGCCTGCGCCTTTTCGGTGCGTTCGAGGCTGTGCAAGAGCTGGCCGACGCCGAACAGACCCATCGCGATCGCCACGAAGTCGAAGCCGCCGAGCAGGGAGGGAATCCCGAAGGTGAAGCGGGCCGTGCCCGTGATCGGGTCCTGACCCACGGTCGAGAGCAGCAGGCCGATCGCGGCCATGCACAGGCTCTTCATCGTGGAACCCGTGCCGAGGGACGTCACCAGAAAGAGCCCGAGTACCATGATCGCGACATAGGAGGCGGGACCCACTGCGACGGCGACCTGCGCCAGCAAGGGCGCGAGAAATGTCAGCCCGATGATGGCGACGGTGCCGCCGATGAAGCTGCCGATCGCGCTGATTCCGAGCGCGGGGCCAGCGCGGCCCTGCTTGGTCATCTGATACCCATCGAAGGTAGTCACCACGGATGCCGCCTCCCCCGGAATGCGCAGCAGCACCGAGGTGATCGTTCCGCCATACATCGAACCGTAGTAGATGCCCGCGAGCATGATCACGGCACTCGTGGCGTCCATCGTGTAGGTGATGGGCAGCAACAACGCGATCGTGGCCGTCGGCCCGAGGCCCGGAAGCACGCCGATGGCGGTGCCGATTATCACACCCACAAAGACGAACAGTAAGTTCATGGGCTCGAAGGCAACGGAGAATCCGAGACCCAGGTTGTTGAAGGCGTCCATGTCACATTCCGATCAGTCGGGTGATGGTGCCCGCGGCGATGTCGTCGGGAAAAGGAACACCGAGCAGAACCGCGAAGCCCACGTAGAAGACGGCGGTGCCGCCACCGGCGAGCGTGAGGGCGAGCCGCCAGGATTCCTCGCCGAACACCCGCAGCCAAAAAAGAAGAAGCAAGAAGGCGGGCACGACGAAGCCGATCGCCGTGAAGAGAAGGATGAAGACCACGAGGCTCAGCACGCCGCCCATGAGCAGTGTCGTCCGCCGCGTCCACTTCTCGTAGGCCTCAATATCGGGAATGACGGTGAGTATGGCCGCCGAGATCGAGACCGCGATCGAGACCACCAAGGGCCAGAGCCCCGGCCCGGGGTTGGTGAGTTCGCCCAGTCCGAGACGCCAGGATCCGATCACGGCGGCGACCCCGGTAGCCAGCAGCACAACAGGGACGAGTCGGAAGCGGCCCTGGTACCGGCCAGCCGTTGCGAACGGAGCAGGCTCGGCGACTTGGACGGCCTCGAGGGTGTCCTCGCTCATTCTTGTCCAAGGATGGGTTCGTAGAGTCTCTGCATGTCAGCGAAGACCTTATCGAGGGCTGCTGCGCCGCTGAACTCCGCCGGAACGAACATCTCGCCGATCTGGTCGATGACAGTCGCGTCTTCCGAGCAGGTCTTGAGTTCTGACTCAAGGGTGGACACGATGGAATCTGGCATGCCCTTCGGTCCCATAACTCCAAAAACGGACACCGCGTTGACCAGCTCAGGGAATCCCAGCTCGGCCAGGGTAGGCACGTCCGGGTACCAGTCCGCCCGTTTGGGGCTGCTCACCGCGAGCGGCACGAAAGAGCCCTCGTCGATGCGCGATTGCACGTCTTGGTGGTCGGTGATGAAAAGCGCATCCACGTGACCCCCGAGCAGGCTGGTGGTCATCTCCGCGTTGCCCACGGCGGGAACGGCAATCACCTCAATGTCGTATTCCTCATATAGCCGCTGCAGCTCGATTGCCGCAGAGGTGGTCGCGCCCGGAACGGCAACACTGAGCTTGCCAGGGTTCTTGTCAGCCGCCGCAAAGAAATCATCGGCGCTCTCATAGGGAGAATCCTCACCGACAACCAACACGGTCGGCATCTGCGCCATCACACCAACCGAGGTGAAGTCTTCGATGCTGTAGTTGAGCTCGTTAATCATGGGGTTCATCACCAGCGGGCCGTTCGTACCGAGCGTGAGTGTGTAGCCGTCAGGTTTGGCGCTCGATACGTCCTGCATGGCCAGTCCACCGCTACCGCCCGGCTGGTTCTCGACGACAAATGTCTGCCCGAGCCCCGCCTCGAGGCAGGAGGCGAACGCGAGGGCCGTCACTGTGGACGGCCCTCCCGCCGCAAACGGCACCACGAAGGTAACGGGTTTCGACGGGTATCCGCCTTCGGCCTCCTGCGCCCCGGCAGAGCCGGAGGCGCTACAGCCCACGAGGCCCATCATGGCCAGTCCGGCGAGCGCGGGTAGGAATACAACAGTGTTCTTCTTCAAAGCTGACCTCATTGTCATCTGTTTGGTGCCTCATGGCGGAGTAATTAGCGCAGTGTTTCGCGTCAGCCCATTTCACTCTTGCAGAATCATAAATCCATTTCCAATACTATTTTGGGGTCGGATTGATACCCGTGGCATATAAAAAAGTGTCTAGGTTTAGACCCGTTCGAGCAACATCGCCGTTCCCTGGCCGAGCCCCACGCACATCGTGGCCAGCCCCCTGCGGGCGCCCTCGCGTTCCATCCGGCCCATCAGGGTGATCGCGATCCGTGAGCCCGATGAGCCGAGTGGATGCCCGAGGGCGATCGCCCCGCCATCACGGTTCACGACCTGTGGGTCGAGCCCAAGGCGCCGAATACAGGCCAGCGCCTGCACAGCAAAAGCCTCGTTGAGCTCGATCGCTCCCAGATCATTGACAGACCACCCCACGTGGTCGAGCACCTTAAGGGTGGCCGGCACGGGTCCGATCCCCATGATCTGCGGCGGCACCCCTGCCGATGCTCCGTGCACGATTCGGGCGCGTGGCGTGAGACCCAGCCGTTCAATGGCACTCTCACTCGCCACGATCACGGCAGAGGCTCCGTCATTGAGCGAGCTCGAATTACCGGCCGTCACGATTCCGTCCGGCCGCACGACCGAGCGCAGGCCCGCGAGGGTCTCGAGACTCGTGTCCCGACGCGGCCCCTCATCGTGCTCCACCAGACCCTTCTTCGTCGCCACCGGAACGATCTCGGCCGCAAAACGGCCGCCATCGATGGCCGCGGCGGCCCGCTCGTGGGAGCCAAGGGCAAAAGCATCCGCGTCTTCGCGGGTGATGCCATCGACACGGGCGAGCTCCTCGGCCGTTTCCGGCATCGAGAGAGTGGTCGTCGAGGCAAATTTCGGGTTCACGAATCGGGCACCGATGCTCGTGTCAGCGATCTCGCCCGGTCGTCCGAAGGCCTTGTCCGGCTTGGCGAGCACCCACGGCGCCCGCGACATCGATTCCACCCCGCCGGCCACGACGACGTCGGCGGCTCCGCTCTTGACCATCTGCGAGGCGAGGATGATGGCACTCAAGCCCGAGGCGCACAGACGGTTGACGGTGAGCCCGGGGATCTCGTCGGGATAACCGGCGAGCAGGCTCGCCATGCGCGCCACGTTGCGGCTGTCTTCGCCGGCCTGGTTGGTGTTGCCGAGAATTACCTCATCGATCACGGCGGGGTCGATGCCGGTGCGGTGCACAAGCTCGCCGAGCGCAAGAGCCGCAAGATCGTCCGAGCGGATGCTCGACAGGCCTCCGCCGTAGCGGCCGACGGGCGTGCGCACCCCTCCCACCAAAAAAGCCTCGGCCATCAACGCGCTCCCCCATTGATGTAAAGCGTTTGGCCGGAGACATAGGAGGAATCGTCGCTCGCGAAGAATGCGATAGCGGCTGCGACCTCGTGCGGTGCCCCGACCCGGCCGAGCGGCGTGCGCTCGGCGACCGCTTTCTGGTGTTCCTCCGCGGTGCTGCCGACCCGCTCGGCGGTGGCCGCGGTCATGGCCGTGGCGATGTACCCCGGTGCGACCGCGTTGACGGTGATGTTGAACGGCCCGAGTTCGAGGGCGAGCGTAGCCGTCAGCCCCTGAATCCCGGCTTTGGCCGCCGCGTAGTTCGCCTGTCCCCGGTTTCCGAGCGCCGAGCGGCTGCTGAGACTCACGATCCGGCCGTAGCGGGCGGGAACCATAAATTTCTGAGCGGCCTGAGCGCAGAGGAAGGCACTCGTGAGGTTGGTGACGAGCACCGAATCCCAGTCGGCACGCCCCATCTTGAACAGCAAGTTGTCGCGGGTTATGCCGGCATTGTTCACAAGAATGTCGAGTCGACCGGCGCGGGCGAAGACCTGGCTGAAGGCTTTTGCTACCCGGTCTTCGTCGGTGACGTCGCACACGAGACCACTGGCCGACCCGCCCGCCGCGACAACGGCCTCGGCTTGGGAGATCTGCTGGGCCGTTTCGGCCGCGCGCTCTCCATTCAGATCAAGGATGGCCACGTGCGCGCCTTCCGTTGCGAAGCGCAGTGCCGTCGCCGCCCCGATACCCTGCGCGCCGCCGGTAATGACCGCGACCCTGTCGGTGAGCCTATTCATGAAATCTCCCTGCTTGGTCTGTTGTGGGACGCTCGTGGGCCGGAGGCTCATGAGAATGCCGAAATTCCGGTGATGTCACGGCCGATTAGCAATGATTGGATCGAATCTGTTCCCTCGTAGGTGTGCACGACCTCCATGTCGGTGAGGTGCCGAGCCACGTGATTTTCGAGTAGCAGGCCGTTGCCTCCGAGCATGTCGCGGGCCTCCTGGCAGATCCAGCGCCCCTTCTGAGCCGTGTGCATCTTGGCGAGGGAGGCCATGGCCCCCGTCATCTTGCCCTGGTCAGCGAGCGTGGCCAGCCGAAAGCATAGGAGTTGCATCGCCGTGAGTTCGGCGAGCATATTGGCGAGTTTGTTCTGTACGAGTTGATAGCTGCCAATGGGCTTACCGAACTGCACGCGGTCGCGGGCATACGCGACAGCGGCCTCGTAGGCGGCGATGCCGTGCCCGAGGGCTTCCCAGGAAGCCCCACCGCGGGTGGAATTCAGAACGCGCACGGCGTCTGTGAAGGAGTGGCCGTTGACGAGCCTGTTCTCGGCGGGGATGCGCAGGTTGGTGATCACGATGTCCGGCTGCAGGATGGCTCGCTTGCCGACTTTGCCGGTGATGACGGTGGCGTCGTAACCCTCGGGGAAGGAACCGTCGGTGTTCTTTTCCATGACGAAGGCCTTGACCTTGGCGTCGGCTTCGTCGCGGGCCCAGATCACGACGACGTCGGCAAAGCTCGCGTTACCAATCCATCGTTTGGCGCCGTTGAGAACATAGTGGGCGCCGTCGAGTCGTGCGCTCGTTTCGAGCGCTACCGAGTCGGATCCGTGGTTGGGCTCGGTAAGCCCGAACGCTCCCACGAGGTCGAGCGCCGCGAGTCCAGGCAGCCATCGCTGTTTCTGCTCCTCGCTTCCGAGCATGTTGATAGTTCCCATGGTGAGGCCGGACTGCACGCCGATGAAGGTGTTGATCGAACCGTCGGCGCGGGACATTTCGAGGGAGGTCATACCAGCGCCCAGACGGCTCAGTCCCGGACATCCGTAGCCTTCTATTGTGCCGCCCACTATGCCGAGCCCGGCGATCTTCGGGATCAGTTCGAAGGGAAAGGCGGCGCGGTCCCAGTAATCGTTGATGATGGGAAGCACCTCGGCGTCTGCGAAGGCTCGCACTTTGAGGCGGATGGCGCGCTCCTCATCGTTGAGGAAGTCATCGACGAGGTAGTAATCACTGTTGATCTCGGAGTCGGTCATGCTGTTCCTTTCGGTTGGCTCTGTTGGCGCGGTTGCTGTGGGGCTGCAGCGGCGATGAACCATCGGGCGAGGGAGCCGCGCTCCGCGGCGTCGAGCCGCCGCGCCTCACCGTTTTCGGGGTGCAGTGGCACCATCACGGTCGAGGCGTCGAGCACCGGGTGGCCGGCCTGAATCCCCGAATACTGCAGGGTGTAAGACTTCGATCCCACCCGGCCGACCCATACGTCGATCTCGACGGCGGCGCCGAACTCGATCGGGCGCCGAAAGCTGAGTTGCAGGGCCGCCACGACCGTCGGCGAGCCGACGTGGTCGTAGCCGGTGAGGGCTTGTGCGCGCCAGGCCAGCCGCGCTTCTTCGATCAGGGTGGCCACGCGAGCGTTGTTCACATGGCCATTGAGGTCCTGGTCGCTCCACCGCACCCCTACCCGGGCACGGAACGGCTCAGTCAACGAGCTGCGCCTCGCGTGTGCCGAGCCACGAGCGCACAAGGGCAGAACTCTCGTTGAGGTGCGGCGGGGCCAGATCGTAGGTTACGGGGGTCTGCGAGAAGGTGACCGGATGCCGCACGGTGGGAATGCGGCGATCCCCGGTTCCCGCCAACACGACCGGCTCGAGGCCGAGCCTTTCGGCGAGCTCGATTCCGCCCTTCACATCCTGGATCGGTGCACAGGGCAGGCCCAGGTCGGAGAGAAACTCGAACCAGTCGGCGGCCGAACGCTGGAGAAGCTGGAGTTGGAGAATCTCCCGGAGTGGACCACGGTTGGAGTTGCGCTGCTGCGGCGAGTTGAATCTGGCATCCGTTGCCGTCTCCGGAATGTCGAGTGCCGTGCACAGCCTTGCGAATTGAGAATTATTGCCCGCCGCGATGATGAGCATGCCGTCACCCGTTGGCATCGGCTCGTAGGGGTAGAGGCTCGGGTGTTCATTACCCATGCGGGTAGGTATGACGCCGCCCGTGACATAGGCGGCGGACTGGTTGACCATGCCGGAAAGAGCGGATGAGAGCAGGTTGAGTTCCACGCGCTGCCCGCTTCCGGTGAGGTCCTTGTGATGAAGCGCCCCCAGCACGCCCATTCCCGCGTGCAGCCCGGTGATCACATCGAACATCGCGAGGCCCGCCCGGTACGGCTCGGTGTCCTGGCCGCCTGTGAGGCTCATCATGCCGGAGACCGCCTGCACGAGCAGGTCGTATCCGGGCAGTCCTGCACCAGCGCCGGTTCCGAAGCCTGTGATCGAGGCGTAAATCACCTTGGGATTGCGGATGACGACCGAGTCGTAGTCGAGAAAAAAGCGATCGAGTCCTCCTGGCTTGAAGTTCTCCACGAGCACGTCGGCCCGCGCGGCGAGTTCGTGTGCCACCGCAAGATCGGCCGGATCGTTGAGGTCGAGGGCGATCGAGTGCTTGTTGCGGTTGACCGAGAGGTAGAAAGTTGCTTCGTCGTCTCGCACTGGCGGGATCCATCCCCTGGTGTCGTCTCCCTGCAGACTTTCCACCTTGATGACCGTTGCCCCCATATCGGCGAGAAGCATCGTGCAGTACGGGCCGGCAAGAACGCGGCTAAAGTCCGCCACGATGATTCCGCTCAGTGGCCCGCCGCCCGGCCGACCGAATATGCTGTGCAGCTTCTTTGCTGCGCCAGATTCATCCATTGAATGGCTCCCTGTTCGTCTGTCGTGCCTCCACTGTTGCAAACAGAATTACGCTCCGTCCAATATCAATTGCGCGGTCTATTGATACCCTCGGGGCAATAATGCATAAATCATTGACAGTTTCATGAGCTTCTCGCAATAGTGGAGGCATGGAAATCCAGCAAATTCGAGCATTTCTTGCCGTGGCCGAGGAACTGCATTTCGGCCGCGCGGCCGAGAAACTCTTCATTGCGCAACCTCCGCTGAGCCGGGCGATCCAGAACCTGGAACGCGAGCTCGGAACGTTGCTCTTCGCCCGCAGCACCCGGTCGGTACGCCTCACGCCGGCCGGTGAGGCCCTCATACAACCGGCCACGGACATCCTCGATGGTGTCCGCCGAGCGGCGGTCGCGGTGGTATCGGCGGGAAAGGGCGAGACGGGCCGCGTGCGGGTGGCCTTCGCAGGAGCGTCGTCTCATGTCATGGTGGGCAAACTCGCCAAACTCGTGCGTGAGACCCATCCGGGAATCGACTTCGAGCTCTACAGTTCCAATTTCGCGATCCCCGCGCTCGACAAGGTGATCAACAAGCAAATGGAGATCGGTCTCGGTAGGTGGAACTTCATCCCGGCCGGCATCGAACGCCGCGTGATCGCCTATGAAAACCTCGTCATCGCGATCCACTCCAGCCATCCGCTCGCCGATCGGCAGTCGGTGTCCATGAAGGATTTGGTCGGCCAGCCCTTCGTGACCCTGCCGCGGGACCCCGGGGCGATCCTGCGCGACCACTTGACGCGGCTGGCGAGTACGGCCGGTTTCGTGCCATCCATCGTGCAGGTGGCCCCTGACACGTGGACCCTCGTCTCCCTGGTCGCGGCCGAGATCGGCATCGCGCTCACCGTCTCGACGGTGGCCGAAAACGTGCACTACCCTAGCGTGGTCTTTCTGCCCCTCGATGACGAAATGCAGCCCATCCTGTTGCAGCTCGTGTGGCGTACCGACAACGACAGCCCGGCGCTGCGCGAAGTCTTGAGGCTCTCTGAAGAGGTGCTCCCCGATCCACCCGTAGTTTCCCGCACCGAGATTCATGCTGAATAGAGATCAATAACCGAGCGATTTAGTATTGGAGCAAAAATAGATTTGCTGGCACAGTCGAGAGTGTGTTGCTGGTGACCCAGCACGCCGATTCGGCAAAGGAGCCACTCATATGCCCGCGACCACCTCGGATATTCTGAACCTCGACGGGCTGTTGAGCTCAGCAGAACGCGAACTGCGCGACACGGTTCGCGCCTTCGTGCGTGAGCGCATCGCGCCCTACATCCAGGGCTGGTACGACTCGGCGCACTTTCCGATCGAGATCGTGGAGCAGATGGGCGCGCTCGGGCTGCTCGGCATGCATCTCACGGGATACGGCTGCCCCGGCCGGTCGAGCGTGGAGTACGGCCTCGCCGCCATGGAACTCGAAGCCGCGGACTCGGGCCTGCGCACCTTCGTGAGTGTGCAGGGCTCGCTGGCCATGAGCAGCATTCATAAGTGGGGCTCCGAAGAACAGAAGAACCGGTACCTGCCCGAGATGGCAGCCGGCCGCCTGATCGGATGCTTCGGGCTCACCGAGCCGACCGCGGGGTCCGACCCGTCGAGCATGGCCACAACCGCCCGCCGTGATGACAACGGAGGCTGGATAATCGCAGGATCCAAGCGGTGGATCGGCCTCGCATCCGTTGCTCAAATCGCGATCATCTGGGCCATGACCGACGAGGGCGTGCGCGGTTTCATCGTGCCGACCGACACACCCGGCTTCACTGCGACGCCGATCGAGGCGAAACTCTCGATGCGGGCCTCCATACAATGCGACATCCTGCTCGACGACGTTCGGCTTCCCGACACCGCGCTACTGCCGGGGGCGCGCGGCCTGAGCGGACCGTTCGCGTGCCTGAATGAGGCCCGATATGGCATCATATGGGGCGCGATGGGCGCCGCGCGGGACAGCTACGAGGTGGCTCTGGCATATTCCCTCGACCGCATGCAGTTCGACAAGCCCCTTGCGGCGTACCAGATCACTCAGGTCAAGCTCGTGAACATGCTCCTCGAGATCCAGAAAGGCACGCTGCTCGCCATTCACACCGGTCGTCTGAAGGACGCCGGCGTGCTCGAGCCCGTGCAGATTTCGCTCGGCAAGCTGAACAATGTGCGGGAGGCCCTCAAGATTTGCCGTGAGGCCAGATCTATTCTCGGCGGTAACGGCATCACCCTGGACTATTCGCCATTGCGGCACGCGAACAACCTTGAGTCCGTGCGCACTTATGAGGGAACCGACGAAGTGCACACCCTCATCCTCGGCAGCCACGTCACCGGCATTCCGGCCTTCCGGTAGGCGGTCATCGTGCGCAAGTCCCACAGAAATCTTCTGCTGCCCTCTGCGGCCGTCGCTCTCGCCGTCGCTCTCGCCGGCTGCCAGGCCGGCGCGACGGGCGGCAGCGAAACCTACCCGTCACAGCCGGTTACGGTACTCATGCCGTACGCGGCCGGCGGCCCGTCCGATCTCACCGCCCGGTCGATTTCGTCCTGCCTCGGCGACGGTTTCGGCGAGACCTTCGTGGTGCAGAACAAGGCGGGAGGCAGCGGGGCGGTCGCCATGCAGGAACTCGCGAGTGCGAAGCCCGACGGCTACACCCTCGGCCTGGGCACTGCGGGGACGCTCGTAATGACCCCGATGGTGAACTCCCTGGCCTATTCTCTTGACGACTTCACCCCGATCGGCGTGATGGCCGAGAACCCCACACTCATCGTCGTCAGTGACGATTCTCCCTACGAGAACGCGGAAGCGTTCTTCGCGGCGGCCGAGAAACGTCCGGGCACCCTCACGATGGGCGTGCCCGGAGCAACGAGCCCGGCCGCGATCGAACTCAAGCGCCTCAAAGACCAATACGACGTCGAGGTCGTGGCCGTGCCCGCAACGGGAAATGCCGAGATGACTACGAACCTGCTTGGTGGTCACGTCGATGCGCTCTTCATCAACGATCACCCCGACGTTATCTCCCGCATCGATGAGGGCTCATTTCGGGCCCTGGCCGCGACGACGCCCGAACGGCTACCGTGGCTGCCGGAGTTGCCGACGCTTGCCGAACTCGGCTTCACCGATCTCGTGGATGCGACATCCGTCTTTGGACTGTTCGGCCCTCGCGATCTGCCGACACCCGTGGCGGACGCGCTCGAAGGCGCACTCGAGGCGTGTCTGACCGACCCCACGGTGCTCGAGCAGCTCGGGGAGAACCTCGTGCCCGCGGAGTTTCAGGGCGGCACAGCCCTCGGCGAGAGCCTGGCCGAGATACAGGCCCTTTACCGGCCGATCCTGGGAGGCTGAGTCGTGCGCGAAATCCAGGGCCTCACCGAGCTAGCGGCACTCGTGGGTGAGGAGCTCGGCGTGAGCGAGTGGCACACTGTGACGCAAGATCAGGTGAAGGCCTTCGCCGATTCGACGGGCGACCAGCAGTGGATCCACGTTGACCCTGTTGCGGCTGCGGCCGGACCATTCGGCCGGACCGTGGCCCACGGGTACCTGACGCTATCGATGATCCCGTACCTGACCAAGCAGGTGTACCGGGTCAAAGGGCTGCTTATGGTCGTGAACTACGGGCTGAACAAGGTCAGATTTCCGAGCGCAGTACCCGTGGGCTCGCGCGTGCGCGACCGGCTGACACTCGTGTCGGTGACGGCATCGGAGCGCGGTCACCAGGCCGTCTTCCGCCACCACATCGAGATTGATGGTGCGGACCGCCCCGCCTGCGTCGCCGAAACGGTGTCACTGCTGGTCGAATAGCCAGCCGATTCCGGCGCCCCGCCAAACGAGAGCACCGAAACCACGTAATTCCTCGGTGGTTGATCATACATAAGGAACCCAAATGTATGTGTATCCATCCATGGTTTTACGTGTCCGCAGCCGGGAGGCTGGCTGAGAGTAATCGTCATCACCGAAAAGCAAGGAGGCTTTACGATGACCCAAGCCCTGAGTCAGTCGCCAGTCAACGCCCCGCAGAAAACCCCGAAATCACGGATAAAGCGCGTGGTCGCCGCATCCATGGCCGGCACAGTCGCCGAGTGGTATGAGTTCTTTATTTACGGTACGGCCGCGACTTTGGTCTTCGGTTCCCTGTTTTTTCCTAAAACGGGCAATCCATTGGACGGGATCATTGCGGCCTTTGCCACGTACGCGGTCGGCTTCCTCGCCCGGCCTCTCGGAGGCATGGTTTTCGGTCATTTTGGTGACAGGTATGGACGCAAGAAGCTGCTGCAGTTCAGCCTCCTCCTGGTCGGCGCAGCGACGTTCCTCATGGGCTGCCTGCCTGGGTTTCAGGAGATCGGCTACTGGGCGCCCGCACTGCTGGTGCTCTTGCGGTTCCTTCAAGGTTTCGCCGTCGGCGGTGAGTGGGGCGGCGCCGTGCTGTTGGTCAGCGAGCACAGTCCGCAAAATCAGCGCGGATTCTGGGCCAGCTTCCCCCAGGCTGCCGCACCGGTCGGCAACGTGCTGGCGACCGTCGTCATGCTCGGGCTTTCCTGGACCTTGGACCAGTCCTCGTTCATGGCATGGGGCTGGCGGATCGCATTCTGGCTCTCGGCGCTGATCATCTTTGTGGGTTACATGATTCGCCGTACGGTCGAAGATGCACCGGTTTTTATCGAAGCGATGCGCAAGCAGCGGGAAGCCCAGCGCGAAGCAGCAACCCTGCGGGAGGTCCTGCGCACTTACCCTGCCCAGATCACCAAGGCGCTGATCATGCGCATCGGGGAAAATTCCTCGTACTACCTCATGATCGTCTTCGCTATCACGTACCTGACCGTCCACGTCAAGGTTGAATACTCGACTGTCCTGTTGGTGCTGTTCGTGGCCAACATCGTCCAATTCTTCGCCATGCTCGGAGGCGGATGGCTCTCGGACAAGATCGGTCGCAAACGCACCATCGGTATCGGGTACGCGGGCCTATTAGTCTGGGCTTTGACATTCTTTCCGGCTTTGGACAGCGGTAATTTCTGGGCCATCCTCGCCAGCACCACCTTTGGGCTGACCGTCCAGGCCGCCGCGTATGCACCGCAGGCAGCCCTGATGTCCGAGATCTTCCCGACACGCATGCGTTACTCGGGATCCTCATTTACCTACCAGATCGCCACCATCTTCGCGGGCTCCGTGGCCCCGATGATCGCCACACTGCTGCTGAACCAGTTCAACAGCACTCTTCCGATCGTTATCTACGTCGTCGGAATCCTCATCATTTCTACCGTGGCATTGTCCAGGCTCAAAGAAACACGTGGACTGGATCTCTCCTCCCTCGACCGGATACACGAAAACGAATTGGCCCGCTAACCTACCGCACCGCAGGCCGTGGACCCGCTGCTACAGCGGGTCCACGCCCATTTTCAAGAGAGAATCCGACCGCCATGAATACGAACGATCAGCTTACGAAGAGCACCCTCGCCATGGGATCGAACAGCCCCGTGGCGGTAGTTACCGGAGGGAACGGATCGATCGGCCGCGCCGTTGCCGAACTCTTCCTCGGCAAGGGGATGCGCGTCGTCTCGGCCGATCGCCAGCCCCCACCGCAAGATGCAACGCCATCCGGCAATGACTTGCAGATGCACTACGAAGCCGACGATAGAGAAGGGGCGCAGAAACTGGTCGAGGCGCTGCCTGACGATGCGGCGATTCAGCACCTTGTCCTGGCCGCTGGGATCTATCCAGAACGTGAGTTCGCCCGCATCAGCGAGGTTGAGTGGCAGGACTGCCTCGACATCAATCTCACCGCCGTCTACCGCCTGCTCATTGCGGCGCTGCCCCGGCTGGCTCCGGATGCCTCCATCGTTTTGATCAGTTCCATCGCTGGACTGCGGGGAAGCAAGGGCCATGCCCATTATGCGGCGAGTAAAGCCGGACTGCTTGGGCTTATGCGATCCGTGATGTGGGAGCTCGGCGGGCAGCGGCGCATCAACACTGTATCTCCGGGCATCATTGAAAACCGTATGACACAGTCGCTCCGCGACGGTGCAGGCGCGACGATCCTCACCAGCACGCCGCTGGGCCGATACGGAACTCCGGCAGAAGTGGCCGCAGTCATCGACTTTCTCTGCAGCCCCGGCGCCTCCTTCGTCCACGGCGAGAACATCAGCGTCAATGGTGGGTTCTATGTCAACTGAGAATCGGCCAGCCCCCTTGAGGGCTGTGGTGACCGGCGGAAAGTCCGGCATCGGCCAGGCCTGCACCGACGCACTGCTGGACCAAGGGCATCGGGTAGCAGTTTTGGACATCTCCAATGACACCGCCCCCCAGATCGACTCAGACACACAGGCGCAGTTGCTCAATCTGCGCTGCGATGTCCGCGATCGCCAGGCCGTCTTCGAAGCATTCGCCGCAGTACAGGACCAATGGGGAGGATGCGACGTGCTCATCAATTCGGCCGGAATCGCACGCCCCGGCCCGAGCGAGACACTCCGGCCGGAGGACTGGAACGTTATGGTCGACGTCCACCTGACGGGCGCCATGTGGGCATGCCAGGCGGCTTTTCCTGCCCTGGCCGCCAGCGACCGGGCGGCCATCGTTAACATTTCCTCGGTGGCTGGGCGCATGGGAATGCCCCACAGGGCGAGCTACAACGCGGTGAAGGCCGGCATCGAGGGCCTTACCCGATCACTGGCGGTCGAGTGGGCCCCGCACGGAATCCGGTGCAACGCCGTCGCCCCTGGATATGTCGATACCTCCTTCACTCAGCTTCTGGAGGAATCCGGCCAATTAGACAAGGCTCCGATTGTGAGTCGCACGCCGCTACACCGGTTTGCGCACCCAACCGAAATTGCTGAGAGCATCCTATTCCTGGCTTCCTCGGCGGCGTCGTTCGTCACGGGCCACACCCTCGTTGTCGATGGGGGATTAACGATCGACGGCGCTTGGTACGAATAGCCTTTGACGCGCAGCGGCCGTTAGTGTTTTGCCGGGGAACCGTCCAGGAGCCTGGCGACTACCAACAGGACGTGGTGGTCGAGGGCCCGGCGCCCATTGTTCCAGTCTGTTCCCAGCAAGGATTCGATGCGTTCAAGGCGTTGGCGGACCGTATTGGGGTGCACCACCAGCTCCTGGGCCGTTCGGGCAATATTGCGCCCCTCGTCGAGATAGCACAATGCCGTATCGCACAGCTGTGTGCCATTCGACCGGTCGTAGTCAAGTAAAGGACCCAGGCTTCCGCGCAGGGCACTTTGAGTGACCTGTGAATCCGCGTTGGCGAGGAAAATGCCAATGGTTCCCAGAGACTGCCACCCTACGACGTTGCCGGCTTGGGGTAATGAACGTGCCGCCGTCAGCACGCGTTCGGCCAGGGCGAATCCTGCTCCGATTTCACTGAGCGCGGCGAGGGGCTCTGAGTGGGCCATGCGCACGCCGCCCCAACGCCGGGCTCCGGGCTTGCCGAGAAAATCGGCGATCCATGCAAAAACCTGCTCCGGAGCACCCAAATACAAGCGGTCATCGAAGTGACCCCGCAGCAGCTGTTCTCCGAGGTCCACCTCCAAAGCTTCCTCAAAGTCCGTCAACGACCGCAGCGCTCCGTCAACGATGGCGACCCGGAACGGTGAGCCGTCCTCAAGGCCGTAGGCAGCAGCCGATGTTGCTGTGTGCTGCCGCAACCCTTCCGCCGGCGGGCTGATCAGCGTGGCCAGAAGTTCCACACGCTGGCGCTGCCGGTTGTGCCGCGACGCGTCAGAATGTGAAATGAACGTTCCCAGAACCAGCGCAGCGCGCCGGAGAATCGCTTCGTCGTCGGCCGCGGTTTCACCCTCAACGAGCACGCCGCCCAGCGCTTCCCCCTCGATGACTGAGGCCATGACCACCACAGTGGTCCCGTCCTCCAGCGTTGCGGTGACGGGAGCGTTGGTGTGCCGGGACGCGGGGATCAGGGCCCGTGCCGCGTGGAGCTTTTCGCCTCCCACATCACCGGCATCGATGCGGACGGTTAGATCGAGCAGCCGTGCCGGGCGGCCCAGGATCTGGCTGATCCGGGCGGCCAGTCCGGGCAGGCCCTCCGAGGAACTCAGGGCTGCAAAAAGCTCATCGTCTGTGGCCGCCAACCGTTTGAGCCTCGCGATTGAGCTCTCCTTGTCCCGGTTCGCGGTCTCGAGCGATCCCATCGACTCGGTCAGTTCGGCCAGGCGTTCCAGGTTGTCCAGGGCGACGGCGGCCTGGTTAGCCAGGGCCTCCACGGCAAAGATTTGTTCCTCGCTGAACTCATGGGCCCAACGATCTGCCACCATGAGCGCCCCAATGATGTCCCCGCCGATGCGCATGGGCGCGCCCAGCAGCGCTTTGACCCCCTCTTTGGCAACCGCATCGTCAATGTGTTCCAGATGTGCAAGTGAGACAGCCGGCAAATAATCTGAAACCTGGATGGGGCCATCGGCCCGTGCCACGTTGCCAAGGACGCCGGTGCCAAAGGGCATGCGGATGTCCCGGTAGGCCTGGGTCCACACGCCGTCAGTCTCCGTAATTCGCGTTTCCCGCTTTTCTGGATCATTGAGGCTGATGTAGGCCATGTCCGTACCGACGATGGCCCGGGTACGGGTGACGATTTCACGAAGCACATTTCCACCCTCGCGCAGGGACGAGATAGCAGCGGCAGTCTCGGACAGGGCCAGCGTGAGCATCCGCTGTCCGCGTGCGTTGGAGGCCAGTGCGTGCACGGACCGCAGGCTCTCGCGCAGCCGTTGCCCCTGGGCATCCGCCGGGAGAAGGTCCAACCCCGTAAGGAAATCGGAGGACGCCGGGTCCAATGCCTGCTGCAAGAGGCCAGCGAGCAAGTGCATGAAACCCTCCTTGGAATTATCCACATAAAACCGGTTTCAGTATGTCATGAACCTCCATGGCTGCCCGAGGGCTCTCCTGCGAGACTGAACCAGGAACGTTCGCTACATCACACTGATTACCAAAAAGGACAGCAGATGACTCAGCAACTCGACCCTCGGACCGCTGGCAGGACCAACTGCAGGCAGGGGACGACATGATGAGCTCTCCACTGACAGATCTCCAGGGCGTGACGGTCGCAGCGGCCCCGACCGCAATGACAATCCGCGGTGCCGTCTTGAATTCCACCGGGGCGCAGCCCCCATATGCGCAGAGTCGGCCCATCACCGTGGACGAACTGACCCTCAGCGGACCAGCACGCGGCGAAGTGCTGGTGCGGATCGAGGCAGCCGGACTGTGCCACTCAGACCTGTCAGTGGTCAACGGTTCACGTCCGCGGCCGCTGCCGATGCTGCTGGGCCACGAGGCAGCAGGAATCGTCGAAGCGGTGGGCCACGACGTTGACTCCAACCTCATCGGCCAGCGGGTGGTTATGACCTTCCTGCCACGGTGCGGCCAGTGCGAGGCCTGCCTGACCAACGGAAAGCTGCCCTGCTCCGCGGGCAGCAAGAGTAACGAACAGGGAATCCTGCTCAGCGGTTCTTCCCACCTGACGCGCGGCGGCGAAACGGTGGCCCATCACTTGGGCGTCTCCGGCTTCGCCACCCATGCGGTGGTCGATCACCGATCCGTGGTGCCCGTCGGGGCTGACGTGCCGCCAGCGGTCGCTGCACTTCTGGGTTGCGCCGTACTCACCGGGGGCGGGGCCCTTCTCAACGCTGGACGCATCACTGCCGAGTCCACCGTCGCAATCGTCGGCCTTGGCGGAGTGGGCATGGCCGGACTCCTGGCTGCCCTTGCCACTGGCTGCCGACGCGTCATTGCCGTCGACGCCCAGGCCTCCAAGCTTGACCTTGCCCTGCAGTGGGGGGCGAGCGAGGCCTACACCCCGGAGGAAGCCTTGGAACGCTCCGTGGTCGTTGACGTCGTGCTTGAAGCGGCGGGCCATCCCCGCGCCTTTGAAACCGCCTACCAACTGCTGGGCTTAGGCGGAACGCTGGTGACCGTCGGCCTTCCAGCACCAGGTGCCATGTCCTCAATCGAACCGTTGCGACTGACGGCAAAGGCACAATCGATCGTGGGGAGCTACCTCGGATCAGCCGTACCGAAGCGCGACATCCCCGTTTTTGAACAACTCTGGCGCGAAGGAAAACTGCCGCTCGAACGGCTTGTCTCCCGGGAGATCAGCCTCGACGACATAAACGAGGGCATGGACGCCCTCGCCTCCGGCAGCGGGATCCGGCAGGTCATCAACTTTGGGACAACGCACGAAGAACGGAAGAACCGATGAGCAACCAGACAACCGACCACGACGTAGTGATCCTCGGCGCAGGATTCGGCGGCCTGGGCATGGGCGCCCAGCTGAAAGAGGCTGGTATCGAGAACTTCGCCATCTTCGACAAGGGCCCCGGCCTGGGCGGAGTCTGGCGCGAAAACAGCTACCCGGGTGCCGCCTGTGACACCGAGGCCCATCTCTACTGTTACAGCTTCTTCCCCCACTTACGAGTAAGCCGGATGTACGCGGACCGCAACGAGCTGATGGGCTACCTGGAGCGTTTAGCCACCCGATACACACTGGGCCCGCACCTGAATTTCAACACCGAAGTCACCTCCGCCGTATGGGATGGGGCAAACGCGCTCTGGCGCCTGCAGGTTAATGGCTCAGGTGAACACACCGCCCGCGTTTTCATCCCCGCCTGGGGACAGCTGAACACTCCGTTCGTTCCTGCATTTCCCGGCCTGGCCGATTTCCAAGGCGCCGCATTCCACTCTGCGCGCTGGGACCACACTGTCGACTTGACCGGGAAGAAAATCATCAGCATCGGCTCGGCAGCCAGTGCCGTCCAGTACGTGCCCGAGGTGGCCAAGGTCGCCGGATCGCTGGAAGTTTTCCAGCGCAGTGCCAACTGGATCATGCCCCGCAACCAAGTGATCTTCAGCAAGGAACAGCTTGACTCCTTCGAAGAAAATCCGGACACCTTTGAGCAAAGCCGCCGCAACCTGCACGATTTCCGGGAGAACGGGTTCGAACGCACACGCCGTGCCACCGACGCCCAGCGCGCCGGCGTCGCCCAGGCCGTTGCCCATCTCGAGGCGCAGGTGCCGGACCCAGAACTGCGGCGCAAACTGACCCCTGACTACGAGTTCGGATGCAAGCGGATCCTCCGCACTGACGACTACTACCCGGCCCTGATGGGTGGGAACGTCGAACTAGTCACCCAGGGCATCGACGCCATCGTTCCAGAAGGCATCCGCACCCGTGACGGGCAGATCCATAAAGCGGACGTCATCATTTTCGGCACCGGATTCAGCAGCCAGGCCTTCCAAGGCGATCTGCAGGTCATCGGTGCCTCCGGCGAGGACCTGAAAGAACGCTGGGCTGACGGCGCGGAGGCCCATCTGGGTATGAGCGTCGACGGCTTCCCGAACATGTTCATGATCTACGGGCCGAACACCAACCTGAACCACAATTCGATCATCACCATGCTGGAAATCCAGCAGGCATACATCCTTAAAATCTTGGTGCACCTGCTTACCGCCCCGCAGGCCTCAGTGGAAGTGCGCGGAAGGGTCCTGACCTCGTACAACGCAAGCCTGCAGAACGAGATGGAAGGATCCGCTTTTTCCGCCGACTGCTCCAGCTGGTACAAGAACGCCGCGGGCAAGGTCATCAACAACTGGTCCGGAACAGTCGAGGAATACCGTAGCCTCGCTGGGCACTGGAACCCGGGCGACTACATGCTCTCCGGCGCCGTGCTGCCAGTTCAGGAAATGGCGAGAGTATGAACTCGAAACTCTTGCCGGCGGTCCCGCTGGACGACGTAGCTGTCGACGCAGTGGACCTGATCCGGGCGTTCCGCGACGCCGGAGCGGTCAGTTTTCAAGACCAGCCCCTGGACCAGTCACGGGCTGCATACGAGGCGGGCTGTGCCGCAAACGGGGTTCCATTTAAAGCCCTGGAACGGGTCGAGGACCTTCACTGCGAGGTCAACGGCGGGTCCATCCGGCTGCGGCACTACCGTCCCGGAGGTAACGATTCGGAGACCGCACGTGCTGTCGTGGTGTACCTCCATGGTGGCGGGTGGGTGATCGGCTCGGTGGAAACGCACGACCGCCTCTGCCGCTACCTGGCCGCGGTCAGCGGACTTGACGTTGTATCCGTCGACTACCGGCTGGCTCCTGAGTACCCGTTCCCGACCCCGCTCGAGGACTGCATAGCAGCCCTGACCTTTGTCAGTGTCCGGGCCGGAGAATATGGCTGGGATCCGCATCGGATCATCGTGGCCGGCGACAGCGCCGGCGGCAACCTTGCCGCCGTCTTGGCTTCGGACCCGGGCTGCACCGTAACCGGAAGCACCATCATCGGCCAGCTGCTCTTCTATCCTGTGGCGAACCTGCTGCACGAGTCGGATTCCTACGCCCGTATCGCCGACGGTTTTCCCCTGACCGCAGGCTCAATGCGATGGTTTCGAAGCCTGTACCTGGCAGATCCGCAATTTGCACGCGACCTCCGCGTCTCACCTGGGCTTCGTCAACCCGCCGAACTGGCCGAACACGGCGCTCCGCCAGCATTCGTAGTGACCGTCGGACTAGACCCCCTGGCCGACGAAGGAGTCGAATACGCAGGTCTGCTGGCCCGCGCCGGAGCACCAGTGGAGCACCACCATCTGCCGCGCCACTCCCATGGACTGTTCACCGCAGCCGGAAAAATTCCCACCGGTGCAAGACTGTTGAACCGGGCCGCCAACTGGCTGGTCGAGCTCACCGACTCGGCGGAGAAGGCTAGCTAGCTGGTCTCCCCTACCTCCCCATCCACGGTCCGCCACTACCTGGACAGCGGCGTCAAGTTCGTCCTGGTCAGGGCCGACATCGCGCTTTTAATACGGGGCATCGAAGCCTCGCTGTCGAATACATACAGGCCGGCGACGGCGAAAACCCCGCCAGCTACTCCCCAGCCGTAACATTGAAGGACTCTCCATGACCGTTTCACCCGCCGACTCGTCTGACATTTCTGCAGCCCGGGAGGCTGCACTCATAGCCTCCGTGCCTACCGGTCTGCTCATCGACGGGCAGTGGAGGAACGCGTCTGACGGCGGCACGTTCAACGTATACGACCCCGCTACCGGGGAGGTACTTGCCACTCTCGCCTCCGCTACCAGCGAGGACGCTCTTGCAGCGCTCGACGCCGCGGGTAAGGCCCAGTTCGGCTGGGCCCGGACGGCGCCGCGTGAACGCGCCGAGATTCTCCGCCGCGCTTTCGACCTGGTGACTGAACGGGCCGAGGACTTCGCCCTGCTGATGACCCTGGAAATGGGCAAACCGTTGGCCGAATCCCGCGGCGAGGTCACCTACGGTGCCGAATTCCTGCGCTGGTTCTCCGAAGAGGCAGTCCGGGACTACGGCCGGTACCTCACCACCCCAGAGGGCAAGAACAAAATCCTGGTCCAACACAAACCGGTCGGCCCGTGCCTGCTGATCACGCCCTGGAACTTTCCGCTCGCGATGGCCACCCGGAAAGTGGCCCCCGCCGTAGCCGCCGGCTGCACGATGATCCTCAAACCGGCGAAATTGACGCCGCTGACCTCCCAGCTGTTCGCACAGACCATGCTCGAGGCCGGCCTGCCAGCGGGGGTCTTGAACGTGGTGTCTTCCTCCAGTGCCGCTGGTATCTCCGGTCCTTTGCTGACTGACCCAAGGCTCCGGAAGGTTTCGTTCACCGGATCCACCCCGGTGGGCAAGCGGCTGATGGCCGACGCCGCACACAACGTGTTGCGGACCTCGATGGAGCTGGGCGGGAACGCCCCATTCATCGTGTTCGAGGACGCGGACCTGGACAAGGCGGTCGAGGGGGCCATGGCGGCGAAGATGCGGAACATGGGCGAAGCCTGCACCGCCGCGAACCGGTTCCTGGTCCAGGAATCCGTCGCCGCTGAATTCACCACAAAGTTCGCCGTCGCGATGGGTGCTTTGGCGATCGGCCGTGGCACCGAACCGGCCGCCCAGGTAGGTCCGCTCATCGATGCCGGCGCCCGGGACGACGTTCACGCCTTAGTGCGCGCCGCTATCGACGCCGGAGCCACCGCCGTGACCGGCGGTTTCCCCGTTGACGGTCCCGGCTACTTCTACCCGCCGACCGTCTTGGCCAACGTACCCAATGATGCGGCGATCCTCCGCCAGGAGATCTTCGGGCCAGTCGCCCCGGTCACCTTGTTCTCCACTGAAGGTGACGCCATCCGTCTGGCCAACGCCAGCGAATACGGCCTCGCCTCCTATCTTTACAGCCGTGACTTCAGCAGGCTCCTGCGCGTGGCCGAGCAGATCGAATTCGGCATGGTCGGCTTTAACGCCGGCGTCATCTCCAACGCAGCCGCCCCCTTCGGCGGCGTCAAACAATCCGGGCTCGGCCGCGAGGGCGGATCCGAAGGCATCGCCGAATACACCACCACCCAATACATCGGCATCGCCGACCCGTACGCGGGCTAACCTGACGTTGGGATGGCGAGCCCTACTCTATGACTCCAGACCTAGCTCGGCTCCTCGTCGCCGCTGGAGCGTGATCAACAAAGCGAACCCAGCCCCACCGGCTCGTAGCTGCCGCGCATTGAAGTGTCGTTTAAACCTCGCTATCGTTCAACCGGCGCGTTGCAAGTCGGGTCCGCGAACCGGTAAGAACGCCAAAAGCATGCAGGGCTGCGCTGTCCTGGTTGGTGTGCCTCAGAGCCGGAAGAGCGGCTCGATTTGCACCTGCAGGCGCTTCTGGAGCCTCTCCCAGAGGTTCCGGGGTGCGAACTCGCGCACCGGCGTGCGCAGGACCTCGTGGGTGTAGGTGCCGTTGCAGTTCTGCGCGACGATCCGGGTATCAACTTGGGCTACCAGGTGGCCGGCCTTTTGCGCGCTGTCGAGGACGGCCGCGGTCAGTGCGATGATCCTGTCGCCCTGCGTGATGCTCTGGGCGCCCAGCTGACTTCCGGCTTTGAAGCCGTACTGCAGGTAGCTGGTCACGTTCTCCGGATCGGTCGTGTAGAACCTAGCCCGGGCCCGGTAGATTGCGTAGATCCGCTCGATGTAGTCCCAAGCGGAGGTCGCGTCGGCGGCCAGTTCCTTATCCACATCTTCGATGCCCTGGATCTCCAGGTCCACGCGTTTGCCGATCACCAGAAGCAGCAGCTCGTGCTTGTTGGTGACATAGCGGAACAGTGTTGCTTCCCCGACCCCGGCGAGTTCAGCGATTTCCTTCGTCGTCGCGTGCTCGTAGCCGCGCTCGTTAAAGATCTGCTCCGCTGCGGCGCGAATGTTTCGATAGCGCTCGATCCGCGCTTTCTCTCGCAATCCCAGGGGTGCACCGGGCGGTGTTTCCACCGAAGCCAATGATCTCATCTGCATTAACGTCCCTATCAGCGCATAGATGTCAGAGTAGCCATTCTTTGGCCACTGAACTACGAATTCCTAATACACATATCGACCAATTAAACACCACGATCTGGCGAATGGCCTTGCCGTCCACGAGTTCATCCATCGCCTCACTAATCTTGTCCAGGACAATCACCGATGATGTCAGCTTTGTGACCGGCAGTCTTCCTTCGCGCCTCATCTGCGCCCGCGAATGGCCGGCTGCCTCGACGACGACAAGGGCATAGATGCCAGGCTCCTCTGCTTCTCCCGAAGAATAAGCTCCCGTGGCCGCCAAGTTTCGTGTCAAGGTCAGTTTCTCCGGGTTTGCGTTGATACCAATGATGCGCGCCGGCGCTGACCACGTTGACGATACGGCGACTGCGGTCGGCGGGGCGGCCATACCCACTCCCCCGAGCCCGACGATCATAAGGTCCTGTCCGTCCTGGGGCTTGCCTGCCTTGAGGACAGCGCCGCCGCCGGTCAGCCCGGCACAGCCAAGGACCGTCGCGACGGCGGGAGCAAGTCGCTGTCGACCGGGACGACCGAGCGCCGGTTGAGCCGGCGTGGGTTGCGTACCCGGAGACGCCGAGGTGGTGGAGGACTCCCCGCCGTTGCGGGTGAGCCGGTTGCGAACCGACGGCAACGATAATGTCGGCGGCCTCGTGGCCCAGCACCATGGGCACCGGCCGGGGACGGTCCCCGTTTACGACCGACAAGTCGGCATGGCAGACGCCCGCCGCCTCCATTTTGATCAGGACCTTCTGCGGTCTGGGCTCGGCGAGATCGAGTTCCCAGACAACCATCGGCCGCGACTCGGCACAGGGACGGACGAAACCGACGGTCTCAAGAACCGCACCGGTGATCTTCATGTCGACTCTTTTAAAGGGTTGTGCTTCATATCATTCATATGCTTTTATGAGAGTGTAATCCGCACGGAGTGTACTTTCAATATTCGTCTCGGCTGGAGCGGATCCTACGACCATGAACGCCGGCAGCCACATATCGAAGGGATTGGTTTTGAAGATTCATCCAGATGCGAACGAGGGTCTCGTCAGGGTCGGCGGGTTCACCGTACCTTTCCACGACACAGTTGCGCCCCATGATGCCCGGGCCACTGTCGTCCTGATTCATGGAACGGGCGGAAACGCCAGGACCCACTTCCACACCCTGTTTCCGATGCTCGCCGCCAAGTACCGTGTGCTCGCCGTCGACCTCCAGACTCCCCGTGAAGGTCTCACTCTTGGGACGTTCTCAAGGCAGGTCGCGGGCGTTATCGAGCATTGCGTCCCCGCCCGGTCGGTCCACGTCGTGGGGTATTCACTGGGCGCCCTGGTCGCTGCTGACTTGGCCGCCTCGAACCCTCACACCTTGGCAAGCCTGACTCTGGTCGCGGGCTGGACCAAGGCCGATTCCCAACAGAGGCTCCGGAACCGGATTTGGATGCGGCTCTTCGAAACGGATCAGGACCTCCTACGGGAATTTGCCACCTGGACCGCCTACGGCCATCCCTTCCTTGCAGGCCGCTCTGAAGCCGATGTCCGAGCCCTCGTCGAAGCCCGCGTCTTCCCGGACGGAATCGCCGAACAGATGAAGCTCAATGCCAACGCCGACCTCTGCGGCAAGCTGGCGAGCATTACCGCCCCGACACTGGTCGTCGCCGGCGCCCATGACCAGATGGTCCCGACCCGCCAGACCAAGTTGCTCTTCGGAGGCATTCCCAACGCCCGCTACGCCGTCATCGACAGCGGGCATGCCATCCCGCAGGAACGCCCCGCCCAGCTTTTCCAGATCATCAACGAGTTCGTGACGGATCCCGAATCCGTCCCTGCCGGTGAAATCCGGGAGCGCATGTTTGTCTAGTCCATCGATACCAGCACATAACAAGACACAATTTGGAGGAATAGTGGCAAGCACTCCACTGGGATATCCGGCACCCGACTCGCCGGTCGACGTCATCATCATTGGGGCCGGCTTCGGCGGTCTCGGCCTGGGTACGCAGCTTGCACGCGAAGGCAAGAGCTCGTTCATCATTCTGGAACGCGCGGAGGAAGTCGGAGGCACCTGGCGCGACAATCACTATCCCGGCGCTGCCTGCGACGTGCCCTCACACCTATACTCGTTTTCATTCCGTCCCAACCCGGAGTGGTCGCGGATGTTCGCCCCGCAGAAGGAGATCCTCGACTATCTTCGACACGTCCCCCGGGATGAGAATTTTCACGAACGGATTGTTTTCGGCGCCGAGGTGACGAGCGCACGCTGGGATGAAGCCGCCGCATTGTGGAACGTCGCCACCCCCAAGGGCGACTTCTCGGCCAAGAACCTGGTAACCGCCGTCGGGCACCTGTCCGAACCAAAGCTGCCGAATATTGATGGATTGTCTGACTTCTCGGGGAGCTTGTTCCACTCGGCCGAGTGGGCTGACGAAGTCGATCTGGCGGGCAAGCGGGTCGGCGTCATTGGCTCGGGAGCAACTGCCATCCAGGTCATGCCCGAGGTGGCGAAAATCGCCTCGGAGGTCGTTGTGTTCCAGCGCTCGGCACCGTACGTGACACCACGTCCGGACCGCGCCTACAGCGATCAGGAAAAAGGCCTCTTCCGCAAGATGCCCGAAAGCATTCAGGAACTGCGCGAAGAGATGTTCTGGTCCAACGAGGAGCGCTATGCCCAGCGTCGGGGCACACCTACCTTGGTTTCCGCCGCCACCCAGGTAGCTCTGGACCATCTACACCGGCAGATCCAGGATCCGGAACTGCGCCGAAAGCTGACCCCGGACTACATCATCGGTTGCAAGCGCGTTCTGAAATCCAACGACTACTACCCGGCGTTCGTCCAGGAGCACGTCCATCTGGAGACTGACGGCATCGAACGGGTCGAAGGCAACCGGGTCATTACGAAGGACGGAGGGAGCCACGAGCTCGATGTGATCGTGGCCTGCACCGGCTTTGAAACCACAGACCTGCCTATCGCCTACCGGATCTTCGGCCGCAATGGCCTGCCGTTGAGCGAACGCTGGTCCAACGGCATGCAGGCCTACGCCACGACGGCGGTGCACGGATTCCCGAACCTCTGGATCATAAACGGTCCCAACACCGGCCTGGGACACAACTCCGCGGTCTACATCGCGGAGGCACAGATCGATTACATCATGGCGGCGGTGAACTTCCGCGAGGCGGCCGACTTACCTGCCCTGGAGGTCGCCGAAGAGGCAGAGGAAGCCTTCATGGATCGCGTGGACCGTCTGGCGGAAGGCACCGTATGGCTGGAGGGCGGCTGCCGGAGCTGGTACGTGGACCACCGCAACGGCCGACTGACCACGCTGTGGCCGGAACCGGCCTACACCTTCCGCCAAGTCAACGCGCATTTCGAACCCGAACCGTATTTGACGGGATCTGAAGACGAAACCGTTGAACAGGTTTTGATCGCGGCTCGCTAGTGCACGTCGTTAACGATCCAGGAACGGAAAGCATAATCATGAACGAGCAGCACTACAGAACAGTCGTCATCACCGGTGCGGGCGGTGGCATTGGCCGCGGCATCGTGGAGTCGTTCCTGACCAGCGGAGACAGGGTCATCGCGGTGGACGCGTCAGAGACCGCACTAGCCGACCTTGAAGCGACGCTGGATCCACAACAGGATGGATCGATCCTGACCATGTGCTGCGACGTCACCGAACCCCAGGACTGGAAGCGGATCGCCGAGGCCGTCGAAGCCTCACCCGCAGCGCAGGCCGTTCTGGTCAACAACGCCGGCATCTCCCCAAAACGAGACGGCCAGAAGATCCCAGGGGACGAAATACCATTCGATGAATGGAACGCGGTCATGGCCGTGAACCTCACCGGGCCATTTTTGGGCATCCAGGCGCTGGCACCTCACATGAAGAGCACTCGATTCGGCCGGATCATTAACATGTCTTCGCTTGCAGGCCGCGACGGCGGCAGACTGGGCGGTGTCCACTACGCGGCCACCAAGACGGGCCTGCTGGGCATTACCCGCTCCTTCGCCCGGGAACTCGCGCCGTTCGGCATCACCGTCAACGCCATCGCCCCCGGACGGATCGGAGTAGGCATGGTTTCGTCGGTGTCAGATGAGGTCAACCAAAACTATCTGACCCGTATCCCGGTCGGGCGTCTGGGCTATGCCAGCGACGTCGCTCAAGCCGTCCAGTACCTGGCAACACCCGGCAATGGCTTCGTCACCGGAATTACGGTTGACGTCAACGGCGGGTCGTATATGGGATGAACGGGCCCTCTCACGTCTTCAAAATTTCGGGCCGCGCGGGGTCCTCCGGCGCCAGATCGGCCCGCGCTTCCCTGCGCGGAAAAGTCGTCCTGATAACCGGAGGCGCCGGCGGCATTGGCGCGGCCACGGCCGAGCGACTGGCTGCCGCGGGAGCCCTTGTGTCGCTCGTCGACCGCGACCAGCAGCCCCTCGGACACGTCGTGTCCAGGCTCGGCGGGAATCACCTGGCCACGGCAGCGGACGTCACGGACTATACCTCGCTGGAACTCGCGGTGCAGCGAACAGTCGAACACTTCAGCCGACTGGACATCGTCTTTGCCTGTGCCGGTGTGGGCAGCGCCTCCACTGTCTCCGCCTCCCGTACCGAGGACCTGCTGCGGATCGTGGATGTCAACCTCGGCGGAGTCATCAGGACCGTCAAGGCCACCCTCGAAGAGGTCACGAAGCACGGCGGCTACTTCCTGCTCATGAGTTCGGCGGCCGCGCTGAAGAACGTGCCGCGCGCAAACGCCTATGCCGCCTCGAAGGCGGGCGTGGAGGCCTTCGGCGGGGCACTGCGGCTGGAAGTCGCCCATAAAGGCGTAAACGTCGGCGTCGCACATCCCGCCTGGGTGCGAACGAACATGATTTCGGGTGCATCCACACGGGCCGGGGAGAGCCGCTCTCTGCCATGGCCCTTCAGCATCGTTTCCAGCACGGATACCTGCGCCGATCTCCTTGTCAACGCGATGGCCAGCCGCCGCCGTAAGGTTTTCATCCCGCGGAGCCTTGCCCTGATGGACCCGTTACGCTGGCTCTCGACCGGGCCCGTATGGGACAGCTTCATGAAGCCGCGGGCCGCGCTGAGCGTTTCCCGGCTGGAGTCCCACGCGTGCGTAACGGGTGAGTAAATTCACCACAACTAGTTGTGCCATTCGTCATAATCATGTATTACTGAGAGGGCACTCCGTGCGGATTGGACTCTCAACTTCACTTCGACCACCAGAGGATACCTTGAACAAGAATCGACTGCGCCATGTCACGGCCGCCGCCGCTATCGCCGGACTGGCCTTGACCGCCACCGGGTGCTCGGTATCCTCCCGGGCAGCCGAGGACTACCCCACAAAGCCCGTCACCTTTCTCGTGCCCTACGCCGCTGGCGGCCCGTCTGACACCACGGCCCGCGCGTACAGTTCCTGCCTGGAAAAGCTCCTCGGCGGAACCTTCGTGGTGGAGAACCGGGACAGCGGCGCTGGCGCCGTAGCCATGCAGAAACTGGCCAGCGCGAAACCGGACGGACACACCGTGGGCCTGAGCACCAACGGGCCGCTGGTCCTGAACCCGATGTCCAATGAGTTGTCCTACTCCCAGGCGGACTTCCAAGCCGTGGGCACGATGGCCGAGATTCCGACGCTATTCGCGGTACCCAAAGGCTCCCCGTACAAGAGCCTCCAAGATCTGTTCGATGCCGCGAAGGCCGATCCCGGACAGATCTCCATCGGGGTCCCCGGCGCCACTAGTTCGTTGGCCATCGAGCTCAAGCGCCTCCAGAAGGACACCGGCATCGAGTTGGCGATGGTGCCTACATCGGGCAGCGCCGAGCTCATTACTAACCTGCTGGGCGGCCACATCGACGCCGGGTTCGTCAACGACCACGTCGACGTCGAAGCCCAGGTGAAGGACGGTGCGATTGTCCCGTTGGCCGCGGCGGGCGACGTGCGTTCCGAAGCCTTTCCCGACGTTCCGACCACGGATGAGGCCGGCTATGACGTCAAGACGACATCGGTCTACGGCCTCTTCGGACCTAAAGGCCTGCCCCAGGATGTCTCCGAGAAGCTCCAGAATGGTGTCGAAACCTGCAGCCAGGACAAGGACGTCATAGCCCAGATCGGCGATCGCTTCGTGCCGGATTCCTTCTTGGACGCAGCGGCGACCACACAGGTTTTCCAGGACATGCGCGCCCGCTACGAGTCCCTTCTGGCAAAATAAGAACCGACGACCCAACCGTCGCATCCCGTTGAAGATTAGTGCTCTGCGACCCGTCGGCCTTCGACGCCCGCATGTAGTCAACAAGCATGCTGATCCGTGTCACTTATACGTTCGATTATGGGACAACCCAACCGAATCGCTCGAGAAACCAAAATTTGTCACACAACCAGCAACACAATTTGAATGTCGTAGATGAGAGCTACGTGAGCAATATGACAGTGCGCTTCCCTGCACTAACCGGGGGCAAGGCCGGCAACGACCATGCTGAGCAGGTGTTTATAACCGTCGCTCGCACTCATTGGCCGCGTTGATACCCACCACGCCCACCGGTCCTCACCGCGCCGCGAGCCGAAAATCAGCATTCAAACGCTTAACCGAACGATATTGAGGCCAAATCATCCGGTTTCGTCCGCTCGAGCGCTTGTCGATGTACGGATGATCAGTGTCGGCTCTAGCCGCTCTGAGCTGATGGTCTTCCCATCCATGACTGAGATCAACATTTCCAGTGCCCGACGACCCATTTGATGCATGGGTGAACGCACGGTCGTAAGTGGCACCATCATTTCACGAGCTAAGGGAGTGTCGTTATAGCCGACTAGCGCCACATCATCTGGAACACTCAGTCCACGGTCCCGTAGCACCCCGAGAGCACCGATGGCCGCGAAATCATTCGTCGCGAAGATTGCATCCGGGTATTTTCTGGTCGCGAGTATGGCCTCAGCGCCTGCCCGCCCGCCCGCCGCATCGAAACCCCCGTGGACAACGCGATCAGGCGGAATGAGTATTCCTGCATCACGGTAAGCGTCGATGACGCCCTGTGTACGGTCCTGCCCGGTGGAGGCGAAAGACATCCCGGCCAGGATTGCCACGTCGCGACGCCCGAGAGCTAACAGGTGTTCGCCTACCAGCCGACCTCCCAGATAGTCGTTGCAGGTAACTGAGACGTGGTCACCTGAGTGCCGGCTGACCAAAACCGTGGGCACTCCTCGCGACCGTATCTCATCAAGGAAGGGATTGTCGAGGTGAGCGTCACCAAATATTAAGCCGCCCACACGGCGCTCAAGCATCATTTCCGTACGAGTCCGCTGGTCTTCCTCACGGTCAAGAGAATTGGTGACGAAGGTAGATAGGCCATTCTCAATAGCGGCTTCCTCAATGCCTTCATAAACGGTGGCCAGAACGAAATCTTGAAGACGTGGAACGATGACACCGACGAGATTCGATCGTGCAGTGCGCAGATTCGACGCGTAAACATTCCGGTGGTAGCCACGTTTACGGGCGGTATCACGGATTCGCTCGGCAGTATTCGGTGCCGCCCAGCGAGATACATCAGCATCTGCCGCTGTGAGGACCCGTGACACAGTTGATACGTGAACGCCCACTTCTTCTGCAATCATTCGCAGCGTTACGGGCCGACCTTGCTCAACGCCCACGCCGATCTCCTTTGAGGCAGTGACACTCGATTCTCGAGACTTCGAAAGCTTAGCTCGGTATCCGCTTGAACGGCTGCTCTCACAGAGACATCCAGTACTCAAGGATTGTCGCACGGACAAAATGTCTGACAGGGAGGAGACGCGCCCCTCCCAATCCATACGACACAAACGATTGCGCGATATCGGAGGAACTGCTAACTTCTTGCATAACGACCGTCGCAATAAGTTGCCGATTGCGACCACGAGTCTGCCATCGCTGGTCAGCAGCCCGAACAATTTAGCGGCGCTCATGCATGGACTACCTGGTACTAGTGAGGCACACAACTTTGAGAAAGACGCCATGACCACTCGAGACGCGCTCCCCAGATTGGTATCCCATAAGGTCGGCAGAGCAAAGAAAAGTCTGAAGCCGAATTTTAGATTCACGATTTTCGGACTGGTCGTGGTCATCACCGTCATTAACTATGTCGATCGTGGCGCAATTTCTTACGCGGCAAACCCAATGATCGATGAGTTCAATCTGGATACGGTCGCCTGGGGGCAAGTGCTTGGCTACTTCGGCTATGGATACATGTTCGGCGCCCTCATAGGCGGAGCATTAGCAGACCGGAAAGGACCACGATGGGTATGGTTCTGGGCTGTTCTTTTGTGGTCGATATTCGAGGTCGGTATGGCTTTTGCAGGCAATATCGGGATAGCACTGTTCGGCGGATCCGCGCTGGCTGGGTTCGCGGTTTTCCGCATCCTCTTCGGAGTCGCCGAGGGCCCGACGTTTTCAACCATCAACCGCACTATGGCGAACTGGGCGACAGTCCGCGAACGGGGCTTTGCTGCGTCTCTGGGGCTGCTCGGGACACCCCTGGGAGCGTTACTGGCTGCTCCAATAGCTGTTTTTCTGCTAACAGCAACCGGCGACTGGCGGTGGATGTTCATCATCCTCGGCGTAGTGGGTCTCGTCTGGCTTATTTTCTTCCGACGGGTCTTCACCGACCTCCCGGAGGACAATCCGCAGGTTTCTCCTGATGAGCTGCGCAGGATCCGAAGTACCGACGGAATGCTTCACGATGAGCGAAGTATTGTCACTGAAGAGGAAAAAGTGCCTTGGTGGTCCTTCTTCAAAAGCCGAACGCTTGTCTTTAACGCCATCGGTTACTTTGCCTTCCAATACGTGAACTTCATGATTCTCACATGGACTCCGAAATACCTGCAGGATGAATTCGGGTTCAATCTCGGCTCTCTTTGGTACTTGGGAATGATTCCCTGGATAGGCGCGTGCTTCACGGTACTTCTCGGCGGTAAAATTTCCGATTGGCTCCGTCAAAGAACCGGCAGCCTATGGATCGCGCGTAGCGGTTTCGCTGCGGGATCTCTGCTACTGACGACGCTGTGTTTCAGCCTAATTCCTCTGGTCGACAGCGTATGGGCGGTTCTGCTCATCATGGCCATCGGAAACGCGCTCAATTCTCTGCCTAATGCGGTGTACTGGATTGTTATCATCGACACCGCCCCGACCCGGGCGGGAACATTTGGCGGGATCAGCCACTTCGTCACCAACATCGCCACGATTATCGCCCCGACCCTGACTGGCTTCCTCGTAGCACTCCACGGTTACAACTCAATGTTCATAGCAACCGCAGTGGCGACTTCCGTCGGTATGCTGGCTATGATTTTCGTCAAGCCAGGGGTACGCAACAAGCAGCCCCAACTATCGGCCACCGCATGAGCGACATGAAATCCGCAGCAGGGTCAGGTCCGTTCGGCGGTCTCTCTATTCTCGAGATAGCAGACCGGATCCGTAAAAGGAAGATTACGGCGCTGGAGGTAACCGAGCAGGCGCTGACTGCGGCTCACGAAAACGGTACAAAACTAAACTGCTTCGTCACCATCGATGATGAAGGCGCACTGCGGGCTGCACGACTCGCCGACCGGGAACTGGACTCAGGACTGGATCGAGGGCCGCTGCACGGAATTCCTGTCGGAGTAAAAGACGTGATCGCCACCTCTGGACTGGCGACAACAATGGGATCGCGCCATTTCGCCAATCATGTACCTATGGTGGATGCTGACGTCGTAATTTCACTGCGGAGATCCGGGGCGGTGATCCTTGGGAAGACGCAGAGCCACGAATTCGCCTACGGACCAACCGGTGACCGCACAGCGACCGGTCCGGTCCGCAACCCCCACGACAACTCCCGAATGTCGGGCGGTTCCAGTGCCGGCTCCGGGGCTGCCGTCGCAGCCGGAATCGTACCGATTGCATTGGGCACAGACACCGGCGGATCCGTGCGAATCCCCGCGGCACTCTGCGGGGCGGTTGGCCTACGCCCTACCCAGGGCGCACTAAGTGCCCGTGGAGTATTTCCGCTTTCACCGAGCATGGACACAGTAGGTCCCATGGGCGGAAGCGTTCTCGACACGGCGATAGCCTGGTGGGCCCTGTCCTCCAGACCAGGTACTAACGGAGTTGGAGGGCTTGAATGGAATGAGCGTTTCATTCCTCACCCTGAACGAGCCAACAATCTTCGCTTCGCCCGTGTGACCTCCGATTTGTTGCGCAGGACCGCATCGGAACTCATAAATTCAGCGGAAACCGTGCTGGAAGAGCTGTCAAGATCAGGGGCCCACGTCGCGACACTTCCGGTTCCAGAAATCGACGCGTGCTGGGACCCATACGTAGCGATCCAATCCGCCGAAGCATTCGCGATCCATAGCAAACGGGTCGAAGACTCACCAGAACTATTTGATTCGGAGGTCCTGGAACGACTCCGGATCGCCGCGGAGGTCAAAGGATGGACCTACGTCCAGGCGCTGGAGAAACGGCGTCTACTGCGGGTCGCCACCCTCGAGCGGACTTTCTCCTCTGATATTTTGGTAATGCCAACTGTTCCCATAGAGGCTCCGGCCATTGGCCAACGCCGCCTTCCCCCCGATAGTAGCTGGGCTAACCCTCGGGAAGCGCTCCTTTCCATGACGGCACCTTGGAGCGTCTTGGGCTTTCCAGCCATCAGCATTCCTGTCTTCAGCCCGTGCACCGACATGCCACACTCCATACAGCTCGTCGGAAAGCCGGGACACGAAACTCAGCTTTTAGACGCTGCGGCACTACTCGAAGTACGCCTCCGGGAGAAAGCGCCAGCGGGCGCATAATCAAATTCTTCCCCCGGCCAAGGACAGAGCCAGAGATAGAGACAGAAAGCTTTCCTGCCCACGTCTTGAGAGAAAAGTGTTTTTGTTTACCGATTCTTCGCCGTGGCGTGGCCCAGCGCGCAAAAAGTGATGGTTTTACAATCTCCGAATAGACCACCCGGTGACTCGCGCACGATGCGATGGATCGAGGCGTTTGCGGCCGGTCTCCACCGCGGGTCGCCCTGTGCATCGAACGCGGACGACGCGGCCTTTCGCGCTCTTGCCGACGTTGCCGAGATCACAAAGCGGATCGCCAACGTTGATTGCAGGGGTGAGCATTATTCGTAGATCGATATCAGACTTGGGTCGTCGAGTTCGATCTGGGCGACCCCGTTGTACAACGTGATCACGCCCGATGTGCAGAGCGTTGAACCGTGTGCAATGGGTTCGAGTACACCGACGTCCCAGACGACAATCTGGAAGCGCTCTGGATCAGGGTAGTCGAGCCCGAGGTTGAGGAAGACATCGTCCTCGGAGTAGCCGTCGCCAGAGAGCGGCCCGCAAACGCGCTGCTCGGTTCCGGCGTAGCCGACCGCCGCGTTCCAGGCGATTCCGCCGCCGGGCTGTTCGACGGGCGCGGGGACAGCGGCTGCAGCGCTTCCACTTGTGCACAGTCCGTCGGCGCGCAACAAATCGATGGCTTCCGGCTCGAGGTTGTGGTTGAGTGCGTCGCAGGAGTCAGGTCCAAGCATCCCCTGTGCTGAGACTCTCGCGGAGGTGTAGTCAACGAGGATGTTGAATTCGTGCAAACAGTTTTCGGTTAGCCATTGAAACTTCGAATCAGTCGCGCCAGAGGTGTCATCGATACGTACGTCCTGCAGAGCACTCGCAAATACGCCTTCGCAGTCGGGCACCTGGTTTGACTTGTTGCCACTTCCGTAGCTGCAGCCTGTGAGGAGGAGCGTCGATGTGAGCATGCCGACGGCAATCCAGCGAGCAGCGCGCAATGGTGGGGCCACGGCTCTCCTTGGTTCGGCTTCGGACGGTTCCAGTAGGAGACTAGGCCCTTGGACGTGCCGGCGGTGGCCGAGATTTACCCCCGGTCTGGTGGCAGATCATCTTCGCCACACGCCGACTGGTGGGAATGTCCCTCCGGTGCTGACATTGGCGTGGTGTCCGGCGGTGGGGCGTTTCTGGGAGGCTAGTTACTCCGGGACGGTCCCAGTCCTGGAGCCTCGGGGCTGCGGGCGCCACCGGCAGACCAAGAGCGAAGATGTCATCCAAAATGTCGAATGCCCTTGATCGAAGTATTTTTCCCGAGCGCCCCGCTCTAGCGGGGTGGAACATCCGACAGCCAACGGCTCTCCAGCACGAACTCTCATCGGCTGAGGTGTCGAAATTTGACATCCTCTGGTGCGGTGCGGCGAAGGCGCAGCGTGACGAGCTGGAACGGGCGGAGCGAGAGCGAAATGGTTTCGTCTGAACGCCCGATCACAGCGTTTGGAGTGGTTTCCCGCTCGAGCAGGTCAGTCTCCGTGACTTCCGACCAGTCGAATCCCGGAGCCAGACCGCCGCGTGCACGCGCGCCCAATGACTCGTAGAGCCGCACGATCACGTCGCCGGAACGGTCCTCCGCGAGCTTGACTGCCTCGACGACGATTGCCGGATTGGTCACGACGATCAGGGGCGCCATCGGGCCGGCTCCCGCGACCTCGCGCAAGGGCAGGTTGACCCTGTATCCCTCGTCGACGGCATCCGCTATCTCGGCACCCACACGCAATGAGACGACGAACTCCTGCGCGCCCTGGTCCGAGACTGGGTCGGGAAAGAGCGGCGCGCGCAGAAGGGAGACGCGTACCACGGTGCTCGTCCCGCCACTGGTCAGTGCGGCGCGTCGGATGTCGTGCCCATAGCTGGCATCGTTGGCGACGGCGACACCGTACCCCGGCTCGCCAACGTGAACCCAGCGATGGGCAACGGTCTCGAACCGAGCGGAATCCCAGGAGGTGTTCGCGTGGGTCGGCCGATAGACATGCCCGAACTGCATTTCGGAGGCGGCGCGATCGGCGTGGACAGCGAGGGGAAAGGCGAGCTTCAGGAGTTTCTGGGACTCGTGCCAGTCGATGGCCGTGTGGATGTCGAGGGCACCGGTCGCGCCGTTGAGTCGGAGGGTCTGGACCACGGAGGAGGAGCCGAAGGACCTGTCGACCTGGACGCCGAAACCGTCGTCGGTGACAGCGACGCTTGAGGCCTCGGTCAGGTCATGACCGACGTTCTTGTAAGTCTCGTCGATGTCCCAGGCGTCCCACTGGATTGGTGTGTCCCGGAACAGCTGCAGCAGGTTGGCGGCCTCGCCGACGGGGATGACTTCACGGTCGGCAGCGAGGTCGCGCATCGACACAATGAGTCCCCGATCGTCGATGACGACGCGCACCCGGTCATTCGCGAGGACCAATCCCGCGCCGTTTTCGGTGACCTTGGCCGCTCCCTTCCTCACCGCGGTTGCGGCGGCGAGGCCCGGGACACCGTCACGTGTGTTCGGCCCGGCATTGAAAGTGAGCGGATGACTGCCGCTGCCGGCCAAGATTTCGATCGATCGGTTGATCTGCTCAGCCAGGATCTTGGCTACGGCAGCGTAGTTGCGCTCGGCTTCCTGATGCACCCACGCGATCGATGTGCCGGGGAGGATGTCGTGGAACTGCTGCAGAAGCACAGTCCTCCAGACGTCGTCGAGGGCGTCGTAGGGATACTCCGCATCGTGAAGGACTGTCGCAGCAGTGGCCCAGAGCTCTGCTTCTCGGAGCAGATGTTCGCTGCGGCGATTGCCGCGCTTCGTCTTGGCCTGGGAAGTGTAGGTGCCGCGATGGAATTCAAGGTACATTTCCCCCGACCAGACCGGAGCCTCGATGTATTCGCGGTGCGCGCTCTGGAAAAACTGCTCCGGCGTCGTCATGGTGACGCGTGGAGATCCCTCGAGGTCACGCGTGCGCGCCGCAGCCGCCAGCATCTCGCGGGTTGGGCCTCCACCGCCGTCGCCCCACCCGAACGGCAGGAGCGAGGTAGTACCCACCCCCTTTTCGGCGTACTGCCGTTCGGCCTGGGCAAGCTCCTTGCCAGAGATTTCCGCGCTGTAGGTGTCGACCGGGGGGAAATGAGTGAAGATCCGCGTGCCATCAATGCCCTCCCACCAAAAGGTGTGATGCGGCATCCGATTGGTCTCGTTCCACGACATCTTCTGCGTGAGGAGCCAGCGAGATCCCGCCGCGGCCACGATCTGCGGTAGCGATGCGGTGTAACCGAACGAATCCGGAAGCCACACCTCGAGCGGCTCGACTCCGAGCTCCTCCATGAAGAACTTCTTGCCGGCGACAAATTGCCGCGCGAGCGCTTCACCGCCGGGCATATTCGTGTCAGACTCGACCCACATTCCGCCGACCGGAATGAATCGGCCCGCCGCCACCTGCTTCTTCACTCGCTCGAATAACTCCGGATAGTAAACCTGCAGCCACGCGTACTGCTGCGCCGAGGAGGCAGCGAAGGTGAATTCCGGGTCCTCCTCCATCAGCGCCAGAACGTTCGAGAAGGTTCGCGCGACCTTGCGCACGGTCTCACGGACCGGCCACAGCCAGGCGGAATCGATGTGGGCGTGACCGACGGCGGCAAGGCGGTGCGCACTCGCGTACGCGGGACTGGCGAGCGCGTCGACGAGCGTCGCACGGGCCGCCTCTGCCGTGCCCGCAACGTTGTCGGGATCAAGAGCGTCAGCCATCCGGCCGAGCGCATGCAGGATGTCCGCCCGCCGCGGGAGACTGTGCGGAAGCTCCGTCATCAGGCCGATAAGGGTCCAGGCGTCCTGCAGGAGCTCCCATACGGCGACGTCGAGTTGTCCTAGTTCGAGCCGCCGCAGAACGTAACTGGTCGAGTCCCCCGCTGTGGCCTTGTCACCGAGCTCGGTGACGCCGAAGGTAAAAATACCGGCGATATTTGGATTGGCGGCCGCCTCAAGGTAGATGTCCACGGGATCCCCCGCTACTCCCGCCGGTATGTAGCTGTTGAGCGGTTCGATCGCCTTGATTATCACGCCATCACCCGTGTACGCGGTGCCCTCGGCCTGAAAACCTGGGAGCGTGGCGGAGAACCCGAGGTCGACGACGACCTCAGCCCGGGTGCCATCCTCGTCCCATTCGGCCGGCACCGATCCCGTGAGATGGAACCAGACAGTGCCCCAGGGTTTGCCCCACGCGCCACCGACAGCGAAAGGCTCGTAGCTCTGCCCGATGGCCGCGGCAAACGGCACCGGCTCATCGTCGACGGTCCAGGCGACGATCGACAGCGGGGCGCTACGGCGGTAGACGGCGGGCTTGATCCGCTCCCGGATGACGCGCTCGATTCGCGCTTCGAGGAGAACTCGATTGTCATGCATGATGGCTCCCTAGCCCGCGATAATGCTCGCCGCGCGGCGAGGCGTGATGGTGATTTAACCCTTGACTGCGCCCGCGAGAGCGAATGAACCGCCGATGCCGCGGGACACGAGAACGTACAGAACGATGGCCGGCACCGCATAGATGAGTGAAAACGCGGCGAGTTGCCCGTAGGCGATCGCGCCGTACTGGCCGAAAAAGCTGTAAATGCTGATTGCGGCGGGTTGCTTGTTTGGCGAGAGGAGCAGGATGAACGGCACGAAAAAGTTTCCCCAGGCCTGAAAGAAGACGAAGATCCCGACCACGGCGATGCCGGGTCTCATCAGGGGAACCACGATCAGGCGCAGGGCTCCCATCGCTGACGCGCCGTCGATCCAAGCTGCTTCCTCGAGGGTGATCGGCACCGAGTCCATGAAGTTTTTGGTCATGAAGATCGCGATCGGCAGAGACGAGGCGGCCATAAAAAGGATTGTGCCCGGGATCGAGTCGAGCAGATTGAACTGCACGAAGAGGCTGTAAACCGGCACCATGATTGCCGTGATTGGCAGCCCGGTCGCGAAGAGCACGCCATACATGAACGGCTTGTTGAATCTCGCCTGATATCGAGACAGCGGATATGCCGCGAGCAATGCGGCGACGATCGTAATTCCTGCCGTACCGACGGAGATGATCAGGCTATTCCACAGCGGAAGGAATGTGAGTTCGGGAGTGAGAACCGCCGCGAAATTGTCCAGCGAGAACTCTTCGGGAAACTTGGTCTGGTAGGTGGCCTTGTTGTCGACCGACGCGAAGATGAGCCAGCATAGGGGAAGAAGAAAACAGGCGCCGATCACGACGAGAACGGCATTGGCAAGGAACCCGATCACGTTCTTTTTGGGGGAGGCTACTGAGACCGGCCGATCGGACTTTCGACCCTTCGGTGGCGCGGCGATGACTGACATCGGCTAATCCTTCTGTGGACGAAGTGCCCGAATGTAGACGACAGAGAAGATCGCACCGATGATGAGCATCACAGTGGCAATGGCTGTGCCATAGCCGATGTTGCTGAAGCGGAAAGCCTCTTTGTAGGCGAGGATTGGCAACGTTGTGCTGTCGTTGCCGGGCCCACCCGCTGTCATCACGTAGATGAGGGTGAAGACCGACAAGGTGAGCAAACTGATGAGCATGGTGTTCGTTACGATCGTGTTCTTGATCATGGGAATGGTCACGAGCAAAAGTCGTTTTGAACCGCCAGCTCCGTCGATCATTGCCGCCTCGGTAATCTCTGGTGGCACGTCGTTGAGGGCGGCCTGGTAGACCATCATCGAAAACGCCGTTCCACGCCACAAATTTGCCAGGATGATCGCGAACATGGGAAAGCTGTACAACCAGTTGGGACCGGTCATGCCGAAGTTCGCCAGAATCTGGTTGAGGGTGCCGTCGAGGCTGAAGTACGCGTAGCAGACGAAGGCTGCGACGATCTCGGGCAGGATCCACGCGGCGACGATGATCGTGCCAACGGAAGCGGTGACCTTCTTATCGGCCTTCTGCATGAGGAGCGCGAGACCGAGGCCAAGGGCGTTTTGCGAGATAACGGCGGAGCCGAAGGTGAAGATCGCGGTCAGCCAGATTGAGAGGGGGAAAACGGGATCGTTGACGAGCTTGAGGTAGTTCTCGAAGCCGATCCATTGGGGGTTGCTCGCGTTGACCCCTGTGAGCGACGCGTTCGTGAACGACCCATAGATCGACCAGATGATCGGTCCGGCGAGAAACGTGATCATGATGAGAATCGCCGGCAGGAGCGGGATCATCCGCATGGCTTTGACGATTTCGCGCACCGGGCGGCGGCGGGAACCCGAATTCGATTTCGGCCGCCGCACGTGCGTGTCCTGCGGCGCGAGCACTTCTGCAGTCACTGTGTTCCTGTTTTCGTTTTTCTGTGGGCGCGCACCTGGGTGTCTCTGTACTGCTATTTCTGGATGACGCCCTCGGGGCCGACGATCGCTTCGATTGCCTTGTCGTAGGCTGCGGCCGCTTCCTCGGGACTTGCTTTGTCGGTGATGACTGCCTCGTTGGCCTTCTGGACCTCGGCCGAGATCTGGTTGTAGTCGGCCGTCGCCGGACGAAAGTTGGTCACCTCGACGATGTCAGTGACGGTCCGGACAAAGGGATTGGCAGCAATGTAGCTCTCATCGGCGGCGACATCCTTGCGAACGGCAATCTGCGAGTTCTCGTTGTCGTAAGCGAGTGCGTTGTCCTTACTCAGCGCCATCGCCATAAAGTCGAAGGCAAGCTGCGGATCTGCAGTTTTAGCTCCGACTGCAAGGGTCCAGCCGCCTGACATGCTAACGCCGCCAGGATTCTGGCCGTTCTGGGTCGGGAACACCGTTGCGCCCATGTCGTCGACGTACCCGGGCCACTCATATGAACCACCGGTCTGCCAGAATGACGGTGTGTAGGAGCCCTCGATCGTTGCACCGAGAGTCGCGTTTGGGAACATTTCCCCGAAGATGCTCTTCCAGATGTTGGGATCGAGCGCCTGCGCCGGGGTCAGAGCGAGTTCCTCAGTGTAGAGCTCGTCGACGAAGGCCAGGGAATCGATGAACCCCTGCGAGCCAGTGACCCACTTCGAGGTTTCCGAGTCGTAGAGCGAATCTCCCCCGAGTTCGGTGCCGTACAGGAGTTGGTAGAAGCCTTGCATGTTCGAGCCCTCGCCGGTGCCTGTTCCTGCGTAGAAGTTGAACGGCACGACGTCAGGACTGCTTGCCTTGATCTGGCGCGCGGCCTCCATAATGTCGTCCCAACTCTTCGGCTCCCACGGAAGTGCGATTCCGGCCGCCTCGAAGACGGGCTTGCTGTACCAGACCGCACGGGTATCGGTGCCGAGGGAGACGGCATAGATGCTGTTGTCGTCGCCCTTGCCTGCCTCCTTGGCGGCATCGGTGAACTGATCCCAGTCCTCCCACTTGGAAACATACTCATCGAGATTGAGGAGGTACCCGGCATCCGCGTCCGCGCGCAACGCAGTGGTGTCTTCGTAGAAGATGTCCGGGGCGGTCTCTGCCGAGCGCTGCGAGAGGGCGAGCTTGATCTTGTAGTCGTCATCCGTTGCCGCGATGGGCTGCAGTTCGACGGTCACGCCCTCGTTCGCGGCCTCGAAGTCCGCCTTCGTGGTCGTGAAAAGCGTGTCGAGAGCGGTGAAAGCATCCGTCTTGATGTACGCGACTTTGAGAACCTTGTCTTGTCCCTCAGATGGCGCCGATCCGGCCGTGCATCCGGTGAGTGCTACCAGTCCGCCTATCGCAAACGCCGATAGGGCGATTGATGCTCTTTTCTTCACGGTGCTCCCTTGCTCCGAGTACGAATGGACATGCGGTGTGTGGTGCCGACGCACTTAAGAGATTGAGATGCCTCGCTGCCGTGCTCCGACATAATAGTACATCGATTTGATAAACCTACGTCAAGGCCTTAACGCGTGTGTTTTGCTGGGTTCCGCTTTCTCGTTGGACAGGAGCAGCGCTCGGGGATTCGGAGCGAGTGCGTGATCGAGCACAAGGCATGCTGCCCCGATCGCACCGACGTCCTCCCCCACCGCCGATCCCGTTACTGAAATTCTGTGGATGCTTCGCGTGGCGCGGAGTTCCTCGAGCAACTCCGGGATCCTGCGCAGGTAATGGTCTGAGAGGCGGGACCAGAATGGTCCGCCGAAGACCACACGATCGACGTCGAGAAGGTTCGCTATGACCGCTACCGCTTTCGACATCCGAACGGCGGAGCGCTCTACAATCTCGATTGCGATTGCGTTGCCCGCCTCCGCGGCCGCGCACAATTCCGTGAACCTCGAATCGACAGTTCGGGTGTCGTTGGCGACACTCGTGTCATCGAGGACACCCAATCGCTCCGCCTCCTGGACGAGCGACTGAGGCATACAGGTCACCGCGATGCATCCGCGCAGCCCGCAGAAGCACGGCGGGCCGGCAGGATCGGTGACGATGTGCCCGATCTCTCCCGCGTTTCCAGAGCTTCCCCTGACCACTTCGTCGCGCATCACGAGACCGACCCCGATGCCGGTTCCCAGGTAAAAGAAGGCAAAGCTACCTAATCCGGATTCCCCGCCCGCCCACATCTCGGCTATCGCCGACGCAGTGACGTCCTTGTCGAGAATGGCCGGGAGCCCGACGCCCGCCTGGAGCGCGTCTCTTAGCGGAACCCGATGCCAGCCGTGCAGGTGTGGCGGGTCAACCACCGTACCCAGCAGATTATCGATGGGCCCGGGGGCCGCGATGCCCACCCCGCCGATCCGGACCCGGGGCACCCCCGAGTCATCGATCAGCTGCACGAGCCACGCGACGATCTGTTCGATGATGAGGTTCGGGTCCATGACCGCCGGGGTCGAGAAACTCGACCGACTGACGACGCTGCCATTGAGATCGAGCATGACCAAAGTCACGACCGTTGGATCGATGTGAACTCCGAGCGCATAGCGCCCGCCGGGATTGAGCCGCAACATCGTGCGGGGCTTGCCAGGCCCGGTGCCCGTTTTTCCGGCTTCCTCGATGAACCCGTTATCAAGCAGGCGCCTGGTGATGTTCGAAATGGTCTGGGGAGAAAGCCCGGTAGTGGTCACGAGCTCGACACGACTCAGGCCGGTGGCAGATCGACGGATGGCATCGAGAATAACCGACTGATTGAAGTCGGCCATCGCTGGGAGATTGGTGCCGCGACGCGCCGTCCCGCCCTTATGGTCGCTCATGTTACGACGCTAACGCTTCGACGCAGATTTTCGACGATGAAATGCTTCACAGCCTTGTGGATCATCGCGCAGTCTTGGTTGGTCGGCATGAACTCGATGTTAGTGGCCAGCCGCAGGGGGCTATTTCGACGCCGAGACTGGCACCACGAGCAACCGGAACCTTAAAATATCAATTGACGACTATCGGAGCATCACCCACGGTGGGCGCCGTGAAAACACTCTCTCTTCGAGAGCCTGGGCCAACCCCCAAAGTCATCCGGGCGATGTTGGCGTATCTGAGGGCCAGCTCTTCGGGCGTAAGCTCACCGTCACGGCGGTACCACTGCGCAATACCAGTACACATAGTCACGATGGCTCGACTGGTGTCTTTGGGATGCTCGGCGTCAAAGTTCCCCTCCCGCATCCCTTGGTTGATGATGTCGTCCACCATCTGCTGCTGCTTATCGCGAGATTGGATGTGCGCGGTTCGCGACTCGCCTTCCAGGCTTCGGATCTCACTAGCAGCGATGAAGGCGAGCTCACTGCGATGAGCGTGAAAGAGCGCCAGACATTCGATCAGAAGTCGAAACTGTTCCTCCACTGAAGAACCTGCCTCCGCTACGGCATCTTCGCTCCTGACCAATAAATCCTTCATCGCAAACTGAACAATCGCCACTAGCAGTGCCTGCTTGGAGGCGTAGTGGTGATATAGGCCCGGTACGGAGAGCTTGGCCCGAGCGGCCACAGTGCGAATTGTCGTGCCGTGATAGCCGTGCTCCACAAAACAATCTAAAGCCGCTTGCAGCAGGGGTGGCAGCATGTTTTCGGAGTATTTGCGCCATGCTGCAGCATCCTCGACTTTTTTCGCAGTCTCAACTTTCACGAATACTCCTTCACCTGTTCATGCCTGAATGCCATTGTCTGTCTTGACAGATGATGACGTCTACTCCAGACTAACTCCTACCGAGCGATCGCTCGGTAGGAGTTAGTAAAGTCAATTCCGGCGACGATGCCGGAGAGGGGCGGCTGCCGTGACTCGTTCATCTTTGACCAACCGTTGTGAGATCGGCTCTGCCGTACAGAGTCGTTCTCGGATCAACACCGGAGAGGATTCTCAGACCGCACCAGACGTGTTGAGCACGAAAGTACATGCGGGGATGCGGTATGAGTCCACCGTGGAGGCGTGGAAGGCCCGCGTCGCCGCCAATCCGGAGCGCGTCGCACTACGCTATTTCGATGGCAGGATGACTGCCGCCGAAGTCGACCGTGCCTCCGACGCTCTCGCTGTAGCGCTCGCGGCCCGCGGCACAATTCGCGGTGCCCGGGTAGGTATCTACCTCCAGAACACCCCGCACTATGCACTGGCCCTGCTTGCCCTCTGGAAATTGGGCGCGACGGCACTCTTGCTGAACCCCATGTACAAACGTCGAGAGCTGCGTCGCCTCGTTGACGACTCGGGTGCAATCGGTGTTATTTGTGCCGATACGGCTGTGTCGGAAACTCGTCAAACGCTTGCCGGAGGCACGGCTTGCTGGCTCATCAGTACCTCTGCGCGTGACTTTCAGACGCGAAACGATCCCCGTAGCTGTGACATGACAACTCGCCCGGCGGCTTCGGTTGACGGAGACGTCGCGGCGCTGATTCGCGAATTCGACGGCTTGCGACCCGCTGACATTGATCTGACCCGCTACGACGTGGCGCTCTTGACCTATACCTCTGGTACGACCGGGCCGCCAAAGGGCGCCATGAACACCCACGAAAACGTCTTGGCCGTCGCCACGACGTTTGGCCGATTTGCACGGCTCGCCCCCGGTGACGTCGTCATGGCCGTGGCCCCACTATTTCATATCACTGGCGCCGTGATTAACGCTGCGATCTCTCTATTCACCGACACAACCCTGGTTTTTACGGGCCGTTTTGACCCTGATGTCGTGTTAGAAGCCTTCGCCGAGCATAGGGTCAGCTTTACCATCGGCTCGATTACCGTTTTCAACGCGATTTTGGCGCTTCCACACGCCAATGCCAGCCATTTTGCCGCCGTTAAGACTCTGTATTCCGGCGGGGCACCAATCCCGCCGTCCACCGTGGAACGATTCAGAACGCGCTTCGGCGTCTACATCCACAATGCCTATGGACTAACCGAAAGTACGTCCGGTGTAGTTGCCGTCCCGCCCTTTACCGAGGCGCCGGTCGACGCCTCCAGCGGCACGCTGTCTATCGGCATTCCGTTACCGCACGTTGTAGCGAGAATCATCGACCAGAATGGTCAATCCGTTCCCCCCGGAACCCAGGGCGAGCTGGAATTATCTGGCCCTCAAATCATCCCGGGTTATTGGAATAATCCGGATGCCACCTCCCATGCAATGCCCGGAGGCAGGTTTCGCACCGGCGACGTGGCAATCATCGACACCCAAGGCTGGATTTATCTAGTGGACCGGCTCAAAGACCAGATCAACGTCTCCGGGTACAAGGTCTGGCCCCGCGAGGTCGAGGACGCGCTGTATGAACATCCAGCTGTCCATGAGGCCGCTGTGATTGGCCAGGCGGATGACTACCGTGGCGAAACCGTCGTCGCTTTCGTGTCCCTGAAATCAGGTGTGCCGGCCACCCCAGCCGAACTCATCGCCTTCACCAAAGAGAGACTCGCAGCTTACAAATACCCCCGCATCGTGCACATCATCGACGACTTACCCAAGACACAGACCGGAAAAATTCGCCGCCAGGAGCTCCGTGATGAAAACACGGCAGCCCAGGGCGTACCGTCCCAGAAAGACAAACTATGAGCGAGCAACCCGTCCAAGCGCACCGCTTTGAGGGCAAGATGGCCATCGTCACGGGCGCCAGTCGCGGAATCGGGCTGGCCATCGCCTTGCGGCTGGTGGCGGAGGGCGCCCGGGTCTGTATCACCGCCCGTAACGCCGAGGCGTTACACGCTGCGGCCGCCCAGTTCCCGAAAGGATCTGTACTCCCCCTCGCTGGCAAAGCCCACGATCCGGACCACCGCCTCGAGGTACTCAACGCCGTCGCCGAAACATTCGGCCAGCTGGACGTCCTCGTCAACAATGCGGGCATTAACCCCGTCTACGGTTCGGTGATGGATCTAGATCTGTCCGCCGCGCGCAAGATCACCGAGGTGAACGTCTTCGGTACCCTGGCCTGGATCCAGGATGCTTACCGCCACGCTGCCCTCGATTTCGCCGGCCGCGGCGGCACCGTCATTAATGTGTCTTCGGTCACCGGGCAGACACCGGCACCCGGCATCGGTTTCTATGGCGTCACCAAGGCCGCCATAGCGCATCTGACTCGCACCCTCGCCGTCGAAATGGGACCGAAGATACGAGTGAACGCGGTTGCACCGGCGGTGGTCAAGACGCAATTCGCTCAGGCCCTCTACGAAGGCAAGGAGGCGGAAGTCGCCGCGAGATATCCTCTGGGCCGCCTTGGCAACCCCGAGGATATCGCTGCCACCGTTGCCTTTCTCGCGTCCTCAGATTCGGCCTGGATCACCGGTCAGGTCATCAACCTTGATGGCGGCCTGCTCGCGGCCGGCGGCACCGCTTAACAGCCCCCACTCATCGGCCCAGGCCGCGAAAGGAAACAGAATAATGAGCACCCAGTCACTGCCCGCAGACGTCGAAGCTTTGCGAATCCGCACCCGCGAGTTCATCCGCAACACGGTTATTCCTGCCGAGCCCAGGCCGGGCGAGCACCTGGCCCAGTCCACCCGGGACCGACTCCAAGCAGCAGCAAAGGCCGCCAATGTCTTTGCCCCGCACGTCCCTAAAGAATTCGGCGGCCAAGGCGTCCCCATTCAGCACTGGTCCGCGATCTTTCAAGAGGCCGGATATTCCCCGATCGGCGCGTCCGCGCTCAACTGCATGGCGCCCGACGAAGGCAATATGCACATGCTGAATCTGATCGCCACGCAAGCGCAGAAACAGCGCTACCTTGTGCCCCTGGCCGCCGGTACGTCGCGGTCCTGCTTCGGAATGACCGAGCCGCACCCCGGCGCCGGTTCAGATCCGGCCGCCCTGCTCACCACAGCGGCAAAGGTCGACGGCGGATGGTCCATTAATGGTCACAAACGATTCACAAGTGGCGCCGACGGCGCAGCCTTTTGCATCGTGATGGCCCGCACCGCGGCTGTCGGAGACGCCCCGACCGGTGCCACCATGTTCCTGGTCGATCTCGACAACAAAGGCATCCGGCTCGGTGAAAGCATCCACACCATGGACCGTGCCATAGCTGGCGGTCATCCTCACATTTATCTCAACGACTGCTTTGTGACAGATGATGCGGTATTGGGGGCCGTCGGACTCGGCTTCAAATACGCCCAGGTACGCCTGGGCCCAGCCCGCCTTACGCACTGCATGCGCTGGCTCGGACTGGCCCGGCGCTCCCTGGACATTGCGTTGGACCGAATCGAGCGCCGCGAAATGTTCGGCTCTCCGATGAAGAACCTGGGTCTTGCCCAGGAACTGATTGCCCAGTCCGTGATCGACATCGAAACCTCCGATGCCATCATCGAGAAGACCGCCGCGCTGCTCGCGGCGGATCCACGGGCCGGATCCGCGATGTCCTCTATCGCAAAGGTGCACTGCTCGGAAGCGATCTTCCGGGTGGTCGACCGCGCCATCCAGCTCTGCGGTGGCGACGGTGTTTCAGATGGGCTCCCCTTGGCCGCCTACCTGAACGAGGTGCGCCCGTTCCGGATCTACGACGGCGCCAATGAAACCCATAAATGGGCCATCTCCCGGCGTGCCTCGGCGGCGCGCAAGCGGGCCGTCGATGCGGGCGAGCCGTACTTGGCTGACGTGCTCGGCTCCGACCTGCACGCCGCTGCCGCGGGTAGTGCCGACCTGCACGCCGCTGATCTCAACACTGAGCTGGCAGGAATCCGTTGATGCGCACCGCTCCCGACGGCGTTGAAGTCGTCGCCAACTGCGCCGAAGCAGCGCGGCTGGACTTGCCGCCTCTTCTCATTCTCGACGCAGTCGAAAAGTTCATGGATGTCCAAGGGCTCGGTATCGGGCCGCTGTCCTGGTGTCGGATTGGTGACGGGCAGTCCAATGTCACCTACCGTCTCCAGCGCGGCATGGAGGTGTTTGTGTTGCGCCGCGGCCCTCGTCCGCCCCTGCCGCGATCCACCCATGACATGGTTCGTGAGGCTCGGATCCAACAGCTGGTCAGAAAACAGGGGGTGCCGGTTCCCGAAATTCTCGCCATTTGTGAAGACGAGTCGCTGCTCGGCGTTCCTTTCTACATCATGTCTTTCCTAAGCGGCACCGTGATCACCGATCAAATCCCCGGCTACCTCGGTGCCATGGCGCAGCGCGAGGCGACCAGTGCCGCCGTTGTTGACACTCTGGTGCAGCTACACCAGGTGGATGTTTCCGCCGGAGAACTGGCCGCGTTCGGGCGCCCGGAAGGCTACCTAAAACGACAGGTCCAGCGCTTCTCCGCCCTGTGGGAGGTGAACACCACCCGGAATCTGCCCGAGGTCGTCAGCATCGGCAGTTGGCTGGAACGCAATATTCCCACCAGCCAGGCCGTCACAGTGATCCACGGTGACTTTCGGGCCGGAAACCTGATGTTTGAACCGTCGTCTCCGGCACGCGTGATGGCCATCCTGGACTGGGAAATGGCCACGGTGGGTGACCCGTTGGCGGATCTTGGCTATCTCACGGCAACCTATTCGGAACCCGGAAGTTTTTCTACGCCGCTCGAATTGACCAGCGTGACCCGCGAACCCGGATATCTCACCCGCGATCAGCTCATTTCGCGGTACCGCGAGCGGATGCATCTGGATTTGGACGCGCTGCCCTGGTACCAGACGCTGGCATTGTGGAAAGCCTCCATCTTCTGCGAAGCCATTTACACCCGCTGGCTCAAGGGCGAACGACCGGGCGACACCGGCTTCGGCCCCTCGCTTGAAGAAGGCATCCCGAGACTACTGGACGGTGCCCGGCAGTTTGCCGGCGTCAGCTCGACCGTCGCTTCCTGAACCCATTCACGCCATTCCCCTGCACGTCATAGAAGTGAGATTGCAGTGTCACAGCAGAAGATAGTTATCGTTGACGGAGCCAGAACGCCCGTCGGGAAATACAACGGGGCCCTGGCGGCCGTGCCAGCACACCAACTCGGCGCCATTGCTGCGACCGCGGCAATGGCGCGCAGCGGCGTGACAACGGACGACATCGACGAGGTCATCATGGGCTGCGTCGGCCAAGCCGGTGCGGATGCCTACAACGCCCGGCGCGTTGCTCTGGCAGCCGGCGTGCCCGACCGTACCCCCGCTTTCACCGTCAATAGGCTCTGCGGCAGCGGCCTGCAGGCCATCTGGTCGGCTGCTCAGCAGCTGCGCTGGGGCGGAGCCGACGTCATCCTGGCCGGCGGCGATGAATCGATGTCCCGGATGCCCTTCCTGGATTACAACGCCCGAGGCAATGCTCGACTGGGAGACCGCACCCAAGTTGACGGCACACTGGCCATGCTCACCGACCCGTTCAGCGAAAAGCACATGGGTGTTACGGCCGAGAACGTGGCCAAAAAATACGGGGTGTCCCGGCGGGAACAGGATGAGTTTGCCTGGGAGAGCCAACGCAGAGCGGGCACCGCGGAAGCCCAGACGGTATTTCAGAATGAAATCACGCCGGTACTGATTCCCGGAAAGAAGCCAGTGACTGTGACCGTCGATGAGGCACCCCGCCCGGACACTACCCTTGACACGCTGGAGGGGCTCCGCCCGGCGTTTCAGACGGGGGGCAGCGTGACCGCCGGCAACTCATCGGGAATCAACGACGGCGCCGCGGCCGTTATTCTGATGAAGGACAGCACGGCCCGCGAACGAGGACTCGGTGGCCTGGCTACTCTGGAATATGTCGCGACGGCCGGGATCGATCCGGCGCTGATGGGCTATGCCCCGGCCTTGGCGCTGCGAAAACTCTTTGACGAAACCGGACTCAGTCCGGCAGACATTGAGATCGTCGAGCTTAACGAAGCGTTCGCGGCCCAGTCCGTCGCCGTCATCCGCGATCTGAAACTTGATCCAGAAAAGACCAATCCCTACGGCGGGGCTATCGCCCTGGGCCACCCAATCGGGGCGACCGGCGCCATCCTGACACTCCGTGCAGCCCGACATTTGCAGCGCAGCGGCGCGGAATATGGCATCGTCACGCTGTGCATCGGCGGCGGCCAAGCACTCGCCGCTTTGATCAGGAGGTACGAGGCATGACACCGCAAACGGGAATGTCGAGGATCAAAACGGTGGGTGTTGGCGGCCCGGGCCCAATGGGCCGCGGGATTGCCGAAAGCTGCCTCCGTGCGAGCAGGGCGGTTTGATCGAACGACCGGAGCCAGGTTCTACCCACACGACAAAGTGTCCGGCTTGTGACCCACCGACATCCCGCTTGGGGTGCACTGACGTGAATATCTTAAGGCAAAGGAGCCTTTTCTGATGACCCAGATCGACGAAACCGACAACGACACAGCCAGAGAAACCAGCGGCGTCACCGAACGGTCGAAGCGGCGTGACCTGATCGCCAGTACTCTCGGCAACGTTCTTGAATGGTATGAGTGGAGCGCCTACGCGGTCTTTGCGCCGTTCATAGCCGCTGCGATGTTCAACCCCGAGGATCCCATCTCCGGACTCCTCTCCACCCTCGGAGTTTTTGCCGTCGGCTTCTTAATGCGACCGCTTGGCGGCATCGTCTTCGGCCTGGTCGCCGACCGGCGCGGGCGCAAATTCGTCTTGGTCACGACAATGCTCATGATGGCCGGCGGAAGCCTGGCCATGGCTGTAATGCCGACCTATCAGAACGCCGGTGCCTGGGCGTCCTTCCTGCTGCTCGCGGTCAGGGTCATCCAAGGGTTTGCGCACGGCGGAGAAACCGCGACCGCTTATACCTACGTGGCCGAAATTGCGCCACGGCGTCATCGCGGACTCTGGGGCAGCGCTGTCTTCATCGCCATCTTCGGCGGGTCTGTGCTGGCCTACGGTGTCGCTGGCGGTGTGACCAGCATCATGCCCGACGACAGTGTCGCGGCCTGGGGATGGCGTATCCCGTTCATCCTCGGCGCTTTCCTCGCCCTTGCGGCTCTCTATATGCGACGCAACATGGGTGAGAGCGAGGTCTTCGACGACCACACGGCCGGCACCGACAAGCCAGCCCCGCTCCCGAAAGCTCAGGTTGCCCGAACAATCGTGCTGATGATCGCCATGACTTCCGGGGTGACAGCGGCCCACTACACCTGGACCTCGTATGCTTCCACCTACGCGATCACCCAGAAAGGCATGGACTCGGGCACCGCCTTCTGGATGACCCTGACGGCCCAGTTGATCGCCCTGGCAACCCTGCCACTCTGGGGATGGGTTTCCGACCGAGTCGGTCGGCGCCCGATGATGCTGATCTTCGCCGTCCTCATGATCGCGCTTTCCCTCCCCCTGACTGCCATGATCGGTTCGGCGGGGTGGACGCTCCTGCTCGCCTCGGCGATCGCTTTAGTGATCGTCGCCATCCCCGGTGCTTTGCTCTCGGCAATTCTCTCCGAGAATTTCCCGACCAGAATTCGTACCAGGGCCATCGGTTTCGCCTATTCCATTTCAGTGGCCGTGTTCGGCGGTACCGCTCCCTACTTGAACGCCCTCTTCAACTCGCTGGATGTTGGCTGGCTCTCCAGCGTGTACATCATTGTTCTCTGCGCGTGCACGGGGATCGCCTGTTTCATCATGAAGGAAACAAAGGGCATCGACTTGAAAGACGCTTGAATCTGTCGGCGGTGGTGCGGCTCCATGTTCCACCGCCGGCATGGCGGCCAGTTCTCGCACCTGTCAGAACGCGTCGGAGTGTTTAGAACGGTTGGAGCCGTCTCGGACGGTACGGGGCGGCGGCTGACTAGTCCATGGCTCGAATCGTCCAGGAGGCGCCTGCCGAGCCTCCCGGCTCGAGGACGTTCAGGTCCACCCCGGAGTTGAAGGCATCCGGTGGACAGGTCATTGGTTCCACGGCTAGTCCGATTCTGTCAATAGCGGGTGTGGGTTGATCAGCGGTGTGCACTTGAACCCACGGGCATTCGCCATCAAAGCTCAGTGCCACGCCACTGCCGGCGCTCGTTGTCACTCGAACCGTCGCGTTGCCTTCCTCGTCCCGGTCGAAGCCAGTGAAGGCATGGTCGATAAAGGTGTCATCGATCGTACGTGGCGCGCGAAAATCAAAGGCGGCGAGATCACTTTCAGTGACGTCACGAAGGCGAAGAGGAATGAGACGGTCAGGAGTCACGGTCAGTATTTGCCTGGCGGGGAGTTCGAGCGTCCAGTCGTCGACGCGGCCCTCGCCGGCGACAAGATAGGGGTGCGGAGCGATACCAAACGGGGCGGCGTTGGGGCCGGCATTCACTGCCGTCACTGTCGTTCGAAGGCCCCCGGCGTCGAGCGCAAAAGCCACCTCCAGTGTCACCCGGTGCGGGTATCCAGGTTGCGCCTCGATCGTTGCTCCGAGAACCAGCCGACGCGTCGTCTGCCTCACCACAGCAAAGTCCAGCCAGGACGCGAGTCCGTGGAGAGCGTGTCCCCGCGACGGTTCCGTAATGCTGAGCTGTTGCTCGACGTCATCAAATGTGTACCGTCCATCAACGACTCGGTTCGGCCACGGTGCCAGGATGGCGCCGCGAAAAAACGGTCGCACCTGGTCGGCATCGAACGGAACGATGAGGTTCCGCCCGCGGTACTGGAGCGATCGAAGGCTCGCGCCAATGCTTGCGATCGAGGCGGTGTAGCCGTCAGCCTCGAGAACGAATTGGGTTCCCGACAGCGGGCTGAGCGAGAGAGAGTTTTCCATGGTGCACCATTCAGTTCGTGTTGGAGTGCTCAGTCGGGGATCACGACCCGAGGAATGTCGGCGTCCCAATCAATCTCAGCAACGTGCAATGCGCGGTACGTGTAATCCTTGTCCCACGCATGGAAAACGATGTAGTCCTGACCACCCACGTCCATGACGAGGTCTTGGCCACCGGGCCCGCGATATAGACCGCCCGAAGTGTCGGTCGAAAGGATCGGACCAACTTCCTTCCTCCACGGACCGTCGATTGAGGCAGCTGTTGCCGCACCGACCGCGTATTGGTCACCTCCGTAAGAATTCGCGGAGTAGAGCATGACAAGTCCTGACCCTCGAGCCACAATGGTCGGAGCTTCGATCAGGGCGCCCTCCCACTCTTCGGTCTGCTTGAGAATCCTGATGGGATCGCCCGTGATGCTGCGTCCGTCGGGAGAGAGCGTAGCCGCCTGAATCCAGGTATCGAGTTCGCAACAGTTCCCGTCATTTTTCCAGACGAGGTACAGGACGTCGTCGATGACGACGGTGCTTGCATCGATTGCACCGCCTTGGTCTTCGGGACACACGATCATGGCGTCGCCCTGAACGGTGAACGGTCCGGCCGGGTCGGTGGCCGTGGCAACCCCGATGCACTGCAGCGTTGGCGCAAAGTTCGTCGCCGTGAAGTACATAACGAAGGAATTGTCGGTGAGCCTCGTTACTTCGGGTGCCCAGGTCTTCCCCGGAATAATCCAGTTCGGCAGCTCCGGCAAAGCGTCGGGAAGGACGTCCCAATCGACAAGATCGGTGGAGGAGGCGACTTGCACGTTGCGGTTGTTGTCGTTGGTGGCATACGCAAAGTACGTGCCGTCCACCTTCATCACGTCGGGATCAGCAAAATTCGCGTTGAGTACTGGGGCGCCGGCTGTGGCGAGCGCCGATTGCTCTGCAGCCGCCGTGCAGCCGGTCACCGCGAGGACGGTCATAATTGCTGCCGACACCGAGGCTAACGCTGCGCGGCGAGCTGACTTCATCGGGTGCTATCCCTTGACGCCGGAGCGAGAAACGCCCTCAATGATGAAGCGCTGGAGAAAGATGAACAGCGCGAGCACTGGCACGCTCGCGACGACGGCGCCGGCCATCAGTAGGTCGTAGCGCACTGCATTTGCCGATTGCAGCGTGGACAGGCCAGCGGGCAGCGTTTGTACTTCCGGGCTGAATAAGACGTAGACGGGCCAGAGGAAGTCATTCCAGTTGCCGAGAAAAGCGAGCAGCGCGAGTGTTGCAAGCGCGGGCTTAGCGAGCGGCAGAACTACTTGCGTGAAGATCACGAATCGGTTCGCCCCGTCGAGCCGGGCGGCCTCCTCCAACTCCACGGGCAGGCCAACGAAGAACTGTCGCATGAAGAACACTCCGAAAGCGGATGCCGCCGTTGGAACGATGATCGCGACGAGCGAGTTGAGCCACCCCAGTTCACTCACGATGAGGTAATTGGGAATCACCAGGATCACCGGCGGCACCAGCAAAGTCGCAACGATGATGACGAAGACGAAATTCTTGCCGCGAAACTGCATTCGCGCAAGCGGATACGCCGCGAGAGACGCCGTGATGACGACCAGCGTGGCGTTGAGGGCGGCTGCGACCATGCTGTTTGCGAACCATTGCAGCACCGGAGTCGCGGTCCCTGGGGCCAGGATAGACGCAAAAGCTTGCAGAGAAATCGGATCGGGAATCCACGACGGTGGAATAGCAGTCGCGTCGGCCCGGGTCTTGAGGCTGGTCACGATCATGAAGATGATCGGGCTGATGAACGCGATTGCGATTGCGCCGAGAACGACGACTCGAGTGATATTGCCACTCCGCCGGCGTGCACGGCGTGCTCGAGATGCCGCACGGACCGTCGCCGTGAAATTGCTCACGAGCGCGCCTCCTTCTTGAGCTTCCTGGGCTGTTTCTCGCGAAAAATATAGAAAACAAAGGCACTGATCGCCATGAGGAAGACGGTGAGCACGTAACTCATCGCTGCTGCGCTGCCCATCTGAAAGTTGCGTAGACCCGTGTCGGCGATCTGATAAATGGCCGTGCGCGTTTCACGTCCGGGGCCACCCTGGGTCATGAGATAGGACTGACCAAACATATTGGCGGATGCGAGGAGGGTGATGATCGTGATGAATGACAGAATGGGCTTGAGTCCGGGGATCGTCACGTGCAGAAACTGCATCCACGGTCCGGCCCCATCAACGCGCGCGGCTTCATAGAGCTCGGTCGGGATGTCCTGAAGACCGGCAAGGTAGATGACGGCGTTGAAGCCGAGCGTCCACCAGACGGTCACTCCCACGAGCGCGACCCAGGCCGCAGGCGTCGTTGTTGTCCACGCCGTGTCGTCCGGGAGTCCGAGAAGTCCCAGATAGTGGTTCACGAGTCCAATATTGTTGTCGAGCAGGTACCGCCAGAGTACCGAAATGACGGCGACGCCGAGCACGTAGGGGGCGAAATAGATGGCTCGGAGAAAGTCCCGTCCGGGAAACTTCTTGCTCATGAGCAATGCAACGGCCAGTGGAACGATCAGGAGCAGCGGCACGCTGAGTACCGTGAAGATTCCAGTGGCCCGCATTGATCCCCAGAAGGGTCCGAAAACCGTCGATCCGGGCGAGAACAAAGCGACGTAGTTGTCTAGGCCGACGAAGGGTTTGTTTGGCAAGGTGTAGTCCCAGGAATGAAAACTGATCCACACCCCGAGAACTGCCGGGAGGATGACGAAGCTGCCGAACAATAGCAGGTAAGGGGTGAGAAAGAGCCAGGGCGTTGCTATCCCCTGTTGCCGAGTGCCCGCTCGTACTCCACGTTTCTTCTGCGACTCCGGTTCAGAAGCCGAGGGGCGGCGCGCCCTCCCCGGAGGAAGTGCGCGCTCACCAACCTTCGTCGACATAGGTCAGCCCCCGAACGAGGCTTTGTTGTCGTCCATGAGTTGCGTCGCCGAGTCGGCGGCTTTTTTGAGCGCCTCACTCGGCGTTGTCGTTCCCTGAACCCCGTCGGCGACGGCGATTTCGAGGGTCTCGGCCTGCACTTGGCCGATCCCGGGAATGGGCGGCAGGAAACGCATCGAATCGATCGTCCCCGCGATTGCTTCCTGCGGGAGCCCCTTGAGTGCGCCACCATCGCGCACTGACTGACGAGCGGGGATCATGCCCGAGCCTGCCCACTCAGCCGACTGCTCGCTCATCCAGGCGATGAAGACCTTCGACGCGTTGACCTTGTTCTGGTCGGCGTTGCTCTGGCGCGGAAGGAAGAAGTTGTGGGAGTTGGCCCACACAGCGTCTGTTTCGCCGATTGTGGGAATCGGGGCGACCGCGTACGCAAGACCGGACTCGACGAGATCGTTGATCTGCCAGATGCCATCCCAGGTGATCGAGGTCTCACCGTTCTTGAACGCGACATATTGAGAGTCGATAGCGACGTCACTCGGGCTATATCCGTCGTCCACGAGGGAGCGCTGCCACTCAAGTGCCTCTACCCCGGCCGCTGAATCGAACGTTGCTCCGTCGTCGCCGTACGGTTCACCGCCGTTCTGCCAGAGCACGGAGAGATTCATGAGGTGGCTCGGCCACCTCGTCGGCATCCAGAAGGGAGTTTCATAGCCAGCCGCCTGAAGCTTGACGAGCGCATCCTGCAAGGAAGCCGCATCGGTTGGGGCCTCCGTGATCCCCGCTGCGGCGAAATGTTCGGTGTTGTAGTACATGGCCAGGGAGTGCACGTCGAGCGGAATGCCGTATCGGGCGTCCTTGTAGACGCCGGCATCCCAGACGTCCTTGGTGAAGTCATCCGACGTCAGACCCAACTCCTCGGTGAGATCGTCGATCGGTACGATGACGTTTCGCGCAGCATTGGTCGCGAGCTGGTCCAGGTGCATGACGCCGACGTCCGGGCCCTCTCCAGCGGTCACTGCGGCGGGAAGGCGCTGGTAGAAGTCAATCCATTGCATCGTGTTTGAGACAACCTTGATGTTGTCGTGTTCCGCATTGAACTCAGCGACCATCGTCTCCATGAACGGGCCATCACCACCGGTGAATCCGTTCCAGTAAGACAGCTCAACCTCAGGCCCGGCGTATTCACCGGTGAAGGGCTCACTCGCCGTCTGTTCGGCTCCGCCCGCGGAGCATCCGGCGAGAACCAGCGCGAGTGCGGCACCGAGAGCGGTGACCCCGAGTACTCGTCGCCCGGAGAAGTCTTTCTGCTTCATGATCGTTCGTCCTCCTCATCGAAAACATTGCTCTGCGACTCATGCGCAAAGCCGGCTACATTCTCCCCGCACGTCATGGTGCGGCAAACAAGCGCCTTCCGATAATGTACAGCGCTAGAAAGATATTTGTCTACATCGTGCACATCCGACGTACATGCCGTTTCCAGCGCCGGCCGCAGCCGCCCTAGGATAGACCGGACCGGACCGGACGGAACCAATATGGCAAGAATTCGACTCATTGACGTTGCGGAACTTGCGGGCGTGTCCATGAAGACCGTCTCGAACGTCGTTCACAGCTATCCCCACGTGGCCCCAGCCCTTCGCGAAAAGGTGCAAGCCGCCATTGACCAGCTCGGGTATCGCCCCAACCTGACGGCACGGCGCCTGGCTACCGGCAAAACCGGAATGATTGCCCTGGCCATCCCTGAAATCGACCACCCGTACTTTTCGGAGCTTTCACGCCATCTGGCCGAGGAAGCAACTCGGCGGGGATACCGCGTCATCATCGAGCAGACTTTGAGCGATCCTGATTTAGAGCGAGCGGTACTCAGCGATCGCGAAGCGGGGTTGGTCGACGGCGTGATCTTTCACCCCGTCCGCATGGAAACGCTCGACATTGCCAGGCTCGATGCTGGCACTCCCCTGGTTTTACTCGGCGAGGCCGCTATGCCAGTTATGACCGACCACGTGATGATCGACAATGTCTCGGCCGCTCTCGATGCTACGCGGCATCTTCTGGCAAGCGGATGCCGCCGCATCGCTTTCCTCGGAGTCATCGCGGCCGACATCACTGGTTCGACGAATCAGCGTCTTCTTGGCTACCAACAGGGCCTGCTGGAAGCAGGGATTCGATTGGATCCCGAGCTCGTCTTCACTGCGCTGGAATTCACAGCGGAAGCTGGCCTTAGTTCAGTCGCTGAGGCGATCGAGCGCGGGGTGCATTTCGACGGTGTGGTCTGCCGCGACGACCGGTTCGCGATCGGCGCGCTGAAGGCCCTCCATAATTCCGGCCGATCGGTACCCGGAGACGTGGCTGTGGTCGGCTGGGACAACACCTTTCTGGCTGCATACACCTCCCCGACCCTCACCTCGGTGGCGCCGAAAAAGACCGAACTTGTCGCGGCTGCCTTCGATCTTCTCGAGGAACGGATTGCTGGATACCGAGGCGTTGGTCGGCACATGATCGCGGGGCATTCGCTCGCGGTGCGCGAGAGCGCTCCACTTACTCCGTAGCATCCTCAATTTCGCGAAACTTTACAGCGCTGTAATTTGGCGGCATGATTGCGGTATGTCGCGTTCTCTCCGGATTTCTGCCAGTGCCCAGGGTGGCGTATACCCCCGCCCCCAACTTGTCCGCCCGAATTGGCACGACCTCGCCGGCAAGTGGGCATTCGAACACGACGACCGGGACATTGGCAAAACCGAACGCTGGTTCGCACATGCTTCGCACCTCAGCCAGGTCATCACAGTTCCATTTCCCCCCGAGTCGGAGATGTCCGGAATCAGTGACCCTGGCTTCCACCCTGTCGTCTGGTACTCGCGCGTCATCAGCACAGAAGACATAGCCGCGAGTGGTCGATCTCTAGAGCGTGAACGAGTGATATTGCATTTTGGGGCGGTCGACTACCGCGCATCTGTATGGATCGATGGCCAGTTCATCGGGTCACACGAGGGCGGCCAGACGCCATTCTTTTTTGACGTCACCGAAGCGCTAACGCTCCACAAGGACTGCGTGCTTGTAGTTCGTGCTGAGGATGACCCTCACGACGTCGCTCAGCCGCGCGGCAAACAGGACTGGCTTGAAGAGCCGCACGTGATTTGGTACCACCGTACGACAGGGATCTGGCAGCCGGTCTGGCTCGAGTCAGTGCCGGACCAGCGCATCGAGGCACTGAATTGGACCCCGAATGCACAGGCCGGGAACGTTGAAATCGAGGTGGGCCTGAGCCGACGACCGGCGACCGGAGTAAGCGTGCAGGTAGAACTGTCCATCGCGGGCGAAATCCTTGCCAGGCAGTCCTACTCGACCCTGGAGCCTCGCTCTCGGGCAACCATTCAGATTGCGCGACAGTCAAACGGTCAGGCCTTCGAAGCTCTGTTATGGTCGCCGGAAAATCCGCGACTTATCGACGCGCATGTGTCAATCATTGCTGAGGATGGAAGCGTTCTCGACGAGTCTGACTCGTATTTCGGGCTACGCAGCGCCAGCGTCGCCAGCGGTAGGTTCTTACTCAATGACCGACCTTATTTTGTACGATCGGTGCTCGAGCAGGGCTACTGGCCACAGTCGCATCTCGCTGCCCCGTCAGCCGAAGCTTTGCGTGCCGAGGTGGAGCTGATAAAGGCCCTCGGGTTCAACGCAGCTAGAATTCACGAAAAGGTCGAGGACCCACGATTTCTTTATTGGGCGGATCGGCTCGGACTTCTCATTTGGGGTGAAATGGGGAGCACCTACGAGTTCTCTTCGGAGGCAGTGTCGCGAGTCACCCGCGAATGGACCGACGTGGTGCGCCGTGACCGATCGCATCCGTCAATAGTCACCTGGGTTCCCCTCAATGAGAGTTGGGGCGTTCAACAGATCGCACATGACGACGCCCAGATGAGCTTCGCCCAGTCGCTCTACCATCTGACCCGATCGCTCGATCCGAGCCGCCCCGTCATTTCCAATGACGGCTGGGAGCACGCGATTTCTGACATTCTTACGATCCATGATTACGCCGGTACGGCTGAACAGCTTGATGCCAACTACCGGGACGTCGACGCCATCCGTGCCTTGGTTGCGGGTATGGGGCCGGCCGGCCGGCGCCTTCAGCTCATCCCCCGAGAGATCGACGGCCAGTCGATTATGGTCACCGAATTCGGCGGGGTCAGCTTCGCGCCGGACGCTGCCGATGATTCCTGGGGTTACACGACAGCAACGAGCTATGAGGACTTCGAAAGTCGAGTGTCAGGTCTCGTCGGCAGTCTTCGGGACAACCCAATTCTCTCCGGCTTCTGTTACACCCAGCTCACGGACACCATGCAGGAGACGAACGGACTGACCGACGCGAACCGGAAGCCCAAACTGCCGATCGCCGTTATCCGCAGCATTGTGTCCGGGGAAGGCGCGCCACGGTCCGAGTGACGGCCGTCCCTGCATCAAACTGACTGGTTGAGACTCCGGTCGCTGGCTCACCGCCAGCCGATCGCTGCGCTGGCACCGCGATGAACTTCAGCGGCAACTACGAGTTGGTCGTGGAACGCTTGAAGCTTGCAGCGTCTTCCAAGGACAGTTCGGAGTTGGCGAAGGTCTGATCGTCGGCGAAGGATTTCATGCGCGCGATGCGGTAGATGATCAGGCCGTAGAGGCACTTGGCGAGGATGTCGGCCACGGAGTAGCCGATTTGCAGGCCGACCCAGGCGTCGGATCCGTCGATGCCGATGCCGGGCAGTAGGTAGGCAATCGGGTAAACGCCCCAGGTGGCCAGCAGCAGCAGGCGCAGCAGGCTTATGGTTTTGCGCACCGTGGCGGGCTGACGTTCCAGCGATCGAGTCAGCTCCACAAAGAGCACGTAGAGGATGTACGCGAATGGGATCGAGGACAGCAGGCCGAAGATGCCGCGAGTGAGGTTGTCAGAGGCCATCTCGCCGGGGTAGCCGAGGGCGATCATGAGAGCGGCAGCGGGGATCAGGCGCGTCAGGAGACTGCTTTGCACCTTGCGCGCCAGGGCCAGAACGGCTACGAGCTCAAGCAGCAGCAGCGGCACGGTGAGCAGCCAGTCGACGTAGCGGTAGCCCTCGTTGAAGGATGCTCCGGCAACTTGCGAGTAACTCCCGCGGCCACCGACGGCGTCCGTAACAAACGCGTCGGTGAAGGAGTTGAAAATGCGGAAGTAGTGGTACGCCGCAATGCCACAGACGATGGCCGCGACGGTCATAGCCTGGCGGTAGCGCGGAAGTACTCGCGGCAGGCAGATGACCAGAAAAACAGACGTGAACAGCTGCGAAGCGATCACGAGGGAGAACACGTTATAAATGGTGTCGTACTGGATCTGGGTCAGGGAGTCAGGTATCACGATGTCCTTTGCTGGTCACGAGCATGCGCCGAAACGGCGGGAATCAAACGAGAATAAATAGCTAACTTGGTTATGTGTCACAACGTACTCCGGCCGACAGGAGTTTGCCAGCCAATTGCGAACGAATTCTCGAAACGTTGGCCGACTTTGGGTTTTTCCCTGGACTCTTTCTTCTATATCAACCGACCTGCACCCCTGCACGGGATCGACATCTTGTCTCGAACTTCCATATCGTCGGGCGTTAGAATCACCGAGTGATCATTGCCCTTGCTGGTGTTTCCGCGGAAGCTGTTGTGAATCGACACCTGTCGCACCTCGTGAGCGATCGAATCAGGGCGAGTCCCGACATCCGCGGTGGCCAAACGGCGGCGGATGCTGCCCTCGCCGCGTTCGACGTGGCCGGGTATGCCGCGACGCGCAACCGAGTACTTCCGGAATCGGGTCGCGGAGCCTCCCGACTGTCGCCCTACATTCGTCACGGGTTGCTTCCCTTACCGGAGGTCTGGAACGCGGTCGCAGCAGGACCGGCACCGGATGTCTCAAAATTCCGCGACGAATTACTCTGGCAGGAATACGCCCGACATTTATATGCTCGCGTCGGCATGCATCTGCACCGCAATTTGCGGTTCGACGTTGCATGGTCGGGGGAATTTGCGCCAGCGGCCTGGCCCCGCGAAATGGCGTGCGTTGACTGGGCACTTTCGAGTCTGGAAACGGACGGCTGGCTGGTGAACCAGTCTCGTATGTGGCTCGCCTCACAGTACACGGTGCGATCCGGAGCGGGATGGGTGGCCGGGCAGGAGTATTTTCATCGACACCTGCTCGACGGTTCTCGCGCTGCCAACCTGCTGGGGTGGCAGTGGACGGTTGGCGCAGGCTCGAGCAAACCCTATGGATTCGCACGTTGGCAGGTCGAGAAACGCGCGCCTCAGTTGTGTGCGGCCTGCCCCCTCAACCGCAACTGCCCGATTCAAAACTTTCCGTCAGACCTGGATCTGCGGCCAGTGTCGAATCCGACTCCGCTGCTCGTGCGGGACGACGACCTTGCGACCACCCAAGGTCCCACCACGGTGGTCTCGCGCTCCACGCCACAATCGGTTTTGCTCACCGTCGAATCGCTGGGCGATGCGGATCCGGCTCTTCTCGCGCATCCACAACTGCCGGCCGTCTTTATCTTCGACGAACCAGCTCTTGAAAAACTTCAGCTTTCGAGCAAGAGGCTGGTCTTTTTCGTCGAGACACTGCAGGATTTGGCGACGCGGCGCGATGTGGTCGTACATCTCGGAGACCCAAGATTGATCGCTCCAGAACTCACGGCCGCGATGACCTGGGCTCCGGTTCCAAGCTTCGCGAAATACGCCCCATCCGCCGTGGAGCTTCATCCGTGGCCCTGGCTTGCCCAACCGCACGCCGGATCTGTCCAGAGTTTTTCGGCGTGGCGTAAGAATCTTTCGCGGCCGGAATAGCCTAGGTGTGTTTCACAAACCGGTATGCGCAAGATTGAGTGTGAGGCTGTGCTCCTGTAAACCCACCGCAGGCTGGCCAGGTTTTATTTTGCCAAAGTGGAACGCGCACTAACGTGGTGACAGCTTGCGAAGGGCGCTGGCCTTGTGCGCGGCTTCGGCACCCGTCTTTTCAGATTTCACGATAAATGCCGGCTCGTCTTTCGAGGCGTGAAACGTTTGGCCCGCAAAGTCAAAGTTGCTCGTCTTTTTCTCGACTATTTCACCCTGAGTTCGTCCTTGAGGTGTGGCCCAACTCACCCGGTCGCCCTTGCTGAAGTCTGTCATCCTGGCAGCATACGGACGGAGGCGAATCTGGGCTAGTGCGGTGACGTTGAAATTGTTTGAATTTGGCCACGTCTGTCGCACCGAAGCAGCAGCCGACCACCACCGCGGCGATCGGACCTCTCCGGCTGGACCGACCGGAGAACGATTCCGTCCGACCGGATTCACTCGGCCTCGATGTGGTGCTGGGCACCCCGTCCTGGCCGCGGAGTGCGGATGATCAGGCGCTCAATACGGACCCGCGCGCGCTCGCGTGGATCAGCCAGGGAACGCGGCATCGTAGACCGCGCGTAGCTCGGCGCTGTCGGCCCCGGTGACGCCGCAACCGGTCATCGTTCCATCGACTGCGCCGACGAGGTAGCTCTGGCCGACCTCGAAGGGCACGCCCGAGAAGTCGGAGGTCATCGCATCCACCTGCGCCACCTCCACGCGGTCGGCGACGTCGCCGGCGAAGCGCTCCGTAACCTCCAACATCGCGATGCCGCCACGGATTTGCAGTACCGTCGCGGCGAACGCCTGCTCCTGCGCCGATACGGTCGCCGGCTCGAGCGCGAGGCAGCTGCCGCTCGCGAGGTCTCCGCCCATGGGCGGCTGCAGCGCCTCGACGGTGGGTTCCGCGCCACCGAGAACGAGGGGCGCGACGATTGCCGCCGCGATGGCGAGGCCCGCGGCGACGCCGACCACCGGCATCCACCGCCGAAAGGTGCGTCGCGGCCCCTCGGGGGTGACGGTCGTGGTGGTCAGGGACTGGTCGGTCATGATCTGCTCCATTCTGTGGTCGAGCCACGTCGGCGAGGCGGGGAGCAGCGCGCGGGCCGGATCGGCGCCACGCAGCTGCTCGCGCAGCGCACGGTCATCGTCGTGCATCTTCGCTCCCTTCGTCGAGAGTTACATGTCCGGTCGGGGTGCCGGATTTCAGTAACTCCTGCTTAAGGCGCGCCTTCGCACGGTGCAAGCGGATCGCCGCTGCGTTCGCGCTGATGCCGAGCACAACGGCAATCTGCGGGCTCGTCAACGCGTCCCACGCCCACAGCCGCAGGATTTCGGCGTCGTTTCGACGCAGGCCGGCCAGGGCGGTGGTCACACGGGCCGCCTCGGCGGTGGCATCGACGGTGGATGTTGCGGCGTTCTCGTGTGCAACGACCGGCGGCGGGTCGATGGCGATGATGCGGCCAATGAGGCGGATGCGACGACGCTCGGCACGTCGGGCATTGCTGAGGCACTGTCGCGCGACGACGATCGCCCACGGGAGGGCATCGTCGGGCACCTCGTCAAGGCGGCGCCAGCACACCAGCAGGGTGTCGCCGATCACGTCATCGGCCGTCGCAGTGTCGGTGCGGCGGTGCAGGTAGCGGCGAACAGGGTCGCCGACGAGCAGGACGAGGTCGCGCATCCGCTTTTCGCGCTCTGTGTCGATCACAACTCTCATATTGAGGCATGTCCGGCAGGGGCGCGCGGATTTCATGCGAGATTCTTCCGCACCGTTCTACCCGGTCAGCGTCCTGCCCGTGGCCCGGCAGTGTGAGATCAGATCCCCTTCCCGTTGCCCCTGCCCGGCGCGGTCCGCAACGCCCGCGGGGAAATGGCCGCAGCGCCGTGTACCAAATCTAGTTCGGGGAGACTACTGCTAGCGACGCGACCGCAGCTTCGAAACGATCGAATACGAAAACCTGTCGTGGCTTTTTCAGGTTCAGAACTTCAAAAGCAGAACCACATTTCTCGATGTAACCCAGCACCTTCGCTGGCGATCCCTCGTGGCATCGCCCATCCCCCACACGCCACTCGTGATCGGACAGATTGCGGATTTCCAGATCTTCCACTGCGCACCGGTCCTGGTAAAGATTCAACGCTGGATCCCCTTCGTAGTGGGCGCTTTCGACCGGCCGTACTCCGACCGACTTTTCAGTACTTTGAGTGGTAGCTGTCATTACGGCTCTCCATGCATTCAATAGGTGCGAATTAGTTTCCGCGGGCGTCACCCGGTTATCAGTAAGACGTTTCGTCATCCACAAATGTCATGAAATTGATAAAAACTCCCCACGCACGTGGGTTCCTCGCCAGCCGACGACGGACAGCAAGCGTCCCTGATGACCGATTTCGACGAGCGCAGTGGCCCGACGACTCAACAAACTGAAGAATCGCGCGCTTCTGCACCCAGTCGAGCACGCGAAAGCGCTGCTCGCGCCCCGCTGCGCCGTAAGGCCAAGCCGAAGGCTCGGGGTCGCTTGCGGTGTCGAGCGTCGCAATGTCCTCGATGGAAAGCGCAACGTCGACGCTGCCGAGGTTGTCGGCAAGCTGGCCGGAGGTGCGTGCGCCGATGATTACCGAGCTGACTGCCGGTTGTGCGTTCAACCAGGCCGGCGCGATACGCGACATCGACTCACGCGTTCTCTCTGCATTAGGCAGGGAGGGTCCGCGACCTCGTTGCCAGGACCGCCCGCGCCTATCCCAGTCGCGATAGGACCGTTTTGATCAGCGGCCAGACACGTTCCACGGACTTGTGATTCACCCTCTCCGCGGAGGAATGCAGCGCCTGAAGCTCGGTGCCGATCGAGATAATATCGCCGACAGGCACCCTCCTGCTGAACATACCGAGCTCAAGAGAACACTGCGATACCTCGACGTTGGGCTCCTTGCCGAGCACGTCGCGGTAGGCCCCGGAGGCCGTAGCCAGGAGTTGGGATTCCGGACGATACGGGAACTCCGGAGCGTCGAGGCCGTAAAGTTCGCACACGACCCCACCGCCGGCTAGGGCGACGAGCGCCTGTACTCGCTCGATCAACTCGTGTTTCCGCGAGGTGAGGGCCGACGTGACCGTCGACATCACGCGCGCACCTTCAGAAGTCGGCCGCAACGTTCCGACATTGTTTGACGTCTCTACGCGGCCGGGGACGTGCAGATTCCAGCTCACCACCCCATGAGGAATGAGGCGCAAAACGGATAAAAGGCGAAGCCCGGCGGCGCGTGAAAATGCAACATTGGGACGTATTGCAGCCTTCAGCTCGACACGAATGGCGGGGTCAGAAACCTCGTACTCTCTCTTGAGCTCTCCGTCCAGCTCGGCGATGAGCGCCTCGATCGAATCCGTGTCCGTGTCATTGAAAACTATGACAGCGGATGCATCGGCCGGGATCGCACTATTTTGAGCGCCTCCGAAAGGGTTGGCAATGCGCAACTCATGCGCGCCCGCCAGCCTGTGCACCGCGCGGGCCAGCACCTGCAGAGCGTTCGCCCGTTCCAGCTGAATGTCGAATTCGCAGTGACCACCATTGAGCCCGCGCACCTCCAGCGAGCGAGCCCGGGTCAAGGCCTCCGGTACCAATTCGAACTCGCCCGGGACATCGACAGTGAACGTCACGTCCCCGCTGCACCCCGCGAGGATCTCTTCGTCGGTTATCCAGTTGAAGTCAATCATGCGGCGCCCAGCAAGTTGCGCAACGTTGAACTGTCCGGCACCTACCTTTCCTTTCTCTTCCATGGCTGTAAGTACTGCCTCCAGCGGCGGATGAGGAATATCCTTCGAATCCAGCAGCGCGAGAATGTACGACACTCCGATTCCGTTGTCCGCCCCCAGAGACGTTCCCGTCGCCGAGATGTACTCGCCGTCGACGACGAGGTTCAGCGGTTGGTTCACGAAGTCGAATTCGATCCCTTCGGCTTTTTCGCAGACCATATCCAGGTGGCCGTGCAGGATCAGGGGCGCTGCCTTCTCGAGGCCTCCCTGTCCGGGCTTACGCACGAGAACGCAGTGCAGTTCGTCCTTGGTCGCCTCAAGTCCACGGGACCGCGCGAAATCCACGACCCAAGTGGCGACCTGTTCCTCGTTCCCTGACCCTCTCGGGATGCTGGTGAGCACTTCGAAGAATCGGAAAACCTCGCGGGGTTCGAGGTCTCTGAGCACGCCAGAGTTGGTTGCTTCCAGGACGTCCACTGCAGACATGTGTTATCCCTCTCGTTTGTTACTTGACAATGCTTGATTTGTTGCGGGACATCGTAAGGGCAACAACTCCGATGATGACCGCACCGTAGACCAAACTTTGAGCTTGAGCGTCGATGCCGACGGCGGTCGTCGCGATAGGAACGAGGGCAACGGTCAGCGCTCCGAAAATTACTGTGAGCGGGTTGACTACACCCCCAGAGATTGACGTGCCTCCGATCAGGGCTGCGGCGATAGCGGGAAGCAGAAGGTCGCTGCCGAGGCCCGTGGGCGACGCAGAACCCGCCTGCGCGATGATCGCGATGCCGGCAAGTCCGGCGGCGAACCCAGAGAGAGCGAAGGCCAGCACCTTAAGCGAGCGAGTTCGGACCGCAGAGAAGATCGCGGCAGACTCGTTCTTCCCGATGGCCGTCATCCCTCGGCCTACGCGGGTGTAGCGCAGAAGTACCCAGAGAGCGACCGCAAGGAGCACGCCCATCCAGAACGTCATCGGCACATTCGCGATTCCGCTTTCATACAAAGAGTGAACGCCCTCCCCGTTGCTGGAGACATACACGGTCGTGCGGCCGCTGGCCACGAGCGCGACGGCCTGAAAGATTCCCAGCGTGCCGAGTGTCAGCGCAAAGGACGGTACCTGCGCATAGGCGAGGATCAAACCGTTCACGGCTCCGAAAGCCGTGGTGGCAAGGAGAACGATCAGCGGCGACAGACCCGCTACGGGCCCGAGCGTGAGCGCAAGCAGGATTGCACCCAACAGGCCAATCGCGGCATTCGACAGGTCGATCGACCCGATGTTGAGCACCATTGCCTGCCCGAGGGCCAGCAGGAGAATAGGGGCCGACGACGACGCGATTATCGCTAATCCTCCTCCCCCGATGAAAGCTGGCGTGAGGAGCGCAACGACAAGGAGTATCGCGAGGAAGATGACGATCGGGCCAATGGCATGCCAGCCTCCGATGCGCTTCACGGACGGCAACTTAGCGCGCGCGGGAACGGGGACGGGGACGGCAGTCTTAGTCGTCTCGTTGTCAATCTTGGACATCAGAGCATCCTTTCGAGCAGGTCCAGGGTGGCGGGATTGTCGTGCCCAAGATCGAAGACGCCTGAGATCCGACCGTCTCGCATCACGACGATGTCGTCGGCGATGTTCAATGCTTCGTCGATCGTGTCGGGAATGAGGATGATCGCGGCCCCGTCATCGCATGCCGACCGGATTTGCGCATTGACTGTTTCGGCCGCACCTGGATCAAGGCCTCGGAGCGGGTGGTCCAGTACAAGCGCCTTCAGGTGCGTCGAGTTCAACCACTTGGCGAGAACGACCTTCTGCTGGTTGCCACCAGAAAAGTCCTGCAGCATATGTTCCGGCTCGCGAGGTCGGATGTCCAGCTTCTCAAACCACATGCGTGCCAGAGACCTTCTGCGATGGGGGAGCTCAAACGGCCCGAGAGCTGCAGAGCCGGGATGCGTGAGCGTGATGTTCTGATCGGCCGGCATTTCCCCCACCATTCCCTCAGTCTTGCGTTCTGCGGGGACGTAGCCCACACCGAGGGCAACGGCCTTCTTGATGGACAGGTGGCGCCCGGAGTAGCCCGCAATCGAGAATGATCCGGAATCGAAGCCTTCGGCCCCAAATATCGCTCGCGCCACGGACTCGCGGCCTGAGCCGCTGGTACCCAGAATGGCCAGGACACGGCCGGGGTAGGCATTGATCGACACATCTGTATATTCGCCCGCCCGACTGAGGTCGTGGGTCGAGATGATTGGACTGCTCTCCGGCTCAATACCGCGCCGACTTCGAAGGGCGGCGTGAGTCTCACGACCGACCATGAGGCGGAATAGCTCGTCTTCGGTCACGTCATCGACGGGGCGGTCGGCGATCAATTCACCATCGCGCATGACGACGACGCGATCGCAAATGCGCATAACCTCGTCGAGTCGGTGCGAGACGAAGATCACCGAGCCGATGTCGCGAAGCTTGGAGATTTCCCTCTCCAGGATCGCGGTCTCCGTCCTCTCCAAAATCGCTGTCGGTTCGTCGAGGATCACGAGAGGAGTCGTGTGACTGGCGGCACTCACCCGGATCGCCCGTGCGATCTCAACCATCTGCCGATCAACGAACGATAGATCGCTGACTCGCGTCTTGGGATCCAGGTGCGATCCGATGAGGTCGAGGGCCTTTGCCGCGTCCGCGTAGAGGCGCCGCCAGTTGTACAGCCCGAGTCGATTGACACCGCCCCGGCCGATCGGGGTGTTGACCTCAATGTTCTCGGCAATAGTGAGGTTCGTGAATAGTGATTGCTCTTGGTGAACGACCCCGATCCCCGCGCGCAGGGCATCGGCTGGTCCGCGGAACTGGACTGCCTGCCCGTTTACCGCGATTGTTCCTTCGTCGTGGCGATAGTTGCCCGAGAGGATCTTCAGCAGCGTGGACTTGCCCGCGCCGTTCTCGCCGATGAGTCCAATGACCTGACCGGATTGGATACTCAGGGACACGCCCCGAACGGCACGATTAGATCCAAAGCTCTTGGAGACACCGTCGAGGTGAAGTACTGCAGGAGGTGCGGTCACGTCGCTCACTTTGCCACCCGCAATCTGTCGCGCTGCGACCACGCGGCGAACACAATGGCTGCGACCAGTATCGCGCCGGTAACGGCCGACTGATAGCTCGACTCAACACCGGAGAGAATGAGTCCGTTGTTGAGGATCGTCAGGAGGAATACGCCCAATACTGTGCGCAGGATCCCTCCTTTTCCGCCGCTGAGGTGAGTTCCTCCGATGACAACTGCGGGGATGACGATGAAAAGCACTCCGGAGCCGACAGTGGGCGACCCGATGTCGAGTTGAACAGTGGCGAGGATACCGCCGAGGCCACTCAGCACGGCGGCGATGGCAAAGACGGCGACCTTGACACGGAAAGCGGGGAGGCCCGCCGAGCGAACGATCGTCTCGCTGTTTCCAATCGCGAGGGTCACGCGGCCGATCCGAGTGCTGCGTAGAACGAGTATGCCGAGGCCAATGACGAGCAGCGCCACCCAGAAGGAGTTGGGAAGCCCCAAACTAATTCGCGAGGTCCAGCCTTTCAGCCCCTCGTCCTCAAGACGAGGGAGAAGGTCGGTTCCATAGAGCATGGTGGCGATTCCCAGGCCGACGTACCACATCCCCAGAGTGACGATGAATGAGGGAACTTTCAGTGCGGTGAAAATGAGGCCGCTGGCGACTCCGAGCAGGAGGGCCACGCCGAGCGCGATAACCCAAGCCCATGGCCCAAGGTCCACTCCTCCGCGCGAGTTGGCACTGAGGAGGATCCAGGTCATTCCGGTTGCCCCCATGACTCCCTCGACGGACAAGTCGATGGATCCAAGAAGGATGACCAAGGTCGCTCCCACGGCAACGATCAAGGGAATAGCGGACTGCGTCAGTATGTTTTGAACGTTGGATGCGGTCAGAAAACGTTCATTGAGTAGGGAAAAAACACCGATAAGGACGGCGAGAGCCACGAGTAAGCTCAATGGCTCGGCGAGACTTCGGAAACGAGCGCGACGCTCGATACCGGACTCGCGGATTCTGATCGCGGTGGTGGTTATCCCGCCCGCGCCCTGTTCCGACAAGACTTTGTTAACCATGAGAACTCTCCTCGCAGATACCGATCACATAATGGTGATGTGCCTGATCCGGCCCTCGTCGATCAGACGAGGGCCGGATCCAATAGCCGTGATGTTACGGCTTGGGCATTACTTCGGGTCCACCGCCGCCGGTGAGGGTGGCCGGCTCAGTGTCCCACGGGCCATTCTCGACAAGCTGGTCGACGAAATCAGCTGCAGCGGTGGGGCTGTCGTACTTCAGGTAGTCATCGAGGGTGTCGGGCGTTACACACTTGATATCAAAGAAGCTCGTACGCTTTTCCTTCGGCAGTTCAGACGGGACGATTTCTCCCGTAGCCGCCAGGTAAGCCGTGTACAGACCAATGGCGGAAGCCATGTAGCCACGGTGGAAGGTTTCCCCGACGATGGCGTTGTTGCCGTAGCCCTCTTTCATCATGGCCACCGTGTCGGGATACAGGCCATCGGAAGCGAACTTCACCTTGTCCAGCAGACCTGCGTCGTCGAAGGCCTGGATCGCGCCAAGCTGCATGCCGTCATCGGCACTCCACACGCCATTGATTTGATCCCCGTACTTCGCGATCAGATCTTTTGCATTCTGGTTGGCGAGCTGCGGGTCCCAGTTTGACGGCTGGTTCTCGAGAATCTTGATCCCGGGGTAGTTTTCACGCATTTCAGCCTCAAAGCCCGCGACACGCGTCTGGCTCGTCGTGCTGTCCTGGACGCCAGGGAACATGATGACGTTGCCCTTGCCGCCGAGCGCATCACCGATCGCCTTTGCGTTGCAGCGGCCCGAGTCGACGCCGGGGTGCTTCTGGAAGGCTACGAAATTATCGCCCGAGTCCCAAGGCTCGAAGTTGTCCGGCTTGTTCCACCAGATCGATACGTAGCCACCGGCACGCTTCACAGCGTCCACGATCGTCGGGGTGTCCGAGCTCGCTACGGTGTTGACGAACATCACGACCTTTTTGCCCTGAGCCAAAATTGCCTGGATCTTCGAGATTTCAGTCTGCGACGAGCCCTGGGAGTCGATGATCTCCAGCGGAATGTCGAGCTTTTTGGAAAGTGCCTTCGCTCCCTCAATGTTGGCGATGAAGTAGGGGTTGGTGGTGTTGATGACGGATGCAACGAGGACTAGGTCCTCCTTTGCAATCGGCCCGGAGGAGCCAGCGGCGGTTCCCCCCGCGGTCGACGTGCACCCGGCGAGCGCGAGCGCAGCGACAGCCGCGAATGCGGCAAGGCGGAGCGCGCCACGTTTGTTTTTAAGAGACATCGTTGACTCCTTGATGGTGGGTAAGGCTTGAATTTAGGTCGGTTGCATTTTTATTCAGTGACTCATTTTTGATTCACTGTGAGTGATAGGGGAATCATACGCACGTACGCACGAGGATTTCCCCGGATAGCCCACTCGTGACCGATTCGTTACGATTCGGCACCGAAGGTCGTGCTTCAGCTCAAGGATCGAAAGAAATCCTGAACGTCTTTGACGTAGACCTCCGGTTCCTCCAGGGGAGCAAAGTGGCCACCACTGCTGTGAACCCGGTACTGCTTGAGGTTGAAATACTTTTCCGTCCAGGTCTTCGGAGGCTTGTAAATCTCTCCCGGGTAGATCGAGACCGCCGTCGGCACCCCGACGACCGGGAAGCGGTTATGACTCGGCGTCCAGGGATTTCCGCGGCACTCCCAGTAGTAGCGGGCTGACGTCCCGCCCGTGCCCGTGAGGAAGTACACCGCGGCGGTCGTGACCAGATCTTCCTTGGGCCAGACGTTCTCGAATGCTTTGGTGCCACTGCCACGTTCCGCGAGTCCCCAGAAGTACCGCTTTTCGGTGATCCAGGCCAGTTGGGCGGCCGGTGAGTCGGTGACGAGAGCCGCGAGTGTCTGTGGCTTCGTCAATTGGAGCTCGCCGTAGCCGCTTTCATTCTCAACGAACAACTTGCCGCGATCAAACCACCCGTCTTCTTCAGCGGAGTATTCGCTCGCCGCCGGCAGTCCCAAGGCAGCGTCGTACTCGACGCCATCGGGCTGGTCGGGGTGTTCCGCTAGGTAGTGCGACATCTGGGCGGGAAAGTGCGTGTAAACGCCGATGACGTCTGTTTCATACTTGTGACCGTGCTGTTGGGCGATCAGCGCTCCCCAGTCGCCCCCTGCGGTGGCGTAACGGTCGTAACCGAGGGCCTGCGTCATGAGGACGTTCTCGAGATCGGCGGTTTTCCAGAAATTCCAGCCCGTCTCAGCCAGTGGTGAGGAGAACCCGTAGCCGGGCAGGGAGATCAGAACCACGTCAAACGAATCGGATTCCTGGCCGCCGAATTTCACCGGATCGGTCAGAGGCTCGATAATTTTGCGGACGTCCCAGAAAGTCCAGGGCCAGCCGTGGTGCAGAAGCAGCGGCTTTGGATTCGATCCCTTGCCGCGCACGTGGATGAAGTGTAGGGGAACGCCCATCAGGTCGACCTTGAAGTGTGGCAGCTCGTTCATACGGCGCTCCACATCGCGCCAGTCATACTCGTTGATCCAGTAGTCGATGAGCGTACGGTGATACTCAGTGTTGTAGCCGTAGCGCCAATCCTCGTTTGCGAAGTCTTGAGGAAATCGGGTCCGCTTCAGCCGCTCCATCATGTCGTCAAGATCTGCGTCGGGGATGCGGATCTCGTACGGACGAACATCGAACGAATTCGACAATGTAGAACCTCCTTGTTCCGTGTCGCACACAGGTAGAACTTTATATTCAGTACCTGAGTGTATATTCATGTTATATCCCAGATAGGGATGCGTGTCAACGAATCGCGCGAGCTCAGAAGACTTCCCGCGCAGCGGCTCATTGACTCTCATCGCTGAATCTGTGCCGTTCACGCCGGTGCCAAAAATAGTAATCCGGGAAAAGCTTTGATATCGCCCGGGCATCCGACGCTGTTCAGGTGGCGTGCCGGTTCACGTTGCGCTACGGAAGCTGCGCTATAGTCTGCGCGCAGGGTCCGAATGTCGTGGTCCGGTTTCGCCGAATGAGTTGATCGCTGCGAATGCAGCCATTACGAGAAGGAGAAGTGAACCATGGGCACTGGCCTCGACAAGTACGCAGATATGAAGCCACACTGGGATTACCCGGTCATCATTGAGTCGCACATCAATGGGATTCGCACGAAAGAAATGAACCCGAACACCCCGATTTCCTATGACGAGATCGCGGAAGACGCGATCCGTTGTTGGGAGGCGGGAGCCGGCGCGATCCACGCCCACAACACCAGTTTCGATCTCATGGGCGAAGACGCATTCAAGGACTACATGCGCACCTGGGACCAGGTATTGCGGAAGCACCCGGACATTACCTGGTATCCCACCACCTGTAATAACCTTCGCCTCAAAGGCGACGAGAACGGGCTGCAGCACGTTCCCTTCCTTATCGAAAAGGCAAACGTTCGGATCGCCTGTGTCGATACCGGACTCACGCTTTTTGCTACAGAAACGGACGCCGAGGGCTACCTCATTGGCCCCGAATTCGGATTCAATTACGAGCGCGTTGGCAGCCAAATCAAGATGCTGCGTGATTACGGCTCACCGATGGTCTTCGGCGTCTATGAGCCAGGGCACCTTCGCCACGCCATGCACTATGTCAACAACGGGCTTTCCACGCCCGGCTCTATGTGGGATTTCTACCTCATCGGAGACTATGGCCTCACCGCTAAGGATCCCATCGGGACGAACGGCATGAAGCCGAGTCTTGAGAGCTTGTACTACTACCTCTGGATGATTGAGGAAGCAAAGGTGAAGCACCCGTGGTACATCTCTATCTGGGGCCAGGGGGCACTCGACGACACCTCGATCCTCCGCAGGGCGATCGAACTTGGGGGCCACATCAAGACTGGGTTGGAGTTGTTCTATGACCCGGCCCGCAACCCCACGAACCTTGAGCTACTTCAGCAAGCCCAGGAGATCGCGCGAGAGGTGGGTCGCCCCATAGCGACACCTGACGAGGCTAGAGCGCTCTACAACATCCGGTAACCTGCGCCCGTCACCCAACCTATGGAGAGGATGCGGCCGGGCTATCTGCCCGGATACGGGCTACTCGCGCCAGCACGCCGTCAACGATGGTCTTTTGTGGCAGCGCCCAGGCCGCGTGTCGTTGTTGAAGCCCGGTTACGAGCTCGTGCACCACTTCGTCGAGTGAACCTTGCACGCCTTCGTCGCGAACACTTCCCAGGCTTTCTCGTGACCAATCAAGTTTCATGGCGCTGTAGACCGCGTCCACGACCGGACGAAGTCGGTCGGGTGTTTCCAGCACGATGCAAGCCGTGAGAAGCCTGGACCGGCGCATGGCGCGCTGAGCAAGTCCCACGATTTTCACCTGTCCCCGTGCATTTACGCTGTGGGCTCCTGCGCAATATTCTCCAGGCACTGGACCCACTCGGGCGTCGATGCCCAGATCGCTCAGCACGTCCCGAAAACAGGCGGCGCCAGCATCGAAAGCCGCAATGTGATTGTCGAAGAGAGCCAGGGGTGCCATGAGGTCGATGACGAGGCACGTTTGGTCGTACGCCACCGCCCGTCCCCCCGCGAGGCGAATCACCGGGTCGAAGCCGAGCCTACGAGCAGCTGCCGACGCGCCAGCAAATTCGGGCATCAAACTTTCGCGGCGACTGAATGCCACGGTTGGAACCGGTCGATACGCCCTGATCCGAGCTTGAGGCTTGACATCCTCTTGCATCTCGCGAAGCAGACGCAAGCTTTCATCGATGTCGTCCTGGGCCGTGGTTCCGACCCGGCCCAGTGATAATTCCGGCAGGCCAGTGGGCAGCTGTTGTTTCGCCCCCGTCATGGCGTGCAAACGAGATTTGTGTGGGCACGTCGTGGGATCGCCATCCGTCAATCTCCTTGCCCGGGGATTTGAACTAACCCAAGGCCGTAGTTTAGATCCAAATGGATATTCTTGCAATTGACGAATCTTGATACACTTGAGCGACCTAGGGAGAGGAAGAATCGTGGCTGCTGTTCCCGAACCGCGCCGCTTCATGACGAAGGTGGCGCGTATGTATTACACCCACGGCATCCGTCAGGTCGAGATTGCGTCGAGCCTGGGCATATCGCAAGCCCGCGTTTCCCGGCTGCTGCAAGCCGCAGAACAGGCGAAAATTGTGCGAACGATTGTCGTGATCCCCGAGGGCCTGCACGCGGAAATCGAAGAAGATCTTCAGAAGCGCTACGGGTTGTCCCAGGCTCATGTCGTGGAGGCGCTGGATCCCAACGACGAGGCCGGCATCAATCGCGACCTCGGCGAGGCTGCCGCATTGATCCTCTCGGCGATGCAACTATCGGGGAAAACCATTGGCTTCACTTCCTGGAGCCGGTCGCTGCGGTCACTCGTGTCTACTCTCGAACCGTCGAAAAAGAGATCCACCGCTACTCGCATCGTCGAAATGCTCGGAGACGTCGGCCCCCCACAGCTCCAGCATGATTCCACCCGATCCACGCAGCGCTTTGCCGACCTGATCGGGGGGACGCCCCTGTTCATCCGCGCTCCCGGGGTTCTGTCGTCCGCGGAAATGCGTGAAGCCATGATTAGCTACGACGTGCACACCCGCGAAGCAATCGCAGCGTTGGACGAGCTGGACGTCGCTCTGGTCGGTATTGGCACCTGCAACATCGATGCGCCGTTGGAGCCGGGTGGCAACTTTTTCACAGTAGAGCAATTCGAAATGGCGAAGTCGCTGGGCGCCGTGGGACAGATCAACCTCAGGTTCATCGATGCGGAGGGAATCCCGATCGTCAGCGAGCTCGACTCCCTAGTGATCGGTGTGACCCTGGCCCAGCTTCCGGCCAAGGGCGGACGATTTGCCGTCGCTGGTGGAAGGTCGAAATACGAGGCTGTGCGCGCAGCCCTTCGTGGCAACTGGATCGACACCCTGGTCACGGATATGGAAACCGCGGAGCGCCTCCTGCGCGAGTGATCTGCAGGTGGCGGTTGCCCGCGCAAACGAGCATCCGCCACCGCCTGCGCGCTGTTAGAGCGGCGCCTCCAGCTCCGATTTCAACGCCGCAAGGAACCGGGCCGCAACGGCTCCGTCCAAAGCGCGGTGATCCGACGTCAATGTCAATTCCGCGATGGGGCGCCACGCCCCGCCGTCCTCGGTCCAGACATTTCGGCGGATCGTGGCTCCCACCGCCAGGATCGCAGCCTGGGGGGCATTCACGATGGCGTCGAAGCGTGTCACACCGAGCATGCCGAGATTCGAAATCGTAAACGTTCCTCCGGTGATGTCCTCGCGCCCCAGTCCCCCGGTACGGGCACGGCCGACAATGTCGCGCCTGCGCAGGGCGATCTCTTCGAGATCCAACTGATCAGCGTTGTGAATGATCGGTACTGTCAAACCCTTCTCCGTGGCAACCGCTATTCCAACGTGAGCTCGTTGAAAAGACACCACCGCTTCGCCATCGACGTGGACGTTCACCTCCGGCACGCTGGTCAGAGCATGCGCGGTCGCGCGAACGAGCACGTCAGTCACTGTCGCTCCCGACACGACTTCCTTGGCACGCGATGCCTCCGTCATGTCGACTTCCACCGTGAGGTGGAACACAGGCGCTTCCCACGCCACGACCATGCGTCGCGCCGCGGTGCGACGCATCCCCTTCAGCTCGGTGCGCTGGCCCTCGTCAAGTTCCAATGGTTGCGTCATCACGCCCGCGCTTCGGTCAAAACGGTGGCCGTCGACGCACCGGCACACCCGTACTCACGCATCTTGGCGATCGTCGCTTCGATCATCTGGCGCTTTCCTTCGGACATAGCGTCTTCGAACTGACGGTCACCCTTGGCCCAGGTCTCTTCGATACCGCGTCGGAAGGCATGGCGGAGATCTGTATCGGCGTTCAACTTATGCACACCAGCCGCGATCGCGGCGCTGATATCCGACGCTGGCACGCCCGACGCTCCGTGCAGTACAAGGGGAACGCCCGTGACGTCACGAATATGCTGGATGCGTTCGATGTCCAGGGGTAAAGGGTCCCCGGAGCTGATGCCGTGCATCACACCGGCCGAGATCGCCAGGAAGTCAACGCCGGTTTCCGCGACAAAACGTTCGGCTTCGTCGACATTGGTGTAGTGCGCTGACCAGTCGATCCCATTGGACGCATCGGGAATGCTGCCCAGTTCCGCTTCCACCGGAACGCCGAATGAATGTGCGACCTGAACGACGTAGCGGGTCGTTTTCAGGTTTTCTTCAAACGGCAAGTGCGAGCCGTCGAACATGATCGAGTCGAATCCGAGGCGCAGGGCTTCGAAAACCTCGCCGTATGTACCGTGGTCCAGGTGGATGACCGCATCCGCTTCTGTGCCGTCGAGTTCACGACGGGTCATGCGGTACGCGGCTTCGAGGCCCATGTGCGGAACGATCGCTCGTCCAACTTGCAGGAACACTGGTGATTGAGAGCGAATGGACGCTGCGATCAGCGCTTGTGTGGTCTCAGGGTTGTGCATATTGAAACCACCTACCGCGTAGCCGCCTGCGCGGGCGCGGGCAACGTAGTTTTCGGCTGTATTCGGGGTCATCATGATCCTTTCAATTGGTTCAGTTGTTGGACTGGCACGTCAGTGTGCGGCCAGTATTGGGATGGAGCCTAGGACCGTTCCATTCGTCGGATGAGGCGGTGCCGGCGGCATCATGCGCGCCGATCGCACAGCCGCCTGCCAACCGCCATAAAGCTGGTCGCGGCGTTCGCTACTCATGCGAGGCTCGAATACTCGCTCCACACGCCACGTCTCGCGCACGAGATCTTGCGCGTTCCACAGACCTATTTCTGCCCCGGCGATGTAGGCGACTCCGAGTGCGGTGCGTTCGAGGCCCTCCGGTCGAACGACCGGCAAGCCGAGGATGTCTGCCTGGAACTGGCACAGGAAGTTGTTGCAGACTGCTTTTCCATCTACCTTCAGCGACGTCACGTTCATACCGCCGGCGCGCAACGCGTCAAGATTGTCCCGCGTCTGATATGCCATGGCTTCAAGCGCTGCGCGAACGATTTGATCGATGCCCGTGTCGAGAGTCAAACCAAAAATTGATGCCCGGACATCTTTGTCCCAGTAAGGATCGCAGAGGCCAGCGAACGCGGGAACGAAGTAGACGCCCTGCGTGTCTGTGACCCGTTCGGCAATGCGCTCCATCTCCGCTATAGATCCAACTGCCCGCATCTTGTCACGCAGCCAATGCAGCGTCTGCCCGCTGTGGAATACCACCCCTTCGACTTCGTAGCTGGTCAGCCCCGGAATGTTCATCGCCACGCTGGTGGTCATTCCGGCCAGGAGCAGTGGGCTGCTCCCCACGTTAGCGACGAGCACGCCAGCAGTTCCAAACGTGTTCTTGACTGATCCCTCGTCGAAACATCCCTGCCCAAACAGACCGGCCTGTTGATCGGCGACGACCGCGTGGATCGGTACGGGGTGGCCGACGCCGCCGGGAAGAATGCTGGGGTCAAGGTAGCCGAAGAGTGAACTGGAAGACCGCACCTCGGGGAGTAGCTCCTGCGGGATTCCGTATACCTCGCAGAGGCGGTCGTCCCACTCGAGATCGTCGATGTTGAGCAGCGCCGTTCGCGACGCCGATGTCGCATCGGTGACATGCGCGCGCCCACCGGTGAGGTTCCAAACAAGCCAGGTGTCGACTGTTCCGGCAGCGTAGGCGCCCGTACCTGCAAGCGCTTTGAGCCCCGGGACGTTTTCGATGAACCATGCCAGCTTGGGGGCCGAGAAAAACGAGTCGTTCCGAAGCCCGGTGCGCATGCGGATCTCAGCGTCGAGCCCCATGTCTGACCAGCGTTGTACGATCTCATCGGTCTGGTGTGAAGACCACATGATCGCGTTGTGCACGGGTACAAAGGTGGATCGGTTCCAGATCAGACAGGTCTCGCGGTGAGTTGTCACCCCGACCGTTGCGATATCACGTGCCGTCAGCCCCGTCCGGTCCATTACCTCGTCGATCGCTGCCCGCATCGCACTCCACAGCTGGGCCGGGTCAAGCTCGACCCAGCCGTGGTTCGGGAAAAGGGGCGTGATCGGATTTGATGCCTCGGCGACGATGCGTCCGTCCGCATCGACGAGTACCGCCCTCGCGCTGCTCGACCCTTCGTCGAGCGCGAGAACATAGCGGCCGGTCACGAGTCTGCCCGGCCGCCCTGGAGGCCGGCGCCGCCGACGGTCAACCCATTTTCGCGTTCAGCGGATGTCGCGCGACCCGGAATTTGCGCAGTGGGCCGGCCGGGGACTGCCAGGTGACCGAGCCACTCAACGTAGCCGTCGAGTTCATTCTGGATGCGATTTTCGTCCCAGCCGCTGATGGCCGCGATGATCGTCGCGATCCGCTCGGCGCCTTCGATTCCGTGATCCGGTTCAAACGCCAGCAGAAGTCGTCTCGCCATGACGTCTGTGAGAGTACGCGCAAATTCCTCATTGATTGCAAAAACCACTTCAGCGGCCAAAGCCCCCGACTTCTCATCGACAATCTCGGCCAGACTGGCGTCGTTACCCACGAGAGCCACTATGTTCGCTGCCCGCACTCCGTACAGCGCCAGGAGGCGCTTTGCCACTCGTGGTGGCAAAGCACCGTTCGCAATGAACGCCTTCGAGAACGCCGCATAGTTTGCCACTCGAGCACCAGGAAGTGGGCTCGTCAGCGTGATTGTTTTCACCTTCTTGGCGCCCAGGCTGCGAAGTGCCAAGTCGACGGCGTCCTCTGACAGCTGTCGGAAGGTCGTGAGCTTGCCCCCGATAACGGAGAAGAGGCCTTCGACGCCGTCTTTGGCGTGGTCGTGGATGATGTGGCTGCGCGGAATCTTCCATTCGGGCACACCGGGCGCATAGGGCAGTGGTCGCACTCCGCTGTAGGTGTAAAGAACATCACCGGTGGTGAGCTTGGCGCCCGGCACGAGAGTGTTGACCTCGTTGAGCAGATAATCGATTTCCGACTGTTCCGCGCGAGCAGAGTCCGGCTCCTCGTCAAAGAGGTTATCGGTGCACCCGATCAGGTATCTGTTCATCCACGGTATGACGAGCACCAGACGGCCATCCGCCTGTGACTCGTAGTACACGACGTCATGCGGCGCCCCGGGGAAGGGAGCTACGACAATGTGGCTTCCTTTGGAGCCGCCGATGAATCGAGGTGAACTGACTCCCTCAAAATCCGAGAGCAGGCGGTCGACCCACGGGCCAGCGGCGTTCATGACCACACGCCCATTCACGAAATGGCGCTCCCCTGTGATGGAATCGATGTACTGGACGCCGGTCACACGAGAACCGGACTTGAGTAGCCCGTCGACTCGCGAATGGGTGACGATGTCGGCCCCGTCACTCTTGGCTGCCACCGCGAGTTCAACGCAGAGTCGCTCAGCATATTCGACCTGCCCATCGATGAAGACCGCCGAACCTGAAAGTCCGGCGGGCTCCATCCCAGTGAAGCGGGACAGCACAGCGCGTTTGGTCAGAATGCTGTGGTTGGGCTGCTTCTTGTCAAAGGACAGTACGTCATAGGCGATCATGCCCAGGCGGATCAACCATGACGGCCGCTTGTTGCGAGCATAGAAGGGCATGAGCAGAGGCACGGGCTTGACGAGGTGCGGAGCGAGCTTGAAGAGGCGCTCGCGCTCCTTCAGAGATTCGCGGACCAGGGCGAAGTCCTTGTGCTCGAGGTATCGCAGGCCTCCGTGAATGAGTCGCCCCGACCATGCGGAGACACCACTGCAAATGTCTTCCTGGTCGATGACGATGGTTCGCAGCCCTCGCGCAGCCGCATCGCGGGCTATGCCAAGTCCGTTGATACCAGCACCGACGACGACGAGGTCGTACGGTGCGCGGGTGTCGCGCGCGTTCACCAAAGATGCGCTCATGGCTCCTCCTGCTTCGTTGTTTTTTGTCTAAGCTCGCGTTTATTCGGTTTCGATCACGGCAAGAATGGTGCGGACCTCGACTGAGGCACCTTCCTTAACCAGGATCTCGACCAGGGTTCCCGTAGCAGGTGACTCCAGGGTTTCCTCAACCTTCTCCGCCTCAACCTCCGCCAGTGGTTCGTCCTCGTCGACGTGGTCGCCCACCTTCTTGAGCCACTCCACGATCGCCCCTTCGCTCATTCCCATTCCCCACTGGGGAAGCAACACATCTATGCGAGCCATTAGATTCCTCTTTCGTTATTAGACTGCGGTTGCGACCGGCTGAAGCGCCGGCAGGTCGACCACGCGACGAATGGCGGCCGCGATAGTGGCTCGAGTCGGGTACATCTGCTTTTCCAGCGATGGGCTGAAGGGGATCTGCATGTCCGGTGCGGTCACACGAATGATCGGGGCTTTGAGAGAGTCAAAGATTTCTTCCGCGACAAGCGCACTGATTTCCGCCGCGGCACCGCAGGTACGGTGAGCAGGTTCCGCCACAATCAGTCGACCTGTCTTCGCCACTGATCGCAGAATGGCATTGCGATCGAGAGGGACGAGCGTGCGGGGGTCGATGACCTCAACAGACACGCCTTCCTTCGCAAGTTCTTCTGCGGCAGCCACGGCTTCCGGCACCGAACTCGATATGGCTACGACTGTGACATCGGTCCCCTCACGCGCCGTGCGGGCAACGCCCAGCGGCACCCAGAACTCGTTCTCATCGACGTCCTCCTTCGTGCTCCACAAGAGGCAGGCCTCGAAACTGAGCACCGGGTCGTCGGAGTCGACCGCTGAGCGGAGTAGCCCCTTGGCGTCTGCGGGCGTGGCGGGCGCGATGATCTTGAGGCCCGGAACGTTCATGAACATCGGATACGGACGGTCCGAGTGGTGCGCCCCGGTGTTCAGTCCGTAGAACATGGCAGAGCGAAAAACCACGGGCATCGAGGCCTGGCCGCCGAACATGTACCGATTCTTTGCTACCTGGTTCACGAACTGATCCATAGCCATGTAAAGGAAGCTGGAGTAGGAGAGGTCGACTATCGGGCGCAGCCCGGTCATCGCAGCACCAGCTGCCGCGCCGACAATGCCCTCCTCGGAGATCGGGGTGTTGCGAATGCGGTTCTTGCCGTACCGCTGCAGAAAATCACCCTTGTCGCTGCGGGATTTGCCACCGCCGGTGGTGCCATAGACATTGGCTTCAACGTCTTCGCCGATGATAATGACGCGCTCGTCAGCGTCCATCGCCTCGCGCTGGGCTGCCCCAATAGCACCCAAATAGCTCATCACAGTCATGCTGCGGACTCCTTGTCGGTGTAGAGGTCGTCGAAAGCGACGGAGAGATCGGGGTAGGGGCTCGCGTCCGAGAATGCGACAGCTGCGTCGACCTCGGCGAGCGCAGTGGCCTGCAGGCCATCAAGTTCTTCTTCAGAGAACCCCTGCGACGCCAGATACTGCCGGAAAAGCACGATCGGGTCTTTTCTCAGCCAGGCCTCACGCTCATCGGCGTTCCGGTAGTCCGTGCCTAGCCTCAGCCCTTCGGAGTGCTCGTTATAGCGGTAGGTCATGACCTCCACGAGAGTGGGTCCGTCGCCGGCGCGCGCCCGAGCCACCGCTGCAGATACCGCGTCGTACACAGCCAGAACGTCTTGCCCTTCTTCAACTTTGATCCCGGGCATCCCGAATCCGGCGGCACGCTCGGAGATGATGCCCGATGTAACGGTGTGAGCCGGAGTGCTCAGAGCGTACTGGTTGTTCTCGCACAAAAAGATCATCGGGAGGGCCCACACCCCGGCCATGTTCATGGACTCGTACAGGACACCCTGATTGGCTGCTCCGTCACCGAAGAAGGCGAGCGCCACTTTTCCGTTGTTCAGCACCTTCGACGAAAGGGCTGCTCCATTGGCGATCGGGATGGAAGACCCAACAATGCCGGACTCGCCGAGGCTTCCCACAGCGAAGTCAGCGAGATGCAGCGAGCCGCCCTTGCCTTTGCAGACCCCCGTTGCCTTGCCTACGAGCTCAGCCATGAGCGGGCCGAGCGGTGAGCCTTTTCCGATGGGGTGCCCATGGCTGCGGTGGTTTCCACTCATGTAATCACCGGTGCCGAGGGCCATGGTGGCGCCAACGACCTGCGCCTCCTGCCCGATGCTGGTGTGCACGGTGCCGGGAATGTGGCCTCGTTTCACCATCTTGGATGCGCGCTCATCGAACGCTCGGATTCGCAACATTCGCAGCTGCATTTCGCGCAGGGTATCGCGTGCCAATTCGGCCATTGGAAACCGCCTTTCTCTCGACGTCTTTGTCTGCGTTCGCGAGTGAATATTCATTCGCGTTATGAAACTCTATGCTACGCACTTCCGGGTTCCACTGCAAGCGATACCGATGGAACATCAGACCAACCAAGTTGATGCCGTACAGCCGCCGGAATGACATGGTCCACTCGGTCAAGAATGTAGGTCGGCTGATCCGCTGTAGCGGTGCGCGCCACCGAGTCGAGGTCGGCGTCTCCGGTGAGCACGAGCGCGGAGTCCATCCCGGCATCCACGGCCATTTTCACATCCGTGTAGAGCCGATCACCCGTCATCAGACACTGCTCTGGCCGTAACCCGAGGGTCGCCATTACCGTCTCGAGCATTATCACGCTGGGCTTCCCCGCATTGGCAACACAGGACACGCCGGTGCACGCCTCGATCGCCGCGACGATCGCGGCCGCGTCAGGCTCCCCGCGGCCGCCAGGAAAGGGGCAAAAGCGATCCAGATTGGTAGCCACCAGGATCGCATCCCGCTTCCATAAAGCGTCAAATGCTATTTGAAGCTTGGAATAGTCGAAACTTCGGTCATAGCTCGCCAAGACAATCTCTATCTCGTCCGGGTTGGAAGACGTCAGGATGCCAGCCTCCCGCAGGGCCGCTATCAGCGGCTGTTCAGCAATCGGGTAAACCGTTTTACCGGGGTGTTCGCGCCTGAGCCAGGCGACCATACTCACCACTGAGTTGACGACCTCCTCTGGCGCAACCTGAATGCCAAGTTTCGTGAGCTTGGATACGTACATTGCCCGGTTGAGCGTCGGGTTGTTCGAGAGAAACACCACCCGACGTTTCATCTCGCGGAGGTGTGCCAGGAGCTGGAGCGCTCCGGGAAGAAGCTCCTCGCCCAGATAAATGGTGCCGTCCAGGTCGAAGAGATACGCGTCGTAGACCCGTTCGGGCAGCGTCTGCGGTGCGTAGTCACGCGTCGACGCCGCGGATAGGCCGACGCTGGTCGCCGTTGTCTCACTCACGCCATCACTTCGATCCGGTCATGGAAAAAGGAGCGGAACGCTGGGTAGATCGCTGCATATCGGCGGTAAAGCGTTTCGTAGTCGTCGGCCGCTGCCTGGCTGGGTTCGTATCGGAAATCGGTAGCACTCATGGCCTCGGCGGCGTGGCGAATGCTCGGGAATAGTCCCGCCCCGAAGGCCGCGAGCATGCCGGCACCGAGACAGGTTGTTTCCCTCTGGCGCGACAATACAACGGGTCGGCGCAGAACATCCGCCATTATTTGACACCAGAGTGGGCATTGCGAGCCGCCCCCCATAGCGACGAACTCTTTGACCGTGTCCCCCGTTGCTTGCTCAACCTGGTCTTGACTTAGGCGCAGTTCGAATGCAACGCCCTCCAGGATTGCGCGGTAGATGTGGGCGCGACGGTGCACGCCCTGGAGGCCAACCATGATGCCGCGGGCCTCATGGTCCCAGTACGGCGTGAGCGCACCGTTCCAGTAGGGGACAACATAAAGGCCGTTACTGCCGCGAGGCACGGCCGCCGCTTCCGACTCGAGGTTCGCCTCGACCCCGCCGAGAAACTCCTCCGAGGTATGAATGAACGTATCGATGAACCAGGAGATCATGTAGGTACCTGCCCCCACAAAGGTCTCGTACGCAAAGCTGCCCGGTATCGTACCCAGCATCGCTCGATACGCCCGGTCGGGCTGATAGTGGGAGGAATACGTTCCTGAGATCAGGCCGGTACCGATATTGAGGTACGCTCGCCCGGGCGCCGCGACCCCCGCGCCGAGGCCGGCGCATTGGCCGTCACCGGCTCCCGCGACAATGAGCGTGCCGGGAAGCAGGCCGAGAAGCTCGGCGGCATCGACGGTGAGGCCTCCCATGACGTCTCCGGGAGAGTGCAGGGTCGATAGTTGAGAGCGATCGAGACCGAGGTGCGTCAGGACGGCTGCGTCGTAGTCGCCGGTTCGAATGTCTACGAGGCCAGTGGGGTCCATACTCGCCGTCGAGGTCGCCCAGAGGCCGGTCATGCGGTGAACCAGATAGCCATGCACCTCGACGACGTGCGCCGTGCGACGCAAATTCTCGGGTTCGTGCTCGGCCATCCATAGCAATTTGTAGTACGAAACGGTGGTGTTCGGTGGCTTACCCGTGCGGTCATGCACACGGGTAGAACCAAATCGGTCCACTTGTTCGCCAGCCCTGGAATCGAGCCACAGTATCGCGGGCCTCACGGCTTCGCCATCGTCGTCGAGGCAGACGAAACTCTCGCGCTGGTGGGTCACGCTGAGGGAAACGACACGGCTGATGTCGAGTCCCGCGACGGCACCGCGCACTGCGCTTTGCATAGCTGTCCACCATTGGCGCGGATCCTGTTCGCCGCGGCCCGGTGCGGGGATGCTCAAGTCCAGCTCGGCCCGCCCGCTGGCCACCTCGGTGCCATCCGTGTTCCAGACACTCGCTTTCGCGCCGGTGGTCGAGCAGTCCACCGCGATGACCACGCGATCACTCATGATGTTGGCTCACTCTCCGTCTGAAAGGCCTGTTCAATCACTGCATCCACGTCGGCCGACGTCCACCACCCGAGCAGGAAGAGCAAGTCAATGACAGTAAAGCGATCGCGCATGAAAAGACAGTTCGCTACGGCCCACCGCCAGATATCCGGGGTCACCCAGTCCACAAGGCCCCCCGGCGTGGTCGGTGAGCCAGCGGCGAGAAGACCGGCAGACAACGACGCGGGCGTGGGAACCGTGGCAGCGATAGCGACACCATCCGCGACAACATTGGCGACAAGGCCTTTCATTCGCTCGGGGTCGGCGTTCCACGCTTCGATCTTGCGCGCGTAATCGGACCAGCATTCCTCACCGCGACCGCCTGTCTCGTCGCACACATCAAACGCTCGCTTCACCAGCTGCTCGAGGTCGCTCGCTGCGGGGAAACGGAGGGTGATCTCACCCTCGGCGACTCGGCGGCGCAAGAGGTCCCATGCTGCGGACGCAACCTGAGTTGCAACGCCAACCTGAGCTCCATGGAGGCCGGTCGGTAAATTGTGGGCTGCGGCGTACATGTCGAGCATATGCGAGACGACATGCTCAACACCGGAGAGGCAGGCCGTGGTACCCGCAATTCCTGTGCCCATTCCGCGGATAGCGAGCATCCGCGTGAGGTCGAGCACAGCTCCAGGTGCACCCTCGGAGAGACCGTCTGCCCAGGTGGCGGGGTCTCCCGCGAACTCGAGCAGAAAATCCCGCGGAGTCAGCCGGAAACTGTTGTCGAAGCCCAGGCGGTTGGCGAGATCCCAGTCGGCAGGAGCGGTATAGAGCGAAAGCACCTCACCGAAACCAGCAGTGTTCATGGCAACGGGGGCGTCTGCGATTGTCGTCGTGTCGGCGAGCACTACGTCGGGCCACCGGGACGGGATGGTGCGCTTCACCCCATTGCGCAAGACCACCGAGACGTTGTCGGTAAAGCCATCGACAGATGCTGCGGTCTGCACGATCACGAGCGGGATCCCACCGAGGCGGTCGGTCGCCACCTTCCCGATGTCGGAGATAGTGCCGCTACCGATCGCAACGGCGCAGTCATACCCTTTAATTGCCGCCGTGGCAGTCTCGAGCGCTTTTTCGTCGGCGTGCAGCTGTCCCCCATGGCCAAGCACGACAACGTCCACCACGAACGCTTCGGCAAGGAGCAGGCACAGTTGCTGTTTCAGATCGCGGCCGTCGCGCAGAATGGCCGTCTCGTCGACCAGCACTGCGACTCGGCGCGTTTCCGTTGGCCCTTTCGGTATCAGGCCTTTCACTGCGGAGACTAAATCGAAGCTTGCTTCGGGTGAAATCACCAGTGAGCGGATGCCGAGCGGCACCAGTTCGGCCGCGTCGGCTGTTGAGGCGATGACCGCGCGGATCGCGTCGAGGTCGGTGGGATCGGTGATTGCGGCGAATGTACTCATGTGTGTCTTCTGCTCGACTTTCGGTCGGTGAGCACCGCGGCGGCGATAACGGCGCCAATAACGACGGGCTGGAGGTTGGCGGAGACGTTCAGGAGCGACATTCCGTTATTCAGGACTCCGATTATGAGGAGTCCGACGAACGTGCCCAAAAGGCTGCCCGAGCCGCCAGAAAGGCTGGCACCGCCGATGACCACTACGGCGATAACGTTCAGAAGGTCAGCAGCGCCAGCGGTGGGCTGAGCGGAGTCGAGTCGTGATGTCACCAGTAGACCGGCTATCGCGGCGAGTAATCCGGCGATAGTGTAGACCAAGATTTTGGCGCGGCGCACGGGAAGTCCGGAAAGGCGAGCAACTTCCTCGTTTCCACCGATCGCGTAGAGCGCACGGCCCGACGGCCTGAACTTGAGCCAGAATGCCGCAATAGCAAATATCGCGACGAGAATGACGCCCTCAATAGGAAGGCCGAGAACGCTCGTAGCCGTAACCGCAATGAACCAGTCGGGGAACCCCGTGATTGGGTTGCCATTCGTGATGAACAACGCGAGGCCAGCCGCTGCTGACATAGTTGCCAGCGTTGCGATGAACGGCTGCAGTTTGCCGTAGGCGGTAAGGATGCCGTTGATGAGACCGACGAGGGCACCCACGACGAGGCCAGCGAGGAGCGCAACCTCGAACGGCCACCCGGCCATTTTGTACATGGCGGCCATGGACATCGAACTGAGCGCCAGCACGGAGCCAACGGAGAGGTCGATACCGCCCAGGAGGATGATCAGGAGCGCTCCGACCGACATAACGCCGACAGCTGAAACCTGGCTCAGGATATTGAGCAGGTTGCGAGGGGTCAGGAAGTACTCGGAGAGGAATGAGAGCGCGACGAAGATGACGATCAGGCCGATCAGGGGACCGGGAATTTGGCTCATTGTTCGCCGGAACCGACCGGTGTTGTCGGACGTAACAGACGGCGGCGCGACCGCGCCGTGGGCAGGAGTAGCGTCTGGCCGAGGTGGTGTGACGTTGCGGTCGACTATGGCCATGGTTCAGTTCTCCTGTGTTCTCATCGGCGTTTGATACTCTGCTTCGCCGTCGATCGGCGACTCGAGTGGGGATTCTTTTGGCACGTTGCTGAGCGCAAGGGCCATGACTACTTCCGGTGTCGCGTCCGCGCGGTCGAGAATCGCACGCTGGAGGCCACCTGACATCACGAGCACGCGGTGCGACAGGCCGAGTACTTCTTCAAGTTCTGATGAGACGACGATGACGCCGACACCGGTTTCGGCTAGCGCTCTGATGGTCTCGTAGATCGTCATCTTCGCCCCGACGTCGACGCCCCTGGTGGGCTCGTCGAGAATGAGCACCTTGGGCTCGTTCACCAGCCACTTCGCCAGCAGCACCTTCTGCTGATTCCCGCCAGAGAGAGACCCTACGGGGATGTCGAGCCGTCCGCGGATGTCGAGGAAGTCTCGTAGCTTGTTCGCGGTGGCCGTCACCTTCTTCTTGGTGATGATTCCGGCAGAGCTTAACTTTTTCTCCCACGGAAGGGTGATGTTTTCGGCGCCGGTTCGGTCCAGGTTGAGACCTTGGCCCTTCCGATCTTCGGGAACCATCGCGATCCCTGCGTCGATGCCCGACCGTGGGTTTTTGATGTGAACGACCTCGCCGCGCACGCTGATCTCGCCCGCGTCGGCCTGGTCCGCCCCCGCGATGGTGCGCACCACCTCGGTCCGGCCAGCTCCCACGAGTCCAGCAAAACCGAATATTTCACCCCGCCGAACATCGAAGTCGATGCCCGCGAATACCCCAGCCTTGCTCAGTCCTTTGACAGACAGTGCGATCTCGCCAGTAGCGGCCTGTGGTGCCCGGTGGGCGAAGACGAAGTCGCGGCCAACCATTGCTTTGACCATTTCGTCTTTGGTGATCTCACTTGCTGGCCAATTTCCCACCAACGCGCCGTCCCTGAGGCACACGATCGTATCCGCGACTTCTTTGATCTCTTCCAGGCGATGGGAGATGTACACGATTCCAACGCCCCGTTGTCTCAAAGCTGCAATTTGAGCGAAAACGTGCTGGGTTTCGGATTGTCCGAGTGAAGCCGAGGGCTCGTCGAAAATGATGTATTTCGGTTCTCGAGAGAGGGCACGTGCGATCTCAATTTCCTGCTGCGCCGCGATGGAAAGCCCTGCAACGGGGCGGCGCGGGTCTGTCTGGGAACCGACGAGCTCGAGATATTCTTTCGCCTCGTCGTTGATGCGATTTCGGTCAATCACTCCTCGGCGCCGAGGTAGCCGCCCAATGAAAATGTTTTCCGCTACCGACAGCTCCGGAACCATACGAATCTCTTGATGGATAAGCGCAACGCCGTGTTTCAATGCGTCTGAAGGCCGAGCTGGTTCGTAGGGAACACCGTCAATGGTCATCGAGCCCCCATTGGCTTCCACTATGCCCGCGATGATGGACGACGTCGTCGACTTGCCGGCCCCGTTCTCGCCGATGAGTCCGATGACGGTTCCGGGCCGCAGCGTCATGTCGACGTCCTTGAGCACGGAAATTCCCCAGTAGCTTTTCGAGAGCCCGGTGCAAATGAGACCCGCAGAATCTCCGCGTGCCTGGCCGTCGTCAATTGTCTGTTCTAGTGTCTCTACCACTGTCATCCATTCATCGCGATCGGAATAGGACCGGTGGGAGACATTCCAACGAAGTCTGGACATCTCCCACCGGTGATATGTTCGATTACTTGAAGTCAGGGCCGTAGAACTTTGCGGGATCGTTTTCAGCAACGTTCTCGCTGGTGACGAGCACCGTGTCCTGATACTGGAGTTCGGGAATGTCGCTACCGTTTCCCTCGGCAATCTTCACCGCATCCTGCACGGACATTTGCCCCATGAGATACGGCTGCTGGGCCATTGTGGCCTGGGTGAGTCCGTCTGCGACCGCCGTGAACATCGTCGGGAATCCGTCGATACCCACAAAGACCAGGCCGGAGCGGCCCTCCTGCTGCGCTGCCTTAGCTGCGCCCAGAGCCATGGCGTCGCTTTCGCCGAAAATTCCCTTCAAATTGGGATTTGCCGTCAGGATGTTCTGTGCGGCAGTGAATGCCTTGGTCTCGTCCCACCCGGCTGATTCCTGACCGACAACTTTGACGTCGGGATAGTTCGCCAGTGCGTTCGCGCAGCCTTCGCTGCGCTGCAACTCCGCAGTGGAGCCAAGCGGGCCTTGGAGAATTGCTATGTCGCCCGCGCCACCGATCTGGTCAAACATCCAGGTGCACAGCTTCTCGGCTGCCGCGACACTGTCCGTCGCGATGTACGTTGCAAGTTTTCCGTTGCCAGACTCCGGCTTTTGGTCGACGGCGATGATGGGAATACCGGCGTCGTTGGCCAGCTTGACGCCGGCTGCAGCTGACGTCGCGTCCTGGGCGATGAAAATGATCACGTCAACCTGCTGGGTGATCAGATCCTGAACCTGGTTGACCTGCTGACCGGAATTGTTATTGGCGGAGAGCGTGACGAGCTTGTAACCGGCCTCGTCCGCAGCCTGCTCCATTCCGTCTACGGCCGCGACATAGAAAAGCGACTTTTGGTCCGCGACCGCGATGCCAATCGTTTTGCCATTGTCGCTGCCGTCACCGACGTTGGCTGCTGGGACGACAGTTGGGCTGCAGCCGGTGAAGAGGAGAGCCGCCGACAACGCGGCTGCAGTGACGATCATACATTTTGGACGAAATTTGATGCTGTGCATGGGTTTCTCCCTTGAAACTACTCACGGTTTGGTGTATATTTATTCAGTAGTTGATCGACCATGCGGTCTGAGTCGAGTTTGACATGGCCCTGGAGGTCTGTCAAGCACCTGTTCTGGTTCAAGCCGGATGGCTTGCCTGATAGATCACGCAGGCCGTGAAGAATCCGACGGCGGCGCCGAGTCAAAAGAACATCTGCGTTCGCGCCATGCTTTTCGGGGCTGATCACGCCGGAGTCGCAGCGGTCGAATACGCGCCGGCCGTCGAACGGCCGAAGGTCTCACCGAGGCGGTCGCCCAGCGCGGCCGAGAGCGCGATGGTCGAAATGACGACCCACGGCGGCTGGCTGATCACCCCCAACGGTAAGACCGCTCGTGAAGAACGACAGGGTGTCGCCGCGCAGGAGGAAGCCTTCCTCCCAAAACACTGAGATTCGGGCAGAGGTCGTTACCAATTGTGGGATGAAGTCCAGAATGGCAGGCATGACGATCTTGTCTCGCGCCTCCCTGGTAAGCGGAGCATTTGTGCAACTGGCGGACGCTCTCGTGGGCGAGTACGATTCCGCTGATCTCCTGCGTACTTTGGTTGATCAGTGTGTTGTGTTGCTCGACGCCACGGCAGCGGGTCTTCTGCTGGCGGACCAACGTGGCAATCTTCAGGTCATCGCCTCCACGAGCGAGGAAAGTCGCCGTGTCGAAGTACTTCAACACCAGGCCGGAGCCGGTCCCTGCTTTGACGCGTATCGATCCGGCATGGTAGTCACGCTGAGCGATATTGCAGCGGGCGGCAACGACTATCCCGAGTTTCAGGCGGCGGCGCTGGCCCAAGGCTTTCAATCCGTACATGCCATTCCGATGCGCTTTCGTCCAAATACAATCGGCGCACTGAATTTGTTTCGAAATCGGAAAGGCTCGTTGAGTGATGAGGATGCGGTCATCGGGCAGGCACTGGCCGACGTTGCCACCATCACTCTCCTTCACGAACGCACAGCTAGAAAAAACGCGACGGTGAATGCTCAACTTCAGCACGCACTAAACAGCCGGGTTTTCATCGAGCAGGCAAAGGGGGTCATTGCGGCACGCAACAACATCAATATGGATGAGGCCTTTAAACGCCTCCGTGCGCACGCCCGTTCGCGCCAAGAGCCCATGCACAGAAGTGCCGCTGACGTCATCAACAATCTCGTACTGATCTAGGCGAAGTATCCCCTGCGGCGCAGGAAGCAAAGCAGGCCAGTCACCATCAGTCGAGCGAGTCGAGTGCGCCGGTTGGCTTGGTGACTTTCAGCGCCGTGTCCACGGTGGGGCTGCCGGCGCTGGGTCACTGGTGCGGGCTCGGGTTGTGGGGCAGTGGGTTTGTGGTGGGGTGTGCGATGTGGCGGGCCTCGCGTGCTGTGTGCACGTGGGGCCCGCCTGGTTCCTGCGAGGGAATTCT